>NZ_JAAXKX010000003.1 GCF_012276755.1 Marichromatium bheemlicum | reverse complement strand
GTTCGAGTGCGCGCGGGTCACGCAGCGCGCGGGTAAACAGTGCGCGCTGCGCCGGTGACTGATAGAGCTGCGGGGTCGGCATCAGCTCGCGCGTCTTGTCCGCACAGCCAGCGAGCACGAACAAGACCGCCAACCACAGTCCCCACCGACACCGCGAGACGCCCCTGTACATCGCCCACCCCCATCACGACACGGTCACCGCGCGTGCAGCCCTGGTGTGACACGCCCCCTGATGCGTGCGCGACTCAGCGCAGCAGATCCTGGCGACGGCGCTCGAATTCCTCGTGCTCGATCTCACCCCGCGCATAACGTGACTCGAGGATCCGCAACGCCTCCTCGCTGGCACGGCCCTCGGCGCCGCGTTGTTCACGTCGCCCGGCGCGCAGTGCCCAGACCACACCCAGGATCACTAGGATCCAGAAGATCCAACCAAGCCCACCGGGCATCCAACCATGATGCATCGTTCATTGCTCCAGAGTTCAGAGTTTCAGGGATTTGAGCCGCAACGCGTTGGCGATCACCGAGACCGAGCTGAGACTCATCGCGGCGGCGGCGACGATCGGCGAGAGCAGCAGCCCGAAGACCGGATAGAGCACCCCGGCCGCGACCGGGACACCGAGCGCGTTGTAGACGAAGGCGAAGAACAGGTTCTGGCGGATGTTACGCATCACCGCCACGCTCAACCTGCGCGCCCGTACCAAGGCGCGCAGGTCGCCCTTGACCAGGGTCACGCCGGCACTCTCTACCGCCACGTCGGTACCACTACCCATCGCGATACCGACCTCGGCACGGGCCAGTGCAGGGGCGTCGTTGATACCGTCACCGGCCATCGCCACCCGCCGCCCCTCGCCCTGTAACCGCGCCACCACCGCGGCCTTGTCCGCCGGCAACAGCTCGGCCTCGACGTGGTCGATGCCGAGCGTGCGCGCCACCGCCTCGGCGGTACGCCGACCGTCGCCGGTGAGCATCACCAACTCCAGCCCCTGCGCGCGTAGCAGGTCGACCGCCTCGGCGGTGGTGGACTTGATCGGATCGGCGATCGCCATCGCCCCGGCCAGGACGCCGTCGACGGCGACAAAGATCACCGTCTGCGCCTGGTCGCGGGCGTGCTCTGCCCACGCCTGCAGCGGCTCGACCGCGACCTCGGCGGCAGCGAGACGACGGGCGTTGCCGAGCACGACATCACGCCCCTCGACCCGCGCCACGACACCCTCGCCGCTCACCGAATCGAACCCCTCGGCGGCGGGGACGTCGAGCCCGCGACGCTCGGCCTCACCGACCACGGCAGCGCCCAGCGGGTGTTCGCTGGCGCGTTCGACGGCGGCGGCGAGGTTCAGCAGCGACTCGGCGGAGTGCCCAGCCAGCGGCTCGATCGCCACCACCCGGGGGCGGCCCTCGGTGAGGGTACCGGTCTTGTCGATCACCAGGGTATCGACCCGTTCGAGCCGCTCCAAGGCCTCGGCGTCGCGGAACAGCACCCCGACCCCGGCGCCCTTGCCGCTGCCGACCATGATCGACATCGGCGTGGCCAGCCCGAGGGCACAGGGACAGGCGATGATCAGTACCGCCACGGCGTTGACCAAGGCATGGGCCAGCGCCGGCTCTGGCCCCAGCGACCACCACAGGACGAAGGTGAGCAGCGCGACCAGGATCACCGCGGGCACGAACCAGGCCGAGACCTGATCGGCGAGGCGCTGGATCGGCGCACGCGAGCGCTGCGCGGCCCCGACCAACTCGATGATCTGTGCCAACAGGGTGTCGGCCCCGACCCGCTCGGCGCGCATCACCAGCGCACCGCTGCCGTTGAGGGTGGCGCCGATCAGTGGCTCACCGGCACCGCGCGTGACCGGCATCGGCTCGCCGGTGAGCATCGACTCGTCGACCTGGCTGCGCCCCTCGAGCACCTCGCCATCGACCGGGATCTTTTCGCCGGGACGAATACGCAGCCGGTCGCCGGGTTGGATATCGGCAATCGCCACCCGCTCCTCGCCGCCGTCGGCCAACAATCGCACCGCCTCGCTCGGCGCCAGCCCGAGCAGGGCGCGGATCGCCGCGCCGGTGCGCTGACGCGCGCGCAGCTCCAGCACCTGCCCCAGCAGCACCAGGGTGGTGATCATCGCCGCGGCCTCGAAGTAGACGTGCACCCCACCATCGGCGGTGCGCATCGTCTCGGGGAACAGGCCCGGGGCGAGCAGCGCCACCAGACTGTAACCCCAGGCCGCCCCCACCCCGAGCCCGATCAGGGTGAACATATTGAGACGGCGCCGACGCAGCGAGCCCCAGGCACGCACGAAGAAGGGCGCGCCGGCCCACAACACCACCGGGGTGGCGAGCAGCGCCTGCAACCAACGTAACGCCTGCGGTGACAGCGCCTCCGGCAACCACTGCGCACGCAGGTCACCAACCATCGCCACCACCAGCAAGGGCAACGACAGCGCCAAGCTGACCCAGAAACGTCGACGCATGTCGACGAACTCGGGGTCGGGTCGGTCCGACATCGGCCCGACCGGCTCCAGTGCCATGCCGCACTTGGGACAATCGCCCGGGGCCTGGCGCTCCACCTCGGGATGCATCGGACAGGTGTAGGTCGGTCCCGGCGGCGTCAATGGCTCCAACGCCATGCCGCACTCGGGACAGCTGCCCGGCCCCTGCTGGCGGACCTCGGGGTGCATCGGGCAGGTGTAGGTGGTGGCCGACGGCACCGCAGGGGCGGGTGCGGGCTCGGCGGTGCCGAGATAACGCTCGGGATCGTCACGAAAGCGCTCGAGACAGTGCGTACTGCAGAAACGGTAGGTCGCACCACGATGGTGCTGGGTATGGGGCGCGGCGGCGGAAACGGTCATGCCACAGACCGGATCCGTCGCGGCATCGCTGGCGGGCTGCATGACGGACCTCGCTGCGGAGTGTATCGATAGGCGCGCCCACGGACGCGCCGACGTGGGCTCAGTCGCCCTGACGCTGTAGTTCGACCAGCTCCTCGAGCAGACGTTCGATGTTGGCCATGTGACGCTCCATACGTTCCATGTGTGCCTGCTGCATCGCCATACGTGAGCGCATCATCGGTGGCATCCCGGCGGGACCACCAGGCCCCATCCCCGGCGGCATGCCACCGGGCATCATCTGCCCCTGACCGGACATCGGCATCGGCGTGGTCGCCGGCGATGTCTCCTCGCCGAGTGCCGGCGCCGTCACCATGAGCCCGAGGAGCACCCCACCGAGGGCTCGACGGATGAACGACGCGTGCATTGCTGCGGACATCACAGACCTCCTTGCATGGGCTGATTGAAGACCACGCCGGGCATGGCCCACGACCTCAGCCCTGCCCGACTCCCCCGGAGACTGGGCTCGAGCGAGCAAGAATCAACCGGCCGATACCGAATCAGGCGGGGTCGCGACCTTGCAGCCAGAAATCGTGCAGGGCGGCAACATCCTGAGCACAGAGCAGCGGCATCGCCGCCTCGAGCAACTCGGGCGTCCAGTTCCACCAGGCCATCTCGAGCAGCTGTTCGATCTCCTCGGCGGTGAACCGAGCCCGAATCGGGCGCGCCGGATTGCCCGCGACGATGGTATAGGGCGGCACATCACGACTGACCAGGGCGCGACTGGCGATGACGGCACCGTCGCCGACCCGCACCCCGGGCATCAGCATCGCCTCGCTACCGATCCAGACGTCGTTGCCGATGACGGTGTCACCGGCCGGGACATAGCCATCGAGGGCGCCGGCGAAGGGAGCGGCATCGCGATAGAAGAAGGGATGAGTGCTGATCCAGTCGGTACGATGTCCCTGGTTGCCGGCCATCATAAAGACCGCACCACTACCGATCGAGCAGAAACGACCGATGATGAGACGATCGACGTCGTCTCGCTCGGGGTCGAGATAGCGCACACACTCTTCGAAGGAGTGATGGTGGTAGTAGCCCGAGTAGTAGCTGTAGTCACCAACCTGGATATTGGGATTGGTGACCTGCTCGCGCAGCGACTTGCCGACGAAGGGACTCTCGAAGTCATTGTGCATCCTGACGCTCCGTTCCATGACGCACACGACACGAGGTGCGTCGATTCGTTCAACCTCAACGTGGGAGTGTAACCGCCGCTCACAACGCGCTGCTATCATCGCGATCCAGTGCCAGTTGCAGCCAGAACGCGTCATGATCTCCCGTCCCTTCGAATACCGTTTCATCGTCCAGCTACACGACACCGATGCCGCCGGGCGCCTGTTCTTCGCCCATCTGTTCCGCCACGCCCACGATGCCTACGAGGCGTTGATGCGCGAGGTCGGCCAGCCGCTACCGGCGCTGATCGCCGAGCAGACACGGCTGTTGCCGCTCACCCATGCCGAGGCCGACTATTTGCAACCGATCCAGCACGGCGAGCGGATCAGCGTCGAGGTCGAGGTCCTGGAACTGCGCCGCCGCTCCTTCAGCCTCGGCTACCGCTTCCTCGACGCCCACGGCCACCTCGTCGCGCGGGCGCGCACCGTCCATGTACAGATCGCCCTGGAGCCAGGGGACTCGCACACCCTCGCCCCCGAACTGCGCGCGGCCCTCGAACTCCACCTCGTCACCGCGCCGACCGAGTGAGGACACGCGGCGCCAGCGGCCAGCGAGATTGAACCGCCAAGACGCCAAGGTCGCGAAGCGGGAAAAGAGCAAGCTATCTTCAGCCTTCAGCAGGAAGCAGCTCCAGCCGTCAACGCCTTGAAATTAAAAAACTTTGCGCGCTTTGCGTCTTAGCGGTTCAGTCTTTCCGGCTGACGACTGACCTCAGCGCACCGGCAACGGGCACTTGCGCCCGTCCTCGTCGACCCGGACGAAGGTGATGCAGGTCGAGAAGATCGCCTGCTCGGTGCCGGTCTCGAGATCGTCGGCGAAGACGCTCACCGCATAGGTCAACGAACTGGTGCCACGACGCGCCTCGGCGGCCTCGAAGCGCAGCACCGCACCCTCACCGACCCCGCGATGGAATTCCACCCGGTCCATGCCGATGGTGACGAAGCGACAACCAGGGTTGTCACGGCTGGCGGCGATCCAACCGATCTCGTCGACCCACTGCAGCATGAAGCCACCGAACAGATGGCCATAATGGTTGAGATGTCCGGGGCGGACGACCTTGTAGTTCTCCATAAACGTCCCTCGATGCAACAAAACCTTCAAAAAAACCCTATTTAACTGCGCTGGGTCTATACAAAGCCCCGCACGAGTTGGGTATTTTTCGCCCCCGCACACGCCAACGACCTGATCGAGGGGAAAACATGCCCGACACCGCGGCCCTAGGCTGGATCGACATCGTCGTCATTCTGACCTATCTGTTGACGACCGCCTATCTCGGCTGGCTCGGTTATCGCGGCACCCGCTCGGCGGCCGACTTCCTCGTCGGCGGCCGTGGCACCCATCCGGTGGTGATGGCCATCTCCTATGGCGCCACCTTCATCTCCACCGCAGCCATCGTCGGCTTCGGCGGGGTCGCCGGGTTGTTCGGCATGAGCCTGCTGTGGCTGGTGTTCACCAACATCGCCATCGGCATCCTGCTTGCCTTCGTACTACTCGGCGAGCCGACCCGCCGGCTCGGCCATCATCTCGGCGCCCACACCTTCCCCGAGTTACTCGGCAAGCGCTACCAGAGCCGCGCCATCCAGCTCTTCTCCGGTGGCCTGATCTTCCTCTTCATGCCGCTCTACGCCGCGGCGGTGATGACCGGCGGCAGCGTCTTCGCCGCCACCCAGTTCGGCATCGACTTCGAGGTCGCGCTGCTGGTCTTCGCGCTGATCACCGCCGCCTACGTCATCCCCGGCGGACTCAAGGCGGTGATGTACACCGACACCCTGCAGGGGCTGGTGATGATGGGGGCGATGCTGTTTCTGCTGGTATTCACCTATGCCTCGCTCGGCGGCATCGGCGAGGCCCACCGGGCGCTCACCGAGATGGCCGATCTGGTACCGGCGCCACTACAGGAGATAGGACATCGCGGCTGGACGGCGATGCCCGCGTTCGGCTGGGGCTCGGAGCGCTACGACCTGTGGTGGATCGTGGTCAGCGGCATCATCCTCGGGGTCAGCATCGGCGTACTCGCTCAGCCGCAGCTGGCGGTGCGCTTCATGACCGTACGCAGCCGCCGCGAACTCGATCGCGCGGTACCGGTGGGGGCGGTGTTCATCCTGCTGATGGTCGGCACCCCCTATCTGGTCGGCAGTCTGTCGAACGTCTGGTTCGCCCAACACGGTCCCGAGATCCACGGTCAGCTGGTCGAGCCGCTCGACAGCGCACACGACCACGCCCTGATCCAGCCGATGGTCCAGGACGCGCAGGGGCTGTGGTCGACCGATCCGGCGCGCCAGCCGCTCCCGCTGATCGTCACCAGCCGCAGCAGCGCCCACGACACCAGCGGCGCCCCCATCACCCTGATCAGTGGTCGCGCCAGCGCGATCAGTGCCGTCGACGGCGACGCCGATCGCATCATCCCCGCCTATATCGGCGCGGCCCTGCCACGTTGGTTCGGCGTGGTCTTCCTGCTCGCGCTGCTGGCCGCGGCGATGAGCACCATGTCGAGCCAGTTCCATACCATCGGCACCGCCGCCGGGCGTGACCTCTACGAACGCATCGGGCGTGGGCGCCAGCGCGAGCCGAGCCTCATGGTGATGCGCCTGGCGGTGATGGTGGGGCTGCTGATCGCCGTCACCATCAGCTACGCGGTGCGTCAGGAGTATGTGGTCGCGCGCTTCACCGCGATCTTCTTCGGGCTGTGCGCGGCGAGCTTCCTTCCGGCCTACTTCGGCGCCCTGTTCTCGCGTCGCGCCACCCGCGTCGGGGCGCTGGCCTCGATGGTGGTGGGCATGGGCGTGTCACTGTTTTGGCTGGTGCTGGTCAAGTCCAAGGAGGCCGGCGCCATCGGTCTGGTACAGCACCTGACCGGCGGCGAGACCAGCCTGCTCGCCGGTCACCCCAACTGGCCGATGGTCGATCCGGTGCTGATCGCACTGCCGGCGGCCACCCTGACGCTGATCCTGGTGAGCGCGCTCACCCGCCCCCCCGAACCCGCACACCTGGCGCGCTGCTTCCCGGAGCAGCGCACCGGCGACTGACGCCGTCTTCACCGCCGGCGGCGACGAGACAACGACGCCCGGAGCAACCGGGCCACAGGAGATGACGCATGCTCGGTATCGAAGACCCTTGGGTCTGGCTGGCCTATCTCGGCAGCATCCTGGTGACCCTGATCTGCGTGCTCTACGGTTGGCTACGACGCGATACCGCAACCGACGAGCTCAGCGCCGAGGACCGCCGCTGGGCGCTCGAGGAACAGCAGGTCGAAGATGCGTTGCGCTAGGCTCATCCCTGGCCTCGTCGTGTTCGCGGCGCTACTGCCTGCGGCCCCGACCCAAGCAGCCGACAACGCCTTCGACTGGGGCGCCGATCTACGCCTGCGTCAGGTCTTCATCGGCAACGTCGGCTTCAACAGCGACAGCCCCACCGCCGAGCGCAACTTCCAGCGTTATCGTGCCCGGCTCTGGGGCGGCTACCAGATCGACCCCGGCGAGCGCCTCGACGCCCGGCTGATCTGGGAGGGGCGCCACTATGTGCGGCCCACCCCCGGTGACTGGCCGCTGCACGGGTTCGAGCGCAACTACAGCGGCGGGGTGCTCCTCGACCGGCTGGTATTCACCCTCGAGGAACCCGGCGGGCTGCCGCTCACCCTCCGGCTCGGCCGCCAGGACCTGATCTTCGGCAATGGTTGGCTGGTGCTCGAGAGCAGCCCCTTCGACGGCTCGCGCTCGATCTATTTCGACGCCGCCCGCGCCACCCTCGCCCTCGCCGGCGACACCCAGCTCGACCTGGTCTACATCGACCAGAGCGCCGACACCGGACGCTTTCCGCAGGCGCTCAACGGCGAGCTCGAGGACCAGATCGAGCAGCACGAGAGCGGCCTCATCCTCTATGCCCGCAACCGCGCGCTGATCCCCGGCGCCGATCTCGACGGCTACTTCATCTACAAACACGCCCGGCCCAACCAGACCCCGGGCAACCGCCGTGTCAGCAACGGCTACCCCTTCCCGGCACCCACCGACAGCGGCGACGTCTACGCCGCCGGCGCGCGCCTCGACACCCCGCTGGCCGAGCGCTGGCGGCTGCGCGCCGAGGGCGTCTACGAGTGGGGCACGCGCAACGGGCGCGATCTCGACGCCCTCGGGTTCAACAGCCGGCTGACGCTGGACCTCGGCGACGGGCTCCACGGCAAGCTCCATCTCGACTACGAGTACCTCTCCGGCGACGACCCCGACAGCGCCGGCGACCAGGCCTTCGACCCGCTGTGGGGACGCTGGCCGCAGTGGAGCGAGCTGATGATCTACCAGTGGCCACTCGAGACCCGGGTCGGCGAGGCGAGCAACCTGCACCGCGCCAACCTCGGCTGGATCGCCCAGCTACTGCCCTCGACCCGACTCACCCTCGACTATCACGCCCTCTGGGCCGACCAGCGCAGCACCCGCAGCACCGCGCAGCTGGCCAACCTCAGCGGCGCGAGCGACTTCCGCGGCCATCTGTTCACCGCCAGGCTCAAGACGCACTTCAACGCGCACCTAGCCGGTCATCTGGTGGCCGAGTATCTGCAGCCGGGCGACTACTATGCTGCGCAACGGCGCGACAATGGCTATTTCGTACGCGCCGAACTCAGCCTCAGCTGGTGAGGGCCGCCGGTCTCTTGGTTGCTGCGACGCAACAGGGGGGCCGATAATGCAACCAGAACCCTTCCGACCCTAACTAGAGCGAAACCGAGACCATGACTGGAGAACGGCTTTTGTTGAGCGGCGACGATGCGGTCGCCCTGGGAGCGCTGCACGCCGGTGTGCGGCTAGGCACCGGTTATCCCGGCACGCCCTCGACCGAGATCCTCGAGACCTTCGATCGCCTCGGCGGCCGCGCCCAGTGGTCGCCCAATGAGAAGGTCGCGCTCGAGGTCGCCTGCGGCTCGGCCTTCGCCGGCGCGCGTACCATCGTCACCATGAAACACGTCGGCCTCAACGTCGCCGCCGACGCCCTGTTCACCGCCACCCACACCGATGTCGACGGCGGCCTGGTGATCGTCTCGGCCGACGACCCCGGCATGGCCTCAAGCCAGAACGAGCAAGACAACCGTCACTACGGTCGCGCCGCCGCCGCACCGGTGCTCGAGCCGATCGACTCACAGCAGGCCTACGACTTCACCTGGCTCGGGCTCGAACTCTCCGAGCGTTGGAAGATCCCGGTGATCCTGCGTCTGACCACCCGCATCTGTCACGCCAAGACGGTGGTGCGCCCGCGCCGGCCACACCAGGACGCAGGGGCGCTCAGCTTCCGCCGCGACATCCCGGCGCGGGTGATGATCCCGGCCTTCGCCAAGCCGGCGCACCGCCGGCTGCGCCAGAAGCTCGCCGAGATCACCACCTGGAACGAGGCCGAGGGACCGATCGAGGAGCACCAGGGCAGCCGTGAACTCGGCATCGTCGCCACCGGCGTGGCCGCAGTACACGCCCGCGAGGCCGCGCCCGAGGCCAGCCAGCTGACCCTCGGCCTGACCTACCCGCTGCCGCTCGAGCGCATCCGCGCCTTCGCCGCTACCGTCGACCGCCTGGTGGTGATCGAGGAAGGCGACCCGGTGCTGGTCGACAGCCTGCGCGCCGCTGGCATCACCGCCGAGGGCAAGCCCGAGCAGTACCGCTTCGGTGAACTCAACGTGGCGCGAGTGCGACGCATCCTCGCCAACGACACCAGCCCCGAGACCGAGCCACCGGCGGGCAAGCCCCCGGAGCTGTGTCCCGGCTGCTCGCACCGCGCGGTGTTCGAGACCCTGCGTGACCTCGACTGCATCGTCTCCGGCGACATCGGCTGCTACACCCTCGGCGTGCTGCCACCCTTCTCCGCCATGGATACCTGCGTGTGCATGGGCGCGAGCGTCGGCGTCGGGCTCGGGCTGCGTCACGTCCTCCCCGAGGACGAGGCGCGCCGGGTGGTGAGCGTGATCGGCGACTCGACCTTCGTGCACTCCGGACTCACCGGCATCGCCGAGATGGTCTACAACCCGCCGGCCACCGGCCACGTAGTGTTGATCCTCGACAACGCCACCACCGCCATGACCGGCCAACAAGAGCACCCGGGCACCGGGCGCCTGCTCGACCACAGCCCGACCAACCGCATCAGCTTCGAGTCGGTGTGCACGTCGATGGGCGTCGACAACGTCCACGTGCTCGACCTGCACCACGATGCCGCCGGTCTGCGCCCACTGCTCGAGGACCTGCTCGCCCGTGACGAGACCTCGGTGGTGATCACCCGTCAGCCCTGCGTGCTCGCCGCACCCAAGATCCGGCTCTACGAGAAGGCCGCCGCCGAGCAGGCCGAGACCCAGGACTGAACCCACCGCACCGCGCCCACCCGCGGGGCGGGCGCGGGCATCGTCCCGAACCCCGGGGCGCGCCACTGCGCAGCGGCGCGCGCCCCTACCTTGAGCGAGAAGATTCGATGCAACAGGTCAAGAACATCGTGATCGCCGGACTCGGCGGCCAGGGGGTCATCAAGGCCTCCGACATCCTCGCCGACGCGGCCTTCCGCGCCGGCTTCGACGTCAAGAAGAGCGAGCTGCACGGGATGAGCCAGCGTGGCGGCTCGGTGAGCAGCGACGTGCGCTATGGCGAGGCGGTGCTCAGCCCGATGGTTCCCCCCGGCGAGGCTGACGTGCTGCTGGTGCTCGAGGCCACCCAGGTCGAGGTCAACCGCCCCACCCTACGTCCCGGTGGACTGCTGATCGGTCCCGAGGTGATCGAGCCCGGCGCACTGCGCAACCGCAAGAGCCTCAACGTCGCCCTGCTCGGCGCGCTCTCCACCGCGCTCGAGATCGACCAAGGCCACTGGATTGCGGCGATCCACGCCAACCTGGCCACGAAGCTCCACGCCATCAACGAACAGGCCTTCGCACTCGGCCGTGAGGGCGCAACGCGCCAGCTCGGTCAATGAAGGTCGGCGGGGCGCGAACGCTGCCCCCCATCCGCTAGCGCAGGTCGGCCCCGGGACAAGCCCCCGGGGCCGCCAGATCAAGAGGACCCCCATGCACAAAGAGCTTTGGAACGACGCCGCCGGTGGCTTCCATCCCGCGAGCGCCCCCGACTACCTGCCCGAGCAGGCACTGCGCGAGGTACAGCTGCGCCGGCTGCGCGCCGTGGTCGATCACGCCTACAACAACGTGGCGCTGTTCCGGGCACGGATGGAGGCGCGTGACCTCACCCCGGACTCGATCCAGAGCCTCGCAGACATCGCCAAGCTGCCCTTCACCGTCAAGGCCGACCTGCGCGACACCTACCCCTCGGGGCTGTTCGCCGTGCCCATGGGCGATGTGGTGCGACTCCACGCCTCCTCCGGCACTACCGGCAAACCGATCGTGGTGGCCTACACCCGCGAGGACATCCAGGTATGGTCCGAGGTGATGGCCCGCGCCCTGGCCTGCTACGGGCTGCACCGCGGCGATATCCTCCAGAACGCCTTCGGCTACGGGCTGTTCACCGGCGGGCTGGGCGTGCACTACGGCGCCGAGACCCTGGGCGCGACCGTGGTGCCGATCTCCGGCGGCAACACCGACCGCCAACTGATGGTGATCCGTGACTTCGGGGTCTCGGCGCTGTGCTGTACCCCGAGCTATTTCGCCCACATGCTCGAGCGTGCCGATGAACTCGGCATCGATATCCGCGCCTCGTCGCTGCGCGTCGGCGTCTTCGGCGCCGAGCCCTGGAGCAACGCGATGCGCCACCGTGTCGAGGAACTCGCCGGGATCCGCGCCTACGACGTCTACGGGCTCTCCGAGATCGTCGGTCCCGGGGTGGCGAGCGAGTGTACCGAACAGCACGGGTTACACCTGTTCGAGGACCACTTCTACCCCGAGATCATCGACCCCGAGACCGGCGAGCCACTACCCGACGGAGAAGAGGGCGAGCTGGTGATCACCACGCTGAGCAAGCGGGCGATGCCGATGATCCGTTACCGCACCCGCGACATCACCGCAATCATCCCCGAGCGCTGCGCCTGCGGTCGTACCCTGCGACGGATGCGTCGTATCGAGCGCCGCTCCGACGACATGTTCATCATCCGCGGCGTCAACGTCTTCCCCTCCCAGGTCGAGGCCGCGCTGCTCGCCGTCGAGGGGACCCTGCCGCATTATCAGATCATCCTCACCCGCAGCGGCGGCCTCGACCAGATCACCGTCGAGGTCGAGGTCACCGCAGAGGTGTTCAGCGACAAGGTGCGCGCACTCGAGGACGTGCGTGCCCGACTGGCCCAGTCGATCGAGCGCATTCTCGGCATCCGTGTCATCCTGCGCCTGGTCGAGCCACGCACCATCGAGCGCAGCCAGGGTAAGGCCAAGCGCGTGATCGATCGCCGCCACGACTGAGCGGCCACGCCGTCGGTGACGACGGCCAGGAAGATGCACAAAGGGGAGTCAAGCCCATGAAACTGCAACAATTGTCACTCTTTCTCGAGAACCGCCCGGGCCAGCTCGGGGCACCGCTGGAGGCGATCGCGGCCGAGGGAATCAACATCCTCACCCTGTCGCTCGCCGACACCGCCCAGTTCGGCATCCTGCGACTGATCGTGCGCGAGTGGGAGCAGGCCAAGCAGATCTTCGAGCAAGGGGGCTGGGTGGTGAAGCAGACCGAGGTGGTCGCCGTCGACGTGCTCGACCGCCCGGGTGGACTGGCCAGCGCACTGGCGGTGCTCGAGGCCGCCGAGCTCAACATCGAGTACATGTACGCCTTCTCGTTGCGCCGTGACGACAAGGCGATCCTGATCTTCCGCTTCGAGGACCCCGACCGCGCCATCGAGGTCCTGCTCGAGAACGGACTGCACGTCGTCGAGACCGAAGAACTGATGCGTCACGTCGGCTGACGCCAACCACAGACCCAATGCCCATGTCCAACCAAGACCCCGACTGGCCAAGCGAGAATCGCATCTGGAACCATAGCGCCGAGACCCTCCCGCGCGAGGAGATCGAGGCACTGCAACTCGAACGACTGCGCGCCATGGTCGAGCGCGTGGCCAAGGTGCCCTTCTATCGCGACCAGTTCGAGCACGCCGAGATCGGCCCGCAGAGCATCCGCTCGCTGGCCGATCTGCGGCGCCTGCCCTTCACCACCAAGGATGACCTGCGTCGTCACCAGCCGCTCGGCTTCCTCGCCGTGCCTCGCAAGGAGCTGGCGCGCATCCACGGCTCCTCCGGCACCACCGGGATCCCCACCTTCGTCGCCTATACCGCGCAGGACTTACGCACCTGGTCGGAGCTGTGCGCGCGCTTCCTCGTCGCCGGCGGGCTGCGCCCGGCCCACACCGCCCAGGTCGCCTTCGGCTATGGCCTGTTCACCGGTGGCTTCGGTCTGCACTACGGCATCGAACGAGTCGGCGCGGCGGTGATCCCGACGGCAGCGGGCAACACCCGCCGCCAGATCGACATCATGCGCGAGCTCACCCCCGAGGTACTGATCTGCACCCCGAGCTATGCGCTGACCATCGCCGATGCCGCTCGTGAACTCGGTATCGACCCGGCCACCTTGCCGATGCGCTACGGCCACTTCGGCGGCGAGCCCTGGACCGAGGACATGCGCCGCGAGATCGAGGACCAGCTCGGGCTGCAGGCCTTCAACAACTACGGACTCTCCGAGGTATTCGGTCCCGGGGTCGCCGGCGAGTGTCCGCTGCACGAGGGCATGCACATCCAAGAGGACCACTTCATCGTCGAGTGTCTCGACCCCGAGACCCTGGAGCCGGTCGCCGAGGGTGAGCCGGGCGAGCTGGTGATCACCAACCTCACCCGCGAGGCCACCCCGCTGATCCGCTACCGTACCCGCGACATCGCCCGGCTCTATCGCGAGCCCTGTGCCTGCGGCCGCACCACCATGCGGATGAGCCGGGTGACCGGGCGCACCGACGACATGCTGATCATCCGTGGCGTCAACGTCTTCCCGTCGCAGATCGAGGAGGCGCTGCTGCGCGTCGAGGGCACCACCCCACACTATCTGATCGAGGTCGACCGTCCCGGCACCCTCGACGAGGTCCGCGTCAAGGTCGAGATGCGCCCGGAGATCTTCTCCGACCGCATGGACCGGATGCAGGCGCTGTGTGAACACATCAGCCGCGAGATCCAGACCGTCGCCGGCATCCGCGCCCATGTCGATCTGGTCGAGCCACGCTCGATCGAGCGCTTCGTCGGCAAGGCCCGGCGGGTACTCGACAAGCGCCGCCTGAGCGACTGAACGGCCACCCCCCTAGGAGGAGCATGACCATGATCCACACCATGATCCGAGCGCCACGCCGGGCCGGACTGTTGTTCGCCGCCCTGCTACTGCCGCTATTCGCCGGCGCCGCCGAGGACGGCTACTACATCGAGACCATCAACCGCGGCTCGGCGGTGATGAGCGAGGGGCCGCAGGAGAGTCTCTCCAAGACCTATATCGGCCACGGCAAGATGAAGGTGGTCAACAGCGGCGAGAACGCCGACAGCATGATCCTCGACCCCGAGTCCGGGGTGATGACCTTCCTCAACGACAGCCTGCAGCAGTACTTCACCATCAACGTCGCCGACGTCGCCAAGGCGATGGCCGACCCGAGCATGGCGCAGATGCGGGCGATGATCAGCGAGACCAAGGTCAGCGTCGAGGACACCGGTGAGACCCGCCAGATCGGCGACTGGGAGTGCCGCAAGTACGCGGTCACCAAGCAGGGCATGATGCAGGTCGAGCAGGAGGTATGGGCGACCGAGGAGATCGATCTCGACGTCCGTCCCTACACCCGGATGATGCGCATGTCCGGGGCCAGCGACATCCCCGGTGGGGCCGAGCAGATGGCCGAACTCGACAAGATCAAGGGCTTTCCCATCCTCACCGTCAGCACCATGAACATGATGGGCACCGAGGTGCGCACCGAGACCGAGGTCACCGAGGTACGGCGCCAGGCCATCCCGGCCGACACCTTCACCGTGCCCGAGGGCTATCAGCTCAAGGAGATCGGCATGGGGATGGCCCCCCCTGCCGAGCAGCCACAGGCGCAATGAGGCGTGCCCCGCGGCCGGCGACAGCCGGCTGCGGGGTCATGGCCTTCACCCCGTCCGAGCCAGCGAGGCAATCGCCACACGATCGTACTTACCCGAATCGAGCAGCGGCAGCGCCGCCACCCGCAGCCAGGTCCGCGGTCGCTCCGAGCCGGACAGGGGGCCGGCACACCACACCGCCAGCTCCTCGGCGCTCGCCTCACCACTGTAGACGGCCACCAAGCGATGTCCCCACACCGGCTCCTCGAGCGCGACCACGGCCAGCGCCCTGACCCCGGGCGCCCCGGCGAGCACCGCTTCGACCCGGGCGAGCGAGACATTGTTGCCGGCGATCACCCGCAGATCATCGGCGCGCCCCTGTACCCAGAGCACCCCATCATCGGCGACCCAGCCGAGGTCGGAGGTCTCGAACCAGCCATCGCGCAGCCCCTCGCCGGGGCGACGCTCGGGGTTGGCATAGCCCTGCATCAGCACTGGCCCACGCAGCCACAGCCGCGCCGGCGCCTCGGCCTTGCCGCCGCGCACTGCACAACCGGGTAGCAACGGCCCGATCCGTCCGGGCGACGGCGCCGCGCGCAGCCGCGCCGAGGTGGCGATCTGCGAGCCGGTCTCGGTCATCCCGTAGGTCACATACAGCGGCCAGCCGGCCTCGAGCGCGCGCGCGGCGAGCGCCGGGCTCAACGCCTGACCACCAACCATCACCACCCGCAGCGAGGCCGGCGGCCGCACGTCCTGATCGAGCAGACGCGCCAGCATCGGCGGCACCAGCGAGAGATGGGTGATGGCGTGCGCGTCGAGGTCGTGCGCCACCCGCTCGACGGCGAAACCCTGGTGCAGCACCAGGGCCGCACCGGCTAGGGCGCAACGATAGGCGATGGCAATGCCGCCGACATGACTGGTGCGCAGACAACACAGCCAGCGATCACCGCTCCCGAGCCCGAGGCTGCGGTTGCAACCGAGCGCCGAGGCAAGCAGGGCGTCGGCGCCGAGCATCGCCGCCTTGATGCGCCCACCGCTGCTACCGCTGGTGCGGATCAGCAGCGCCGGGGGACTCGCCGGGCGCCTCCCGGGCCCCAGACCGAGCCGTTCGAGCCGAGCGCCGAGCGGATCCCAGTGCCACTCGGCGGCGGCCAGCCGCGCCAGTTCGGCGCGGACCTCGGGGTCGAGCCCAGCACGATAGGGAAAGAGTGCGGCACCGAGACGCGCCAGGGCGTGCTGCATCAGTAGCAGGTCGAGTGCCGGGGCGTCGGCGGCGAGCACCAGCTCGCCGGCCTTCAGCCCCTGTGCGGCGAGCTGCCGGGCGCGGGCCCCGACCTCGACGTCGAGCCGATCGTAGTCCCAGCGTTGATCACCATGGACCAGCGCCAGCCCGGTGCCAGAGCACCAGGGGGCGGCAGAGAAGTCGGGGGCGGAGACGCGCGCCGGCACGCCCTGAGGGGCATGCGAGAGGGCGTCGGACATCGGCCTACCAGCGCACCTCGAAGACGCAGGCCTCGGCGCCCTTGGCCTGACAGGCGGTCTCGGTGACCTGCGCCTGACGCTGCACCAGCTTGCGATAGAGACGCTCGAAGGTACCGGTATAGAAGTCACAGAGTGGATGCTCGGCACGGGCGCCGGCGCAGAGCGGGCCGTCCTCGATGACGAAACGCGGCGGATAGGCGGGATGGATCTCGAAACGACCGGAGCCGGCAAAGGTCCAGGCATTGCGCTGGATCGCGGCCATCAGCACGCGGCTGGCCAAGGGAGCGGGCAGGATCTTGAGCAACCGCTGCGCCGGGCGCGGGATGCGGCGGGCAAGCAGATAATCGCCGGTACGGGCACCGGCATCGCGCGAGACCGCCTTGGCGCCCTCGACCCCGATCAGCTCGCGCAGTGCCACGTGGAGTCGGGTCACCTCGCGCTCGTCGACCATGGTCTCGGGCATGGCATCGAGATAGTGCGCCAGCCCCGCGGCCTCGAGCAGCGCCTCGACCCGCTCGCGTCCCTCGAAGGACTCGAGCGCCTCGGCGACACGGATGATGGCATTGGGGCCGACCCGTCCTGGGGCCGGAGCGGTGGTGTTGACTGGTTGATTCATTGAATTAGGATCGATCGCCACTGCGTACTAGCCCAGCCGCTCGTCCCCCCCCGCTCGACACAGAGCCCGTGGAGCAGATAGCGCCCCTCCGGGGTGACCCGGATACCGTCTTCGCCGACCTCGACCAGCCCCTGGCCGCCGTCGCGCAACAGACGATCCTGGCCCTCCTCCAGCGCGGTGGCCGAGGCGGCGGACAGCCGCATATTACACATCAGGGAGACCAACGCATCACGGCGCCGACGCTCCCGCTCACCCAGTCGCCGTCCAGCGGCGACTGGTAGTTGACCGGCCGCGACCCGCCCCAGCCAGGCGCGCAGATCGGGTTCGTTCTGCACCAGCACCTGCCCGAGCTCACCCACCCCACTGGGGCCGAAGGCGAGCACCTGCGCCGCCGGCAGCGGGGTATAGCCGATAGCGGTACGGTGGAGCTGGCCGGCGTGCTGGGCCACGGCCAGCTCATCGCCCTCGCGCACGAACAGGTCGAGCCCGATCCAGCGATAGCCGGCCTTGGTAAAGACCTCGACGGCCTGGCGAAACAGCGCGAGCTTGGCCGCGGCGCTCGGCAGCATGGCCGCGTCGATGGCGTGCTGATGGGGACGGTGCGCCGGATCGTGATTGTAACTGAAGCAGGAGATGCGGTCGGGGGCGAGTTCGACGACCTGGGCGAGGGTGGTGCGGAAGCCCTCGGCGGTCTGGAAGGGCAGCCCGTAGATCAGGTCGAAGCTGACGTTTTCGAAACCAGTGTCGCGGGCAGTGTGATAAACGTCGCGCACCATCCCCAACGACTGCAACCGACCGATGGCGCGCTGCACCTCGGTGTTGAGGTCCTGAACCCCGAAGCTGATGCGCTTGAAGCCGAGACCATGGATCAGATCGAGCTGTCCGGCCGAGGTCCGCCTGGGATTACACTCGATCGAGGTACAGGCGTCGGGGGCGAGGTTGAAATAACGCTCGACGATCTCCATCAACCGAGCAAGCTGTGGCTCATTGAGATGATTGGGGGTCCCGCCACCGACATGGAGCTGCACCACCCGCCGACCACGCCCGATCAGCCCGCTGACCTGCTCGAACTCACGTTCCAGGGCATCGAGATAACCGTCGACCTTCTCCTCACTGTGGGTGATGGTGGTATCGCAGGCGCAGTAGAGACAGCGGACGTGACAGAAAGGGACGTGGACGTAGATCGCCAGGTCGTCGTCCGGGGCGCCGGCCAGCTCGGCGAGCGCCTCCCGGTACAGGGTTTCGCAAAAGGATCGGTCGGAGACCAGACCCGAAGGGGAGAACGGACATCCGCTCGAGGATTGGCCATACCGATCGAGCAACTCGAACGGCACACTGGTAGAGAGAGGCGCCATGTGTCAAACCTGTTGTCAGGTTGCACTGCGAACATCCCGGGCGTCGACGCGACGGACCAGGCCGTAGCCACCCCAGTGTGCCGCAGTCTCGAATCCATCCATATCCGAACTCGGGATGTCCGGCGAATCCACGGCACCCTGAAAACAGGGCCCGCGAGCGCTGGACGGCCAACACGACTCGATGACATCCGCCCGAGGACCGGCAGCACTGGAGTCGTTCGCTACCCTAACATGGGGCTTGGCGAACACCGCAACCGCTTGTCCTGGCGTGATCTATCGGATGGATGAGAGGCACAGGCGAGCGGCCTGAAATGCCTCGATGTCCACACGACCGCGCCGCGCTCGCCATGGCTGGCACGGGGATTATACGTCGAGCGCCAAGGAAGCTCTACCTTGTCCCCAAGTCAGTCGAAAAAGTTCCCCACCACGGCGGGGCACGACCGCGCAACCGGGCTCACAGTCCCGAGGCCAGGCGCTCTCTACGATCGACATCGCCGCGCGTGACCGGCGGACGATGGCGGAGCAGGACCGAGAACAGCCCGCCCGAGCCGGCGTCCGAGCCCTGTTCACCCGCACTGTCGTCATGATGCCGGTTGGGCAATGCCCAAGACCACAACGCCTCATCCGGCAACGGCAGCACCAACAGCCAGTGCTCGAGCAGCGCCAGCGCCAGCAGCGTGGTCGCCAGAGTCAGGCGCACCGCCGCGGCGCCGGCCGAGTGCGGCGCAACCGCCTCGAGCACCATCAGCACCACCACCACGGTGGAGACGGTGATCGAGATCGGGAACAGCAGGTTCATGCCACGCTTGGGCATGTAGCTCTTGAGATAACGCAGATGTTCTGGCAGCCAGTCCTCGTTGAGGTTGGGCACGCCGAAGAAGAGGTTGAGCTTGGCGCTCCAGCGCATCAGCCACAGCACCGCGAAGGTCCAGACCCCGACCTGGTTGGGCTGCTCCCAGGCGACCAGGATCAGGAACACCGCAGTGGCGACGATCGCCAGCTCATGATAGAGGCTGGTGAGCACCGCCAGCCAGAAGCGCCGCCAGCCACGACAGTCCTGTGGACAGGCATGCTTGCGCGGTCCGGTGAGGAAGCCGGTGAAGTAACTCATCTCCAGCACCCCCCAGATCACCAGACCGCAGGTGAAGCCCACATAGGCAGCGAACCGCCCCTCGTGCAGGCTGCTCAGGGCGAAGCCGAAGATCGCCACCGCCAACACCACGATGCCGCCGAGCATGGTCCAGCGGAAGGTGCGACGCGGCAGGTTGTCCAGATAGAGCACCACGCCGGTGCCCAACCACCACAGCCCGAGCGCGTACAGGAGTGGGAAACCGAAGTCGGTCATGCGATGCGACCCATTCTGCTGCTGAGGCAGACCACGCCGTGGCCCGCCGATATCACCGAGGGCATCCGCTGTCGCGGCGTATCGCGCGATACACACACGCAGACGCGCCCCCTCGGCAGGGGCGCGTCACGAATGGACTCACTGGGAGACCGGGGCGGCGTCGAGGAGTTCGGCAAACACACCTTCGTTGCTCTCGCCGAAGGCGCGTAGCCGGATCAGGATCTCGGTTTCCGGATCCTCCAGGGTGATCGCACCGTCGGCACGACGCGCCACCTGGTAGGGAGCGTCCGCGTCGGCCTGATGCAGCATGCGCTCACGCCCCATGCTGCGCAGCACCCCACGTACGAATCCACCCTCGGCCGGTTCAAAGGTCTCGATCAACTCGCCGCTACCGGCGTCGTAGACGGCGAGTACCTCCTCGGGCTGGGACTCGAAACGCAGATCACGGGTCTCCACCGCCGGGGCCGCCGGGATCTGCTCGGGCGACATCCCGGTGAGGCGGGCGATGCTGATCATCAAGATGATCGAGCCGAGCAGGATCGCGACCGCGATCAGCACGCCCCGCGGAAACGGGCGTTCACCAAATGGATCACTCAAGATGAGACCTCGTCAGGAAGCGGCTGCGGGACTGGACTCGGCCTCGTCGTCGCGCGCGCCATCTTGGTCTTCACCGGTTTCGGCAAAGGCCTTGAGGGCATCGGCGAGCACCCCGGCGACCCGGTCGACGTCGGGGATCGCCCGCAGCATCGGCCGCGGCGGCGAGAAGGTCCAGGGGCGGACATGGGGCCAGAAGAGCACGTAGGAAGGACGCGCCGACTCGGCCAGCAGCAAGGGGATGTCCCCCGTGCCATCGGCGTAGCGACGCAGATCGACCGAGCGGATCTGGGCGAAGGGCAGATTCATCATCATCGGCAAGGCGACACCGATACGCATCACCAGCCGACGCGAGGTGATGGTATAGACGGTGGTCCGCGCCATCCCCCAGGCCAGCAGCGCCAGGGCGCCGATGGCCAACGCCGCCAGCAGGGCGATCCAGAGCGTCCCCTGAACCACGGCGGCAACGCCGCCCTGCTCCGCCCACCCGAATGCCAGCACGACGGCCAGCAACAGGAAATAAACGGCGATCTTCCTGACGTGGAAGGCGCGCCGCGCCAAAGTAGTCCAGCGCGGCGCTCCCTGCCAGAGCAGCTCCTCACCAGGAGGCAGCTGCTCGGGCAAACCCCGAATAGGCTCGAAGTCGTATTCCTTCACAGCAGAGGCTCGGCACGCTCTTCGGTGGCGTAGAGCTTACCTGCGGCATAGAAGGCGCAGACCTTGTCCTCTTCGTAGAGGGTGACCTGATCGGGGTTGGCGAGGGTCGGCACCTTGGCGAAGTGCTCGGCACGCAGCGACAGCACCTTGACCTTGCCTTCCTTCTTGTTGAAGCGGCAGAAGTTGATCGGCAGCAGCACCTGCTTGCCACCCTGAGCGGTCTTGATCTCGAGATAACGGATCTGCGGCTCGGCGCGATCGACCCAGACGTCGCTGATAGTCCCGCCGACGGCATTGTCGAGACCGACCACGGTCATGCCACGCGGATCCGGATCCTTGCTGGAGATGGAGAAGTCGGTGGCCACACGCATCGGCACGATCTTCGGACGGCCGTCCTCGGTGAGGTCGGGGTGCTTCTCACGGTTGGGCGAGGAGCCCGGACCGACACCAGCGGTCATCGGGTCGCCGACCGGCTCGAGCGGAGCGCCGAGGAAGGGGGCGATCGGCTTGGCCTTGAGATTGGTCTCCGGGGCCTTCGGGTTGGGCACCTGCACGGTACCGCCGTTGTGCGGCAGGATGAAGGTCTTGGGCGCGGGCAGGCCGGGGAAACCGACCACCTTGACGCGACCGCCGGAACGTTCGGTGCGATCGGAGTCGAGCGGATACCCCTCACGCTTGTCCTCCTGGCGCAGGTAGTAGATCAACCCGGCGAAGAAGAACCAGAATGCCCAGATCGTGAGCTGGGCGACATCGATGTATTCAGTGATGGCTGCAGACATGTTGTGACCTCCGTAGGACAAATGGCCAGCCGGCTAACCGGCCAGACCGAAGCGCGATGACCGCCTTGGACCAGGTCGATGGGCCAGACCCGCAAGCGGACCAGTGACGACCAACGTGGCAGATGAAAAAACGAACTCGCGTAGTGTGACGACTCCATAGCCGGTGGCTGAACCGGTCTTGACCGGACCCCTCCCCGCCCCTCGGCGCGGCCCGAGCACGCCGACACCCGTTGTAACGGACGCCGACGGTGCGCACTGCACCCCGGGGCGGGCACTCATGCCGGCACCAGCTCCAGGGCCTGAGAGGTGTAGAAGCCGACCATCACCCGATGAGTGCGTCCAGGCTTCCAGCCGCTGAGCCGAGGCTCGGCGGCGATCAGCGCCTGCAGCCGCTCCAGGGTCACCGGCACAATCGCCGGCGAACGGTCGCTGCGTGGGAACCACTTGCCGACGGCATGCATCAGTGCCAGCAAGGGGGTTCGCGGCGCGAAGGTGAACAGGATCGACCCACTGGTGCGCTCAGCGATCCCGGCGAGCACCTCCACCACGTCCTCGGGGCTGTAGTGGATCAGCGAGTCCATGGCCACCACGTGATCGAAGCGACCATGGGCCGGATCGAGCATGTCACCGGCCTCGAAGTGGACCGAGCCCGGCCCCAGGTCGGCCGGCAGACGCTCGCGCGCGACCTCGATCAGGGTCGGTGCCACATCGATGGCACAGACCTCGGCACCACGGCGTGCCGCCTCGACCGAGAGCATCCCGGTGCCGCACCCGGCATCGAGCAGGCGCGACCCGGCGAGATCGGCCGGCAGCCAGCTGAGCAAAGTGTTGCGCATGTCGTCGCGCCCGGCACGCACCGTCTCGCGGATGCGCGAGACCTTGGCATCCGAGGTCAGCTTCGACCAGGCCTCGGCGGCGGTGCGATCGAAGTAGGTCTTGATCTGACCGCGGCGCTGTTGATAGGAACCCTCGGTCATCAGTCAAACCCCAGAAAATCGAAGATGTCGCGATCGCGCATCGGCTGCGCCTCGAGCGGCTCGACCCCGTCCCAGAGCTGCTGGGCGAGCTGCAGATACTGCTGCTGCGCGGCCTCCAGCCCAGAGTCGGGCTCCGGCTGCATCTCGAACACGGTCGACTTCTTCAGCCGACTACGACGGATGATGTCGAGGTCGGGCAGATGTGCCAAGCGCTTGAGACCGACGGCGTCGATGAAACGATCGATCTCGTCGGTCTGACGACTGCGGTTGGCCACCACGCCGCCGAGACGCACCTTGTAGTGTTTGGCCTTGGCCTGGATCGCCGCGGCGATGCGATTCATCGCGAAGATCGAGTCGAAGTCGTTGGCGGTGACGATCAGCGCGCGGTCGGCATGCTGCAACGGCGCGGCGAAACCGCCGCAGACCACGTCGCCGAGCACGTCGAAGACCACCACATCGGTGTCCTCGAGCAGATGATGCTGCTTGAGCAGCTTCACCGTCTGACCGACCACGTAGCCGCCACAGCCGGTGCCTGCGGGCGGGCCACCGGCCTCGACGCACATCACCCCGTTGTAACCCTCGTAGACGTAGTCGGAGGGACGCAGCTCCTCGGCGTGGAAATCGACCGACTCAAGCACGTCGATGACCGTCGGCACCAGGCACTTGGTGAGGGTGAAGGTCGAGTCGTGCTTGGGGTCGCAGCCGATCTGCAGCACCCGCTTACCGAGCTTCGAGAAGGCGACCGACAGGTTCGACGAGGTGGTGCTCTTGCCGATCCCGCCCTTGCCGTAGACGGCAAAGACCTTGGCCGATTCGATCTGCAGGTTGGGATCGAGCTGCACCTGCATGCTGCCCTCTCCGTCCAGGTACTTCGTCACGCGGCAGCCTCCTCGACGACGCCTTCAAGCCGATCTTCAAGCTCTTCGCCCGCCTTGCGCAGGGCCTCGAGCGTCGCCTCGTCGGGCGACCAGTAGTTACGTTCGTGCGCCTCGATGAGTCGGTTGGCGACCTTCGCCGAGGCAGTGGGGTTCAACTGGGCCAGGCGGTTGCGCATCTCCTCATCGAGCACGAAGGTCTCGGTGAGCTGCTGGTAGACCCAGGGCGCGACCTGACCGGTGGTGGCCGACCAGCCCATGGTGTTGGTCACATGGACCTCGATCTGGCGCACGCCCTCGTAGCCGTGCTTGAGCATACCCTCGTACCACTTGGGGTTGAGCATGCGGGTGCGGGTCTCGAGCGCGACCTGCTCGGCCAGGGTCCGCACCACGCCGTCGCCACGGGTCTGGTCACCGATGTAAACCGGCACCTCGTCGCCCTTGAACTGGCCGACGCTCTTGGCGATGCCGCCGAGGGTGTCGAAGTAGTGATCGACGGTGGTGACGCCAAGCTCGACCGAGTCGAGGTTCTGATAGGCCAGCTGCACCTTGCCGAGCACGTCCTTGAGCAGCTCGGTCTGCTGCACCGGCTTGCCGGAACGGCCGTAGGCAAAGCTCTTGCGCCGGGTGTAGGTCTCGGCGAGCTCGCCGTCCTCGTCCCAGCTGCTGCTGTCGATGAGGTTGTTGACGTTGGCGCCATAGGCCCCGTCGGCGTTACTGAACACCCGCAGTGCCGCGGTCTCGAGGTCGCAGTCATGGGTCTCCATGTACTCGAGCACGTGCTTACGGATGAAGTTCTGCTCGACCGGCTCGTCGGCCTCGGCGGCGAGGAAGGCGGCCTCGGCAAGGAGCTTGGTCTGCAGCGGCAGCAGGTCGCGGAAGATGCCCGAGAGGGTCATCACCACGTCGATACGCGGGCGTCCCAGCTCCTCGAGCGGGATCAACTCCGCCGCGCACAAGCGGCCGTAGTTGTCGAAGCGCGGACGTGCGCCCATCAACGCCAGGGCCTGACCGATCGGACCACCCTCGGTCTTGAGGTTATCGGTCCCCCAGAGCACCAGCGCGATGCTCTCCGGGAAACCGTTGCCCTCGGCCTGGTGGCGTTCGATCAGCAGCTTGGCCTGCAACGCGCCGTCGCGCTGGGCAAAGCGGCTGGGCATACGGAAGGGATCAAAGCCGTGCAGGTTGCGCCCGGTGGGCAGGATCTCCGGAGTGCGCAGCAGATCGCCGCCGGGCGCCGGCGGGATGAAGTGACCGTCGAGCGCGGCGAGGATCGCCGGGGTCTCGGTGTCCTGCTGCAACTGCTGGTTGATCTTGGCCAGCTCGCGGAACAGCTCGACGTGCGCCTCGGAGGTCGCCATCTTGCCGGCCTTGAGCGCCTTCTCCGGCGACTTGCCAGCGACCAGGGCCGCGACCGCGTCACGCTCGGGGCGGATATCGCGGGTCGACTCGGCCACCGCCACCAGGGTGTCGATGCGTTCGTCGTCGGTCGGCGCCTCGCCGACCACGTGCAGACCGTGCGGGATCAAGGTGTACTCGAGTTCGAGCACCTCGTCGTTGAGACGGGTGATACGCGCGTCGATCTCGGTACCGGCCCACTGCGGCTCGAGGTCGGCGAGTTCGAGCTCGGCGGCCTGGGCCTGGATCAGCTCGGCGAGCTGAGCACGCTCGTCGGTCTCGCTCGGCGGCAGCGAACGCCACCGCTCCATCGATGCCTTGAGATCGACCAGCCCCTTGTAGAGGCCAGCGTGCGCGATCGGCGGGGTGAGATAGCTCACCAGGGTCGCGGCCGCGCGGCGCTTGGCGATGACCCCCTCGGAGGGGTTGTTCGAGGCGTAGAGATAGACGTTGGGCAGATCGTTGATGAGCCGATCCGGCCAGCAGGCGCCGGACAGGCCGGCCTGCTTGCCCGGCATGAACTCAAGCGCGCCATGGGTACCGAAGTGCAGCACCGCGTGGGCGCCAAAGTCCTCGCGGATGTAGCGATAGAAGGCCGAGAAGGCGTGGGTCGGGGCAAAGCCCTTCTCGAACAGCAACCGCATCGGGTCACCCTCGTAACCGAACGAGGGCTGGATGCCGACGAAGACGTTGCCGAACTGGACCCCGAGCACGAAGATCGAGGCGCCGTCGCTTTGCTGCTTACCCGGGGCCGGCCCCCAGTGCGCCTCGATCTCAGCGAGATAGGGCTCGCGACGGACGTGGTCGTCGGTGGCGATACGGGTGTGGACGTTGGCATGGGCACCGAAGCGCGCGGCGTTACCATTGACCACGCGCTCGCGCAGGTCGTCGACACTCTCGGGCAGCTCGACCGAGTAGCCGGCCTCCTTCATCGACACCAGGGTGTGATAGAGCGAGGAGAACACCGACAGATAGGCGGCGGTACCGGTGTTACCGGCGTTCGGCGGGAAGTTGAACAGCACCACCGCGACCTTGCGCTCGGCACGCTCGGCGCGACGCAGCCGCACCAGCTTGGCGACACGGGCGGCGAGCATCGCGGCGCGGTCGTCCTTGACGTGCATGTCACGGTTGGCATCCCCGCTGCCGTCGCCGGTGCGACCACCGAAGACCATCGGGTTGGCAGCACCGTCGAGTTCGGGGATGGCCACCATCATGGTCGACTCGACCGGCATCAGCCCCTGCTCGGAGCCTTCCCATTGATCGAGGGTCTGGAACTCCACGGCCAGGGTCGACATGTAGGGCACGTCGAGCTTCTTGAGCATCTCCTCGGCGGCCTTGGAGTCGTTGTAGGCGGGACCGCCGACCAACGAGAAGCCGGTGAGCGAGACCACCGCATCGACGGTCGCCTTGCCCTCCTTCATGAAGAACTTCTCGATCGCCGGGCGGGCGTCGAGACCGCTGGCAAAGGCCGGCACCACCTGCAGCCCGTGGGCCTCGATCGCCTTGATCACGCCCTCGTAGTGCCCGGAGTTGCCGGCGAGCACGTAGGAGCGCATCAGCAACAGGCCGACACGCCCCTTGAACCCGCCCTTACCGGGATTGGGGAGCTGGGCGAGCTGTTCGGTGATACGCCCCTTGACGGCGGGGTGGAAGAGCCCGACCTCGGGGTATTCGATGGGATCGCCGACCTTGAGGGTGCCGCGCAGATGGCGACGCTCGCCGTCGGCATAGCGATCGACCAGGAAGCGGACCATGTTGCCGAGGTTGTCGGCGGAACCGGCGAGCCAGTACTGCAGGGTGAGGAAGTAGGCACGCACGTCTTGCGCGGTACCGGGGATGAAACGCAGCAGCTTGGGGATGCGACGCAGCATCGACATCTGCTGGGCACCGGCGCTCTGCTGCTTGCGCTCCTTGTTGCCGCGCAGACGCTTGAGCAGCGCCATCGGGCCACCCTGGGCACTGCCGTCCATGGTGAAGCCGCCGAGCTTGGTCAGGCGCATCAGCTCGCTGGCCGACATGCACACGATCATCGCGTCGCAGTCGTCACGGCGCGCCTGCAGCGCCGGCAGGATCGGCCGGAAGTGCTCCTCCATCACCAGCATGGTGACCATGATGATGTCGCCCCGGGCGATATCGGCCTGGCAGCGTTCGAGCGAGGCCGGGTCGGCGGCCCAGTCGGTGGCCGCGTGCAGGCACAGCTCCAGACCAGGGAGGTCACGCTGCACCTCGGGTAGCGCACGCTCGGTGGTTCCCGCCAGATGCCCGTCGAGATTGATGATAACGACGCGAACCGGGGTCTGATCGGAGTTCTTGGCGCGCTGGTCAGCGGCCGAAATGCGCTTTGGCATCGTAGAGCGTCTCCACAGTAATGGTCTGGATCCCGCGTTCCGTGGCATAGCGCTCGGTGTTACGCCTGGCCTTGCCGCGCACGAAGAAGGGGATCTTTTTCAGTTCCTGCTCGGCCTCCGGTGCCCAAGTCGTTGCGGACGCGTCATCGCCCTCAGCGGGGGACGTCTCCTGCGGCTGCGCCGACACGGTGGTCTCGGGCACGCGCCCGGGGCTCGTGCCGTGGCCCAGATGCGATGGGGTCGATGCGTCGTTGAACTCGAAGTCCTCCCTGAACATGGTGATCAGGTGTTCCTCGAGGCCCATCATCAACGGATGGACCCAGGTATCGAAGAGGACGTTCGCACCCTCATAGCCCATCTGCGGTGCATAGCGCGCCGGGAAGTCCTGCACGTGCACCGGCGCTGAGATCACCGCGCACGGGACCCCCAGACGCTTGGCGATGTGGCGTTCCATCTGGGTGCCGAGCACCAGTTCCGGGTGCGCCTCGGCCACCCGCGCCTCGACCTCGAGATAATCGTCCGTGATCAGCGGCTCGACACCATACTGCTTGGCCGCCGCGCGAACCTCGCGGGCGAACTCGCGCGCATAGGTGCCGAGCCCAACCACGGTGAACCCCAGCTCCTCGCTGGCCACCCGCGCTGCGGCCACCGCATGGGTGGCGTCGCCGAAGATGAACACCCGCTTACCGGTCAGATAGGTCGAGTCGACCGAGCGTGAGTACCACGGCATTCTAGACCAGTCGGGCATCGCAATGCCGCTCGTATCGATCCCGGCGACCCGACCGACCTCGGCGATGAAGTCGCGGGTAGCGCCGATGCCGAGCGGCACCGTCTTGACCGTCGGCTGGCCGAACATGCGCTCGAGCCAGAGACAGGTCTGATCAGCGGTCTCGGGGTAGAGACAGATGTTGAAGTCGGCCTCGGGCAGACGCAGCAGGTCGGCCGGCGAGGCGCCGAGCGGTGCCACCACATGGACATCGACACCGATCATGTCGAGTAGGCGGGTGATCTCGGTGACGTCGTCACGACAGCGGAAGCCGAGCGAGATCGGGCCGAGCAGGTTGGCACGCGGACGCTGCCCCTCAGGGCGCGGCGGACGCGACTCACCGGGTGCCGGGCGGCGCTCGTGCAGCAGGCCACGGACCAGCTGATAGAAGGTCTCGTTGGCGCCCCACGACTCCTTGCGGGTATAGGCCGGCAACTCCAGCGGCAACACCGGGATCGGCAGTCCCATGCCCTGGGCGAGCGCGCCGGGCTGATCCTGGATCAACTCGGCGGTGCAGGACTCACCGATCAGCAACACCTCAGGCGAGAAGCGGTCGTAGCAGGACTGGATGGTGTCCTTGACCAGCTCGGCGGTATCGGCACCGAGCTCACGGGCCTGGAAGGTGGTGTAGGTCACCGGCGGACGCGAATCGCGCCGCTCGATCATGGTGAACAGGAGATCGGAATAGGTATCCCCCTGGGGTGCGTGCAGCACCAGGTGCACGCCCTGCATCGAGGCGGCGACGCGCATCGCGCCGATATGAGGCGGCCCTTCGTAGGACCAGAGCGTCAGCTGCATGATGTCAAACCTGTAACAGCGCACCGCGGGTGAGCGGGCGCGCGAACAATTCTGCGAGATCCGCCGCCTGGTCGAAACCGTGCACCGGCGAGAACACCAGCTCGATCGACCACTTGGTGCGCAACCCCTCGGCCTCGAGCGGGTTGGCCAGCCCCAGCCCACAGACGGTGAGATCGGGACGCGCGGCGCGCACCCGGTCGAGCTGGGTGTCGACGTCCTGCCCCTCGGTCAGGCGCACCCCCTCGGGCAGCAGCGCCAGCTCGTGCTCCATCAACTGGCGATCGATGAAGGGCGAGGCGACCTCGACCAGCTCCACCCCCAGCTCGCGCTGCAGGAAGCGCGCGAGCGGGATCTCGAGCTGGGAGTCGGGCATGAAGTAGATGCGCTTGCCGGCAAGCTGCTCACGATAGCGCGCGAGCCCACGGCGGGCACGGGCCACCGCCGGCGCGGCGACCTCGTCGACGCGCTCGGGGGCCACGCCCCAGGCCGCGGCGGCGGCCTTGAGCCAGGCCAGCGTCCCCTCGACCCCGAAGGGATAGGGGGCGGTGAGCAGGGTCGCGCCGCGCTTGTGCAAGGCGCGCGCGGTCTCGCCGAGGAAGGGTTGGGCGAGCAGCACCGAGGTACCGGGACCGACCGGGGGCAGCTCGCTGGCCTGACGCGGCGGCAGGAAGTGCACCGGGCCGATCTCGAGGGCATCGAACAGCCGTCGGAACTGATCCTCGACCACGTCGGGCAGGGTACCGAGCACCAGCAGCGAGCGCTCAATGCTGGGCAGTGCGGGCAGGCGCGGCACCAAGGCGCCGAGACAGGTGTCCTCGCCCTGGGTAAAGGTGGTCTCGAGCCCACTGGCCGAGTAGTCGATGACCTGCACCCGACCGCTGTAGTGCTCGGAGAGACGCTCGGCGGCCTTGCCCAGATCGAGCTTGATCACCTCGGAGGGACAGGAGCCGACCAGGAACAGGGTCTTGATGTCGGGACGACGCTCGAGCACGTCGGCGACCACCCGGTCGAGTTCCTGGTTGCAATCGGCCATACCGGCGAGATCGCGCTCCTGGAGGATGGCCGTGGCAAAGCGCGGCTCGGCGAAGATCATCACCCCGGCGGCCGACTGCAGCAGGTGCGCACAGGTGCGCGAACCCACCACCAGGAAGAAGGCGTCCTGAATCTTGCGATGCAGCCAGACGATACCGGCCAGGCCGCAGAAGACCTGGCGCTGGCCGCGCTCGCGGGCGATCTCGGGCAGCGCACACCCACCCTGCTTGGGTTCGCTCACCAGGCTCATTCGGCCACCTCGGCGAGCGCCGCCCGATTGCCCTCGAGCCGCGCCGCGCGCAGCTTGATCAGGAACTGTCCGGCATTGATCACATAGGCGGCATAGGCAGCAAGCGCGATCCACATCTGCCCGGTGGTGTCCACCCAACCGGTGGCGAGGGTGACGAGATAGGCGGTGTGCAACGCCAGCACCAACATGCTGAAGACGTCTTCCCAGAAGAAGGCGTGGGCGAACAGATAACGCCCGAACACGACCTTCTCCCAGATCGCGCCGGTGATCATGATGGTGTAGAGGATCAGGGTCTTGATAACGATGGAGACCGTCGCGGCCAGCTCACCCTCACCGGTTGACAGGTAGTGCAGCACTAAGTACAGACTAACCAGAAAGACCGCGAACTGAACGGGCGCAAGGATACCCTGAACCAGCGTCCAAGGCGATTCGTCCCGCCGCCTGCGCTCTTCTGGGGTATAAAGCGGCGGGCGCGGGATTTGCTTTGATTGACGGAGACTCATCGTTAGCCGGGCTCGCTCTCGATCCTTAGTCGTTATTTCATGCATGAGGAATCTAGTCCGCTTTCCAGGATGCGTCAACCAAACTTTACGTAAACCTGACTTGACAACCCGACACAAGCCACCACAATAGGGTTGCGAGCCCAACGAGGGTGCTCGCGGCGCCTCGGCGTCGGCGCGCACGGTGTGCCCGGGATGGCCCGTCCGGACCGGTTGATCACACCAACTCAGGGCTTGTGGATATATAAAGAGGGCGGGCCTCGATCCAGCGGTATCGATCTTACGGAACCGAGCCCGCGCGTCGCGCCCTGGCATTGGTTTCCGTCGAAACACCTGATTTCGGCAGCGAGCATCGCGCATCCGCCCCCGACTTGTCACCCCCTGCGTGCGCGCATCGGGGTGAAGGACGAGGCGGGAGTACGGTAGACGGGCCTCTCGCCCGCCCTGCCGAGAGGCTCGTCATTCAACTTGGGGATCTCGTTCGGTGAGCCTGCCACTGCGGCCCTGACGTGGAACCTGCTAATCGCGCCCATCGGCAGTGGAGGGTCTGGTCGCCGTGAGTCCGTTCAGAGACCCAAGGGAATCCCTGGGCGTCCTCAACGCCGAAACAGCGGCGCTGTTAATCGAAGGCACAGCGGACATCGCCATCGTGATCGACGACCAAGGCGTAGTGAGCGATATCGCATACGGGAGCGACGATCTCTCCTCGGAATTCAGCGACGACTGGATCGGGCAACCGTGGTTGGCCACCGTCGTCCCGGAGAGTCGCCCCAACCTCGAGGCGCTGCTCGCCGAGGCCGAGCACGACGCCATCACCCACTGGCGTCAGGTCACCCACCCGACCGCGCGCGGGACCGACATCCCGGTGCAGTACCGGGCGATGCGCCTAAGCGAGGGTGGCTCGGTGGTAGCGCTTGGGCGCAACCTGCAGGGCATCGCGGCGTTGCAACAGCAGCTCGTCGACGCCCAACAGGCACTCGAACGCGACTACTGGCGCTTCCGCCAGGTCGAGACCCGCTACCGACTGCTGTTTCGCATGGTCGCCGAGGCCATCCTCATCATCGACGCACCGACCCAACGCGTGGTCGAGGCCAATCCGGCCTCGGGGCAGCTGCTCGGCGAATCCCCGGCGCGGGTGATCGGACGCCCCTTCCCCGAGGGCTTCGATGCCGATAGCACCCAGGCGATCAACGGCCTGCTCGCCGGCGTGCGCGCCGCCGGACGTGCCGACGACGTGCGCGCCCGACTGCTCGACAGCGGCCAGGAGTTCCTGGTCTCGGCCTCGTTGCTGCGCCAGGAGAACGTCTCCTTCCTGCTCGTCAGGCTCTCGCCGCTGCCGGCCGACAGCAACTCGAGCATCACCCACCCGGAGACCAGCTCGCGCTACCTGCGGGTGCTCGAGAACGCCCCCGACTGCGTGGTCATCACCGATGGCGATGGGCGCATCCTCACCGCCAACGCCACCTTCCTCAACCTCGCCGAGGTGGCCACCGAGCAACAGGCCCGCGGCGAGTCGCTCGATCGCTGGCTAGGCCGCCCCGGGGTCGACCTCAACGTGCTGATGGCCAATCTGCGCCAGCACGGCACGGTGCGGCTATTCGCCACCACCCTGTGCGGCGAATACGGCTCGACCACCGATGTCGAGATCTCGGCGGCGGCCATCCGCAACGGCGAGCGGCCCTATTTCGGTTTCTTCATCCGCGACGTCGGGCGCCGGCTCGGTGCTGAACCGGCACCCACCCCGGAACAGCCGCGCTGGCTCGAGCAGCTCACCGAGCGGGTCGGTCGGGTGCCGCTCAAGGAGTTGGTGCGCGAATCGACCGACACCATCGAGCGACTCTGCATCGAGGCGGCACTCAAGTTGACCGGCGATAACCGCGCCTCGGCCGCCGAGCTACTGGGCTTGAGCCGGCAGAGTCTGTACGTCAAAATCGATCGCTACGGTATCACCGACCAAGCGTCCGAGGCCCCGGTGCCGGACAAGAAATAACGCCGACCTCGACACCCATGCAGCCCGACCCGATCAGCACCGCGCACATCGCCGGCGCCTCCCGGCATCGTCCCCATCCCGCCCCGGGTCAAGGCACGCACCCCGTTTTACCAACGACCGCATGGTGGCGCCCCGGCCGGGTCGTCGCCGCGCCCCCTGATAGGCTTTAGGTTTTCGGCATGAATCAATCGACGCTGTCCGCCACCCCCAAGCGCCCCGCCTTGCCCGCGGTACTCGAGGTCCTCCACCCCATCACCTGGTTCCCACCGATGTGGGCCTTCGCCTGCGGCGTGGTCTCCTCCGGTGCGCCGATCCTCGACCAGCTGCTGGTAGTGTTCGCCGGTATCCTCCTCGCCGGGCCGCTGATGTGTGGCACCAGCCAGGTGGTCAACGACTGGTACGATCGTCATGTCGACGCCATCAACGAGCCCGATCGCCCCATCCCCTCCGGACGCATCCCCGGCAACTGGGGCTTTTATCTGTCGCTGATCTGGACCGCCGTCTCGCTGCTGCTGGCCTATGCGCTCGGCCCATGGGTGTTCGGCGCCTCGCTGGTCGGCATGGCGCTGGCCTGGGCCTACAGCGCCCCGCCCTTGCGCCTCAAGGGGAACGGTTGGTGGGGTAACCTCGCCGTCGGCATCTCCTACGAGGGCCTGGCCTGGGTGACCGGCGCGGCGGTGATGATCGGCGGGGCCATGCCCGACTGGCAGATCCTCGTACTCGCCCTGCTCTACAGCATCGGCGCCCACGGCATCATGACCCTCAACGACTTCAAGGCGATCGAGGGTGACATCAAGATGAACGTACGCACCCTGCCGGTCCAGCTCGGCGTCGATCGCGCCGCCCAGCTCGCCTGCGTGGTCATGGGCCTGCCGCAGGCGATCGTGATCGCCCTGCTGTTCTCCTGGGATAAGCCCGCGCACGCCATCGCCGTCGGCGTGGTGCTGCTGATCCAGGTGGGGCTGATGGTCCGCTTCCTCGCTGATCCGCGCGCCCGCGCCACCTGGTTCAGCGGCCTCGGTGTCAGCGTCTATGTCACCGGGATGATGATCAGCGCCTTCGCGGTGCGGGCGCTGGCCGGCTGACCCGAGGACCCCGCGCCCCGCGCACCAACCTCAACCCGGGGCGCCGGTGCACCGCGAGTGGCGGGCACGGACGCCTCCCAACCAGGGTAGGACCCTCATGACTGAGCTCGAAACCTTCGACGTGGTGGTGATCGGCGGCGGCCCCGCCGGCGCCACCGCCGCCACCGACTTGGCCAAGCGTGGCCGTTCCGTGCTACTGCTCGACCGTCCCGGGCGAATCAAGCCTTGCGGCGGCGCCATCCCGCCGCAGGCGATGCGTGAGTTCGACATCCCCGAGGCACAGCTGGCCACCCGGGTCTACTCGGCACGCATGGTCGCCCCCTCCAATCGCAGCGTCGACATGCCGATCGACGGCGGCTATGTCGGCATGGTCGACCGCAAGGACTTCGACGAGTGGCTGCGCGAGCGCGCCGCCGAGCACGGCGCCACTCGGCTCGACGCCACCTTCGAGGCGATCGAGCGCGACGCCGACGGCACCGCCCTGGTGCGCTACCGTCCCGGCCAGGGCCGCAACTCGGGCGAACCGCTGCGGGTGCGGGCGCGCACGGTGATCGGCGCCGACGGCGCCCACTCGGCGGTGGCCAAGCAGTGCGTGCCCGGCGCCGAGAAGATGAAGTACGTCGCCGCCTATCACGAGATCGTGCGCACCCCTGAGGGGTTCGACGGCACCCGCTGTGACGTCTACTACCAGGGCGATATCTCCCCCGACTTCTACGGCTGGGTCTTCCCCCACGGCGACACCATCAGCATCGGTGTCGGCACCGAGGTCAGCGGCTTCTCGCTGCGCTCGGCCTGCACCGAGCTGCGCAAGCGCGCCGGACTGGCCGAGGTCGAGACGCTGCGCTGCGAGGGCGCGCCGATCCCGCTCGAGCCGCTGCGCTGCTGGGACAACGGTCGCGACGTGGTGCTCGCCGGCGATGCCGCGGGCGTGGTCGCGCCGGCCTCCGGCGAGGGCATCTACTACGCCCTGCTCGGCGGTCGCCTGGCCGGCGAGGCGGTCGAGGAGGTCCTGGCCACCGGCAAGGCCTCGGCGCTCAAGCTCGCACGCAAGCGCTTCATGAAGGATCACGGCAAGGTGTTCTGGATCCTCGGCATCATGCAGCGCTTCTGGTACGCCAACGACAAGCGTCGCGAGCGCTTCGTCAGCATCTGCGCCGACCCCGACGTGCAGTACCTGACCTGGGAGGCGTACATGAACAAGCGCCTGGTGCGCGCCAAGCCGACGGCGCACATCCGCATCTTCTTCAAGGACCTCGCCCACCTGCTCGGCGTCGTCTCGCCGCGCTGAGCACCGCAGCAAGCGCCGTGGCCTCACTATTCGACAATGCCCTGGTGATCGACCTGATCCTGGGGCTGGTCGCGCTTGAGGCACTCGCGCTCCTGCTCATCCACCGCTGGTTCGGCAAGGGACTGCCGCCAGCGGCGGTGATCGGCTTCCTGCTCTCGGGGGCCTTCCTGCTGCTGGCGCTGCGCGCCGCCCTCACCGACGCCTGGTGGGGCTGGATCGGCCTCTGGCTGACCGCCTCACTGTTCGCCCACCTCTTCGACCTGATCCGCCGCTGGCGCGACTGAGACCGACCGGCTCAATGCCGGCGCACGCCCTCGCCACCGCCTCCGGGCTCCTCAGCACCCTGGCGCTGGGCGGCATACCACAACAAGCGCTCGAGCAGCGTAGTGGTATGGCTGACCGAGTGCTCGACCCCCTCGACCATGGCCGGCACCCGCTCGAGATCGACACCATCGGCCAGCTCCAGCGCCGCCACCCGGGCATTGCCGATGATTGCCGCGAACAACTCGCGATAGCGCTCACCATGACCACCACAGGACGGGGCCTCGGCATGGCGCTGACGCGCGGCGATCCCGGCGTGGAAACGCTGGCGCGCATCCTCGGCGGCCTTGAGACCGGTCAGGTCGGTGAACAGGAACATGAAACCGAGCACCCGCCCCGGCGCCGAGAACACCGGGTCGCCACGCACCAGTACCGGGGTCTCGCCCCCATCGACGCCACGCACCTGGATCTCGGCGTGCCAGGGTTGATAGGCCTCGCGCAGTGCGTTCAGCGCCACCTGCACCGACTCGGGGTCGAGCACCAGGGCGGGCAGGGCATCGAGCGAGCCCAATCGCCCCTCGCCGAACAGTCGTTCGAGCGAGGCGGTGGCTAGCACCAGCCGCCCCTCGGGGTCGGTGATCAGCATCGGTTGATCGGAGATCCGCACCCGCGCCTGGGCCTCGGCGAGCTGCGCCTGGGCGATCAGTAATCGCACCGAGCGGAACTGTTGCAACACGTCGGCCACCGACTCGCCCAACAACCGCGCGGTAGCCGTCTGCCCCGAACTCCAGGGCAACGCCCGACCGCGCACCTCGCGCGGCCCACAGGCCAGGGTCGGGACCCGACTGAGTTCAGCACCATCGGCACAGAGCAGTGGACTGGCACCAAAGATCAGCGTACGCACCCGTTCAGGCCGGAACCACACCAGGTATTCACCACAACCACTCGACAGCGCCACCGCCAACACCCCGCTGGCGGTCTCCTTGAGCGCGGCGAAGCGGGCGTCCTCGCGCATCAACGAGGAGGTGGTGATTACCGCTGCGCGCGGTTGGCGATCGAGCCAGGCCCGGATACGCAGCAAGGCCCCCTGCTCGGGCACCTGCCCGAGCGTCTGCAGCTCACCGTCGCAGAACAACACCGCACCGCTCGCCCCCAGGGCCGAGAGCAGCACCTCACCATCCTCGACCAGGGCCGAGCGCCAGTCGCCCGTGCGCGAGATCGCCTCGATCATACCCTGCTCGAGCCGGCGCACCACCAGCTCGGCCTGCTCCTGGACGAAGCTCTCGAGCGCGGCGATGCGGGTGGAGACGGTCTCGGCGAGCAGCTCGCAGAGGGCGCGGATCTCGTAATGGACGAAACGGGGGCTGCGATGGTGACAGGCGATCAGCCCCCACAACCGCCCCCCGACCACCAGGGAGACGACCAGGGTAGCGCGCACGTCCATCATCTTGAGAATCTGGATGTGCAGCGGCGAGACACTACGCAGGGTACAGAGTGACATATCGAGCGGCGCGTCCAGGGGCTGCACCGGCTGCAGCGGCACCGGTACGCTGTCGACGTCGACCAGCAGTCGCACCCGCGGGCGCCGCCCCGGCTGGCGCGCCATCCGCGGCACGCAGGCCTCGGGATAGCACTGACCGAGATAGGGCGGCAGCGTCGGTTCGCGCGCCTCGGCGCAGACCTCACCGTGTCCGGCCTCGTCGAGGCGGTAGAGCATCACCCGATCATAACCGGTGAGCCGCTTGAGCACCCCCACCAGCTCGTCACCGAGCGCCGCCACCGAGGGCGCGGAGATGATGCGCTGCAGCACCTCCTCGACCCGCCCTGAGAACGCCAACGGCGGCCCGGCGGGTTCGAACTCCACCACCAGCAACCCGCCATTGGGTCGATGCACGACCACATCGAATTCGGTCGCCGCCGGTCCCAACCGGCACCGCAACGCCAATGGCACCGGGTTGAGCGGCGCACTGAGGTGCGGGCGCAGCCGTCTGACCAGGTCTGCTCCCAGCCAGGACAACGCCCGCCCCGGCAGGGGCCCATCGACTCCCAACATCCGTCGCGCATTGGTGCTCGCCTGGAGGATCTCGAGATCCGACTCGCGCACGGTGATCAGGGCGCCGTGGGGCTGAATGGCCTGGATCGAATGCAGGGATTCGGGATCACGACCCTCAGACCCGGCGATCGTGAACCTGGTCAAGGCGGAGAAACTGACACTCACAGACGGTAAACCTCCGTGCTCGGTCCCACGCGCCGCTGGCAACAAGCCATGACCGAGGACCTGCAGGCAGGCGTCGCGGGAGGGGGCGGGGAAAAACCACACCACCCCGAACGTCCGCCCGACGTCGGCGCCAAGGACGCGCGACCGGGATTCGCGCCCGGAGGACCTTCCCCTGTCAGGGGGCCCCGGGCCCGGGCATGATCGACGATGGTACGTGAGGGCGCGCGGGCATACCAGCCAGGGCGCGGCTGACGTGACCCCTCGCCGTGGGTTGGGTTACCATAGCTCCCCTTCTACGCCCTCGTAGCTCAGCCGGATAGAGCAATCGCCTCCTAAGCGATAGGTCACAGGTTCGAATCCTGTCGAGGGCACCATCCTCGCGCGCCCAGGACTCAGCCCGACCGCGCCGCCCCAGTATACCAGCCCATCCCCAGCGACCGGCGCAAGTGCCACCGACGCCCAAACCGCGCTAGTGTGTCCCACCGACCCGCGCCAGACCGCGCAGCACCAGATCGGGCACAGCCTCCCAGGGGCGCTCGAGCAGTGGCCCCAGGCGGGGTGCATCGCCCCCGGTCAACAGCAATCGCGGCGCGGTCCCGATCCGTGCGGCGAACTGGTCATAGAGCCGGGTCGCCACCCCCAACACCGCCTGCAGGCTGCCGGCGGCGACCGCCGTGCCGGTATCGCGCGCCCAGGGCTCCCCTACGGGCTCGGCGGTGATCCGCGGGATGGCGGTGCCGGCGAGCAGGCTCGCGCGCATCATCTCGATCCCCGGCAGGATCACCCCGCCGAGATGCTCGCCATCGGCGGCGAGCAGATCGAAGGTCACCGCGGTGCCGGCATCGAGGATGAGCTTGGCGCCCTCCCCCTCGGCCTCGGCCGCGACCAGCCCCAGCCAACGATCGACCCCGAGCCGACTGGGCTCGTCATAGGCGATCCGCAATCGCCCCCAGCGCGCTCGGGTGGCAGCGAACTCGGGCTCGATCCCCCAGTAGGCACGACTCACCCGGGTCAAGGCCGCGGCCACCGCCGCGCCCCCGACGTTGCTCACCAGCAACCGCCGGGGGCGCGGCGCCAGCCCCTCCCAGCTCGCCAGCAGATCGAGCGGGATACCGCCGTCGTGACGCACCACCCCGATCTCGCCGAAGCCCTGCTCGGTCCAGGGTGTCCAACGCAGATTGGTATTGCCGATATCGAGCAGCAGCATCATCGCCCCTCCTCCACGAGCGGACGCAGACTGACCTCACCGGCCTGGAAGCGTCGCAGCCCATCGGCGGTCTCCAGACGCAATGAACCATCGCTCTCGATGCCGTCATAGCGACCGCTGATCACCCGCTCACCAAAGTGCAACCCGACCGCTCGCCCGAGAAAGGCATCGAAGCGCGACCAGCGCTCGAGGAAGGGGTCGAGCCCAGCACGTTCGTAGTCGGCGAGCGCGGCGAGCAATGCCTCGGCAAGTCGTCCGGCCAAGACATTGCGCATCCCCTCGATCCCGTCGGGCAGCGCCTCGACGAGCGCCGCCCAGGGCTGGTCGATCGCCGTCCCCTGGGCCGCAGCCATGCGCAGATTGATCCCGATACCGACCACCAGATGGCTCGGACCCTGCGACTCACCAGCCACCTCGAGCAACAGCCCGGCGAGCTTGCGCCGCTCCCAGAGCACATCGTTGGGCCACTTCAACGCCACCCCCTCGACCCCGAGCGCGGCGAGCTGCTCGGCCACCACCACCCCGGCGACCAGGCTCGAGGCTCCGAGCGCGGCCGGGGCCAGCGGCGAGCGCCACAGCAGCGAGCCGTAGAGATTGACCCCGAAGGGCGAGACCCAGGTCCGCCCCCGCCGCCCACGCCCGGCGCTCTGCTGCTCGGCCAGACACAGGGTCGCCGAGTGTGCCCCGACGGCGGCCTCGCGCATCAGCCAGGCATTGGTCGAGTCGATCTGGTCGTGGATCTCAAGCCGAGCGAGCGCCGCGCGCCCCTGCTCGGACATCGCCGCGAGCAGGCGCTCACGCTCGAGCAACTCCAGCGGCTGAGCGAGGCGGTAGCCGCGCCCGCGCACCGACTCGAGCGCCAGACCGAAGCGCTCGGCGGCCTTGCGCAACGCCTTCCACACCGCCGCGCGGGTGATGCCGAGGTGCGCAGCGATGGCCTCGCCCGAGTGCACCTCACCGTCGGCGAGCAGCCGGATCAACGCGATCTGACGATCCATCCCCGCCCCCTCAGACACGGCTGGCCAGCCAGGCCGCGCGCGCGGCCTGCGCAGCGGCATCGGCCTCGGGCAGCAGGCACAGCTCGCAGGTGTCGGCCGGCGCCGGCTGCGGACGCACGGCCAGCTCGAGCAGTTCGTCGTCGCGGAAGACGTGCAGCGACACCGGCGCGTCCAGCGCACCGAGCGCGGCCACCGCGCAATCGAGGTCGTCGGCGCCGACCCGCAGCCCATCGAGCGCGACCAGCCGGTCGCCGGGGGCGAGCCCGGCGCGCTCGCCCGGCGAGCCGGCGAGGACATGACGCACCACCCCCTCGGGCACACCCGGCACCAGACGCACCCCGAGTGTGGCCGGGGCCTCGACCGGGTCGAAGCGCTCGACACAACCGCCGAGATCCTTGCCATCGCGCGCCGGGCGCAGCCGCATCTCGATCCCCAGGGAGGCGAACAGCGGCGCTAGCTCAAGCTCATCGGTGGAATCGAGCGCGGAGGTGAAGAAGTCCCCCAGGTCGAGCCCGCTGACCTCCTCGGCCAGGGCCTCGATACCGCGCTCGGCGACACCAACCCCGGTCCGCCCGTGGCGGGTCCAGAGCGCGCGCATCACCGTATCGAGCGAACAGCCCCCAGCACTGCGCTGGCGCAACGTCAGATCGAGTGCCAACGCCACCAGCGCGCCCTTGAGGTAGTAGCTGACGATGACGTTGGGCGCACTCTCGTCCTGCTTGTAGAAGCGAGTCCAGGCATCGAAGCTCGACGCGGCCAGGGTCTGCAGACGCCGCCCCGGGTTGCGCTGCAAGCGGGTGATGGCGTTGGCGAGCAGGCCGAGATAGGTCGCGGTGTCGATACGACCGCTGCGCACCAGCGCCAGCTCATCGTAGTAAGAGGTGATGCCCTCGAAGGCCCACAGCAGCCGGGTGTGGACCTCGCGCTCCAGACCGCCGTCGATCAGCGCCTGGGGGCGGATGCGCTTGACGTTCCAGAGATGAAAATACTCGTGACTGCACAGCCCGAGGAAGCGGACATAGCCCTCGCGCGGCGGGCGGCCACGCTCGGCGCGCCGCGGCAGGTCGGCGCGGGCGCACATCAGGCTGGTGGAGAAGCGGTGTTCGAGCCCCCCATAACCGGCGCCGGTGACACTGGTGAGGAACAGATAGCGGTCGAGCGGTAGCTCGCCGAACAGCGCCGCATGCTCGCGGCAGATGTGCTCAAGGTCCTCGGCCAGCCGCTCGCCGTCGGCGCGATGCTGGCCGCTGAGCACCATGCGATGGGGCACGCCGTCGACATCGAAGGGGATCTCGGTGAACCGGCCCATCTCCACCGGGTGATCGATCAGGTCGGCGTAGTCATCGGCCAGATAGCGCCCGAAGCCACACGCATCGACCGATTCGGGCCGGCAGGCACAGGCCAGGCGCCAGTCGGCACGCGCCACGCCCGGCGGCGGCAGCAGCTCGAGCGCGCAAGGGCGGTCATCGGCCCCGTCGACCTGCAGCAACAGCCCCGAGCCATTGAAGTAAGCGTGGTTGGCGTCGAGGTGGCAGCCGCGCACCGAGCGATCCCAGGCATGGACCCGATAGCGCACCTGCGCCGTGGCAACCGGCCGATCGGCAAGCCAGGTCTGCTTGTCGAGCTTCTCCAGGACCAGCGGCTCACCCTCGCCATCAGTGGCAGCGATCTCGACGAGATGGCGCGCGAAATCACGGATCATGTAGCTGCCCGGGATCCACGCCGGCAGGCTCAGGCGCAGCGGCATAGGCGCGGCCCGGCGCAACAGCAACTCGACCTCGAAGCGGTGGGCCTCGGGCTCGACGGGGCATACACGATAGGTCAATTCGACCGATTGGTTAGGGGTTTCTGGCATGGTGCGAAGGACAGCAGCGAATAAAGACGCCGCTACGGTAGCAGATGCTCAGGGTGTACGCAGCGCCCTGGTAGCGCGGGCGTGACGACGGCGAGAGAGCACCACCATCGGCAGATGCGTGCGGCGCGGTCGGCGAAGGAGCGGGCCTGGCCCGGGGATGCGTGCGAGGGGTGGGCGAACGGCCCGATTCGAGCAACGGATTAGGGGATGATCCGTCAGGCGCCTCACCAAGGGCGGTGAGACGCGCCGGGGGCGCTGCGCGAACGCAGCGCCCCCTTGGTAGCGCTTACCAGCGCGGCCCGCGGGAGGGACGCTCACCGCGCGGCTTGGCCTGATTGACCTTCATGTTACGCCCCTTCAGCGGGGTGTCGTTGAGGGCCTTGATGGCGGTATCGGCCTCGGAGTTGTTAGGCATCTCGACGAAGCCGAACCCCTTCGACTCCCCGGTGAACTTATCGGTGATCAAGTTCACGCTGGAGATCTCACCGTAGGCGGCGAACACGGCCTGAAGTTCATCCTGAGTCACGCCGTAAGCGAGATTGCCAACATAAATATTCATATTCGGGATATCCATACGAGTGCGCATTGAAGAGAAAGAGAACAGCCGAAAAATCAACACGCAACTGATTCGACAGTTTTTGTCTCCACCGTTGGAGACTAGGCCCAGCTTCATCGGTGCCGGCAACGGAACGCCCGGAGTACGCTCCTGAGACGATTGTCACGAGGCCGGCGCCCGATGTCTGGAGTGTCCGATCAACGGACAGCACTCAGACGGCATCGGCACGGATCCGATGCACGGGGCCTGGACGAGGGGTATCCCCTCACCCATACGGACCGATCAGGCCCGCGTCGATCCTCCGTGACCGAGCCGGACGCGCTTGGCGCCCTGCCCGGCTCGTGACTTGGACGCCGAGCGCCCGGTGCGCTCACGCGCCACGTTGTTGCCATTACCACGACCACCGCCATTGCGGTTGCCCGAGCGGCGGTGACGAGCGCCCCGTCCAGGCTCGGCGGTCTCGGTCGCGGGCGCCTCCGGCGAGGGCTCGAAACCAGCGACCGGCTGCAGCGTGATCTCACGCTTGATCAGACGCTGGATGCCATGGAGCAACTTACGCTCGTCGTGACTAACCAGGGAGAGCGCCTGACCGCCGGCCCCGGCACGCCCGGTGCGGCCGATCCGGTGCACATAGTCTTCGGCAACGGCGGGCAGCTCGAAGTTCACCACCTGGGGCAGACTGGCGATATCGATACCGCGCGCGGCGATGTCGGTGGCCACCAGTGCCCGCACCCGCCCCTGCTTGAACTCGCTCAGCGCCCGGGTCCGCGCCGACTGGCTCTTGTTGCCGTGGATCGCGGCAGCGGCAATCCCCTCGCGCCCCAGATACTCGGCCAGGCGATTGGCGCCGGCCTTGGTGCGGGTGAACACCAGAACCTGCTCCCAGCCCTCGCGGTGGAAGAGGTGGGCGAGCAGCTCACGCTTGCGCGACTTATCGACCGGGTGCGCGGCCTGCTCCACGGTCTCGGCGGCGGTATTACGACGCGCCACCTCGACGACCTTGGGCTGATCGAGCAAGCGGTCGGCCAGACGCCGGATCTCATTGGAATAGGTCGCCGAGAACAACAGGTTCTGACGTTGCTTGGGCAACAGCGCCAGGACCTTGCGAATGTCGTGGATGAAGCCCATGTCGAGCATCCGGTCGGCCTCGTCGAGCACCAGGATCTCGATCTTGGAGAGATCCAGGGTCTGGCGCGAGACATGGTCGAGCAGCCGCCCCGGCGTCGCCACCAGGATATCGACGCCGCGGCGCAACCGATCGACCTGCGGCTGCATGCCGACACCGCCGAAGATCACCGTCGAGCGCAGCGGCAATTCGCGGCCATAAGCATGGACCTGCTCACCGATCTGCGCCGCCAGTTCGCGGGTCGGCGACAGGATCAGCGCCCGCGGCAAACGTCCACGTCCCCCTCGACCCGCGAGCAACTGCAGCATCGGCAGTGCGAAAGCGGCGGTCTTGCCGGTACCGGTCTGGGCACCGGCGAGCAGGTCATGACCTGCCAGGACCGCGGGAATGGCCTGCGCCTGAATCGGGGTCGGGCGTGCATAGCCCAGATCTGCCACGGCACGCAGCAGATCGGCCCGCAGGCCGAGCGAATCGAATGACATGAAGACTCCTGAAACCAGCCTAACCCAACGTCGTATTGGGGCCGGTCTAGGCAAAAAGAGGGAGGGCGTTCGAGGGTGATGCCTTGATAACAAGGCCACTTCAGCCGCGAGACGACGCATCGACCGGTTGATGCGATGAGTGCAGTCTACGCGCTCGGCAGGACGAAAGCCAGCGAACGATTGAATTGTTTGCCCGCGAGGGCCGTCTACTCCACAACGCCTCCGTATCGTCCGCGGCCTGCGCGGAGACATCCGGCGACGCGGAAGCGACGGAGGCGCGGGGAGGGATCAGTTCTGCTTGACCTTCAGATAGGTCGATTTGAAGGTATCGCGATCTTCCTTCGAGGAAGGATCGAGACCCTTTTCGGTCATTTTGCTCTTCATCCAGCGCGGCAGCACCCCGCGGACATAGACGTTTTCCGGGTTCTCAGGGTCGAAGTACTCGGTGTACTGACGCGAGCCGGACGACTTACGCGAACCACCGCGGCGCGATTTCCTCGGCGCAAGCTCCTCAAGCATCTCCTCGAGCGTATAACCACGCTGCTCGATCAGGTCGCGCAGCTCCTGCGCCACCTCTTTCTTCGCCTCACGGCGACGGGTCTCGAGTGCACGCTTGAGCTCGTTCTGCTTGCTCTCGGCCTCTTCCAGCTGGCGCCGGATCTCTTCGACGCTAAGGTTAGCGTACTCCACGTGGTCTACCTCCAATGGGGTTGCGATGTTTGTTGTCTGATGAACGCAAAACACAGGCTCTGCGCGCACCGCGTAATGTATTCGATTTATTAGAAAAGTCAAGTAAAGACTATTTATTAGGCGGTCTTTAGTGTCATCACAATGGCAACCGCCAGAGCGCGACCAAGAACCCGGTCATAGATGTTCACCCAGACAGGCCCACCCTCCATTACGAGGCGCGCGAACGCAGTGCCGCACACACCCATGGTATAAGCCATCATGCGTCACGCATAAACAGGATTGAAGCGAAAAGACCAGGCCAGCATAACCGGCATCGCGCGTACACACTACGCATCGACACCAAACCTGTGGCCGTGGCGCATCTCATTCAATGAGTGGAGACTGACGCTGGGCGTCCTCACGCACGCAGGATAGGAACATGGCATCGCCATAGCTGAAGAAGCGATAGCGTTCGACCACGGCATGACGATAAGCGGCCATCATCCGCTCGTATCCAGCGAAGGCACACACCAGCATCAGCAGGGTCGACTCGGGCAGATGGAAATTGGTGACCATGGCATCGACCACCCGGAAGCGATAACCCGGACGAATGAACAGCCGACTCTCGCCCCGATAGGGACGCAGCTCACCAGTGGCGGCGGCCGTCTCCAGCGCACGCACACTGGTGGTGCCGACGGCGATCACACGACCGCCGCGGGCACGGGTCTCGGCCACCCGTGCGCACAATGCCTCATCGACCTCCAGCCACTCCGAGTGCATGTGGTGCTGATCGAGGTCATCGACCCGTACCGGGCGGAAGGTCCCGGCACCGACATGGAGGGTGATCTCGGCACGCTCGACACCGAGCGCATCGAGCCGCGTGAGCAATGTCTCATCGAAGTGCAACCCCGCCGTCGGCGCCGCCACCGCACCATCGCGACGGGCATAGACGGTCTGATAACGGGTCTCATCGGCGAGCTCGTCGGCGCGGGTGATATAGGGCGGTAGCGGCATGTGCCCGAAGCGCTCCATCAATACCGCGAAGTCGTCATCGAGCGCGCGCAGCCGGAACAGGTCATCCTCACGCCCGATCACCTCGATGCGCGGCACGCCATCGATCGAGAGCTGGGCGCCGGGCTTGGGCGACTTGCTCGCACGCAGGTGCGCCACCGCCACCCTGGGTTCGAGCACCCGCTCGACGAGCATCTCCACCCGCCCACCGGTCTCCTTGGCGGCGAACAGACGCGCGCGCATCACCCGGGTATTGTTGAACACCAGCAGGTCATGGGGTCTCAGCAATCCGGGCAGATCGGTGAAATGCCCATCACGGGGCTGCATCGCCCCGGCCTCGAGCACCAACAGGCGCGAGGCGGCACGCTCGGGGAGCGGATACTGGGCGATCAGCTCATCGGGAAGCTCGAAATGGAAGTCTGAACGGCGCATCGATTGGACACTGCAACAGGATCGAGGGCCGTCGCTCACCCGACGACCGGAAAACGGAGGCACGAGACGCCGTGACCACGGGTCTCGCACATATCACACAATCACGGGGACCGCCTCCGCGCCCGAGAGGGCTGGCGACATCCTTGCGGTCGGCTCACGGCATAGCGCCGCGACCGGGCTGCGCCGCCTGACACTCGGCGCAACGAAGGCACATCATTGTCGGTCATCTCGGCGCCCTTGTCCTTGGCAGGGATCAATCCATGGCCCGACCGAGCGGATCCGTAGGCGCTTAAGCGGTGCCTGGTCTAACATGCCCCACCATCACAACCCGCACCACCGAATCGAGATGATCAGCTACGGAATCGACCGCCTGCTCGCCGAGCCCGAGCTGCGCCGCCCACTGCGCGGCCGGCGCCTCGCCCTGCTCGGCCACGCCGCATCGCTGACCGCCAGCGGCCAGCACAGCCTCGACGCCCTGATGGCGCTCCCCGACCTCGACCTGGTGGCCGCCTTCGGCCCCCAGCACGGAATGCGCGGCGACAAGCAGGACAACATGGTCGAGACCCCGGACGAACGCGATCCGCGCCACGGCATCCCGGTCTACAGCCTCTATGGCGAGGCGCGCTATCCGACCACGCGGATGCTCGAGAGTTTCGACGTACTGCTGGTCGACCTGCAGGACGTCGGCACCCGTATCTACACCTATATCACCACCCTGGCCTACCTGATCGAGGCCTGCGCCCGTCACGGCAAGGCGCTGTGGGTGCTCGATCGCCCCAACCCCGCCGGGCGCCCGATCGAGGGCAGCATCCTCGAGGCGGGCTGGGAGAGCTTCGTCGGCGCCGGGGCGCTGATCATGCGCCACGGTCTCACCCTCGGCGAGCTGGCGCGCTGGTTCGCCGCGCGCGGTGGGCACGACCTCGAACTCGAGGTGATCGCGATGCAGGGCTATCGGCCCGACCAGGGGCCCGGGTTCGGCTGGCCGCTGCACCAGCGCCCCTGGATCAACCCCAGCCCCAACGCCGCCAGCCTCAACATGGCGCGCTGCTACCCCGGCACCGTGATGCTCGAGGGCACCACCCTCTCCGAGGGGCGCGGCACCACCACCCCGCTGGAGCTGGTCGGCGCGCCGGACCTCGACTTCAACCGCATCCTCGCGCGCATGGAGGCGCTGTGCCCGGCCTGGACCCGCGGCGCACTGCTGCGCCCCTGTTGGTTCGAGCCGACCTTCCACAAGCACCAGGGCTCACGCTGCGCCGGGGTGCAGATCCACACCGATCAGGCCGGCTACGACCACCAGGCGTTCCGGCCCTACCGACTGATCGCGCTGCTGTTCAAGGCGCTGCGTCTGGAGTCCCCGGACTATCCGCTGTGGCGTCACTTCGCCTACGAGTACGAGCACGAGCGCCTGGCCATCGACCTGATCTGCGGCGGCCCGCTACTGCGCGAGTGGGTCGACGACCCGGCGGCCACGCCCGCCGATCTCGAACAGCGCCTGTGCGCCGACGAGCGCGCCTGGCGCGCACAGGTCGAGCCGCTGCTGATCTACCCCTGACCCGGGAGGAGCCCCGCGTGCGCACCACCGTCGCCATCCTGCTGACCCTGCTGGGCCTCGCCGCCCCGACGCTCGCCGAGGCACGACCGGCGATCGGCCTGGCGCTCTCCGGCGGCGGCGCGCGCGGCGCCGCCCACGTCGGCGTGCTGCGCGAACTCGAACGCCGCCGCATCCCCATCGACTACATCGCCGGCACCTCGATGGGGGCGGTCGTCGGTGGACTCTATGCTATGGGGATGTCGCCCGACGAGATCGAGCGGACGATCGCGCACATCGACTGGACGGCGATCTTCCAGGACGAGCCGGCCCGCGCCACGCGACGGATGCAGCGCAAACTCGAGGACCGGAGCTTTCTGATCAAGAGTCGACCCGGGGTCGACGAGGAGGCCGGGCGGGTCAACCTGGTGCCGGCCCTGATCCAGGGCCAGCGGCTGGAACTGGCGCTGCGCGAGTATACCCTGCCGGCCACCGCGATTCACGACTTCGACCACCTGCGCATCCCCTTCCGCGCCATCGCCACCGATGTCGTCAACGGCGAGGCGGTGGTGCTCGGCGGCGGTGATCTGGCCACCGCGATCCGCGCCAGCATGGCCGTCCCTGCGGTGTTCGCGCCGGTCGAGATCGGCGAGCGACTGCTGGTCGACGGCGGGCTGGCGATGAACCTGCCGATCGGGGTGGTGCGCGAGATGGGCGCCGAGATCGTCATCGCCGTCGACATCGGTGGCCCGCGCCGCGATCGCGAATCGATCACCGACGTGCTGGAGATGCTCGATCAGGTCGCCAGCCTGGTGACCTGGCGCAACACCCAGGCCGAGATCGCCACCCTGGGTGCGCGCGACCTGCTGCTCACCCCGCCGCTCGGGCGCCGGGTGCTGGCCAGCGACTTCGACAAGATGCTCGAGGCGATCGCCATCGGCGAGCAGGACGCGCGCGCCACCGGTGCGCCGCTCGACGCCCTCGCCCTGTCACCGGCGCGCTATGCCAGCTACCGCCGCGCCCACCGCCCCGCCGACTACCGCCCCCCGGTGATCAGCCAGGTCAGCATCGACAACGACTCCGGGCTCGACGACGCCGTACTCGCCCGGCGCATCCAGGTCAGCCCCGGCGAGCGGTTCGACCCCGGTGCCCTCGCCGGGCAGCTCGAGCGGGTCTACGACCAGGACGTGTTCGAGACGGTACGCTATCGCATCGACCCCGAGCCCGGCGACGACGAGCGCGCCGCACTGCGCATCAGCGCGCGCGAGAAGCGCTGGGGCACCAGCTCGCTGCAGGGCGGGCTGGAGCTGAGTTCGAGCGGTGGCGGCAACTCCCGCTTCAACCTCGGCGCGGCCTATACCAAGGCCCCGCTCACCGACCTCAACGGCGAGTGGCGCACCGAGATCCGGCTCGGTGAGGAACCGGGTATCCTCTCCAGCCTCTATCTGCCGCTCGACCCCGCCGAGCGCTGGTTCGCCGGGCTGGGGGTCGGTTATCTCTCCGAGAGCCTGACCCTGTTCGACCCCAGCGCCCAGGACGCGCCGCTCGCCGAGTACCAGCTCAATCGCCTCGGCGCCCGTCTCGAGTTCGGCCGCAACCTCGGCGACTGGGGCCGGGCCGCGCTCGGCTACGCCCACTATCGCGGCGACGCCGACCTGCGCGTCGGCGATCCCGGCTTCGGCGGCTACAACTTCGACGTCGGCGCACTCGAATTCCGGCTCGACATCGACACCCTCGACAGCGCCAATTTCCCCGCCAGCGGCTGGGCCGCGAGCGCCTTCGGCGAGCACTCGCGCACCGCGCTCGGCGCCACCAGCGACTACGACCAGGCCGGGCTCGAGCTGGTGCACGCCCTGGGGCGCGGTCGTCACCGCCTGATCACCGCACTGACCCTGGCCGGCAACTTCGGCGGCCAGACCCCGCTGCACGCCTACTACCGGCTCGGCGGCTTTCTCAACCTCTCCGGCTTCAACCAGCTCGAACTCTCCGGGGCCAACCTCGGGTTGGCGCGCGCGATCTACCTCCACGCCTTCGACACCGGACTGGTACCGACCTATGCCGGCGCCTCGCTCGAGGTCGGCAACACCTGGGCCCGGCGCGGCGACATCGGCGCCGACAGCCTGCGCCTGGGTAGCAGCCTGTTTCTCGGCGCCGACACCCCGATCGGCCCGCTCTATCTCGGCTACGGCTATGCCGACGGCGGCAACGACGCGCTCTATCTGTTCCTCGGTCGCCCCTGGAATCGCACCCTGATCTCCGCCGAGCGCTAGACGGCGGCCGCGAAACACAGCCGCGCGCACAACCCGGGCCGGTTGTCCTCGAGCACCACCCGGGCCCGGTGCAGCTCGGCCACCGCCTGCACCAGGCTCAGTCCCAGCCCGCTGCCCGGGGTCGAGCGGCTGTCGTCGGCGCGAAAGAAGCGACTGAACACCGCCTCGCGCAGCGCCTCCGGGATGCCCGGCCCGTCGTCGGCAACGCTGATGCAGGGGGCGCCGTCGCGACGATCCAGGGTGATCACGATGGCGCCCGCGCTCGGGCCGTATTTGATGGCGTTGTCGACCAGATTGGCGAGTGCCTGGAACAACAGGTCGCGATCGCCGGCGAGCGTCACCGGGGCGGCAATCTCCAAGGTCAGGCGCTGACCGCGCTCGGCGGCCACCGGCTCGTAGAGCTCGCACAGATCCTCGAGCAGCGCCGCCAACGCCACCGGGGCGAAGGCCGCGCGCCGCCCGCCGGACTCGATCCGGGCGATACGCAACAGCGCGTTGAAGGTCGCCAGCAGCTCGTCGGCATCGGCGATCGCGGTCTCGGCCAGTGCCCGCGCCGTCTCGGGTTCGTCGAGCGCGGCGGCGAGCAGCTCTAGCCGGGTGCGCAGCCGGGTCAATGGGGTACGCAGGTCGTGAGCGATGTTGTCCGAGACCTGCCGCACCCCGGCCATCAGCCCCTCGATGCGCTCGAGCATCAGGTTGAGGTTGCGCGCGAGCTGGTCGAAGTCGTCGTCGCTGCCGCCGAGCGGGATGCGCCGGGCCAGATCGCCGGCCATGATCTCGCGGCTGGTGTGGTTGATCGCCTCGAGCCGCCGCACCACCCCGGCGCTCATCAGCCAGCCGCCGAGTAACGCCAGCGCGGCGGTCATCGCCACCCCCCAGTAGAGTGCCCGCTCGATCAGGGTACGCGTCGCCTCCAGCTCGCGGATGTCGCGCCCGACCAGCAGCCGCAAGCCGCCGCGCAGCCGGAATACCCGCGCGCGCGCGGCATGATCCTCGCCGGCATCATCCGGCCCGCGCTCGCGCAGCCGGAAACGCACCCAGCCCGACTCGTCCGGGGTGTCGACCGGCCAGCGGTCGAGGTTGCCGAGGATCCACTGGCGCCGGGCGTCGACCAGCAGATAGACGTTCGCCCCACTGGGGTCGCGCCGGATGCGCTCCTCGATCAACGTGCGCAGGCCGGCCAGCCCGCGCCGACGGTACTGCTCGGCCAACCCCCGCACCTCGGCGGCGATGGTGGCGTCGGTCTGGCGGTCCATGTACCCGGCCGTCGACCAGTAGATGAAGCCGAGCAGAATCGCCGCCGAGGCGCAGACGAGCAGCACGTGGAGCAGCGCCAGGCGGAAGATCGAGCTGTGGAGGATACGCCCGACCCGGCGCCGCGCCCGCGACCAGGTCGCCAACGCCAGACGCGCCGGGCTCATGCGGCGCGGATCATGTAGCCGGCGCCGCGTACCGTGTGCAGCAGCGGGGTCGGGAAGTCCTTGTCGATCTTCGCCCGCAGCCGGCTGACATGGACGTCGATGACATTGGTCTGGGGGTCGAAGTGATAGTCCCAGACGTGTTCGAGCAGCATGGTCCGGGTCACCACTTGACCGGCATGGCGCAGCAGGTACTCGAGCAGGCGGAACTCGCGCGGCTGCAGCGCGATCGCGCGCCCACCACGGGTCACCTCGCGGGCGAGCAGGTCCATCTCCAGGTCGCCCACCCGCAGCCGCGTCTCCGGCGCCTCGCCGCCACCACGGCGCAACAGCGCCTCGAGCCGGGCGTGCAGCTCGGAGAAGGCGAAGGGCTTGGTCAGGTAGTCATCGCCCCCGGCGCGCAGCCCCTCGACGCGGTCGTCGACCTCGCCGAGGGCGCTGAGGATCAGCGCCGGGGTGTGATCATCGGCGGCACGCAGGGTGCGCACGATCGCCAGCCCGTCGAGCCCGGGGAGCATGCGATCGACGATCAGCGCGTCATAGTCGCCGCCTGCCGCCTGCAGCAACCCCTCGCGACCATCATCGGCATGGTCGACCAGGGCGCCGATCTCGCCCAGCGCCTTGCGCAGATAGTCGGCCATCTGCGCATCGTCCTCGATCAGCAGGATCCGCATTCCCACGCCCGCCGCTCAGTCGGTCACCGGCAGGGCGACGAACAGCGCCGCGCCGTCGCGCTCGAGGCGCACCACCACCGAGTCACGCCCGGCCTCGAGCGCGGCCTCCAGGGCCGCGCGCAGCGCCGCCGGCGAGTCGACCGGTGCGTTGCCGAACATCGAGATCAAGGCCCCGGGTCGCACCCCGGCACGCGCCGCAGGTCCCCCCCGCACCACCTCGCTCACCACCACCCCGGCACGCTCGGGGCCAATGCCGAGTTCGGCGCGCAGCTCCGGGGTCAGCGCCCGGACCCGCAGCCCCAGATGTTCGAGCTCGAGCGGCGCGCCCGGCGTCGCCGTGACCGCCTGCGGGCTCGAGGCGGGCATCCGCCCGATCTCGACGCCGAGGGTCTGACTGCGCCCGTCGCGCCACACCTCGAGTTCGAGGGTAGTACCCGCGGGGGTTGCCGCCACCCGCTTGGGCAGGTCGCGATAATCCTCGATCGGCGCGCCACCGGCGCTGAGGATCAGGTCACCGGCGCGCAGCGCGCTCGCTGCCGCCGGCGTGCCCTCGAGCACCTCGGCGACTAGCACCCCATGGTCATCCTCACGCCCGAGCGCAGCGGCCAGCTCCGGGGTCACCGCCTGGATTCGCACCCCGAGCCAGCCGCGCTCGACATGGCCCTTGTCGCGCAGATCCTCGACCACCTGGCGCACCATCTCGGCAGGGATGGCAAAGCCGATACCGACGTTGCCCCCGGAGGGCGAGTAGATCGCGGTATTGACCCCGATCACCCGGCCACTGGCATCGAACAGCGGGCCACCGGAGTTGCCCCGGTTGATCGCCGCGTCGATCTGCAGGTAATCGTCATAGGGGCCGGAGTGGATATCGCGCCCCCGCGCCGAGATGATCCCGGCGTTGACCGAGCCGCCGAGCCCGAAGGGGTTACCCACCGCCAGCACCCAGTCGCCAACGCGCGCCTGCGCCGAATCGCCGAGCTCGACATGGGGCAGCGGCCCGTCGGCCTCGATCTTGAGCAGGGCCAGATCGGTCTTGTCGTCACGCCCCACCACCCGGGCCTCGTGGCTGCTGCCGTCGTTGAGTACCACGGTGACCTCGGTAGCACCGTCGACGACATGATTGTTGGTGACGATATGACCCTCGGGGTCGATCAGAAAACCCGAGCCCTGGCCGCGCACCCGGCGCGGTTGGGCGAGCCCGGGGGACTCGAAGAAGCGCCGGAAGAACTCCGGCACCGGCATCTGCTCGGGCCACTGCGGCAGCGCCTGTTGCAACCGCCGACCGGACTCGGCGACCACGGTGACGTTGACCACCGCCGGGACCACCCGCTCGGCGACATCGGCAAAGCTCGGTAGTCCCTGCACGGCGGCAGGGCCGGCCAGCGCCGGCGTCACGGCGAGCGTCATCGCACCACCACCGAGCAGTGCCGTACTCAGCGCCACGGCGAGCGCGGTACGTTTGACGGGGATCCGGGGATCAATGATTGCATGCATCTGGATCAACTCCTGGTCAGACCGTTCTCCACCCGTGCCGGCAGCAACGACCACGCCGGACGCAGGCAACACGAAGACTGTGGCCGGGGAGTATCGCCAAGGATGCCTTGCCAGCGCCTTGCGACAAGATTAACGATCGTTAAGGAATCAAGCGACGATCGCCCCAGCCCGAGGCGCCGCCCCGGGTTCGCGGTGACGGTACGGGGACCGACCCCTTGCGTCCGCCGCCATTCGCACCAATGCTTCAGGTGCAACCGGGACATGGGGACACAACATCGACACCCGGCACATGCGACCGCCACCACAGGAGATCACTTCATGATGAAGATCAGCCCCGCCAGCCTGACCCTCACCACGACCCTCGCGCTCGCGACCAGCGCCTTCGCGCCGACCGCACTGGGCGAGCTGCGCGACGTGCCGGTCACCGGCGCCGCAATCACCACCGAGCTGACCGGCACCGTCGAGGTGGTCAACCTCGACAAGCGCATGCTCACCATCCGCACCCCGGAGGGTGAGTTCGTGGTTCTGCACGTCCCCGAGGAGGTGACCCGGCTCGACGAGGTCAAGATCGGCAACACCCTCGATGTCAGCAAGACCGAGGCCGTGCTGGTCGATCTGCAAAAGGGCTCGGACGCCGGCACCGTGGGGATGACCGAGGAACGTGAGATAGCACGCGACCCGGGGGCCAAGCCCGCCGGCGCCATCATCGACACCCTCACCCTCTACGGCAAGATCGAGGCGGTCGACCGCGAGGCCTCGACCGTCACCGTACGCGGCCCCAACCGCACCCAGGTGTTCACCGTCGAGGATCAGGCGCTGCTCGACAGCGTCGCCCCGGGCGACGGGGTGATCGCCACCTATATCACCGCCATCGACGGTTTCATCACCTTCGAATAACCCCCTCTCAGGGCGTCGCTCGGGCGGGCCCTCAAGCACCACCGCCCTGCTGCATCCGCTCCAGGGCGGTGAGAATCGCCGCCGAGTCGAGTTCACCACCACCTGCGGCGAGCAGCGCGTCGAGATGGGCGGCGACCTGCGCGGCCAACGGCAGTTCGAGCCCCTGCTCGCGCGCGCGCTCCTCGACCAGACGCATGTCCTTGCGGTGCAGCCGCGCCTTGAAGCCGGGCCGGTAGTCGCCATCGAGCATGCGCTGGCCGTGCAGTTCGAGCACCCGGCTGGCGGCGAAGCCGCCGAGCAGCGCCTCGCGCACCTGCGCCGCATCCACCCCCGAGGCACGCGCCAGCAGCAGCGCCTCGGCCACCGCGGCGATGGTGGCGCCGACCACCACCTGATTGCACGCCTTGCACACCTGTCCGGCGCCATGCTCGCCGATATGGACGATGTTGGCGCCCAGCACCTCCAACAGCGGGCGCACCCGCGCGAACACCTCGGGGTCGCCGCCGACCATGATCGACAGCCGTCCCTCGCGTGCGCCGACGTCGCCCCCCGAGACCGGGGCGTCGAGCATCGCCACCCCGTGCTCGGCCAGCCGCGCGGCGATGGCGCGGGTGGCCGAGGCCGAGATGGTGCTCATGTCGATGACCACGGCGCCCGGTCGCGCGCCCTCGATCACCCCATCGGGCCCGAGCAGCACCTGCTCGACATCCTCGGTGTCGGAGACGATGGTGAACACCACGTCGACCGCGCCCGCCAGCGCCGCCGGGCTCGCACAGACCTCGGCGCCGGCCTCGCGCAACGGTGCCAGCGCCGTCTCGCGCCGCGCATACACCGCCAGCCGGTGACCGGCACGCAGCAGGTTCAGCGCCATCGGCGCGCCCATCAGGCCGAGGCCGATGAATCCAATCCGCTCTGTCATCTCTCAGGGGCCTCCTCGGGGGGCGCCGGGTCGAGCAGCTCCAGCCAGTGCACCACAGCCACCGAGGCGCCGGCGGCGAGCTGGAGCTGGCAGCCGACGTTGGCGGTGGCGATGAGTGCGGGCCGGCCGCTCTCCAGGGCGCCGAGCTTGTTCTCCAGCAGACGGCGCGAGAGCGCCGGCTGGGTGATCGAATAGGTCCCGGCCGAGCCGCAGCACAGGTGCGCATCGGGCACCGGGACGAGGGTGAAGCCGAGACGCTCGAGCACCCCCTCGACCACGCCGTCGAGCCGCAGCACGTGCTGCTGGCTGCAGGGCGCGTGATAGGCCAGCCGCCGCCCGGCGCCGGGTCGGCCCAACGGGGTCAGATCGGCGACGGCGAGCACCTCGGCCGGGTCACGGGCGAGCGCGGCGACCCGCGCCGCCCGCTCGGCGTAGTCCGGGTCGTCGGCCAACACCTCACCGTACTCGCGCACCATGCTCGCACAACCGCTGGCGGTCACCAGGATCGCCTCGCAGCCGGACTCGATCTCCGGCCACCAGGCATCGATCGCCTGGCGCATCCGCGCCCGCCCGCCGGCCTGATCGTCGAGATGATACGCCAGCGCACCGCAACAGCCCGCCGCGGGCGCGCCCACCAGCTCGATGCCGAGACGCGCGAACACCCGCGCCGCGGCGGCGTTGGTGCGCGGGGTCGCGCCCCCCTGCACGCAGCCTTCGAGCACCAGCATCCGCCGCTCCAGCCCGCGCGCGGTCGGCGCCGCCCCGGGCGCGACCCGCGACGGAATCCGCGCGGCCAGTCGCGCCGGCAACAACGGGCGCGCCAGCCGCCCGAGGGCGAGCAGCGCGCGCACCCGCCCCGCCCCCGAGAGACCGAGCACCAACGCCCGCCGCAGCAGACGCTGGTGCCAGGGACGGCGCACCTGGGCGGCGACCAGTCCCCGCCCGATCTCGGCCAGCCGCGCATAGCGCACCCCCGAGGGACAGGTGCGCTCGCAGGCGCGACAGCCGAGACAGCGATCGAGATGGCGCTGCACCACGGCGGTGGCCGGCGCACCCTCCATCACCCGCTTGATCTGATAGATACGCCCGCGCGGCCCGTCGAGCTCGTCGCCGAGCAGCTGATAGGTCGGACAGGTGGCGGTACAGAAGCCGCAGTGGACGCAGGCGCGGAGGATGGCGTCGGCCTCGCGGCCGGCGGCGGTGTCGAGCAGCTCGGGGAGCAGATCGGTACGCATGCGGACTCCGGGTCAAGGCGGCGACGCCCCGCTAGAACTCGGCATGGAAGCGCCCCGGATTGAGGATGCCGTGGGGATCGAAGGCCTGCTTGAGGTTGCGGTGCAGCGCGAGCAGCGGCGGCGACAACGGGGTGAAGGGGGAGTGCATCGCCTCGCCGCCGCGAAAACAGGTCGCGTGCCCGCCGAGCCGTGCGGCCTCGGCGCGCACCACCTCCGCGGGGTGGACCGTGCGCAGCCAGCGCTGCGCCCCACCCCACTCGATCAGCTGAGGGGCGTCGAGCGCCAGCGCCGGCGCATGCGGCGGCAGCGAGAGCCGCCACAGCGGCGCGCCCGGCGCGGTGAAGAAGGGATGGCGCTGCTCGCGGACCAGCGCGTCCCAGAAGTCCTCGGCCCGCCCCGGCTCGACGCGCTCGCCACCGATCTCGGCGGCGGCGGGGCCGAGCGCGCGCTCGGCCCCGGAGAGTCGCAGCCACAGCCGCTCGCCGTCGTGACAGCTCGCGCTCAGCGGCAGCGCTCGGCGCGCCAGCGCGCGCAGCCGGGCGAGCGCCTCGTCACCGGCGCAGTCGAGCACCAGGGTGCGCACCGCCTCGGGGCGCGGCAGCACCTTGAGGCTGATGTCGAGGAGGATGCCGAGGGTGCCGAAGGCGCCGGTCATCAGCCGGGCGATGTCGTAACCGGCGACGTTCTTCATCACCGCGCCGCCGAAGCGCAGCACCTCGCCGCGCCCGGTGAGCACCCGCGCGCCGAGCACCAAGTCGCGCGCCGCCCCGGCATGAGGGCGCGCCGGGCCCGAGAGGCCACAGGCGATGGTGCCGCCGAGGGTGGCGCCGGGGCCGAAGTGCGGCGGTTCGAAGGGGAGACACTGCCCGGCCTCGGCGAGCGCCGTCTCGATCTCACACAGCGGGGTACCGGCGCGGGCAGTGAGGGTGAGTTCGCGCGGCTGGTGATCGAGGATGCCGCGATGCCCGGCGAGCGCGAGCGGACGGCCCGCGCAGTGGCGACCGAGGAAGTCCTTGGTGCCGCCGCCACGCAGACACAACGGCGTGGCGGCGGCGATCGCCGCGGCCACGCTGGCGCACAACTCGGCGGTCAGGTCCTGGCTCATCCGGGGGCCTCGCGCATCCCTGGTCGTCGTCGCCACGAGCGACGATGGGGCCGGGCGCTGGCCGCACCCGGTCGACGATGCCCCCTTAGGTCAGGCCGGATTCACCGATCGCAATGCCACGCGGATGATCTCCTCGGAGGTCTTGGCGCCGTCGTCGGCGGCGCGTGCCATGCGCGTCGCATCGGCCGGACGGAAACCGAGCGCGACCAGGGCGCTGACTGCATCGGCGAGCGCCTGATCCGCACCGGGCGTATTCTCGTCGGCGGCCCCAACGCAGGGCGGGGTGGCGAGCATCTCGAGTCGGTCGCGCATCTCCACCACCAGGCGCTGAGCGGTCTTCTTGCCGATGCCGGGGAGCTTGGTGAGGGCGGTGACGTCCTCGTACTCGACACACTGGGCGAAGCGCGCCGCATCCATCCCCGAGAGGATTGCCAGCGCCATCCGCGCCCCCACCCCGGTGACCTTGAGCAGGTTGCGAAACAGCGCCCGATCCGACTCGCGGATGAAGCCGTAGAGCACCTGGGCGTCCTCACGCACCGCCAGATGGGTGATCAGGGTGACCGTCTCGCCCACCGCCGGCAGCTCGTAGAAGGTCGACATCGGCGCCTCGAGTTCATAGCCGACGCCACCGACGTCGAGCATCAGCCGGGGCGGCTGTTTGTGGACCAGCTGTCCACGCAAACGTCCGATCATGGGTTCAGGGTCTCCAATCGCGCCACGAGGCGGCCATGCGCTTGCGCCCGGGGATGCCCATCGAGTGGGCGTGACAGAGCGCGATGGCGAGCGCATCGGCCTCGTCCTCGCCGGGCGATGTCTCCATCGTCAGCAGCACCTGCACCATGTGCTGGACCTGCGACTTCTGCGCCCCACCGGTGCCGACCACCGCCAGCTTGACCGACTTGGGGCTGTACTCGTGCACCGTCAATTCACCGCGTAGCGCCGCACACAGCGCCGCGCCACGCGCCTGCCCGAGCTTGAGCGCGGCGCTGGGGTCGCGGGCGAAGATCAACTGCTCGACGGCCAGCTCGTGTGGACGGTGGGTGAGCACCAACTGCTCGACCTCGTCGAAGATCAACCGCAGCCGGTCCGGCCAGGGGGCCTTGTCGACACGGATGCAGCCACTGGCCACGCGGCGGCTGTGACGGCCGTCGGTATCGATGACCCCATAGCCGGTGAAGCGCGACCCCGGGTCGATACCGAGGATGCGGTGCGCCAGACGAGGCGGCGCCGTGCGGGGGGAGCGCGTCATCGCCTCAACGCCCGCACGCAAGGACCACGTCAGGCATCGAGCGCCGCCATGATCTCGTCGGAGATATCGGCGTTGTGATAGACCTCCTGGACGTCATCGAGGTCCTCGAGCGCGTCGATCAGCTTCAACAGCTTCTCGGCGGTGTCGCGATCGAGTTCGGCGGAGGTCGAGGCGTTGAAGGTGACCTCGGCGGCCTCGGTATCGAAACCGGCGGCGACCAGCCCGTCCTTGACCTCGGAGAAGGCCTCGGGGGTGGTGATCACGTCGAGCGAACCGTCATCGTTGGTGACCACGTCATCGGCGCCGGCCTCGATCGCCGCCTCCATCACCGCGTCCTCGTCGGTCCCGGGCTGGAAGCTGATGATCCCCTGCTTGGTGAACAGATAGGCCACCGAGCCGTCGGTGCCGAGGTTGCCGCCGTGCTTGGTGAAGGCGTGACGGACCTCGGAGGCGGTGCGGTTGCGGTTGTCGGACATGCAGTCGACCATCACCGCCACGCCGCCCGGGCCATAGCCCTCGTACCGGATCTCCTCGTAGTTGTCGCCATCGGTGCCACCGGCGCCGCGCTTGATCGCGCGCTCGACGGTGTCGCGCGGCATGTTGGCGCCGAAGGCCTTGTCCATCGCCAGGCGCAGGCGCGGATTGGCCGCCGGGTCGCCCCCCCCTGCACGCGCCGCAACCGTGACCTCGCGGATCAGCTTGGTCCAGATCTTACCGCGACGCTTGTCCTGCGCGGCCTTGCGGTGCTTGATATTGGCCCACTTACTATGACCTGCCATCGATTGGGTTGCTCCTGAGCTGAATACTGGGCCGATATTCTAGCATTCAGCCTCGATCCGTCGTTAAGCACCCCCCCAAGGACCGCCTCCAGACAGCCTCGCCAGGTCGACGAGACCGGGCCCACAAAAACACAAATCGTGCCCTAATGATCGATCTCAGGTTGGATATACTCTGCCCATAAACAAAATGTTCACGCCGCTAAAAACAGATCCTCGCAGAAGGAAGTGGCAGACAACCGATCGTAAAGAATCGGATTGATCGAAGCACACAGGCAAGGAGCAACCTTGCCATAGGATCAAAAAAGAAGTGACGCACACGCGCAGGTATCAGCCAAGCGACTCGCCGCCGTTCGCCGCAGTCGGCCTCGATATCGCTCCCCCCTCTGCCCGTTACCACATCACCTGGCTATCGATGCCGGGCTTGCGCCACTTCCCCCACCAGCAACCACATAGCGTCCGTGCTGGACGCTCGATATGCCGGACCGGCCCTACCCCGGTCCCTTCCACGACAAGTCAAAGAGCGAGAACAACCATGTCGGGATCCAACTCCTCGATGCGCGGCTTCACCCTGGTGGAGATGTCACTGGTGCTGGTGGTGATCGGGCTGATCCTCGGCGCCGTGTCCATCGGGCGCGACATGCAGCGCAGCGCCGAGTACGTGAAGATCAAGCAGAAGTTCGTCGATCAGTGGGTCTCGGCCTACAACAACCACTACTCGCGCACCGGCGTGGTCCTCGGCGACGACCAGACCGCGCCGCGCTATATGGTCAACGGCGCCGAGTACCAAAAGGATGCTGAATCGGGCGACATCATCTCCGGCGAGGACATGTCCGGTGAAGACGGCCCCGGACCGATCTGCAACGGGGACGCTCAAATCAGCGACATCAACTCGGCCCCCGTCACCGATACCCTGTTCCAGGAGATGCTGCGCCACGGCATCCAACTCCCACCCGGTCGTGCCGAGGGCTTCGAGGATCGCTACGTCTATCTCGACACCAACGGCAACCCGCAGGAGCTACGGGTGTGCTTCCAATGGAATGCGCCGGGCCAGGACGTCCCCTCCGGCAACGTCATGGTGATCTCCGGGCTGACCCCGGACCTGGCGCGCACACTCGATCAGATGATCGACGGCCAGGCCGATGCCTGTGAAGGCGTCTTTCGTCAAGAAGGGCTTACTGGCTGCGCCACGGATCGTACTCCGAGCAAGGAATGGCAGGGCGCCAACACCTTCGCCTATGGCGAGGCGCCCACTAATGACGACGACCTCGGGGCACGCCAGGACGAAGACCAGATCATGACCGTGGTCGCACACTACAAGATGAACCAATGAGCAGCCCCCGCCGGAGTCAGTCAATGCAACAGCACGCCCCTGTCGCCCGTCACCCCCAGGGCGGCTTCACCCTGGTCGAGTTGACCGTGGTGCTGGTGGTCATCGGCATGATCCTCGGTGGCATCGCCATCTCCAAGGACATCGTCCGTGAGGCCCAGTCGAAGCAGATCTTCCAGTTCGTCACCGGTTGGAAGCGCGCCTACGACATCCACTTCCAGCGCACCGGGGTGGTGGTCGGCGACAGTCAGATCGCGCCGACCTACATGGTCAGCGGCGCCGACGCCCGGCTCAACAACCGTCACGGCCAGGTCGCCGGCATCCCCGCCAACTACACCCGCACCGGGCAACGACTCTGTCATGGCCAGGGCTATCCGGCCAATTCGGTCGGGCTCGGCGACCCCGCCGCGCTCTCCGAGCAGAATCTCCATCACCTGATGGAGCGCGCCGGTATCGCCATGCCCGCCGGACGCGCCGAGGGTCAAGAGGATCGTTATCTCTACAACGACAGCAACGGCAATCCGGTAGAGCTGCAGATCTGCTTCCAGTGGAACCCGGACGGCACCGCCAGCGGCTCGGGCAACGTGATGGTGCTGCGCGGGCTGACCCCGGACCTGGCACGTAGCCTCGATCAGATGATCGACGGCGCGCCGGATGCGCGCGAGGGCCGCTTCCGCGAGCAGACCACGCTGAGCAATCGCGCCCAGACCAATGTTCGCGAACCCGGCTACGAGTGGGGCGGCAACAACACCTTCCAGCGCGACACCGGCCTCGAGGCGACCGCCGATGACATCGGCGAGAACCGCGACGAGGACGCGGTGATGTTGCTGACCGCGCACTGGCGGATGGACCAATGACCCGGCTCCCCATCAGCGGCACCGCCCAGGCCGTCGCGACCCTGGCCGCGGCCCTGCTGTTGGCGGCCAGCTCCTGGTATGCGAGCAGTGCCCAGCAACGGCTCGCGCAAGGACAACGCGACGCCCAGACCGCCCGCCAGGTACTCGCGAGCGCCGCCGGCGGGGTGGCCACGCTCGAGCGTTGGGAGCAGGCCGCCGGCGCCTTTGCGCAATGGCAACCGCTGATCGAGCAGCAGGCACTGCAGCGCTCGGCCTGGAGCGAACGCCAGCTACGGGTCGAGAACCGGATGCTCTCGCGCCAGCAGGTCGACGCCTACCTGTTGAGCACCGCCCCCAGCGCCGAGGGCTTCTTCATCACCGAGGCGCTGAGCATCCGCGCCAGCGGCGGCGAACCCGGACTGTTCACCCGTTATCAGGACGACGACGCCCCCCAGGCGCTGCGGTTCACCCTGCTCGGTACCTACTACTCACGCTAACCCCGACCAGGAGTCCGCCGTCATCAATTGGATCAAGGTCATCGATCTCGGTGGGCGCGCCCTGCGCATCGCCAACGACCGGGCCCAGCCGCTCGACCTCGACGCCCCGCCGACCGGCCCGTTATGGCTGCTCACCGACTACCAGCGCGCCACCTTCGGGGTGATGCTGGTCAACAGCCGGGTCGCCGACATCGCCCCGATCATCGAGAAGCGCCTACGCGATCACGGTGAGATCGACAGTTATTCACGGGTGATCGTCCACCAGCGCACCCGGCTGCGTGACGCCTACCGGGTGTTCTACACCGTGGTGCCGCTCGATGTCTGGACCCGTTACCAGAAGCGCGCCAAGGCCAGCGACCACTACCAGGTGCTGGTCCCGCTGGGCGCGGCAATGCTCGCCTGGACCCTGAAACGCGGGCGTGCGAGTCATCTGCTGGTGCTGCTCCAGCCCGACGACATCAGCTTCATGGTGGTGATCGACAAGCAGGTGATGCTCGCCGAGCGCATGCCGGTACTAGCCGGTTCCGACCCGGGCATGGTCGCCGAACGACTCTTCCGCCAGCTCAACGAGCAAGGCTTCGGGCGTACCTACCCGCTGCCACCACACGCGACCCTGATCGGCCACGGCGAATTCACCGAGGACACCGGCGCCCAGCTCGTCGAGGCCTTGAGGCGACGCTTCCCCGGGATCGACTGGACCCAGCTACCGGCAAGCTGCACGCTCGATCACGACCCCGACCTGCAGAGCGCCCTGCCGACCCTGCTCGAGACCAGCAGCGAGGCGATCGCCGACACCACCCCGGGGCAACGCGCCCAATTGTTGCTGCTGTCGATGCTGCCGTGGCTGGGTCTGAGCCTGCTGGTACTGACCCTGGCCCTCGTCTGGCAGGGAACGCGCTGGAACGGACAGGCGCTGGCGCTCGAACAGCGGCTCGCCGAGCAGCGCGTCGCGATCGCCGATCTCGACGAGATCGAGACACGCCTGCGGCGCAACCACCAGCAGTCGATCGTCACCGCCGAGCAGGCCAGCGACGTCCTCGCATTGCTCGACCTCCAGGCACGACGCGACCGCGTCCCACCGCTGCCACGGCTGGTACGCGACGTACAGCGCAGCCTCCCGGAGGGGCTCGAGTTGCGAGAACTCTCGGTGGTGGTCGAGGACGGGGTGGCGATGGTGGTCCTCACCGGCCGCAGTGAGGCCTTCTACCCCTCGATGGAGAAGGAGCGCCACCTCGTCGATGCGCTCACCCAGCACGGCTACCGGGTCATCGATCAGACCATCCAGGCCGGCAACAGCGGCGAGAACACCTTCAGCCTCGCCGCCCTCTGGGGTAACGCCCCCGGCGTCAGCGCCGGGGCGCGACAGGAGCCGCGGCCATGAACAAGCGCACCACCCTCATCTTCACCGCACTGATCGGCGCGACCCTGGTGGTCGCGGCCCTACCGCACCTCGACCGTTCACGCCAGGCGCTCACCCAACACCCCTCCGGGCAACAGCTGCAGCGGCTCGAGCGCGAACTCGCTGGGCGCCTGCGCCTGCTCGAACAGCTCGAGGACCGGCTCACCGCCACCGGGCTAACAGCGCCGCAGCCAACCACCGTGCAGACCCTGCTCGCAGGTGACGCACAACGACCGCGGTCGCCGCGCCAGGACAACCCCCGGCTCACCACCACGGCGACACCGCGCGCCGACGCCACCACGGCGACACCAAGACCGGGCGAGGCGACCTCACCGAGCGGCGGCAAGCCCACCCCCCCAGCAGAGATCGAACCCTGGTGGCTCGACTACGAGGTCGGGCTGATCTATGCCGGCCCGCGCAACAGCCATGCCTTGATCAATGGTCGACTCTACGCGCCCGGGGACATGGTCGATGCCCAGGTGCGGGTCGCGGCCATCGCCGCCGATGCCCTCTGGCTGAGCCGTGATGGGCAGCGTCAGCGCATCCCCTTCCGACTCGAGCCCACCGTGCTGACCCGCCCCGTCGCGGCCGGGAACGCCCGTCTCGAACCTTGAGCACCGCCACGCCCTCCCGGAGTACCGCGACATGAACAGCTCTTTCCAGTGGTCTCGACTCGCCCTGGCGGTCCTGCTCGGCGTGGCAACCGGCCTGACCCTGTGGTGGATCATCACCCCGCAGACCGACCTCGGGACCTTGGACACCATCCCTCACCAGCCACTACCGGCGACCACGCTGGTCCCGCCCCCCCAGCTCCCGGCACGCGACCCGCTGATCCAGCCGGCTCAGCCCTCCTCGCCTGCGACGCCCGCAGCAGCTGAGCTTGAGGTGCTGATGACGCGCTATCGCGAACTCACCGAGCAGATGCGCGAGATGCCATCGCTCGACGCCCCGGATGCGGGGTCAAGCGACCAGCAATCGCCCCGCAGCACGGACGACGGTCCGGTGGATGGGGCCCGCTCGTCGATCATCGACACCGTGACTGCTCGGCCGAGCGACCCAGCGCCAGCGCCGGCGTCACAGGATCCCGTGGATGCGATCTGTGACGAACTACTCGCCTATACCGGACGCAGTAGCGCACAGACCCCGCCCGACCTCGGCCACCTGGCCGATCTCGTCGACCGTCTCGACCAGGAGATCGAGCGACAGGACATCGACCCCGGGGTCGACTTCAAGGCCCTGTCCGGGGTGCTGCGCACCGCGCAGCAGATGCAGCAAATCGCCGAGGCCATGCAGAGCGAGGCCAGCAAGGGCGCGCAGGCCGATACCGCAAAACTGCAGCACTACTCCGAGGCGCTGGGAGAGATGGCGCCGACGCTGCAGATCCCGACCATCGTGACCACCCCGCTGGGCACACCACGCGATGATTGAGCATCCCGCCAACCCCACACGTAACCGCGGCTTCTCGATCCTCGAGATGGCGTTCTTCATCGCCATCGCCGGGCTGCTGATCTCGGCGAGCCTGGGACGCGCCCAGCTACCGAGTTATCCACGCGATGGCGATACGACTCAGGCACTGGCGGCATTGCAGCAACAGGTCACCGATGCCGTGATCGAGTACGCCAGGCGTTATCATCGCCTGCCCTGTGCCGACACCGATGGCATCACCGCCGAGGACGAGGGCGCGGCCGATGGCATCGAGGGGACCCAGAAAGATGGCTGTGGCGCCGCCTCCGAGAGCCGCTTCGGCTACGTGCCCTTCGCCACCCTCGGCCTACAGACACCGAACAGCCAACAGGCCGATTACTATCGCCGGCTGCGTTATGCCGTCTACCGCAGCGACCAGGCCGATCTGGTCAGGCCGTGGCACACCCTGTCAGGGAAGGCGGCACCAGCACCGGGCCCACAGCGCGCGCGCAATCTGCTGCTCTACACCCTGCGCATCGCCAGCACCCAACCGCTGGATCCGACCAATGCCTACTTGACCGGCGACGACGGGGCGTTGGGCACGATCGACTGCGCCAGCAACCCAGTGACCAATGTCGCCTTCCTGATCCTCAGCACCGGCGCGCGTGATGCCGACCGCCAAGACCTGTCCCCCGATATCGCCCTGTTCGACGGCCCACACCAACACCTGAGCGCCGAGGTACGCTGTTTCGCCGCGCCCAGCACCCCGACGACCGAACACTATGACGACACCGTGACGGCCATCGGCTTCAACCGGTTGGCCGGCGAGCTGCTGACGGTGGGGCGTCGCTGACCCGGTCCGATAAGACCCCGCAACGAATCGTTCTGCCCTGGAAAACCATGTACATGATCAACAAGACGGCGCCCCTGATTGCCTGCGCACTGCTCCTCGCCACCGGCTGCACCGGTCCGGCCAAGGTCGATCTCGACCGCACCACCGACATCGACGAGGCGTCGCAACGGGCCCTGCAGGAGCGCCTGGTGGCCGAGTCGCGCAAGCTCAGCGCCCTGCAGCGCGCGCTGCAGGAACGGGTCGAGGAGCGCTCAATCGCCCCGCCCCCCGCACCGGTCGCACCACGTTACAATCCGCTCGACGCCATCCGCGTGACCCTGGTGGTGGAGGACACCGACGCGCGCAGCATCCTCCAGGCGGTGGCGCGCCAGGCCGAGCTCAGTCTGGCGCTACCCGACTCGCTCGGCAACGAGCCGCGTTACCTGACCCTGGAGTTGCGCGACATGCCCGCCTCCAAGGTCCTGCAGGTGGTGCTCGACAAGATCGACATGTCGGCGCGGGTCAATGACCGCTTGATCGAGGTCTACGAGCACGACAACCGGGTGTTCCACCTCGGCTTCCTGCAGACCGTCTCGACGGCCAGCTTCAACGCCGGTGGCGACGTCTTCGGCGCCAGCGCCATGAACGACATCGGCAGTAGCAGCAACAGCGGCAGCGGTTCCTCCGGGATCACTAGCAGCTTCAAGCTCGACGGGCGCAACACCAATACCGCCGATCCCTATGACCAGATCGAGGCCATGCTCGGGGTGATCCTCGGCACCGCCCCGGGCGTCACCGACCCCGAGACCAGCACGAGGCCGCACTACACCCTCAACCGCAACACCGGGGTGCTGTTCGTCCGCGCCCGTCCCTCTCAGCTCGAGGCCGTCGAGGACCTGATCTCGCGCTACAAGCGGGTGATGCAGCGCCAGGTGCTGATCGAGGCGCAGCTGATCGATGTCGAGCTCAGCGACAAGTTCCGCTTCGGCGTCAACTGGTCTCAGCTCGAGAACGACATCGCCGCACTCTACGGCGCCGAGGCCATCGGGCTCGGCTCGATCGACTCGACCCTGCCCAACGACGGCGGTCTCGGGCGTGCCATCACCATCCCCGGCACCAGCATCGGCGGCAGCGGCAACCCGGGGCTGGGACTGGTCGCCGGCAACGACAGCTATAGCGTCGCGGTCAACCTGCTGCGCACCTTCGGCAACGTCCACGTGCTCTCCAACCCCTCGCTGCGGGTCAAGAACACCCAGCCGGCGCTGGTCAGCGTCGGCAGCAACTCGAGCTTCCTCAAAGAGGTCTCACGCACCTCGCTGGGCACCGCCGACAACCCCGAGAGCACCTGGGAGACCAAGACCGGCAACGTCTTCGACGGCGTGCTGCTCGGGGTCATCCCCTTCATCGCCGATGACGGCACCATCAGCCTGGTGATCAACCCGATGCAGACCCAGGTCGAGCCGGGCAGTACCGACCCGGTCGACATCGGCAACGACCAATCGATCTCGCTGCCCAAGGTCAGCTTCAAGGGCATGACCACCTCGTTGAACATGCGCGACGGCGACCTGGTGATCCTCGGCGGCATGATCAGCGAGACCGGCAGTCGTTCGAAGGACGGCATCCCGCCGTTCACCGAGATCCCCGGCGTCGAGTACCTGTTCGGTGGCCATGGTCACTCCACCACCGCCCGCGAGCTGGTCATCGCGCTGCGCGTCACCCTGCTATGAGCCTGGTCTTCACCGGCCTGCGCAGCCGCGAGGCCCCGCACCTGAGCGCCTTGGGCGATGTCGCGCAGCGGCGCGCGCGGCGTCGGCGCGGCTGGCTGCTCGGCACCGGCGGCGTGGCACTGGTTGGCGCCGGCGTATTGCTGTGGCCAGTAGTCGGCAGCCAGCTGACAGGCCCCATGCCACCGCCGTCACTGGCGATCGCGACCCCGGTTCCGGCTCCGGTGACGGTGACGCGCGCACCGCACCAACCGCCAGCCCCCCTGTCGGCACCCAAGCAGACGCCGGCAACCGCCCCGGCGCCGACGCCCGACAGCGGGGCGATCGAATCGCCGCTGTTCGACACCCCCGACCCGGCGCTATTGGCAATGCGCCAGATCGCCGCCGACTTCGCCCGCGCCTGCGCGACCGATCGGCTCGACGCGGCCGCACACCAACTCGCCCAGGCCGAGGCGATGATCGGCCCGGACAGCCTGGCGGTGGTGCGGATGCGCGCCTTCCTGCAGCTGCGCCGCGGTGAGCTGGAGGCGGCCCGGCAGGGCTATCTGGAGGTGCTCGGCTATGACGACGACGACCTCGAGGCCAATCTCAACCTTGCCGCCATCGACTGGCGCGAGGGCGCACTCGCCAAGGCCCGGCAACGGGTCGCGCGCCTCTACACCCGTTACCCGAACAACCCCGACGTCAGGCAGTACCACCACGCCTATGGCTACTGAACGCAACGGCGCCCCCCCCTATCTCGACGAACTCGGGCTCGACACCGACCCCTTTCCGGTGACCCCGACCCTCACCCGTTTCTTTCCCAGTCGGCGCACCTACCAGGGCTATCGTGAGCTGCTGCACCTGATCGAGCGGCGCAAGGGCTTCATGCTGGTCACCGGCGAGGTCGGGGTCGGCAAGACCACGCTGATGCACCGGCTGATGCACGACCTCGAGCGCGCCGGCGAACGGGTTGCACTGATCCTCCACGGCGTGCCCCAAGAGCGTGAGCTGATCGCCGCCATTCATCATGGCTTCGGACTCGCCGAGCTACCACCGCCACAGTTCGGTATCCAGCCCTACTTCGAGGCCCTGCACCGCTTCTTCAGCGCCGAGCAGGCAGCCGGGCGCAACTGTGTGTTGATCCTCGACGACGCCCAGAACCTCGACGCTGCGACCCTGGAACTGGTGCGCCAGCTCTCCAACCTCGAGACCAGCGACACCAAGCTGGTGCAGGTGGTACTGGTCGCTCAGCCCGAGATCCTCGACCTACTCGGACGCTTCGAGATGCGCCAACTCAACAGCCGCATCACCCTCCACGTCCAGCTCACCCCGCTCGACCGGGCGGAGACCCGGGGCTATGTCCTCAACCGCCTCGACCAGGCCGGTGCCGCCCAACGCATCACCCTGACAGGCGCGGCGTTGCGGCGACTGCAGCACGCCAGCGGCGGTCTGCCCAGACGCATCAACCTGATCATGGACCGCTGTCTCTACGGCCTGCTGCAGCGACCACGACTCCGCATCGACCGTCGGCTGATGACGCTCGCCATCGCCGAGACCGAGACCGGACTGCGCACCCATCGCGCAGCCGTCGCGCACGCCCCGCGTTGGCGCCTCGCACTCCTGCTGACACTGTTGCTCGGTGCGCTCGCCGCACTCGGCTGGAGCCGTCAGCAACAACTCCTCCCCTGGCTGGAGACGCAGCTCATGCCCCAGCTCGCGGCACTCGGTGCGCGTCTGCCCAGCACCGACGCCGAGGCGACGGCGCCACAGGGCACCACAACCGACACGGAACCGGCAGCCAGCATCGACACCGATGTCGCGATGCCCATGCCCGCCCCCCAGACCAGCCCCGCTGACACCGACACGCAGCCGGCGTCACCCGCCGTCGCGGATGCGACCGGCGCCGATCTCGCGGCCCTGATCGCAGCCTACCCGACGCTGTTCGGCATGGACGCCACTGAGGACGCCGGGGAGGCCGGAGACGGGCCGATGTGGGTCGCCTGGCGCAGCCACGAGACGATCACGGAGAACTGTCAAGGGCGGCCTGCGCTCACCCTCGGTGACGGCGAGCGACTGTCCTTCTATCGCACCGGGATCGCCGCCACCCAACCCACCTTCGGCGAGCGCTCGCCAGCCGCGCGCCAGCTCCAGGAACGGCTCGCCGCACTCGGCCACCTCGCGCCCGACGCCGTCGACGGCATCATGGGCCGCTCGACCCTGGCCGCGCTACGCGCCTTCCAGTCTGCCCGGGGCTTGGCCGCAAGCGGGGTGATCGACCCGCCGACCCGCTACCAACTGAGCTGTCCCTCACCCTGAGTCGCGCCATGCACTATTTCCTCTATCGCTATGCCGACGACCTCGGCCGCCCCGGATGGCGGCTCGAGAAGTTCCAGTTCAGCGACGCCCTGACCGCGCGTGCGGTGATCGAGCAACGCCACGACGACACCGTGCTGCGGCTGTGGCGCCTGCCCGGGCTGGCCAGCGGGCTGATCGATCTGCTCATCAGCATGAGCCGACGCCCGGTACCGACCGAGGTCCTCGCCGAGTTCCTGCACAACCTCGGGGTGATGCTGCGCTGCGGCCTGCCGATCGACCAGGCGCTGGTCGAGTTGCGCGAGGAGAACCGGCGCAGCGCCATGGCGCGGGTGATCAGCGAGCTGCACACCGGGGTCAGCGGCGGCAGCGCACTGAGCGCGGTGATGGCGCGCCACCGCGAGATCATCCCCGGGACTGTGCTGTCGCTGATCGCTATCGGCGAGCAGTCGGGCAACCTCGATCGGGTGCTGCTCGACGGCGCGGCGCACCTCAACCGGGTGCGCGGCATCCGTCAGGACGTCCAGAAGGCGTTGATCTATCCGGTCTTCGTCACCCTGGTGGTGGTGCTCGCGGCGCTGTTCTGGATCGACTACGTGCTGCCCAACATTCAGCAGATGTTCCTACAGATGAACGCCCACCTGCCGCCACTGACCATCAAGGCGATGGCCGTCGCCGGCTGGATCGGCGACCTCGTCCACGATCGTTTCTGGGCGTTGCTCGGCGGACTGACGCTGCTGTTGTTGCTCGTCACCCGCACCGCCTGGCTACGGCAACGGATGTTCGCGCTACTGTGGCGGCTCCCGATCTCGGGGCGCCTGATCCGCGACTCGGCGCTGGCCTTCATGACCGAGTACCTGAGCCTGCTGATCCGTGCCGGCGTCAACCTCAGCGAGGCGTTGGCGGTGCTCGAAGAGGCGATGCACAACCCACACTACCGCGGCCATCTGCAGCGGGTGCGTGAGGGTATCCGTAACGGCAGTCGGCTCAGCGACGAGCTTCAGGCCACCGGCGTCTTCCCGCGGTTGATGATCCGTCTGGTGAGTGTCGGCGAGCAGTCGGGCAATCTCGACGAACAGCTCGACTATCTCGCCGTGGAATACCGCCGCCGGCTGCACCACACCGTCGATTCGTTGGCCGAGATCCTCAAGCCGTTGATGATCTCGATCGCCGGCGTCTTCTTCATCTTCGTGGTCGCCGTCTTCCTGCTGCCGGTCTACCAGCTGATCTCGCAGACCACGACCTCCATGTATTGATCCAGGCCGCACCATGACCCCTCACCGCACCGCCCAACACCCCCCAGGCCCACGACACCATCGGCGTGCCCGCGGCTTCGGGTTGGTGGAGATGCTGCTGATCCTGACCTTCACCGCCAGCGCGGTCTGGGGGGTGATGTATCTCACCCAGCAGACCCGCGATCGCAACGCCCAGGTCCAGGGCCAGGCGTTGCTCGAACTCGCCGACCGCCAGTTGTTGCAGTTCATGGTGCGCGAACGCCGCCTGCCCTGTCCCGATCGCGATGGCGACGGCGAAGAGGACTGCAGCGGCGGCCATGCCAAGGGCTACCTCCCCTACCTCACCCTCGGTATGGCGGCACGCCGCTACAGCCCCGGCGAGGTCCCGTTGCTCTATGGTGTCTACCGCAGCGGCGGCAATGACCTGGCGCGGCGTACCTCCAGGTTCAGCCCCACCGACAGCGATGGCAAGGTCTATCCCCCACCCCAGGTCGAGGGCGACGACGACCCTTACGCCAACCTACTCGATTACTGCATGGCGCTCGATAGCGCCAACCCCACATCGGACACCGAGGTGTCACGCAATGCCCTGCACAGCCTCGAGGCCGATGGCAGGGCCAGCAATATCGCCTACGCCCTCGCCGCCCCCGGTCGACTCAATGCCGACGGACAGGGTACGGGGCAGCTCGGTCCGTACGACGGTATCAACTCGGATCTCGCCACTCCGGCATTCGCCTCGCCCGACACGCCACTCGTACGCGATGCCTACGATGACGCCACCCTGGTGCGCGGCTTCACCGAGATCGAGGACGTCCTCACCTGCGACATCGTGCGACGCAGCCTCAACCTGATGGCCGATGGCATGGCCTTTCAGCAAGAGGTCTGTGACCTCACTGCAGATAATGCGGATAACGCAGACCTCGGCGTCAAACTTGCAGCGGTCGGCACAGCGCGCAGCGCTGCCGATATCGCGCTCAATGCGATTACCGTCAGCGGCTCGGGCAAGGAAATCGCCAAGGCAACCACGGCACTCACCGCAGCCACAGCAAGCTGCGCCGTGCTCGTCGGTTGCGGGCTGATCCCGGTCTACAGCACCGCGCTCTCCATCGCCGGGGTCTCGCAAGGGTTGTCGGCAACCGCCCTCGGACTCTCAGCGGCAACGACCGCCGCCTATGTCATCTACACCCTGCGCTACGACCGGATCAAAACAAAGATCGATGCGGCAAACGCATTGTGCCAACAGGATTCGATTAGCGATGACAACCCCCCCCCTGAAATCAACTTCACAAAAGAGATCGCCGCGCTCAACGTCAAGCTCCTAGCACTCGACAACGAAAAGGCAGACGCAGAACAAGCATTGAAAGACAGCCAAGTACCTGCCGCTGAAGCAGAAACAGCATGGCTGGATGCCAAAGACACTCTCGAGAACGCCATCGAGGCGCTACCCTCCGACACCGAGGCGGAGCAGGCCCGAAAGGCCGCGCTCGTGGACCTCATCGGCGACCTGGATAAAGAGCCACCCGAACCCGAGGCGCTCGACGAAGAACAGCAAGACTGCCTCAGCGAAGAGATCGAGAACGGCGCCGATTACGAGGAGGCGCAACAGACCTGTCATATCGATCCGCCCCCCAAACCCGAGACCAAGACCCTGGCCGATGCCCTCATCAACTACAAATCCGCCGAGCTGAGTCTCGTCGATATCGAGCAATCGAGTACTGGTACGGCTACCACGCTCCCGGAGGTGGATATCGACCAGATCCCAGAAGAGCAGCGCGACGCCTTCATCAAGCAGCAACAACAAATGGAGGAGGCATCGACGCAGACCTCAGCGGCAAAGGACGAGGCCATAGCAGAACGGGATGCAGCCAAGGACAAGCTCACCGAACTCCTCGCGGAGGCCAACGCACTCTGGCGCGACGCAGACGCCCCGGGGGAGGAGGCGACACCGATCAGTACCCTTGTATCAAGGCACGAGGCCTATACGACCACAGCGGCCGAGGTCTACAAGGCCGAGCAGGAGGTCGAGCGCATCGAGTCGCAGATCAATCAGACCAAGGGTGAAATCGCCTCCTATGGATGCGAACAACAGGGGCAGCAGTACCAGCCCGATGAAGACCAACCGGGAACGGGCACCTGTGTCGACAAGCAACCGCAAACCCCGGAGGCACTGCTCGAAAAGAATGCCGAGATCCTGGAAAAACACGGCGTCGAGATCAAGGACGGTGGGGACGACGACTACCAGGCGCCAGAGATCCCGCCCAGCTTCCAACGCGACGCCGGCCTGGAGATCCTGCGCAAGGCCGATACACTGGGGACCGGGCGATGAAGTGGCAACAGCAGGGCTTCAGTCTGTTCGAGATGGCCGTGGCACTCGTGGTCAGCGGCCTGACCTTCTTCGCAATGCCGCCCTTGCTCCAGGGCCTGGCGGAACTCAATCAGGCCCAGAGCCCGGCAGGGCATCAACAACAGGTGCGCCAGGCACTCGTCGGTCATCTCGTGAGCCACGACCGCCTGCCCTGTCCAGATCTCGACGCAGACGGAAGGGAGGACTGTGGGACCGGCGCATCTCAAGGCGGGGTTCCCTGGCGCAGCCTCGGGCTCACGCACCCCCCACGCAACCCCAGCGGCTTCGAGCTGACCTATGCCGTGGCAACGATCCTCACCGCCCCGCCCGAGGCATTCTCTCCGCTGCTACCACCAACCGACGACGCGTGCGAGGACTGCTACGACTGGGACGAGCTGCTGGCGTGGCACCCAGACATCGACAGCGATATCAAGGACACCCCGCTGGCCCGCCCAGCGGGCAAGGCGACGGACATCCCCGCACCCGACCTGCGCAACGGCCTCGATATCTGCCGGGCGTTGACACAGGAGGCCGTCGCAACGCATCCGGCGCAGCACCCCCCGGCGGTCCAGGCGTGGGCGAACCACGCCACCGACGTGCCGGTCGCGGCCGCCCTCGTCGACCCCGGCCCAGATGGCAGGCTCGCGCTCGCCAACCGCGCATCCCCCTATGTCTCACCGGCCTGTCCTCCCAGCCAGACCCAACAGCCGGGATGCCCACCTGCGGCGCATGAGGACCGCTACGACGATCGCGTCGACACGATCGGCTTCAATACCCTCAGCGCCCTACTCGACTGCCCGATACTGATCTCGCGCATCAACACCAGCGCGCGCGATGCCTTTGCCGCCGAGGATCTCGCGCGCACCCAACAATGGTTCGAGCACTTCCGCCGCCTCCATTACGAGATCAGTTACATGCAACACAAGCACAATGAGACCTCATTGGACCTCACCATTGCAGCAGGGGTAATCGACACCCTAGGCAGTGCTATCGGCTTGGCGGAGACCGGAATCGGGCCGTCCCCAGAGGCCTTATCAGCAGTGGCGTTGACGGCCTACTCCGCCGGCATGGCGGTTTACACGATCAAGGACGCCAAAGATTCCGTCAAAAGCAGCGCTGAAGACAAACGCACCGCAAAAGAGCAACTGAGAGAGGCATCGTCTTTGCTCGAAGCGGTCATCACCGACCGTGATCAACGCATCGAAAAGGCGCTCGAGATCGAACACAAGGGCTGGTTCCAGTGACACAGAAAGAGGCACACCGAGGGTTCTCGCTCATCGAGCTATCGATATCGATGGTGGCGCTCGGCGCGATCATCATGGTAGTCGTCGCCTTGCTGCCGAGCGTACGTCAGACCACCCAGGAGACCCAAATCGCCCCGCGAATCGCAGAGGTCCATAACGCCCTCGAGGGATTCGCATTCGTCCATGCGCGACTCCCCTGGGCCGACACCGACGGTAATGGCAAAGAGAACGATGGAGCCATGGTCGGGCGCCTCCCCTACATCGACCTCGGACTCGGACAACCATTGCGCAACGCCTGGCAACTCGACTTCCGTTACGCGGTGTATGCCAAGCCCGGCACCGCTGACAAGCCGACTCAGGACACCGAACTCCCCGTACGGAAGGACCGCTTCTACCCCTATATCGCCGCCGGTCATGACCCGGTAGGCGGACAGCGGGCCCTCGGGCATGCCAACAGCCTGGACTTTTGCTGGGCACTGGGAAGCGCGCAATCGGCAAAGAGCATCGATGCGCGTTATCTTCATGTCGTGAATCGCAGTATCAAGGAGCATGTCGCTTACGCCCTGATCGACCCAGGCGCCCGTGATCGTGACCTCGACGGATCCGTATTCGATGGATTGAACTCACCCAACGATGCGCACCTGCCGATGGGCTTCGAACACCCAAGCACTGCAACGACCTTCACCAACGACGACCACGTCCATGTCCGTTATTTCAATGAATTGAGAGAGCGTCTGGGTTGCACCGGCGTGATCGCGGCAACAGGGCACGCCCATCCCAATATCGAGACGACATTGGTCATCTTTCAGCGCGCCGCTGACGACTATCTGCAGCAACTGAAAATCAGCAAGGAACTGGCAGAAAACGAGATCATTGGTGCATCTGCAGATATCGCCGCCGCCGCATCAGGCATGGCCGGGGCGATCGCATCCTTCCCAACCAGTATCGCCTCGTCGATCACCACGGCAGGGGCGACCAGCTCAGCGATCGCACTCGCCTCGGGGGCCATCGTCGTCGCCACCGGTGCCGCCGTCGACACCGCCATCGCCTTGACCAAAAAGAAGAAGATGCGCGACGACATCGACGATCGTATCGATGAACTAGAGGATCTCATCGACAACCACCTCAAGCCGCTCTATCAATCTGTCAGTCACAACGTCCTCACCCAGGATCAACACGGTGTCTACGACGACCACCTCGGCCAACCATGATGCAATCATCGAGACCAAACAGCCCACGCCAATACGGCTTCACCTTGATCGAACTCTCCGTCGTGATCATCGTGATCGGCATCCTTATCAGCATGGTCAAGGTCGGTGGCGACCTGATGCGCCAATCCGCCTATGTCAAGTTGATCAACGACTTCATCTTCATCGGTGGCTGGCACAACGCCTATGGCAGCTATCAGGTCGATCAAGGCCACGTCCTGCTCGATGACCCGGACAGCCCCACTAAACACATCAACCGGGGCGGAGCGGCGGTCAAGGGCAAAGAGCTGATCAACGCCATGCTCGCCGCCGGCGTCAGCCTGCCCTCGGGGCGCGGGGTCGGCTTCGAGACCCACTACGGCTATCTCGACAGCAACGGTAACCCGCAGGACATAGAGGTCAGCTTCCAGGCCCTCGACTGGGCCGTCCCCGACGGCGCGATCGGCAGCTATCGCGTCGACACCCACAACGTGATGATCCTAGAGCGGGTCACCCCCGACCTGGCACGGATGATCGACGCCCAGAAGGATGGGTTGGTCGATGCGCGTTTCGGCTGCGTGCGCCAAAAAGGGACAGCCGCCGAAACCACCGCCGCAAGCAAGACGTGGAGTCTGGACAACACCGCCACTGACGAGGCCCAGATCGCCACCCTCACCGTCTATGTCTCGATGGACTGCAACTGACCCGGCCCGAACCCGAACCGTAAGAGAGCCCTGCCCGCACCATGCCCGCCGATATCGTCTCCAATACCCCACCAGGCCCCATCCAGCGCAAGCGCCCACTGCTCGGTGAACAGCTCCTGGCCAGTGGCGCGGTCAACCGCTCGCAGATCGTCTATGCGCTACAGAAGCAACGCGTCAGCGGCGAGCCACTCGGCGCCCTGCTGATCCGGCTCGGGCTGGTCACCGAACAGGAGGTGGCGCGCTGCCTGGCGGTGCAATACGACCTGCCCTACTGCCCGTTCGAGGCATTACCGCCACCGAGCGAGGAGGTCGGGGAGCTGTTCCGCCGCGAACTCTGTCTCAACCACGGCATGTGCCCCATCGACGTGGTCGACGGCGAGCTGCGGGTGGCGATGGGCAACGCCGACCCACAGCGACTGATGGCGCTGATCGACCGGCGCACCGGGATGCGGGTCCGGCTGCTGCAGACCGAGTTCTCCGCCGTCCCCAAGCTCATCGCGCAGCTCGCCGGCGACGAGTCAGCGGCGCTCGAGCGGGCCTTCGTGCAGGAGTACGAGAAGCTCCGGCTCGACCAGCAGAACACCCTCTCGACCGACACCCTGCTCGCGCGCATCCTCCACTATGCCGTGGCCGAACGCGCCACCGACATCCACATCCAGCCCGAGGCCCGTTCGATCCATCTCTCCTTCCGCATCGACGGAGTGCTGCTGCCGGTCTACTGCATGGAGCCGGTGCTGGCGCGGCTGACCGCCGCGATCAAGGTGCGCGCCGGCATGGACATCGCCGACAGCCTCTTGCCGCAGGACGGGCGCTTCACCACCACCGTCAACGACGACACCTACGACGTCCGCGTCTCCACCGTGGTCACCCCGCACGGTGAGAACGTGGTGCTGCGTCTGCTGCCCACCGGGGCCTATATCAGCGGGCTCGACGAACTCGGCTTCCTGCCAGTGCATCTGCCGCTGCTCCAGGACCTCTTCGAACAGCCCCACGGCATCATCCTCATGACCGGCCCCACCGGCTCGGGCAAGACCACCACCCTCTATGCCGGGCTGCGTGGTCAGGGGCTCACGGGCAAGAACATCATCACCGTCGAGGACCCGATCGAGTACTCGCTGCCCTTCGCCACCCAGACCCAGGTCAACCGTCGCGCCGGCTACAGCTTCGACCAGGCCATCACCCATTTCCTGCGCCACGACCCGGACATCATGCTGGTCGGCGAGATTCGCGACAGTGAGACGGCCGAGGCGGCGATGCGCGCGGCCGAGACCGGCCACCTGGTACTCTCGACACTACACGTCAACGGGGTCTTCGCCGTCATCAACCGACTGCGCACCCTCGACATCCCCACCCCCACCATCGCCGAGTCGTTGATCGGGGTCGTCAACCAGCGCCTCGCCCGCCGACTCTGCGAGCACTGTCGTCAACCCGATCTCGGCGACGACTTCGCACGCGACCTGGCCGAGCGCGGCGAGCCGCTGTATCGCGGCGTCGGCTGCCCACAGTGCCGCCACACCGGCTATCACGGCCGGGTGCTGGTCTACGAGCTACTGCTGATCGACGAGGCCCTGGCTCACTGGATCGGCGAGGGCGCACCACGCGGTGGCGCAGAGATGCTCGAGCGCCCCGGACGTTACGTGGCGATGCGCGAGGTCGCGCTGCAGCGACTGACCACCGGCCAGACCAGTCGCGAGGAGCTGCGTCGGCTGTTCGGACCACAGTTTATGGAGACACTGACCCAATCTGGGGATTGAACCGGACCGCTCACGGGTCATCTCACCGTCACCGCCCGGTCACGCGCGACCGGTCGCGTGGGCCAGCATGGAGGCGTACCATCGACCGGGTCGCTTTACCTGACACCATCGATTCAGGACGCTGCCATGTACGCCACTCCACAGACCAGCGACGGCTGGATCACCAAGGTCGTCGAGCGCACCGACGAGGGATTCCTGATCGAGGCGCGCTTTGCGCTCAGTCCCGAGTTCCGCGCCCGGGTCGCCGGGCGTGAGTCCGAGCTGCTGTTCGCCGCGCGCAGCCGACTGGCGCGGTTGGGGATCAACATCGTCCCGGCCGCACCGGCCCCGACCTTCGACCACACCTATTGCGACCTGCGCCTGCACATCGTTGCCGCAATCGCCTCCTATGGCCTCGATGAACACCTCGAACACATCGTCGTCCCCGGGCTGCGGGTCGGACGACTGGTGTTCTGCCCCGAGGACACCCGACTCGATTCGACCGAGATCCATCGCCTGATCCGCGACAACGCCATCCAGGTGCCCGCCGGCTTCTCGATCGACAGCAACGGCTATCTGATCCTGCGCCCACAGCACCAGATCTTCCACTTCGCCCAGCCACTCAGCATCGAGCAGGTCACCGCCATCGCCACCCACGCCGATGGCAAGGACCTCCTCAATCGGCTGCAGATCCGCAAACCAATCGATCACATCGAACTGCCCCCGCACGATGGCCTGGTCACGGCCTGCTCGATGTTCCTGCACCGTCACTACGTGGTGCTGCGCAACCTCGACGAGGCGCTGGGACTGCACCTGCAGGCCACGGTGCTCGACCCGATCTCGACCCGCGGCACCAACATCTATCTCGAGTTCATCAACCGCTCCGATCAGCTCATCATCAATCCCAGCGTCGCCGCCACCGTCCACGAGGCAATCGCACTCGAACCCAAGCGCCGTTACTGGCACGGTGGCCCCAGCCGCCTAGGTAAGGCCGAGCCGCGTCCAGACCCCGAGTTCGACACCCTCAAAACGGTCTTTGAACGCCTCGAGAGCGGCGCCAACCGCGACCACTACTCGCACCGCATGATGGCAATCAGCTATGTCCCCGAGCGGCTGCTCGACGGTGACGGGCCCGAGCACATCTGGACCCAGCCGCAGACCCCACCCGACCCACGCAGCGGTACCGAACTCGCCGCGGGCTTGGTGGCCGAGGGGCTCAAGCTCGACACCCGCGCCGAGTGCGGCACCCGCGTGCTCTCCGAGCTACCCGATGGCGCCCGCGCCACCCTGCTGCTGGGCTACTTCCCCAACCTCATCGAGCACACCGAGATCTGCGCCGCAGCACTCCGCCAACGCATCGGTCGGATCATCTTCCGCCGTGCCTCGTTCGAGCACGGGCACTTTCTTTCGGCTCGCGACCATGGCCGGCTGGCCGATTACGAGGGGCTCGGGGTCGAGGTGTTCTGGTGCAACGACGCTCGTGGACACGTGGTCAAGCACGTCTTCCGTGGGCTGCGCGGCTACTTCACCGCGCCGGAGAACGTCGCGCGCTTCCACGACTCCCTGGTCTTCGCCATCTACGGCTCGACCAAGCCGCTCAATGCCCACGGCGTGAGCCAGGTCGAACGCCTGCTCACCAACCTGCGCGGACTCTTCGGCAACGACATCAGCATCCTCACCGGTGGCGGCCCTGGGGCCATGCAACAGGTCACCGATGTCGCCCACGACATGGGGCTGATGGTCGGCTCGAGCTTCATCGAGACCATCGATCAAAAGCCCAACGACAGCGCTGATTTCTATCAGACCTTCCAGAGCCGCAGTCGGCAATCACGCCAGCGCTGGTTTGAGATCGCCAGCTTCCACATCTTCCTCACCGGTGGCGTCGGCACCCTCGAGGAGATCGGCCTGACCCTCACCGACATGAAGCTCGGGGTGATCGAGTCCGGCCCCCTGGTGTTCTTCGACGGCAGCGGCGATGGCTTTTATTGGGAGGGCCTGCAGACCCAGCTCGCGCACATGGCCGAACAAGGGCGGATGCCGCACTGGCTGCTCGACGACATCCTCATGACCAGCGACCCCGACGCCGTGCCCAGGTTCTACAAGCAGGCGTTGCGGCTGGGTTGAGAAACGGCAGAGATTGCACCGCGAAGATACCGTCTTGCCCACCAATCGCCGATCATGCACACCAGCCTCCCCGACTGGAGGCTGGATGCTGATCGCTGGAAGCTGATTCGAACCGCAAAGACACCAAGGGCGCAAAGGAGAGAAGTGCCCCCAGCGGTCAGCCGCCAGCCCGTAGGTTGGGTTGCCCATACACCACCGATCGACGAATCCTTGGGACTCCAGGACGGGCAACCCAACATCGCCACCAGGCGGCCGTTAGCGGGTTGAACCGCGAAGACGCCAAGGACACAAAGAAAGCGACCAACCGACCAACCTTCAGCAAGCAGCCTCCAGTGTCGGTTTGCGGTCAACTGCGACGACACAAGACAATCCAGCCTCCTCACTGGAGGCTGGCGGCTGGGAGTCCTTTTTCTCTTCGCGCCCTTTGCGGCTTTGCGGTTCAATCTCGGCGGCTGTCGGCCATAGCCCGATCCCCCCGTGACTTCTGTGAACAAAAGCCGCACAATCGAGCGAGGGGCCGACGCCCGACGGGCGTCGGTGGTCAATGTCAGCCGGGGCATCGCCAAGCGCGATGACCACCGCGAGCCAAGGGTCGAGTTGATCCCGAGACATCCGCCGTGCCGACAGTCCTGACCTTCGAACATCCGCTCAACGAACGCGCCCGGACCTTCCTCCGGCTCGAGCACCTATTCGAGCGCTTCGACCACTTCGCCCCCCAGCCCGAGGACTGGGCAACGCGCGCCGCACTCGAGACCCTGATCGAGATCGTCGCCATCACCGCCCGCGCCGATGTCCGCAACGAGTTGCTCAAGGAGCTCGACCGCACCCTCGAGGGCCTGCGCCGCATCGCCTCGCGACCCGGCGTCGACCCCAGTGCGCTACAGCGCGTGGTCAACGATCTGGAACGCGCACATGCCGCCGTGCTCGGCACCGATGGCCCGATCGGTCAGATCGCCCGCGAGGATGGCTTCCTCAAGGCCGTGGCCCAGCGCAACAGCATCCCCGGTGGCAGCTGCAGCTTCGACCTGCCGCAGCTCCATCACTGGCTGCTGCAACCACCGGAGCAGCGCCAGCAACGCCTTGCCCAATGGCTCGTCGACCTGCGCCCGGCCCATCAGGCGATCGCGCTGATCCTCTCGCTGGTGCGTGCCAGCGCTCCAGCACGCCAGATCCTTGCCGAGGGAGGGTTCTACCAGGAGGCACTCGAGACCCAGGCCCCGCCCCAGCTGGTGCGTATCGGCATCGAGGCCAACAGTGGCCTCTATCCCGAGGTCAGCGGCCACAAGAACCGCTTCAGCATTCGCTTCATGGCCATCGAGAGCGAGGATCATCCGGCTCAGACCAGCGACGACATCCCCTTCCGACTGACCTGCTGTATCTTCTGAATCATGCCCATCACCGTCCCCTGCCCGACCTGCTCCACCCCCGTCGAGTGGAGCGAGCAATCGCCCTGGCGTCCCTTCTGCAGCGAGCGCTGCCGCCTCATCGACCTCGGCGAGTGGTTCAACGAGAACCACCGCATCAGCGAACCGACCGACCCCGAGACCCCGCCCCAGCAGACATCGCCGGAACATTGAATCGGCCCAGGCCAGCGGCCAGCGGCCAGCGGCCAGCGGCCAGCGGCCAGCGGCCAGCGGCCAGCGGCCAGCGGCCAGCGGCCAGCGGCCAGCGGCCAGCGGCCAGCGGGATTAAACCGCTAAGACGCCAAGGTCGCAAAGACACTGACCGACCTTCAGCGAGCAGCCTGAAGTCTGGGTTTGCAGTCAACTGCGGCGGCACAAGACGATCCAGCCTCCTCACTGGAGGCTGGCAGCTGGGAGCCCTTCTTCTCTTCGCGCCCTTTGCGGCTTTGCGGTTCAATCGCGCTGGCGGCTGGTCGCTGGAAGCTGACTCGAACCGCGAAGACGCCAAGGATGCAAAGACAGTGAGCGGTCTTCAGCAAGCGGCCTTCAAAGTGGGTTTGCAGTCAACTGCGGCGGCACAAGACGATCCAGCCTCCTCACTGGAGGCTGGCAGCTGGAAGCCCTTCTTCTCTTTGCGCCCTTTGCAGCTTTGCGGTTCAATCCGCTGGCGGCTGGTCGCTGGAAGCTGACTCGAACCGCGAAGACGCCAAGGATGCAAAGACAGTGACCGGTCTTCAGCAAGCGGCCTTCAAAGAGGGTTTGCAGTCAACTGCGGCGGCACAAGACGATCCAGCCTCCTCACTGGAGGCTGGCAGCGGGAAGCCCTTCTTCTCTTCGCGCCCTTTGCGGCTTTGCGGTTCAATCGCGCTGGCCGCTGGTCGCTGGAAGCTGACTCGAACCGCGAAGACGCCAAGGATGCAAAGACAGTGACCGGTCTTCAGCAAGCGGCCTTCAAAGTGGGTTTGCAGTCAACCGCAGCGGCACAAGACGATCCAGCCTCCTCACTGGAGGCTGGCAGCGGGAAGCCCTTCTTCTCTTCGCGCCCTTTGCGGCTTTGCGGTTCAATCCGCTGGCGGCTGGTCGCTGGAAGCTGACTCGAACCGCGAAGACACCAAGGACACGAAGGGTTTTTGGGGCGTGGATGACGGTCGATTCCCGGCCAACAGCGACCCGTCCCGTAGGCCGGGCAAAGCGCAGCGTGCCCGGCGCCTGCGTGCGCTTGAAGCGCGAAGACGCCAAGGTCGCAAAGACACTGACCGACCTTCAGCGAGCAGCCTGAAGTTTGGGTTTGCAGACAACTATGGCGGCACAAGACGATCCAGCCTCCTCACTCGAGGCTGGCAGCTGGAAGCCCTTCTTCTCTTCGCGCCCTTTGCGGCTTTGCGGTTCAATCCGCTGGCGGCTGAAAGCTAGTCGCCGGGCCACAGCCCGCGGATGGCGGCGATGCCCTGGGCGCCGAGGTTCCAGGCGGTGTCGAGGTCGGTGCGGGTCATGCCGCCGAGGGCGTAGACCGGGACATTGGCACTGGCGGTGATGGCAGCGAAACGCGACCAGCCGAGGGCCGGCGCACCGGGATGGGAGGCCGTCTCCTTGACCGGAGAGAGCAGCGCGTAGTCGAGCCCGAGGGTGGCGATACGATCGAGTTCGACGACATCGTGACAAGCGGCGCCGACCAACTCGCCCGGGGCACCGGGACGCGTGCCCAGCCGCGCGAGCAGGCTCGAGCCCAGGTGCAGACCGTGACGCGGCACCCCGGCGACCTCCTCCGGGGCACGATTGAGGAGCAGCTTGGCACCCTGGCGTTCGCAGCGCACGAACGCCTGTTCGGCCAGCGCGCGATAGTCGTCGGCACCGAGCGCGTGCGCACGCAGCTGGACCAGCCGTACGCCATCCTCCAGCGCACGGTCGAGCCGGCGCAGAAACGGCTCGGTGTGCTCGGGGTCGGCCCCGGTGATCAGCATCAGCGGCGGCAGACGCAGCGCGGTGATGATCGGCCGATCGGCGGCGGGGAAGTCGGCGGGATCCATCGCCTCGGGATGGACCCAGTCGAGCGGCTGACCCTCGCGCCCCTCGGGTACGCCAACATAGCGTTCGATCCGGTGGACATCGAGCAACACCCGCCGATCGCCGTAGTGATGGCGCACCCGGATCAGCGGTCGGCTGCACTCGACACGGATACCGAGTTCTTCGTCGAGTTCACGGGCAAGCCCCATGGTCGGCGACTCGTCGGCCTCGAGTTTGCCACCGGGGAACTCCCACAGTCCCCCTTGGTGCACCCCCTCGGGGCGACGACTGATCAGGACCCGGCCGTCGGGGTCGGCGATGGCGCCGACCATGACGTGGATCTCGGTGGGATCGCGCTCAGCTGCGGTACTCGGCGTTGATGCGGACATAGTCGTAGGACAGATCACAGGTGAGCACCTTGGCCTCAGCCTCGCCGCGGCCGAGGTCGACACGGATGAGGATCTCGGACTCGGCCATCACCGCGGCGCCGGCGGCCTCCTCGTAGTCGGCGGCACGCCCGCCGTCGCGCACGATCGCCACATCACCGAGCCAGACCTGCACCCGGTCGATATCGAGCGATTCGACCCCGGCGCGCCCGATCGCAGCGAGGATCCGCCCCCAGTTGGGGTCGGAGGCAAAGAGCGCGGTCTTGACCAGCGGCGAGTGGGCGATGGTGTAACCGACCCGACGCGCCTCGTGCCAGTCGCGCGCGCCCTCGACGGCGATGGTGACCAGCTTGGTGGCACCCTCACCATCCTTGACGATGTCTCGAGCCAGCTCGGTACAGACGGCCTCCAGCGCCTCCTGCAGGGCCACCGCATCGGCACTCTCGGGGTCGCTGACCGTGGCGTTGCCGAGTGCGCCGGTGGCGGCGAGCACGCAGGCGTCATTGGTCGAGGTATCACCGTCGACACTGATCGCGTTGAAGGAACGGTCACTCGCCGTCTGCAGCGCCTGCTGCAACACCTCGGCGGTGACCGCCGCATCGGTGGCCACGAAGGCGAGCATGGTCGCCATGTCCGGACAGATCATCCCCGAACCCTTGGCCATCCCGGTGAGGGTCGCGGTGCGCCCGCCGCACTGGAAGCGGCGCGAGACCAGCTTGGGGAAGGTGTCGGTGGTCATGATCGCGTGCGCGGCCGCGCCCCAGCCATCGGCCGAGAGTCCCGGCAACAACCCCGGCAACGCGGTGCTGAAGCGCTCGACCGGCAGGTGCTCGCCGATCACCCCGGTGGAGAAGGGCAGCACCTGCTCGACGCCACAGCCAGCGAGCCCGGCGAGCGCGCCACAGCTCGCCTGCGCCGCCTCCAGACCGGGTCGACCGGTACCGGCGTTGGCATTACCCGAGTTGATCAGCAGATAGCGTGGCGCCGCGGTCGCAAGGTGGCGACGCGCCAGGGTCACCGGGGCGGCGCAAAAGGCGTTGCGGGTGAACACCGCGGCGCAGGTCGTCCCCTCGGCCAGCTCCATCACCACCAGGTCGTCACGCCCCTGATAGCGGATACCGGCGGCGCCAGCGCCGAGACGGATACCGGGGATCGGGAGGAAATCGATTACATCGGGGCTACTCATCGTCTCAGCTCGCCTTGCCATGACACTGTTTGTACTTCTTGCCCGAACCGCAGGGGCAAGGCTCGTTACGTCCGACCTTGCGGCCATCACGGACATAGGGCGCCTCGGACGGTGTCTGAGGCGCCGCGGCGCCACCGTCCTTGGCCTCCTCGGTCCGTCCCTCGTCGAGTCCGGCGAAGGTCTCGTGCTTGAACTCGAAGTCGGCGCGCGGCGCACGCTCACGCTCGGGCAGATCGGCGGCGGTCTGGACCTGTAGCTTGGCCAGGGTACCGACCACCTCCTGCTTGATCGCCTCGAGCATCGCCGAGAACATCTCGAAGGCCTCGCGCTTGTACTCCTGCTTGGGGTTCTTCTGCGCGTAGCCGCGCAGATGGATGCCCTGGCGCAGATAGTCCATCGCGGCGAGATGCTCCTTCCACAGGGTATCGAGCGTCTGCAGCATCACTGCCTTTTCGAGCTGGCGCATGTTGTCGGCGCCGATGAGCTGCTCCTTCTCGGTGTTGTACCCCTCCAGGGTCGCGGCGATGCGTGCGCGCAGCGTCTCCTCATGGAGCGAGTCGTCCTCCTCGAGCCAGCGCCGGATCGGCCACTCGCCACCGAAGTGCTCGGTCAGGGCCTGCTCGAGACCGGGCAGGTCCCACTGCTCCTCGAAGCTCTCGGGCGGGATGTAGCCGTTGACCAGCTCGGTGAGGACGTCGGCGCGCATCGCAACGACGGTCTCGCTGATGTCGTTGACGTCCATCAGCTCGCGGCGCTGACGATAGATCACCTTGCGCTGGTCGTTGGCGACGTCGTCATACTCGAGCAGCTGCTTGCGGATGTCGAAGTTGCGTCCCTCGACCTTGCGCTGGGCGTTCTCGATCGCGCGCGTCACCCAGGGGTGCTCGATCGCCTCGCCCTTCTGCATGCCAAGACGCTTCATCAGCGCGCCGACCCGCTCGGAGGCGAAGATGCGCATCAGGTTGTCTTCGAGCGAGAGATAGAAGCGGGTCGAGCCCGGATCGCCCTGGCGCCCGGAACGGCCGCGCAGCTGGTTGTCGATCCGCCGCGACTCGTGGCGCTCGGTGCCGATCACGTGCAGACCGCCGGCCTCGCGCACCGTTGCATGGCGCTGCTCCCAGTCGGCGCGCAACGCGGCGACGTCGGCATCGGGACCGGCGGCCTCGAGTTCGGCCTCGAGGTTGCCGCCGAGGACGATGTCGGTGCCTCGACCGGCCATGTTGGTGGCGATGGTCACCGCGCCGGGGCGCCCGGCCTGGGCGATGATGCCCGCCTCGCGCTCGTGCTGCTTGGCGTTGAGCACCTGGTGCTCGAGGCCCTCCTTGGTGAGCAGCCGGTCGACCAGCTCGGAGGTCTCGATCGAGGCGGTACCGACCAGCACCGGCTGGCCACGCTCGACGCAGTCGCGCACATCCTCGATGATCGCCTGGTACTTCTCCTCCTGGGTGAGATAGACCAGGTCACCACGATCGTCGCGCACCATCGGCTTGTTGGTGGGGATCACCACCACCTCGAGCCCGTAGATCTGCTGGAACTCGTAGGCCTCGGTGTCGGCGGTGCCGGTCATACCCGAGAGCTTGGGGTAGAGCCGGAACAGGTTCTGGAAGGTGATCGAGGCCATGGTCTGGTTCTCGGGCTGGATGGCCACGCCCTCCTTCGCCTCGATCGCCTGATGCAGCCCCTCCGACCAGCGCCGCCCCGGCATGGTGCGGCCAGTGAACTCGTCGACGATGACCACCTGACCGTCACGCACGATGTAGTCGACGTTCTTCTGGAACAAGGCATGGGCTCGCAGCGCCGCGTAGACATGGTGCATCAGCGCGATGTTGCCGGGGTCGTAGAGGCTGGCGCCGGCATCGAGCAGCCCGGACTCGACGAGCATCTGCTCGACGCGCTCGTGCCCTTCCTCGCTGAGATAGACCTGGCGCATCTTCTCGTCGACCGAGTAATCACCAGGGCCGAAATCGGGCTGACCGTCCTCGTTGGTGGTCGGCGCCTGACGGGTCAGGCGCGGGATCAGGGTATTGACCTGGTTGTAGAGCTCGGTGTTGCCGTCCGAGGGGCCGGAGATGATCAGCGGGGTACGCGCCTCGTCGATGAGGATCGAGTCGACCTCGTCGACGATGGCGTAGAAGGGGTCGCGCTGGACCCGCTGCTCGGCCGAGAAGGCCATGTTGTCGCGCAGGTAGTCGAAACCGTACTCGTTGTTGGTGCCGTAGGTGATGTCAGCGGCATAGGTCTCGCGCCGGGTGACCGGGCGCAGATGGCGGTAGCCCGTATCACCGGTCGGTACATAGTCCGGATCGAGCAGGTAGGAGGCCGAATCCGGCCCCGTGCCCCCGGAGGAATTGATCACGCCCACCGAGAGCCCGAGGAAGTGATAGAGGCGCCCCATCCAGGCCGCATCGCGACGCGCCAGATAGTCGTTGACGGTCACCACGTGCACACCCTTGGCGGGCAGCGCGTTGAGATAGGCAGCGAGCGTTGCCACCAGGGTCTTGCCCTCACCGGTGCGCATCTCGGCGATCTTGCCGTCGTTGAGCACCATGGCACCGACCATCTGGACGTCGAAGTGGCGCATGCCGAGCACCCGGCGGCCGGCCTCGCGCACCACCGCGAAGGCCTCGGGGAGGAGCGCGTCGAGGGCTTCGCCGCCGGCCAGCCGCTCACGAAACTCGGTCGTCTTGGCCGCGAGCGCCTCGTCCGACAACCGCTCGAGCTCGGGTTCGAGTGCATTGATCTTCGCGACCGATTTCAGCAGCGACTTGACCAGGCGGTCGTTGCGGCTGCCGAAGACCTTCTTGAGCAGTTGAGTGACCATCGAATTGACTGAAACCTATCCTAGGAAAATCGGGGAATTGTACCGGATTTACTTGACCGTTGCGGCCCCACCGGAACGGCGTCAGCCGCCAGCAAGGGCACACCGTTCGAGGTGAGGCGACGCATGACGCACCCGAGCGATGGGGACGGGCAGTGCGCGTCAGCCGCCGCTGCGTCCGGCACCGGCAGCGGCCAGGGTGCGCTTGGGCGTCTTGCCGAGATACCCCATGGGATCGACCGGCTCGCCGTCCTTGAGGACCTCGAAGTGCACGTGCGGGCCGGTGGCCACCCCGGAGGAGCCGACGGTGGCGATCTTCTGGCCCTTGCGCACCAGTTGCCCCTCCTCGACCAGGTTCTTGCTGTTGTGGGCGTAGCGAGTGACCAACCCGTCCACGTGTCGGATATCGACGACCCGGCCATAGCCGTTGCGCCGACCACTGAAGGTCACCACCCCGTCAGCGGCGGCGGCGATCGGAGTCCCGCGCGGGCTGGCGAAATCGACGCCACTGTGGAACAGTCGCACCTTGCGGGTCGGATGCACCCGATAGCCGAAATTAGAGGTGATGTAGCCAGACTTGACCGGCCAGTTGGTCGGCAGCGCCTGGGCCTGGAGACCACGCTCCATCACCACGTCTTCGAGCACCCCGAGCTTGCGCTGACGATCATCGATGAGATTGGCGACACTGCCGAGTTCGCTGACCAACTCCTTGATGGTGTAATCGCGCACCGTGCCCTCGGCAGGTCCCCCCTGTGGTGGCGGGCGGTCGAAGTCGAACTCCTCGGGATCGAGCCCCGACATCTGCACCAGGCGCGCGCCGAGCGCATTGAGCCGCAGCAGTTCGGCCTGCATCTCACCAAGGCGGGCGGCGAGCGCATTGATCTCGGTGGTGGAGGGGGCGGGGGCGATGGCAACGGGTGAGGCGGTGGTCACGGCCGGGGCGGGTGGCGCGGGAGGGGTCAAGGACTGACCGGCCAGGAAGCCGACCCCGCCGGCGGCGAGCGCCGAGCCCCCCAAGGCCAACAGGATCACCATGGTCCGCCCACGCAGGACCTGACTTCGATCGAGATGATGCATCGCTTCTCTCTACGGTTTGGCTCACGCCCGAGGACGCGAGTTTATACTATGCAGATGCGATTTCATCGCATCTGCGCCGGCCCGGTGGCGCCTCGACTCCCGCACTGCGACCAGACGGACGTCCCCGACACGCCTTCATGGACATCTCGGATACCGTCGCTGGCGCACAAACCTGACCAGCAACCCCAGGCCCCACCCGCCATGCCCGATCGTCCCAAGGCCATCCACGACCTGCTCTGGAACAACCCGATGGTGCGAGCCCGACTCGCCCGGCGGCAGCGCGAACTGGCGCTGCTCGAGGCCGCCCGTCAGCGGGTCCCGACCGGGCTGCAGCAGCACTGCATCGATGCCCACCTCGAGGACACCACCCTGGTGCTGGTGCTCGACTCACCGGCCTGGGCGACCCGCGCCCGTTTCCTCGCCCGCGACCTCGGCGCCGCGCTGGCCGCGCCCGATCTCGACACCGTACGCATCCAGACCCGGCCGCCACTACGCCCCAGTACTGACAGCAGCGCACCGCTCCCACCACGGCGGCTGTCGGCCGCGACCGTGGAACACCTGCGCACCGCCGCCGAGCACCTCGACGACCCAGAGCTTGCCGCAACCCTCAGACGTCTCGCGGCACACCACGCCAAGGACGAGCCCACGAGCGACTGAGAGAGACCAACGCAAACGACCGGTCGATGCCGAGGCATCGACCGGTCGTCAAGTCAAGGATTGGATGGGGCGCGGGGCCGAGTGTCATCGAGGCACCCCGCCCGGACCCGGCGGCTCAGATCGCGGCCACCGGTTGACCGTAACCGATGGGTGCACGCTCGCCGTCCTCGAAGCTGACCTCTTCCCAGGCAGCAACATCGGCAACCAGCGCCCGGACCAAGGCGTTGTTGAGCGCGTGGCCGGACTTGTGGCCGCAAAAGGCACCGACCAACGAGTGGCCGAGCAGGTAGAGGTCGCCGATGGCATCGAGCATCTTGTGACGCACGAACTCGTCATCGTAACGCAACCCCTCCTCGTTGAGGACCCGATATTCGTCGACCACCACGGCATTGTCGAGGCTGCCACCGAGGGCGAGGTTGTGCTGCCGCAGCGCCTCAATGTCCTTGAGGAAACCGAAGGTCCGAGCACGACTGACCTCGCGCACGAACGACTGGGTCGAGAGATCGATACTGGCCTGGTTGGCGCGGACCTGGAAGGCCGGGTGATCGAACTCGATGGAGAAGTCGACGCGAAAGCCGTGGTAGGGCGTGAAGCGGGCGAATTTGTCGCCGTCGCGCACCTCGACCGGACGCTTGATGCGGATAAAGCGCTTGGCCTTGGACTGCTCCTCGACCCCGGCCGACTGGATCAGGAAGGCGAAGGGCGCGGCACTGCCATCCATGATCGGCACCTCGGCGGCACCGAGGTCGACATAGGCGTTGTCGATGCCGAAACCGGCAAAGGCGGCCAGCAGGTGCTCGACGGTGGAGACACGCACCTCACCGCTCACCAGGGTCGTCGAGAGCCGGGTGTCACCGACATTAAAGGGGGTTGCCGGGATCTCGACCGGGGTATCGAGATCGACCCGCCGGAACACGATCCCGGTATCCGGGGCGGCCGGACGCAGGGTGAGCGCAACCTTGTCACCGGTGTGGAGCCCCACGCCGGTGGTCTGGATCGCAGTCTTCAAGGTGCGTTGCTTGATCATCGCCCGGGTTACCCCTCGCTATCCACAGCGGCCGACGGCAGTCCCTGCCCGCTGTTCTTCGAGTCCAACGCACGGGACCGGGGGTGGACCGGTCCCGCGCACTCATCCTATGCTCGAGTCATGAGCGCACGTCGGCACGACGTGCAGGTTGCAGGGTAGCTTAGGGTTTTCCCGGACATTTATCAAGTTCGGCACGCAACCAGAGACGACACCCCTGTTTTAAAAGGCCTTTCAGTTACAGGGAAACCCCTGATCAATCGGCCTGTCGGCGCAAGAAGGCGGGGATGTCGAGATAGTCGAGATCGCTGTCGCCGACCGACTCGGACGCCGCCGCCCCACCCTTGCGATAGACCGCCGGGCGGCGATCGAGCTCGCGATAGTCGGGCGAACCCTCGCCGTCACCGCTCACCAGCCGCATCGCCGGCTCCTGCAGCCCCGAACGCCGGGTCTTGGCGCGATGCCCAGCGCCGAGTCCGGTGGCGACCACGGTCACCCGCAGCTCGTCCTCGAGTTCGGGGTCGACCACGGTGCCGACCACCACGGTGGCGTCATCGTCGGCGAACTCGCGCACCGTGCTGCCGACCTCGTCGAACTCACCGATGGTGAGGCTCATCCCGGCGGTGATGTTGACCAGGATACCGCGGGCGCCGGCGAGATCGATGTCCTCGAGCAGCGGGCTGCGAATCGCCGCCTCGGCCGCCTCGCGGGCACGGTTCTCACCTTGGGCTGCGCCGGTACCCATCATCGCCACCCCCATCTCCGACATCACCGTCTTGACGTCGGCGAAGTCGACGTTGATCAGCCCGGGACGGGTGATCAGCTCGGCGATGCCCTGGGTGGCGTTGAGCAGCACGTCGTTGGCGGCCCGGAAGGCATCGAGCAGGCTCATCTCCTTACCCAGTACCGCCAGCAGCTTCTCGTTGGGGATGGTGATCAGCGAATCGACATTGGTCGCCAGCTCGGCGATGCCCTCATCGGCCACGCGCCGACGCTTGCCGCCCTCGAAGGGGAAGGGCTTGGTGACCACGGCGACGGTGAGGATGCCCAGCTCCTTGGCGACCTGGGCGACCACCGGAGCGGCACCGGTACCAGTCCCACCGCCCATGCCGGCGGTGATGAAGACCATGTCAGCACCCTCGAGCGCGTCCTGGATGCGATCGCGATCCTCCATCGCGGCGTTGCGCCCGACCTCGGGGTCAGCACCCGCCCCCAGCCCCTTGGTGATCGCGGCACCGAGCTGCAGGATGGTCTTGACGTTGGAGTTCTTCAACGCCTGAGCGTCGGTGTTGGCGCAGATGAAATCGACGCCCTCGATGGTCGATGCGACCATGTGGTTGACCGCGTTGCCGCCACCACCACCGACGCCGATGACCTTGATGACCGCGTTTTGGCTATGGGTGTCCATCAGTTCGAACATGTGAAAACTCCTCTCTTGTTGCAGTGCGCAAAGACCTGAAACCTCGTCGGCGCCGCTCCAGGCGACACCGCCCCCCGACATCCCCGAGTCGAGGCGACGACCCGAGGCCTGAGACCGCAGGTTGCGGTCCATCCTGACTACGGTGCCGGCTGCGGCACCGCCCTGCGGACATCGCCCCACCGGCAACGCCGGGGTGACGATGTCGTCCCTCTAGAAATTGCCCTGGAACCAGCGCCGCATCCACGACCACATCCCCGGTAGCCCCGGACCCTCGGCAAGCTCCGGCGCCCGCGCGAAGCGGTGCTGGCGCGCATACATCAGCAGCCCCACACCAGTGGCGTAGGCGGGGTTGTCGACCACCTCGGGCATGCCGATGATGTGCTGCGGCATCCCCAGGCGCACGGGCATGTCGAACACCGACTCGGCCAACTCGACCAGCCCCTCCATCTTCGCCCCGCCACCGGTCAACACCACGCCACCGGCGACCATGTCCTCGAGCCCGCTGCGTCGCAGCTCGTTCTGCAGCAGGGTCAGCAACTCCTCGTAGCGCGGCTCGGCGACTTCGGCGAGCATCTGGCGCGAGAGCCGTCGCGGCGGCCGGTCGCCGATGCTCGGCACCTCGATCGCCTCACTGTCGGCGGCGAGTTGGGCGAGCGCGCAGGCGTGTGCGACCTTGATCTGTTCGGCGTGCTGGGTGGGCGTGCGCAGTGCCACAGCGATGTCGTTGGTGACCTGGTCACCGGCGATCGGGATCACCGCGGTATGACGGATGGCGCCATTGGTGAACACTGCCAGGTCGGTGGTACCGGCACCGATGTCGACCAGACAGACGCCGAGTTCCTTCTCGTCCTCACCGAGCACCGAATAGCTCGAACTCAGCTGCGAGAGCACCAGATCGTCGACCTCGAGCCCGCAGCGACGGATACACTTGGTGACGTTCTGGGCCGCACTGGCCGCGCCGGTGACGATATGCACCTTGGCCTCGAGCCGCACCCCACACATGCCGATCGGCTCGCGCACCCCGTCCTGATCGTCGATGACGAATTCCTGCGGCAGGATGTGCAGGATCTTTTGATCGGCCGGGATCGCCACCGCACGCGCCGAGTCGATCACCCGGTCGACGTCGGCCTGGGTGACCTCACCCTCGCTCACCCCAGTGACCCCATCGGAGTTGCGACTCCGGATGTGGCTACCGGCGATCCCGGCATGCACCGAGTGGATCTCGCAGCCGGCCATCAACTCGGCCTCCTCCACCGCGCGCTGGATCGACTGCACCGTCGACTCGATATCGACCACCACCCCGCGCTTGAGCCCGCGCGAGGGGTGCGTGCCGATCCCGATGACCTCGATCTGATCGTCATCCTTGAGTTCGCCGATCAGGGCGGCGACCTTGGAGGTCCCGATATCCAGGCCCACCAAGAGATTCTTGTCGTTACGTCGCGACATCCGCTTCTATCCTCGATTGTCGGGCCACCCTGGGTGGCCCGAGTTCGCGCGAACCTGCGCCTGTGTCTGGTCCGCCCAGCGCACGGCGAACCCATTGCTGTAGCGCAGATCCACGACCAACAGTTGTCCAACCGCCTCGAGCTGTGGGGCGTTGGCGATGAAGCGGGCGAGCCGCTCCTCGACCTGCTCGGAACCGAGCCGCAACTCGGTGCCCATCACCAGCTCGATGCGCCAATCACCGCGCGGGTCGACCGCCAGGGTCTGGATCAGATGACCGGCCAGCATCAGCTGATCGCGCCAGCGCAGATAGCGGCTCGCCAGCTCGGCGGCGCGCGCCTCCTCACCCTCGAGCACCGGCAACCCCGGCGGCAGGGTCGCGGCACGCGGTCGGAACACCACCCCCTCGGCGGTCACCAGACCATCCTCGTTCCAGCGCGCGATCGGGCGATGCTCCTCGACCAGCACCAGGAGCTGATCGGGCCACACCCGGCGCAGGCTGGCATGGCCGACCCAGGCCAGTGACTCGGCCGCGCGCTTGAGCTCGACTAGATCGGCGGTCAGGATGCCGCCGTCGAGCCGCTCGCTCAGGGTCTGGCTGAGCAACGCCGAGGAGTGATGATGCAACTCACCCTCGACCTTGATCACCCGCACCGGCAACAACCCCGGTTCCTCCTGGATGAACTGCCAAATCCCGAGCGGCATCGCCAGCAGCAACGCCACCCCGAGCAGCACACGCCAACGCGAGCGCCCCAGCCGCTGTGACAGCGGGCGCTTCCTGGTGGCCCCACGGCGGCGTCGTTCAGCCACGGCCGAGACTCGTCTCCAGGATGCGCCACACCAACCGCTCGAAGTCCATTCCCGCCGCCCGCGCGGCTATCGGCACCAGGCTGTGATCGGTCATCCCCGGCACCGTGTTGATCTCGAGCAGGAAGGGATTGCCCGCAGCATCGAGCATCAGATCGACCCGCCCCCAGCCGCTCGCCCCGGCCTGCTCGAAGGCGTCGAGCGCGAGCGACTGCAGCGCATGCTCACGCGCCGGCTCCAGCCCGCAGGGGCAGAAGTAACGGGTGGTATCGGCACTGTACTTGGCCTCGTAGTCGTAGAAGACGTTGGGCGTCTCCAACCGGATCAACGGCAACGCCTCCTCGCCGAGGATGGCGCAGGTGTACTCCGGCCCGTCGATCCAGCGTTCGGCCAGCACCAGGGTGTCGAAGGCGCTCGCCTCGCGCCAGGCGGCGGCCAGCCCGGCGGCGTCGACGACCTTGGCCATACCGATGCTCGAGCCCTCGTGCACCGGTTTGATCATCAACGGGAAGCCGAGCGCGGCGGCGGCCGGCAGATCGTCCTCGTCGCGCAGCAGCACCGCCTCGGCGGTGGGCAGACCGCCCCCCGCCCACAGCCGCTTGCAGCGATGCTTGTCCATGCCCAGCGCCGAGCCGAGCACCCCGGAGCCGGTATAGGGCATGCCGATACGCTCGAGCGCCCCCTGGATCTGACCGTCCTCGCCACCACGACCATGGAGCACCACGAAGGCGCGGGCGAAGCCGCCGGCGCGCAGCCGCTCGAGGACATCCGCCTCGGGATCGATCGGTTCGGCGTCGACGCCCTGACGGCGTAGCGCCTCGAGGACCGCTCGCCCACTCTTGAGCGAGATCTCGCGCTCGGCCGCCGCGCCGCCGAGCAGCACCGCGACCCGACCGAACTCGGCCGCATCCTGAACCCGATGCCTGGTCATGACTCCCCCCCGACGACCCGCCGCACCTCGGGCATCAGCCGCACCCCGCTGGCATGCTCGACCGTGGTCTGCACCAGCGTGATCAACTCGGCGATGTCCCGGGCCGTGGCATCGCCCGTATTGATGATGAAATTGGCGTGGCGCTCCGAGACCTGGGCCCCGCCGAGACGCCGGCCCTTGAGCCCGTTGGCCTCGATCAACCGTGCGGCATGATCCCCGGGCGGGTTGCGGAACACCGAGCCGCAGCTCGGCTGACCGATCGGTTGGCTGGCGGCGCGCCGCTCGAGCAGGGCGCGGATGCGCGCCATGGCCGCGGCGCCATCCCCCGGTTCGAGGGCCAGATCGGCGCCGACGAACCACTCACCCAACGGCCCCCGCACCTCGCGATAGCCCGGGGTGAAATCGCTCGCCGGACGCTCGCGAATCCGCCCCCGTCGGTCGATGGTGCGTACCCGTTCGATCCACGGCCAGGTCTCGCCACCCCAGGCGCCGGCGTTCATCGCCAGGGCACCGCCGAGGGTGCCGGGGATGCCGGCGAGGAACTCGACACCCACCAGGTCGGCGCGCGCGGCGACACGGGCGAGCTTGGCGCAGGCCACCCCGGCACCGACCCGCAGGCCGTGCGCGCCGTGACGCACGAGCCCGTCGAGACAGCCCAGGGTGTGGATCACGGTGCCGGGGAAACCGGCGTCGTCGATCAACACATTGCTCCCCAGCCCCAGCCACAGTAGCGGCTCGTCGGGGTCGAGCGCGGCGAGGAAGACGGCGAGATCGTCGAGGTCGGCGGGACGATAGAGCCGGCGCGCCGGACCACCGACCCGCCAGCTGGTATAACGGGCCAGCGGCTCGTGCTCGAGCAGGGTGCCGCGCCAGGGTGTGGTCGCTGTCCCCATCATTGCCCCCGCTCCAGCAGTTGGGGCAATCGCGCCGCCAACCGGCCGATGTCGCCGGCCCCGGCCAGCAGCAGGATATCGCCGTCCTCGAGCAGGTTGGGCAACAGTTCCGGCACTGCATCGGGGCCCTCGACGAACACCGGATCGCACTCGCCACGGGTGCGGATGGCGCGGCTCAGGGCACGCCCATCGGCACCGGGGATCGGCTGCTCCCCGGCCGCGTAGACCTCGCAGAGCACCAGGGTATCGACCCCCGAGAGCACCGCCACGAAGTCGTCGAACTGCTCCTGGGTCCGCGAATAACGGTGCGGCTGGAACACCAGCACCAACCGTCGCCCCGGCCACCCCTCGCGCGCCGCCGCCAGGGTCGCGGCAAGCTCGCGCGGATGATGGCCGTAGTCGTCGACCACCAGTAGATCACGCCCCCAGGCATCGTGCAGTTCGTGAGCGACGAAGCGCCGCCCCACCCCCTCGAAACGCGACAACGCACGTGCGATCGCCCGCTCCTCGACGCCGAGTTCGAGCGCCACGGTAATCGCCGCCAGGGCGTTGAGCACGTTGTGCCGGCCGGGCAGGTTGAGGGTCAGTTCGAGCGGTGCGTCGAGGGCATCGCTCTCGACGCGGAAGCTGGTACGCATGCCGCACTGACGCAGCGCGCTGGCACGCACATCGGCCTCGGGGTGGGTGCCATAGGTCCGCACCGGCCGGGGGATGGTCGAGACCAATCCGTGCACCACCGGGTCGTCGATACAGAGTACCGCCAGCCCATAGAAGGGCAGGTGATGGAGGAACTCGACGAAGGTGCTACGCAACCGCGAGAAGTCGTTGCCATAGGTGTGCATGTGATCGGCATCGATATTGGTGACGATCGACACCATCGGCTGCAGATATAGGAATGAGGCATCGCTCTCGTCGGCCTCGGCCACCAGGTACTTGGTGGTGCCGAGCTTGGCGTTGGCCCCGGCGCTGTTGAGCCGCCCGCCGATGACGAAGGTCGGGTCGAGCCCGCCCTCGGCGAGCACGCTCGCCACCAAGCTGGTGGTGGTGGTCTTGCCATGGGTGCCGGCCACCGCCACGCCATAGTAAAAGCGCATCAGCTCGGCGAGCATCTCGGCGCGCCGGACGATCGGGATGCGCCCGGCACGGGCGGCGCGGATCTCGGGGTTGTCCTCGTCGATCGCCGTCGAGACCACCACTGCGTCGGCATCGACGACCTGCTCGGCGCGGTGCCCGATACAGACCTCGGCGCCGAGCCCGACGAGCCGACGGGTGACCTCGCTCTCGCGCAGGTCCGAACCGCTGACCTCGTAACCGAGGTTGGCCATCAGCTCAGCGATACCGCTCATCCCGGCCCCGCCGATACCGACAAAGTGCAGCCGTCGCACCCGCCCCATGTTGGCCGCGGTATGTGTCAGGTGTGCGTTCATCGCCTCGCCTCCTCAAGACAGCATGCAGCGATCCGTGCCGCCGCATCGGGCCGGGCACGACCACGTGCCGCCTCGGCCATCGTCAGTAACCCGGCACGGTCGCCGAGCAGCTCGGCGAGCAGTTCGGCGAGACGCCCGGCGGTGAGTTCGGGCTGCGCCAGCAAGCGCGCCGCTCCGGCCTCGACCAGATAGCCGGCATTGGCCCGCTGGTGGTCGTCGACGGCATGGGGATAGGGCACCAGCACCGCACCGACCCCGGCGGCGGCCAGCTCCGAGACGGTCAACGCACCGGCACGACAGACCACCAGATCGGCCCAGGCATAGGCCGCAGCCATGTCGTCGATGAAGGGCACCACCTCGGCCTCGACCTCGGCCTCGCGATAGGCCGCGCGCGCCTCGTCCAGGGTGCGCGTACCGGCCTGATGACGCACCACCGGACGCGCCTCGGGAGCGAGTCGGGCGAGCGCCGGAGCGAGCGTGCGATTGAGCGCGAGCGCCCCGAGCGAACCGCCGAGCACCAACAGCCGCACCGCTCCGTCACGGTCACGCCAACGCGCGGCCGGGGCCGGTAAGGCGGCGATCTCGGCGCGTACCGGATTGCCGCTAACCTCGGCACGGCCAACCGGAAAGCTCCCTGGAAAGCCCTCGAAGACCCGACGTGCGATCCGCGACAGCCACTGATTGGTCAGCCCCGGCACCCGATTCTGCTCCTGCACCACCAGCGGGATGCCGAGCACGCGCGCCATCACCCCACCCGGCCCGGAGACGAAACCGCCCATACCGAGCACCAGCGCCGGACGCCGCCGGCGCAGGATGCGTGCGGCCTGCCACGAGGCACGCGCCAACCGCCAGGGGGCGAGCACACGACTGAGCCACCCCTTGCCACGCACCCCTTCGATACCGATCCATTCGATCTCGAAGTCGTGCGCGGGCACCAGCCGCGACTCCATGCCGCGCCGGGTGCCGATCCAGAACACCCGCACGCCCTCGGCGCGCAGCCGCTCGGCCACCGCCAACGCGGGAAACACATGACCGCCGGTGCCTCCGGCCATGACGCCTATGCACGGACCCATTTCAACCCCCGTCTTGGTCCTGCCTCCGACTGCGCCAGACGCACCGTGGCATCGATTCGCAGCAACAGCCCCACCGCCACACAGGCGACGATCAGGCTGTTGCTGCCATAACTGAGAAACGGCAGGGTCAGCCCCTTGGTCGGGAGCAGCCCCACGTTGACCCCGATGTTGACGAACGCCTGCATCCCGATCCACAGCCCGATACCCTGGGCGACATGGGCGGCGAAGGCCTTGCCCACGGCTTGAGCACGGGCGCCGATGGCGAAGGCGCGCCAGGTGACGAAGACGAAGGCGGCCACCAACACCAGGGTACCGAGCAGACCGAACTCCTCGCCGATGACCGAGGCGAGGAAGTCGGTGTGCGCCTCGGGCAGGAAGAACTGTTTCTGGATACCGTTGCCGAGCCCGACCCCGAGCCACTCGCCACGGCCGAAGGCGATCAGCGCCTGACTGAGTTGATAGCCGGTGTTGAAGGGATCCTCGAAGGGGTCGAGGAAGGAGGTGACACGCTGCATCCGATAGGGCGAGACGAACACCAGGGCGACCAGGCCGGCACCGACCACCGCGATCAGCACCACGAAGGGCAGCACACTCACCCCACCGAGGAAGAGCATCCCCATCACCGTGGCGAGCATCACCGCGGTGGTGCCGAAGTCCGGCTGCATCAGGATCAGCGCCCCGGCCACGCCGACCAGGATCATCGGTCGGATGAACCCCGAGAGTCGATTGGCCACGGCGTCGGCGTGACGCACCAGATAGCCGGCGATGTAGACCACCGCGAACAGCTTCATGAACTCTGAAGGCTGGAGGTTGAAGGGGCCGAGCGGGATCCAGCGTGTCGCGCCGTTGACCGAGTGCCCGAGCCCGGGGATTAGCACCACCAGCAGCGCGAAGATGCCGAACAGGAACAACCAGGCCCCATAGCGCTCCCACCACAGCAGCGGTAGTCGATAGGCGAGTACCCCGCCGACCAGGCCAAGCAGCAACGCGATGGTATGACGGATCACGTAATAGAAGGGCGTACCACAACAGCTCTCGGCGATCGACATCGACGCCGAGGCGACCATCACCAGCCCGAAGCCGAGCAGCCCGAGCACGCAGATCAGCAGCGCGTGATCGAACGGCGCCAGGCGCTCGCGCCGACGGCGTGGGTTGCGCACCGGACGGGCCGCGACACTCATGTCGGCAGCCCTCGTACCGCCTCGGCGAAGACCCGGCCACGATGGGCATAGCCCTCGAACATATCGAAGCTCGCACACGCCGGCGAGAGCAGCACCCGATCCCCAGGCTGTGCCAGCGCGGCGGCCTGACGCACCGCCGCGGCCATGTCCTCGGCGTGGCACACCGGCACCACGTCGGCGAGCGCCGCCGCGAGCAGGGGCGCATCACGCCCGATCAACACCACCGCGCGAGCAACACGCGCCACCGCCGGGCGCAGCAAGGCGAAGTCCGCGCCCTTACCGTCGCCACCGGCGATCAGCACCACCCGAGCGGCATCGCCCTCGCCAACCAGCCCGTCGAGCGCGGCCACGGTGGCGCCCGGGTTGGTGCCCTTGGAATCGTCGTACCAGCACACCCCGTCACGCTCGCGCACCAACTCGCAGCGGTGCGCCAGCCCGGGGAAGTTGGTCAGCGCCTTGCAGCAGGCCGCGCGCGGCAGCCCACAGGCCTCGGCCAGCGCCAGCGCGGCGAGCGCGTTGGCGAGGTTGTGGCGTCCAGCCAAGGTAAGGCGCGCGCACTCGAGCAGCGGGGTCTCACCGCGACAGATCCACTCGACCCCCTGATGACGGCGCACCCCGTAGTCGTCCATCCCCGGCTCACCGAGGGTGAAGCCGATCAAGGGGCGCTCGGGTGCGGCGGCGACCATCGCCATCACCTCGGGATCGTCGCGGTTGACCACCGCCACCCGCGCACCGCGATAGATGCGCGCCTTGGCCGCGGCGTAGGCGGCGAGATCCGGATAGCGATCCATGTGATCGGGGGAGAGGTTGAGCACCACCGCGACCTCGGCGGCGAGACTGTGGGTGGTCTCGAGCTGGAAGCTCGAGAGTTCGAGCACATAGAGTTCGGCGCGCGCGTCGAGCAACTCCAGCGCCGGCTCGCCGAGGTTGCCACCGACCGCCGCGCGCCGACCGGCCAGCCGCGCCATCAGCCCGAGCAGCGAGGTCACCGTGCTCTTGCCGTTGGAGCCAGTGATGGCGCAGATCGGCGCGCGCGCGGCGCGGGCGAACAGCTCGATGTCACCGACCACCTCGACCCCACGGGCCATCGCCGCGGCGATCAGCGGCTCGGCGAGCGCCACCCCGGGGCTGACCACCAGCTGCTCGGCAGCCTCGAACACCTCGCGCTCGAAACCGCCGACGAACACCGCCAGCTCGGGCAACGACTCGCGCAACGCATCGAGCCCCGGGGGCTGGGCGCGCGAGTCGGTCACCGCTGTCGGCACACCCTGGGCATGCAGGTAGCGCGCGCAGGACAGCCCGGTCTTGCCGAGGCCGACGACCAGGGTCTTGGGGGCTGGGGAGTGGGTCTGTGCGCGTGTCATATCAGCGGATCTTCAGGCTCGCCAGTCCGATCAGCACCAGCACCACGGTGACGATCCAAAAACGCACGATCACCCGCGGCTCCGGCCAGCCCTGCAGCTCGAAGTGATGGTGCAGCGGCGCCATGCGGAAGATGCGCTTGCCGGTGAGCTTGAACGACATCACCTGGAGCATCACCGAGATGGTCTCGACCACGAACACCCCACCCATCACGAACAGCACCAGCTCCTGACGCGCGGCCACCGCCACGGTGCCGATCGCCGCGCCGAGCGCGAGCGCGCCGACATCCCCCATGAACACCTGCGCCGGATAGGCGTTGAACCAGAGAAAGCCGAGTCCGGCACCGACCAGCGCGGCACAGAAGATCACCAGCTCGCCGACGTCGGCGACATAAGGGATCAGGAGATAGTCAGCGATCTCGGCATGCCCACTGGCATAGACGAAGATACCCAGCGCCCCGGTCACCAGCACCGTGGGCATGATCGCCAGTCCGTCGAGCCCATCAGTGAGGTTGACCGCGTTGCTCGAGCCGACGATGACGAAATAGGTCAGCAGGATGAACCAGGGGCCGAGCTGGATCGAGACGTTTTTGAGATAGGGGATCAACAGCGCGGTCTCGGCCGGGGTGGTGGCACTGGCATAGAGCGCGACGGCGGCGACGAAACCGAACACCGTCTGCCACAGATACTTCCAGCGCGCCGGCAACCCACGCGGGTCGCGCAGCACCAGCTTCTTGTAGTCGTCGACCAGGCCGATGAGGCCAAAGGCCAGGGTGGTGAGCAGCACGATCCACACATAGTGATTGCTGAGGTCGGCCCACAGCAGGGTGCTGACAGCGACCGCCACCAGGATCAGCGCGCCGCCCATGGTCGGGGTGCCGGACTTCGACAGATGGCTCTGCGGGCCGTCGTCGCGCACCGTCTGGCCGATCTTGTAGGCGCGCAGCCGACGGATCATCGGCCGCCCCACCAGCAAGGCGATCGCCAGCGCGGTCAGCACCCCGAGGATGGCGCGCAGGGTGAGATAGCGGAAGACGCTGAACCCGCTATCGAGCCCGGCGAGCCAATCAGTCAGATACAGCAGCAAACTCGTCTCCTCCAACGGCGCAGAGCGCCTCTACGATGCATTCCATCCGCGCGGTGCGCGAACCCTTGACCAGAACCCGATCAGCGGCGCCGAGTTCATCGCGCAGCGCGGCAACCAGGCTCTCCTGATCGACAAAGTGCGCCCCCCCGGCACCGAAGGCGGCGACCGTCGCGGCGCTCAGCGGCCCCACCGCAGCGAGGCGCTCGATGCCTGCGGCACGCGCCTGCTCTCCGATCTGGCGGTGCAGCGACTCGGCCTCGGGGCCGAGTTCGCCGAGATCCCCGAGCACCAGCCAGCGCCGTCCGGCAAAGGCCGTCAGCACCGCGATCGCCGCGGCGATCGAGTCGGGGTTGGCGTTATAGGTGTCGTCGATCAGGTGCAGCCGCCCCGCCCCACACCGCCGTGGGCAGAGCCGGCCAGGGACCGGGCGCAGCGCGGCCAGCCCGTCGCGGATCGCCTCACCCTCGACGCCGAGGGCGAGCGCCACGGTGCTCGCCGCTAGGGCATTGCGCACGTTGTGCTCGCCCGCCAGTGGCAGCGCGAGGTCGTGCTCGGCACCACCGTAACGCGCGACGAAGCGGGTCCGAAACCCGTGATCATCCCACTCGACGCGGATCCCGGTACGCTCGGCGCTGAGCGCCGGGCGCACCGCTGCCGGGGTGCGCGGTGCGTCGTCGATGGCGAAGGTCGAGACGCGCTGGGCGAACGCCAGCTCGCGCCACAGCCCGGTGTAGGGCGAGTCCTCGGGCACCACCAGAATGCCGTGCGGGAGCAGCCCGCGGGCGATCTCACCCTTGGCGCGGGCGACCCCCTCGACCGATCCGAAACCCTCGAGGTGGGCGCGCCCGGCATTGGTGATCAGTGCCACGTCGGGGCGGGCGATATCGGTCATGTAACCGATCTCGCCGGGGTGGTTGGCGCCCATCTCGAGCACCAGGAAGTCCTCGTCGCGCGCCCCGAGGAGGGTCAGCGGCATGCCGATGTCGTTGTTGAGATTGCCGCGGGTGGCGTGCACCCGCCCGGCCTGGCCGAGGATCGCCGCAACCATCTCCTTGACGGTGGTCTTACCGTTGCTTCCGGTGATCGCCACCACCCGGGCGCGCAGCCGCGCCCGCCAGGCGTGCGCCAACCGACCTAGCCCGAGCCGAGTGTCATCGACCACCCACTGTGGCAGGTCGACCGCCACCGGGTGATCGACCAGCGCCGCCACTGCGCCGGCACGGCGCGCCGCTTCAACGTGCTCGTGAGCGTCGAAACGCGGCCCACGCAGGGCCACGAACAACTGGCCGCTGCAGTCGACCCGACTATCGGTCCCAACCCCGTCGAAACGGCAATCGGCCCCCTGGAGTCGGCCCCCGGCCGCGGCCACGGCCTCGCCTAGCGTCCACATCAGTGATGTCCCTCCCGCCACTCGCGCAACGCCTCGACGGCCTGTGCGCGATCGCTGAATCGTCTCTTCAAGTCACCCATGTCCTGATAGGTCTCATGCCCCTTGCCCGCGACCAGCACCGCGTCGCCGCGACCGGCGAGCGCGATCGCTAACCGGATCGCCAGACCACGCTGGTGCTCGACGCGCACCCGCTCGCGCTCGCCGATCCCGTCGAGGATGTTAGCGACGATGGCCTCGGGCGACTCGGTGCGCGGGTTGTCGTCGGTGAGGATCAGGCCATCGCTGAGACTCTCGGCGATCGCCCCCATCAACGGGCGTTTACCGCGATCGCGATCACCGCCGCAGCCGAACACCGTGATCAGTCGCCCACGGGTGTGCTCGCGGACATTGACCAGCGCCTTCTCCAGCGCATCCGGGGTGTGGGCGTAGTCGACCACCACCAGCGGCGCATCACCGCCGCCGAAACACTCCATCCGCCCCGGCACCCCGCGGATGCGCGCCAGCTCACGGACCGCACGCTCCAGCGGCAGCCCGCGCGAGCACATCACCGCCAGTACCGCGAGGAGGTTGGCGGCGTTGAAGCGACCGATCAGTCCGACCTCAAGCTCGGCGCGCTCGGTGCGCCGGGTGGTGCGCGACTCGACGTGCAGATAGAGGCTGTGCGGACGCGGCTCGATGGCCAGGGCACGCAGCCGCAGCGCACAGCGCGACGGGGTCGGACCCTCGGGGTCAATGCCGTAACCGGCGACCTGGACCTCGGCGGGCAGGGTCTCGAGCAGACGCGCGCTGAACGGGTCGTCGAGATTGAGCACCGCCCACTGCAGCCCCGGGCACAAGAAGAGGCGGCGCTTGGCCTCGCCATAGGCGGTCATGTCGCCGTGATAGTCGAGGTGGTCGCGGCTGAGATTGGTGAAGATGGCATGGGTGAAACGCGCGGCGCTGGTGCGGCCCTGATCGAGCGCGTGCGAGGAGACCTCCATCGCCACCGCGCGCGCGCCCTGAGCGCGCAACGATTCGAGCTGCGCCTGCAGCGAGACCGCATCCGGCGTGGTATGGGTCGGCGAACGCAGCGCCCCGGGGAAGCCGTTGCCGAGGGTGCCGATCACCGCACAGTCGAGTTCCGGGGCCAGCGCCTGAGCGAGGAAATGGCTGACGCTGGTCTTACCATTGGTGCCGGTGACCCCGAACAGCTCCAGGCGCTCGCTGGGCGCGCCGTAGAAACGCGCGGCGAGCGCACTGGCCTGGGCCGAGAGCCCCTCGACCGGGATCACCGGCAGGCCGAGACAGGCGCTGAGGTCGAGGATGGCATCGACCGGCCAATCGAGCGAGACCTCGGCGAGGATCGCCGTCGCACCGCGATGCTTGGCCTCCTGGGCGAAGGCCAGCCCGTGCAGACTGCTGCCCTGACAGGCGAGAAAGAGCGCACCCTGCGACAGCACCCGACTATCGAGTGCGATCGAGCACACCGGACGGTCGGCGGCCTCGCCGGCCTCGGCGAACCCGTCGATCAAGTCACCCAGACGCCAGGCGCAAGGGGTCGAGGACAGTGCCATCACAGCGCCGATCCTCCGCGACCGCTCAGCAACATCGATGGGGGCGGATTATCCGGCGGCACATTGAACAGCCGCAGCGCCCCCTCCATCACCTTCTGGAACACCGGGGCGGCAACCACCCCGGCGTAGTAGGACCTGCCATGCGGCTCGTCGATCATCACCACCATCACCAACCTCGGGCGCTCGGCCGGGGCGAAGCCGGCGAACACCGCCTGATAACGCCGGCCCGCATACCCGTTGGGACCGGCCTTCTTCGCCGTTCCGGTCTTGCCCGCCACGCGATAGCCGGCGATCGCCGCGCGCCGGGCGGTGCCCTTCTCGGACACCACCTGTTCCATCATGGTGCGCACCGCCCGCGCGGTCTCGGCACTGAGTACCCGGGTACCGGGGACCACCGCCCCCGGTTCGCGTTTGAGCAGGGTGAGCGGGCGTTTGATGCCATCGGCGGCGAGCGTGGCATAGGCCTGGGCCAACTGCAGCGTGGTCACCGACAGGCCGTAGCCGAAGGCGAGCGTGGCGTGTTCGAACACCCGCCAGTCGGAGTAGTGACGCAGGTTGCCAGGGCTCTCGCCGGGAAAGCCGATGCCGGTGACGTGACCGAATCCGAGGTCGTCGTAGAGCGACCAGAGATCGGCGTACTCCATCATCTGCGCGATCTTGACCACGCCGACGTTGCTCGACTTGGCCAGCACCCCGGTGACATCGAGCAGGCCGTAGTCGTGGACATCACGCACCAGGTTGCGCCCGACCCGGAAGTAACCCGGCTCGGTATCGATCTCGGTGGTGGGGGTGACTAGGCCGCGCTCGAGCGCCGCGGCCACCACCAACGGTTTGACCGTGGAGCCGGGCTCGATCACATCGGTAACACAACGGTTACGACGGCGCTCGCTACCGCCATCGCGCAACGCATTGGGGTTGTAGCCGGGCTGGTTGACCATCGCCAGCACCTCGCCGGTATCGACGTCGAGCGCGACCAAGGTCCCGCCGACGGCCTCGTGCTCACGCACCGCCGCCAGCAGCTCGCGATAGGCGAGGAACTGCAAGCGGCGGTCGAGACTCAGCACCAGATCGGTACCCTGACGCGGCGGGCGCAGCTGCTCGACCTCTTGGACGATACGCTTGCGCCCGTCGCGGATCACCCGCCGCAGCCCTGGCTCGGACTGGAGCTGGGCGTCATGGGCGAACTCGATCCCTTCCTGGCCACGGTCCTCGATATCGGTGAAACCGATGACGTGCCCGAACACCTCGGCCCCAGGGTAGAAGCGACGGTACTCGGACTCGAAATCGACCCCCGCCAGGTGCTCGCGGGCGATCAGCTCGCGCACCGCGCGCGCCTCGTCGAAGTCGATGCGACGCTTGAGATAGATGAAGCCACGCTCGGATTTGGCGAGCACCCGCTCGCGCAGTGCCTGCGGGTCGAGATCCAGGTCCCGCGCCAGCTCGGGCAACACGTCGAGCCGCTCGACGAGCTTGCGCGGATCGGCCCACACCGTCTCGACCGGGGTACTGACGGCCAGCGGCTCGCCATTGCGGTCGCTGATCATACCGCGTCGCGCGGGGATCTCGGCCACCCGCAGATAGCGCCGCTCGCCCTCGGTCTGGAGAAAATCGGTCTCGACCACCTGGCGGTAGAAGACCCCGGCACCGAGCAGCACGAAGGCCACCGCCAACCCCACCATCAGTAATCGTCGGCGCAACACCAGGTTGGGCCGGCGACGCTGCGGCGACTCGAGCGGGCGGCGGGGGCGACGGCTAGGGTTGGCCATGGCCGGTCTCCTCGAGCAACAACACATCCTCGAGACGCGGGGTATACATGCCGAGCTGCTCGCGCGCGATCTGCTGGATACGCCGATGGGTGGAGAGCGTCGCCTCCTCGAGGCGCAACCGGCTCCACTCGACGTCGATGGCATCGCGCTGGGCACGCAGGTCCTGGAGCTGGGCGAAGTGCACCCGGGTGAGGTACTTGGTGTGGACCACGGCGATGGCCGAGACCATCACCACCACCCCCAGTGCGGCAACGATCCAGAACTCAGTGCGCGTCATCGGCGTGGCTCCGTTCGGCCACCCGCATGATCGCGCTGCGCGCCCGCGGGTTGGACTCGGACTCGGCCGTCGAGGGGCGCTGCGCCTTGCCGAGCAGCCGCAGCCGCCCCGGCGCCGGACCACCGGTCACCGGCACCCCCTTGGGCAACACCGCGCCACGCGACTCGCGGCGCATGAAATGCTTGACGATGCGGTCCTCCAACGAGTGGAAGCTGATCACCACCAGCCGCCCACCGGGGGCGAGCAGGTCGCAGACCTGATCAAGACAACGCTCGATCTCGCCGAGTTCGTCGTTGACCTGGATACGCAGCGCCTGGAAGGTGCGGGTGGCCGGGTGCTTGCCCGGCTCGCGCCGCCCCGGCTGGGCACGCTCGACCAGCGCAGCAAGCTCGGCGGTGGTACGCAACGGCGCCTCGGCGCGACGCTCACAGATGGCGCGCGCGATGCGCTTGGCGAAGCGCTCCTCGCCAAACTCGCGCAACACCCGCGCGATTTCCTGTTGCTCGGCGCGCATCAGCCAGGCGGCGGCCGACTCACCTCGGGTCGGATCCATGCGCATGTCGAGCGGCCCGTCGGCGCTGAAGCTGAAGCCACGCGCGGCGGTATCGAGCTGCGGCGAGGAGACGCCGAGATCGAGCAGAAGGCCGGAGAGCGGCGCGTGCTCGCCGGCCTCGGCGAGTGCGGTGGCAATGGCGCTGAAGGGGCGGTGGAGGATACGAAAACGCGAATCGGTAAGCGCGCGCGCGGCAGCGACCGCCTCGGGATCACGGTCGAGCCCGATCAGTCGCCCCGCCGCGCCGAGACGCGCAAGGACCGCACGGCTGTGACCACCGCGCCCAAAGGTGGCATCGACATAGCGTCCATTCGGGTCGGTCACCAATGCGTTCACCGCCTCTTCGAGCAGGACCGAACGATGAATGATCTGGGTGTCCACGGGATCGTGGCATGGTTGAGGCATGACGCGGCTCACAGGGTAAAAGACCCGAGTCCGGCCGTGGCCGCCAACTCGTCGATCGCGGTGTCGTTCAGCGCCGCAGCGGTGCGCGCGTTCCAGGCGTGCTCGTCCCACAGCTCGAACTTGGCCCCTTGACCGACGAAGGCGACCCGTTTGTCGAGCGTGGCGAAGTCACGCAAATGCTGGGGCAACAGGATTCGACCCTGAGCATCCATTTCCACGTCTTGTGCATTCCCGATATAGAGGCGCTGGATAGCGCGCGCCGTGCTGTCGAAGGCGGGGAGTGCGGCGAGTTTGTGCTCGATCGTCTCCCATTCGGGTTCCGGATAGAGCAGCAGACAGCGGTCGCGATCGACCGTCACGATCAGGTGGGAATCACAGACGGCACGCAGCCGTTCGCGGTACCGGGCCGGCACCGCGAGACGCCCCTTGGCATCGAGATTGACGAGACTGACCCCCCGAAACACCGAGCGCCCCCACGGCGAACCGCCTGGATTCTGCTCCCTGATTCCCCACTCCCCCCCACTAGGTTCCCATGTTAGAGAGGGGCCTGGGGTCCGTCAAGAAAACGGTCGAGTTTATTCTTGGACAGTCAGCAACTTACGCCGCCAAGCTCGACTGGCGCAGAAGAACGGCTGAATGGTTTGGATATCAAAAGGCTGGAGAGTAAAGCTGAGAAAATGCTTTATCTTCGGTGGCCGTGACGGCCGTCACTGAATGGGGACAGAGACACGGGCTTGTGGAGGGAAGGGAGCCGGCCGATAAGCCGGGTTCTGTCGAGGACAGTCATTCATCTGGGACGCGCGTCGCCGCGCGCCTCTAGCGACCTACCCGGGAACACGCGCGGGCCGCGCGCTGCGGTCAAAGCCGCGAGTTCCCCTATTTGGTCTTGCTCCGGGTGGGGTTTACCCTGCCACTGATGTTGCCACCAGCGCGGTGCGCTCTTACCGCACCATTTCACCCTTACCTCTCGTCCGAGGACGAGATCGGCGGTATCTTTTCTGCGGCACTTTCCGTGGACTTTCGCCCCCCAGGCGTTACCTGGCACCCTGCCCTATGGAGCCCGGACTTTCCTCTCCCGTCACCAGGACGGAAGCGACTGTCTGGCCGACTCCCAAGCAAGCAGTATACCCGAGAACCCTGCCTGACGTCGCGGGCGAATCAACGCCCGGCGAGCGCCGCCTGCGACAGCCACAGCAGCGCCGGCTCCTCGTCCTTGCCGAGTTCGCCGTCGCGCAGGAAGATCGCGCCGTCGGCCACCGCCAGCTGGCGCACCCCGCCGCTATCACGGACCTCGCCCTCGCGGTGCAGCGCATCGTCACGCGCCGCGACCCGACCAGCGACCCAGTCACCGATCCGTTGATGATAGGCACGGCGATAGACCAGCTTGGTCGCGCGCAGCTGGCCCTCGCGGAAGAAGAAGGTCACCGCCGAGGCCGGCATCTGGTTGAAGCTGCCGATCGGGGCGCCACACAGCCGGTCGCCATAGGGGTTGGGGCCATCGGCGCACTGCAGTTCGAGATCCGCGAAGGTCTCGCGCAACCGCACCTCGGTCAGGTCGCTGTCGAAGGACTCGAGCGCGGCGTTGAACTCGCTCTTGCCGAGCACGTACATCAGCGCCAGGTCGGTGCGACGCTTGCCGTCCTCGGTGAAGGTCAGCCAGAAGAACGGCCCGAACACCAGGGTCAGCATCAACAGCGTCTTGTAGGTCTTGGGGAGTTTCAGGTCATTCTTTTTCATGGCCGGCATTCTACCGGGAAGCGCTACCGCACGGACACCCAATCGTCCACTCAGCGAGGACACCCGATCTGTTGAGCCGCAAAGGCGCGAAGGACACAAAGCTTTTACCTACCGAGTCGTCAAAGGGGCTTGAAACTCGTCCGCATCCCCGCGAACCTCAGCACTCACCAGCAGGGGCAGCGTCTCCCGTCTGACGCCAGTAGCTCACACCCGACCACAACCCGACGGATAAAAACCTCTTGGGGGAGCGGTCGAGCCACATGTTCCTACTGCGGACTGATGACCTGGCGCTGAGAAGTCGCCCCGAAAACAACCCCCTTCGTGTCCTTGGCCTCTTTGCGGTTCAAATTCCCCCGCTGCACACCCGCGCCAAAGCCTCTAGACTAGCTGGCCTTTTCCACCCGGCCACGGCAGACGAGAGCGGATGTCCCAGGATCTTTCTCAGCACACCCCGGCGATGCGGCAATACCTCGGACTCAAGGCGGAGTACCCGGACCTGTTGCTGTTCTATCGCATGGGGGACTTCTACGAACTCTTCTTCGAGGACGCCGAGCGTGCTGCCCGGTTGCTGGACATCACCCTGACCAAGCGCGGCCAGTCGGCCGGGCGTCCGATCCCCATGGCCGGGGTGCCCTATCACGCCGCCGAGGGCTATCTCGCGCGACTGGTGCGCCAGGGCGTGTCGGTGGCGATCTGCGAGCAGATCGGCGACCCGGCCAAGAGCAAGGGGCCGGTGGAACGCAAGGTCACCCGGGTGGTCACCCCCGGTACCCTCACCGATGAGGCGCTGCTCGAGGACCGTCGCGAGAACCTGCTGGTGGCGATCGCCGAATCGGCGCGCGCGGGCTACGGGCTGGCCCAGCTCGAACTCTCCAGCGGACGCTTCTCGGTGCTCGAGGTCAGCGGACGCGAGGCGCTCGCCAGCGAGCTCGAACGTCTGCGCCCCGCCGAGGTGCTGGTCGACGAGTCCTCCTCGCTGCCCGAGGCGCTGCGCCTCGAGCGCGGCCTCACCCGTCGCCCGGCCTGGCACTTCGAGGCCGACAACGGCGCACGCATGCTCTGCGAGCAGTTCGGCACCCGCGACCTCGGCGGCTTCGGCTGCGCCGGCATGACGCTGGCGATCGGCGCCGCCGGCTGTCTGTTGCAGTACGTGCGCGACACCCAGTTCGCCGCCCTGCCCCACATCCGCGGACTGAGCACCGAGCAGCGCGACGAGGCGCTGATCATCGACGCCGCCACCCGGCGCAACCTGGAGCTGACCGAGAGCCTCAGCGGCGAGCACCAGCACACCCTCGCCGGGGTGATCGATCACACCGCCACGGCGATGGGCAGCCGGCTGCTGCGCCGCTGGATCAACCGCCCGCTGCGCGACCGTCACGCCGTCGCCCGCCGTCACGGCGCGGTCGCGGCGCTGCTCGCGGCCCCGGGGCGCGCCGACCTCGCCGAGCTACTCGCCGGCATCGGCGATCTCGAACGCATCCTCGCCCGGGTCGCGCTCGGCTCGGCGCGCCCGCGCGACCTCGCGGTGCTGCGCGACTCGCTGACGCTGCTGCCGGCACTCGGCGAACACCTCGGGACGATCGACGACCCGCTGCTCGCCGAGCTGGCCGACAGGATCGCCACCCACCCCGAGACCCAGGACCTGCTCGCCCGCGCCGTCATCCCCCAGCCACCGCTGCTGATCCGCGACGGCGGGGTGATCGCCGCAGGCTATGACGCCGAACTCGACCGGCTGCGCGGCCTGTCGGAGAACGCCGACCGCTTTCTCGTCGAACTGGAACAGCGCGAGCGCGCACGCACCGGCATCGCCACCCTCAAGGTCGGCTACAACCGGGTGCACGGCTATTACATCGAGGTCGGGCGCAGCCACGGCGACGCGGTGCCGGTCGAGTACGTGCGCCGCCAGACGTTGAAGGCCGCCGAGCGCTACATCACCCCGGAGCTGAAGGGTTTCGAGGACGAGATCCTGAGCAGCCGCGAGCGCGCCCTGGCCCGCGAGAAGGCGCTCTACGAGGCGCTGCTCACGACCCTGGCCGAACGCCTCGCGCCGCTGCAGACGAGCGCCACCGGGATCGCCACCCTGGATGTGCTCACCAACCTCGCCGAGCGCGCCGAGCGCCTCGGCTGGGCGCGCCCGACGCTCGACGACACGCCCGGGATCGAGATCATCGACGGCCGTCACCCGGTGGTCGAGCAGGTCATCGACCAGCCCTTCGTCGCCAACTCGCTCAGCCTCGACGCCGAGCGGCGGATGCTGGTGATCACCGGCCCCAACATGGGCGGCAAGTCGACCTACATGCGCCAGTGCGCGCTGATCGTGCTGCTGGCCTATGCCGGCAGCTTCGTGCCGGCGCGCAGCGCGCGGCTCGGCCCGGTCGATCGGGTGTTCTCGCGCATCGGCGCCTCCGACGACCTCGCCGGCGGGCGCTCGACCTTCATGGTGGAGATGGAGGAGACGGCCAACATCCTCCACAACGCCACCGCCGAGAGCCTGGTGCTGATGGACGAGATCGGTCGCGGCACCAGCACCTTCGACGGGCTGTCGCTGGCCTGGTCGTGCGGGGTCGAGCTGGCCACCGGGATCGGTGCCTACACCCTGTTCGCCACCCACTACTTCGAGCTGACCACGCTGCCCGAGGAGCATCCGGGGATCGCCAACGTCCATCTCGACGCGGTCGAGCACGGCGACACCGTGGTGTTCATGCACGCGCTGCGCGAGGGGCCGGCAAACCAGAGCTACGGGCTGGCGGTGGCCGCGCTCGCCGGGGTACCGCAGCCGGTGATCGCGCGCGCCCGCGCGCGACTACAGGAGCTGGAGCGCAACGCCCGCGCCCACGCCGAGCGCGAGGCGGTGCAGCTGTCGCTGTTCGCCGCCGAGCCGGCCGAGCCGACGCCCGAGCCGGAGCCGGCGACGCCGGACCCGCTGCACGAGGCGCTCGAGGCACTCGACCCCGACGCACTCAGCCCGCGCGAGGCGCTCGACGCGCTCTACCGGCTGCGCGCACTGCGACAGGCCGACTGAGTCGCCCCTCGCCGAACGCGGTCCTCACTCCAAGGCGCAGACCTCGGGCTCCGGCACCAACCGCGGCCCGATATGCAACAGCGCAAGGCTGACGTTATCCTTGCCGCCGGCGGCATTGGCCGCCTCGACCAAGGCATCTGCGGTCTGCCCCAGGCACGAGGGCGAGGCCTCGAGCAACAGCGCGCGCAGCTCGATGTCGTCGAGCATGCCGCTCAACCCATCGCTACAGAACAAATAGAGATCGCCCGGGGCAAGCCGGTGCACCCGCGAACTCACGCCGGGACTCGGCAACGACCCCAAGGCGCGGGTGAGGATGTTCTCACCGATACCACAGGCCATTGCCTCCTCGCGCGACGGATAGAGCCCCTGATCGAGCACCTCCTGGAGCAGCGAATGGTCACGCGAGAGCTGTTCGAGCGCGCCATCGCGCAGTCGATAGACACGCGAGTCGCCGACATGCGCCAGCACCATCCAGCCCGGACCGAGCAGCCCGACTACCACCGTAGTGCCCATCCCGGCACAGCCGGGCGTGGCGTTGGCGTGACGCCAGATGGCCACGTTGGCCTCTTCGACGGCGGCCTCGAGGAGCACGCGCGCACGCTCGGCGTCGTGGCGTGGCGAGGGGTGGCGACGGAAACGCTCGGCGATGGTCTCGACCGCAGTGCGGCTAGCCACCTCGCCGGCGCTCGCGCCACCGACCCCGTCGGCGACCATGATCAACCCGAGCGCGGGATGGACACCGACGGCATCCTCATTGTGCGCACGCACCCGGCCACGGTCGGTACGCCAGGCGTAATCGAGTTGATGCGACCACATGACCGGCCCGCTCGCCGTTGCTGCGCCGTTCAGGAGCCGGCCGCCTCGTCGAGTTCGAGGGCCAGGCGCTTGGGATCGACATAGCCTGGGATCAGGGTGCCATCGTCGGTGACGATCGCGGGGGTCCCGCGCAGTCCCAGCTCACGCCCAAGCGCCATGTGTTCGGCCACCGGATTGTCGCAGTTGCGCATCTCGATCGGCTGACCCTGCTTGGCCGCAGTCATCGCCTCACGACGCGCTGCGGCGTCGCCAGCACACCACACCGCCACGGCCTCGCGATAGGCCTCGCTACCCTCGCCGGCACGGGGGAAGAACAGATAGCGCACGCGGATGTCGTTGGCGACATAGTCATCGATCTGACTGTGCAGCTTGCGGCAGTAACCACATTCGATATCGGTGAACACCGTGACCGTGTGCTTGGCATCGGCAGGCCCGAAGACCACCATCGCCTCCTCGCCCACGGCCTCGACCAACCCCTTGCGGGCCTCGGCCAGACGCGGCTCGGTGAGATCGGTCCGGGTCTTGAGATCGACGATACGGCCATCGATGAAGTAACGACCATCCGGGGTCATGTACATCAGCTCACTGCCGATCAGCACCTCGTAGAGGCCATCGACCGGGGCCGGCCGGATGTCGCTGATGGCGATATCCGGGGCGACCGCCTCGAGCGCGGCGCGGATGTTCTGCTCGGGACCGGCCTGTACGGCGCCGGCGAGACAGCCAAGGCTCGCGGCCAGGGCGAGGGATCTGATTCTCAGCATGGGGCTTCCTAGTCTCTGAAGTTTTCGAATTGCAGCGGCAGCCCCCAGTCGGACTCGCGCAGCAGCGTGATCACCGCCTGCAGGTCGTCGCGCTTCTTGCCGGTGACCCGCACCTGCTCGCCCTGGATCTGGGCCTGCACCTTGAGCTTGCTCGCCTTGATCGCCTTGACCATGCGCTTGGCGGTGTCGCTGTCGACGCCCTGCTTGAGGACGACCTCCTGGCGCGCGGCATTGAGCGTCTGCACCGGCTCGCCCGGCTCCAGCGCGGCGAGATCGATCTTACGCTTGACCAACTTCTGGCGCAGGATGTCGAGCATCTGCTGGAGCTGGAACTCCTGCTCGGCGGCGAGCTGGATCTTGTCCTCGGCGAGCTCGAAGCTGGCGGTGACGCCCTTGAAGTCGAAGCGGGTACCGATCTCGCGATTGGCCTGATCGACCGCGTTGCGCACCTCTTGTAGATCGAACTCGGAAACGATGTCAAACGATGGCATGAAGAACCTCGAACAGGGGTCGGGCCCGACCGGCTCAACCGCGCGGATGATGCACGGCATGCATCCGCTTGAGCCGTTCACGGGCAACGTGGGTATAGATCTGGGTGGTTGAAAGGTCGCTGTGTCCGAGCAGCATCTGCACCACGCGCAGATCGGCGCCGTGGTTGAGCAGATGGGTGGCGAAGGCGTGACGCAGGGTGTGGGGCGAGAGCGGCTTGAGCACCCCGGCCTCGATGGCATAGCGCTTGATCAGCATCCAGAAGGCCTGACGGCTCATGTGCTCGCTGCGACTGGTGGGGAACAGATAGTCGCTGCAGCGCCCGCCGAGCAGCTCCAGGCGCGGCCCCTTGACGTACTCGCGCACCCAGTGCGTGGCCTCGTCGCCGAGCGGCACCAGACGCTCGCGCCCGCCCTTGCCCTGTACCCGCACCACCCCCTGGGTGAGGCTGATCTGGGCGGGCATCAGGGTGACCAGCTCGGTCACCCGCAGCCCGCTGGCATAGAGCACCTCGAGCATGGTGCGGTCGCGATGACCGCGCGGGTCGGTGGTATCGGGCGCACGCAGCAGATACTCGACCTCGGCCTCGCTCAGACTCTTGGGCAGCGGGCGGCCCAGGCGCGGGGTCTCGATGCGCGCGCTGGGGTCGTCAGCGATCACCCCGCGGCGCAGCAGATAGCGATAGAACTGACGCAGCGAGGAGACCAGGCGGGCGCTCGAGCGCGGCTTGCGGCCCTGCTCGGCGAGCAGCGCCAGATAATCGAGCAGGTCCTGACGCCCGGCGGCGGCCAGCCCGCGCTTGCGTTCGGCGGTGAGCCAGGCGGCGAAGGCGCGCAGATCGGAGCGATAGGCGCTCTGGGTGTTGCGGCTCGCGCCGCGCTCGAGCCACAGCGACTCGACGAAGCGCTCGATCAGGATCCCGTCCTCGGCCATCAGTCCTCCTCCCAGCCTTCGTGGCGCAGCAACCAGCGCTTGACCGCCAGCGGCGCACCGGCGCGCGCACCACCGAAACCACCCGCCCCGCTCCGGCCTACCACCCGGTGACAGGGCACCACCAGCGGGCAGGGGTTGGCGCGACAGGCCTGACCGATGGCGCGCGCCGAGCTGCCGAGTCTCGCGGCCAGCTCGCCGTAGGTACAGGGCCGTCCCGGCGGGATCGCCCGCAGCGCGCTCCAGACGCGCTGCTGGAAGGCCGTGCCCGCCGGCTGCAGCGGCAGGGTGAAACGATGGCCGGGGTCGGCAAGATAGGCCAGGAACTCGGCCCGCACCCAATCGGGTAACACTGCCCCGGAACCATCCTCGCCGCGCGGCGCTAGATCGACCCCGGCCAGCGCGCCCCCGCGCCAGTCGACGGCGATCGGCCCGAACGGGGCCTGGATCAGCGTCTTCGCCATGTTCCCCTCCTCTCGATCCGGCCTCCGGCCCAGCGACCGGACCGGCGATTATAGCCCAGGCGCCCGGCGGTCGACCTTCAGCGACCAGGGACGGTCTGAACCGCAAAGACCCAAAGAGCGCAAAGCGCTGACGGGATGACCACCTCCAGTGGTCCCCCAGACTCGCCCACCCGCAAGCAACACCGCTCGCCGGGGATCGCCAAGCCAGATGAATGCATCCACAGGCGACAGGACGCTGTTAGCACTCTGCTCCTTTGTGTCTTTGCGGTTCAATCATTCCCCTGGCGAGACCCTCAGCTTTACGGCAAGATGGGGCGCTTTTCGCGCCCGATCGGGCGACCGAGGACCCCGCATGAACCAGACCGCCGCCGCCTTCTGGGAGACCACCCCGCTCGAGCTGATGGACGCCGAGCAATGGGACGCACTCTGCGACGGCTGCGGCAAGTGCTGTCTGGAGAAGTTCGAGGACGAGGACACGGGGCGTATCGTCTACTCCCGCATCGCCTGCGCCCTACTCGATCTCGACACCTGCCGCTGCCGCGACTACCCCAACCGCGCCCGGCGCATGCCCGACTGCATCACCCTCACCCCCGAGCACCTGACCGACCCGCGCTGGCTACCCGAGACCTGCGCCTACCGGCTGCTCGCCGAGGGCCGCCCCCTGCCGCGCTGGCACCCGCTGGTGAGCGGTGACCCGGAGTCGGTGGCCGAGGCCGGGGAGAGCGTGCGCGGGCGCGTGCTCAGCCCGGAGACCGGCGAGAACCCGCTGATGCACCTGATCGACTGGGTGCGCTGAGCCGCCGCGCTCAGACCGCGCGGGTGAGCAGCGCCCGCGCCCCGGGCACGACGCCCTCGGGCAGGCGCACCCGCACCGTCCAACCCGCCCCCGGCGCGACCTCGAGCGGCGCGCCCTCGCGATCGCTGAGCGCCTCGAGACGGAAGGCATGGTTGCCGCCCGGGCTCATCAGCTCCAGTTGATCGCCACGCGCGAAGCGGTTGCGCACCGCCACCTCGGCCCAGCCGTCACCGACCCCCAGCACCTCGCCGACGAACAGCTGGCGCTGGTTGCGCGAGGCACCGCAGTCGTAGTTCTGCAGCGCCGGATCGGCGCCGTGACGGCGATAGAAGCCCTCGGTGTAGCCCCGATTGGCCAGGCCCTCGAGGGCCTCGAGCAGGTCGACACGGAAGGCGCGCCCGGCGAGCGCGTCGTCGATCGCCTGACGATAGACCTGGGCGGTGCGCGCGACATAGTAGTCGGACTTGGTGCGCCCCTCGATCTTCAGACAGTCGATGCCGATCTCGATCAGCCGCGCGACGTGCTCGACGGCGCGCAGGTCGCGCGAGTTCATGATGTAGGTGCCCTGCTCGTCCTCGAACACCGGCATGTACTCACCCGGGCGCTCGCCTTCCTCCAACACATAGTCGGGCTCGCCCTCGGCCACCTCGCCCAAACGGTAGCGCCAGCGACAGGCGTTGGTACACACCCCCTGGTTGGCGTCGCGGTGGTTGAAGTACCCCGAGAGCAGACAGCGCCCGGAATAGGCGATACAGAGCGCGCCGTGGACGAAGACCTCCAACTCGGTGTCGGGACAGGCCTCGCGGATCGCCGCGATCTCGTCGAGCGAGAGTTCGCGCGAGAGGATCACCCGCTCGACCCCCTGCGCCGCCCAGAAGCGCACCGCTGCGGCGTTGACGGTGTTGGCCTGCACCGAGAGGTGGATCGGCAACTCGGGCCAGCGCTCGCGCACCAGCATGATCAGCCCGGGGTCGGCCATGATCAGCGCATCGGGGCCGAGCGCGACCAGCGCGCCGATGTCGTCGACGAAGGTGCGCAGCTTGGCCCCGTGCGGCATCAGGTTGACGGCGAGGTAGAAGCGCTTGCCGAGATCATGGGCCGCGGCGATGCCGGTGGCGAGCGAGGCGACATCGAAGCCGCCCTTGCGCACCCGCAGGCTGTACCGGGGCAACCCGGCATAGACGGCATCGGCGCCGTAGGCGAAGGCATAGTCGAGATGGCTGGGGCTGCCGGCCGGGGAGAGCAGCTCGGGACGGTGCGACATCGACATCAGCGCAGCTCCACCTCGAGATCGAGCCGCTCCTCGGCGCCACGCAGGATGGTGACCGCGACCCGCTCACCGGGGGCACGATCGAGCAGCGCCAGGCGGATGTCGGCATAGTCGGCAATCGGACGCCCGGCAAGGGCGAGGATGCGATCGCCCACCGCTACCCCGGCGTCGCGCGCGCCGCTGTCGGCGGCAAAGCCGACCACACGGGTGCCGGCCCCTTCCTCGCCCTCGCCGAGCTGCACCCCCAGCAGCCCTGCCGGGGGCAACGTGGCCGCGGCGGGATAGAGATAGAAGTCAGCCGCCGGCGGCTCGACCGGCCGCCCCTCGCCGTTGAGCAGCACCGCCCCCGGCAACCCGAGCCGGCGCTCGACCCGGTCGGGGATACCGATGCCGTACTCCAGGTGCCCGGCCCCGGCGAGCACCACCAGGGTGCGCTCGGGGTTGGCGGCGAGATAGGCGGCGGCGCGCGCGGCCATGCCCTCGTCCCACAGCAGCTGGACCTCGATGAAGTGATCGAGGTCGCGCTCGTCGCCGAAGGGGTGCTGGGCGAAGATCTCGCGCAACCGCTCGCGATAGGCCTCGTCGGGCGGGGCAAGCCCGGCGGGCAGGGCGGCGCGCTGGTGGGGGTCGAGCCCGTCGATGCCGACCTCGCCGACGCGACGGGTGAGGACCTGGTCGAGATTGAGCGCGATCAGCGGGATCTCGTGCTCGCGCGCGAAGCGCAGGATCGGACGATAGAGCCGGTAGTCGAAGCGCCAGCGCTCGAAGTACTCGGTGCGGCGCAGCATCTGCGCCTCGTCGATGGCGCCGGCGACATAGGCGTCGAGATGGATCTGGAAGGGCTGCTGGAAGCACTCCAGAGCGATCGCCAGCGGCTTGCCACGGGCGTGCAGACCGCGGATCACTGCCAGCTGGTCGAGATGGTCGGCGTAGCGGTCGTGGTGCTCGCCGACATAGACCACGCGTCGCTCGGCGATGCGCCCGAGCAGGGCCTCGACCCCGGTCAGCGCATCGAGTTCGAGCACCCGGGTGGCCGCCCCCGCCGCAGGCTCGGCATCCCGCGCGAGCACACCCGCCCCCGGCGCCGCCAGCACGACGGCGACGGCAATCATCGCCAAGCTTTTGTAGGACACGTCTCACCCCGCTGGTTTCGGGCCACCGCGGCCCGCATGGTTGACCTGGCCGGCTGAACTGCGCTTCCCTCGTGCTCCGAGGAGAAGCGCCGAGCACCGACCCCTCCGTCAGGGACCGACTGGCGCCCCGCCCCCTATTCTGCCGAGGATGCGGAGACCAATGCGACACTTGATCCTCTCGACCCTGCTGCTGCTCGGCCTGACCCCGGTCCAGGCCACGCCCCAGCCACCGCTCGTCGAGCACCAGCTCGCGGTGCACATCGACCCCGCCACCGGCACCCTGGAGGCGAGCGATCGGCTGCGCCTGCCCGCCGGACTCGACGACACCCTGGTGCTGCTCGACGCCGGGCTCACGCCCACCGTCGGCGACGAGACGGCGACCCTCACCCCGGTCGGGCGACGCGGCCACCTCGCCGTCTATCGGTTGCGGCACGCCGGCACCGGGCCGCTCACCCTCGACTACCGGGGTCAGATCCGTCACGGCCTGCGCCGCCAGATCGAGGGGGTTGGACGCGACCGGCAGTGGTCGCTCGGCACCATCGGCAGCGATGGCATCTTCCTCTCCGGGGCCAGCGGCTGGTACCCGCTGCTGCCCGGGCAGCGACTGCGCTTCGCGCTCGATGTCACCCTGCCCGCGGGCTGGATCGCCGTCTCCCAGGGCGACGGCCCCGGCACGGCGCCCGAGTCGGGACGCTCACAGTGGCGCGAGACGCAGCCGCAGGAGTCGATCTATCTGGTCGCCGCGCCCTTCACCCTCTATCGCGACAGCAGCGAAGGCATCGCCACCCAGGTCTATCTGCGCGCGCCCGACCCTGCACTCGCGCGGCGCTATCTCGATGCCACCGCCAGCTATCTGCGCGACTACGGCGCGCGCATCGGCCCCTACCCCTACGCCAAGTTCGCACTGGTCGAGAACTTCTGGGAGAGCGGCTACGGCATGCCCTCCTTCACCCTGCTCGGCTCGCGGGTGATCCGTCTGCCTTTCATCCTCCACACCGCCTACCCGCACGAGATCCTCCACAACTGGTGGGGCAACGGGGTCTATGTCGACGCCGACTCGGGCAACTGGAGCGAGGGCCTGACCAACTATCTCGCCGACTACTGGCAGCGCGAGCGCGCCGGCACCGGGGTCGAGGCGCGGCGCGAGATGCTCAAGGCCTACGCCGATCACGTCCACCACGGCGAGGACTTCCCGCTCAGCGCCTTCCGCGCCCGTCACGACGGCGGCTCCCAGGCGATCGGCTACGGCAAGGGGGCGATGATCTTCCACATGCTGCGCCGCCGCCTCGGCGACGAGACCTTCGACGCCGGGCTGCGTCGCTTCTATGCCGACAACCGCTTCCGCGCCGCCGGCTACGCCGAGTTGCGCCGCGCCTTCGAGCAGGCCTCGGGCACCGACCTCGGCGACTTCTTCGCCGCCTGGGTCGAGCGACCCGGCGCGCCGACCCTGGCGCTCGACGGGGTCAGACTCGAACAACACGACGGCCAGATAGAGGTCCACGGCGAGATCCGCCAGACCCAGCCCGGCGCACCCTTCCCGCTGCACCTGCCGCTGCGACTCGCACTACCCGACGACACCAGCCGCACGGTCTGGATCGACACCGACGAGCGCGCCCAGGCGTTCGGCATCGCGCTCGAACAACGCCCGCTCGCCCTCGCCGTCGACCCCGGGTTCGACGTCTTCCGCACCCTGCTGCCCGGCGAGACCCCGGTGGCGCTCGGCAACCTGTTCGGCGCCGAGCAGGGGCTGATCCTGCTGCCGGCACGGGCGCCGACAGCATTGCTCGACGGCTATCGGGCACTGGCCGAGCGCTGGCGCGCCGGGCATCCGGGCTGGCGAGTGGCGCTCGACAGCGCGTTCGAGACCCTGCCCGAGCGCGGCGCGATCTGGCTGCTCGGCTGGGAAAATCGCCATCGCGCGACCTTCGAGCGTGCCGTCCCTGACCCCACCGCAGCCCCCCCGACGCGGCGTCTCGACGGGCTCGACAGCATCGTGCTCACCGCCGCGCGCGGCGAGCAACCGCTCGCCTGGCTCGGTACCGAGCTGGCCGAGGCGCTACCGGCACTGGCGCGCAAGCTGCCGCACTACGGCAAGTACGGCTATCTCGGTTTCACCGGCGCGCGTGCCAAGAATCGGCTCAAAGGGCAGTGGCCGAGCGGACCGAGCGCCCTGCACCATCACTTTGACCCGCCCCCCACTGACGATCCAGGGCGTGCGCCAGCGCACCTGCATTAGGGACAGAATTGGCTAGAATTCGAGACACTCAACGACTGCCGGACACCGGCTCAAGGATCGATCATGCCTATCCAGCCCCACACCCTGAAGCGCCTCGTCTTCCTCGCCACGCTCGCCGTCGCGCTCACCGCCTGCGGCCCGTCCTACCGCACCGAGTACAGCTATGTGCCGCCGGCCGACAGCGCCGGCAAGCAGTGCCTGAACCAGTGCCTGAGCATGCGCGCGATGTGTCGCAGCCAGGCCGAGAACCGTGCCGCCAACGCCCGCGCCGACTGTGAGCGCAACGCCATGATCAACTACGCCGCCTGTATGGCCACGGCCAAGAGCGACTTCGAGCGCAACCAATGCTCGTCGAGCAGTTACTGCGACCAGGGTGCCGACACCGGCCAGTGCGACGAGGAGTACCGCCTCTGTTACGAGAACTGCGGCGGCACCGTCAGCAGCTATCAGGTCTGCGAATACGGTTGTTGACGTGCTCCGGGCTGGCGCCGCGAGACGCCAGCCCTCAACAGCGATCGACCACGCGATCGCGCCCGCCCTCCTTGGCGCGGTAGAGACAGCGATCGGCCACCGAGGCGAGCCGATCGTAGTCGGTCTCGCCCGGCGCGGCCTCAGCCAACCCGATACTCAGGGTCAGAGGCCAGCGCGTCCCTGCCACCTCCAGCGGCGTCTGCGCCAGCGCCGCCTGCAGCTTGTGGGCAAGCGCTGCGGCGCCGGCCAGGTCGGTGTCGGGGAGCAGCAGTGCGAACTCATCACCACCGAGACGCGCCAGCAGATCCTGCGCCCGGATCATCCCCTCGATCACCGTCACCACGTGACAGATGGCCGCGTCCCCAGCGGCATGGCCCAACTCGTCGTTGAGCTGCTTGAGCCGGTCGAGATCGAAGAGCAGCAGCGAGATCGGCGAGCACGACCGGACCGCAACCGCCATATGACACTCGAAGCCGGCGAGGAAGCCACGCCGGTTGGCCACCCCGGTGAGCGGATCGGTACTGGCCGCGTGCGCCAGACGACGCGCGCTATGGGCACGACTGTGCTCGTAGAGTAGGGAAAGCACGGTCGAGGCCAGCAGTGAGGCGCCGACATTGACCATCGCCAACCAATTCAGTCCGAATGCCGGAATCAGGGTGATGCACAACCACAGCGTGAGGTTGAGGATCAGGCAAAAGCCCAGCGAGACCAACAGTCCCCGCCACACCCCGAGCACGAAGAAGGCCAGCGGCGGCAACAGCGCGGCCCAGATGACGACCCCGTCTCCAGGCGCGCCGGTCACCGTCAGGATCGCGAGCAACACCGCCGCGAGGGCCACGCCGAGCAACGGCAGGATCTGCGGCGCATAGCCACGATGCAGCCCCCAGACCAGCCACGACAGCGCCACACAGGAGATGCCCTCGGCCAGGGCGTGGAAGACGTAGCCGGTGACCCAGCCATCGAACCAGGCGAAGAAGCCAGTCAGCACCACACCGAGCAGGGCCGCGCGCAGGGTCAGACGCACCCGCCTGGTCTCGGCGTCGCGGTTGACAAGCTCGGCATGATAACGCTGGCTGTATTTCATCGACTGGGAAGACGCAGAGACGACACCGCACGGCGCGAGACGCCATGACGGGCGCACGCACTCCGGAACGCCGCACGGCGGCGACCGGGCCAAGATACCCACGCCGACGGACGCGATCAATGACCGCTGGCGCCGCCTCGGCGACGCCCGCAGCACACAGCGCCTTGCCGAGAGCCGACCCGAGGCGCCATCATGACGTCGGACCGATGGGCCCGGCCCCATGCCACCGCGAGGGATCGAGAATGACCCAAGACGTCGACGCAAAGCGTCGTCACCGCGCGCCGCGCGCCCCTTCACCCCGGATCGACAGCGCCCCGCCACCTCGGCACGACGCCGCTCTCAGCCCCCGTTGCAGCCGTCGCCGTCTACTCGGCCTGCTCGCAACCGCCCTCACCCTACCGGCCTGGCGCCAGGCAGCGGGCGCGCCCGCGCAGCGCCTGTTGGCAATCGGCTCCGGCGCATTGCGCCTGCTGACCTACCTGGGCGCGGTCGAGCGACTGGTCGGCATCGAGGACGTCGAGCGCCGCGCCCTCACCACCAGCAGCTATCGTTACGCCCTACCCGCATCGATCCAGCGACTCCCCTCGATCGGTCCCGGCGGCCCCGGGCGAATGCCCGATCTCGAGCAGGTGCTGAGACTCCAACCGGACCTGATCGCCGCAGCCACCCTCGACGACCAGCAACGCCTGACGCTGCGCCAACGCACCGGGGTCGCACTGATGCCACTGAGCTATGGCGACACCGGCATCCTCCGCATCGACGACCTGCTGACCTCGCTGCGCCTCCTCGGTGCGGCGCTGGGGCGCGAGCGCCGCGCGGCCGAACTGACCACGACCCTCACCGATGAGCTGGCCATGCTGCGCCAGCGTGTCGCACACCGACCGCCGGTCGCGGCCTATCTCGGCGGGGTCAGCATGCAGGGCAGCCATGGCCTCACCAGCACCCAGTCCGCCCACCGCCCGCTACGCTGGGCCGGCGCGCACAACCTCGCCGACCGAGCCGGACCCGACGGCCACCTCTTCATCGACCGTGAACAGCTGCTGTTCTGGGACCCGCCGGTGCTCTTCATCGACGGCGCCGGACTAGCCGGCATCCTCACCGAGTATGCCAAGGACCCGGGACTCTATCGTCAGCTGCGCGCGGTGCGTGATGGTCAGGTCTGGCTGACCCTGCCGTTCAACGCCTACAACACCAATGTCGAGAACGCCCTGGTCAACGCCTGGATGATGGCCAAGGTGCTCCACCCCGAGGCGCTGGCGGACATCGACATCGGGGCGCGGGCCAGCGCCATCATGCGCGCCTTCCTCGGCACCGACATCATGCCGGCGCTGGCCGAGCACGGCTACGGGCTCGGCCGACTCGACCTGGAGCAGGGACGATGGACGCCACTGTCCTGACATCGGCGCCGCGCGCGAGCTTCCACCACCAGGCACGCCGTCGCCTGCTCGCCGGGTTGATACTGCTCCTGGTGCTGGTGGTGCTGATGGTCTACGCCCTCGGTCAGGGGAGCTACCCGCTCCCACCCATGATGGTGCTCGAGGCCCTGGCCGGTGGGCCGGCAGCGACCGACCCGGCCGCACACGTGATCTGGTCGATCCGACTGCCGCGGCTACTCGCCGCACTGCTCGCCGGCATGAGCCTGGCGCTGGCCGGGGCGGTGATGCAGAGCGTGCTGCGCAACCCGCTGGCCTCGCCGATGACACTCGGGGTCTCCCAGGGCGCGGCCTTCGGCGCGACCTGCGCCATCGTGCTGCTCGGCGCCGGCGAACTCAACCGGCTGGGACCCGAGACGGTGGTGGTCGAGCAGCCCTATCTGGTGGTCGGCGCGGCACTCGTCGGCGGTCTCTGCACCGCCGCGGCCATCCTGCTGATCGCGCTGCTGCGCCAGCTGCGCCCCGAGGCGCTGGTGCTCGCCGGGATCGCACTCGGCGCCTTCTCCAGCGCCGGCACCATGCTGGTGCAGTACTTCGCCAGCGATACCCAGGCGGCGGCGACCCTGTTCTGGACCTTCGGCGACCTCGGCAAGGCCGGCTGGCGCGAGGTCGGCTGGCTCGCCCTGGTGCTGGCGCCGCTGCTCGTCCTGCTCACCCGCACCGGCTGGCAGCTCAACGCCATGGCCTGGGGCGAGGACAGCGCGCGCGCGCTCGGCGTGGCGGTGGCACGGCTACGGCTGACGGTCCTGGCCGCCGGCGCGGTCCTGGCGGCGGTGAGCACCGCCTTCCTCGGGGTGATCGGCTTCGTCGGGCTGATCGCACCGCACCTGGTGCGGTTGATCATCGGTGTCGACCACCGCTATCTGCTCCCCTACGCCGCCCTGGCCGGGGCCATCGTACTGCTCGGCGCCGACACCCTGGGGCGACTGATCATCGCCCCGGTGGTACTGCCGGTCGGTGCAGTCACCGCCATGCTCGGCGCCCCCTTGCTGCTGGTGCTGCTGCTGCGCCGCGGGGGACGCTGACCGTGCTCAGGATCGAGGCGCTCAGCATCGGCCACGGCGGCCGCACCCTGTTGCGGGGACTCGAGCTGGAACTGCCCGCCGGCGCACTGCTAGCGGTTCTCGGGCCCAACGGGGCCGGCAAGTCGACCCTGATCCGCACCCTCGCCCAGCTCCACCCGCCGCAGGGCGGGCGCGTACAACTCGATGGCACCCCGCTCGACCGACTCGAGCGCAGTGCCCGCGCCCGTCAGGTCGCCTATCTGCCCCAGCAGTCGCGCCCGGCCGCCGTCACCGTCTACGAGGCGGTGCTACTCGGGCGCGTGCCGCACCTGCGCTGGCAGGCCGGCGAGGGCGATCTCGCGTTGGTCGACGACATCCTCGATCACCTCGGGCTCGCCGCGCTCGCCGCCAGGCGCTGCACCGAACTCAGCGGCGGCGAGCTGCAGAAGGTGCTGATCGGACGCGCCCTGGCGCAGGACCCACGCCTGCTGCTGCTCGACGAGCCGGTCAACCATCTCGATCTCGCCAACCGGCTGGAGGTCCTGGCGCTGGTCCAACGCACCGCACGCGAGCGTGATTTGGTCACCCTGGTGGTCCTGCACGACCTCAATCTGGCGCTGCGCTTCGCCGACCGCTTCCTGCTGCTCGACGGCGACGGCGGCCATCGCACCGGCGACATGACGGCGCTCACCCCCGAGCAGATCGAGCAGGCCTACCGGGTCGCGGTGGTCCGCGGCGAGCTGGCCGGACACCCACTGTTCGTGCCGATCTAGGAATGGCCAGAGACAAGGGGATTGAACCGCAAAGACACAAAGGGCGCAGAAGAAGCAAGGCACGTTCCGCGACCAACCCCGGCAAACGCCGGCGTTCAACCGCTGCGACGCAGACTGGGGTTAGAGCGCAGATGAAGGCGCCGATCATCAACACCGACACCCGCCCGGCCACGCCCCCATCAATCGACTCGTAACCGTCGATGCCCCCACAGAACACACCGCACCTTGCCCGATCGACATGCTGACGACCGATGCCTGGCAATGGTCATGTCCCGCTCGCCCTGCTCGACCACCGATCGCTTGCCCCCTTCATGGCGTCCTTCGTGTCTTTGCGGTTCATCTGCTGATGGCTGCCCGCCAGTCCGTCAGGACACCGATTGGTAGTAGAGGTTCTGCGCGTGGCGGGCCTCGGCGAAGAAGTACCAGCGCTCGGCCATCAGGCCGACGAACTGGACGCCGAAGGCGGTCAGCGCCATGGTGCTCGAGACCTCGGCATGGGCCAGGGCGATCAGCACCACCGGCAGCGGGAACACCGCCACCAGGAAGAAGCCCCGCACCCAGCGCAGGGTCCGCGCGCTGCGCCCGTGGAAGAACTCACGGGTGTTGAAACTGCCGCCGGTGGCACCCTGGGCCTTCTGCTGCAAGGCGCGGTGACGCACCCCGATGGCGCTCTGCACCGTGCTGCGGTGTTCGAGCCGGGCGTTGCGCAACAGGTGGGCGCCGCGCGAGAGCGCGGCGGCGAGGGTGAGGATCACCGCCCAGGTGCCAAAGAAGCCGCCCAGCGGGTTGCCGAGCCAGGCCGAATAGGCCGCCGCCAGCATGAAGCCCGAGGCGGTGCCGAGCAGCAGGAAGTTGCTCACCGTCAGCGGCGAGTGCCACTCCTCGAGGAAACGCACCACGGCATAGATCATCGCGGTGCAGACGAACAGCGCCAGGGTCGCCAGGGTGCCGAGCACGCCGAGGATCAGCGACAGGTCGACGGCCAGGGCGCCGACCCGGAACCAGGGTGCGGTCCAGCCCAGCAGGTGGGTCAGCGCATAGGCCGCGACCAGCCCCATGGTCAGCGGCAGCACGATCACCTCGCGCGAGAGCCAGGAGGTGCGCCAGCAGCTCGCCGCGCGCCAGGCGCGTTCGGGCCGACCGAGATGGAAGAAGGAGGCGGCCAACCCGCCGAGCAGCAGCGACAGCGCGAGCAGGCTGCCGCTGGCGTAGAAGCCCGAGGTCTGCAGCGGCAGGAAGTGGGCGATGGCATAGAGCTGTCCGGTGAACATCGCCAGGAACAGCCCCTGGCCGGCGCCGAGCAGGGTGGTCAGCAGGATCACGGAGAAGGCGGGATGCATGGGCGACTTCCTGATTGCGGTGGACGGGAACGGCCCTTACCAGGCCACGTCGTCGACGGACTCCTCGCCGGTGTAGTCGGTGAGATCCTCACGACGCAGCGGGTTGTCGACCCGCTCGAGGTCCTCGGGGGCGATGTGCATCCGGGTCTTGTGGCGTGGCAGGTAGTGGTTGGCGGGCTTGGTGCCCCACTCGGCCATCAGCGCATAGCCGCCACGCTCACGGATCGCCACCGAGACCTCGGAGTCGGGGTCGTGGACGTCGCCGAACAGCCGCGCGCTGGTCGGGCAGGCGAGCACGCAGGCCGGCTGGCGATCGCGCTCGGGGAGGCTGTCGTCGGTGATACGGTCGATGCACAGGGTGCACTTTTTCATCACCCGCTCCTGGGCGTCGAGTTCGCGCGCGCCATAGGGGCAGGCCCAGGAGCAGTACTTGCACCCGATGCACTTGTCGTAGTCGACCAGCACCACGCCGTTGTCGGCACGCTTGTAGGAAGCACCGGTGGGGCAGACCGGCACGCAGGGCGGGTCCTCGCAGTGCAGACAGCTCTTGGGGAAGTGGACGGTCTCGGTGTCGGGGAAGGTACCGACCTCGAAGGTCTGGACACGGTTGAAGAAGGTACCGGTGGGCGAGCCGTCGTAGGGGTGCTCGTCGACCAGCGGACCGGCCGCGCCCGAGGTGTTCCACTCCTTGCAGGAGGTGACACAGGCATGACAGCCGACGCAGACGTTGAGATCGATGACGAGGGCGAGTTGGGTCATGTCAGAGGGCCTCCTGCCACCAGCGGCCAGTGATCGGCGAGACGGCGCGACGCAGACGCCGGCACTCGCGATGCGGTCGCCGGGGGCTCATTTCTTGGAGAAGATGCCGGCCACATAGGCCTGCCAGCGACCGCGCCGGGGTTCCTGACCGGGCAGTCGCGGCATCGGCGCGAACTGCGGCGCGGTGATCGCAGGCTCCTTGGGACCGGCCTTGTAGACCCGCACCCGCAGATCGAACCAGGCCGCCTGGCCGGTCACCGGATCGGCGTTGGAGAGGTGCGCCCCGGCGGCGTGCTCGGGCAGCTCCTCGGCGATCAGGTGGTTGAGCAGAAAGCCCTTACGCGACTCGTCGGCGTCGGCCGCCAGACCCCAGGCCCCGGCGGCCTTGCCGATGGCGTTCCAGGTCCACACCGTGCCGGGCTCGACGGCCTCGGAGAAGCGACACATGCAGCGCACTCGACCGTGCGCTGACTCCACCCAGATCCAGTCGCCGTCGGCAAAGCCCTCGGCGGCGCCGACCCGTGGGTTGACGAACAGATAGTTGTGGCTGTGGATCTGGCGCAGCCAGGCGTTCTGGCTGTCCCAGCTGTGATACATCGCCATCGGTCGCTGGGTCAGGGCGTTGAGCGGATAGCGCGCGGCGTCGATCAGCCCGTCCTCGAGCGGCGCGTAGTAGAAGGGCAAGGGATCGAAGTAGGTGGCGATGCGCTCGCGCAGCCGCGGCGGCGGGCGCCGTCCCTCGCCCTTGCCCTGGGCGGCGCGACGGAAGCGCTGCAGCACCTCGGAGTAGAGGTGGATGATGATCGGGTCGGCATAGCGGATCATGCCGTGGGCGCGTGCCCAGTGCAGATAGCCCTTGTTCCAGTTGCGCATGTACTGGTAGCTCGGTGGCAACTGGTGGTGGAAGACGCAGCCGTGCTCGACATAGCGCTCCCACTGCTCGGGGTTGGGCGCGCCCTTGAGCACCTGATCGCCCTCGGCGCCGCGCCAGCCGGCGAGGAAGCCGATCCCGGAACCGGGCGAGGTCTCGTAGTTGACGATGAAATCGGGATAGTCGCGGTACTTGCGCCGTCCCTTGCCGTCGACGAAGGCCGGCAGCCCGAGCCGGCTGCCGAGTTCGATGAGCACGTCCTGGAAGGGCCGGCACTCGCCCTTGGGCGGCAGCACCGGCACCCGTACCGCGTCGACCGGACCGTCGAACTCGGAGATCGGCCGATCGAGCATCGACAGCACGTCGTGGCGCTCGAGATAGCTGGTGTCGGGCAGCACCAGGTCGGCGAAGGCGACGGTCTCGGAGGAGAAGGTGTCGCAGACCACCAGGAAGGGGATGCGGTAGTCGCCCTGCTCGTCCTTGTCGACGAGCATCCGTCGCACCTCGCTGGTGTTCATCGTCGAGTTCCAGGCCATGTTGGCCATGAACAGCACCAGGGTGTCGATCGGATAGGGGTCGCCGCGCCAGGCATTGGTGATGACATTGTGCATCAGCCCGTGCACCGCCAACGGGTACTCCCAGGAGAAGGCCTTGTCGAGCCGGACCGCCTCGCCCGCGTCATCGACGAAGAGATCGTCCGGGTCGGCCGGCCAGCCCAGCGGCAGGCCGTCGAGCGGGGTATCCGGGCGCACCGCGGCGGGGTCGTTCGGCGGCTTGGGACAGGGCGGGATCGGGCGCGGGAAGGGCGCCTTGTGACGGAAGCCGCCGGGGCGGTCGATGGTGCCGAGCAGGCTCATCAGCACGCCGAGCGCGCGGATGCCCTGGAAGCCGTTGGAGTGCGCCGCCATGCCGCGCATGGCATGGAAGGCCACCGGGTTGCCGGTGACCGAGGCGTGTTCGCGGTCCCAGCAGTCGGTCCAGGGAATCGGCAGCTCGATCTGATGATCGCGCGCGGTCACACCCATCTCGTGGGCGAGCCGGCGGATGGTCGCGGCGGGGATGCCGGTGACCTCGGCGGCCCACTCCGGGGTGTAGTCGGCGAGTCGGTCCTTGAGCAGCTGGAAGGCGGGCTTGACCGCGGTGCCGTCCTCCAGGGTATAGGCGCCAAGCAGACGCGGCTCGACACCGGGGGTGCGGGCGCGCACCGCGGCATCGCTCGCACGATCCCACCACAACCGGTCCTGGGGGTCGAAGCAATCGGGCGCGGCCTCGGTCTCGACGCGATAGAACAGCCCGGCCTCGTCGTGCGCCTCGTCGCTCACCACCAGCTCGGCGGCGTTGGTGTATTGAATGAGGAAGTCGCGATCGAACAGCCCGCGTGCGACGATTTCGTGATTGATCGCGAGCAGCAGCGCGCCATCGGTCCCGGGGCGGATCGGCACCCATTCATCGGCGATCGCCGAATAGCCGGTGCGGATCGGATTGATCGAGATGAAGCGACCGCCCCGCCGCTTGAATTCGGAGATCGCGATCTTGAGCGGATTGGAGTGATGGTCCTCAGCGGTGCCGATCATCACGAACAGCTTGGCGCGATCGAGGTCCGGACCGCCGAACTCCCAGAACGATCCACCGATACTGTAGATCAATCCGGCGGCCATGTTGACCGAGCAGAAGCCACCGTGGGCGGCATAGTTGGGGGTGCCAAACTGCTTGGCGAACATCCCGGTGAGCGCCTGCATCTGATCGCGCCCGGTGAACAGTGCGAAGCGCTTGGGGTCCTCGGCGCGCAACCGGCGCAGGCGGGTCTCGAGCAGCTCCAACGCCTCGTCCCAAGAGATCTCCTCGAAGGCGCTCTCACCGCGCTCGGCCCCGGGCCTGCGCCGCAGAGGACGGGTCAGACGCGCCGGGGAGTACTGCTTCATGATCCCCGAGCTGCCCTTGGCGCAGATCACCCCCTTGTTGAGCGGATGACGCGGGTTGCCATCGATATAACGGACCTCACCGTCACGCAGGTGCACGCGAATACCGCAGCGGCAGGCGCACATGTAACAGGTGGTCTCCTTGACCTCGACCCGACCGACCGCGCCATCCGAATGACGGAGTTCCTCTTGCATCGGCACACCCTGGCGATGATGAGTTTTACCGCATTCTAATATTGCAGATGTCTATCGATCAAACCCGAAGCGCGCAGCAGAAACGCGTTTAAATTATCAAGGCATTTATTTTATTTATATTTAAAACGAGGGGTCGCACGCCAGCGAATGCACGAGCAATCGATCAAGGGGAGACGAAAACGGACGCCCGAAGGCGTCCGTAAGAGGGGCGACGCATCCTGCATCGCCAGCAGGCATTCTTTGGAGGGATCAATCAGGCGGCGGCGCCGTAGCGCGGCAGCCAGGAACTCAGCCGCTCACGCTCACGCTCGAGGTCGATCGAGAAGAAGTGGTTGAGCACCTCCAGCGCCTCGTCGAGATTCTCGCACGGCCACTCGTTGGTGACGGTGTGGCAGTTCCAGTCTTCGACGTGATAGCAGCAGTGACCACCTTTGGCGGCACCCTCGGCATCGAAGCGCAGCTTGTAGCCGGTCTGGGTGCGTGGATTCCACTTGTAACGGATGCTGTTTTCAGTTTCGTCAAACATTGTCGGGCCTGGTCCGGTTGAGCATTTGAGGGGGCGGGCTAACGGGGAGACGCGGTACCTGTGGCCTGGCAGGGACAGGAATGATGCAAATAAGCAACAATCCAGCCGAGCTGCATCATTAACGCCATCTCACGCCTTCAAGTCTAGTACAAAAAAGCAACAACTAACAAGCACATTCCTGACGAAAAGTCTATAAACCCAAAAACTGCAGTCACTTTCACAAAACCATGGGGAAGGCGCCGACAGCGCTTCAACTAAGCCCAAGGGTAGATTTTTCGCAACACATCGACCCTACGTGTAACCTGAACGCAACAAACAGCGATCGCCCCATCATCCCCCGGGACTCGACGAGGCCACCTCTGCCCCTGAGCAGACATTTCGAATCAACCACTTGCGCAGCGTGACACCTCGCGATGACGCGTCCTGGCGGCACCGGAAGGCGCAAGAGCAGTGCACTGGAGGCGGGCAGGAGGTCCTCATCCCAGCGGCGGCGGGGGCGAGGTAAAACGAATTCGCCACACACGATACGTGTCGTCACGTCGTGTGCGGCGATGATGCGACCGGGGCGTCGGCCTCAGTTCGGGCGCGAGGCCCCAGAACGTCGCCAGCTGTGGGCGAGGGGATCGCGTGGGTCGACATCCGGCATGAAGGGCTGCTTGCGATCGCGGTTGGTCACCTGATAGATCAGCCCCATCCAGTTGCCGAGCACGCCTTCGGCGGTGTCGTGCCAGGTGTTGTCGAGCGCGGCGACGATCAACGCCTCGGGGAAGGGAGGCGGCGCATCCCCTCGCAGCCGCGCCGCGACCACCCGGCCCTGGTACTCGTCGAGGATGGCCCGCGCCTGCAGCCCGAAGTAGGACTCGGGGAAAGGCGGATAGTGCGTACGTTCACCACTGGCATAACGGCGTACCTCACGTTTGTACTCCTTGAGCAATGAGATGGTGTCGTACTCCGGGTGCCCCTGGAAGAAGACCTGGCGCAGACCGTCGGCGCTCACCGCCAGATGGACCCCGGCAGCACTCTCGGCAAGCACGTGCAGACCGGCCGCCTCGAACTGCTCGCGCGAGACCTCGTTGAAGCGCGAGTGCGGGACATCGAAGCTGGTATTGACGTTACTCACCAGCGGATGAGAGCGCTCGACCACGCGGTGGCGGTAGACCCCCCAGCGCTTTTCAGGCAGACGCCGGCGACGCTGACCATAGGCGAACTGCAGCACCGCATGGGTCGCCAGGCAGGAGAACAGGGTCGAGCAGACGTGCTCCTCGGCCCATTTCACCACCTCGATCAGCGGTCCCCAGAACGGCTCGTCGGCCAGCTCCGGCCCGGTGACATTGGCACCGGTGATGATCAGCGCGTCCAGCCCCTCGGCGCGGATGGTCCCGAACGATTCGTAATAGCGTTCGATATAGGCACGCGCCTCATCGCTGCGCTTGAGCCCGTCGAGGGTGAAGGGGTGGATATAGAACTGCGCGATCTGATTGCTCTGACCGATCAAGCGGAAGAACTGGCGCTCGGTGGCCGCCAGGGCCGGGTCCGGCATCATGTTCAGCAACCCGATGTGCAGCTCGCGGATGTCTTGCTGCAGCGCACGGTTGGGGTCGAGGATGGTCTGCCCTTCCTCGCGCAATCGGCTGAAGGTAGGCAGATCGTTGTGAGCGACGATGGGCATGGACGTATGGGGACTCCTCTCGATCAGGCGGCCACCGCCTGGGCGGCGATCGCCGATTCGACCAACTGCAGAAAATCGCGCTCATCACGAACCTGGGCGACATCCTCCGACGAGACCGTATAACCATACGGGCGGGCGATGGCCTCGTAGCGTGGCACCCGGGAATGGAACAGGCGCGGGAAAACCCAGCGCGCGAAATCGTCGGGCTCGATCTCGGCGACATAGTCGAGACCCTGCTCGGCGAGGTAGTCGGTGACCGCCTCGCGCAGGAAATCGGGCCGGTAGTAGAGCGGCTTGGGGTCGGCCTGGGCACGTTCGATCAACTTGATCTCATCGGCCTCCGGCACCCGGATATAGAGGATCAGGCTGTGCTTGGCCAGGAGATCGATCACCCGCGGCTCATCGAGTTCGCACAGGCTGCCGCCGACATCATTGACCAGATGGGCATAGTTGTAGATGTCCTGCGCCTTACGCACGAACTCGGGCAGGTCGAGCATGGCGGCGATCTCGGCCTGGCGGTAGAGCGCCTGGCGTCGGCTGAACTCCTCGAAGCCGAGCCCGCCGCGCTCGGGGTTACCGAGCTTGCCGACGAAGCTCATCACCGGCCCCAGGTCGGTGACCTTGATGTTGTTGCGCATCGAGATCCAGTCGCGCCGCAACAGATCGCGGAGAAAGGGATCACGCATCGCGTGGGCCTTGACCAGATCGAGGATCGGCTCGTCGAGATAGCGGGTGCCGATACGGTAATCGCCGGAATAGTGGAACCAATCCTGCCGACGCAGCATCGCCGACAGATAGGTCTTGCCGACACCGGACATGCCGAGCAGGGTGACGCACTTGTGGGGCCAAGCGCGGAATTCTTCGACCGTGAACTTCAAGGACAGTGCTCCTAGACGCTGCGATGGACGACCACTGCCGCCGGGGCGGGGTGCGGCCCCGCCCCGGCGGCAGTGACCGGGACCTGCACCCGATGGTAGTCAGTCCACCCAGTGCTGACCAGCGTCGGACTCAACCGCGCCGCGCCTCGAGTGCCTCCCAACGCGCATAGGCCTGCTCCAGCGTGGTCTCCACCGCCTCGAGTTCGGCACGCGCCGCGGCCACTGCCTCGCCCGACTCACGATAGAACGCGGGGTCGGCCATGCGCGCGTGCAGCTCGGCCTGGGCCTGCTCGAGCGATTCGATCCGTGCCGGCAATTCGGCCAGCTCGCGGGTCTCCTTGTAGCCGAGCTTGCCACCCTCGCGCTTGGGGCGCGCAACCGCCGCGGCAGCGGCCTTGGACGGGCGTGCGCGGTCGCGCTCGGCGGCCGTCGCCTCGGCCTCGCGCCGCGCCTGCTGACGCTGCCAATCGCTATAGCCGCCAACGTACTCACCGATTCGCCCCGCGCCCTCGAACACCAGGGTGCTGGTGACCACGTTGTCGAGCAGCGCGCGGTCGTGGCTGACCAGCAGCAGGGTGCCCTGGAAGTTCACCAGCAGCTCATCGAGCAGCTCCAGGGTCTCGGCGTCGAGGTCGTTGGTCGGCTCGTCGAGCACCAGCAGATTGGCCGGACGGGTGAACAGCTTGGCCAGCAGCAGGCGGTTGCGCTCGCCGCCCGAGAGCGCCTTGACCGGCTGGCGCGCCCGCTCCGGGGTGAACAGGAAGTCTTTGAGATAGGAGAGCACGTGCAGGCTGCGCCCCTCGACCTCGATCTGGTCGCTGCCCTCGGCGACGTTGTCCTGAACGCTGCGTTCGGGGTCGAGCTGGGCGCGCAGCTGATCGAAGTAGGCGACCTCGAGATTGGTCCCGAGCCGCACCCGCCCCTGCTGCGGTTCGAGCGCGCCGAGCAGCAGCTTGAGCAGGGTGCTCTTGCCGGCGCCGTTGGGACCGATCACCCCGACCTTGTCGCCACGCAGGATCAGGGTGGAGAAGTCGCGGATCACCGTCTTCTCACCCCAGGTGTGGGTGAGCCCCTCGGCCTCGACCACCAGCTTGCCCGAGCGCTCGCCGGCATCGACGCGGATCCGCGCCTGCCCTTGCTGCTCGCGCCGCGCCCGACGCGCCTCGCGCATCGCCTCGAGCGCGCGCACCCGGCCCTCGTTGCGGGTGCGCCGGGCCTTGATGCCCTGACGGATCCAGCGTTCCTCCTCGGCGAGCCGGCGATCGAACTGGGCGGCGGCCTGGGCCTCGGCGTGGAGCCGCTCCTCGCGCCGGCGCAGATAGTTGTTGTAGTCGCCCGGCCAATCGGTAAGCTTGCCGCGGTCGAGTTCGAGGATGCGGGTGGCCAGCCGCTGCAGGAAGCGGCGATCGTGGGTGATGAACAGCAGCGCCCCCTGGAAGTCGACGAGGAAGGACTCGAGCCAGTCGATCGAATCGATGTCGAGATGGTTGGTCGGCTCGTCGAGCAGCAGCAGATCGGGCTCGGTGACCAGGGCACGGGCCAGCAGCACGCGCCGCTGCTGGCCACCGGAGAGCGCCTCGAAGCGCGCCTGCGGATCGAGCCCGAGGCGCGAGATCACCCGTTCGGTGCGCTGCTCGATCTCCCAACCGCCCTCGTCGTCGAGACGTTGCTGCAACCGTGCCAGGCGCGCCAGCTCGTCCTCACCGGCGGTGGCATCGAGCGCCCGCGAGCAACGGAAGTACTCGCGCACCAGCTCGCCGAGTTCGCCGAGCCCGCCGGCAACGACCTCGAACACGCTCGCCCGATGACCGACCGGCAGCTCTTGGTCGAGCTTGGCGATGCGCATCCCCTGCCCCACGCGGCGTTGGCCACCATCGGGTTGGATCTCACCGGCGACGATCCGCATCAGCGTCGACTTGCCGGCGCCATTGCGACCGATGAGACAGACACGCTCGCCCCGCTCGATGGTGAAGGAGACGCCATCGAGCAGCGGCGGCAGACCATAGGAAAGGGAGACGTCATCGAGACTGAGTAGACTCATCGGGTATCCTGATGCGGTTGCGGGGAGGTCGCCGAGGCGACAGGGATAACCCCCCGAGGTTAGAGAGGGCGCGCGATGCGCGCAACAGCACGACCCAGGCGCGCCGGACACGCCCGGCTGCGCCGGCAAGACGAAAACGGGGTACACTCTCACCCCTGATTCGCACGCGCGCCCCGCGCCCCCACCCTGGAGTTGATACCGATCCGATGGTGAAGAGCGTCACACTTCGGGATGCCTGGTCCGGAGAGGCAAACTGCCTGAACTGCTCGTTGCGAGCCTCGGCGCTGTTTGCCGGGCTCAAAGAGCCGGACTTCGAACGCATCCACGACCCGATCGACCAATTCACGCTGAAACCAGGCACCGCCCTCTATCAGGCCGGCGACGCCGCCGGGTTCATGTTCACGGTCCGTTGCGGGGCGCTCAAGCTGGTGCAGTATCTCCCCGACGGCAGCCAGCGCATCGTACGCATCGTGCGCACCACCGACGTGCTCGGACTCGAGGCGCTGCTCGAGGAGAGCTATCACCACGACGCCATCGCGCTCCAGCCGACCGAGGTCTGCCGTTTCCCGGCACGCGCGGTACGCGAACTCGGGGTCGAGAACCCGGCGCTGCACCGCGAGCTGATGGCGCGCTGGCAGCACGCCCTGAGCGAGGCCGACGCCTGGCTCACCGAACTCTCGACCGGGTCGGCCCGGCAGCGCGTCTCGCGCCTGCTGCTGCGGCTGGTGCGCGACCGCCAGACCAGCGAGTGCCAACTGTTCAGCCGCGAGGACATGGGCGCCATGCTCGGCGTCACCACCGAGACGGCCAGCCGCACCATCGCCGAGTTCAAGCGTCAGAGCCTGCTAGTCGAGACCGCGCCCAACACCTTCCTGCTCGACATCCCCAACCTGCGCCGCATCGCCGAGGACTGAGCCCGGTCCCCGCCCGGCGCGGTTGACCGATTTCAATGCCCCTCCGGGGGCCGCCCCCTACCCTGCCCGGTCTGGAAGCCGAGCGCCATACCCACCAGCTTCCGCTCTCGCGGCCCGAAGGTCTCCGCCATCCCGGGACCGGCCGCCCGCCGGCGGACGCGCACGGAGGCAGGGCCAGACACGCGCGCGATCACCGACGGAGTTCTTGAGCGCATGAAACAGAGCCTGTACCAGGAACGGTATCCGGTCTATCGTCTTGAGATCGGTCGCGAAGAGACCAGCTACGACTCGGTCGAGGCCATCTGCGACTATTTTCGCGCCTGCATCGAACGCTACGACTCGGCGCGCTTCATCGCCGAATTCGACCACCACGCCCATACCAGCGCCCTACCCGAGGGGCATATCGGCGAGGGTATCCTCGCGGCCAAGAACCTGATCTTCTGCTTCGGCATCTCGTTGCCGGACGTGCAGGTGCTGGCGGTGCGCCCGCGTTCGATCGGCATTGCCGAGACCCCCACCGGGTTCGTCGTCACCTTCATGGAGGCCCCGATGCCAGTGGCCAACGCCGCCATGGAGGACTGGGCCTGCGGGCTCTGCGACAAGGCGCCCCAACCCGCGATCAGCAACCGGAGTCAGCCCATGCGTATCGCCGTCACCAGTCAGAACTTCCGCACCATTACCGGACACGCCGGCAAGACCCGCCGCTTCCTGATCCTCGAGGCCAGCGCCGAGGGCGCCACCGAGGTCGATCGGCTCGATCTGCCGGCGGGGATGTCACTGCACGACTATCACGGCGACGATCACCCGCTGTTCGCGCTGCGCCTCGATGCCCTGCTCACCCAGGGTGCCGGCCAGGGCTTCGTGCAGCGCATGGCCCGTCAGGGGGTGACGGTACACACCACCAGCGCCACCGACCCGGTCGAGGCGGCCACCCAGCTCGCCGCCGGCAAGCTGCTGCCGCCCGCGCAACCGCACGAGCACTGACCCCGACCGCCGCGATCGCCAACCCGGCGAGCGCGGCGGCGCCGTTAATCCCACGAAAAAAACGTGGTCAAACGGCCCTCACCCACCCCGGACACCACCCCAGCCCCAGACACCGTCATCCTAACCCTTTTTAAATCAGCCCCTTGATCATCGCCTCGGGGCACCGTCTCTGCATGCCGCATACCACGCCACCGCCACCACCGGCGTCCCCCTGCCCGGCGATCTTGCCGCAGGTCATTCCGCTCGCATTCTCCCAGCACTAAGCTGTCGCCGCAGACGCGCCCGGGCTGGATTTTGTGCGTCACCGCCGCCATCACGGTGGCACGTCATCAATCCAGCGCCGCGACCTCGTCGCTTTACCCTATGTTTCGGCTCCCTCTGGAGACCCGCCTATGCTCGACAGCACCATGATCGAACTCTCGCGGTGGCAATTCGCCAGCACCGCGATGTATCACTTCCTGTTCGTCCCCCTGACCCTGGGTCTGTCCTGGATCCTGGTGATCATGGAGAGCGTTTACGTGATGACCGGTCGCGAGATCTATCGCGACATGACCAAGTTCTGGGGCAAGTTGTTCGGCATCAACTTCGCCCTCGGCGTCACCACCGGTCTGACCATGGAGTTCCAGTTCGGGACCAACTGGGCCTATTACAGCCACTATGTCGGCGACGTCTTCGGCGCCCCCTTGGCGATCGAGGGACTGATGGCCTTCTTCCTCGAGTCGACCTTCATCGGCCTGTTCTTCCTCGGCTGGGAGCGGCTCTCCAAGCGCCAGCATCTGATGGTGACCTTCCTCACCGCGGTCGGCTCGAACTTCTCGGCGCTGTGGATCCTGGTGGCCAACGGCTGGATGCAGAATCCGGTGGGCGCCGAGTTCAGCTACGAGACCATGCGCATGGAGATGACCAACTTCATGGATGTGGTGCTCAACCCGGTCGCCCAGGTCAAGTTCGTGCACACCGTCGCCGCCGGTTATGTCACCGCCTCGATGTTCGTGCTCGGGATCAGCGCCTGGTACATGCTCAAGGGCCGCGACCTGGCCTTCGCCAAGCGCTCCTTCTCGGTCGCGGTCGGCTTCGGCCTGGCCTCGATCCTGTCGGTGATCCTGCTCGGTGACGAGTCGGGCTACGAGGTCGGCGACGTGCAGAAGGTCAAGCTCGCGGCGATCGAGGCCGAATGGCACACCGAAGAGCCGCCGGCGGCCTTCACCCTCTACGGTCGCCCCAGCAACGAGGATGAAGAGACGCATGACGCGATCAAGATCCCGTGGATGCTCGGGCTGATCGCCACCCGCTCGCTCGACCAGGAGGTGCAGGGGCTCAAGGACCTGATGCACGAGCACGAGGTGCGCATCCGCAGCGGCATGATCGCCTACGAGTACCTCGAGCGACTGCGCGGCGGCGAGGACACCCCGGCCAACCGCGCGGTGTTCGAAGAACACAAGGACGATCTCGGCTACGGGCTGTTGCTCAAGCCCTATATCGACAACCCCGCCGAGGCCACCGAGGCGCAGATCCAGCTTGCGGTCAAGGACTCGATCCCCGAGGTCGCGCCGCTGTTCTGGAGCTTCCGGGTGATGGTCGGTGCCGGGGTATGGATGCTGTTGCTGCTGGTGCTCGGCTTCTACTTCAACGCCAAGCGGGTGATCCAGGAGAAGCGCTGGCTGCTGCGACTGTTCCTCTACAGCATCCCGGTGCCCTGGATCGCCGCCGAGACCGGCTGGTTCGTCGCCGAGTTCGGTCGTCAGCCCTGGGCCATCGGCGAGGTACTGCCGACGAGCATCGCCGCCTCCAGCCTGACGGTCAACGACCTGATGATCAGCCTCACCGGCTTCATCCTGTTCTATACCTTGCTGTTCATGATCGAGATGTTCCTGATGTTCAAGTTCGCCCGACTCGGTCCGAGCTCACTGCACACCGGGCGCTATCACCATGAACGTCCTGCCACCTCGAGCGCGGGCATGACACCGGCCACCGCGCCACAGCAACAGCGCGAGAGCGACTGAGACGGAGGCCAGACATGATCCTCGATTACGAAGTCCTGAAATTCATCTGGTGGGTATTGGTCGGGGTGCTGTTCATCGGCTTTGCCGTCACCGACGGCATGGACATGGGCGTTGGCACCCTGCTGCCCTTCCTCGGCAAGAGCGACAGCGAGCGCCGGGTAATCATCAACACCGTCGGCCCCCACTGGGATGGCAACCAGGTGTGGCTGATCACCGCCGCTGGCGCGATCTTCGCCGCTTGGCCGCTGGTCTATGCGACCGCCTTCTCCGGGTTCTACTTCGCGATGCTGCTGGCGTTGTTCGCGCTGTTCTTCCGCCCGGTCGGCTTCGACTACCGTAGCAAGATCGACAACCGCCACTGGCGCAACGCCTGGGACTGGGGGTTGTTCATCGGCGGCGCGGTCCCGGCACTGGTGTTCGGCATCGCCTTCGGCAACCTGCTCCAGGGCGTGCCCTTTCATCTCGACAACCTGCTACGTCCCTACTACACCGGGGGCTTCTTCGGTCTGCTCAACCCCTTCGCCCTGCTCGCCGGGCTGGTGAGCCTAGGGATGCTGGTGATGCATGCGGCAGTGTGGCTGCAGCTGCGTACCGGTGAGCCGATTGCCGGGCGTGCCAAGCGGATGGTCAAGCGCGCCGGGCTGTTCACCATCGCCGCCTTCGCCCTCGCCGGGCTGTGGCTGACGTTGGGAATCGACGGCTACCAGGTGAGCGCCATGCCCGCGCTCGACGCCACCCCCAACCCACTGACCAAGCAGGTCGAGATCGTCCCCTACGCTTGGCTAACCAACTACGCCACTCATCCCTGGACCCTGCTCTTCCCGCTGCTCGGCTTCGCCGGCCTGGGGCTGGCGATCCTGCTGTCGCAACGCGACCGTGCCGGCCTGGGACTGGTGGCCAGCAGTCTCGGGGTGACCGGGATCATCGTCACCGCGGGGGCCGCGATGTTCCCCTTCATCATGCCCTCGAGCACCGACCCCAACAGCAGTCTGATCGTCTGGGACGCGGTCTCGAGTCACCTCACCCTGACGGTGATGTTCTGGGCGGCGATGATCTTCGTGCCACTGATCCTGATGTACACCACCTGGACCTACACCAAGATGTGGCGCCGGGTGACGGTCGAGGAGATCGAGGCACAGGACCACCTGGCCTACTGAGAGTCACGCGCGCCACCACCGCGCGTTCGCCATAGCCGACCCCGCCCGGTGGCGGGCGGGGTCACACTGGGAGGATCACATCCATGTGGTACTTTTCCTGGATCCTGGGCGTCCTACTCGCGCTCGCCTTCGGGGTCATCAACGTGATGTGGTACGAGTCCGAGCAGTTCCGCGGCCCGGCCGACGACGACTGACCTCGCCGCCCGGGCGCGGTGCACTCAGCCCCGCGCCTGGATCGGCACGATGGTGATCTCCACCCGCCGGTTGAGCCGGCGCCCCGCCTCACTGGCATTGCTCGCGATCGGCCGCTGCTGGCCGTATCCCTGCGCAACGATACGCTGCGGCACCACCCCGCCACGTTCCAGATAACGTTCCACAGACAGCGCCCGGCGCTCCGAGAGTCCCTGATTGTAAGCCGCTGAGCCGGTACTATCGGTATGCCCAGAGACCTGCAGCTCGGTCTTGCCGTAGCGGCGTACGATCGCCGCGATCTTGTCCATGGTGCTGTAGAAGGCCGGCTTGATGCGGTCGGAGTCGACCTCGAAGCTGGTCGCCCCGGTCATCCCCACCACCAACCGGTCGCCGGGCAACTGCTGCACCCGGATCACGCCACGCGCGATCTCGTCGGCCAGCGCGCGCTCGAAGTCACGCCGCTGCTCCTCCATGTAGGCACCGACCATACCGCCGGCGAGCGCACCGCCGACGGCACCGATCAGTGCGCCACGCCCGGCATTGGCCCCGAACGACCCGATGATCGCCCCGGTCGCGGCGCCGGCGGCGCTGCCAAGCGTTGCCCCCTGCCCGGTCTCGGTCATCCCCGAGCCGTCGGCGGCGCAGCCGGAGATCAACACCGCCACCACGGCGGCGACCGCGGTACCCTTGGTAAACGCTGTATGCATCGTCAGACTCCTGCGTGTTGCGACGAATGGCCGTGTGCGGCCAGGAAACAGATCATAGCAGCGCCAGCAGGCCGCCGATGGGGCAGCACTTGTAACCGCCCCGCCCGGCATTACCTGAGGCTGAAACCGGCCTCGTTCAGCAAATCCAGACCTGAGTCCAGTCCATGTCCGCACAGCCCTCGATCCGCCGTATTCTCGTCAACCTCGTCGCCTTCCAGCTCGGCTGGTTGGCCTGTGTGCTCGGCGGCGCCCACCAACTGCCCTGGCTTGGCGTCGGGGTGGTGGTGCTGGTCGCCGCGCTGCACCTGGCGACCAGCCCGGAGCGCGGCAGCGAGGCCCGGCTGCTGGTGTTGATCGCGCTCATGGGGGCACTCTGGGACGGGCTGCTGGCGCGCTTCGGCTTTCTCGTCTATCCCTCGGGGATGCTGCTGCCATGGCTCGCCCCGGTGTGGATCATCGCCATCTGGGTGGCCTTCGCCACCACCCTCAACGTCTCGCTCGCCTGGCTCCAGGGCCGCTGGTACCTGGCCTTCACCATCGGCGCCCTAGGCGCGCCACTGGCCTATTACGCCGGCGCCAAGCTCGGCGGCGTACACTTCCCCGACCCGGTGGTAGCACTGGCGGTACTCGGCGGCGGCTGGTCGTTCCTGATGCCGGCGAGCCTGGCGCTCGCCGCGCGCCTCGCCCGCACGGCTACCGCCCACGACACGACCGAGAGGCTCGTCACCGAGGAGGGCACGGATGCCTGATCTCTTCGTCTATGGCTCGGGGTTGGCCGCCGCGCTGGTGCTCGGCATCTGCGGCTGGGGGGCGAGCGTGCTCGCGCGCGACGTCAGTATCGTCGACGCGCTCTGGTCGCTGTTCTTCCTGCTGCTGGGGCTGGTCTACATGCTGCTCATCCCCGAGACCGGCGCGCGGGCGCTGCTGGTGTTCGTGCTGCTGACGCTATGGGCGGTACGGTTGAGCCTGTACATCAGCCGCCGCAACCAGGGGCAGGGCGAGGACCGGCGCTACCAGGCGATCCGTGCCGACAACGAGCCCGGGTTCTGGTGGAAGAGCCTCTATCTGGTGTTCGGCCTGCAGGCGATCCTCGCCTGGGTGATCTCGCTGCCGCTGCTCGGCGCCATGGCGCTGCCCGCCCCGCTCGGTTGGCTCGACGCCCTGGCACTGGCGCTATGGTGCCTGGGCTTCGCCTTCGAGGCGTTGGCCGACCGCCAGCTCGCCGCCTTCAAGGCGGCCCCGGAGAACGCCGGACAGGTGATGGACCAGGGGCTGTGGCGCTACAGCCGTCACCCCAATTACTTCGGCGAGGCCTGCATCTGGTGGGCCTTCTACCTCTTCGCCCTCGCCGCCGGGGCCTGGTGGAGTCTGCTCGCGCCGCTGCTGATGACCTTCCTGCTGTTGCGCGTCTCCGGCGTCACCCTGCTCGAGCGCGACATCGGCGAACGACGCCCCGGCTATCGCGACTATGTCGCGCGCACCAACGCCTTCATCCCCGGACCGCCACGGCGCCCCCCGGGCGGAGGCGGCTATGCACGCTGAGCGCGCGACCGTCCGAGCGCCCCGCCCCAACCCTGCGGATGCACCATCATGAGCCGTCCACTCAAGTCCCTGGCCGCGCTCGCCGCGCTGCTCCTCGTCAACGCCTGCACCGAGACCGGAGGCCGTCCCATGGACACCGTCGATCAAGTCGACCTGCAACGCTTCATGGGCGACTGGTACGTCATCGCCAACATCCCCACCTTCGTCGAGAAGGGCGCGCACAACGCCATCGAGTCCTACGCGCTCAACCCCGACGGCACCATCGCCACCACCTTCACCTTTCATAAGGGCGCCTTCGACGGCCCACTCAAGACCTACAACCCGAAGGGCTTCGTGCTCGACCCCGAGACCAATGCACACTGGGGGATGCAATTCATCTGGCCGTTCAAGGGCGATTACCGCATCGTCTGGCTGGCCCCGGACTACAGTGTCACCGTGATCGGACGGGCCAAGCGCGACTATGTCTGGATCATGGCCCGCACCCCCGAGATCGATGCCGCCACCTATGGCAAGATCCTCGAGTTCCTCACCGGGATCGGCTACGACAGTGACCGTATTCGGCGCGTCCCCCAGCAGTGGGGAGAGACGCCGCGCGCGGCGGCGCACTAACCATCCTCGTCGCGCACATAGAGCCAGATCAAGGCACCGATGAAGGCGAACACGATGAGATTAAGCAGGGTATCGAGCAGGTTTTCCCACATCACCGCCGTTCCTCGCGCATCAGCGTCTTGAGCAGGGCCACCACCAACAGCGGCAGGATGAAGACGAATGCCATGGCGCCGAGCGCGATGATCGCGCGTACCGCGCCGAGGTCATCGGCGAGCAACATCGCCAGTCCGAGCAGCGCCAGCAGCACGCCCCAGGCGAGCTTGACCCGCACCGGCGGGCGCTCGTCGCCACTAGTCGAGAACATCGCCAGCACATAGGCCGCGCTTACCACACTGGTGACCAGGAAGAGGAAGGCGGCGACCATACTCGCCGTCCCGGTCAGCCCCGCCAACGGCAGCGCCTCGAGCACGTAGAAGGTCGTGTCCTCGGGGCGCTCGCGCACCACCTCCAGCACCGGCAGCCCCTCGCGCAACAGGGCGAAGAACCCGGTCCCACCGAACACCCCGAACCAGAACAGCGAGAACAGCGTCGGCACTAGCACCACACCGAGAACGAACTCGCGGATGGTGCGTCCGCGCGAGATCCGCGCCACGAACACCCCGACGAAGGGCGCCCAGGCGATCCACCACACCATGTAGTTCAGCGTCCAATCATGGAACCAGTCCTGAAACGCCTTGCCGAAGAACGGGTAGGTGGCGAAGCCCTGCTGCACCACGCCGGAGAGGTAAGCGCCAAGGGTATCGACCACCCCGTTCATCAGATAGTGGGTCGGTCCGACCAACAGGATATAGATCATCAGCCCCAGGGCGATGGCCATCGCCAGGTTCGACAGCCGCGCCATCCCCCGATCGAGATCGAGGGTCAGCGGCACTAGGAAGGTCAGACAAAGCAACGCGAAGACCAGGTATCTCACCCAGTCGCCCGTGATCCCGAACAGATGCCCCAACCCACCCACGACCTGGAACACCCCGATCGCCAACGACCCGGCCAACCCGATGGCGATGGCATAGATCGCCAACAGATCGGCGACCCAAGCCAACGGTCCGACCCAGCGCCCGCGCCGGAAGGTGTAGCGAATCGGGCTGCTGACCAGCCCCGGACGCCCCTTGCGATAGCTAAAGTAAGCGATCACCAACGCGGTGAGGGCATAGATCGACCACGGGTGCAGCCCCCAGTTGAACACCGTGGTGACCAGCGCATAGCTCGCCGCCAGGTCGGCACCGGTGCGCGCCCGCACCAACTGGTAGTGGGTCAAGGGCTCAGCGGCGCCGTAGAACAGCAGCCCCACCCCCATACCAGCGGCGAACAGCATGGTCAGCCAGCTGAGGGTGGAAAACTCCGGGCGCTCGTCGTCGCGCCCGAGACGGATATGACCGAAGCGCGAGAAGGCCAGTCCCAGCACCGTGACCACGATCATGCTGGTGGTCAACATGATGAACCAGGCGCGACTGCGAAACTGTTGCGCCACCTGGGCGCGGGCCAGTCGTGCCAGGCTCTCGGTATCGAACACCCCCCAGAGCGCGACCACCGCGGTCAGCCCGAGCGCGGTAAACAACAGTGGATTGCGTGACATCCGCCTCCCCGATCAACCCGCCCGCGCGCCCGCACCCAAGTGCGGTCTCGTCCCGCCGCGCCGGCGCGCGGGCGCTGCTTGTGAATTTCCGTTGCCGCCGCCCTGGCGGCTTCCGTATCCTCGTCGTCCCGACGCCAACACCAGACAGACTACCCGGAAGCGCGCACCATGTCCGTCAACGCCTGGCTCAAATCCCAGCGCCCACTCGCCGGCCATGCCCTCAAGGGGGCGATCGTACTGAGCCTGACCCATGCCCTATTGGCCGTTGCCCAGGCCTGGTTCCTCGCCCTGATCCTCGACGCGGTCATCTTCGGCGGGGCCGGACTCGCCGAGGTCGGCGGCTGGCTCGGCTGGCTGCTCGCCCTGCTCGCGCTGCGTGCGTTCATCACCTGGCTCTCCGAGCGTACCGCCTTCACCGCCGCGGCGCGCGTCCGGGCCGGGCTGCGTGACCAGGTCTATCGCCATCTCCAGCGCCTCGGCCCAGCCTATCTCTCCGGCACCCGCAGCGGCACCCTGGTCGAGACCCTGACCAAGGGCATCGACGACCTCGAGGGCTATTACGCCCGCTTCCTCCCGGCGATGACCCTGACCATGGTGCTGCCACTGGCGCTGCTGATGGTGGTGCTGCCGCTGGACTGGCTCTCAGCGCTAGCGATGCTAATCACCGCGCCGATGATCCCGATCTTCATGATCCTCATCGGCTCCGGGGCCGAGGCCCGCAACCAGCGCCAGTGGAAACAGCTGGCACGGATGAGCGCGCACTTCCTCGATGTCATCCAGGGCCTGACCACGCTCAAGCTGTTCGGCGCCAGCCGTCGCGAGGTCGAGGTGATCGGGCGCATCTCCGATGACTACCGCGCCAGCACCATGCAGGTGCTGCGCATCGCCTTCCTCTCCTCCTCGGTGCTGGAGTTCTTCGCCACCGTCGGTATCGCCATCGTCGCCGTGTTCATCGGCTTCCGCCTCTACGGGGTGGCGTTACCGGTCCCCCACTGGTTGAGCGTGCCCGACATCGGCTTCCTCCAGGGACTGTTCGTGCTGATGCTCGCCCCTGAGTTCTACGCCCCGCTGCGCAACATGGGCACCCAGTATCATGCACGCATGGCCGCGGTCGCCGCCGCCGAGCAGCTCATCGAGGTGCTCGACACCCCGCCGACGATCACCCCGGGCACGGCGCGCCCGACACTCCCCACACCGCTCGGGGTGCGCTTCGCGCAGGTCGGCTTCGCCTACGAGCCCGAACGCGAGGCACTGCATGCGATCGATCTCGATATCCCGCCCGGGGCGCGCGTCGCCCTGGTCGGCACCAGCGGCGCCGGCAAGACCACGGTGGTCAATCTGCTGCTCGGCTTTCTCCAACCGAGCAGCGGACACATCCTCATCGGCGACACCGACCTCACCACCATCGACCCGGCACACTGGCACGCCCATCTCGCCTGGGTGCCACAACAGCCGCGACTGTTCCAGGGAACCATCGCCGACAACATCCGTCTCGGCGATCCCGGCGCCGACCTCGAGGCAGTGCGCCGCGCCGCGCGACTGGCACGCGCCGCGGACTTCATCGAGGCCCTCCCGCGCGGCTACGATCATCCGGTCGGAGAGCGTGGCACCGGGCTCTCCGGTGGTCAGATCCAGCGTATCGCCCTGGCGCGCGCCTTCCTGCGTGACGCGCCGCTGGTGATCCTCGACGAGGCCACCGCCAACCTCGACCCCGAGAGCGAACGCTTGGTGCAGCAGGGCATCGACGACCTCGCCCATGACCGCACCCTGCTGGTGATTGCCCACCGCCTGGCCACGGTACGCCGGGCCGATCGCATCCTGGTACTCGACCAGGGGCGCATCGTCGAACAGGGCGATCACCACCAACTGATCGCTGCCGCCGGGCTCTACGCCCGGATGACCGCCGCCTACGGAGACGCACCGGCACTCGCCGGTGTCACGACAGAGGAGTGATGCGCGGATGCGCGAACTGCTGAGACTGTGGAGGCTGTTTCGCCCCTATCGCGCCTGGATGCTGCTCGGTACCCTGGCCGCAGTGCTGACCCTGCTCGCCAATGTCACCCTGATGGCCGCCGCCGGCTGGTTCATCGCCGCGATGGCGAGCGCCGGCGCCGCCGGGGTGGCGATGAACTATTTCGCCCCGGCGGCACTGATCCGAGGGAGTGCGATCATCCGCACCGCCGGGCGCTACGGCGAGCGTCTGGTCAACCACGAGGCCACCTTCCGCCTCATCGCCAGCCTGCGGGTGTGGTTCTACCGCCATCTCGAACCACTCGCCCCGGCGCGACTGCAGCAATACCACAGCGGCGACATCCTCAGCCGCATCCGCGCCGACATCGATGCGCTCGACAACCTCTACGTCCGGGTGCTGGTACCGGTGGTGGTGGCACTGCTCAGCGTCACCCTGTTCGGCGTCTTCCTCGCCCTCCACGACCCCGCCTTGGCGTTGCTCGGACTCGTCTTCCTGCTGCTCGCCGGGGTCGCCCTGCCGTGGTGGGCCGAGGCCCGTGGGCGCGCCCCCGGACAGCGCCTGGCCGAGCACGAGGGCGCGCTGCGCACGGCGGTGATCGACGGCGTGCAGGGCATGGCCGAACTCACCGTCTATGGTGCCACCGAGCGTCAGGCGCGACGCATCGAGGGCTTGAGCGAACAGTTGATCGCCGATCAGGCGCGGATCAACAGCGACCAGGGCTTGACCCAGGCGGCGATCGGGCTGTGCGCCAACCTCAACCTCTGGCTGTTGCTGTGGCTGGCGATCCCGCTGGTGCGCGCCGAGCAACTACCGCCACCGGACCTGGCGATGCTCGCGCTCTTCACCCTCGCCAGCTTCGAGGCCGTCGCCCCGTTGCCCCACGCCTTCCAGCTACTCGGGCGCTCGCTGGCCGCCGCGCGCCGGCTGTTCGCCATCGTCGACACCGTCCCGGCGATCCGTGAGCCGGACGGACCCTCGCCACGGATCGAGCGCTTCGATATCACCTTCGCCGGGGTTGGTTTCAGCTATCCCGATGCCGAGCGCCCCACCCTCCAAGGGATCGATCTGCAGGTCCCCGAGGGCAGACGCGCAGCGGTGGTCGGCGCCACCGGCTCGGGCAAGAGCACCCTGTTCAACCTGCTGCTGCGCTTTTGGTCGACCGACTGCGGCAGTATCCGTGTCGGCGGCCACGACATCCGTGACATCGACAGCGAGACCCTGCGCCGCCACATCGCCGTGGTCAGTCAGCACACCCACCTGTTCGATGCCACCATCCGAGAGAACCTGCTCGTCGCCCGTCCCGGCGCCACCCCGCTCGAACTGGAGCAGGCCTGTCGCGTGGCACAGATCCACGACTTCATCGCCTCGCTACCGGAGGGCTACGACACCTGGGTCGGAGAGACCGGGGTGCGCCTCTCGGGCGGGCAGGGACGGCGTATCGCGGTGGCCCGCGCGCTGCTCAAGGATGCCCCCATCCTGCTGCTCGACGAGCCCACCGAGGGACTCGACGCCGCAACCGAGCGCAGCCTGATGGCCGCGCTCGACCGGCTGATGCAGGGACGTACCGTGTTGCTGATCACCCACCGCCCGGCCGGTCTCGACTGGGTCGACCAGATCCTGGTACTCGACCAGGGCCGCGAGCGCGCCCGTGGCGACGCCTCGGTGATCCCCGAGGCCACCGCTGCGGCGCTGCTCGAACTTGCCCCCACGCGACACGATGACTGAGTGCGGCTCAGCCGCTGCGCCCGAAACGCAGTCCGGCGGTCGCTAGCAACACCTCGCGCAGGAAGCACAGCAAGGCGACGATGAAGGCGAGCATCGCGGCGATGAACAGCAGCGAGACCAGCAATGCGGCATCGAAGCGCAGGAAGGCGCTGAGGAAGAGACTGACGATCACCGCCGAGATCAGCAGCGCGGTCGAGGTACAGAGCCCAATCGACAGACTGATCAGGCGAGCACGCCGCACCAGTATGGCAAGCTCGGCACGAACCGCCACCTCGTTGTTGGTGCCGGCGCTGAGCTTGCTCTCGACCCGACGGGCACGGTCGACGACACGTGAGAGCCGGTTGGTCATCACCGCCAGCATGGCGCCGATCCCCGAGAGCAGGAAGACCGGGGCGACGGCCAGTTCGATGACGTGAGCGATGGTGGTGATCGAGGAGGTTTCGAGCATGGGCGGGAACCGAATCGGCCAACGGAGACGGATCCGGGCGGGTCGTCCCCCGCCCGGCATGGACCCCGTCTAGCCTAGCCCGACGAGCGGGTGCGCGCACCCACCCGCCTCGGCGATCCGCTCACACCTTGCGTGCGGCCATCATGCGCTCGATGATCGGCTGCAGGATCACCTCCATCGCCATCCCCATCTTGCCGCCCGGCACCACCATACTGTTACGGCGCGACATGAAGGAGTCGTGGATCATCGACAGCAGATAGGGGAAGTCGATGTCGAGCTTCTCCGGGTCCTTGAAGCGGATGATCACGAAGCTCTCGTCGGGCGTGGGGATGTCGCGGGCGATGAAGGGGTTGGAGGTGTCGACCGTCGGCACCCGCTGGAAGTTGATGTCGGTGAGGGAGAACTGTGGGGTGATGTAGCGAATGTAGTCCGGCATCCGCCGCAGGATGGTGTCGACGATGGCCTCGGCCGAATAACCGCGCTCGAGATTGTCGCGATGGATCTTCTGGATCCACTCCAGGTTGACGATCGGCACCACCGCCACACCGAGATCGACGTGCCGGGCGACATTGACCTCCTCGGTCACCACCAGCCCGTGCAGGCCCTCGTAGAACAACAGGTCGGTGTGCTCCGGCACCGCCTCCCAAGGGGTGAACTCACCCGGGCGCAGCTCGGTCCCGAGGCGGGTGTTGTGGAACTCGGCTTCCTCCTCGCTATGGATGTAATAGCGCTTGTTGCCGGTACCACTCTCGCCATAGTCGCGGAACAGCTCCTCGAGCAGATCGAAACGATTGGCCTCGGGGCCGAAGTGGCTGAGGTCGCGCCCCTGCTCGGCGGCGCGCGCCATCTCCGCCTTCATGGTCGCGCGATCGTAGCGGTGGAAGCTGTCGCCCTCGATCACCGCCGAACTGATGCCATCGCGATAGAAGATGTGTTCGAAGGCGCGCTTGACGGTGGTCGTCCCCGCCCCCGACGAACCGGTCACGGCGATGATCGGATGTTTCTTCGACATGCTGATCTCCTCGTTCTCTTTTAATCACGCTTCCGCACTTCGCCGGCCAATCATGGCACGATGAGTGAGAAATGACTTTCTAATATACCACCGTCGCAATAGCCGCCATAAGAACGAAACAAGTCCATGTAATACAAATAAAAAAACCAAATAACCAGACAAATAAAAGGGATCGAAAAGGGTCACCAGAGCGGCTAGACCGTCGAACCCAGCAGGCAGGGGTCATTGGTGATGCACAGACGATTGGTCGCTGCCGGGTGATCAAGAGCGGACGAGGAGAGGGACTCGACGAGGGCAGGAAGCGGGCGTTCAGAGCGTCATCTCGGCGGCACGCGAGAACACGAAACGCAAACACCACCCCGTCAGCGCCGCGGCTGCGTCGCTGACGAAACGGTGAGCGAAGACGAACTCAGTGGGTCTCGTTAGGGGGATCGGAGATATCCGCCGCAGCGGACTCCGGATCGAGCCGTTCGACGTTGAGCAGATGGACGCGGCGGCTGTCGGCACGCATCACGGTGAAGCGGAAATCGGCGATGCGGGCCGACTCACCGCGCTTGGGCAAATGCCCCAAGGCGTTGACCACCAGGCCGCCGATGGTATCAAAGCCCTCATCGGGGAGCGCACAACCGAAGTACTCGTTGAAGTCCTCGATCGGGGTACGCGCCTTGGCGCTGAACTCATTGTGACTGCGGCGAAAGATACCGAAGCCGTCGTCGAAGTCGTGTTCGTCGTCGATATCGCCGACGATCTGCTCGAGTACGTCCTCGATGGTCACCAGGCCGGCGGCACTACCGTACTCATCAACGACGATCGCCATGTGATTGCGGCTGGTACGGAATTCCTTGAGCAGGACATTGAGCCGCTTGCTCTCGGGGACGAAGACCGCCGAGCGCAGCAGGTCGCGGATATTGAAGGCCCGGCGATGGCCGGAATCGAGACAGAAGGAAAGCAGGTCCTTGGCCAGCAGGATGCCGACCACCTCACCCTTGTCATCGCCGATCACCGGGAAGCGTGAATGGGCGGACTTGACCGCAACCTTCACGATCTGTTCGAGCGGGTCCTCGCGACGCAGATAGATCATCTCGGCGCGCGGGATCATGATGTCGCGGACCCGCAGGTCGGAGACCTGCAACACCCCCTCGATCATGTTCAGGGCATCCGTGTCCAACAACTCGCGCTGACGCGCGTCCTTGAGCAACTCGACGAGTTGTTCCTTGTCTTGTGGTTCGCTCCCGAACAGTTGGCCAATCTTTTCGAACCAGCTGCGCGAATGCGAACCCTCGGTAGATCGATCGCTCGTCATGGGGGGTTATGGATCCTCCGTTGGGGGGTCGTCTTCATAGGGCGGCGGAAATCCTAACGTGCCTAGGATAGTCGTTTCCAGACCTTCCATCAGGACCGCCTGTTCTTCAGTAATATGATCGTAATCAAACAGATGCAAGACACCATGGACCACCATGTGGGCCCAGTGCGCAACAGCCTGCTTGCCCTGCTCCAGGGCCTCGCGCTGCACCACCTCGGGGCAGATCACCAGATCACCGATGTAGTCGGCCAGCGGATCGGTGGAATCAACCCCGGGCGGCAGCTCGAAGGGGAACGAGAGTACGTTGGTCGGACGATCGACACCACGATATTGGGCATTGAGCGCCCGCGATTCGGCGGCATCGACTAGGCGGATGGTGAGTTCGCAGCGAGCCCGCCGATCGGCGACTGCCGCCTCCACCCAGCGCGCGAAATCGGCGTGCACGGGCAGCCCTGCCGCAGTCGTGGCCAGCTGCAGGTCAAGATCCAGTTCGAGTGACATGGAGGGAGACTCCGTTCAGGCCCCCGAGCGCGAGCGGGCGCTCTCGAAGGCGTCGTAGGCCCCGACGATGCGCTGCACCAGGGCGTGGCGCACGACATCACGGGCCGTGAAGAAGCTGAAGCTGATGCCGTCGATGTCCTGGAGGATCTCGACGGCCTGGCGCAGGCCCGAGAGCTGACCACGCGGCAGATCGACCTGGGTCAGGTCGCCGGTGATCACCGCGGTGGAGCCGAAACCGATGCGGGTAAGGAACATCTTCATCTGTTCGGGCGTGGTGTTCTGCGCCTCGTCGAGGATGATGAAGGACTCGTTGAGGGTGCGCCCGCGCATATAGGCCAGCGGCGCGACCTCGATGACGTTGCGCTCGATCAGCTTGTTGACCTTCTCGAAGCCGAGCATTTCGAACAGCGCGTCGTAGAGCGGGCGCAGGTAGGGGTCGATCTTCTGCGCCAGGTCACCGGGGAGGAACCCCAGGCGCTCACCGGCCTCGACCGCGGGTCGCACCAACAACACCCGGCGGACCCGATCGGACTCCAGCGCCTCGACCGCGCAGGCCACCGCCAGGTAGGTCTTACCGGTGCCGGCCGGCCCCACCCCGAAATTGATGTCGTGATTGAGGATGGCGTGCAGATAGGCCTGCTGGCTGGGGCCACGCGCCTTGACCAGGCCGCGCTTGGTACGGATCACCACCTCGGGCAACCGCGCCCCGACCTGCTCGAGCAGGGCATCGGCGCCCGACTCCTGGAGCGCGAGATGGATCGACTCCGGGCTCAGCGCGATCTCGGCGGTGTCACGATAGAGCACCAACAGCAACTGCTCGGCCAGACGCACGGCGTCACGCTCGCCGATCAGACGGAAACTGGCGCCGCGGTTGCTGATCTCGATGCCGAGTCGGCGTTCGAGCTGACGCAGGTGCTGATCGAACTGACCACAGAGGTTGGCCAAGCGCACATTGTCCTCGGGCTCGAGGACCAGATCGAGGGTTTCGGGTTGAATAGACAAGCGATTCCTAGGCGTCCAGACGCCCGCGCAGGGAGTTGGGCAGGGCCTCGGTGATGGTCAAATCGACGAAGTCGCCGATCAGCGCCGGGTCCCCGGTGAAGTTGACCACCCGATTGTTCTCGGTGCGGCCGGCGAGCTGGAAGGGGTCCTTGCGCGAGGGTCCCTCGACCAGCACCCGCTGCACCGTACCGACCATCTGCCGACTGATGCGCTGGGCATTGGTATCGATACGCTGCTGGAGGCGCTCCAAGCGATGCTTCTTGACCTCCAGCGGGACGTCGTCCGGGTAGTCGGCCGCCGGTGTCCCGGGGCGACGGCTGTAGATGAAGCTGTAGCTGTGATCGAAGCCGATCTCGTCGACCAGCGCCAGGGTCGCGTCGAAGTCCGCCTCGGTCTCGCCGGGGAAGCCGACGATGAAGTCCGAGGAGATACAGATATTCGGGCGTACCACGCGCAGCCGCGCGATCTTGTCGCGATATTCGCTCGCGGTATGACCACGCTTCATCGCCGCAAGCACCCGGTCCGAGCCCGACTGCACCGGCAGGTGGAGGAAATCGACCAGCTGCGGCACCTCGGCGAAGGCCTCGATCAGCGCATCGGAGAAGGCCAGCGGGTGGCTGGTGGTGAAACGGACGCGCTCGATGCCATCGATCGCCGCCACGTAGTGGACTAGCAGCGCCAGGTCGGCGCACTCACCGGCCGGTTCGTGCATCGGCCCCTGATAGGCGTTGACGTTCTGCCCCAGCAGGTTGACCTCACGCACCCCGCGCTCGGCCAGCCCGGCGACCTCGGCGATCACGTCGTCGAACGGACGGCTGATCTCCTCGCCCCGGGTATAGGGCACCACGCAATAGGTGCAGTACTTCGAGCAGCCTTCCATCACCGAGACGAAGGCGCTCGGTCCGGAGACGCTCGGCGCCGGCAGGCGATCGAACTTCTCGATCTCGGGGAAGGAGACATCGACCTGGGGACGCTGCTCCTCGCGCAGCGCGCGCAGCATCTGCGGCAATCGATGCAGGGTCTGGGGACCGAACACCAGGTCGACGAAGGGCGCACGCTCACGCAGCGCCTCACCCTCCTGACTGGCCACGCAGCCACCAACCCCGATCACCAGATCGGGGCGACGCGCCTTCCAGGGACGCCAGCGTCCGAGCTGGGAGAACACCTTCTCCTGCGCCTTCTCACGGATCGAGCAGGTGTTGAGCAACAGCACATCGGCGTCCTCGGGACGGTCGACGAGCTCCATGCCAGCGGAGACACGCAGCAGATCCGCGATGCGCGCGGAGTCGTGCTCGTTCATCTGGCAACCGTAGGTCTGTATGTAGAGCTTGTGATGCATGGCCGTCTGTGGGTGGCGCCAGGGCCGCGAGCGCGGCGGCAGCACGGATCCGGAGCGGGTGTCCGAACCTCGGGCCGAAAATGACAGGAAACTGAGAACTGTGCGCATTAAGTGCACGGCTGTCAAGTCAACGACACTGAACAAAGACTGTCCAGATGTCAAAAGACATCAGAAAAGCAACCCGAAAAAATTGACCCAAATCAATAAAAGCAAAAACGACAAGAGAGCTATACACATCATCTTGTTGGCGCTATAGTTCGCGCCACAACATCTTGTGCCACCCTCCAGATAGAGAACAGAGACCCGCTTTCATGGATACACCGCAGACTGACCTCCCCGTCATCCCCACCCGCGCGCTCAAGCGTGACGGTACGGAGGTGCGTTTCGATGTATCCCGAATCGAGTCGGCGATCCTGCGCGCTGGCCAGGCCAGTGGCGAGTTCGAGGCCCCCGAGGCCAAGCTGCTCACCGCCCAGGTGATCAAGGTGCTGGCGCACCGCAGCGATGACGGTCGCACCCCTGATATCGAGGGCATCCAGGACATCATCGAGCAGACCCTGATCAGCGCCAATCACTTCGAGACCGCCCGCGCCTACATCGTCTATCGCGAACAGCACAAGAAGCTGCGTGACGACAGTCGCACCCTGGTCGATGTCGGCAGCTCGATCAACGAGTATCTCGACCGCTCCGACTGGCGCGTCTCGGCCAACGCCAACCAGGGCTACTCGCTCGGCGGGCTGATCCTCAACACCTCGGGCAAGATGATCGCCAACTACTGGCTCAACCACGTCTACCCGCCCGAGATCGGCCAGGCCCACCGCGACGGCGACCTGCACATCCATGACCTCGACATGCTCTCGGGCTACTGTGCCGGCTGGTCGTTGCGCACCCTGCTCACCGAGGGGCTCAATGGCGTGCCCGGCCGGGTCGAGGCGGCGCCGCCCAAGCACATGTCGAGCGCCATCGGCCAGATCGTCAACTTCCTCGGCACCCTGCAGAACGAGTGGGCCGGCGCCCAGGCATTCTCCAGCTTCGACACCTACATGGCCCCCTATGTGCGCGTCGACGGGCTCGACTACCCGCAGGTGCGCCAGTACATCCAGGAGCTGATTTACAACCTCAACGTGCCCTCGCGTTGGGGCACCCAGACGCCCTTCACCAACCTCACCTTCGACTGGGTGTGCCCCGAGGACCTGCGCGAGCAGGTGCCGGTGATCGGCGGCGAGGAGCAGCCGTTCACCTACGGCGAACTGCAGACCGAGATGGACATGATCAATCGTGCCTACATCGAGGTCATGACCGAGGGCGATGCCAAGGGCCGGATCTTCACCTTCCCGATCCCGACCTACAACATCACCCCCGACTTCCCGTGGGAGAGCGAGAACGCCGAGCGGCTGTTCGAGATGACCGCGAAGTACGGCCTGCCCTACTTCCAGAACTTCATCAACTCCGAGCTCTCACCGAACATGGTGCGTTCGATGTGCTGCCGTTTGCAGCTCGACCTGCGCGAGCTGCTCAAGCGCGGTAACGGCCTGTTCGGTTCGGCCGAGCAGACCGGCTCGCTCGGCGTCGTCACCATCAACTGCGCGCGGCTCGGCCACACCCACCAGGGTGACGAGCAGGGCCTGCTCGCCCGACTCGACGAGCTGCTCGAGATCGCCCGCAACAGCCTCGAGATCAAGCGCAAGGTGATCCAGCGCCACATGGACGCCGGGCTCTTCCCCTACACCAAGCGCTACCTCGGCACCCTGCGCAATCACTTCTCCACCATCGGTGTCAACGGCATCAACGAGATGGTGCGCAACTTCACCAAAGACGCCGAGGACATCACCACGCCGCAGGGCCACGCCCTCGCCTGCCGCCTCATCGACCACGTGCGCGCCCGCATGGTCGAGTTCCAGGAGGGCACCGGCAGCATGTACAACCTCGAGGCAACGCCGGCCGAGGGCACCACCTATCGCTTCGCCCGCGAGGACAAGAAGCGCTACCCGGCGATCATCCAGGCCGGGACCGAGGAGACGCCCTACTACACCAACAGCTCGCAGCTGCCAGTCGGCTACACCGACGATCCCTTCGAGGCACTGGCCAAGCAAGAGGCGCTGCAGAGCAAGTACACCGGCGGCACCGTGCTCCACCTCTACATGGGCGAGCAGATCTCCTCGACCGACGCCTGCAAACGACTGGTGCGCCGGGCGCTGGAGAACTTCCGCCTGCCCTACATCACCATCACCCCGGTGTTCTCGATCTGCCCCAAGCACGGCTACATCTCCGGCGAGCACGAATTCTGCCCGCTCTGCGACGAAGAGCTGATCGCCCACAAGCGCGCCAGCCAGGCCTGCAGCTGCTGAATCACCGCACACCCCGCCTCACGGCGGAACGCCGCGCCCCCGCGGGGGCGCGGTATCGACCCGAACAAGCCCGTCAGGGCCACTTGCAACCGCATCGACCAAGGAGCCACGCAATGACCGACACCAACATCGAACTCAAGCCCGAAGAGCGCACCCAGTGCGAGGTCTGGACCCGCGTCATGGGTTATCACCGTCCGGTCTCGGCCTTCAACGGCGGCAAGCGCGCCGAGCACGCCGAGCGGCGCTACTTCAGCGAGAACCCGACCGATCGCAAGGACGGCGAGCGCGCCGCGGCCTGATCCAGCGATGCGCGATCCAGCCGAGGCCGCCGCACTACGCGTCGGCGGCCTGACCCCACTGACCACCATCGACTACCCAGGTGAGTTGGCTGCAGTGATCTACTGCCAGGGCTGCCCCTGGCGCTGTCGCTATTGCCACAACGGTCATCTGCTCGAGCAGGAGACGAGCGACGAGGAGACGATCGCTTGGGATCAGGTGATCGAGTTTCTCGGGACCCGCCGAGGACTACTCGATGCGGTGGTGTTCAGTGGCGGCGAGCCAACCGCGCAGGGCGCGCTCGCCGCGGCGATGCGTGAGACGCGGGCGCTTGGTTTCAAGATCGGGCTACACACCGGTGGCGCCTACCCGCAACGGCTACGCCGGATCCTGCCGCTGGTCGACTGGGTCGCGCTCGACATCAAGGCCCTCGCCGCCGACTACCCGGCCCTCACCGGGGTACCCGGCTCGGGCGAACCGGCCTGGGAGAGCCTGGCGCTGTTACTCACCGCCGCGGTGGGATTGGAGGTCCGGACCACGGTCCCACCGGATTGGGACCAGCACCAACTGGCGGCCTTGGTCGAGGCGCTCGCCGCCACCGGCGTGGACCACTACTGCCTGCAGCGTTGCGACCCCACCCACAGCCTCGACCCGGGATTGCACGACCAACCCGCCACACCGCTGCGACAACTCGTCGCGGGACTCGACACCAGTCGTTTCACCCAGTTCAAACTGCGTGGAGCCGGCTACTGAGACCCGCTCAGAACAACGCCCTCATCACCGCCTGCGCCTCGGCCACGGTCTGCCCCGCCGGGGTCAGCGACTCGTCGACCTCGAGTACCCGCAGCTCGACCCGAGCCAGCCCGGTATGCAACATACCGAGCGCCTTGGCCGCGCCCTTCGACAGGTCGATCGAGCGACCGGCGACATAGGGACCACGGTCGTTGATGGTGACCACCACCGCCCGCCCATTGTCCTTGTTCCTGACCTGCACCCGGGTGCCGAACGGCAGGGTACGATGCGCCGCCGTTAGGGCGTGCATGTCGAAACGCACCCCACTGGCCGTGAGCCGCCCGTTGAAACGCTCGGCATAATAGGACGCGACCCCTTCACTGACGTTCGCCTCGGCCAGAGCCGCGACGCACAGCAGTGGCAAGACCGCCAGCACACCAAACCAGCGTGTGTTCAAGTGACCTCCTCCGCCTGCTCTCGACCTCCTCGACGACACCTCGGCACCAAGGCCCCGCAGTATCAGGGGAGGTATGGATTCGAAAGCATCGGATTCTAACCGCAGCCAGCCTCAACACGAAGACGCCCGCGCACTGGACACGGCTCAGCGCCCCGCCCCGGCCGTGCCCAATCGCGCGCCCTCACCAATGGTGGTGAAATCGATGCGCGTCCCACGCACCGGCGCAGCCAGGGCCTTGATCAGGGTCGCGTCACGATCGTAGACATCCTCGCGAAAGACCAGCCGTCCCGTGCGATCGGTGGTCACCGTCAGATAGTAGAGCAGTACCGGCAGGGGCCGCTCGAGCTGGAGGTGACGGGTACGCCCGCGCGCGATCAAGCGCTCGAGTCGCTCCCGGGTCCAGACGCTCCCCTCGAGCAGCGCCACGGCCAGCGCCAGCGGCTCATCGACCCGGACACAACCGTGGCTGAAGGTCCGTTGTCGCCGCGAGAACAACCAGCGACTCGGGGTGTCGTGGAGATAGATCGCATGACGGTTGGGGAACATGAACTTGACCCGCCCCAGGGCATTGTCCGCGCCCGGGCGCTGCACCAACTGATAGCGCCGGTAGTTGCCGGCATCACCGCCGCGTCGTACTGCACCGGTACGGCGGTCGACCAGCAGATAGTCCCGCGAGACCCAGCCCATCCCCTTCTGGATCGACACCGGCACCGTCCAGGTCGGATTGAGCACCAGATGATCCATACGATCGCGAAACATCGGCGTCTGGTCCTTGATGCTACCGACGATCGCCCGGGTCGCCCAGACGACCTCGCCGCCGCGCACCAGCTTCACCTGATAGCCGGCCAGGTCGACGAACAGATAGTCCGGCGGCAGTTCGGCATAGAACCAGCGCATCCGCTCGAGGTTGATCCGTGCCCGCTTGATCCGTTGGCCATCGAGCGGGCGGTTGAGCACCGCCAGGGTACGGGGCCCCACCACGCCATCATCGACCAACCCATAACGACGCTGCAGCTCGCGCACCGCCTCGCCGAGCCCGACGTCGAAGTAGCGCGCCGTCTCGGCATCCATCGCCGGCAACGACTCGCCGGCGATCAGGCGCACCCGCTCGCGCACCCCGACGACCCGCTCGCCACGGCTGCCGAGGCCGAGCGGCGGACCGGCAGGCAATGGAGACAGCCCGAGTAGGTGGTCCTGGGCGACATAGTCACGCAATGCACGGCGCAGATCGCGATACCAGAAGGGCAACGAGAAACGCCCGGCCAGGGTCTCGGCCATGTCCTCGGCGGCGAGCGCCAGGCGCATGTCGGCGAGGACCTGAGCCGCCGCGACCGGCGCACGATCATTGCGCTCGGGCGCGACCTGCACCGGGTCGAGCTTGCCGTAACGGGTGTGGTGGACATAGCGCAACAGCGCGTCGCTCAGCAGCAACTCCAGCCCCACCCAGGCCCGTTCGCTGCGTGGCGGGACGATGCTCAGCCGGGTGAGCGTGGCGAGATGGAAGTCATCGGCGGTGAAGCCCTCGGCCTCGGCGCCGGCGAGCAGCCGCGCGAGCGCATCGAGCCGCGCCCACGAGGTCCACACCGGGCGGTGGTCACGCGCGGCATAGAAGGCGGCGAGCAACCTCGACGAGTAAGGCTCACGCCCCTCGGGCAGGGGAGCACCAGCGGCGAGCGCGGCATCGAGCGCGGGCCAGGGCGCAGCATTCGCCGACGGTGTATGGAGGAGGATGAGCAACAACCCCAACGGGGCGGTGCGCCAGCACGCCATCTGCCACCTGCAAAGGCAACGAATACCCTGGCCTCCGTGCCCCTAGCAGACGCCCGTCCTGGCCGCCCGATTCCGTTCATGTCGTCCTCAGGGACACTCACCGACGAGCTGCACCCGCCCCTGCTCATCGACCGATTCGAGCCTGACCTTGAAGCCCCACAGCCGATGCACATGACGCAGCACCTCGTCGGCCGAGTCACCGAGCGGTCGACGATTGTGGCGGAAGTGGCGCAGGGTCAACGAACGATCACCACGCCGGTCGACGTGATAGACCTGCACATTGGGCTCGCGACTGCCAAGGTTGTACTGTTCGGCGAGGGCCTGGCGCAGCGCCCGATAGCCCTGCTCCTCGTGGATCGCGGTGACCTCGAGTTGCTCCTCGCGGTCGTCGTCACGCACCGCGAAGAGGTGAAATTCACGCATCAACCGCGGCGACAGATACTGGGCGATGAAGCTCTCGTCCTTGAAGTTGCGCATGGCGAAATCGAGCACCTGCAGCCAGTCGCCACCGGCGATATCGGGGAACCACTCGCGGTCCTCCTCGGTCGGCTGCTCGCAGATACGGCGGATATCGCGCATCATCGCAAACCCCAGCGCATAGGGATTGATGCCGTTGAAGTAGGGCTTGTCGAACTCCGGTTGATAGATCACCCCGGTGTGCGACTGCAGGAACTCCATCATGAAACCGTCGCCCACCAGCCCCTCGTCGTAGAGATGATTCATCAGGGTGTAGTGCCAGAAGGTCGCCCAGCCCTCGTTCATCACCTGGGTCTGGCGCTGCGGGTAGAAGTACTGGGCGATCCGGCGCACGATGCGCACGATCTCGCGCTGCCAGGGCTCGAGCAGCGGGGCGTTCTTCTCGATGAAATAGAGCAGATTCTCCTGCGGCTCCTCCGGCCAGCGCTCTTCGCGTTGCTCATCGCCGATCTCAGGGCCCGGTGGCAGGGTGCGCCAGAGGTCGTTGACCTGAGACTGCAGATAGGCCGCGCGTTCCTCCTGGCGGCGCTGCTCCTCGGCCATGCTCAGCGGTGACGGGCGCTTGTAGCGATCGACCCCCTGATTCATCAGGGCGTGACAGGAGTCGAGCAGCAGCTCGACGGCCTCCTCGCCATGGCGCTCCTCGCACTCGGCGATGAAACGCCGCGCGAACACCAGGTAATCGATGATGGCATCGGCGCTGGTCCAGGTGCGAAACAGGTAATTACCCTTGAAGAAGCTGTTGTGTCCGTAGCTGGCGTGTGCGATCACCAGCGCCTGCATCGGCAGGGTGTTCTCTTCCATCAGATAGGCGATGCAGGGATCGGAGTTGATCACGATCTCGTAGGCCAGGCCCATTTGGCCGCGCCGATAGGTCTGCTCGGTGGCAACGAACTGCTTACCGAACGACCAGTGCTGGTAGTTGATCGGCAGCCCCACCGATGAGTAGGCGTCGATCATCTGCTCCGAGGTGATCACCTCGATCTGGTTGGCATAGGTGTCGAGCCCGTAGACGTCGCGGGCGATGCGCCCGATCTCGTGATCGAAGCGCTCGAGCAGCGGGAAGGTCCACTCCAACGACTCGGAGATGATGCGTGAACTCATGCCGGTTCCCTCCTGAACAGCTCGCGGAACACCGGGAAGATGTCCTCCATACCATCGATCTCCTGCATCGCGAAGTGCGGGTGCAGCTCCATCACCTCCTGATAGGCGTACCACAGGCTCTGGTGCTGACGCGGGGTGATCTCGACATAGGCGAAATAACGCATCAGCGGCATCAGCTTGTCGACGAGGATGTCGCGACAGATGTTGGAGTCGGAGTCCCAGTTGTCGCCGTCGGAGGCCTGGGCGGCATAGATGTTCCAGACGCTCGGATCGTAGCGCTCGCGGAGAACCTCGTGGGCGAGGTTGAGCGCGCTCGAGACCACGGTACCGCCGGTCTCGCGCGAATAGAAGAAGTCCTGTTCGTCGACCTCCTGGGCGATGGTGTGGTGGCGGATAAACACCAGGTCGATCTGATCGTAGTTCCGCTGCAGGAACAGATAGAGCAGGATGAAGAAGCGCTTGGCGAGGTTCTTGCGCACCTGATCCATGGAGCCGGAGACATCCATGATGCAGAGCATCACCGCCTTGCTGGTCGGCTCGGGCTGCTTGGTGAAGCTCTGATAGCGCAGGTCGAAGCTGTCGATGAAGGGTAGCGCGGCGATCCGCGTCTTGAGCGCGTCGATCTCCTCGCGCAATGCCACCACCCGCGCGTCGCGCTCGCCGGCGCCGCCGGCGAGCAATGCCGCCAGCTCTTCCTCGAGCTCGCGGATACGCGCCCGCGACGGTGCGCCGAGCGCGGTACGCCGCGCGATCGCCCCCTTGAGCGAGCGCACCACGTCGATGTTGGAGGGTGCCCCGTCGGTGGCATAGCCGGCGCGCACGCTCTTGAACTCGGTCGACCCCATGAGCTGGTTGCGCACCAGATTGGGCAGGGCCAGGTCCTCGAACAGCAGGTCCATGAACTCCTCGCGCGAGAGCTCGAAGACGAAGTCGTCCTCGCCACGCCCGTCCTTGCTCGCCTTGCCCTGACCACCGCCCTGCCCGCCACCAGCTGGCGGGCGGCGGATACGATCACCGGTCTCGAACTCGCGATTGCCGGGATAGACCTGATCGCGGGTGCCGCCGCTACTGTGGTGGAGCAGCGGTTCGGAGATGTCGCGCGCGGGGATGCCGACGCGTTCACCGGACTCGATGTCGGTGATGCTGCGCTTGTTGACCGCCTCGGCCACGGAGCGCTTGAGCTGGCTCTTGTAGCGCCGGATGAAGCGCTGGCGATTGACCGCACTCTTGTTCCTACCGTTCAGACGACGGTCGATGAAGTGTGACATAGGACCGCTTCGCTCACCGTTGCTGAGGACCGCACCGGACAACGCCTCCGGCACGGTCGGGGTGCGCCCACCTCGGCGGCGGGCGCCCGTCACCTGCGATCGACTCAGTGCGCCTTGCGCACCCGCAGATACCACTCCGAGAGCAACCGCACCTGTTTGGGGGTGTAGCCCTTCTCGGTCATGCGGTCGACGAACTGGTCGTGCTTCTTCTGCTCGTCGGCCGAGGCCTTGGCGTTGAAGGAGATCACCGGCAGTAATTCCTCGGTGTTGGAGAACATCTTCTTCTCGATCACCAGGCGCAGCTTTTCATAGCTGGTCCAGCGCGGGTTGGCCCCACCGTTGTTGGCACGGGCACGCAACACGAAGTTGACGATCTCGTTGCGGAAGTCCTTGGGGTTGGAGATCCCCGCCGGCTTCTCGATCTTCTCCAGCTCCTCGTTGAGCGAGGCGCGGTCGAGCATCTCACCGGTATCGGGGTCGCGGTACTCCTGATCTTGGATCCAGTAGTCGGCGAAGGTGACATAGCGATCGAAGATGTTCTGACCGTACTCGGCATAGGACTCGAGATAGGCCGTCTGCAGCTCCTTGCCGATGAACTCGGCGTAGCGCGGCGCCAGGTACTGCTTGATGAAGCCGAGATAGCGCTCCTGCACCTCGGGCGGGAGCTGCTCGCGGGCGATCTGGCGCTCGAGCACATAGAGCAGGTGCACCGGGTTGGCGGCGACCTCGGCGTGATCGAAGTTGAACACCTGAGAGAGGATCTTGAAGGCAAAGCGGGTGGAGATCCCGCTCATCCCCTCGTCGACCCCGGCATAGTCACGGTACTCCTGCACCGACTTGGCCTTGGGGTCGGTGTCCTTGAGGTTCTCGCCGTTGTAGACCCGCATCTTCGAGTAGACGCTGGAGTTCTCCGGTTCCTTGAGCCGGGTCAACACCGAGAACTGCGCCATCATCTCCAGGGTCCCCGGGGCGCAGGGCGCGTGCGCGAGAGAGCTGTTGGCGAGCAGCTTGTCGTAGATGCAGACCTCCTCGTCGACGCGCAGGCAGTAGGGCACCTTGACGATATAGACGCGATCGAGGAAGGCCTCGTTGTTCTTGTTGTTACGGAAGCTCTGCCACTCCGATTCGTTGGAGTGGGCGAGGATGATGCCCTGGAAGGGCAGCGCCGAGAGCCCCTCGGTACCGTTGTAGTTACCCTCCTGGGTGGCGGTGAGCAGTGGGTGCAGCACCTTGATCGGTGCCTTGAACATCTCGACGAACTCCATGATGCCCTGGTTGGCACGACACAGCGCGCCGGAGTAGCTGTAGGCATCGGCGTCGTGCTGGGCAAAGCGCTCGAGCTGGCGGATGTCGACCTTACCCACCAAAGAGGAGATGTCCTGATTGTTCTCGTCGCCCGGCTCGGTCTTGGCCACGGCGATCTGCTCGAGTACCGAGGGATAGACCTTGACCACCCGGAAGCGGGTGATGTCGCCGTGGTACTCCTGTAGCCGCTTCACCGCCCAGGGTGACATGATGGTGCGCAGATAGCGCCTGGGGATACCGTAGTCGTCCTCAAGGATCTGACCATCCTCCTCGGGCGAGAACAGTCCCAGCGGCGACTCGAACACCGGCGAGCCCTGGATGGCGTAGAAGGGCACCAGCTCCATCAGCTCCTTGAGCTTCTCGGCCAGCGAGGACTTACCGCCGCCGACCGGACCGAGCAGGTAAAGGATCTGCTTCCTCTCCTCGAGCCCCTGAGCGGCGTGCTTGAGATAGGAGACGAGGTGTTCGATCGACTCCTCCATACCATAGAACTCGGAGAAGGCCGGATAGCGCTTGATCACCTTGTTCTGGAAGATCCGACTCAGCCGTGGGTCGTCGCTGGTGTTGATCAGCTCTGGTTCACCGATGGCCTGCAGCAAGCGCTCTGGGGCGCTGGCATAGGCACCGGGTTCGGTCCTGCAGAGTGCCAGGTATTCATCCAGGGTCAGCACCTCCTCGCGGGAGGCCTCGTAGCGCGCCTGGTAGCGTTCGAAGATCGACATAGACTTACCTCTCCTCGGAACCTGAGTGTGCCTGCGCAATCCGGCTCCGGCTCAGCCGAAGGCTCGGGACGGACGAAACGGAACACAAGAGCCTCCAGGTGGAGCGCAAGATTCAGGCCATCGACCAGCGTCCCCGCTGGAGCGCCTGGAACGACCCGCGCAGATCGGGCCGTCTCGGCAGCGGCGACCGCAGTCTATGACCCAAGCCATGACCACAGGTTCGACCGCTGCGTCTGTTCGGTGCATCGAGACAGGACCTGCCCCGTATCCCGCCTCGACGGGTGTGCCACGCCGGCGCGGCGGCTATCGGGCCGGCCCCACAGGGATGTCGGCAGAGGTGATCGAGGACCGGGTCGCGACCACCGCCGCGCCCCGCTGCCGGGCGCCGTCTACCGACATCACCTCAGAGGAGAAGGTTGGGCAGCGTGGCACACGATTCAACGCGCCTGCGCCCGATCGGCGGCGACCCGACAGGGCCTCAAGCGCTGGCCTTGGCTGCACCACGCAGGTGCAGATACTGCTCCAGGAGTGCACGCGTGGAGGCATCATGCGCCTCGCCCGCTACCCCGGATTTGAGTTCACCGAGGATCACCCCGGCGAGCTGCTTGCCCAGCTCGACGCCCCACTGATCAAAGGAGTTGATCCCCCAGATCGCCCCCTGGGTGAAGATCCGCTGCTCATAGAGGGCGATCAGCGCGCCCAAGGTGAAGGGCGTCAGCTGCGTCATCAGGATGGTGTTGGTCGGGCGGTTGCCGGGAAAGACACGATGCGGGGCGAGTGCCTCGATCCGCTCGTCGGACAGACCGGCGGCCCGCAGCTCGGCGCGCGCCTCATCCAGGGTGCGCCCGCGCATCAACGCCTCGGTCTGAGCGAAACAGTTGGCCATCAGCTTGTCGTGATGATCGCCGAGTTCATGATGGCTGCGCGCGGCGCCGATGAAGTCGGCCGGGATCATCTGGGTGCCCTGGTGGATGAGCTGGTAGAAGGCGTGCTGACCATCGGTGCCGGGCTCGCCCCAGACCACCGGACCGGTGGTGTAGTCGAGGGTCGCGCCGTCGCGCCCGACCCGCTTGCCGTTGCTCTCCATGTCGCCCTGTTGCAGATAGGCCGGCAGCAACCGCAACGACTGGTCGTAGGGCAGCACGGCGTGGGTGCGCGCCCCGGCGAAATTGGCATACCACACCCCGATCAGCCCGAGCAGCACCGGCATATTGCGCTCGAGCGGCGCGGTGCGATGATGCTCATCGATCGCGTGCGCACCCTCCAGCAACTCGACGAAGCGCTCGAAACCCACCGCCAGCGCGATCGGCAACCCGATCGCCGACCACAGCGAATAGCGCCCGCCGACCCAGTCCCAGAACTCGAACATGTTGGTAGTATCGATACCGAAGGCCGACACCCGCTCGGCATTGGTGGAGACGGCGACGAAGTGACGCGCCACCGCAGCCGTCTCACCCAGCGCCGCGAGCAACCAGTCGCGGGCGCTCGCCGCGTTAGTCATGGTCTCCTGGGTGGAGAAGGTCTTGGAGGCGACCACAAACAGCGTCGTCTCCGGGTCGAGCCCGCGCAGCGTCTCGACCAGATGGGTGGCATCGACGTTGGAGACGAAGTGCACCCGTAACTGATCGGTGCAATAGGGTGAGAGCGCGGCGCACACCATCTTCGGCCCGAGGTTGGATCCGCCGATACCGATGTTGACCACATCGCTGATGCGCCGCCCGGTGTGCCCGGTCCAGCGCCCCGAGCGCACCTCGCCGACGAAGCGCTCGATACGGGCGAGCACGCCATTGACACGTGGCATCACGTCCTCACCGTCGACCAGCATCGGTCGATTGCTACGGTTGCGCAACGCCATGTGCAGCACCGCGCGCTGCTCGGTGACATTGATCGGCTCGCCACCGTAGAGACGCGCCTGCCAGCCGGGCAGGTCGGCCGCGCGCGCCAACTCCAGCAACAGACGCAGGGTCTCGTCGGTGAGCAGGTTCTTGGAATAGTCCAGGTGCAGGCCGGCGACCGACAGCCGCATCCGCTCGGCACGGTCGGGATCGCGCGCGAACAGGGTGCGCAGATGGAGCGCGCGCATCTCCTCCCAATGCTGCTGCAACGCCTGCCATTGCGGGGTTTGACTGATCAACGACATGCAGACTCTCCTTGCAAACGTGAGAATGGACGGTCGACCACAGCGCCACCACGCGCCCCGGCGACCACACCGCGACAGCATACTCGGATCACGATGACGACCCGATGTCGGGCGGCCAGCGGCCAGGATGATTGAACCGCAAAGCCGCGAAGGTCGCGAAGAGGGAGAAGCGTCCAGCGATCAGCCTCCAGCCTACCCTCAACCACGGGCGTCCAGAACGCACGCCCGTCGGTGGGTCGCCGGATGGGGGTGCGGACACCGCCGCGGCTGATCCCGCTGGCGACCGTTGGCCGATGGCTGGCGCGGGTGGCTGATGACTGGCGGCTGACCGCTGATAGCTGATGGCTGGCGGCTGGTGGCTGATAGCTGATGGCTGGCGGCTGATGACTGGCGGCTGGTAGTTGAGACCCCCGCCCTCAGCCAGCCAGGGCGTTGCGCCAGTCCTGGTCGTCGCGGTCGAACAGGCGGCTGGCCTCGGACGGGCCCCAGGAGCCAGCGGCATAGGTGTGGATGAACTCGCGCTCGACCGCCCAGCGCTTGAGCACCGGGTCGATCACCCGCCACGCCCACTCGACCTCGTCGGCACGCAGAAAGTGGGTACGATCGCCGGTGATGACATCGAGGATCAGTGCCTCGTAGGCGTCGATGTGATCCGGCGGCAGGCCACAGCTGCTGGCGTCGAGCCGCTCGGTCTGGGTACGCAGCTCCAACCCCGGGTGCTTGACCTGCAGCTCGATGCGCATGCACTCGTGCGGCTGGATGCCGAGCAGCAACCAGTTCGGCCGCAGCCGCTCGATCGCGGTGTGCTGGAAGAGCTGCTGGGGCGGGTGCTTGAAGCGGATGGCGATCAGCGACTCGTTGCTCGCCATCCGCTTACCGGTACGCAGGAAGAAGGGAACGTTGCGCCAGCGCCAGTTATCAATATAGAGCTTGAGTGCGGCATAGGTCTCAGTCGTGCTCTCCTCCGCCACCCCGGGCTCGTCACGATAGCCCGACACCGTCGTCTCGCCGATGCGACCGGCGCCATACTGGGCGCGCAGCGCATGGGCATGGACGGCATCACGGGCGATCGGTCGGATCGAGCGCAGCACCTTCACCTTCTCGTCGCGCAGCGCGTCGGCATCGAGACTTGCCGGCGGCTCCATCGCCACCAGGGTGAGCAACTGCAGCAGATGACTCTGGATCATGTCGCGCAACGCACCGACCCCGTCGTAGAAACCGGCGCGCGCGCCGATCCCCTGGGACTCGGCGTGGGAGATCTGCACATGGTCGATGTAGTGACGATTCCACAACGGCTCGAGCAACAGGTTGGCGAAGCGGAACACGAGCACGTTCTGCACCGTGCTCTTGCCCAGATAGTGATCGATACGATAGATCTCCTCGCGCGGAAAGACCGCGCCCAACCGTTGCTCGAGCAACCGCGCGCCCTCCAGATCCAGGCCGAAGGGCTTCTCCACCACCAATCGCGACCAACCGCCGGACCGATTCGCGAGACCGGCGGCAGCGAGTCGCTCGGCGACCCCGGCATGGAACTCGGGGGCGATGGCCAGGTAGCTCAATAGATTGCTCGGCGCCTTGGGCAGGGCCCGCAGGCATTCGGCCAGCCGCGTGAAGTCCTCGGCGCGCTCCAAATCGAGGGTGACGAAGGTCAAGCGCTCGAGCAGACGCTGCAGCACCGCCTGCTCGCAGGTGCGCCGCTCGGCCAGCGCTGCGCCGACCCGGTCGCGCCACACCTGACCCGTCCAGGGACGGCGACCGACACCGACCACGCGGGTGGCCGGGTGCAAGCGCCCGGCCGCCTCAAGCCCATAGAGCGCAGGCAACAGCTTGTGCTCGACCAGATGGCCCGTGGCCCCGAAGATCAATAGGGTGCAGGGATCGGACATGGCTGGATTATCTCGCGAGTGCACAAATATGCTAATTTGATGGCTGTCACTCTATTGCCAAGCCGGAAGCGGCCCTTCCCGCCGCACTCCCCCGAGCCCAAGGACCGTTCATGGAGCCCCTCGTTCCCCCGACCTCCCCTGCCCAGTCGAACCCCGGCGGGCTGCGCATCCTCGTGGCGAGCAGCGAGGCCCATCCGCTGATCAAGACCGGCGGGCTCGCCGACGTGGCCGCAAGCCTGCCCGTGGCCCTGCGCCAACTCGGCCACGACGCGCGCCTGATCATGCCAGCCTATCCGAGCGCGCAGCGCCAACTGCGTGCGTCCAAGACGCGTTGTGAGCTGCGAGTCCCGGACGCGCGCACCAGCGTGCGCATCATCGAGGGCCTGCACCCGGACCACGATCTGCCCGTCTACCTGGTCGATGCGCCGGATTACTTCTACCGCGAGGGCAGTCCCTACACCGATATCAGTGGTCGCGACTGGGGCGACAACCCGGAGCGCTTCCTGCTGCTGTGTCGTGCCATCGCGCAGCTCGCCATGGGGTTGCCGGCCGTCGGCTGGCAACCTGATGTACTACACACCAACGATTGGCAGACCGGCCTCGCCCCAGCGCTCCTCCACGACCAACCCGGTCGCCCGGCCACCGCCTTCACCATCCACAACCTCGCCTACCAGGGGTTGTTCGATCGCGCCACCTTCGACCGTATCGGCCTGCCGGCGGCGTTGTGGAACGTCTCCGGGATCGAGTTCCACCAACGCATGTCCTTCATCAAGGGGGGCATCGTCTTCTCCGACCGGGTCAACACCGTCAGTCCAACCTACGCCGACGAGGTTCGCACCCCGCGCTTCGGTTGCGGGCTCGACGGTCTGCTGCGCCAGCTCGGCGGGCGCTTCAATGGCATTCTCAACGGCATCGACTACCAGGAGTGGAACCCGACCACCGACCCGGTGATCACCCGGACCTTCGATGCCGAGCACTTTGCCATGAAGGTCGAGAACAAGCTCGCGCTACAGCATGAGTTCGGGCTGCCGCGCCACGAGACGGCCTTCCTGCTCGGTTATGTCGGGCGACTGGTCGAGCAGAAAGGCGTCGATCTGATCCTCGCCACTCTCCCCGTGCTCCTCCAGGACCCGAACATCCAGGTGATCCTCCAGGGGGCCGGTGACCGGCACACCGAACAGGCGTTGCGCGAGGTCGCCAGCACCTATCCGCGTCAAGTCGGGGTCTTCATCGGCTATGACGAGGAACGCGCCCACCGCATCGAGGCCGGTTGCGACAGTTTCCTGATGCCCTCACGCTTCGAGCCCTGCGGGCTCAACCAGCTCTACAGCCTGCGCTACGGTACGCCACCGATCGCCCACCGCACCGGCGGTCTGGCCGACACCATCACCCCGGTCGCAACCGACACGCTCGCCGCTGGCACGGCCACCGGTTTCCTGTTCGAGCGCTCACGCCCGGAGGAGCTCCAGGCCGCACTCGATCAGGCACGCCACCTCTATCGCGAGCAACCGGAGCAATGGCGCCGGCTCGCGGTCACGGGTATGGCACAGGACTTCAGCTGGGAGGCCAGCGCGCAGCGTTATCTACGGCTCTACGAAGCGGCGCTGGAGGAGAGACAGGCCCAAACCGACGCGCTGTCGGCCTGAGCCCGGTGCTCAGGCTCAGGCGGCCTGGGCGGGGATGGCATTACCGGTACGCAGCACCTGATTGTGCTCGTCGAGATAGACCAGCGCCGGCTTGTGGGCGTTGGCCTCGGCCTCGCTCATGGCGGCAAAGGCACAGATGATCACCCGATCACCGGGCGCGGCCTTGTGCGCCGCCGCACCATTGACCGAGATGATCCGCGAGCCGGCCTCGGCACGGATCGCATAGGTGGTGAAGCGCTCACCGTTGGCGACGTTGTAGATCTGGATCTGCTCGTACTCGCGGATCCCGGCCAGCGCCAGTAGTTCGTCGTCGATGGCGCAGGAGCCCTCGTAATCCATCTCCGCATGCGTCACGCAGGCGCGATGCAGCTTGCTCTTCAGCAAGGTCAATTGCATGTGTCCAATCCTCTGATGGGCCCCGACCGGGGCCAGGCCCGTCGTCACCCGACGACGGACATTCGATGTGATGACCAGGCTAGTCTAGCGCGTCCCCTGCTGCGGCGCAGCATCGAACACGCAGCGCGTTCGGGAACGGCCTGACCGAACGCCCCGAACGCGGAAGGATCAGCGTCGTACCCGACGGTTGTCGATCAACCGAGCGCGACCCAAGCGAGCCGCCGCGAGGATCACCAGATCGGCGTCCCCACCGCCGGGCGCGGCCAGATCGGCCGCCCGACAGACCTTGAAGTACTCGGGCACAAAGCCCTCGGCCTCGAGCGCCTGCCTGGCGGCCTGCTCCAACTCGGCGAGCGGACGACCGGTGCGCACGCCCGCAGCGGCATCCTCGAGCACGCGGTTGAGCGCCGGCGCCCGAGCGCGCTCGGCGCTACTGAGATAGGCGTTACGCGAGCTGCGCGCCAGACCGTCGGGCTCGCGCACCGTCTCAACGCCATGGATCTCCACCGGGATCGACAGGTCCTCGACCATCCGCCGGATCACCAGCACCTGCTGGAAGTCCTTCTCACCGAACACCGCCACGTCCGGTTGCACCATATTGAACAGCTTGCAGACGATAGTCGCCACGCCGACGAAGTGTCCGGGACGGCTAGCACCACAGAACTGCTCGGAGATCCCCGGCACCTCGACCCGGGTCTGCCCCGCCTGACCATGGGGGTAGATGGTTGCAACCGCGGGTGCGAAGAGCAGGTCGCAACCGCCGGCAGCAAGCTTCTCGCGATCGGCCTCCGGGGTCCGCGGATAGGCATCGAGGTCCTCATTGGGACTGAACTGCAGCGGGTTGACGAAGATGCTCACCACCACCCGGTCGGCGCGCTCTGCCGCCGCTCGTACCAGGGCCAGATGCCCCTGATGCAGATTGCCCATGGTCGGCACCAGGGCGATGCGCTCGCCGGCCGCGCGCCACTCGGCCAGGCGCGCGCGCAGGTTGGGAAGATGCTCGATACGCTCCATTGATCTCTCGGTTGATTCAGATCGACGCACGGGACCGGGGGACGGTCCCACGGATGCCGCGCCACGCGCACCGCATCGACCGAGGATCATCGGTCATCGACGCCGTGTTCGCCGCGACATTCGGCAATGTCCAACAGACAATAAGGACTCCGCATGGGGGCGGGTCCACCTGCAGCCCTCGAGGCTGCGAGCCCGACCCCAGAGCGGAGCCGGGAGACGACCGTCACCCGGCCCGAGCCCGGGCGCCAGGGACGACGGCACACGCCCGGCCGGAGTCACGGCCAGGCGCGGAATCGAGACGTGCACGCCGCCTAGTAAGCGGTCTCCTGGGGACCGGGGAACTGGCCCTCGCGCACGGCGGAGATATAAGCATCGACGGCCTCACGCACCGCCCCGCCAGCGGCCATGAAGTTGCGACTGAAGCGCGGCGCACGCCCGGGATTGAGCCCGAGCATGTCCTGCAGCACCAGCACCTGCCCGTCGCACTCGACCCCGGCGCCGATACCGATCACCGGGATCGTCAGGGTGCGCGCAATCTCGGCGGCGAGTGCCTGGGGCACGCACTCGAGCACCAGCAGCGAGGCCCCGGCATCCTGCATTGCCAGCGCATCGTGACGGATACGCTCGGCCGAGGCGTGATCACGGCCCTGGAAACGGTAACCGCCGAGCTGGTTGACCGACTGCGGCTGCAGCCCGAGGTGGGCGCACACCGGGACACCCTGCGTAACCAGCAGCCGCACGGTATCGAGATAAGGCTCGCCCCCCTCGAGCTTGACCATCTGCGCGCCACCCTCTTGCATCAACCGCGCGGCGCTCTCGAGTGCCCGCTCGGGCGTGGCATAGGACATGAACGGCAGATCCGCGACCACCAGCGCACGACTCGCCCCCCGGGTGACGCAGGCGGTGTGATAGACCATCTGGTCGAGGGTCACTGGGACCGTGGTCGAGTGCCCCTGCAGGACCATCCCCAGCGAGTCGCCAATCAGCATCACATCGACCCCGGCCTCGTCGAGCAGGCGAGCGAAGGTGGCGTCGTAACAGGTCAGGACAGCGATCCGCTCGCCGCGGGCCTTCATGGCGGCGAGGGAGGCGACAGTGATCGGTGAAGCGGACATCGGCGACTCCAGAAATAGGTCTCGAGATAAGGGATAAGTACCGCAGACGCGCTACTGCGCGCCCTTGGCCGAACCCGCGCCGGGCTCGGTTCCACCCTTGGCGGCACCCGGCTTGCGCCGGCGACGCCGCCGCGGACGACGACGTCGCGCACCTCCCTCGACCATGCCCGCACGTTCCTGACCGCTGGCGTCCTGGAAGCGGGTCCACCACTCGGCCAGCGTGCGATCGACCTCGCCGGCCTCGGCGCGCAGCAGCAGGAAGTCGTAGGCGGCACGAAACCGCGGATGGGTCAGCAACCGGAACGGGCGCTTGCCCTCGCGCTGCTCGAAACGTGGCTGCAACGCCCAGATCTCGCGCATCGGCAACGAGAAGCGCTTGGGGATCGCGACCCGAGACTGCTGCCGGGCACAGACCTCGGCGCTGGCCAGCAGCACCGCCTCGTTGATCGGCATCCCCTCGGCGACCATCCGCTCGATCCGTGAGCGCACCGGCTCCCACAACAGGATCGCAAACAGGAAGGCCGGGGTGACCGGCTTGCCTGCCTGGATGCGCGTATCGGTATTGGCGAGACCGCGATTGACCAGGGTGACCGGGAAGTCGTGCTCCTCGCTCGCGAGTGCCGCCTCGGTATCCGGGAAGAGCAGCGCGAAGAGTCCATAATGACGCAGCTTCTCGAAGACGTCGAGTCCATAGCCAGCGTGGAAGAGCTTGATCAGCTCGTCGAAGAGTCGCGCCGCCGGCACCCCATCGAGCAGGTGGCCGAGCTCGAACAGCGGCCGTTCGGTCGCCTCCTCGATGGAGAAGCCGAGCTTGCAGGCGAAGCGCACCGCGCGCAACATCCGCACCGGATCCTCGTGATAGCGCTGCTCCGGGTCACCGATCAGGCGCAACCGGCCGGCCCGCAGATCGGCCAGGCCATCGGCATAGTCGATCAGTGAGAAATCTTGGATGTTGTAATAGAGGGCGTTGATGGTGAAGTCGCGCCGCAACGCGTCCTCGGCGATGGTGCCGTAGGCGTTGTCGCGAACGATCATACCGTTCTCGACGCAACGCTCACTAGCATCCTCGGTGCCAGCGCCATTGCCTCGGAAGGTGGCGACCTCGATGATCTCGCGGCCGAAGTGCACATGGGCCAGGCGAAAGCGCCGCCCGATCAATCGGCAATTGCGAAAGACCTGTCGTACCTGCTCGGGGGTGGCATCGGTGGCCACGTCGAAGTCCTTGGGCTCGTGCCCGAGCAACAGGTCGCGCACCCCGCCGCCGACGAGGTGGGCTTGATAGTTCTCCTGCTTGAGCCGGTACAGCACCTTGAGTGCATTGGCGCTGATATTGGCGCGCGAGATCCCGTGCTCGGGTCGCGGCACGATCAGGGGCGTCGTCGCGGACGAGGTCCGCGTGATGTCGTTATCGGATTCCTGCATCACCGTTATGGGCGCATTCCTTGGGCGCTGAGGCGGGGTCTGCGAGACCGTCCCGGGCCGGGACTCGGGGCGACACCGCCGGTTGGAAGAAAGAGAGTAACAGACACTTGTACTCCTGCTTGATCCCGGTATAATACGCGCTTCTTTGTCGCGCCGCTCCCTTCGTCTAGTGGTTAGGACGTCGGCCTCTCACGCCGGTAACAGGGGTTCGAATCCCCTAGGGAGCGCCACATACCGAAAAGGGGTCTTGCCTTAGGCAAGACCCCTTTTTTCATGCCTGCAAAACGGCTTTGCAAAAGGTCCCTCCCGACAGCACCGACGCCGACCGGGATCCGACGGAGCCCGGTCGGTGGGAGACTACATCGGGAACCCGCCCCCCGGCGGCATCCCGCCGGGCGGGAACCCACCGCCACCGGGGAAGCCGCCGGGCATCTTGCCTTGCATGGCGCGCATCATCTTGGCCATGCCGCCACCCTTCATCTTCTTCATCATCTTCTGCATCTGGGTGAACTGTTTGAGCAGCTTGTTCACATCCTGCACCTGGGTCCCCGAACCGGCAGCGATACGCCGCTTGCGCGAGCCCTTGATCAGCGCCGGGAAGCGGCGCTCATGCGGGGTCATCGAGTTGATGATGGCGATCAGCTTGCCCAACTCCTTGTCGCTGGCCTTGTCCTTGAGGTGGTCGGGGACCTGGTTCATCCCCGGGAGCTTGTCCATCAGCCCCATCATGCCACCCATCTTGACCATCTGGTCGAGCTGCTCCTTGAAGTCGGCGAGGTCGAAGCCCTTGCCCTTCTTGAGCTTGCGCATCAACTTCTCGGCCTGATCCTGGTCGACCTTGGACTGCACCTCCTCGACCAGCGACACCACGTCACCCATGCCGAGGATGCGCGAGGCGACGCGATCGGGGTGGAAGGGTTCGAGCGCGCCCGAGCGCTCGCCGGTCCCGAGGAACTTGATCGGCTTGCCGGTGATCTGGCGGATCGACAGCGCCGCACCACCACGCGCGTCACCGTCGGTCTTGGTCAGCACCACGCCGGTCAGCGGCAGCGCCTCGTCGAAGGCCTTGGCGGTGTTGGCCGCGTCCTGACCGGTCATGGCATCGACCACGAACAGGGTCTCGACCGGGTTGATGGCAGCGTGGACGGCCTTGATCTCGTCCATCATCGCCGGATCGACGTGGAGCCGGCCGGCGGTATCGACGATCAGCACGTCCTTGAAGCGCTTGCGCGCCTGGGCGAGTGCGGCGGTGGCGATCTCGACCGGGTCCTGCTCGCCACTGCTGGGGAAGAACTCGGCACCGACCTCACCGGCGACGGTCTCGAGCTGATCGATGGCCGCCGGACGATAGACGTCGCAGCTCACCACCATCACCGACTTCTTCTGCTTCTCCTGCAGCCAGCGCGCGAGCTTGCCGACACTGGTGGTCTTGCCCGCACCCTGTAGGCCAGCCATCAACACCACCGCCGGCGGCTGCGCCGAGAGATCGAGTGACTCGTTGGCCTCGCCCATCAGCGCGACCAACTCGTCATTGACGATCTTGATCAACACCTGCCCTGGGGTCAGACTCTTTGATACGGCCTCGCCCAGCGCCTTCTCACGGACCTCCTCGACGAAGCGACGCACCACCGGCAGCGCCACGTCGGCCTCGAGCAGGGCCATGCGCACCTCGCGCACCGCGTCCTTGATGTTGTCCTCGGTCAGGCGCCCCTGACCACGCAGGTTGTTCAGGACGCCGGCGAACCGGTCCTGGAGATTCTCGAACATGCTCAGCCTCGAAGTCTTTGCCGCGCCAGGCGCGGGTGATGAAAAGTCCCGTGCCACCACGGCTTACAGCTCAGCGTGCGAGTATAATGCAGCGCTTGCGGCGGACTCTACAGCCCGGCGCCAGGTACGGTCGGGGCAGCGCCCCGGCCCGAAAAGCACACCGTCCCCGCTGCTCGGGCCACGGCATCAGCCACGGCCACGCTCGTCACGGCGGCAAGTGTCGTTGTCAACCGCCCCATCACGAGGGCATGATTGGGCCCATGCAACACACCATCGTGCCGACAGATTCGAGCGCCGATCAGCGCGGTAGCAGCGCCGGTCACCGCACCGCACCGCCCTCGCATGATCCCCGCTCAACAAGGCGCTGGCGCTCTCGGGGCCAGCGTCAGGCGCCCCAGCGATCGCCCACCCACAGGCCGGCAAGGATGTCACCAGCTGCGCCGTATTCGTCCCAACGCCTTCTGCGAATGTACCACCTATGAGCCATCCCCTTCTCTCCGTCGTCGCCACCCTCTGCTACCTGGTCGCCGCCGCCTTCATCGGGCTGCGTCTGTTCAAGTCGAAGGATGGCTGGATCCCGCAACGGGCGCTCGCGCTCGGCATCGGCTTCCTCGGCTCGGCACTGCATGCCTGGCTGCTGTGGGAGACCATCTTCAGCCACGCCGGCCTCAACCTCGGCTTCTACAACGCCCTAGCGCTCACCTCCTGGACGGTGATCGCGCTGCTGCTGGTCTCGAGCCTGACCAAACCCGTCGACAACCTGGGGCTGATCCTGCTGCCGGTAGCCGCCCTGACCCTGGTGCTCGCGGCGATCTTCAGCGAGGTCAGCTTCATGCACCCGACCGCCTCCTGGGCGTTGAAGATCCATGTACTGCTGTCGATGCTCGCCTACAGCCTGTTGACCCTGGCCGCTGGCCAGGCGATCCTGCTCGCCATCCAGGACCGCCATCTGCACCGGCGCCAGCCCGGCGGCTTCGTCCGCACCCTGCCGCCGTTGCAGACCATGGAGAGCTTGCTGTTCGAGATGATCAGCGCCGGCTTCGTGCTGCTCACCCTGGCGCTGCTCAGCGGCTTCGCCTTCCTCGAGGACATGTTCGCCCAGCACCTGGTGCACAAGACCGTGCTCTCGGTGCTCGCCTGGCTACTGTTCGGCGGCCTGCTGATCGGGCGTTTCCTCAAGGGCTGGCGCGGACGCACCGCGATCGTCTGGACGCTGGGCGGCTTCGCCCTGCTGATCCTCGCCTACTTCGGCAGTAAGGCGGTGCTCGAGCTGATGATCATGCCGTCCTGAACACGGCACCGAGCCTGACCGGCAGGCCCCGGCAACCGGGGCTTGCCTTCGCCCCCGATCGGGCGCACAATTGCACCCGCCCAGCCGCTCACTCGCAGCGGTGACGGCAATGATCATGGGGCCGTAGCTCAGCTGGGAGAGCGTCGCGTTCGCAATGCGAAGGTCAGGGGTTCGATCCCCCTCGGCTCCACCAACTTCCCGCCCGTCAAGACCCCCCACTGCGACGCCGACAGTCGTACACGACGAGCTGCCGTGATGGTAGCGCGCTCCCCTGTAATCCCGTTATCGTTGGGCGATCGCCTTAATCTGCGCAGGGAAACGGGATGGCACGACCGCAAGGGCCGGAGGCCGGATACTGCAAGGCGTCCAGGGCAGCACTGCTATACGCCATGGTCGGCGCACTCTGGATCCTTTGCTCGGACACGCTACTGGGGCTGTGGATCGAAGACCCAGGATTACTCCAGTACGCTCAGCTCGGCAAGGAACTCGCCTTCGTCCTCGCCAGCGCGACAGCGCTCTTGCTGCTGCTGCGCCGCAACCACCAACGCCACCTCGCCCACCTCCGTCAGGACGCCTGCCAGCGCGCCCAACTCCGCGAACTCAGCCAATTCCGTGAGCGGATCATCGACAGCGCCAACGTCTGGATCAATGTCCTCGACAGACACGGACAGGTAACCGTCTGGAACCAGGCCGCCGAACGCATCACCGGTTATGGACGCGAGGAGGTCCTGGGGCATGATCGGATCTGGAAGTGGCTCTACCCCGATCCGGTCTACCGCGCCGAGATCCATACCCGGGTCGACGACATGTTGGTCCGCGCCAAGAAGTTCAACGGGTTCGAGAGCCGTATCCGCGCCCGCGATGGCAGCACCAAGGTCATCCTCTGGAACGCCGGACGCTTCTACGACGAGCAGGGCCATGTCAACGGGTTGATCGCTATCGGTCGCGATACCACCAAGCACAAGCTCGCCGAGCAGGCGCTCGTAGAACATGAGCGCCAACTGGCCACGCTGATGGCCAACCTCCCCGGCATGGCCTATCGCTGCCGCGACACCACGCACTGGACCATGCAGTTCGCCTCCCAGGGGTGTCGTCGACTCACCGGCTACGCCCCCGAGGACTTCATCGACAGTCACCGTCTGACCTTCGCCGCCATCATCCACCCCGAAGATCGTCAGACACTCGCCATCGAGATCGCGCGAGCACAGACCGAACGGCGCCCCTTCGCCGTCGAGTACCGCATCCGCCACAAGGATGGACGCGAGATCTGGGTCTGGGAGCAGGGCCAGGCAACCAAGGTTGGTGAAACCTGCCTACTCGAGGGCATCATCATCGACATCAGCGAACGCAAGCGCATGGAGCAGGCGCTCGCACAGCTGGCCGCCCGCGACCCGCTCACCGGGCTCTACAACAGACGAGAACTCGAGCAACAGCTCCAGGCCGAGCTGGCCAGTGCAGGGCGTTACCAACACGCCCTCGGCCTGCTCTGGCTCGACATCGATCACTTCAAGTCGATCAATGATCGCTTCGGTCACCTTGCCGGCGACGCCGTACTACGCCAGCTCGCCGAGCTGCTCCAGGAGCAGGTCCGAGCAGCAGACTACATCGCGCGTTACGGCGGCGAGGAGCTGGTCATCGTCTTACCCGAAAGCGATGCCGAGGAATCGCTGCGTCTGGCCGAACGACTCTGCACCACAGTGGCCACAACCCCGCTCAAGATCCCTGAGCGCCCCCCGATCAGGATCAGTGTCAGCATTGGGGTCGCGGCCTTCCCGGCACATGCCACCGACATCGACACGCTGTTCAAGATCGCCGATCAGGCGATGTATACCGCCAAACAACAGGGACGCAACCGGGTGCATCTGGCCACCCTGACGTCGCTCCATGATCGCCAGAGCCCGGAGTGCACCGCATGACCGAGAACCTCACCCTCGACCCGACCACGGCCCCGGATTGGCTACGTGCCCGCGCCGCGCAACAGACCCGGCACGTCGCCTTCACGCTACAGCGCGGCCCCCTGACCGACAATGGCGCCACCCCCTGGTACGCCACCCTCGGGCTCGGGACCCCACCGCAACCACTGCGCTTCATGCTCGACACCGGCACCCTCAACACCTGGGTCACCGCCAGTTGTTGCGCCAGCGACGCCTGTCGGGCACACCGCGCCTTCGCCCCCGAACGTTCGAGCTCCTATATAGCCCGACCAGCGGCACCGACCCAGGTCTCGTTCGGTCCCTGGGGGAAGATGGGGGTGGTGTTGGGCGAGGAGTCCTGCCGACTCGACCTCGTCGAGGCGAGCAGCAGCCCGGCCACGGTGCACGAGCAACGGCTCGACCTCTATCTCAGTGTCAGCTACGACGGCGCCCAGTTCGCTGGACTGGCTTGTGACGGCGGGCTCGGTATCCCCGCGATCCCCTGCGAGACCCCGAGCGCACTACTCGAACAGCTGCGCCACCAAGGGGTGATCGATCATGCCATCGCCGCCTTCCGCTTCGATGCACAACGCGGCGAGGGGCGCTGCCTGATGGGGGCGGTCGAGCCTGAGCGCTTCGACCCGAGCACCCTCGAACTGCTACCGGTGATCCCAATCGATGGCGAACTCCACTACCTCTGGACGGTACGCCTGGACCAGCTGCAGATTGGCGGCGAGACCCTGGCTGGCGCCCTGCCACTGGCGCTCGACACCGGCTCGTCCTGCTTCAAGGGCGGACGCGCCATCATCGCGCGCATGCGCGCGGCGATCACCGGACACGGCCGTCGACCACCACGCATCACCGATCCGACCGCGTTCGCCGACTACCCGGAGCTTCGCCTGCAACTCGGCGACAGCAGCTATCGACTCACGCCCCAGGACTACTTCATGCCACTCAATGGCGGCTGGGAGATCGGGGTGGAATACTTGGAGGGGCTTCCCGACGAGCTGCTGGTAGCCGGCTCGGTGTTCCTCGACCACCTCTACAGCATCTTCGTCTTCGATCCCAACCCCACCGGTCAGCGCATGGTCGCGCTCGCCCAGCCACGCCGCGCCTCACTCAGCGCGAGCGGGCGCTGGCGCAACGCGTTCGGCTCCACCCTGGAGATCGGCACCATCGCCGCCGACGGCACCTTCCGTGGTCAGTACCGCTCCGACACCGGCGCCAGCGGCGTCTATCCGGTGGTCGGGGTGGCCGACCCGCAACCTGCAGGGGAATCGATCAGTTGCGCCTTCTCGGTGAGCTGGCGCAGCCTCGAGGGCGACCACGACCCCTCCTGGCACTGGGTCTCAGGCTTCGTCGGTACGGTCCAGCTGCGCGACGGCATCGAGACGCTCGACACCAGCTATCTGTTGCAGCGCGACATCACCCCGGAGACGCCGGAGTGGATGGCCACTGCGATCTATCCCTCGACCTTCAAACGTGTCAGCGACTAGCCGCCAGCCGCCAGCCGCCAGCCGCCAGCCGCCAGCCGCCAGCCGCCAGCCGCCAGCCGCCAGGAAGTTTGGACAGCAAAGCCGCGAGATACCGTCTTGCCCGTCAACCGTCGATCATGCACACCAGCCTCCCCTACTGGAGGCTGGAGGCTGATCGCTGGAAGCTGATTCGAACCGCAAAGCCGCGAAGGGCGCGAAGAAGACTTGATGGAATCGAGGTCTCGGGGAGGTGCCAGCTCCCCGCGGTGGGTGGTAGCTGACAGCGGGACAACGGCTCGAACCACAAGATCCGAGGGCTGGCGCCAGGTCTGCACAGAACCCGCGGCGGTGTTGGGTTGCCCACCTGTCGCGGGGCATCGCCCCATCACTGGCACAGCGGATCGGTGGGCAGCCCAACCTACGGCGCTGGCGGCTGGAGGCTGATCGCTGGAAGCTGATTCGAACCGCAAAGCCGCGAAGGGCGCGAAGAAGACTTGATGGAATCGAGGTCCCAGCGGTGGTGCCGGCTCCCCACGGTAGATGGCGGCTGGCGGCTGCAAGCCTTTCTTCTCTACGCGTCCTTCGCGTCCTTCGCGGCTTTGCGGTTCAATCCCCTTGGTAGCTGGTAGCTTGGGCCTCGCCCGCTTGTTGCATCGCAATGGGCTCCGTATAATCTCCGCCCCTCGAGACGACCCGGCCTCCCGCGTCCGCGCCGAGGTCTTCCGTGCGGCCACCCTGTCCGCACGACCGTTCATCCATCGCGCATCAGACGAGACCCGTCCGACCCATGGCCGTCCCGACGGCGGTCGAGCCAAGTCTTACGGATTCCACAGCCGGACATCCGTCGCATCCCCGCCCCCGATCGCCACCGGCAATCGAGGCAAGCCGTCTCGAGACATCACAGTCACCGACTCACCGGCTGGTCCGGCGGCAGCCTGCCCGCGTCCGGCCCAGCCCTCGCGCACCAACCACGGAACCGCCGATGATAAATGCCATACGCCAGGACTGGTTGTCGAACGTCAAGAACGACCTGCTCGCCGGTCTGGTGGTCGCGCTGGCGCTGATCCCGGAGGCGATCGCCTTCTCGATCATCGCCGGCGTCGACCCCAAGGTCGGGCTCTATGCCTCCTTCTGTATCGCCACCGTGATCGCCTTTGCCGGCGGGCGACCGGGGATGATCTCGGCGGCCACCGGTGCCATGGCGCTGGTGATGGTCACCCTGGTGAAGGATCACGGGCTGCAGTACCTGCTCGCCGCCACCGTCCTCACCGGCGTGTTGCAGATCCTCGCCGGCTGGTTGCGCCTGGGCTCGCTGATGCGTTTCGTCTCGCGCTCGGTGATCACCGGCTTCGTCAACGCCCTGGCAATCCTGATCTTCATGGCCCAGCTCCCGGAACTGATCGGCATGCCCTGGGAGGTCTATGCAATGGTTGCCGCCGGGTTGGGGATCATCTATCTCTTCCCCTACCTGACCCGCGCCGTGCCCTCGCCGCTGATCACCATCGTGGTGCTCACCGCGGTCTCGATCGCCCTCGGGCTCGACATCCGCACCGTCGGCGACATGGGCGAGCTGCCCGACACCCTGCCGATCTTCCTGCTCCCGGAGGTGCCGCTCAACCTCGAGACCCTGGCGATCATCTTCCCGGTCTCGCTCACCCTGGCGGCGGTCGGTCTGCTCGAATCGATGATGACCGCCTCGATCGTCGACGACCTCACCGACTCTTCGAGCAACAAGAACCGCGAGTGCGTCGGTCAGGGCACGGCCAACATCGCCTCGGGTTTTCTCGGCGGCATGGCCGGCTGCGCGATGATCGGTCAGTCGGTGATCAATGTGAAGTCGGGCGGGCGCGGCCGACTCTCGACCCTGACGGCCGGCGTCGTGCTGCTGATGCTGGTGGTCTTCGCCGGCGACTGGGTGGCACAGATCCCGATGGCCGCGCTGGTGGCGGTGATGATCATGGTCTCGATCGGCACCTTCAACTGGGCCTCGATCCGTAACCTGCGTGAACACCCCAAGAGTTCCAGCATCGAGATGATCGCCACCGTGGCGGTGGTCGTCGCCACCCACGACCTGGCCAAGGGCGTGCTGGTCGGAGTGCTACTCTCGGGCTTTTTCTTCGCCCACAAGGTGGGCAAGGTGCTCTATGTCGGCTCGCACGCCGAGGACGAGGGCCGGGTACGCGCCTATCGGGTGGTCGGGCAGGTATTCTTCGCCTCGGCCGAACGCTTCGTCGCCTCGTTCGACTTCAAGGAGGTGATCGAGCGGGTGCGTATCGACGTCAGCCGCGCACACTTCTGGGACATCACCGCCGTCAGCGCACTCGATAAGGTGGTGATGAAGTTCCGCCGCGAGGGCACCGAGGTCGAGGTGATCGGGCTCAACGAGGCGAGCGCGACCATGGTCGATCGCTTCGCGGTGCACGACAAGCCCGAGGCCGTCGAACAGCTCATGGGTCACTGAGGAAGGAAAACAGCAAGATGCATACTGACGAGAAGATCCTGGCCTGTGTCGACCAGTCGCGTTTCGCCGACTATGTCGCCGACTACGCCGCTTGGGTGGCGCAGCGCATGCAGGCACCGCTGGAGTTCCTCCACATCCTCAGCCGTCACCCCGAGATCGCCACCGGCGTCGACCACAGCGGCGCGATCGGCATCGGCGCCCAGGAGACGCTGCTCACTGAGCTCTCGAGCCAGGACGAGACCCGCAGCCGCGATGCCCGCGAGCGTGGCCGAGTGTTTCTCAATCGGCTGCGCGAACGCGCCATCGCTGCTGGTGTCGACTCGCCCGACATCCGACAACGCCGCGGTGCGCTCGAGGAGACCCTGGTCGAGCAGGAGGACGGGGTGCGGCTGTTCGTGCTCGGGCGGCGCGGCACCGCCGCCGAGACCACCCAGCGCGACCTCGGGCGCAACGTCGAACGCATGGTGCGCGCGCTCCATCGCCCGATCCTCACCGTCACCGAGGGATTCAAGGAGCCGCAACGGGTGATGGTCGCCTTCGACGGCAGCGCCGCCACCCGTCAGGGTGTTGAGATGGTCGCCGCGAGCCCGTTGTTCCAAGGGCTCACCGTGCACCTGCTGATGTCGGGCAAGGCCCGTGGCGATGCCCGTAAACAGCTCGACTGGGCCCGCCAGCGGCTCGAGGCGGCCGGCTTCGATGCCCCGGCCTGGCTGATCCCAGGGGATGCCGAGAGCGTCATCGCCCAGACCGTGATCGCCCAGGATATCGACCTGTTGATCATGGGTGCCTACGCCCATTCACCGCTGCGCGCCCTACTGCTCGGCAGTAAGACCACCGACCTGCTGCGCTCGGCGCGCATCCCCACGCTGCTGATGCGCTGAGTCCCGGTTGACGGGCCGCAAGGACGCAGCCCCACCCCACGATCTAGAGTGCGCCGGGCGATGGATACGGAGAGATCGTCCCCAGGCACGCGCGCGCCCCACTGACCCACGGACGGCTCGCGCCCACCCAGGCATTGGAGAGCATCAGCATGGCATCGAATTACGAGACCTTCTTCCAGCTCGGCAGCTTCGCGCTGGTCGGGCGCTCGGCGACCAAGCCCTTCCCCATCCTTAGTTATCGCCGGCTCAAGAAGCTCGGCAAGACCGTCTATGCCGTCGACCCCAGCACCAGCAAGATCGACGGCGATCCGAGCTTCGCCGACCTAGCCTCGCTACCCGAGGCGGTCGAGGGCCTGATCATCGAGACCCCGAAACAGGAGACCGCCGACTGGGTGGCACGGGCCGCCGACGCCGGCATCAAGGACGTCTGGATCCACATGGCGCACGACACCCCAGAGGCCGAGGCAACGGCTAGGGAGCGCGGCATCAACCTGCGCACCGGGACCTGCGCGGTGATGTATCTCAAGCCCGGGCTGACCTATCACAGCATCCACAAGCTGATCATGAAGGCATTGGGCAAGTACTGAGACCGAACGGTTTCAGTCGAGGACTAGACAAGAAAAACCCCCGCGTGGTCGAGACCATGCGGGGGTTTTCGGTGTATGGCGGAGAGAGAGGGATTCGAACCCTCGATGGAGCTATTAACCCCATACTCCCTTAGCAGGGGAGCGCCTTCAGCCACTCGGCCATCTCTCCACAATTGGTAGCGATCATGTTACCTGACCGCCTACGCGATGACCCGGGATCAGGGCGATACACCGGGTCATAGACCCCTGTTTGCCATTCAACACATCGAATTCAGGGGCTGATCGCGCTAGAGAGAGGGATTATAACCCACCCTTTGCCCGGTTGCCAATCACTCGATCTGGGTGCCCTGATCGATGGCCGTTGCCCCTGGCGTCGTCTCGGCCTGCTCGCGCTTGATCCGCTCGTAGATCTCTTCGCGGTGGACCGCGACGTCACGCGGGGCGTTGACACCGATGCGCACCTGATTGCCCTTGACGCCAAGGACAGTAACGGTGACATCGTCACCGACCATGAGGGTTTCGCCGACCCGGCGAGTCAAGATCAACATCGCTACGTTCTCCCTTTTGTTTCCCTTTCCGACTTTTATGATGGTAATACCCAAACCGGCGACTCAACCCGACTCCAGCGGCGCCATCCGGCGGGTGGTTACACCCGATTCCGCACAGGACCCCATGCCCCATGGCGGAATTTTAGCAACTGCCACGTCGAATCCATGGCAATTTGCTCAGGTTCATTGACATTTGTCTCTTGCGCACGAATCCAAGGCGAATCCTCGATAACTCCCGATGACTGGTACAGGCTTAACGCGCCGCGACCACCGCCATCACTCTCCAGCGCGCAGCATAGACAGCTCGGAACGACATCGACGAGACGCCGTTCATGAAGCTCGATATCAGCAGCGACAAATGTCCTGGTAAAAATAGGGGTTTTGCCTGAGCACAGGCACCGGCTCGCCCCAGGGACGCCCCTCTCGCCCCGAGCTCACCCCATCGGCAGGCGAGGGGATGAGCCGGGGGCACGAGGATCAAGACGAAACGGTGCCGTCCTGATCCAGGCCAAAGGCATCGTGCAGCGCACGCACACCGAGCTCGAGATAGCGCTCGTCGACCACCACCGAGATCTTGATCTCGGAGGTCGAGATCATGCGGATGTTGATCCCCTCACGCGCCAGGGTCTCGAACATCCGGCTGGCGATCCCGGCATGACTGCGCATGCCGACGCCAACCAGCGAGATCTTGACGATCTGCTCGTCGCCGAGCACTTGGCGCGCGCCCAGCGTGGCGGCGCGCGCCTGCAGGATCTCCAGCGCCCGCACATAATCACCGCGCTGAACGGTGAAGGTGAAGTCCGTCGTCGCCGCCTCGGCGGCGACGTTCTGGATGATCATGTCGACCTCGATGTTGGCCGCCGCGATCTCACCGAGGATCTCATGCGCCACCCCAGGGCGGTCGGGTACACCGAGGATGGTCAGCTTGGCCTCGTCGCGACTGAAGGCGATGCCGGCGATCTTTGCGTCTTCCACTTCATCTTCCTCGAAGGTAATCAGGGTGCCCTCGCCCTCACCGAAGCTGGAGAGCACGCGCAGGGGGACCTGGTACTTACCGGCAAATTCCACGGCGCGGATCTGCAACACCTTGGAGCCGAGGCTGGCCATCTCCAGCATCTCCTCGAAGGTGATGCGATCGAGCTTGCGCGCCTTGGGTTCGACCCGCGGATCGGTGGTGTAGACCCCGTCGACATCGGTATAGATCTGGCACTCATCAGCCTTGAGCGCGGCGGCGATCGCCACCGCCGAGGTATCCGAACCACCACGCCCGAGAGTGGTGATGTCGCCCTCCTCGTCGACCCCCTGGAAACCGGCGATCACCACCACGCGCCCGGCCTCGAGATCGGCACCGACACGCGCCGCATCGATGTCGCGGATACGCGCCTTGTTGTGCACGCTGTCGGTGAGGATGTGCACCTGGGCACCAGTGTAAGAACGCGCCGGGCAGCCGCGCGCGGCGAGCGCCATGCTCAGCAGCGCGATGGTGACCTGCTCCCCGGTGGAGAGCAGCACATCGAGCTCACGCGGCTCGGGGCGAGACTGGATCTGCCGGGCCAGGCCCACCAGGCGGTCGGTCTCGCCGGACATCGCCGAGACCACGACCACCACCTGATTGCCCTGTTCACGCCAGCGCTTGACGCGGTCGGCCACCGCCTCGATACGCTCCACACTCCCGACCGACGTCCCGCCATATTTCTGGACGATCAGCGCCATCGACTACTCCTGCCAGCCACGTCTTTCAGGTCTCCCCGGTTGAAACGATGGGACCGTCGCTGGCGGTGCGCCACCCGACGGTCCCCGGTGATGGGCCAGCGATACCGGCCCGGTTGCCGCATCAGGCGGCGCTGCGCTGCGCGACCCAGTCACGCACCAGCGCCAGAGCCTCAGCCAGGCCGCTGGGGTCACTACCCCCGGCCTGCGCCATATCGGGACGGCCTCCGCCCTTGCCTCCGACCTTGGCCGCGACCTCGCGGATCAGCTCACCGGCCTTGAACTGCCCAGTGAGGTCCTTGGTAACGCCGGCGACCAGCGCAACCTTGCCCTCGGCGACGGTGGCGAGCACGATCACCGCCGAACCGAGCTTGTCCTTGAGTTGGTCGACCGTCTCGCGCAGCCCCTTGGGGTCGGCACCCTCGAGTTCGGCGGCGAGCACCCGCACCCCGGCGACCTCCTCGGCCTGGGCGGCGAGATCCTGACCGGCGGCACTGGCGAGCTTGGACTTGAGCTGCTCGAGCTCCTTCTCCAGTCGTCGACTGCGCTCGAGCAGCTGCTCGACACGCTCGTCGACGTCCTCGCGGGCGCCCTTGAGCAGCCCGGCGATGCGCAGCACCCGCTGCTCGTCGGCCTCGATCCAGTCGAGCGCCCCAGCACCGGTCACCGCCTCGATGCGGCGCACCCCGGAGGCGATGCCGGCCTCGGAGACGATCTTCATCAGACCGATGTCACCGACCGCCTTGACGTGCGTGCCACCGCACAGCTCGACCGAGAACTCGCCCATCCGCAACACCCGCACCTGATCGGCATACTTCTCGCCGAACAGCGCCATCGCCCCGGAGGCCTTGGCGTCCTCCAGGCTCATGATGCGGGTCTCGACCAGATGGTTGGCACGGATCTCACTGTTGACCAACCGCTCGATCTCGCGCAACTGCTCACGCGAGACCGGCTCGAAGTGAGAGAAGTCGAAGCGCAGCCGCTCGGGACCGACCAGCGAGCCCTTCTGCTGCACGTGGTCGCCGAGCACGCGGCGCAGCGCCGCGTGCAGCAGGTGGGTGGCAGAGTGGTTGAGCGCGATGGCGCGACGCCGCTCGGCGTCGACCCGGGCCCGCACCGTGTCACCGACGCGCAGCTCGCCCGTGCGCAGCTCACCGAGATGGCAGACCAGGGCACTGCCCTTCTTCTGGGTATCGGTGACCTCGAAGCGCATGCCGGCGGCGCCCTCGAGCCAGCCACGATCGCCGACCTGACCACCGGACTCACCGTAGAAGGGGGTGAGATCGAGGATCACCATGCCACGCTCACCGTTACCGAGCGCGTCACAGGACTCACCGTCGCGATAGAGCGCAACCACCGTGGCCTCGTCCTCGCACCGCTCGTAACCGCGGAACTCGGTCTCGCCCTGGAGATCGATCTCGACGCCCTGGTCGCTGCCGAACTGACTGGCCGCCCGAGCGCGCGCCTTCTGATCGGCCATCGCCGCCTCGAAGCCCTCGAGGTCGACGCCGAGGCCTCGCTCGCGGGCGATATCGGCGGTCAGGTCGGTGGGGAAACCGTAGGTGTCATAGAGCTTGAACACCGTCTCACCGGGAATGATGTGCTTGCCCGCGAGACCGGCGATCGCCTCCTCGAGGATACGCATGCCGTGCTCGAGGGTCTCGGCGAAGCGCTGCTCCTCGAGGAGGATGATGCGCTCGACGTGCGCCTGCGCCGCCACCAGCTCGGGATAGGCCGCCCCCATCTCGGTGATCAGCGCCGCCACCAGACGGTGGAAGAAGGGCTGCGACTGACCGAGACGATAACCGTGACGGATCGCACGCCGCATGATCCGGCGCAGCACATAACCGCGCCCTTCGTTGCCCGGGGTGACCCCGTCGACGATGAGGAAGGCGCTCGAGCGGATGTGGTCGGCGATCACTCGCAGCGACTTGTCGCCGAGATCCTCGCAGCCGGTCGCCTCGGCGGCGGCGGCGATGAGGTTGCGGAACAAGTCGATGTCGTAGTTGCTGTGCACGCCCTGGAGCACCGCAGCCAACCGTTCGAGTCCCATGCCGGTATCGACCGAGGGACGCGGCAGCGGGGTCATGTTGCCCTCGGCATCGCGGTTGAACTGCATGAACACCAGGTTCCAGATCTCGACGTAGCGATCACCGTCCTCGTCGGGCGAACCAGGGGGACCGCCAGCGACCTCGGGGCCGTGATCGTAGAAGATCTCCGAGCAGGGGCCGCAGGGACCGGTATCGCCCATCGACCAGAAGTTGTCCTTGGCGCCGCAGCGTGAGAAACGCTCGGCCGAGACCCCGACCTCCTTGAGCCAGATGTCGGCGGCCTCGTCATCGTCCTCGTAGACGGTCACCCACAACCGCTCAGCGGGCAACCCCAGCTCGACGGTCAGATACTCCCAGGCGAAACCGATCGCCTCGCGCTTGAAGTAATCACCGAAGCTGAAGTTACCGAGCATCTCGAAGAAGGTGTGGTGCCGGGCGGTGTAGCCGACGTTCTCGAGGTCGTTGTGCTTGCCACCGGCACGCACGCAGCGCTGCGAGGTCACCGCCCGCGAGTAGTCCCGCCGCTCACGACCGAGGAAGACATCCTTGAACTGGACCATGCCAGCATTGGTGAACAACAGGGTCGGATCATTGGCGGGAACCAGCGGGCTGGAAGGCACCTGCTCATGCTGGCGTTGCGCGAAATAGTCAAGGAAGCTCGCTCGAAGCTCTGCACTCGTAGTCATGTGGGAGTTCTCGAATGAACCGCGCGGGCGGTTCGGTCAGTCGTTCCAGCGCAGCAGGCGCCGGATCATGTCCGTGGGGAAACCGCGCCGCGCCAGGAAGCGCGCGCGCTTGGCATAGCTGGCACGGTCGGCGGGGGGGGTGTCACCGAAGCGACGCGCATGGAGCGCGGCAAGATGCTCCGGCCACGCCTCGCGCAGGTGGCGCAACTGGGGTTCGATCAAGGCATCGGCGACACCCTTGTCGTTCAACTCGGCCCGGATACGTAGCGGCCCGAAGCCCTTCTCCACCCGCTCGGCGACATAGCGCTCGACCAGACGCGTCTCGTCGAGCGCGCCCTCGGCCTCGAGGCGATCGAGCACGACATCGATCGCCGGGGCGGGAAAACCGCGCGCGGTCAGCTTGCGGGTCAGCTCAAGCCGGGCGTGCTCGCGCATGGCAAGCAGGCGCAATGCTACCTGCTCGAGCTCGACGAGCTGCTCAGGGGCAACGGACGTACTAGCGGGGTGGTCGTCCAGGGTCAATCCTCCGCCGGGGCGCCAGCCTCCGTCTCGGCCACTGCGTCACTCGGCTGGGGCAGCAACTTGGCACGGATCTTCGCTTCGATCTCTTGGGCCATCTCCGGGTTCTCGCAGAGGAAGTTACGGACGTTGTCCTTGCCCTGACCAATGCGGTTGCCCGCGTAACTGTACCAGGCACCGGACTTGTCGACGATGCCCTCGGCCACGCCCAGGCTGATGATCTCACCCTCACGCGAGATCCCCTGGCCGTAGAGGATGTCGAACTCGACCTGCTTGAACGGCGGCGCGACCTTGTTCTTGACCACCTTGACCTTGGTCTCGCTGCCGACCACCTCATCGCCCTTCTTGAGGCTGCCGATACGACGGATGTCGAGTCGCACCGAGGAGTAGAACTTGAGCGCGTTACCACCGGTAGTGGTCTCGGGCGAGCCGAACATCACCCCGATCTTCATACGGATCTGGTTGATGAAGACGACCAGGCAGTTGGAGCGTTTGATGTTGCCGGTGAGCTTGCGCAGCGCCTGCGACATCAGCCGGGCCTGCAGACCGACGTGCGAATCACCCATCTCGCCCTCGATCTCGGCCTTGGGGGTGAGCGCGGCGACCGAGTCGACGATCACCACGTCGACCGCACCCGAGCGTACCAGCATGTCGGTGATCTCGAGCGCCTGTTCACCGGTGTCGGGCTGCGAGACCAACAGGTCCTCCATCTGCACCCCGAGCTTCTCGGCATAGACCGGATCGAGCGCGTGCTCGGCATCGACGAAGGCCGCCGTGCCACCGCGCTTCTGTACCTCGGCGACCACGTGCAGGGTAAGCGTGGTCTTGCCCGAGGACTCGGGACCATAGATCTCCACCACCCGCCCCTTGGGCAGGCCACCGATACCGAGGGCGATATCCAGCCCCAGTGAGCCGGTGGAGACCGCCTCGATGTTACGCACCGCGCCGGCATCGCCCATGCGCATCACCGAGCCCTTGCCGAACTGTTTCTCGATCTGGGTCAGCGCAGCTGCCAACGCCTTCTTGCGATTGTCGTCCATTGGATCTCCGTCAATGCTTGAGCGCAGCGGTCCGCCGCACGTCGCCCTGCGGGACGGGCGCGTATCGAGTGAATCCCCTGATGATGTCTCGGGCGGAGCGCACGAATTACCCGCGATTATTGCATAGGCGATGGGCCCAAGTCATAGCCAGGACGCAGCGGCCAACGCCGCTCGACCCGATAACGCGGGAGATGGCCCGGGACGCTCCGGGCGAGGACGAAATCACCCACCGACCATGAGAGCGGCGAACCAAAGTTTGCCGCCGGCGCACCACTGCGCCGCGCCAACGTCAGATGCGGGCGATAGGGGCGTCGTTCCAGGGGGAGCCTACACTCATGCTGGAGCGCAACCAGTGCCTGGTGCAGTTGCAGCAAGGCTGATGGCTCCGGCTCCGGGCCACACCAGGCCACGCCGACGCGGGGGAAATGACCCAAGCACCGCAACACCAACTCGAAGGGGGCACCGGCAACCCGATCGGCCGCCGCAATCACAGGGTCACGTTGCGACGGGGTCAAGGCACCGAGAAAGACCAGCGTCAGGTGCAGATCCTCGCCGTGGGCCAGTCGACCACCCGGCGGCAACCAACCCGGCATCCGTTCGCACAGCGCCCGGCGCAGCGCCGGCGGCGGCCAGAGCGCGAAGAACCAGCGATCAACCACCGGCCCCGAGCCCACCGAGCAGCCCGAGCAGCGCCGCGCGCACCGCCTGTTCGCGCACCGCATCACGTCCCCCGGCAAAGCACAGACAACGCGCCGTCGGCCCCTCCCCCGGGAAGCCCCAGGCGAACCACACCGTCCCCACCGGCTTATCGGCGCTACCGCCCCCAGGACCAGCGATACCGCTCACCGCCACTGCCACCTCGGCCCGGCTGTTGGCCAGGGCGCCGCTGACCATCTCGGCGACCACCCGCTCGCTCACCGCGCCATAGCGCTCGAGCGCGTCGTCCGAGACCCCGAGCAGCTCGCGCTTGGCGTCATTGGAATAGGTGACGAAACCGCGCTCGAACCAGGCACTGCTGCCGGCGACATCGGTCATCACCTTCGCCACCCAACCACCGGTACAGGACTCGGCCGTGGCCAGACGCCAATCACGCGCCCGCAGGGCCTCGCCAAGACGCTGGGCAAGCATGTCCAGTGAGGGCACATCATTCACATCGTCCATGACACGCAGTGTCGCCCAGCTCAGCGTCCCGGGCAATCCTTATGGGGCTGGAAAGCGGCGCCCACCGACCTCAGACTCTACCCTCGAGATCAGCACTGTCATGGACCCACCGAGCAATGGACGAACTCGACATCCACCACGAACGCCCCACCCCTGCCAAGCTCGAGGTCATGGGCGTCGAGCACTGGCCGACATCGCGGCGTGCCCCCTCGACCTTTCCTTGCCACTATCGCCAGCAAGAGACCTGTTACATCGTGCGGGGGCGCTTGCGCGTCACTCCCCGGGGAGGGACTCCGCATGAATTCGGTCGCGGCGACCTGATCCGCTTCCCCGCCGGACTCGCCTGCACCTGGGAGGTCATCGAAGCCGTGGAGAAACACTACCTGCTCGAGTGAACCGAGCACCGCGGAGGTCGACCCGTGACCACCTATCTGACACTCTCCCGCGCCGCGCGACTGGCCGGGGTCAGTCGCGGCGAGCTGCAGCGGCGTATCCGCCACGGCGAGCTGATGACCTTCGAGGGCGAGGTGGCCGTACACGATCTACTACGGCTCTACCCCAGCGTCAGCCTCGAACACGAAGGCGCGCTCGAACAGGTCCGCGAGATCGCAGACAACGCCCGCCCCAGGCTCGAACCCGAACCGGTCGCGCTGCCCGACGCACGAGTCCTGCTCGAGCAGGCACGCCGTCTGAGCGCGGCACTAGCGCGCGAGATCGAGGCCGGAGAGGCCGCGCGCGGGCTGATGGAGCAGGTCGCCAACCGGATCGCGGCGCTCTCCACCAGCGACCCCGCCACGCTGCCCACGGCACTCGCGGCCCTCGGCCACTGGCTCGCCGAGGCACGCGCCGCACTGCCCCTCAACGAGACGCCCGAGGAGCGCTCGGCACCGGCGCGCACCTTGGCCGCCCGGGTCCGGCTGATCCCCAGTGGACACAGTTTTCTGGTGGAGGGAGAGGAGTCGCTGCTCGAGGCTGCGGTGCGCGCCGGCATTCATCTCGAACACGGCTGTGCCAGCGGCAACTGTGGCGGCTGCAAGGCGCGACTGGTCAGCGGCGAGACCCGTCAGATCCGCGCCCACGACTACCCGATCGGGGCACGCGAGCGCCGACTCGGCTATCTACTCACCTGCGCCCATACCGCGCTCACCGACCTCACCCTGGAGGTCGGCGAGGCACGCTCGGGCGCGGAGCTGCCGCTGCAACGCATCCGCGCCAACGTGCGCCGCATCGAGAGGCTCGGACCGACACTGCTCATGCTCCAGATCCAGACGCCGCGCAACCAGGTGCTGCGCTTCGTTGCCGGCCAACGTGCCCGGCTCGGGCGCCCGGACGAGCCATTGAGCGAACTGCCAATCGCCAGTTGTCCCTGTGACGGACGCAACCTGCGGTTCTTGGTCCGGGCCGGCGACGACCCCCTCGCCTGCGCCCTCTTCGCCGGGCGTCTGGCACCCGGCCAACGGCTCGAGCTGGAAGGCCCCCATGGCGATTTCGGCCTCACGACAACAGCCACCGAGACGGCGATCTTCATCGCCTGTGGCGACGGCATCGCCCCGATCCGTAGCCTGATCGAACAGGCCATCGCCATCGATGAGATCGACCGTTATCGCCTCTACTGGGAGACGGGCACCCCCGAGGGGCACTATCTGGCGCACTGGGCGCGCGCCCTCGGCGATGCATTGGACGACTTCACCTATACCCTGCTCGGCGCCACGCCGGCGACACGGCTTGGCGCGCAAATCCTGCACGCACATCGACCACGCGAGGATCAGCACTACTACCTCGCCGGTCCCCGACACCAGATCACGGCACTGCGTCAGGCGCTCATCGCCGGCGGCCTGAGCCCAGCCCAGCTCACCGCCGAACCACTACCCGCAGTGGAGACGCCGCCGCCCTCAGGCGGCGACCTGGGGCGCGGTGCGTCCCCGCGGCGCGGGTAGAAACACCGTGCCCTTGCCGTAGCGGTTCACCGCCATGTCACGCACCCAGGTCGGGGCATCCTGGTAGAGCCGGACATAGACATGGCCGAGTCCCCCGCGGCTGATGCCCGCAACCCATCGATCGAACTCCCGTCTGTTCTCACTCATCACTTCCCTCGCTGTGAGCAGTTTTATGGTATTGCCGAACTCCGTCGACTCATCTCGCCCCACTCGTCGGGGCTGCTGATGCAGCACGAACCCAGAGGCGAGCCCGCCTCAATGGCGCTGCAACAACATCATGTAGTTGACCCCCAGCCAACGCGTGAAGGAGAAGGCGCGGGTGAAGGGGTTGACCCGCACCCCGGTCCGATGCAGCAGCTCGAAGCCCGCACCGAGCCCGACACGCACCTCCTCCGGGCGGACCAGCTTGCGATAACGGTGGGTTCCTCGCGGCAGCCAGCGCAACACGTATTCGGCGCCGATGATCGCCATCAGCCAGGCGGCCGGGGTGCGATTGATGGTCGAGACCAGCATCACCCCACCAGGGCGCACCAGCTCGGCGCTGTCGGCGAGGAAGTCGGGCAGGCGTTCGACGTGTTCGAGTACCTCCATGTTGAGCACCACATCGAAGGTCACGCCCGTGGCGCGCATCTCGGCAGCACTCGCCAACCGATAGTCGATCGCAAGCCCCGCCTCCTCGGCGTGCATGCGCGCAACCTTCAGGGTCTTCTCGGTGATGTCGATCCCGGTGACCTCAGCGCCGAGCGCCACCATCGACTCGCTGAGGATGCCGCCGCCACAACCGATATCGAGCACCCGTAGCCCGGCGAACGGGCGCGCATCGCGCGCATCACGTCCGAACACCCCAGCCAGGCGTTCGCGGATATAGCCGACCCGAAAGGCATTGAGCCGGTGCAGCGGCCAGAAGGGGCCCTCGGCATCCCACCAGCGATGCGCCAGTCGCTCGTAGTAGGCAAGCTCCTCGGGATCGACGCTCGGGGCGGTGAGATGGGCGGTGGGCATCGGCGAACTCCCTGGAATACCGGTTAATTGACATCCAATGGAGTCGATCATGACGGATTCAAGCCCGCAGAGGCAAGCTAACAGGGATTGAACCGCCAAGATACCGTCTTGCCCGTCAATCGCCGATCATGCACACCAGCCTCCCCGACTGGAGGCTGGATGCTGGTTTGAACCGCGAAGACACGAAGCGCGCAAAGGGGAGAAAAGCCTTCAGCGACCAGCCTCCAGCCCGTAGGTTGGGTTGCCCATACACTACCGATCGACGAATCCTTGGGACTCCAGGACGGGCAACCCAACATCGCCACCAGGCGGCCGCCAGCGGGTTGAACCGCGAAGATACAAGACGCCAAGGGCGCCAAGAGGGGAAGAGGGCCATCTACCAGCCACCGTAGGTAGCGATGGCGTTACTCGACCGCAACCACGGCTGCCAGACTCACCGTAGGCCTGGATGCCAAGGCGACCGAGAACCGAAAGACTCGAGCCCTCACCCTTCGCGCTCTTGGCGTCTTTGCGGTTTAAGTCTTTCCTGCGTAACGGCTGGTAGCTAGCGGCTGGCGGCAATCAGGCCGCGACGCTGTCCGGCTCGGACTCGGCGGCGGTCGCGGCAGCCAGGTACTCGACCGACTGCATCTCCTGCAGGCGGCTGAGCAGGCGGGCATGGGCGAAGTCGGTCATGCCGCCGGCATAAAGCCGATCGAGTGACACTTCGGCCGAGAGCACCAGCTTGACCCGGCGGTCGTAGAGCTCGTCGACCAGGTGCAGGAAGCGCCGCGCCGCGGCGTCGCAGCCGGGACCGAGCTGTGGCACCCCGGAGATCAACACGGTGAGGTAGTCGCGGGCGATCTCGATGTAGTCGGCGGTGGAGCGCGGGGTGGCACAGAGCGCATCGAAGTCGAACCAGGCGACGTTGCTACCGAGCGCGCGCGCCTCGACCGTGCGCCCATTGACCTCGAGCCAGGCGGCGGCGACCCGGTGCCCGCCGCTGAGTTCGTCGAAGTCGGCCGCCAGCCGCGCATCCCCACCCTCGGCGGTGAGCGTATAAACGCCCTCGCGCATCAACGTTTGCAGCCGGTAGTCCTGGCCGCCATCGAGCTCGAAGACATCGGTATGGCGCTTGATCAGGTCGATCGCCGGGAGGAAGGACTGGCGCTGCAGACCATTGCGATAGAGGTCGTCGGGGGGGGTGTTGGAGGTCGTCACCAGGGTCACGCCGCGGGCGAACATCGCCTTGAGCAGACCGTAGAGCAGCATCGCATCGGTGATGTCGGTGACCAGGAACTCGTCGAGGCAGAGCACCCGCAGATCACGACACATCAGCTCGGCGACCCGGTCGAGCGGATCGGCCTGACGCGGCAGCCGTGCCAGATGACCATGCACCTCGCGCATGAAGTGATGGAAGTGCATGCGCCGTTTGCCCGGCAGGTCCAACCCTTCGACGAACCAGTCCATCAAGTGGGTCTTGCCGCGCCCCACACCACCCCAGAAATAGAGCCCGCGCACTGGCGTCACCTCGCCACCGAGACGGCGCCGCACCCGGCCGAGCAGCCCGCGACCAGGGGCCGGCGCGCGCTCGAGCGCCTGGTGCAGCGCAAGCAGGCGCGCGTGCGCCTCACGCTGCGCCGGGTCGCGTGGTTGGAAACTCGATCGATCGGTGGAGGATGGGGCTGAAGCGGTCAAGACAGGTCTCTCGCAACTGGCTGGTGAAGGATGGATCATGCGGGGCCGTAACCCCGCATCGCGGCGACGCTCAACGTGCGCCCGACTCCCGGCACTGCGCCAGGAAGCGGTCGATGCGCCCGAGCGCCTCGTCGATCACCGGCAGGTCGCAGGTGTAGGCGAAGCGCACGTGACGCTCGGCGCCATGGCTACCGAAATCGTGCCCCGGGGTCGCCGCCACCCCGACCTCTTCGAGCATGGTGGTGGCGAACCGCATCGAGTCCATCCCCACCTGCTCCGGCAGCCGGGCATAGAGATAGAAGGCGCCCTTGGGCTCGCCGTCGATCCCGAAACCGAGTCGACGTAGCCCAGAGAGCAGGGCATCGCGGCGCTCGCGGAAGCACGCACGCCGCTGCTCGAGGAGTTCCAGGGTGGCAGGCTCGAAGGCGGCGAGCGCGGCATGCTGTGCCGGGGTGTTAGGCGCGATGAACAGGTTCTGCGCCATCCGCTCCATCACCTCGATCGCCGCCCGCGGCGCCGCCACCCAACCAAGCCGCCAACCAGTCATGCCGAAGTACTTGGAGAAGCTGTTGACGACATAGACATCGTCGGCCTGCTCGAGCGCGGTGTAATCATGGGCATCATAGACCAGTCCCTGATAGATCTCGTCAACGATCAGTGCGATCCCCTTGGCGCGACAGAAGGCGAGCAGTTCGGCGAGCTGCTCGCGCCCGAGCAGGGTGCCGCTCGGATTCGCCGGCGAGGCCACGATCAGCGCCCGCACCCGCGGTGTCCAGGCCGCCTCGGCCCGCGCCGCGCTGAGCTGGAAGTCGTCGGCGGCCTCGACCGCCACCGCGCGCGGCTCCACCCCGAGCAGCCGCAACACCTGACGGTAACAGGGATAGGAGGGATCGCAGATCAGCACCTCGTCACCGGGCTCGAGCAGTGCCTGGAACACCAGCTGGATGGCCCCCGAGGCCCCGGGCGTGACCAGGATGCGGTCGGCCCCGACACGGGCGCCATAACGCTCGGCGTAATAGCGCGACAGGCGCTCGCGCAACTGCGGCAGGCCCGCGGCCGGGGTGTAGTGCACGGCACCGTCCTCCAGCGCGGCACGCGCCGCGGCGAGGATCGGCTCAGGGGTGGGGAAATCGGGCTCACCGACCTCGAGATGGATGATCGAGCGCCCCTCGGCCTCGAGGGTCTTGGCCCGCTCGAGCAGGCGCATGACGTGGAAGGGTTCGACCGCACAGGCGCGCGGGGCCAATCTAGGTTGTTCTGTGGTGTGCATCAGTCATCTGTATGGGTTGAGGATCGCGCTCGCGACAGAGCGTCGCGAGCACCGCGAGATCGACATGGGTAGGCTCGCCGAGCCGGCCGTACAGCACGGTGACGGGCGCACCGGGTTCGCCGAGCCCATCGACCACCAGGGCCGCGTCCGTGAGCGCCTGCCCCCGCGTATAGTCGTTGACGGTGACCAGCACCGCCTCGAGTCCGGCGGCGCGCGCCGCCTGTAGCCCTGGGGCCGAGTCCTCCAGCACCACGCAGCGCTCCGGACCGAGCCCGAGCCGCTCGAGCACCAGTCGATAGACATCCGGGGCCGGTTTCTTGTGCGCGACCATGTCGCCGGCGGCGATCACCTCGAACCAATCGGCCAGCCCCGGCTCACCGGCATGCGCGAGCAGCGCCTGCACATTCTCCGGGCTCGAGGTGGTCGCGATCGCCAGCCGGATACCCGCCGTGCGGGCCGCGCGCAACAACCGCAGCACCCCGGGGCGTAACCCGATCGTTCCGGCCGCGAGCAACGCGGCATAGTGGCGCGACTTGGCCCGATGCAGTCGCTCGGCGAGCACACCGACCTCGCACCCCGGTGGTAACGCCGGCCGATACTCGGCGATGAAGGCCGCCACACGCTCGCGCCCCCCGGTCACCGCCAACAATCGGCCGTAGGTCTCGACGTCCCAATGCCAGTCCAGACCCGCCGCAGCGAAGGCGGCGTTGAAGGCGCACCGATGGCCATCCCGCTCGGTGTCGGCCAGGGTGCCATCGACATCACAGATGATCGCCTCGAACGGATACATGCTCGACCTCCTGTCGCGCTTGCAAAGGACACCGGAATACGGCAAGCCTTCCAGATTAGCCGATTTGGACACCTTCGCGCATTGCCAAACATCTCACGATAAGTTGCCCACCGCGCGGGGATCTGGTACTTAAGGGCGTTTTTCGCGAACAGGTCCGGAATGGACCGGGTCGCCGGACACCCACGAGAAGAGCCTTCGGGAGCACATCCATGGCCGAAGCAAGAGCACAAGACGCTAAGGCGTTCGGTTTCGAACCCTATGAAGCCGCGAGCGACGAGGAGTACATGAGCCCCGAGCAGGAGACGCACTTCCGTGCCATCCTCCTGGCCTGGAAACGGTCGCTGATGGAAGAGGTCGACCGCACCGTGCATCACATGCAGGACGAAGCGACCAACTTCCCGGATCCCAACGACCGCGCCACCCAGGAGTCGGAGTTCAGCCTCGAGCTGCGCACCCGCGATCGCGAGCGCAAGCTGATCAAGAAGATCGACGAGGCGCTGACCCGACTCGACGAGCACGAGTACGGCTTCTGTGACGCCTGTGGCGTCGAGATCGGCATCCGCCGGCTCGAGGCCCGGCCAACTGCCACACTCTGCATCGACTGCAAGACGCTCGACGAGATCCGCGAGCGTCAGCGCGGCTGATCGCCGGCTATCGGGGGCGTTTCGCCCCCTCCCCCACAGGCCCGCTACACTTCGGCTCGCTGGTCACCGCGGTGGCCAGCCATGCCGATGCACGCGCCCACGGCGGCGAGTGGCTGGTACGCATCGAGGACCTCGACCGCCCGCGCGAGGTCGCGGGGGCGGCCCAGGCCATCCTCGACACCCTTGCCGCCTTCGGCATGCATCATGACGGCCCGGTGTGCTACCAGCACGACCGCCTCGCCGCCTATGACGCTGCGCTCGCCCAGCTCGCCGCACGCGGGCTGACCTACCCCTGCGGCTGCAGCCGCGCCGAGGTCGCGCGCCACGGCCACCGCGGCAGCGAAGGCACCATCTATCCCGGCACCTGCCGCGCCGGGCTCCCCCCCGGACGCACGCCACGGACCATCCGCATGCGCACCGACGAGGCCGTCATTGCGTTCGACGACCGGGTCTTCGGCCGGCGCTCACAGCACCTCGAGCGTGAGGTCGGCGATTTCGTATTGCACCGTGCCGACGCCATCCATGCCTATCAGCTCGCGGTGGTGGTCGATGACGCCTGGCAGGGGATCGACCAGGTGGTGCGTGGCGCCGATCTGCTCGACTCCACGCCCCGCCAGATCTGGCTGCAACGCGCACTGGGCCTACCCCTGCCGCACTACGCCCATCTCCCGCTGGTGCTCGACCCCGAAGGGCGCAAGCTCAGCAAGCGTCTCGCCGCCGCCCCGGTCGATCCCGCCGCCCCACTCCCGGCGCTGCATCGCGCCTGGGCCTTCCTCGGCCAACCGCCCCCGCCGCCGGATTGCACCCTGCAGCGCTTCTGGGAGCACGCCATCACACACTGGCGCATCGAACGCGTCCCGCCGACGCGCAGCGCACCGCTGCCAGCGGATCAGTGACAGCGACCAGGGGCCAGGGGCCAGGGGCCAGGGGCCAGGGGCCAGGGGCCAGGGGCCAGGGGCCAGGGGCCAGGGGCCAGGGGCCAGGGGAATTGAACCGCAAAGACTCCAAGGGCGCGAAGGGAATGAGGCATCAAGCCTTGTGGTTGTCGGTCACCTTTGCAGGCAGTCTTCCGGGCCTCCCTGCCTCCGGTGACTCTGGCAGCCATGGTCACGATCGAGTCAGACCGCTCACTGGTGACTGCCAGATGGTGGCTGATAGCTGAGTTCACCCTTTGCGTTCTTGGCGTCTCGGCGGTTTGAATCAGCTTCCAGCGATCAGCTTCCAGCCTCCAGTCGGCGAGGCTGGTGTGCATGATCGGCGATTGACGAGCAAGACGGTATCTCGCGGTTCACACCTCGAAGCTCGGCGCTCGCACCCCGGTGTTGGGTTAACCGTCGACGAACGCCGCAGCTTCGTCGATGGCATGGTGGGCGGACGGTTAACCCAACCTACGAGATCAGCTCTCAGCCTCCAGTCGGCGAGGCTGGTGTGCATGATCGGCGATTGACGGGCAAGACGGTATCTTGGCGGTTCAAAGATTTCCCTGCCAGCCCCCTACTGCTGCGCGACGAAATCGCGCAGATAGGCGGCGAAGCGCTCGCCGAGTTCGGGGTGATCGAGACCGAACTCCACCGTCGCCTCCAGGTAACCGAGCTTGCTGCCACAGTCGTAGCGCTTGCCCTGGAAGGGGTGGGCGATCACCGGTTCGTCGGCGAGCAGTGCCGAGATCGCATCGGTGAGCTGGATCTCACCGCCGGCGCCGGTACCGGTGCTCTCGAGCTTGTCGAAGATCGCCGGGGTGAGCAGATAGCGCCCGACCACGGCGAGGTTAGAGGGGGCGTCCTCGGGCGCCGGCTTCTCGACGATCGAGACCACCCGCAGCTCGCCGTCGGCGCCCGACTCGACCTCGACGATACCGTACTTATGCGTCTCCTCGCGTGGCACCTCCTGGACGCTGAGCACGCTGCAGCCGTAGCGCGCGTGCACCTCGGCCATCTGCTCGACCACGCCCTTTTCATCGGCACGGATCAAGTCGTCTGCGAGCAACACCGCAAAGGCCTCGTTGCCGACCACCGGCTTGGCGCAGAGCACGGCATGCCCCAGCCCCAGCGCCTCGGCCTGACGGACATAGGTACAGGAGGTACGCTCGGAGAGGACGTTGCGCACCACCTTGAGCAGCGTCTCCTTGCCTGCCTCGGCCAGCTCGACCTCGAGTTCGAAGGCCTTGTCGAAGTGATCCTCGATCGAACGCTTGTGGCGACCGGTGATGAACACCAACTGATCCACGCCGGCGGCCTCGGCCTCCTCGGCGGCGTACTGGATCAGTGGCTTGTCCACGATCGGCAGCATCTCCTTGGGGCTAGCCTTGGTTGCCGGCAGGAAGCGGGTACCGAGACCGGCCACCGGAAAGACTGCCTTGTGAATCTTCGCCATCGAATCCTCTCCTCTCATCGATTGGGTTGCTTGTTGCGGCCCACCTCGACGCGGGCAGTGCACTGCCGCGCGGCCAGCACGGGGAGACCAGGACTCGACCCGCGCCAGCAAGGTGCCGCGTTCAGTCCGCGAGTTCGCGTTCGATCGCCGCCAGCGCCGCCAGCGGATCGGCCGCGGCGGCGATGGGGCGACCGATCACCAAGTAATCGGAGCCGGCGGCCAGCGCCTCGCGTGGGGTCATCACCCGTTTCTGGTCCCCCGTCGCCGCCCAGCTCGGGCGCACCCCCGGGGTGACCAACACAAACTCCTCGCCCAACGCCGCACGCACCATGGCCGCCTCGCGCGGTGAGCAGACGATGCCGTCGAGACCGGCCTCGCGACCGAGTGCAGCGAGCGCCGATACCCGCTCGCCCGGCGTACCCGGACAGCCGACCTCGGCCAGGTCGTCGCCGTCGAGGCTGGTGAGCACGGTCACACCGATCAACAACGGCGCCTTGGGCAGGGCGTCGAGCCGTTCACGCGTGGTCTCGATCATGCGCCGCCCACCGGTGACGTGGACGTTGACCATCCAGACCCCCAGGTCAGCCGCCGCGGCACAGGCCGCGGCGACGGTGTTGGGGATATCGTGGAACTTGAGATCGAGGAAGACCTCGAAACCGCGCGCCTGCAAGGTGGCAACGAAGTCCGGCCCGAGCCGGGTAAACAGCTCCTTGCCGACCTTGAGCCGGCAGCGCGTCGGGTCGAGCTGATCGACCAGGGCGAGCGCCGGCTCGCGGGCAGGAAAATCGAGGGCCACGATGATAGGTGTCGACTGGGTCACGGGGATTCCTTCAAGGGTTCGGGTTATGGGTCGGCGTCTGGGCCAGACGCGGACCCTCGAGCCCGGCGTCGATCACCAGCGGCTCAGGCTGCACTGGCACCACCGAGCCCCAGCGCTTGCAGCTCGGGCACTGCCAGTGCAAGGCGCGCGCCTGGAAACCACAATGATCGCATTGATAGGCCGGCTGGCGCGCGGCCAGATGGCGAATCACCGCCAACGCTCGTTCGAGACGCAGCGCCGTGGCGGTATCGGGCAAGGCGCTCAACTCCAACGCCAGTAGCCGTTCGAGTCCGAGCAGATCGGCAAAATGGGCGAGATGCGCGCAGAGCAGATCGAGCGCCTCGCCCCGACCGCGCGTCGCCGCGATCCGCTCGGCCAGTGCCACGACCAACGCCGGGCTGGGATGGCGCGCGACCAGAGCCTCGAGCACCAGCAGCGGATCCTCGCCCGGAACACGTTCGAGCGCCTCGATCAGTGCCGGCAGGATCTCGGGGAGGTAGGCGCCGTGGCGCACCACCAAGCCTCGGAACAACGCCAGCGCTTGCTCCGGCTCACCGTCCTCGAGTGCCGCACGGCCCTCGAGGATGCAGGCGCGCACGCACGCCGGATCGATCTCACGCGCCCGGGCCAGCTGGGTACGAGCACGTGCGCAGTCCCCCTGGCGCCGTGCCTCCTCGGCCAGCTCGCAGTGATAATGGGCGATCTCGGCATCGAGCACCGCCTCACCGCCCGGGCGCAACTGCTTGGCGACCTCGAGACAGCGCTCCCAGTCACGCTCCTGCTGATAGATCTCGCGCAGCCCGGCCAGGGCGCGCTGACGGTGCAGGCCCAGCCCGGCCAATTCCTGAAACAGCAACTCAGCCCGATCGAGCAACCCGGCGCTCATGTAATCCTGCCCCAACTCGAGCAGGGCATAACCACGCTGCTCAGCGTCAAGGCTGGGACGCGCCATCAGGTTCTGGTGGATACGGATCGCGCGGTCGACCTCGCCGCGCCGGCGAAACAGGCTACCAAGGGCGAGATGGGTCTCGACCGTCTCATCGTCGACCTCGGCGAGTGCGATGAACAGATCGAGCGCCTTGTCGGGTTGCTCATCGAGCAGATAGTTGAGGCCACGCAGGAAGCTCGGGGAGGCGGTGCGGCGAGCGGCACCGGACGGGGCAGGATCGCGCCGCGCCAGCCACCAACCAGAGGCCGCCGCGATCGGCAGCAGCAGGAACAGGATCTCGATCACGCGCGCACTCCATCGAGCCGGGCCGAGGCCACGCCAGGGACGCAAGGGCAGCGCCACTGCGGCCACGGCAGGGGACTACGGCGAGCGTCCCCGCACGGCCCGTGCATGACTACCCGCCCGCCTCGCACCACAGGCGTGCAAGGGCCGAAGGGGGGGGCACCAAGTAATCCGGATCGGTCGCTCACTCGCTCAATCATAACAGGGTGAGACCTTCAGCCGCACGAACCGTGCCGTAGCCAGTACCCCGCCACCCCTTGCGTGACACGCCATCCCGCCCCAGATTGGCCACATCAACACCTCGACCAGGAGGTCCGCCCAATGCGCGAACTCGACCAACAGCTGGTCCTCATCACAGGAGCGACCGGCAATCTCGGCCGCGCCACGGCCTCCGCCTTCGCACGCCGCGGCGCGCGGCTAGCCCTGCTCGCACGCGACCCCGAGGCACTCGAACGCACACGCAACGAACTCGAACCGACCGCCAGCGTCGACTGTCTCGCCTGCGACCTACTCGATCCCACGGCACTCCACGCCAGCCTCGCGCAACTGCTCGAGCGCCACGGTCGGCTCGACACCTTGGCCAACCTCGCCGGCGGCTTCGCCATGGGCCGACCGCTGCACCAGACCAACGACGCCGACTGGGACCGGATGCTCGACATCAACGCCCGCACCCTGCTCCATAGTGCGCGTGCCGCCGTCCCCCACTTACTCGCCGCGGGTGGCGGCGCCATGATCAATGTCTCGGCCCGCGCTGCCCGCCCCGCCGGCGCCCACATGGGCCCCTACAGCGCCGCCAAGGCGGCGGTGATCGCGCTCACCGAGACCCTCTCGGCCGAGCTGCGCGACCAGCACATCAACGTCAACTGCATCCTTCCCGGCACCGTCGACACCCCGGAGAACCGCGCCGCCATGCCCGACCAGGACCCCAGCGCCTGGGTCACGCCGGCGGCGATCGCCGAGGTCATCGTCTTTCTCGCCTCCCCCGCCGCACGCGCCATCACCGGGGCAGCGATCCCGGTCTATGGACGGAGTTAGCGACCAGTCGACAGCTGGGGGATGAACCGCAAAGATACCGTCTTGCCCGTCAATCGCCGATCACGTACACCAGCCTCGCCGACTGGAGGCTGGATGCTGATCGCTGGAAGCTGATTCGAACCGCAAAGACACCAAGGGCGCAAAGGAGAGAAGTGCCCCCAGCGGTCAGCCGCCAGCCACCAGTGGCGGCCTCCCCTCAAACACCGCCGCCAGACACCTGCGCAACGGCTGGCGGCTGGAGGCTGAGAGCTGATCTCGTAGGTTGGGTTAACCGTCCGCCCACCATGCCATCGACGAAGCTGCGGCGTTCGTCGACGGTTAACCCAACACCGGGGCGCGGGCGCCAAGCGTCGAGGTCGGCGTTGGGTTGCCGCTGGCAACCCAACCTACAGACTGAGCCAGTCTCGTAGGTTGGGTTAACCGTCCGCCCGCCATGCCATCGACGAAACTGCCACGTGAGGTTCCCCTTGCGCCAGGCCCTCAAGTCTGGCGATCGCGAGGCACTGGAGCGGGCGCGCGATTCGTTGCTCAACCTACTCGGCGATCTCGGCTATTTCGATCGACTCTATCTGCTCGACGACGAGGGCAAGCTGCTGCTCGCCCCTTCGCCGAAGACACCGATACCGACCGCCGGCACACGCCTGGCCCAGCGCGCGAGGGCGCGGCGGCGGCCAACGAGGGCTTCGCCCACAGTCATCAGCTCAACGAGCTGTCACAGGGGTTGACCGAGCGCGTCACCTTCTTCCGGATCCGAGGCTGAGGCGGGCGCAACGCCGTTCGGAGACACGCGCCCGCCGTGCCTCAGCACGAACCACCCTCATCTCCCCTCCCCGGGGGCACCTCGGCACGGCGCGGCTCCGGCAGCGGATCGTCGAGCAGCTGCAGCAGCGTCGCCAGTGATTCACTGGCATGCCGCAACACCGCCCGTTCGCGATCGCGCTCGGCGCGCCCGCGCGCCGCCGGGGCACGCGCCAGGGTGCGGATACGCTCGAGCTGGTGCATGCAGCGCGCACGCAGGACCCGCAGTCGGCGGGCACGCTCGCGATTGGCACGGCGCAACCGCGCACGTGCCGCATCCTCCGCCCCGGGCGTCTCGGCCAACTGCAGATCGCGCAGCGCGATCGCCTCGGCCATGGCATTACGCCACCAGTGCGAGAAGATGGCGCGATGGTCGGCCAGGGTGTTGAGCGAGCGGGCCATGGCGTCGATCTCGTCACGGGCGCCGGGGCGGGTGGGAATACGCTGGCGCGGATTCTCATAGGTCAGACGGTCGAGCAACCCGGCCATCTCACGCACCGGTCGCACCAGGCGTACGGTGAACACCAGCGCCAACAGGGTGCCGACGAGGGTGGCGGCGAGCGCCAGGTAGAGGTTGCGCCGCGCCCGCTCGGCCGAGGCCGTATCGATCGCTTGCACCGTCTCCTCGAGCCGGGCACGGGCCGCCGCCAACGCGCGCTCGACCAGCGGGGTGACGGCGGCAGCGGCACGGTCCATCTGCTCGCGTAGCAGGGCGATCTCGCGGTCCTGTTCGACCAGCGCGCGAAAATCACGCAGATAGGCCTCGAGCAGGCGCTCGAGATCGACACGCTCCTCGGTCTCCAGCGCGGCGGCGGCGAGCCCCTGTGCGAGCGCGGCGGCGATGTGCTCGACCAGCACCGCATACCCATCGGCACCGCGCAGCAGATAGTCCTTCTCGCGCCGGCGCAACTGCAACAGCTCGCGTTCGAGCGCCGGCGCCCACTGCGCCAGCCGCGCCTCCAGGGCATGGGCACTGGCGCGGAAGTCACCCTGCAGGCCGCTGTCGTGATCGAGTCCACGCCGGTGCCAGGCGGCCTCGACCTCGCCGAAGCGCACCAGATAATCACCGAGCGAGGCGCGAATGGCCACGGCGGCGGCCTCGGCGGGGACATCGATCCTCGCCAGCCGCGCGCCCCAGTCGAGCAGCGCCGCACCCTCGCGCCGCACCCGCTCGGCCTGGAGCGGATCGCGCGCGACGAGGAACCTGGCCTCGGCATCGCGCAGCGCGATCAGGTGGCGCTCGATGGCGAGGGCCGCCTCCTGACGAGCCCCGGCGAGCAGGTGCAGCGCACGATGCTGCTCGAGCGCCGCGCGCAGTTCGCGCTGATCGTGCCAGATCACCGTGAGGAAGATCAGGGCCACCGCCCCAAAACCGAGCACGAGCTTCTCGCCGATACGCAACCGGCCTGCAATCTGGTTCAATGCACCGCCTCCGTCATCACCCCGACCGCACGCAACGACCGACCCCATGCCGCGCCGCCCGGTATCATGCGCGACCTTGTACCAAAAAGATGGCGACCCGATTGCCGTTTTTTGCCACTATGTCGCCGGCCGCAACCTGAATGTCATCCAATGCTCAACGCATCCTGGTCGCGACGTCCAGTCGCCACCCGGCCCGGTCGTCGACCGGTGCCGGGCGTCGTCGATCAACCAGTACGACCCGACCCATGATCAATCCCTATCCATACCGGTCGCTCCCGCCGTATCCGCCGAGGAGGATGAAGCCATGAAACCCAGCAACCCGATCGCCGACCTGTTCGGTCGTTCGCCGTTCAAGCCGATGCAGGAGCACATGCACCTGGTCGACGCCTGCGTGGCCCTGCTCCCGGAGCTGTTCGCCGCCCTGATCGAGGGCGATCGGGAGCGCCTCGAGCACGCCCAGCGCGCAATCGTCGACCAGGAGCACGCCGCCGATCAGGCCAAGAACCGGATCCGGCTGCGCCTGCCACGCAGCCTGTTCATGCCGGTCGATCGGCGTGACCTGCTGGCGGTGCTCGAGACCCAGGACGCCATCGCCGACACCGCGCAAGAGATCGCCGGGGTGTTGGTGCAGCGCCAGATGCCCCTGCCGGCGGTGATGAAGAGCGACCTGACGGCCCTGGTCGAGCGCTGCATCGACGCCTGCGGCCAGGCCTCGCGGGTGGTCGACGAGCTCGACGAACTGCTCGAAACCGGCTTCCGTGGCCGCGAGGCGGCCCGGGTCGAGGAGATGGTCGAGACCCTCTGCGACATCGAGAGCGAGACCGACGCCCTGGTTGCCTCGCTCAACCGCACCCTGTTCGCCCACGAGACCGAACTCGACCCGGTCTCGGTGGTGTTCTGGTATCGCCTGATCGAGCGCATCGGCGACCTCGCCGATCATGCCGAGAAGGTCGGCGAACGCCTGCTACTGCTTATCGCGCGTTGATGCGCATCGACCCGCCGCCACATCCGGCATCGTTTTGGAGGAAGCGTGGAAATCATCAGTGAGTGGGGATCGGTCTTCCTGATCCTGGCCATCGTATTCGGTCTCTACATGACCTGGGGCATCGGCGCCAACGACGTCGCCAATGCCATGGGCACCTCGGTCGGCTCCGGGGCCATCACCGTCAAGCAGGCGATCGTGATCGCCGCCATCTTCGAGTTCGCCGGGGCCTTCATCGCCGGCGGCAACGTCACCTCGACCATCCGCAGCGGCATCATCGATGCCGGCGCGGTGGCCACCCAGCCCGAGCTACTGGTCTTCGGCATGCTCGCGGCACTGCTCGCCGCGGCGATCTGGCTGATGATCGCCTCGACCCGTGGCTGGCCGGTCTCGACCACCCACTCGATCGTCGGCGCCATCGTCGGCTTCGCCGTCGCCGGCATCGGCATCCATGCGGTGCACTGGGACAAGATCGGCCAGATCGTCGCCAGCTGGGTGATCTCACCAGTGCTCGGCGGCGCCGTGGCGCTGCTACTGATGCTGAGCATCCGCACCCTGATCCTCAACACCGAGGATCCCTTCCGTCAGGCCAAGCGCTGGGGGCCGGTCTATGTCTTCCTGGTCGGCTGGATCGTCAGTCTGGTGACCCTGTTCAAGGGACTCAAGCACCTCGACCTGCATCTCTCGCTACAGGCGACCCTGTTCACTGCCACCTTGTTCGGTCTGGCCACCGCTGCCATCGGCAAGGTGCTCATCGACCGGGTCAAGGTCGACCCCAACGCCGATCGCAGCTTCCACTTCGCCAGCGTCGAGCGGGTGTTCACCCCGATGATGCTGTTTACCGCCTGCGCCATGGCCTTCGCCCACGGCTCCAACGATGTCGCCAACGGCATCGGTCCGCTGGCGGCGATCGTGGCGATCATCAACAGCGGCGGCGAGGTGATGGCCCAGGCCCCGCTGCCGCTGTGGGTGCTCGCCCTCGGCGGTGTCGGCATCGTCGTTGGGCTGGCGACCATGGGCTATCGGGTAATGCAGACCATCGGCACCAAGATCACCGAACTCACCCCGACGCGCGGTTTCTGCGCCACGCTGGCCGCGGCCAGCGTGGTGGTGCTGGCCTCCAAGACCGGGCTGCCGGTCTCGACCACCCACATCGCCGTCGGTGCAGTGATGGGCGTAGGGCTCTCACGCGGGATCGCCGCACTCGACCTGCGGGTGATCGGCAACATCGTGCTGTCGTGGATCATCACCCTGCCCGCCGGCGCCATCCTCGCGGCGATCTTCTTCTATGTCCTGGCGGGCATCTTCGGCTGAATCGAGGCCCGGGGGGCGGTCACGATGAACGACGGGGCCAGCAACCTGGTGCTGCCACTGCACCCGATCGAGTCTCCGTACTATGTCCGGGGTGTACCGCTCTCCCCCGAGGTCCGCTTCGGCCAGCTGCTGGTGACCGGCCCACCGGGGTCGGGCAAGACCACCCTGGTCGAGCGCCTCGGCGGCTGGCCCGGCGAGGGCTATGTCGATCTCTCGCACAAGGGCTGGTGGCGCGATCGCGCGCTCGCGCTACGCCCGCGCGAGATCCATCTCGGCCTGCCCTTCGTCGACCAGCCCGAGGCGCTGGCGCTGTTCGATACCGCCTGGCTCGAGGGCTGGCAACGCTTGCAGCTCGACCCGACGCAGATCCAGATCCCGCCACCGCGGCGCTCACTGCTCGGCATCGACTGGCGGCGGCGCTTCGCCTTCGAGTTCCTGCTCCCCGACCCCGAGACCATCGTCGCCGACCGCCTCGAGCGCGCGCGGCGCGGCACCCACCCGATCGACCAACACATCGAGCCCGAACAGATCCGCGCCCAGGTCGAGACCTGCGCGCGCCTGGCGATCATCCTCCATCACGCCGGGATGATCGTGCACGTGCGCGAGCGCGCCCTGGCGATCCCGGCACGCCTCGCCATCACCCCAGAAGCCTCCTCTCATGGTGCCCAAACGCAACGCCCGTAAGACCTTCCTGCAGCAGTTCCACAGCCTGGTCCAGGAGATGGAAGGCTGCGAGGACGTCGATCTCAGCGGTTCGCTGCGACTCGGCGGCGAGAAGGTCCGTATCCCCGCCCCGACCCTACCGCTACAGATCCAACTCGGCGCCGATCCCGGCTATCGCCTGCACCTCTACCCGGAGCTGCGCTTCGACGCCAACGCCGAACTCCAACCCAGCGGCGACTATCTGCTGTTCGACCCCGAGGAGTACTTCTCCGGGATCAGCGGCTTTCTCCGTCTCTACCACGGCGAGGCACTCACCCTCGGTCGCCGTGACCAACTGCAACGCCGCCTGCTGCGCTACCCCAAGCTGGTCGAGGACCGCCATCTGCGGCTCAAGCTCTCGCCCAAGGGGCTGGCGCTCAAACGCAAATCGGCCCGGGCACCGGCCTGTATCGCTCCGCTGACCGCCCGGGTGGCGCGCGAGCGCATGGCCCGCTGGCGCCGTCGCCAACTCGGGCGCTTGCACGGGCTGCTGCGCGGCCCACTCGAACCCCTGCCGGACAGCGCGGCGCTGGCCTTGATCGAGCAGGTGATCGCGCTGCTGGCCACCGAACCCTATCGGGTTCACACCGCCGCGGGCGAACCCGGTGGCCTGCTGGCCTTACCCGACCGGCCCAGCCCGATCTTCGTCGGTGATCTCCACGCCCGCGTCGACAACCTGCTGGTGGTACTCACCCAGAGCGGATTCCTGGAGGCGCTCGGCGCCGGTGACGCGATGCTGATCCTGCTCGGCGACGCGGTCCAACCCGACGCCCCGGGGCGCGAGGCGGAGATGGAGGACTCGGTGCTGATGATGGAACTGATCTTCCGTCTCAAGGTACGTTTCCCCGACCGGGTGTTCTATCTGCGCGGCAACCACGACAGTTTCTCCGACGAGATCAGCAAGGCCGGCATCCCCCAGGGGCTGATCTGGGAGCAGCACCTGATCCGCAGCCGCGGCCAGGCCTATCGCGACGCCATGCAGCGCCTCTACGCGCTGCTGCCCTATGTTGCCGTGGCCCCCAGCTACATCGCCTGTCATGCCGGACCACCGACCGGGCACTGCACCTGGCAGATGCTCGTCGAGATCGCCCGTCACCCGCGCCTCGCCCACCAACTCACCCATGTGCGACTGCGCCGCAACAACTCGCCCAAGGGCTATGGCGCCGGCGATCTGGCGCGACTGCGCCGCTGTCTCGGGGTGCGCGAGCAGACCCCCTGCATCGTTGGCCACACCCCGCTGTCACGCGACGAGACCTGCTGGCTCGACGCCGGCGGCATCGCCAACCACCATGTGCTCTACGGCGCCCACCCCGACTGGATCGGGGTAATCAGTCGCGGACGCAAGCATCTGCTGCCGCTACGCTATCCGACCGAGCCACTACTGGCCGCCTACAACCACTTCGCGCGCCACGCCTGAGGCCTACCGGGCGCCGTCACGATCCCGTCAAACAGATGTCATAATGCGGGGGTCGCCGGCGCAGCGTCTGGCGTCCACCCCGATCCTGGCACCATGACCGGCCTGACCAACCCACAGGCGATCAGGAGCACCGATGACCGACTCGCCCGCAACCCGCCCGATCCTGGTGCCGGTGGACTTCTCACCGCACTCGGAGGCCGCCCTGGCCTTCGCCGCCGAGCTGGCCGACTACCGCCGCGGCGCGCTGTTGATCCTGCACGTGGTCCACGACCCCTTCAGCATGCCCGGGTACTACGGCCGCGCCCTCAAGAAGAAACAGCTCCACCGCATCGAAGACGGCGCCGCCGAGATGTTTGACGAGTTCGTCGCCGCGGTCCGCGCGCGTCATCCCGACCTCGCCACACTGCAGACGGCCGAGACCCTGCTGGTCAAGGGACTGCCCAGCACCCGTATCCTCGAGGTCGCCGAACGCCAGGCGGCGCCACAGATCGTGATGGGGAGCAAGGGCCTGACCGGGCTCAGGCACCTGCTGATCGGTTCGGTCGCCGAGCGCGTGGTCCACCGCGCCAAGACCCCGGTGACCATCGTCAAGTCCCCCCGCACCCGCACTCCATGAAGCCACTCCCGCGCAACCGCCCTGGACATCGCTTGTCGCCACTGCTGCTCACCGGCGCCCTGTTCACGCTCGCCCTGCCCGGCCTCGCCCTGGCCGACGGCACCGCCGAGACGATCGACTGGGCCACCATGGGCATGGGGCTGTTCGGTGGCCTGGCGCTGTTCCTGTTCGGCATGGAGCAGATGGCCAACGCGCTCAAGGCGGTCGCCGGCGAGCGCATGAAGGACATCCTCGCCAAGCTCACCACCAACCGCTTCATGGGCGCGCTCACCGGCGCCTTCGTCACTGCGGTGATCAACTCCTCCTCGGTGACCACGGTGCTGGTGGTCGGCTTCATCAGCGCCGGGCTGATGACCCTGTCGCAGTCGGTCGGGGTGATCATGGGCGCCAATATCGGCTCGACGGTGACCGCCCAACTGATCGCCTTCCAGATCACCGAGGCGGCGTTGTTGATGATCGGCACCGGCTTCATGCTGCAGTTCTTCGCCAAGCGCGAGCGCATCCGTCACTACGGCGGGATGCTGATGGGGCTGGGGATGGTGTTCTTCGGCATGGGGGTGATGAGCGAAGCGATGGCGCCGCTGCGCAGCTACCAGCCCTTCCTCGACTTCATGACCCACCTGGAGAACCCGCTGCTCGGCATCCTGGTGGCGGCGGTCTTCACCGGGCTGATCCAGTCCTCGGCGGCGACCACCGGCATCGCCATCGTCATGGCCAGCCAGGGCTTCATCACCCTGCCGACCGGCATCGCCCTGGCCTTCGGCGCCAACATCGGCACCTGTGTCACCGCGTTGCTGGCGGCGATCGGCAAGTCGCGCGAGGCGCTGCGCGCGGCGCTGGTGCACGTCATCTTCAACGTCGCCGGGGTGGTGCTCTGGGTCGGTTTCATCGGCGAGTTGTCGATCCTGGTGCAGGAGATCTCGCCGCGTCACCCCGAACTCACCGGCGCCGAGCGCCTCGCCGCCGAGGTGCCGCGCCAGCTGGCCAACGCCCACACCCTGTTCAACATCGCCAACACCCTGATCTTCATCGGCTTCGCCGGTCAGTTCGCACGCCTGGCCGAGTGGCTGGTGCCGGAACGCCCACTCGGCGAGGCGGCGGTGGTGGTACGCGCCAAGTACCTCGACGACGAGCTGCTCACCACCCCCTCGCTCGCGCTCGACCGGGTGCGCCTGGAGATCCTGCACATGGGTGAGTACGTCCAGCGCATGCTCGAGCACAGCATGCCGGCGATCCTCAGCGGCGACAAACAGCGGCTGCGCGAGGTCGAGCTGATGGACAACGACGTCGACACCCTGCACGCACAGATCCTCACCTATCTCGGTAAGATCAGTCGGTTGAGCCTCACCGAGCGCCAGACCGGTGAATTGATGGGGCTGATGGAGGCGGTCAACGACCTCGAGAACATCGGTGACGTGATCGAGACCAACCTGGTGATACTCGGTCACGAGCGTATCGACGCCGGGGTCTCGATCAGCCCGCCGACCCGCCAGGTCCTCAACGGCTTCCACCACAGCGTCACCCGCGCGGTGACCGCGGCGATCCAGGCGGTCGCGCAGAACAACGAGCTGGCCGCGCGCAGCGTCACCACCATGAAGCAAGAGATCTCGCGCATCGCCGACTCGGCGGCGGTACACCAGGCACAGCGCCTGGTCGCCCAGGAGCCCAAACGCATCCCCGCCTACACCATCGAGGTCGACATCATCGAGAAGCTCAAGCGCATCTACTACTTCGCCAAGCGCATGGCCAAGACCGTCGAGCAACCGCTCGACGAGGCCGCCTGAGCACTCAGCCAGCAAGCCCCGGACAGAGCCGCGGCAGGTCCTCGCGGAGGAAGCGGGCGTCGGGTGAAAACAGGTCGTAGTCGACGAGCGTCGGCAGCGCCACCATCCGCACCGCAGTGATCTCCGGCGAGCGCGGCGCCGCAGCGGCCGCGCGCAGCGGCGCGAAACCCGCGGCCGGGCGGCAGCGGAAATAGAAGTCGAGGCGGTAGGGACCGGGCTCCTCGGGAATGAAGGGCACGGCATCGACACGTAGCAACTCGATACCGTCGATGGCAAAACCCAACTCCTCCTCGACCTCACGCGCCAGGGTCGCCTCGAGCACGTCGTCCGGCGAGGCCGGCCCACCCGGCGCGGTGGGGCTGCCCGGGATCGACTCCACCGAACCGCCCGGCAGCCCCCAGGCGCCACGGCGCCGATAGCTGTGCTCGACCAGCAGCACCTCGGGCGGCGTCACCGTCTCGTCGATCATCACCGCCACCGCGCCCACCACCCAGCGGCGCGCGAACACCCCCTTGAGGAAACCGGCCAGGCGCGCCGGGAACAGCCGCCACACCCGCAACGCCAGGCGGTGCAACGGCGGGTGTCGTTCGATCCAGTGTGCAAGTCGAGAAAGCATCGGGTTACTCCGCTGAGGTGGAAGTCTCGGGGCCCAGCAACCCCAGCACTGCGGCGCTGGCACGCGCGCGGACCAGCGCGCCGAGGGCCGGGTCGGCCTCGCCGCAGAGCATCTCGCACAGCGGATCGGTCGGTGACTCGAAATCGCAGTGACCGGCCCCGGCGATCCGCTCGAGTCGCCCCCGTGGGGCCTGGGCATAGACCAGCCGTGCCCCATTGTGTGCATTGCAGCGCCCCGGCTCGCCCACCAGTCCGACCAACGGCACCGACAGCGCCGCGGCCGTGGCACGCCCGAGGCCGGCGGCGTCGACCAGATCCAGGGTGACCACACCACGGGCGCGCGGATCATTGCGCGCGGCCACCAACGCCGCCAGCCCACCGGCCGAGAAGCCGACATAGACCACCCGACGCGCACCGAGCCGATCGGCGACGCGGATCATCGCCAGACCGTTGCGCAGATGGGCGCCGTCCCAAGGGCGTTGCGCGGTGAAGTCGAGGGTCGCGCAATCGACCCCAGCCGCAGCCAGGGTTCGCGCCAGCCCGGCCAGGGTCGACTGCTCGCGCAGGAAACCGTGTCCGAGCACCACCAGGTCAGCGCGTCGTTCACCGTCTCCGGGGTAGAGGCGGAGGGGGGCGCCGGGCGTCACGCCACCTCCCGGCCCCGGGGTGGCACAACCGGCCAACAGCACACCGAGGGCAAGCAGAGAAGCGATGGCGCGCACAGCAGGCTCCTGTGGATCTGTTACGGGCGAAGGAAGCACAACCCGACGGCCGAGGTAAAGGGCCGCTCACCGCACCACGCGCTGACGGGGATGCCATTGCAGCCAGCACCGACGACCCGCAGATGCACGGGGAACCCTGTACGCAGTCCTGCAGCGCGGCATCGCGCGGAGGCCAGACGATGACCGACCGACCCCGTCCGTCCCCGTCCCCCGACCCCGGCGCCCACTGCCTGGTGTTCGGCGCCAGCGGCTATATCGGCAGTCATCTGGCGCCCTACCTTCAGACCCGTGGTCACCGGGTGCGTGCCAGCGCCCGCAATCCTGCGGTGCTCGCCGCGCGGGGCTGGACGGGCATCGAGCTGGTTGCCGCCGACGCCCTCGACCCCGCGAGCCTGCCAGCCGCGCTCGCCGACATCGAGGTCGCCTACTATCTGGTGCACTCGATGGCCGCCGGACGCGGCTTCGCCCGGCTCGACCTGGAGGCGGCGGCCAACTTCGCCGCCGCCGCGGCCGCCGCCGGGGTCGGGCGCATCGTCTATCTCGGCGGCCTGGCGCCGACGACGGCGCGCAGCGAGCACATCGTCTCGCGACGGCGCACCGGGGAGGTGCTGCGCGAGGGCCGGGTGCCGGTCACCGAGCTGCGCGCCGGGATCATCGTCGGTCCCGGCTCGGCGGCGTTCGAGGTGATGCGCGATTTGGTTTATCATCTGCCGGTGATGATCACCCCGCGCTGGGTGCAGTCCCTGTCGCCACCGATCGCGCTCGATAACCTGCTGTACTATCTCGCGCGTATCCCCTGGGTCGACGCCAGCGCGGGTCGCAGCTTCGATGCCGCGGGCCCACAACAGCTGACCTATGCCGAGATGATGCGCATCCTGGCCGAGACCGCCGGGCGTCGTCCCCCCTGGATCCTACCGGTCCCGGTCCTCACCCCGGGATTGTCAGCCTATTGGCTGCGGCTGGTCACGGCGGTGCCGACCGACATCGCCCGCGCCCTCATCGGCGGGCTGCGCCACGACTTCCATGCCGATGACGCCGCGCTGCGCCGCGCACTCCCGCAGCGACTGCTCGATTTCCGCGAGGCGGTCGCCGCCGCCCTCGCCGCCGAGCGGCGCACCGCCGTGATCAGCCGCTGGACCGAGGGCGCCCTCGGGGCACGCCAACAGCGCCCGGACTACGCCTATTACGCCAAGCGGCTGCGGGTGAGCACAGAGACCACGGCCGCGCCGGGGGCGTTGTGGCGACTGCTCGCGGCCATTGGCGGCGACAACCGCTACTACTGTCTCGACACCCTGTGGTCGATCCGTGAGTGGCTCGACTGGGCCATCGGCGGCCCCGGGCGCTGCCGCGGCCGGCGTCATCCGCAGCAGCTGCGCGCCGGCGATCGCATCGACCACTGGACGGTGGTCGGGCTCGAGCCGGGACGACGCCTCACCCTCGGGTTCGGCATGCGCGCCCCCGGGGCGGGTATGATGGAGTTCGAGATCGAGCCGTACGGTCACGACCGTACCCGGCTCATCACCACCGGCTACTGGCATCCCGCCGGGGTCTGGGGGCTGCTCTACTGGTATGCGCTGGAACCCATCCATCGCCTGGTATTCAAACGGCTGACCCGCGAGATCTGCCGCCGCGCCGAGCGCGAGACGCCCGGTCCCGACGCGCTCGCGCACACTCAAGACAAGAGGTGACAACCACATGGACTCAGGTATCGATTCTTCCATCGCCCGTCCCGAGCAGCGCGCCAGCACCGCTGGCCTCGAGCTGCCACCGGCGCTCGAGGCACCCATGCACGACTTCGTCACCGAGCATGGCGGACGCATCCGCTACTATGTCGACGGCCCGAGCGATGCACGCCCGCTGCTGCTGGTGCATAGCATCAACGCCGCACCCAGCGCCTTCGAGATGAAACCGCTGTTCGAGCGCTATCGCGGCGAGCGCCGGGTCTACGCCCTCGACCTGCCCGGTTTCGGCCACTCCGACCGCGGCAACCGTCGCTACTCGCCCGAACTCTACGCCAACGCCCTGATCGACTTCCTCGACCAGGTCGTCGAGGGCGAGGGTGAGATCGACCTCATCGCCTTCTCCCTCGGCTGCGAATTCGCCGCTCGTGCCACCGCACAACGCCCGCAACGCATCGGCTCGCTGGTACTGCTCTCGCCCACCGGTTTCAACGCCCGCGCCATGCCCACCGGGGTCGCCGCCGAGCGCGTCCATCGCGCCCTCAGCATCCCCGGCCTCAACGATGGGCTGTTTCGACTGCTGACCTCGCGCCCGAGCATCAAGTACTTCTATCGTCAGGCCTTCGCCGGCCCCACCCCGTCCGAGATGGTCGACTACGCCTACGCCACCTCACACCAGCCCGGGGCCAAGTACGCACCGCTCTACTTCCTCTCCGGGCAGCTGTTCACCCCCGAGGCCGGCGAGCGCCTCTATGCCGCGCTCACCCAGCCGGTGCTGGTGCTCTACGACCGCGATCCCAATATCGACTTCCACGAGCTGCCCGACTTCCTCTGCCGCCACGACAACTGGCGCGCCGAGCGCATCGCACCGACCCGTGGTATGCCGCAGTGGGACCGACCCGCCGAGACCACGGCGGCCATCGACCGCTTCTGGTCCGAGCAGCCGGCCAACTGACGGCGCCGGCCCCGACACCGCCTTGACATCACCGCCGGCGCGCCCGTGCGCGCCGTGCGCTCAATCCCGGTCCATCGATCTATCCCATGCTTGCACCGCTCCAACGCCTCGAGCAGCTCAAGGCTCGCGTTCGCGAGGCGATCGCCACCCCCGGCTTCGGTCACCCCCACGGGCTCGTCTCGCTCGCACTCGAGCTGCCCCAGCCGCTCCATGCCGCCCCCGAGCTCTCGGGACCGCGCTTCCAGTTCGCCCACAGCCACCGCGGCGAGCTGCGCGCCGGCTACGGCATCGCCGCCGAGTGGCAGGCCGCGGGCGAGCAGCGGTTGCAGCGGCTGCGTGAACAGGCACGCGCCGCAGCTACCGACTGGCACCAGCTCGACCCCGACGAGACCGGACTCGGTGGCTTCGCCATGCTCGGCTTCGCTGCCACCCCGGAGCCGACCACCACGCCCGGCGCCTCCGACCTGCCCAATGCCGTCTACTGGATCCCCGAGGTTGCACTCAGCACCTCCGGCGAGCAGTCGGCGCTGATCCTCAGCACCCGCCTGCCGGTCGAACCCGAGGCCCTGCTGACACGTTGGGACGCTTGGCTGGAGCGACTGGTGCCGCTGCTCGCACAACCGGCCCGCGCCCCGCTGACCCCGGCGACCCTGGAACGCGGTCCCAGCGAGCCGGCACTCGAACCCTGGCGCGACCTGGTGCTCGCCGCGCTCGATGCCATCGAGCGTGACGGCCCGCTGGAGAAGCTGGTGCTGTGCCGACGCCAGCGTCTGCAGGGCCACCGCCGCTTCGACCTCGACCGGCTCAACGACGCCCTGGCCTATCTCTTCCCCTCTTGTCAGGTGATCAACGTCCGTCACCGCGAGAGCTGCTTCGTCGCCGCCACCCCCGAGCGCCTGTTCACCCTGCGCGGGCGTCGGGTCGAGGCCGACGCCATCGCCGGCACCGCCTGTCGCGCCGCCGATGCTGCACGCGACGCGGCACTCACCGCCGAGCTACTCGGCTGCGCCAAGAACCTGCACGAGCACCAGGTGGTGGTCGCGGCGGTCGGTGCCGCCCTCGAGCGCTGCTGCACGCGACTCGAACCGGTCGAGGGACCGCGGGTGATGCAGCTCAACAACGCCCAGCACCTGTGGAGCCTGGTGCGCGGCGAGGTCGACGCCGCGGGTGACGTGTTCAGTCTCGCCGAGTTGCTCCACCCCACCCCGGCGACCAACGGCCAGCCGCGGCGCGACGCCCACGACTGGCTGCGGCGCAACGAGCCCTTCGAACGCGACTGGTACACCGGCGCCGCCGGCATCGTCGAGCCCGACCTTAGTGGCGAGCTGTGGGTGCTGCTGCGCTGCGCCCGGGTCGCCGCCGACAGCGCCGAACTCTATGCCGGCGCCGGCATCGTCCCCGGCTCCGACCCGGTTAGCGAGTGGGAGGAGATCGACCACAAGTTCGCCGCCATCGCCACCGCGCTGCAGTTCGCCTGAGGGGACACCGATGATCGATCAGGGAACCTGTAACCTGAACTGGTGCGCTGCACTGCTCGACGGCCTGATCGCCGGCGGCGTGGCGACCCTGGTGCTGTCGCCGGGCTCGCGCTCGACGCCGCTGATCCTCGCCGCGCAGCGTCGCCCCGAACTCACCATCGAGCCGATCCTCGACGAGCGCAGCGCCGCCTTCTACGCCCTCGGCCTGGCCGCTGCGGCACGCCGCCCGGTCGCGCTGCTCGCCACCTCGGGGAGCGCGCCGGCGCACTGGCTGCCGGCGGTGATCGAGGCGGCCCAATCCGACCACCCACTGGTCCTGCTCTCGGCCGATCGCCCCCCCGAACTCCATGGCTGGGGGGCCAACCAGACCATCGACCAAGGTCAGTTGTTCGTGCCCTTCGCGCGCGAGTGTCACGACCCCGGCCCGGCCACCGCCGACCCGGCGGCGCTGAAGATGGTGCGCGCGCTCGGTGCGCGCGTTGCCGCCGTCGCGCGGGGACCGCGCCCCGGCCCGGTGCACATCAACCTGCCGCTGCGCGAACCGCTGGTGCCCGAGACAGCACTGCCACCGCTGCCACGGCCCCGACCGACACCACCGGCGCCACCACCGGCGACCTGGAGCGGCGGCGCCCCGGACCCGCATCGCGCCACGCAGGTACGGACTCTACTGCGCGGACGCGGGCTGATCTGCTGTGGCCCGGACAGCGCCCGTCCGGGACTCGCACCACGGCTCTGGCAGCTCGCCGACCACCTCGGCGTGCCGGTGCTCTGCGACCCACTCTCCGGGCTGCGCTTCGGCCCCGGCAGCGCAGCGCGCATCGCCCGCTACGACAGCTTCCTGCGCAATCCCCAAGCGCGTGCGCAACTACGCCCGGACTGGGTGGTGAGCCTCGGTCGCACGCCCGTCTCCAAGACCCTGCTCGGCTGGCTCGCCGGCACCCCCACCCTGCGCATTGACCCGGCGGCACGTTGGAGCGACCCCAACCACGACGTCGCCGTGCTCCTCGATGCCGACCCGGCGGCCTGCTGCGACTGGCTCGGCGAGCAGCTCGACCCGGCCCCGACACACTGGCTGGAGCACTGGCAACACGCCGAGCGCCGCATCGAGGCGATCGCCGCCGAGCACCTGGCCGAATCGCCCTGGTGCGAGCCACAGCTGCTCACCACCCTGCTCGCCCACATCGACCCCGATGCCGGACTGCTGTGCGCCAACTCGATGCCGATCCGCCAGCTCGACACCTGGATCGGTGCCCGCGCCACGCCGCTACGGCTGTTCTGTAACCGTGGCGCCAGCGGTATCGACGGCCAGGCCTCGACGCTCGCCGGGATCAATGCCGCCGGGGTGCATTGTCACGGGCTGCTCGGCGACCTGTCGCTGCTCCACGACCTCTCCGGTCTACAGCTGCTACAGCGCCTCGACCGCCCCTGCGTGGTGCTCAATAATGGCGGCGGGCGCATCTTCGATTATCTCCCGCAGCAGGGGGTCGAGGGCTTCGAGCGGCTCTGGCGCACCCCGCAGTCGCTCGACCTCGCGGCCCTGGCCCGTGGCCACGGGCTCGCCCATCACGCCGTCGAGGGCGCGGCCGACTTCGCCGCCACCCTCGCCCGCGACGATGCCGCCGGGATCATCGAGGTACGTCTCGACGCCGAGCGCAGCCGTACCGTGCACCAGACCTTCTGGAGCCGGCTGCACGAGGACACCGGTTTGCTCAAGTAACGCCCCTTGGCGTTCGGCGCCGCGGGCGGGAGGCCCGCGCCCTGTTTCATCTCATCGCCCCGGCCAGGAGGCCTGGACGACGCCTTCTCCAGTCATCTTTCAGAGGTCCTACAAGGTGGAGTCAGACAACCCCAACCAGTCCGTCCAACTGCCCGCCCCGAGCGCGGCCGACCCGAGCCGTCCGATCGCCTGGGAGACCCCGGCCGGCGCGCCCGAGTACCAGGACATCCTCTACCACCAGGCCGAGCGCATCGCGCGTATCACCATCAACCGCCCCGAGGTGCGCAACGCCTTTCGCCCGCAGACGGTGCGCGAGCTGATCGACGCCTTCCGCCGTGCCCACCTCGACCCCAAGGTCGGGGTGATCGTGCTCACCGGCGCCGGTGACCTCGCCTTCTGCTCCGGCGGCGACCAGCGCATCCGTGGCCACGAGGGCTATCGCGACGAGGCCGGGGTCGAGCACCTCAACGTGCTCGAGCTGCAGCGCCAGATCCGCACCCTGCCCAAGCCGGTGGTGGCCATGGTCGCCGGCTACGCGATCGGCGGCGGTCACGTGCTGCACCTGATCTGTGATCTCAGCATCGCCGCCGACAACGCCCGTTTCGGCCAGACCGGACCGCGCGTGGGCAGCTTCGACGGCGGCTTCGGCGCCGGCATCATGGCGCGCACCGTGGGGCTGAAGAAGGCCAAGGAGATCTGGTTCCTGTGCCGTCAGTACGACGCCGCCGAGGCACTCGACATGGGCCTGGTCAACACCGTGGTACCGCTCGCTGAACTCGAGCGCACCACCGTCGAGTGGTGCCGGCGCATGCTCCAGCTCTCCCCCACCGCGCTGCGTATCCTCAAGGCCTCGTTCAATGCCGACACCGACGGCATGGCCGGCATCCAGGAGCTGGCGGGCAACGCCACCGCGCTGTTCTATACCACCGAGGAGGGGCAGGAGGGCCGCAACGCCTTCCTCGACAAGCGCGACCCCGACTTCAGCCGCTTCCCCTGGCGCCCCTGACGTGAGCGCACCGCACTCGACCCTGGTGCGCTGGATCCTGGCGACCCGGCCCAAGACCCTGCCGATGGCCTTGGCGCCGGTGATCGCCGGCATCGCCCTGGCGGTGGCGCAGACCGGACGGCTCGCGCCGCTCACCGCGCTCTGCACCCTGCTCGCGGCGATGGCCATCCAGATCGGCACCAATCTGCACAACGACGCCGTCGACTTCGAACGCGGCACCGATGGGCCCGGCCGGCTCGGACCGGCGCGCGCCAGCGCCGAGGGTTGGTTCAGCGCACGCCAAGTGCGCCTGGCCGCGCACCTGGCCTTCGCCATCGCCTTCGTCCTCGGCATCGCCCTGTTGTGGCGCGGCGGCTGGCCGATCCTGGTGATCGGCCTGGCCTCGCTGGCCGCCGGCTACGCCTATACCAGCGGCCCGCGACCGATCGCCTACGGCCCCTTCGGCGAACTCTACGTGCTGCTGTTCTTCGGCCTGGCCGCAGTCGGCGGTACCTACTACCTGCAGACCCTGAGCTTCGGCTGGACCCCGCTGCTGGTCGGGCTGGCGCTGGGGCTGCCGGCGGCGGCGGTACTGGTGATCAACAACTATCGCGACCTCGACAGCGATCGCCAGGCCGGACGCCGCACCCTCTGTCACTACCTCGGGCGGGCCCGCGCGCGGCTGCTCTACACCCTGCTGCTGCTGTTGCCGATCCCCATCCTGTTGCTCGCCGGGATACCGGCCAACCCCTGGCCACTACTCGCCGCGCTCCCCCTGGCGTTGATGTTGGCGAGCACGCTGCTACGCGGCGCCGAGGGACGGGTACTCAATCAGCAGCTGGCGCGCACCGCGCTCTACCAGAGCGCGCTGACCCTGCTGCTGGTGGTGGCGCTGGCGCTCTAGGGCGATGAGCGTCGCGCTGCGCATCACCCCCTACACCCTGGCGCTGGCGCGCGACTGGGCCAGCGCCCGCGGCGGTTTCGTCCAACGCCGCGGCTGGCTGGTCAGGGCCAGCGCCGGTGGCGTCAGCGGCTGGGGCGAGTGCGCGCCGCTGCCGGCGGCCGGGACCGAGCAAGCGGACGTCGCCGAGGCCGCGCTCGCGCGGGTGCTCGGGGCGGCTGGCGCGCTCGGCGCCGAGGCGTTGCTCGACCGACTCGAGGCCCTGACCCTCGCCGCCCCGGCGGCGCGACACGGGGTCGAGAGCGCCCTGCTCGACCTGATCGCGCGCCGCCGCGGGCTGACGCTGCGCGCCCTGCTCGACCCCGCGGCCCCGGCACGGGTTGAGGTCAACGCCGTGCTCGGCGCCCTCGACGACGATCCGGCCAGCGCGCTCAACGCGGCCGCGGCGCGCGGCGCGCGGGTGTTCAAGCTCAAGCTCGGGGTTGCGGAACCGCGTACCGAGCGCGCGCGACTCCGCGAGCTCGCCCACCACCTGCCACCACGGACACGGCTGCGGCTCGACGCCAACGGCGCCTGGGACGCGGCCACCGCCGCGACCATGATCGAGACCTGTCGCACGCTGCCGGTCGAATCGCTCGAAGAACCGCTGCGCGAGCCCGACCCGACGACCCTAGCCGCACTGCAGGCGCGCGCGCCCTTCGCCCTGGCACTCGACGAATCGCTCGCCGGGCCGCTCGCCGGGCTCGCCCCGGAGCGGCTCGGGGTGCGGCGGCTGGTGCTCAAGCCCGCCGTCCTCGGCGGCCCGCGCGCCACCCGGGCGCTCGCCGAGCACGCCCGCGCCGCCGGGCTCGAGGTGGTGCTCACCAGCGTGGTCGAGAGCGCCGCCGGGCTGTGGATCGACGCCCAGCTCGCCGCCGCGCTGGCGCCGGCGCAGACCCACGGGCTCGACACCGCCGCCTGGCTCGCCGAGGACCTCGGGGTCGCTCCCTCTCCGCGCGAGGGCGTCATCACCCTCCCCGAGACACCGGGCTCGGGCTTCACCCCCTTCCCCGCCGCGGCGCCCTGAGTCGATGGCGCTGGAGTCGCTGACCGACCCGGCGCGCTGGCCGGTGGTGCGGGTCGCGCTGCACGCCGGGTTGCTGCTCGCCCTCGCCTATCTGCTCCAACGCATCCGCGACCTCCACCCACAACTGCCGATGCGTCAGCTGGCGCGCGGCAAGGGCGGCGAGCGACGCGCGCTGCTGGTGCTGATCCTGCTCTTCGCGGTGGTGCTGCTGCACCAGGCGAGCTGGCAGCTCACCGGGATGCTGCGCCCGCAGTTCATGGCCTTCATGCAGCTCTACGACCGGCGCGACTTCAACCCGGCGCACCGGCTGCGCCGCGGGCGTATCCTCGATCGCAACGGCGAGGTGCTGGTCTACAGCGAGGAGCAGGCCGACCGGGTCCGGCGTCACTACCGCGATGGGCCGGTGTTCGGCCATGTCGTCGGCTACCGTCACCCACGCTTCGGCGCCACCGGGCTGGAGGCGGTGGCCAGCGTCCATCTCGACGGCGGCACCCCGCTGCGGCTCGCCGACTGGGGCCGGGTCGGGCGTCAGGTGCTGACCCAGGACGAGCACCCGCGCGGTCACGACCTCTGGCTCACCCTCGATGCCGAGCTGCAGCGCCACGCCGTCGCCCTGCTCGGCGCGCGCCGCGGCGCGGTGGTGATGCTGCGCCCACAGGACGGCGCGCTGCTGGTGCTGGCGAGCACCCCGGGGTTCGACCCCGAGCGCATCGCCGCCACCCTCGGCGGCGCCGAGGACCCCGCCGCGCCCCTGCTTAACCGCGCCACCCAGGGGCTCTATCCACCGGGTTCGACCTTCAAGGTGGTGATGGCCGCGCTCGCACTCGAGCACGGCTTCAACACCACCATCGACTGTCCAGCCGAGGGCTTCACCACCTCGGCGCGCTATCCCCGCATCCGCGATCACGAGTACTACGAGGCGCGCGAGCACGGCACCGAGTGGCGCGGTCACGGCGCCATCGGGCTCGGCACGGCGCTGGCGCGCTCCTCCAACGTGTTCTTCGCCAAGCTCGGTGTCGGCTATGGTCACGCCGCCTTCTACGCCCTCGCCGACCGGCTCCATGCCAACCGGCCGATCGTGCTCCACCACAGCGCCCACGGACGCTACATCATGCAGACCCTGCGGCTGCCCCGGCTCGACCCCGATGACCGCTACGGACTGGCGCAGATGTCGCTCGGCCAGGGCGCGCTACTGATGAGCCCAGCGCAGCTCGCGCTGATCGGCGCGGCGGTGGGCAACCAGGGGGTGGCGATGCGCCCCCGGCTGCTGCGCGACCAGCCGCCCGAGGCGCTCGGCCAGTTCTTCTCGCCGACCACCAGTGCAGCGCTGCTACCGCTGCTGCGCGCGGTGGTCACCGAGGGCACGGCACGCGCGATCGACGACCCGGCGCTGCGCATCGCCGGCAAGACCGGCACCGCGCAGCACGCCCAGGGTCGGGCGCACAGCTGGTTCCTCGGGCTCGCCCCGGCCGAGCGCCCGACCCTGGCCGTCGCCGTCCTGGTCGAACGCGGCGGCTATGGCGCGGTGGCCGCCGCGCCGATCGCCCGCGCGCTCATCGAGCAGGCCGCCCGCCGGGGGTTGCTGCAATGAGCGCGCCGCCACCCGATCTGCGCGCGGCCTGGGCGCTGCGGGCCCCGGAGCGCGAACTGCTCGCCTGGGGGTTGCTGTGCGTCGGGCTCGGTTTCGCCATGGCGATCGGCAGCGCGCAGGCCGCCGGCGCGCGACTCGGCGCCGAGGTGCTGGTCGCCCCGGCGCTGCAGCTCGGCTGCGTGGTGGTGATCCATCTCGGTCTGGTGGCGCTGCGCTGTCGCGGCGACCAGCTGCTCACCGCCTGTATCGCCCTGCTCGCCGGCTTCGGGCTATTGGTGCGCTATCGCATGGGCGCCTTCGATCCGGGCGATCCGACCGACCCCGGGCTCTACGCCCTGCCACTCGGCGTGACGGCGATGCTCGTCACCTGCGCCCTGGCGATGCGCGGGCGCCATGTCCGGCTCGCCACCGCCGGCTGGCTGTGGGCGGCGCTGTCGCTGGCGCTGGTCGCCGTGGTGCTGGCACTCGGGCAGCGCTTTCGCGGCGCGATCTACGGTGTCGGGCTGGTGACGCCGACGGAACTCCTGAAGATCACCGCGGTGGTGTTCATGGCCTGGTTCGTCGACCGGCATGCCAAGGCGCTCGGCGAGTGGCGCGGACCCGGATCGATGTGGCCGCCGCTGCGCGCACTCTGGCCACTGGCGGGATTCTGGGCAGTGCTCGCGGCGCTACTGCTGTGGCAGCGCGATCTCGGCATGCTCGCGGTGCTGGCGACGGTGCAGCTGGTGGTGCTGGTCGCCGGCAGCGGGCGGCGCGGCTATCTGTGGTGGGGGCTAGGGCTCGGGGGCGCGCTCGGCGCGGCGGCGCTGGGGCTGTTCGCCCACGGTCAGCGCCGACTGGCCGCCTGGCTCGACCCCTTCGCCGACCCCACCGGGGCGAGCTGGCAGATCCTCCAGGGGCTCTCGGGGATGTACTCGGGCGGGCTGTGGGGCGAGGGACTGGGCGCGGGCAACCCGGAGTACACCCCGATCGCCCAGTCGGACTTCATCTATGCGGTGATCGGCGAGGAGTTCGGTTTCGTCGGCTGCGTGCTACTGGTGGTCTTCGTGCTGATCCTGCTGTGGCGCGGGTTGCTGGTCGCCGAGCGCACCCGCGACCGCTTCGGTCGTCTGCTCGGACTCGGGCTGGTCAGCGCCCTGGCCTGCCAGACCCTGCTCAATCTCGGCGGCGTGACCAAGCTCATCCCGCTGACCGGGATTACCCTGCCGCTGATCAGCCAAGGCGGCACCAGCCTGGTGACCGTGCTGGTGATGCTCGGGCTGGTGCTGGCGCTCTCCGACGGCCCGGCACCGCGCACACCCGGCACCCGGCGCACCACCAACCCGCGGCGACGGACGACACGCCCCCGACAGCGCCCGGATCAGACCCAGTAGACGCTGCCCGTCATCAGCCGCGAACCCCAACGCATCACCCGGCGCACCGGGGTGGGCAGCTCGGCGCCGCCGGCGGCGCGCGCGATCTGGGCGTGATGGATCTCGTCGGCGCGCATCTGTTCGAGGATGGCGCGACTCTTCTCGTCCTGTAGCGGGATCTGCTCGAGATGATCGTCGAGATGGTGCTCGACCTGGCGCTCGGTCTCGACCACGAAGCCGAGGCTCCACTTATCCCCGGCGATCCCGGCGGCCGCGCCGAGCCCGAAGGCACCGGCGTACCACAGCGGATTGAGCAGGCTCTTGCGGTCGTCGAGTTCGCGCAGCCGGGTCTCGCACCAGACGAGGTGGTCGTTCTCTTCCTGTGCCGAGCGCTCCAGCCGGTGGCGGGTCTCGGGCAGCCGCGCGGTCAACGCCTGGCCCTGGTAGAGCGCCTGGGCGCAGACCTCGCCGGTGTGGTTGATGCGCATCAACCGGGCGACATGACGGCGCTGATCGCTGCCGAGATCGCCCTCGCCGAGACCGACCGCGGGATTGGGACGCTCGGTCTGCGACGGCCGACCGAACAGGGTGCGCAGGGCGCGATCGCCCTGAATCAACAGGGCATCGACCGGGGTGTAGTGACGAGTGCTCATGGTCTCCTGGGGTCCGTGTTGACAGGGCGCGCCACGCGCGACGGCATCCGCGCCACCGGGGATCGATGCGATATCGGGGCGTGTACGGCGGATTTCATGTGTCCGGCAGGGGCTCGAGCTGGCGCGCGAGCAGCTCGACCGGATGCTCGACGGCGATCTCCAGCCCCGCCTCGCGCAGCGAGGCGGCCAGCTGCAGGGCACAGCCGAGGTTGGTGGTGACGATCAGCTCAGGGGCGGCGGCGCGGATCGCCGCGAGCTGATCGGCGAACAGCGCCTGCGCCATCCCCGGGCGTTCGAGCATGTAGATGCCGGCCGCACCGCAACAGCTCGCCTGTTCACCGAGCCCGATCAGCACCACCCCGGGGATGCGCCCGAGCAACCGGTGCACCGCAGCGTTGCCGCCGAGCAGGGTGCGATGGGTGCAGGGTTCGTGGACCAGCACCCGCAGCGGCGCCGGGCGCAGGCGCAGTGTCTCGGGCCAGGCCAGGCCATCGAGATAGGCGCACAGCTCGGCGGTCCCGGCGAGCGCCGGGTGCTCGCGCAGCTCGCCGACACAGGCGCTGGAGAAGCCCACCAGGGTGCGCCCGGCGTGCACCTCAGCGACCCGCTCGCGGCGTCGGTCGGCGGCCTCGGGGTGACCGGCGTGACGCAGCAGCGCCCCGCAGCACAGCGACTCCTCGGCGATCCGTGCACGCACGCCGAGCCGGGCGAGCAGCGCCCGCGCGGCCACCACCGCGCCCCCCTGCAGCCCCTCCTGGGTACAACCGACGAACAGGTCGACCTCGGCGCCCGTCGCCACCGAGGGCGCGACGCTCGCCGCGGTCGCCGGCTCGATCACCCGCGCGAGACGCAGATAGGGGGCGAGCCGGGACGGGGCGAGCCGATCGAGCCAGGGCATCGAGCCGAGCCGACGCAGCCGGGCGACGAGGGTGGCGAGCCGGCGCACCCACCCGGCCTCCGAGACCACCTCCAACCGTCGCCGCGACAACCAGCGCCGCCAAGGTGGACGCTGTGCCTGACGGCGCGAACGCGCCCCATCGATCAATCGCCCGTAGGCAACCAGCGAGGGACAGGCGCGCTCACAGGCACGACACCCGAGACAGCCGTCGAGGTGTGCAGCCAGGGTCGCATCCCACGGCAACTGGCCACTCACCCAGCCCTGGATCAGGGCGATGCGGCCACGCGGGGAGTCGCCCTCGTTGCGGGTCTGGGCATAGGTCGGGCAGTGCGGCAGGCAGAGCCCGCACTTGACGCATTGATCGGCGAGCCGGAGCAGTTCGCGGGCCGCCGGGTCGGCTGGGGGGGTCGGACTGGAGACGATGTTCAAGACGTTCGGACTCTGAGCGGACTGGGCTTGTGGGATCGACCGGGGCGAGCGGCCCGAAGCAGCGGCTCCGTGCTACCCTGTGCCCCCGGGCAAGCATTGGATCAGGATTGTCGACGCGAGACGATGACCTACTACCGCCATCATGTCTTCTTCTGCACCAACGCCCGCGACGACGGGCGTCAGAGCTGCGACCAGTGCGGCGCCCAGGAGATGCGCAACCACCTCAAGCAACGCGCCAAGGCATTGGGGCTGACCGGACCGGGCGGGGTACAGATCAGCACCGCCGGCTGCCTGGGTCGCTGCGAGCTGGGACCGGTGGTCGTGGTTTATCCAGAAGGCGTCTGGTATACTTTCGTGGATCAGGAGGACATTGAGGAGATCCTCCAGTCCCATCTGCTCGCCGGCAAGCACGTCAAGCGCTTGAAATTACCCGGCTGAACGGACCCGCAGCACAGATTGCACCCGATGATACAACGGGGGTTGCGCTCGTGAAACCGATCGCGTACCATCCCCGGTCTTTCTCGACGCAGATAACGAATTCACGGACCGCGCGCCGTTCCAGTTGCGCGTGGACTTCCCGGAGCGAAGGACATGACAACGACTGTTAGCGCCAAACCCGCAGAGGTTCGCCGCGCCTGGTACCTGATCGACGCCGAAGGCAAGACACTCGGCCGGCTCGCCAGCGAACTGGCGTTGCGCCTTCGCGGCAAGCACAAACCGCAATACACCCCGCACGTCGACACCGGTGATTACCTGGTGGTCGTCAACGCGGACAAGATTCGCGTGACCGGCAACAAGATGCAGGACAAGATGTACTACCGTCACACCGGGTACGTCGGTAACCTGAAGTCGACCAGCCTCGAGAAGCTGCTCGAGACCGCCCCCGAGCGTGCCATCCAGCTCGCCGTCAAGGGGATGCTGCCGCGCGGCCCGCTCGGACGCGCCATGTTCCGCAAGCTGCGTGTCTACGCCGGTCCGAACCACGAACACCAGGCGCAGCAGCCTCAGCCCCTCGAGCTCAACGTTTAGGAATCAGACGCATGTCGGAGACGCAACACGCTATTGGTCGCCGCAAGACGTCCGCCGCACGAGTTTTCTTGACGGCAGGCGCTGGCAACATCACGATCAACGGTCGCTCGATCGACCAGTTCTTCGGTCGAGAGACTGCCCGTATGGTGGTCCGTCAGCCGCTCGAGACCGCTGAGCTGGCCGACAAGATCGACGTCAATGTCACCGTCAAGGGCGGCGGCAACACCGGACAGGCCGGCGCCATCCGCCTCGGCATCGCTCGCGCGCTGGTCGAGTACGACGAGACCCTGCGCTCGCCGATGCGTCGTGCAGGCTTCCTGACCCGCGATGCCCGCGAGGTCGAGCGCAAGAAGGTCGGCCTGCACAAGGCGCGCAAGCGTCCGCAGTTCTCGAAGCGTTAAAACTTCGGGGTTGCCACGATGTGTCGAAGCCGATATAATGCTTCGACATATCGCGGCAAGCGATACAAATGGGGGATCGTCTAGCGGCAGGACTACGGACTCTGACTCCGTCAACCTAGGTTCGAATCCTAGTCCCCCAGCCATCTTCAAGAAAAAGGCTCAACCCACAGGGTTGGGCCTTTTTCTTTGTCTGTCTCCTTGACCCGAACCGCTCTCCCCGCCCCTCGGACGCGCTCGCCCGAGCCTCGACATGGGCACGAATGTGCTCTTTTCACAACAATCGTCCCCTCCTCGACTCATGCGCGCACCCGGTCCCACGGGAACCAACGGCCGCTCGCCAGTCCGATCCTTGGTCTTCATGAAAACGGTATCGATACCACGGCTGCGGGATCTTCGCGCATGCTTTACAGTTCACCTGATCACGGCATCCAATGAGGGCGAATGATGCAAAAAAGATACATTTTTGACGAGTGTGTCTTTTTCCCGTCCAATCTGTTGCAAAACGCCATGCCCTCCTCTATAGTTCAGATCGCAAAGCATGATTGCGCTCGGTTTCTGCAGTCTGTCTGACAAATTCACAACAGCGGAGAACATCATGAACAAGAAACTCATCACCCTGGCGGTCGCCACCGCCATGGCTGCCCCCGCCAGCGCGATGGCAGAGGCCGTCCTCTACGGCAAGCTGCACATGTCGATCGACTATGCAGACGTCGACTCCTTCGGCACCATCGCTGACACCGACAACGCCGTGAGTCTCCGCAACCTCCGTGAGGGCTTCAATGGTTGGGGCCTGAACAGCGGTGGTGACCTGCCGGGTCAGAGCCGCGCCAACCGCGTCGGCGTCAAGGGTTCCGAGGATCTGGGCAACGGTCTCAAGGCCATCTACCAGGTCGAGCTCGGCATCCGTATGACCGAAGAGGGCTACGGCAACGCCGCCTCCGGTGCCAACGACACCATCACCATGCGTAACAGCTTCGTCGGTCTCGCCGGCAACTGGGGTACCTTCCTCGTCGGCCGTCACGACAGCCCGATGAAGATCTCGACCGGCAAGCTCGACCTGTTCGCCGACACCATGGCTGACTTCAACGGCACCGTCGGCTTCGACGACAACCGTTTCGACAACGCCATCGCCTACATCAGCCCGAGCTTCAGCGGCTTCCAGCTGGCCGCCGCGACCCACGCTGGTGGTGGCTCGACCCTGGGCTTCGGTGAGAACGTCAACGCCGACAGCCTCGCCGAGGGTTACTCGCTGGCCGGTATCTACTCCAACGGCCCGTTCTACGCCACCGTCTCCTACGAGTCGATCGGTGACGAGCTGCTGATGGGCTCCACTGCCAGCCTCGCCGGCCCGACCAATGCTGGCTACGCCCACGACGACTTCACCAAGTGGCGCATCGGCCTCGGCCTCCTCGACTGGAACGGCTTCACCCTGGCCGCCGTCTACGAAGAGCAGACCGACATCCAGGATCCGAACGTCACCACCGTCAGCCTCGGCAACCCGGCACTCTTCGCTCAGGACCTGAGCCTGTGGCAGATCCAGGCCGCCTACGCCTTCGGTAACAACCAGGTCAAGGCCATGTACGGTAACGGTAGCCGTGACACCGACCTCAACCTGACCCGCGCCGGGATCGACAACGCCCTGCACGACGCCTACGACGGCGACTACAACACCTGGGCGATCGGCTTCGATCACAACTTCAGCAAGCGCACCAAGGCCTACGTGCTGTACACCCAGGTCGACGACGACTTCGACTACAACAGCTGGGACGGGTTCTCGCTGGGCATGATCCACAAGTTCTAAGCCTCGCGCGCTAGAACCGTGGAACGAAAAACGGGGCCATCGGCCCCGTTTTTCTTTGTCCGAGAAAAAGACGCCCGGCACCTGTCCTAGGCGTTCAACCGACCGAGGATCAACCCGCCACGGTCAGCGTGCGCGCGCCCTGGGCGGAACCGAGGATCAGCACATCGGCCGGACGCTGGGCGAAGATCCCCACGGTCACCACCCCGGCGATGGCATTGATCTGTTGCTCCAGGGCAACCGGATCCTGGATCTCGAGATGATGGACGTCGAGGATCAGGTTGCCGTTGTCGGTGACGAAACCATCACGCCACACCGGCGTCCCCCCCAGCTCGACCAGTGCTCGCGCGACATGGCTGCGCGCCATCGGGATCACCTCCACCGGTAGCGGGAAGGCGCCCAGCACGTCGACCAGCTTGCTCTCGTCGGCGATGCAGACGAAGCGCTCGCTCGCCGCGGCGACGATCTTCTCGCGCGTCAGCGCACCACCGCCACCCTTGATCAGCTGCAGGCGCGCGTTCGACTCATCGGCGCCATCGACATAGAGCGTCAGCTCGCCGGTGGCATTGAGATCAAGCACCGGAATGCCGTGCGCCTTCAGCCGCTCGGTCGAGGCCTCGGAACTCGACACCGCGCCCTCGATCTGCCCCTTGATGCCGGCTAGCGCATCGATGAAATGGTTGACGGTCGAGCCCGTCCCCACCCCGATCACACCGCCCTCGACATAGGCCAACGCGGCCTCGGCCGCCTGGCGCTTCATCGCGTCCTGGTCCATCTCACTCCTCCGCATGGGACTCTCTGGATGACGAACACGCCGATAGCTCGGCGTGATGACACGGCCGGCACGGCCGCGGGCGGCCATCATAGCAACCGCGCCGAGGCGTCGCTGCGCTAACATGGAGCGGCAACGCTATCCCCGGAGTCCTCCATGCCCACACACTACATCGAGCGCATCCTCCGCGCTCGCGTCTACGACGTCGCCCGCGAGACCCCGTTGACCAAGGCCCCACTGCTCTCGGCCCGAGTCGGCAACACCGTCTATCTCAAGCGCGAGGACCTGCAGCCGGTGTTCTCGTTCAAGCTACGCGGCGCCTACAACAAGCTCGTCGGACTCGATGACGAGGCGCGCGCGCGCGGGGTGATCGCCGCCAGCGCCGGCAACCACGCCCAGGGCGTCGCCCTCGGCGCCAAACGCCTGGGGATCACCGCCACCATCGTGATGCCACGCACCACCCCGGCGATCAAGGTCGGCGCGGTGCGCCGGCTCGGGGCCAAGGCCCTGCTCCACGGTGACTCCTACGACGAGGCCTATGCCCATGCCATGGAGCTGGTCGAGGCCCAGGGGCTGACCTTCATCCACCCCTTCGACGACCCCGAGGTGATCGCCGGTCAGGGCACCATCGGCATGGAGATCCTGCGTCAGCACCCGACCCCGCCCGACGCCATCTTCGTCCCAGTCGGCGGCGGCGGACTGATCGCCGGCATCGCCGCCTATGTGAAATGGCTCTACCCCCAGGTGCGGATCATCGGCGTCGAGCCCGAGGAGGCGCCGACCCTACACCATGCACTCGCCGCCGGCGCCCCGGTCGAACTCGAGCGGGTCGGGCTGTTCGCCGACGGGGTCGCGGTCAAACGCATCGGTGAGGAGACCTTCCGCATCGCCCGCGAACACGTCGACGAGGTGGTGCTGGTGAGCACCGACGAGCTCTGCGCTGCGGTCAAGGACATCTTCGACGACACCCGCGGCATCGCCGAACCGGCCGGGGCGCTCGCAGTGGCGGGGATGAAGCGCTATGTCGCCACCCACGACATCCGCGACCAGCAGCTGGTAGCCATCGAGAGCGGCGCCAACGTCAACTTCGACCGCCTGCGCCACGTCGCCGAGCGTGCCGAACTCGGCGAGCGCCGCGAGGCCCTGCTCGCCGTCGCCATCCCCGAGCGCCCGGGCAGCTTCCTCGCCTTCTGCAAGCTGCTCGGTAAACGCCAGATCACCGAGTTCAACTACCGCTATGCCGATGCCCGCAAGGCACAGGTCTTCGTCGGGGTCGAGCTGAGTCGGGGCCAGAGCGAGCGCGAGGAGCTGATCGCCCGGCTCACCGCCAAGGGGCTCGAAGTCGTCGACATGAGCGACAACGAGACGGCCAAGCTCCACATCCGCTTCATGGTCGGTGGTCACGCCTCGGGGATCGACGACGAGATGCTGGTGCGCTTCGAGTTCCCCGAGCGCCCGGGCGCCTTGCTCAACTTCCTCACCGCCATCGGCAGGCGCTGGAACATCAGCCTGTTCCACTATCGCAACCATGGCGCGGCCTATGGCCGGGTGCTACTCGGCGCCCAGGTCCCAGCCGCCGAGCACGCCCACTTTCGTGACTCGCTCGACACCCTGGGTTACAGCTATTGGGAAGAGACCGACAACCTCGCCTATCGACTGTTTGCTAGCGCCAGCGCCCTCAGCGGTGAGGCCGACGATAACAACCGCGTTCGGTAAAGACCGCATCGAGCACCACGTCCCAGGGACGTGGCGCAATGTGCTCGAGACGTTGACAGTCATGGGCGATCCCATACAGCCGCGGTCGATACCAGTGACGCCGCCGCTGCAGATACGCCAGGGCCCGGTCGTAGAAACCGCCCCCCATGCCGATGCGATGACAATCGGCATCGAAGCCCACCAACGGCACCAACAGCAGGTCGAGGTGCTTGACCGGCCGGATCGCACGACCGCGCGCGCAGGGCTCGGGGATGCGATAGCGATTGCGACACATGCGCCGCCGTGACTGGTGGGACACGAACCACAGCCGAGAACCGTGGCGTAATGCCGGGCGCCGCAATACCGGCAGGTAAAAGCGATGCCCGCGACCACGCAGCGACTTGATCAGAGGGCGCAGATCGGGTTCGCCATCGCTCGGCCAGTAGAGCGCGATCCGCTGCGCACGCAGCACTCGCAGCTCACGTCCCAGGTGCCGGACGAGCGCGCGCGTGTGACGACGCTGTGTCCTGGTGTCGAGCGCGCGACGGCGCTGACGCAAGGTGCGGCGCAATGCAGGAAGGGAAGATTCGGACATGTCAGGATGGGGTAAAGGACACCCCCCACGGGTGCCGGTGCAGACCTTCGTTCTTGAACCAGAGGGTTCAAGTGGGAACAATCGACAATGGCATCAGGCTTTCCGCTCGGGGCGGACATGCACAACAGCCTTTGCGTTCATGTCCCCAGGGTCGAGATTAGGCTCAAGAAAATACCCAGGCCGCTGTCGAACACTACAGGGGGTGCCGCAATGACAGGCTAACCCTTTTCGGCGGATGCGTCCAGGGCGGAGGTGGTCGCGAGCGCCTCGGACAATTGACCCTGGAGACGACCGAGGCGGTCGAACAGCGCATCGTCACAGGGCGGACCACCGGCACGCTGCAACTGGATCAACTCATGGGCGATGTTGAGCGCCGCGATCACCGCGATCCGATCGGTACCGATCACCCGTCCGGTCTGACGGATCTCACGCATCCGGCCATCGAGCAACCGCGCCGAGTCGCGCAGTCCCTCCTCCTCGTGCGGCTCGCAGGCGACCCGATAATCCTTGTCGAGGATACGGATGGTCACCTGCAGCGGTTCGTCGCTCACAAGCTCTCCTCCATCGCGCGCAGGCGCGAGAGCATCGCCTCGACCCGACCGCGCGCCTGTTCGGTCTTCTCGATCAGCTCACCACGCTCGGCCACCAGCGTCTCCTGACGCGCGCGCAGCGAGACATTCTCCTCGCGCAGCCGCTGATTGAGCCGGATCAATGCAGCGACCTGCCGTTCCAGTTGGTCTAGATCGAAATCGGCCAAGGTGCGTGACTCCATTGCAGTTCAGCGCACTATAGAAGGGGCCAGGAATAGGGTCAATCGAGCGCAGGCCAGCGGACGATTGCTCGAACCCAATTCTTAAGGGTACAGCAACCAACGGGATTAACCGCGAAGATACCGTCTTGCCTGTCAATCGACGATCATGCAACACCAGCCTCCCCCGACTGAAGGCTGGAAGCTGGTTTGAACCGCGAAGACACGAAGCGCGCAAAGGGGAGAAAAGCCTTCAGCGACCAGCCTCCAGCCCGTAGGTTGGGTTGCCCATAACCACCGATCGACGAATCCTTGGGGCTCCAGGACGGGCAACCCAACATCGCCACCAGGCGGCCGCCACCGCAAAGACGCAATCGAGCTGCCTCAATCTCGCGTGGTGGGAGCTAACCACCACGGGGCCGCAAGATACAAGACTCAAAGGACACGAAGAAAGCGACCAGCCTTCAGCTGCCAGCCTCCAGTGTCGGTTTGCAGCCACCTGCAACGCCACCAAACAGGCCTGCCCCTCCTCATAGGAGGCAGACAGCTGGCCGCTCCTCCCGGTAACCAGGGCACCCGTCGGCGAGCGCGCGCCCACTGGCGACTGACAGCCGCAGGCTGGCCTGCTCTTCCCCTTTGCGGCTTTGCGGTTCAATCCTCCCGGCGGCTGGCGGCTGGCGGCTGGCGGCTGGCGGCTGGAACCCATGCTATGATCGGCTGTCGATTCACCGCGACGCGCGCGCTCATGCGCTACGGAGGTTGCCACGGACATCGACAACACCCGGCTCGACCAACTTCTCGAGGCGAGCCCACTCACCCCGACCGCGAGCGAGGCACACGGCATGCTGTGTGGTTTCGTCTGCGCCGGCGTCACCGACCCCGAGCAACGCTGGCTCGACCAGCTGCTGCCCGCCAAGTCACCCCAGGCCGACGCCGCTCAGCCCGCGACGGACCCGACCGACCCCGACCCCACCGATCAAGAGGCGGTCGAGGCCACCCGCGAAGAGACCCGCGCCGCCCTCGGCGAACTCGCACGCACCACCCGCGCCGCCCTCGCCGACGAGGACTGCGGCTTCACCCCGCTGTTGCCCGACGAGGGCGCGCCACTAGCACAACGTGCCACCGCCCTCTACGACTGGGTACGCGGTTTCCTCTATGCCCTCGGCATGCTCGGCGTCTCCGAGCACACCCTCTCCGAGCAGGGGCGTGAGATCCTGCGCGACTTCGCCGACATCACCCGCATGGACCTCAATGACCTCGACGACGACGAGGAGAACGAGACCGCGCTGACCGAGGTCATCGAATTCACCCGTGCCGCCGCACTGCTGCTCCACGACGAGGCCCCGGCGCGTCAGGACCAGGATGCGGGAGAGGCGTCATGAGCATCGACGAGTATCGGCAACACCGCGCCGCGCTGATCGAGCGCATCGGCCCCGAGGCCGTTGCCATCGTCCCCGCCGCACGCGAGACCGAGCGCAACCGCGGTGTCAATCACCCCTTCCGCCAGGACAGTGATTTCCGCTATCTCACCGGCTTTCCCGAACCCGATGCGATCGCGGTGATCGTTCCCGGCCGCGCCGAGGGTGAGTTCGTCCTGTTCTGTCGCGAGCGCGATCCCGAGCGCGAGCAGTGGCACGGCCGGCGCATCGGTGCCGAGGGGGCGGTGACCGCCTATGGCGCCGACCAGGCCCATCCGCTCTCCGCCCTCGATCAGATGCTCCCCGAGCTGCTCGTCGGACGCACCCGCCTGCATTACCCGATCGGCGAGGACAGCAACCTCGACACCCGCATCCACGACTGGCTCGGGCGCGCCCGTGCCTCCACCCGGGGCACGGCACCGGTCCCAGAGACCCAGACCCGACTCGGCGCTACCCTCCATGAGCTGCGCCTGCACAAACGCCCGGCCGAGATCGCACTGATGCGCCGCGCCGCCGAGATCTCCGCCGCGGCCCATCGCGCGCTGATGCGACGCTGCCGACCGGGTCTGCCCGAGCTCGCGCTCGAGGCCGAGTTCCAGTACCGCTGCGCCGATGCCGGCGCGCGCTTCCAAGCCTATCCGCCGATCGTCGCCGGCGGCAGTAATGCCTGCATCCTCCACTACACCGAGAACGACGCCCTGCTGCGCGACGGCGAGCTGGTGCTGATCGACGCCGGCGGCGAGTTCGAAGGCTATGCCGCCGACATCACCCGTACCTTCCCGGTCAACGGCCGCTTCAGCACCCCGCAACGCGAACTCTACGACCTGGTCCTCGAGTCCCAATACGCGGCGATTGCTGCCGCCCGGCCCGGCGCCAGCGTCGATGCCCCGCACCAGGCCGCGCTCGCCGTCCTCACCCGAGGGCTGGTGCGACTCGGCATCCTCGAGGGCGACCCCGAGACGCTGTTGCAGGAAGGCGCCTATCGCCCCTATTACATGCACCGCACCGGCCACTGGCTGGGCCTGGACGTGCACGACGTCGGTCGCTATCGCGATCGCGACGGCACCTGGCGCGCCCTCGAACCCGGGATGGTGATCACCGTCGAGCCCGGACTCTACCTACCCGATGAGGCAGGCATCCCGATCGCCTATCGCGGCATCGGCATCCGCATCGAGGACGACGTCCTGATCACCGGCGATGGCCATGAGGTCCTCACCGCTGCCGCGCCGAAGTCCCCGGAGGACATCGAGGCACTGATGGCGAGTTGAGACGGCCGGGCGCCGTCAACGACGCAGACAGAACCCGTGAGAGAGCTATGCACGAGTACGATGTAGTGATCGTCGGCGGCGGCCTGGTCGGGGGCACCCTGGCCTGCGCCCTCGCCCCGACCGGACTCAGGGTCGCGTTGGTCGAATCCGTCGCCCCCGAGACCATGCGCCAACCGAGCTATGACGAGCGGGTGATCGCCCTCTCGCTCGGCAGCCAGCGCATCCTCCAAGGCATCGGGCTGTGGCCGCGCATCGCCGCCGAGTCCGAACCCATCCGCAGGGTCCATGTCTCCGACCGTGGGCATTGCGGCTTCACCCGGCTCGACCACACCGAACTCGGCGTCGAGGCGCTCGGCCAGGTGGCCCCGGCGCGGGTCATGGGGCATGCCATCCGCACCCGGCTTGCCACCGTCGAACGCCTCATCACTCTGTGTCCGGCGCGCCTCTGCAACCACCGGCTCGAGGGTGACCGGGTTGCGCTCGAACTACAGTGTCAGGGCCGCGACCTCCAGCTCAGCACCCGGCTGCTGGTGGCCGCCGACGGCGGCGACTCGGCCATCCGCGCCCGTCTCGGGCTCGGCACCCGTGGCCACACCTACGGCCAGGACGCCATCATCACCACGGTCACCGCCGACCACGCCAGCCCCGGCACCGCCTACGAGCGCTTCACCGAGACCGGCCCATTGGCGCTGCTGCCGATGACCGAGGGACGTTACTCGGTGGTCTGGACCTGTCGCGAGGACGAGACCGCCGAGCTGCTCGCGCTCTCCGACACCGACTTCATCGCCCTGCTGCAGGCGCGCTTCGGCTACCGGCTCGGCCGGCTCGAACACCCCTCGGCGCGCCAGGCCTACCCACTGCGGCTCGCGCTCACCCGCGAGCCGGTGCAGCAACGCGTGGTGCTGATCGGCAACGCCGCCCACACCCTCCACCCGGTCGCGGGTCAGGGCTTCAACCTCGGGCTGCGTGATGTCGCCGCACTCGCCGAGGTGCTCGCCGACCCGGCCGGACGCGCCGATCCCGGCGGACCCGAGACCCTCACCGCCTATCGCCGCTGGCGCGGCAGCGATCAGCTCGCCACCGGGTTGGTCACCGACCTGCTGGCGCGGGTCTTCGTCAACCCGCTGCGCCCAGTGCTCGGGCTACGCGCAGCGGCGATGCTCGGTATCGATCTGCTCCCCGGCGCCCGCCGACGGGTCGCGCGACGTTTCATGGGGCTGGACGGGACTCAGCCCCGACTTGCCTGCGGTCTACCCCTGAGGACGAGCCATGCATGATCCAGACACGACCCATGACCTGCTGATCATCGGTGGCGGCATGGTCGGCGCGCTCTGTGCCGCCGCCTGTGCCGGCAAGGGACTGCGCATCGCGGTGATCGAACCGCGCCCCCCCGCGCTCGACTGGCCGGAAGACACCACCGACCTTCGGGTCTGCGCCCTCAGTCGCGCCAGCCAGCGCATCCTGCAACGGCTCGGGGTATGGGCACGTATCGATGCGCTCGGCACCAGCCCCTACCGCGAGATGCGAGTGTGGAACGGCAGGGGGGCCGGGATCCATTTCGACAGCCGCGCCCTCGGTGAACCCGATCTCGGCCATATCGTCGAGAACCGGGTGATCCAGCGCGCGCTCTGGGAGCACCTCGCCGAACATACCGAGGTCGAGTTGATCACCCCGGCACGGATCACCGAGTTCGCACTCGACGCCGCGCTCACCCGGCTCGGCCTCGACGACGGTCGCCAGCTGCGTGGCCGGCTGCTGATCGGCTCCGACGGGCGCGATTCCCAGGTCCGGACCCTTGCCGGGATCGAGACCTACGGCTGGGACTACGACCAGCGCGCCATCGTCGCCACCGTACGCCCCGAGCACGGCCACCAGGAGACGGCCTGGCAGCGTTTCCTGCCGAGCGGTCCACTGGCCCTGTTACCACTGCGTGACGGCGCCTGCTCACTGGTGTGGTCGACCACCGAGCAACAGGCCGAGACGCTGCTCGCACTCGCCCCCGGCGCCTTCTCCGAGGCGCTCACCGAGGCCAGCGGTGGACGTCTCGGCAGGCTCACCCTCGAGGGCGAGCGCGCCGCCTTTGCGCTGCGCCTGCAGCACGCCAAACGCTATGTACAACCGGGGCTGGCGCTGATCGGCGATGCCGCCCACGCCATCCACCCACTCGCCGGCCAGGGGGTCAACCTCGGCTTCCTCGATGCCGCCGAACTGGCCGCCGCGCTCGACCTGGCGCGCACCCGCGGACGCGCCATCAACGGCAGCTGGACGCTACGCCACTATGAGCGCGCCCGCCGCGGCGACAACCTGGCGATGCTCGCCGCCATGGATGGCTTCAAGCGTCTGTTCGGCACCGCCAACCCATTCCTGGCGCGACTGCGCGGCCTCGGGCTCACGGCCACCGACCACCTGCCCGCGCTCAAGCGCGTCTTCATCGCGCGTGCCCTGGGCCTCGGCGACGATCTGCCGCCACTGGCGCGCCCCTGAGCCCGGCCACGCCATATCCGTACGAGAGGCATCCAAGGGGGATCCATCGACATGTCCGCGAACAACGCCTTCTACGCCCAATCCGGCGGCGTCACCGCCGTCATCAACGCCTCGGCCTGTGGGGTGATCGAGACCGCGCGTCAACACCCCGACCGGATCGGCAAGGTCTATGCCGGGCGCCACGGTATCATCGGCGCGCTCACCGAGGACCTGATCGATACCTCCGCCGAGTCCGACGAGGCGATCGCCGCGCTGCGCTACACCCCGTCGGGCGCCTTCGGTTCCTGTCGCTACAAGCTCAAGAGCCTGGAGGCCAACCGCCGCGAGTACGAGCGCCTGATCGAGGTCTTCCGCGCCCACGACATCGGCTATTTCTTCTACAACGGCGGCGGCGACTCGGCCGACACCTGTTACAAGGTCTCTCAGCTCTCGGCCAGCCTCGGCTATCCGGTACAGGCGATCCACATCCCCAAGACCGTCGACAACGACCTGCCGATCACCGACAACTGCCCCGGCTTCGGCTCGGTGGCCAAGTACATCGCCACCTCCACCCTCGAGGCCTCGTTCGACGTGCGCTCGATGGCCAAGACCTCGACCAAGGTCTTCGTGCTCGAGGTGATGGGCCGTCACGCCGGCTGGATCGCCGCCGCCGGCGCGCTCGCCGAGGACCACGGTATCCCGGTGCTGGTGCTCTTCCCCGAGGTCGAGTTCGACCAGGCCCGCTTCCTCGCCGCGGTACAGGAGAAGGTCGAGCGCCACGGCTTCTGCACCGTAGTGGTCTCCGAGGGCGCGCACTACCCCGATGGCCGCTTCCTCGCCGAACAGGGCACCCGCGACGCCTTCGGCCACGCCCAGCTCGGCGGCGCCGCGCCGGTGGTGGCGAACATGGTCAAGGAGGCCTTCGGCTACAAGTTCCACTGGGCGGTGGCCGACTATCTGCAGCGCGCCGCGCGTCATCTCGCCTCCAAGACCGACGTCGAGCAGGCCTACGCCATGGGCCGCGCCGGGGTCGAGTTCGCCCTCGCCGGGCACAACGCGGTGATGCCGACGGTGCGCCGGCTGAGCAACGATCCCTACGCCTGGGAGGTCGGCGAGGCCCCGCTCGCCGAGGTCGCCAACGTCGAGAAGTTCATGCCCAAGGAGTTCATTTCCGCCGACGGCTACGGCATCACCCAGGCCTGCAAGGACTACCTGATCCCGCTGATCCAGGGCGAGGACTACCCGCCCTTCGAGCGCGGCCTGCCCAAATACGTCACCCTCCAGAACCGCGCCGTCGAGCGCAGACTCGGACTGTTCGAGGTCGAGTAGGCGAAACGCTGAACCACAAAGACGCGAAGCACGCAAAGACGCGTGCCGTTGCCGTCAGCCCACATCTGGGCTGACGGACATCCATCGATCACACCACGGCTCCACTCGTCGTCTGTCAGCGCACGCACCGAAGCGCATCGAGACAACCTGGACAATGACGCCTTGATCACCTTCGCGCCCTTCGCGCCTTGGCGGTTCAATCCTCGGCTGGGCTGACTGCTGAAACCCACCGAAACCGCCCGTGATTGGGATTCCGTCACGGGGATCGTCTACAATCCGTCGCTTTCCGTCGCCAGTGCGCGCCTGGGGCGCGATCGCCCCTGTGCTCGCGTGCGCGCCGCGACAACCACCCTCGCAACCATCAGAGTGCTCACATGGATCTGAAGAAAGTCTCCAGGGGCGACAACGTCCCCAACGAAATCAACGTCATCATCGAGATCCCGGCCCGTTCCGAGCCGGTGAAGTATGAGATGGAGAAGGAAACCGGCGCCATGTTCGTCGACCGCTTCATGTCGACGGCGATGTACTACCCCTGCAACTACGGCTACGTCCCCCACACCCTCTCGGCCGACGGTGACCCGGTGGACGTGTTGGTGGCCACCCCCTACCCACTGCTGTGCGGCTCGGTGATCAAGTGCCGCCCGATCGGCGTGCTGAAGATGACCGACGAGTCGGGCGACGACGCCAAGGTGCTGGCGCTGCCGATCGACAAGCTCTACAAGGGCTATCGTCACATCACCAACTTCCGCGACATGCCCGAGCACCTGCTCGATCAAATCGCCCACTTCTTCGAGCACTACAAGGATCTCGACGAGGGCAAATGGGTGCGTGTCGACGGTTGGTTCGGCCGCGAGGAGGCACGCCAGGAGATCATGGAGAGCGTGCGCATGTTCGACGAGGCCCCG
>NZ_JAAXKX010000029.1 GCF_012276755.1 Marichromatium bheemlicum | reverse complement strand
CGCCGGCGATGACCTCCCCGTCGACGGCGATGCGCTCGCCGGGACGCACCAGCACCGTCATCCCCGGGGTGATCGCGCGCACCGCAACCGGACGCGCCTCGCCGTGCGCGTCGAGCACCGTCGCCACCCGGGGCTGGAGGTCGAACAGACGCTGGGTCGAGGCCACCGCGCGTCGTCGCGAGATCGCCTCGAGATAGCGCCCGAGCAGGATCACGAAGAGGAAGTTGACCACGGTGTCCCAGTAGACGTGCCCCTGCTCGCCGAGCCCCAGGGTGACGGCGAGCGAATAGCCGTAGGTGACACTGACCCCAATGGCGATCGGCAGGTCCATGCCCAGTCGGGCGTGACGCAGTCCGGCCCAGGCGCCACGGAAGAAGGGCGCGCCCGAATAGAGCAGGGTCGGGGTGGCCAGGGCGAAGCCGAGCCAGTGGAAGAGCCCGCGGAACTCGCCCTGATCGGCGCCGCTGTAGAGCGCGATCGAGATCCACAGCAGGTTCATCATCGCGAACCCGGCCCAGGCGAGACGAAACAGCAGGTCGCGGTTTTCGCGCGCCAGCGCGCCCTCGGCGGCCTCCGGGTCGAAGGGGACGGCGGCATAGCCGAGCGCGGCGAGTCGCGCGAGCACCCGCGACAGCCGCAGCCGCTCGCTGTCCCAGCGCAACCGCAACCGTCGTCCGGTGAGGTTGACCCGCGCCTCCTCGACCCCGGGCAGCGACTGCAGCCCGTTCTCGATCAGCCACACGCAGGCGGCGCAGTGGATGCCCTCGACCTGGAGCTGGATGTCGCGGCAGCGCGCGCTGGTGTCGGTGAAGGCCTGCTGCACCGCGTCGAGATCATAGTGCTCGAGGTCGCGTGGCGGCTCGGGCGGCGGCGCCAGCAGCTCGTCGGCGCCGGTGCGGCGATAGAAGCCCTCGAGTCCGGCGGCGTGGATCGCCTCGCACACCCCCTTGCAGCCGCTGCAACAGAAGCGGCGCTCGACCCCGGCGATCAGTGCCCGCTCGCCACCGCCGGGCCCGATCGGCAGGCCGCAGTGATGACAGCGCGCGGGCGCCCCCCCGGTCGCCGGCGCATGCTCCTCGATGATCGCGTCCATCGCGGTGGTCTCAGCGCGTGCCGACCTCGAGACGCTGGTCGAGACTGTACTCGTCCTCGCCGTGACCCACGGCGATCAGGGTGTCCCAGACCCCGGGCAGCGGGAAGGCGACCTCGGCGACATAGCGCCCCGCACCCTCGCGTCGCATCGGCACGCTGAAGTCGCGCGCGGCGTCGGCCGGGCGATAGGCGTGGAGGGTGACGGCGTCGGCCTCGACCGGCTGGCCGGCGCGATCGACCAGGAACAGCCGGATCGCCTCGACGCGCCCCGGCTGCAGCGGCGGGATGTCGGCCTGCATCACCCACCCCGGATCGCGCGCGCGACGCGAGACCAGGGTGCGCTCGTAGTCCTGGCCGCGCTCGTAGTAATCGGCGTTGACCAGACCGGGGTTGGTGGCAACGGCGAGATAGACCATCAGCAGGTTGACCAGCAACACCACCACGATCAGCCCGACCCAGGCGATCACCCAGGGGCTGCGCCAGGCCGGGAGGGGTTGCGCCGAATGGACGGCGCCCGACTGTATCTGCATCTTGACCTCCTCCGCGCCCGTCGGGGCGGGCACGGCGACTCAGGGCGCGGGGGCGATGAACACGCTCTCGCGCGCGGTGTCGAGCCGCTGGCCGTCGCCACGGCGCGCCTCGGCATGGAAGACCACCGGCTGCTGCTCGGCGGCGAGCGCCGACTCCGGCACCCGCACGAACACCAGCGCCGGGGTCACCACCCCGGCGGCGGCCTGGATCGGCCGCTCCAGCCCGCTCACCTCGAGCCCGGGCGGTCCGCTCACCCGGATCTCGACGGCGAGCGGCTCCGGGGTCTTGTTGAGCAGTTTGAGGGTATAGCGGTTCTGGATCGAACCGTCGCTCAGGCGCACGAACAGCGGCGCGCGCTCGTGCAGCACCTTGAGATCGAGCGCGGCGAGCGAGGCCAGGCCGTAGACGATCCCGGCGAGCGCCAGGGTGAGGATGCCGCCATAGAGCCAGACCCGCGGGCGTAGCACCAAGGGCCGGGTCGGTCGTCCCTCGAGTTCGTCGAGCGAGGCGTAGCGGATCAGTCCGCGCGCCTTGCCGACCTTGTCCATCACCTGATCGCAGGCGTCGATGCACAGCGCGCAGGTGATGCAGCCCTCCTGCTGCCCCTGGCGGATGTCGACCCCGGTGGGGCAGACCGCGACGCACTGGTTGCAGTCGATGCAGTCGCCCTGCCCGGCGGCGGCCTCGCCGCCCCGCCGCAGCCGTCCGCGCGGCTCGCCACGCCCGGTGTCATAGGCCGGCACCAGGGTGGTGGGATCGAGCATCACCCCCTGGATCCGCGCATAGGGACAGAGCCAGAAGCAGGTCTGCTCGCGCAGGAAGCCGGCGAGCACATAGGTGCCGGCGGTGAACAGGGCCACGGTGACATAGGCCGCAACCCCGGCCTCGCCGGTGAAGAAGGTCCGCCACAGCGTCGGCGCATCGACGAACCAGGCGACGAAGCTGAACCCGGTGAACCAGCCGATCACCAGCCACAGCAGGTGCTTGGGCAGGCGCGCCCGCAACCTGGTGGCAAACGGCGCCTGGTCGAGCCGACGGCGCGCCGCCGGCGGGCCTTCGAGGCGTTCCTCGATCCAGGTGAAGACATCGGTCCACACCGTCTGGAAGCAGAAGTACCCGCACCAGGCGCGTCCCACCACCGCCGTCACCACCGCCAGCAGGATGGCGAAGAACAGCAGCAGCAGCGAGAGCATCCAGAAGTCCTGCGGCAGCACGGTGGCGCCGAACAGGTGGTACTGACGGTTAGGGATGTCGAAGAGCACCGCCTGACGACCGTCCCAGCGCAGATAGGGACCGAGGAAGAACACCAGCCAGACCGAGGCGGTGAGCCACTTGAAGGTGCGCCAGCGGCCCGACAGCCGCTTGGCGTGGATGGTCTCGCCGCCGGCGTTGACATGCCACTGCGCGGCCTCGGCGTACAGCCCCTCGACCTCGGTGGCGCGATCTCGGCTACTCATCGACATCCCTCGGGGCGAGACCCCGCTGCGACGGGGCACGACCGGCCCCGGTTGACGCCCCGCGACTCGGCGGTCAGGGGCAGCGTACCCGTCAGAGCATTGGGGCACGACGCCCCGTGACCAAGCACCGGCGTCTCAGAGACCACCGCCGAGCAGGTGCACGTAGACCACCAGCTTCTTGATCTCCTGGGGATCGAGACGGCGGATCTCGACGTCCTCGACCCGCGCGGTCGGGCCGAAGGCGGGCATCACCGCCTCGCGGGTCTGCTCCACCCCGGACTGGTTGACGCCGTAGAGGATGGTGTGGCGCGCGCTCTCGTAACCGCCGGGCTCGAAGCGCCAGATGCGGTCGGTGAGATCGGCCGCGCCGACGGTGATCACCTCGCCGCCGGGCAGCTCGGCGAGCACGCCGTTGGCCGTCGGACCATGACAGCCGCTGCAGCCCTTGGTCGAGAACAGCTGCCAACCGGCCTCGCTGCCCGGCTCGCCCTGACTCATCTCGACCGTCCAGCGCGCCAGGGTGTCGACCTCCTCGGCGCTGAGGATGTCCTGGTGCGCCACCATGTTGCCCTTGCGCCCCTGGGTGATGGTCTCGGTGAGCTTGGCGGTGCTGCCGCCATAGAGCCAGTCGTCGTCGGCGAGCACCGGATAGCCGGGGTTGCCCTGACCGCCACTGCCGTGACAGGCGGCGCAGTTGTCGCCGAACAGCACCTTGGCCGAGGCCAGGGTGTACTGGGTGAGCCCGGGGTCGGCGAGAATCTCCTCGACCCCGAGCGCGCCGATGCGCGACTCGAACTCGGCGCGCCGCGCCTCGATCTGCGCCACCCCGCGCTCGTACTCCTCGATCTGGGTCCAGCCGAGGATGCCGGGGGTGGCCTCCTCGCCCACCGGCCAACTCGGATAGAGGATGGTGTAGCCGACCACCCACAGGATCGAGGTCCAGAAGCCGATCATCCACCAGCGCGGCGGCGGGTTCTGCAGCTCGCGCAGGTCGCTGTCCCAGATGTGACCGGTATTGTTCTCGCCGGGGAAGGGGTTATGGTCGGCCATCGCGCGCTCCCGTGCCTTCGTCGTCGTCGTCATCGAAGGGGATGTGCTTCATGGACTCGAGACGGTCGCGGTTCTTCGGGCGGAAGACCAGGAAGTAGGCCGCCACCATCAGCACAAAGATCACCACGGTGAGGATGGTGCCGATCCAGTCGTTGACCGTCATCGCCTGCCAGTCGGTGTGGAAGTAATCGCTGAGGCTATTCACGGTAGGTCTTGGCCTCGTCGAGTGCGACCATGGTGCCGAGCACCTGCAGATAGGCCACCAGGGCGTCCATCTCGGTCTTGCCCTCGAGCAGCGCCGGGGCGGCCTCGATGTCGGCCTCGGTGTAGGGCACCCCGAGCGAGCGCAGCCCGCGCATGTGCCACTGGATCCGCCAACCGCTGGGGTAGGCGGTGTCGAGCCAGGGATAACCGGGCATCACCGACTCGGGCACCACCGCACGCGGGTCGCGCAGGTGCTGACGGTGCCAGGCGTCGGAGTACTTGCCGCCGACCCGCGCCAGGTCCGGCCCGGTGCGCTTGGAGCCCCACTGGAAGGGATGGTCGAACATCGACTCGGAGGCGAGCGAATAGTGGCCGTAGCGCTCCTTCTCATCGCGAAAGGGGCGCACCATCTGCGAGTGACAGGTGTAGCAGCCCTCGCGCTGGTAGATATCACGCCCGACCAGTTCCAGCGGGGTGTAGGGACGCACCCCCTCGCCCGCGGTCCAGTTCCACTGCTCGCGCCCGTTCTCGTCGACGGTGACGATCGGGGCCTCGCCGGCCTTGGCCCAGACGATCTCGGGGAAACGCGTGTGCTCCATGGTGTTCTTCATGTAGAACAGCGGCACGATCTCCACCAGCCCGCCGACCGACAGCACCAGGGCGAGCACGATCAGCAGCCCCCAGATATTGACTTCCATCCACTCCTGGAAGCCCTTCGGCTTGGTCTTCTGCCTGCTCATGGGAGAACTCCGGTTCAGGCCGGCGCCGGCAGCGCGCGGGCACGATCGAGACTGCCCTCGGCGAGCGACTTGCGCACGGTCATCAGCACGTTGAACAGCATGATCACGGCACCGAACAGGAAGATCATGCCGCCGGTGGCGCGCATCGCGTAGTAGGGATGCATGGCGTCGACCGACTCGACGAAGGTGTAGGCGAGGGTCCCGTACTCGTCATAGGCGCGCCACATCAACCCCTGCATGATCCCCGAGACCCACATCGCGACGATATAGATCACGGTGCCGATGGTGGCAGTCCAGAAGTGCAGGTTGATCAGCCGCACCGAGTACATCTCGGTGTGATAGAGCCGGGTCATCAGGTGGTAGATGGCGCCGATGGAGATGCCCGCGACCCAGCCGAGCGCCCCGGAGTGGACGTGCCCGATGGTCCAGTCGGTGTAGTGCGAGAGCGCGTTGACGGTCTTCAGCGACATCACCGGCCCCTCGAAGGTCGACATCGCGTAGAAGGCCAGGGCGATGATCAGGAAGCGCAGCACATAGTCGGTGCGCAACCGGTCCCAGGCCCCGGAGAGGGTCATCATGCCGTTCACCGCCCCGCCCCAGGAGGGGATGATCATGGCGATCGAGACCGCCGCGCCGAGCGAGCCGGTCCAGTCGGGCAGCGCGGTGTACTGCAGGTGGTGGGCACCGAGCCAGACGTAGCCAAACATCAGCGACCAGAAGTGGATCACCGAGAGGCGGTAGGAGTAGACCGGACGACCGGCCTGCTTGGGTACGAAGTAATACATGATGCCGAGGAAGCCGGCGGTGAGATAGAAGCCGACGGCGTTGTGCCCCCACCACCACTGGATCATCGCATCCTGCACCCCGGAGAAGATGGAGTAGGACTTGAACAGCCCGACCGGGATGGCGAGGCTGTTGACGACGTGGAGATAGACGATCATCACCATCATGCCGAGGAAGAACCAGTTCGACACATAGATGTGCGAGGTCTTGCGCCGGGCGATGGTCATGATGAAGTTGATGGTGAAGGCCAGCCACACCACCGCGATGAGGATGTCGATCGGCCACTCCAGCTCGGCGTACTCCTTCGACTGGGTCAGTCCCAGCGGCAGGGTGATCACCGCCAGCAGGATCACCAGGTTCCAACCCCAGAAGGTGAAGCGCGCCAGCCGCGGACTCCACAACCGCACCCCGCAGGTGCGCTGCACGGTATAGAAGGCGGTGGCCATCAGGGTACAGCCGCCGAAGGCGAAGATGACGGCGTTGGTGTGGAGCGGACGCAACCGCCCGAAGGAGAGATAGGGGGAGTCGAAGTTCAGCGCCGGCCAGGCAAGCTCGGAGGCGATATAGACCCCGACGGCGGCGCCGACGACCAGATAGACCACGGCCATGACCGTGAACCAGCGGACGACATCGAGGTCGTATTTCTGCTCCAGATTGGCATCCATAACGGCTCCTCTGGAAACGACGTTGGATGACGGGGAGGCGCCGCATCCCCGACGGTCCCCGAGGTGCGCGGGCGCACCACCCTAAGCGGGCGCCCGGGCGATCCCCGGTCCACCCCGACGCAGCCGCCGGGCCGACGCCTCCGCTGCGTCCGCTGCCGACACCGCCATGCCGATGACACTGGAACCACGACCAAAAGTCAACCAAAAAGGTCGGGTAATGCCAGCCGGCTCGTACAACGCCCTTGCCTATGGTGCGCATTCGTCGACATCACCCAGAACGCACCGATCGCGCCGACACCACGGCGGGCGGTCATCAATGGGGGAATTGCGTCCCCTCGGGGGGACACTCAAGGCGGTCGCGGTGGCCTGGCGCCACCGCTCGTCGGCACGACGCACCGACCAGGCGCGCCGGGAGGACTAGAAGCCGAGCGGTAGCGGCTGTGCCGGACCGGACGGTCGAGGCAGATCGTCGTCGAAGTGACGCGAGCGATCCTGGGCGTGATCGATCTCGTTGTCCGAGAGCATGCGCCGCAACCGATCGCGATCGATCTCGGCGTGCGGATCACCACGGGCGGCGGCCAGATTGAGCCAGACGTAGGCCTCGACCAGGTTCTTCTCGACGCCGCGTCCGGTACGCAGCATCCGCCCCAGCCGCGCCATCGCCTGGGGGTCGCCCTGAGCGGCGGCGCGCCGATACCAGGCCAACGCCGACTCGTAATCCTGAATCACCCCGCGCCCCTTCTCGTAGAGCCCGCCCATCACCAGCTGGGCGCGTACATGGTCCTGCTCGGCGGCCTTGCGAATCCAGTCGGCCGCCTCGCCGAGACGACGCTGCTCACCACGTTCCCAGTAACGTTGCACGATCGCCAACCCCAGCTGGTATTGGGCGTCGGGGTCACCAGACTCGGCCGCGGCGCTGACCTCGGGCTCGGCAAGACGCTCGGCGACGAGCGGCGGTTGTGGCGCCAGCAGTGCCAGCACCGGGTCCTGTTCGGCAGGATCGCTCACCACCAGCCCGCCATCGGGCTGATGCAGCAGCGCCCATCCCCCGACCCCGGCGATCACCACCACGGCGACCCCGATCATCGACCATTGCTGGATCAGGAAGTAGTCGGTACAGATGAAGCGCGCACCACAGTCACAACAACGAAACCACGACCGGAACCAGGAGCGCAGACCATATCGCCTCGACTGCAAGCGCGACTTACGGGTGTTGTAGCTTCCACATTGCGGACACTGTTCCATGACGGCACCGAGACTCTGGGGCGGGAACGGAAAGGCATCAGCGACATCCCGCCGGCATCGTGCGCTGCAGTCACCACCCGATCACGCAATGACCACGACTCGCTGGCTGCCAATATTCCACATCAGTGTCTCAAACACAAAACCCCACAGCCGATCAGTCAACTATGACTTTGACAGCCCAACGAGGCGGGGAGACAACAGGCAGACGCGTACACTACTTGAAGAAGGCCTCGACCGAGAAGCCTTCCTTCTCGAGGATGTCACGCAGCCGCCGCAGCGCGTCCATCTGGATCTGGCGGACCCGCTCGCGGGTGACGCCGAGTTCCTGAGCAACGCTCTCCAGGGTCGAGTGCTCATAGCCGTGCAGCCCGAAGCGGCGTTCGACGACCTCGCGCTGCTTGTCGTTGAGCTTACCGAGCCAGTGTTCGAGGTTGGTCTGGATATCGCTGTCCTGGATGCACTCGGTGGGATCGTCGGCATCATCGTCCTGGAGCATGTCGACGAGGGGCTTGTCGGCATCCTTGCTGAAGGGAGTGTCGACCGAGGCGATACGCTCGTTGAGCCCGAGCATCCGCTTGACCTCGGTGATCGGGCGATCGAGCAGCTCGGCAATGTCCTCGGTGGTGGGCTCGTGATCGAGCTGCTGGGCGAGCTGGCGCGCGGCCTTGAGATAGACGTTGATCTCCTTGACCACGTGGATCGGCAGACGCACGGTGCGGGTCTGGTTCATGATCGCCCGCTCGATGGTCTGGCGGATCCACCAGGTGGCGTAGGTGGAGAAGCGGAAACCGCGCTCGGGATCGAACTTCTCGACCGCACGGATCAGCCCGAGGTTGCCTTCTTCGATGAGGTCGAGCAGCGGCAGACCGCGATTGAGATAGCGGCGTGCAATCTTCACCACCAGCCGCAGGTTGCTCACGATCATCCGCTGCCGCGCGGCATTATCGCCGGCCTGGGCCAGGCGCGCGTAATACACTTCTTCCTCGGCGGTGAGCAGCTTGGAGCTACCGATCTCGTTGAGGTAGAGCCGGGTGGCGTCGAAATCGGCCTCGCTCGAGGGGAGCCGAGTGGTCGGGGTCGCGGGCTCATCACCCTCGCGCTCACCGGCCTCGGTGCCGTTCTGATCGACGGTGTCGGAGTCCCCCCCCTCTTCCATCACCTCTTCGTCGTCACGCTCATAACCCGAGACCAAGGCATCGTCGTCGGCCGCGTTGGGGTTGTCGTGGGCCTGTCGACCTTTGGCGGTTGGCATCCACCTCTCCCTCCGTTGCATCAACGGGGTTGTTTACGCACGGGCAAGTAGAGTACCGGATCGACGGCCGTGCCGTGGCGGCGAATCTCGAAATGCAGCAGATAGGCGCCGTTCGGGGCCTGCCCGATCTCGGCCAGGGCTTGGCCACGCTTGACCTGCGCCCCCTCATCGACGAACAACCTGCGATTGAATCCGTACGCGCTCAGATACTTCTCGCTGTGCTTGACGATGATAAGGTTGCCGTATCCCTTGAGTCCACCACCGCTGTAGACCACCTTACCGGGCGCGGCGGCACGTACCTGCAGCCCCGCGCGACCACCGATCCGGATCCCCTGACGGGTCCGATCGGCATTACGAAAATCCTGCACCAGAGGGCCGTCGATCGGCCATTCCCAGTCCACCCCGGAGGCGGCCCGGCGACTCCCCGGGGCTCCCGCCGGGCTGGTATCGACTCTCGCGACCACCGGCTTGGGAGCGGCCTGGACGCGCTGCTGCGGGGCCTGACGCGGCTCACTCACGGTCCGCGACGGCGGCTGGGTGCGGGCCGCGGCGCCAGCAGGGGGGGCGACCCGCAACAGGGTCCCGGCATAGATGGTGTAGGGAGGCCCGAGTCGGTTCCATTCGGCCAGGGTACGCAACCGCTGACCGCGGCGCGCCGCGATCTCACCGAGCGTATCGCCCGGGCGCACCAGGTAAAAGCCCTCGGGGACCGGTCCCCGCCAATCCCAGTCATAGACCGGCGCCGGGCCGGTCGAGCCGCAACCACCGAGACCAGCGGCCATGAGCACCAGCACCAGCACCACCAGCCAGCCGCTCCCGGCGCACGCACGCGTGTCGTGCACGGGGTCCGTTCCTCGGGGACAAGTCACCACTGTGTCGCCTCCAATCATCCATCAATGGGTGTCGACGCGCGATAGACAAGGGTCCGGCCGACAGACGTTCAACGCACGCCGTCGCCGAGCCATTGATCAAGGGTCTCGAGCGCGCTGTGCCGGGTCAGATCGATCTGCAGCGGGGTGATCGAGACGAAGCCGTTGCGCACGGCATGGAAGTCGGTCCCGACCCCAGCGTCTTGCTCGAGACCAGCGGCCCCCACCCAGTAGATCGTCCGCCCGCGCGGATCCTGCGCCGTCACCACCGGCTCGGCGCGGTGGCGCTGGCCGAGACGCGTCGCCCGGAAGCCGGCAAGCGCACCATAGGGCAGGTCAGGCACGTTAACGTTGAGGATCAGATTGGGCTCGAGCGGTCGTTCACGCAATCGGGCCACCAGCTCGATGGCGACCCGCACCCCGGTGTCGAGATGGTGAGGGGTGTGCACCGCGCTCGAGATGGCGATCGCCGGCAACCCGAGGAAGCGCCCCTCGGTGGCGGCGGCCACGGTGCCGGAATAGATCACGTCATCGCCCAGATTGGGGCCATGGTTGATCCCGGCAACCACGATATCGGGTTCGATCTCGGGCAGCCCGGTGAGCGCCAGGTGCACACAGTCGGTCGGCGTGCCGTCGACACTCAGGTAACCGTTGGGTCGGCGCCTGACCCGCAGCGGGACATCGAGCGTCAGCGAATTGCTGGCGCCACTACGATCACGCTCGGGGGCGACCACATCAACGGTGCCGAGCGCGCGCAGCCCCTCGGCCAATGCCACCAGCCCCGGGGACTGATAGCCGTCGTCATTGCTGACCAGGATCTTCATGCGTCGCTTGTCTATCGATTTGGGGTGAATACGGACGCGCCGGCGGAGCGCCAGCGCTAGCACCGACGCCTCCGGAAACGCGGACACGGCCCGGGTGGCGATGCGGCGGGATCGCTCAGATCATACGCAAAAGGCCCGCCTCGGGCATCCGTGCCCGACCCCGCCCCGCTGATATACTGCCCCTCCCTGGCTACCGCCATGCCGCCACACCCAAGCCCAGGACAAGCCGCCGCCCGGAACCACCCCATGAAGAAACCGATCGAGCAAACCGATGTGGAGCTGTTCCGGCAGATGGTCGGCGAGGTCACCCGGCTACGCGTCGAGGCCCCGCCACCGAGCGGGCGCCAGCGCCCGCCACCGATCCCGCGCCCACGCACCCCCGACCTCGACGATCCGGAGCCCGTTGTCGGTCTCTCCGAGAGCGCGATCGAGACCCCCGAATACCTGTTGTTCTCCCGCCCCGGGGTCCAGCGCCGGGTGCTCGGCGAGTTGCAGCGCGGCGCCATCGAGGTCGGCCTCGAGGTCGACCTGCACGGCCTCAACGCCGCCTATGCCAAGGCCCTGCTCGGAGACTTCCTCGCCGAGTGCGGACACCGCCGGGTGCGCTGTGCACGCATCATCCACGGTAAGGGCCACCGTTCATCGGGCCACCAGCCGGTGCTCAAGCAGAAGCTCAACTACTGGCTACGCCTCTACGACCAGGTTCTCGCCTTCAGCTCGGCGACCCGGCGCGACGGCGGCACCGGCGCGCTCTACGTGCTGTTGCGCAACCCCGACAAATCACGCCGCCAGCATCGTCGCTGAGCGGCTCCTCCACCACCGCCGAGTGAGACCATCGCCGACATGCTGACCTATCCCGACATCGATCCCGTCGCCCTCGCCCTCGGCCCGTTCCAGGTCCACTGGTACGGCCTGATGTATCTGCTGGGCTTCGCCGCCGCCTGGGGACTGGGGCGCTGGCGCGCCACCCGCCCCGACAACGCGTGGAACACGACCATGGTCGATGACCTGATCTTCTACGGGGTGATCGGGGTGATCCTCGGCGGGCGGCTCGGCTACATGCTGTTCTACGGCTTCGATCAGCTGCTCGCCAACCCCTTGACCATCGTCCGTGTCTGGGAGGGCGGGATGTCCTTCCACGGCGGCCTGATCGGGGTGTTGATCGCCACCGCCGTATTCGCACGTCGCCACGGCCTGCGCTTCTTCGCGGCTACCGACTTCCTCGCTCCGCTGGTGCCGCTGGGACTGCTCGCCGGACGCGTCGGCAACTTCATCAACGGTGAACTCTGGGGGCATCGCACCAGCCTGCCCTGGGGGGTCGAGCTGCCCTGCACACGCTTCCCGCAGCAGTGTGCCGATCAACCCCTCGGCGCGACCCTGAGCCCTGCGGTACATGCCTCACAGCTCTACGAGGCGTTGCTCGAGGGACTGGTCTTGTTCGTTGTGCTTTGGCTGTTCTCTCGCCGACCGCGCCCCACCATGGCCGTCTCCGGGTTGTTCCTGGTCGGCTACGGGTTGGCGCGCTTCAGCGTCGAGTTCGTACGTCTGCCCGATGCCCATATCGGCTACCTCGCCTTCGGTTGGGTAACCATGGGTCAGCTACTCACCCTGCCGATGATCCTCGCCGGCGGACTGTTGCTGGCGTTGGCCTATCGCCGCCCCGCCGGTGCGAGTGCCTGAGGCACGCCCCAAGCTCGGGCAGCGCGTCCGAGCGCGGGCGAGGACACGCCGCGCAGGCACAAAAAAACCGGCCAGTGGCCGGTTTTTTCGGTGCCGGAAGCGGATGCTTCGACGGGTCAGCCCATCGCCTTGATGTGTGCGTTCAGGCGGCTCTTGTGACGAGCGGCCTTGTTGGCGTGGATCAGGCCCTTGCGGGCGGCACGATCGATACGGGGAGCGGCGTCCTGGAAGGCCTGGACGGCTGCTTCCTTGTCGCCCGCCTGGATGGCCTTGATCACCTTCTTGACGAAGGTGCGCAACGTGCTGCGCTGCGCCATGTTTCTCTGGCGGCGGGTTTCGGCCTGACGGGCGCGCTTGCGGGCTTGTGCTGAGTTGGCCAAGGGGGTCTCCTGGAAATCCGGCGAATTGATCTTTGAAGGGCGGATAAAGACCGGTCATTTTTCCGTTATCTCAAGCTCTTGTCAAGAACTTATGCGCACCTCAACGGTCGAGGCTGATTACAATGGATGATTTGCCAAGGAGTCTAGGCACGTGCCCTCGCTCTCCGGTTCCGCACTCGTCGTCGGCGGCAATACCCTGCTGTCACGCATCCTCGGATTCGTCCGCGACCTGGTGATCGCGCGCGCCTTCGGCGCCGATGCTGCCACCGATGCCTTTTTCGTCGCCTTCAAGATCCCCAACTTCCTCCGCCGACTGTTCGCCGAAGGGGCCTTCGCCGCGGCCCTGGTCCCGGCGTTGGAGGAACGCCGCCGCCACGATGGCCATGCCGGTCTGACACGGCTCGTCGACGAACTCAGCGGGACCCTGGGGCTGATCCTGCTGGCCTTCACCGCGCTCACCGTCCTCTGCGCACCGCTGCTGATCCTGCTCTTCGCCCCAGGTTTCGTCGAGCAACCGGCGCAACGCACCCTCACCATCGAGCTGCTGCGCCTGACCCTGCCCTATGTCCTACTGATCAGTCTCACCGCACTGGCCGGAGCGATCCTCAACAGCCACGAGCGCTTCGCCATCCCCGCCTTCACCCCCGCCCTGCTCAACCTGGCAATGGTGGCCAGCGCCGTCCTGCTCGCCCCTCACCTCGAGCGGCCGATCTTCGCCCTCGCCTGGGGCGTGCTACTCGGCGGTCTCGCCCAACTCGCCCTGCAACTGCCGGCGCTCGCCCGGCTCGGCTTGTTGCCACGCCCCCGCCTCGCCCTCGACTCCCCGGTGGTACGCCGCATCCTGCGGCGCATCGGTCCGGCGCTACTCGGGGTCTCGGTGGTCCAGCTCAGCCTGCTGCTCGACACCCTGCTCGCCTCCTTCCTGACCTCGGGCAGCATCTCCTGGCTCTATTACGCCGAACGATTGATGGAGTTCCCGCTCGGCCTCCTCGCTGCCGCGCTCGGGGTGGTCATCCTGCCCCGACTCACCCGTGGCAGCGGTGCGGCGAGCGCGCGGCGCTTCTCCGCCACCCTCGACTGGGGACTACGCTGGACACTGCTGCTCGGGCTGCCGGCAGCGGTGGGGCTGGCGCTACTCGCCGAGGGTCTGATCGCCACCCTGTTCCAGTCCGGTGCCTTCACCGCCACCGATGTCACCCTCGCGGCCCAGGCGTTGAGCGCTTACGCCCTCGGCCTGCTCGCCTTCATCGCGATCAAGGTCCTCGCCCCCGGTTGCTACGCGCGTCACGACACCCGCACCCCGGTGCGGGTCGCACTGATCGCACTCGGTACCAACCTCGGACTCGACCTCGCGCTGATGGGTCCACTCGGACACACCGGGCTGGCACTGGCCACGACCCTCGCGGCCCTACTCAACGCCCTGCTGCTGCTACACGCACTGAGACGCGACGGCAGTTATCGCCCCCGCCCGGGCTGGCCCGCGCTCGGCGCTGCGGTACTCGGCGCCAGCCTGGCGATGGCCGGGACGCTGCACTGGGCGCTCGGCACACTCGACTGGGGCGCGCTCGCACCCTGGGACCGGGCCTGGCACCTCGGCGGCGCCGTCCTCGGCGGCGCCACCCTCTACGTCGTCCTCGTCCTCCTCGCCGGCGTGCGCCCACGCCACCTCGCCGCACCCGAACGACGGCGGCCAGCGGATTGAACTGCACAGCCACAAAGAGCGCGAAGGGAGTGGCAGGGGCAATCAGCGCTTAGCCACCAATCATGGTGCTCACCCTTGCTCGCCACTGGTGGCTGGCGGCTGATAGCACCGTAGGTTGGGCTGCCTACCGAGCCGCTGTCGCAGCAGTGGGGCGACGACCTGTGGGTCGGTGGGCAACCCAACACCGGAGCCGCCCCGAGCAGGTCGATGCCCGCCCTCAGGGCTCGATGCCTCGTGATAATTTGATCGAATCCCCCAACCCCCTTTATCCAAAGGGGGCTTGAGGAGCAGTCGCCTTCCACCGGTCATGGACATCGCCCTCGCCAGCGGCCAGCGGATTGAACCGCAAAGGCGCCAAGAACGCGAAGGGGGAGGAAGGAGCTATCAGTGCTCTGTCGCTCATCGTGGCTGCCACCCTTCTCCGCTGGCGGCTGGCGGCTGGCGGCTGGCGGCTGGCGGCTGGCGGCTGACGGCTGACAGCGGGTCGATGGGGTGAGTGACCGACAGGCGGGATGTCGGTGCTCGATCTTTTCGCTCGGTCACTCATCCCATCCTACGTCTCACCCCTTGGCGTCCTTGGCGCCTTTGCGGTTCGATCCCTCGCTGGCGGCTGGCCAATGGGGTGAGTGACCGACAGGCGGGATGTCGGTGCTCGATCTTTTCGCTCGGTCACTCATCCCACCCTACGTCTCACCCCTTGGCGTCCTTGGCGCCTTTGTGGTTCGATCCCTCGCTGGTGGCTGGCCGATGGAGTGAGTGACCGGCAGGCGGGATGTCGGTGCTCGATCTCTTCGCTCGGTCACTCATCCCATCCTACGTCTCACCCCTTGGCGTCCTTGGCGCCTTTGTGGTTCGACTCCTCGCTGGTGGCTGGTCGATGGGGTGAGTGACCGGCAGGCGAGATGTCGGTGCTCGATCTCTTCGCTCGGTCACTCATCCCATCCTACGTCTCACCCCTTGGCGTCCTTGGCGCCTTTGCGGTTCGATCCCTCGCTGGCGGCTGGTGGCTGACCGCTGCGCCACTCACGCCCCATCGTCGACCCACGACGCGTATACTCAGCACTTTTGCCCACTGTTCCCTGCACTGCTGCCATGAGGCTCATCCGCGGTCTTCACAACCTGCGTCCCGGCGACCGGGGCTGTGTCGCCACCATCGGCAACTTCGACGGTGTCCATCTCGGACATCGCAGCATCCTCCAGCGCCTGCTCGAACAGGGCCGCGCGCGCGGTCTACCGGCGACCGTGATCACCTTCGAGCCACAGCCGCTCGAGTGCTTCGCCCCGGAGACCGCGCCGGCGCGCCTCACGCGACTGCGTGAGAAGCTCACCGCGATCGCCCACTGCGGTATCGAACGGGTGGTGGTGCTCGGCTTCGGTCCCAGGCTCGCGGCGATGTCCGCCGAGCGCTTCGTCCACGAGCTGCTGGTCGAGGGGCTGGGGGTCGGCCACCTGCTCGTCGGCGACGATTTCCGCTTCGGTCACGGCCGCGCGGGCGACTTCGCGTTGCTCCAGCGCATGGGCGCAGCGCACGGCTTCAGCCTGGAGAACCTCCATACCGTGACCCACGCCGAGGAGCGCATCAGCAGTACCCGGGTGCGCGAGGCCCTCGCCAGGGGGGATCTCGAGCAAGCCGAGCACCTGCTCGGGCGCCCCTATCGCATCGCTGGGCGGATCGGGCACGGTGACAAGCGCGGACGCACCATTGGCTTCCCCACCGCCAATATCGACCTGCACCGTCGGGTCAGCCCGCTGCACGGTGTCTACGCGGTGCGGATGCACGGGCTCGGCCCGGCACCCCACCCCGGGGTCGCCAACATCGGCACCCGCCCCACGGTCAACGGCCGCGCCCACCAGCTCGAGGTCCATCTGTTCGACTTCGCCGCCGATATCTATGGTCGCCAGGTCGAGGTCGAGTTCTGTCTCAAGCTGCGCGACGAACAACGCTTCGCCTCCTTCGAGGCGCTCAAGCATCAGATCCAGCTGGATGCGGACGCCGCGCGCGCCTATCTCGAGCGCACCCCGGTACCCACTCCCTGAGCGGCCACGGCGCCGCCCGCAACCCCGAGAGCGAGAGCATCATCGTCATGGATCCAATCGCCCCCACCGACCCGGCCGCCGACACCGCCCGGTTCATCGACTGCAACGGCTTCCGCCTCCACTACCGTCGTCTCGGCGACGGCCCCCGGCTGCTGTTGCTGCTGCACGGCAGCTTCCTCAGCCTGCGCTCCTGGCGCGCGGTGATGGCACCGCTGGCCGAGGCCGGCTATACCGTGGTCGCCTTCGACCGCCCCGCCTTCGGCGCCAGCTCCAAGCCGCTGCCCGGCGCCGACGGCCAGCCCGGCTACAGCGCCCACGACCAGAGCGCGCTGATCGCCGCGCTGATCCCCGCGCTCGGCTTCGAGCGCGCGGTGCTGGTGGGCAACTCCACCGGCGGCACCCTGGCGCTGATGACCGCGCTCGAACACCCCGAGCGCGTCGAGACGCTGGCGTTGGTCGACGCGATGATCCTCAGCGGTTACGCCACCAGCGAGATCCCCGGCTTCGTCAAGCCACTGATGCGCGCCCTCACGCCCTTCTTCTCCTGGTTGATGGGACGGCTGATCGCACGGCTCTACGACAAGGCGATCCGCGCCTTCTGGTACCGGCCCGAGCGGCTCGACCCCGAGGTGCTCGCCGCCTTCCGCGCCGACATGATGCAGGGCCCCTGGCCGCGCGCCTTCTGGGAGCTGTTCCTCGCCACCCGCAAGCTCGGACTCGAACCGCGCCTCACCGAGGTCACGCCACCCACGCTCGTGGTCACCGGCGCCCACGACCAGACGGTGAAGGTCGCCGAGAGCGAACGCATCGCCGCCGCCATCCCCGGCGCCCGACTTGAAGTCATCGCCGACAGCGGCCACCTGCCTCACGAGGAAGCACCGCAGGCCTTCGTCGCCACCCTCACCGACTTCCTCAAGACACTGCCGGGGCGCTGATCCCCCCATCTGCCGGGGGGAGTCATCCGCCCGGCGCCGACGAAGGCCACCACCAGCCCCGGGAGCGCATCATGGGTCCGTGGTTCGTCGCCAAGCTCTACCTGCTCACCTTCGCCGTCTTCATGGCCATCGATCTACTGTGGCTGGGGGTGATCGCCCGCGGCTTCTATCGTGACCAGCTCGCCCACCTGCTCGCCGAGACCACCCGCTGGCCGGCAGCCATCGCCTTCTACCTAATCTATGTCGCCGGCATCCTGGTGATGGCGATCCTGCCCGGGGTGGCGGCCGACTCGCTCGACCGAACCCTGCTGCTGGCCGCAGGCTTCGGCTTCTTCACCTATATCACCTACGAACTGACCAACATGGCCACCCTCCCCGACTGGCCACTGCGCCTGGTCGTGATCGATACCCTGTGGGGCGTGGTGCTGTGCACCCTGGTCGGTGGCGCCGGGTTCTTCCTTGCCCGAGTACTGGGCTGAGATCGGCACCGGCACCGCCGGCGGCGAGCCTCGCCATTGAGAACGATTTGCAATAAAGCATATAAAACCATATCCTGCGAATCATTCCCATTGACGTAAAGGCGGCACCCGAATGCGCACGGCACCGACTTCGCTGACCACCCCGAGCCAGTCCAGACACCAGACCTATCCATTGGCCATGGCCAACGACAACACCCTGGTACGGGTCTGCACCCTGCAAGGCGGTCGCCAGCTTGCGCGCCGGCTCACCGAACTCGGACTCAACCAGGGTACCGAGCTGCGCGTCGTCCAACGTCAGGGGGGCGGGCTGATCGTCGCCCGAGGTGAGACCCGCATCGCCCTCGGTGGCGGTATGGCCACCAAGATCCTGGTGACCGACGTCCCGGCCTGAACGGCCGCTGACGCCATCCCTGTCCGTATCCACCCGACCACATCAAGACCTTCGCGATGAATACGACCCTGAAAGAATTCTCCGCTGGCGACCGAGGAGCCGTCCGCGGCTACCGTCCGGGCGCCGACGCCTACCGCCGCAAACTGCTGTCGATGGGGCTGACCCCCGGGGTGGCCCTGGAGGTGATCCGAGTCGCCCCGATGGGCGACCCCGTGGAGGTGCGGGTGCGCGGCACCTGCGTGAGCCTGCGTCGCGAGGAGGCTGCGATCCTGGAGGTGGAGCGGACATGACGGCCTCGACGACCAGCTACACCATTGGGGTCATCGGCAACCCCAACTGCGGCAAGACCACCCTGTTCAACGCCCTGACCGGGGCGCGCCAACGCGTCGGCAACTGGCCCGGGGTGACGGTCGAGCGCAAGACTGGCCACTTCCGCTTCGGCGAGGCCGACTACACCCTCATCGACCTGCCCGGCACCTACTCACTCGACGTCACCGAGGGGGCGGTCTCGCTCGACGAGCGCATCGCCCGCGACTTCGTCCACGCCCGCGAGGCCGACCTGATCCTCAACATCGTCGACGTCGCCAGCCTCGAGCGTAACCTCTATCTCACCACCCAGCTGCTGGAGATGGGCCGACCGATGGTGGTCGCGCTCAACATGATGGACGTCGCCGCCGAGCGCGGGCTGCGGGTCGACGCCGCCGCGCTCGCCGAGCGCCTCGGCTGCCCGGTGGTGCCGATCGTGGCCACCACCGGCGACGGGCTCAACGTGCTGCGCACCACCCTGCAGCAGGCCGTCGAGCAACCACCGTTGCCCGATGCGCGGATCGACTATGCCCCGGCGCTCGAACGCGCGATCGAGCAGCTGCGCGAGCGCATCGAGCCGATCGCCGCGGCCCACGGCGACCCGGCCCGTTGGCTGACCGTCCGCCTGCTCGAGGGTGACGACCTCGCCCGCGAACTCGTCGGCGAACGCGTGCCCGAACAAGAGGTCACCACCCTGCTCGGCGAGGATGCCGAACAGATCGACATCCTCATCGCCGATGCCCGCTACGGCTTCGCCCACACCGCTACCCAGGCCTCGCTGACGCAGAGCGGCGAGATGCCGCGCAGCCTCTCCGACCGCATCGACCGGGTGATCCTCAACCGCGCCCTGGGCATCCCGATCTTCCTCGCGGTGATGTACCTGATGTTCATGTTCACCATCAACATCGGCGGGGCCTTCATCGACTTCTTCGACATCGCCGCCGGCACCCTCTTCGTCGACGGCGTGGCGCACCTGCTCGCCGGCCTCGGCACCCCGGAGTGGGCAATCCTCGGGCTGGCCGACGGCATCGGCGGCGGTATCCAGGTGGTGGCCACCTTCATCCCGGTGATCGCCTTCCTCTATCTGTTCATGTCGGTGCTCGAGGACTCGGGCTACATGGCCCGCGCGGCCTTCGTCATGGACCGCTTCATGCGCTCGATCGGGCTGCCGGGCAAGTCCTTCGTGCCGCTGCTCGTCGGCTTCGGCTGCAACGTGCCGGCGATCATGGCCGCGCGCACCCTGGAGCAGCCGCGCGACCGTATCCTCACCGTGCTGATGGCGCCCTTCATGTCCTGCGGCGCGCGGCTGCCGGTCTACGCCCTGTTCGCCGCCGCCTTCTTCCCGGTCGGCGGTCAGAACGTCGTCTTCGGGCTGTATCTGATCGGCATCCTCGCCGCCGTGCTCACCGGCTTCCTGCTCAAGCGCACCCTGCTCGAGGGCCAGGCGATGCCCTTCGTGATGGAGCTACCGCCCTACCACCTGCCCACCCTCGGCGGTGTGCTGCGTCGCACCTGGGAGCGCACCAGCGGTTTCATGTTCCGCGCCGGCAAGGTCATCGTGCCGATGGTACTGGTGATCAACGTGCTCAACAGCCTCGGCACCGACGGCAGCGTCGGCAACGAGGACACCGACCAGTCGATGCTCGCCGAGATCGGTCGCACCATCGCCCCGGCCTTCGCCCCGATGGGCCTCGACGCCGAGAACTGGCCGGCCACCGTCGGCATCTTCACCGGCGTGCTCGCCAAGGAAGCGGTGGTCGGCACCCTGGACGCCACCTACTCAGCGCTCGGCGCCGACCCCGAGGCGAGCGACGAGGAGGCCGCCCCCTACGACCTCGGCGCCGGTCTCACCGAGGCGCTCGCCACCATCCCGGCGGCGCTGGGCGATGCGCTCGGCACCTGGTCCGACCCCCTCGGCGTCGGCATCGGCGAGGTCAGCGACCCCGAACTGGCCGCCGCCGAGCAGGAGGTCACTAGCGCCACCTTCGGCGCCATGCACGAGCGTTTCGACGGCGCCGCCGGGGCCTTCGCCTACCTGCTGTTCATCCTGCTCTACTTCCCCTGCGTGGCCGCCATCGGCGCCATCGCCCGCGAGACCAGCGGCGGCTGGGCGCTGTTCGCCGCCTTCTGGACCACCGGCCTGGGGTACGTGAGCGCGACCATCTTCTACCAGGCAGCCATCTTCGCCCGCGACCCGGTCAGCGCCTCGATCTGGATCGGCATCATGACCGCGCTCTTCCTCGCCACCGTGCTGGGGATGCGCTGGTGGTCGCGGCGCGACCCGGCACTCGCCACGCCGGCGCGCGACCCGGCCTGAACCGACGGAGGGACACTCATGATCATGTCCGAACTCACCAGCCATCTGCGCACCCAGGGGCGCGCCGCACTGCGCGACCTGTCCTACCGGTTCGATACCGACCCCGAGGCACTGCGCGGCATGCTCCAGTTGCTCGAACGCAAGGGCCGGGTGCGCAAACTGCCCAGTGGCACCCTCTGCAGCGGCTGCAGCAGCTGCGACCCGGTCGCCATCGAGCTCTACGAGTGGGTCGGCTGAGCCCAACCTGACGCCCCGCGGTCGACCGTCACAGGGACGTGACGGGCCGCCCGGACCTGATCGCCCAGGTCCCCGAGTTCTCCCTTACGCCGTTCGCACCCAGCCGGGTCGGGCGGCGTTCCTTTTTTTGGTTCCCAGCTACCAGCTACCAGCTACCAGGACAATGGAACCGCAAAGACGCCAAGGGCGCGAAGAGAAGAAGAACCTCCAGTTGCCAGCCTCCAGGAAGGAGGCTGGATTGTCTTGTGCCGCCGCAGTTGACCGCAAACCGACACTGGAGGCTGCTTGCTGAAGGTTGGTCGCTTGCTTTGCGCCCTTCGCGCCTTTGCGGTTCGAACCAGCTTCCAGCCTCCAGTCGGGGAGACTGCGCCTTGCCCGGTCTACGGATCTGCAGACCGTTCGCTTGCTTTGCGCCCTTCGCGCCTTTGCGGTTCAAACCAGCTTCCAGCGATCAGCTTCCAGTCTCCAGTCGGGGAGACTGCGCCTTGCCCGGTCTACGGATCTGCAGACCGTTCGCTTGCTTTGCGCCCTTCGCGCCTTTGCGGTTCGAACCAGCTTCCAGCGATCAGCTTCCAGCCTCCAGTCGGGGAGACTGCGCCTTGCCCGGTCTGCGGATCTGCAGACCGTTCGCTTGCTTTGCACCCTTCGCGCCTTTGCGGTTCAAACCAGCTTCCAGCGATCAGCTTCCAGTCTCCAGTCGGGGAGACTGCGCCTTGCCCGGTCTACGGATCTGCAGACCGTTCGCTTGCTTTGCGCCCTTCGCGCCTTTGCGGTTCAATCCATGCTGGCGGCTGGCGGCTGGCGGCTGGCGGCTGGCGGCTGGCGGCTGGCGGCTGGCGGCTAACGCCGGGTCTCGAAGCGGAAGGGGGCGACCAGCAGGCCGTCCGGGGTCTCGAGTAAGACCCGTGCCTCCCAGCGCATCAGGGTACGCGCGCAGACCGGGAGCATCCCCTTACCGGCGAAGCGTCCCGCACCGAGCGGATCGAGGGTGATGCGGTTGTAGCCCATCTCCATATCGACACCGGCGAAGTCGACCGCAACGCTCTCGACCTCACGCTCGGTGACGGCGACCTGCAGGCGTAGCGGCGTGATCAAGGGGATCGGGTCGTGAGGCGTAACCGCCAGCCGCACCGCACCACCACCAGGCAGTGCCAGGTCACACGCCCGCGTGGCGAGATCACAACCGGGATCGGCACTGATCCAGCGCGCATCGGGGGCAATCCCGGTGAGCAGTCCACGCACCGCGAACCATGTGGCCGGCACCGCAACCAACACCGCCAGCACGGTCCAGATCAGGATCGGGCGAGCCCGACGTCGTCCATCCATCTTGACTCGGGTCTCAACCATGACAGCCCCCTCCGTCGCGACCGCCAAAACATTAGAAAAAACTTATATACAAACCAGGCCGGCGCCACACCAACACCGCCAGCCATCGCCCACGATCGAGCCTGCTCGCTACTTGCCTCGCAGCAGCGCCTCGGGGTGGCGCTGCAGGTAGTCGGCCAGCCCACGCAGCGCCCGCGCCGAGCGCGTCAGCTCGGCGAGGGCGCGATCGAGTTGATGCCGAGTGGCGCGCCCGTCGGCGATCAGACCGTCGAAATCGCGCAATGTCCGCCCGGCCTGCGCCAGGGTCGTGATCGCCGCCCCGGCCACCGGATCGACCTGGGCCTCGAGCGTCGTGGCCAACTGCGTCAATGCCGTACTGGTCTCACCGAGTCGGAGCGCCACTGGCACCACCTCGGCATCGACACGCCGCGCCAACCGCTCATAGACCCCGAGGGTGCGATCGAGGCGCCCCACCAGGGGGTCGACCTGTCGCTCCAAGGTCTGCGCCAGGGTGCGGATCTCGGTCAGGGTGGCGTCGAGGTTGCTCACCAGCGCGCCGGCCTCTTCCGAGTCGAGCAGGGTGCCGAGACCGCGCAACGCCCCGGTCGCTTCATCGACCAGGGCATCGAGGCGCAGGTTCCCCAGCATCTCGCCGAGTTGGTCGCGCACCGCCGGCAAGGCCGGGACCACTACCACATCCTCATCCTCGGGCGCGACATCGGGGTCGGCGACGGCATTCAGTGTCGGGTCGAGGTTGAGCGCGATCACGTATTGACCGGTGACGAAGCTCAGCGACTCGAGCCGGGCGTACAGCCCACGGCGCGCCACCAGGTCACGCAACACCGCCCGCGCATCGCGTGGTTCGGTGCCCTGGCTGATCCGCACCCGCTCGGGCCAGACCTCGTAGTGCACGGGGATGCGCACTGCGTCATCGGTCGGCGAGAAATCCAGCTCGACGGCGGTCACCTGTCCCACCGTCACCCCCTGAAACTGCACCTCGGCGCCAGCCGACAATCCCTGCACCGAACCAGGGAAATAGGTCAGCAAGGCCACCCGGTCACGAAACAGCGCGCCACCGCCGAACAGGATCAGCGCGAGCACGAACAGCGCCAGCGCGCCGAGCACGAAGGCACCGATCAGGGTGGGACTGGCACGACGGCTCATGCCGCCCCCCGGCGCAAGAAGGCGCGCACCCGCGCATCATCGGCATGCTCGCGCAACCAGCGCGGATCGCCGGTGGTGAGCATGGTGCCGCGCTCGGCATCGAGGAAGACCGCCTCGTCGGCGATGGCGAAGATGCTCGCCAGATCATGGGTGATCACCACCATGGTGGCGCCGAGACTGTGCTTGAGCTCGACGATCAGCTCGTCGAGCAGCCGCGCACTGAGCGGATCGAGCCCGGCCGAGGGCTCGTCGAAGAACAGCACCTCGGGGTCGAGCGCCATCGCCCGCGCCACCCCGGCGCGCTTGCGCATGCCACCGCTGATCTCGGCCGGATAGAGCGCCCCGCACCCGCCCAGCCCGACCAGCGCGAGCTTGTAATCGACCAGCTCGCGGACCTGGCGCGGCCCAAGATCGGTGTACTGCTGCAACGGCAAGGCCACATTCTCCTCCAGCGTCATCGAACTCCACAGCGCCCCGCCCTGGTACATCACCCCGTGACGGCGGATACGACGCGCGCGCGCCGCCGGCGAGGCCTCCCAGAACGACTCGCCGTCGAACAGGATACGCCCAGCCAGCGGCGCCAGCAGTCCGGTCATAGCGCGCATCAGCGTGCTCTTGCCGCAGCCGCTGCCACCCATGATCACGAAGATGTCGCCGCGCCGGATCTCCAGGTCCAGATCACGCTGCACCGCACGCCCGCCATAGCCGACGCTCAACCGCTCGAGACGGATCTGTGCCGCCTCGCTCACAGCCCCACCGCGTCGAACAGCACCGTCAGCACCGCTGCGGCGATGACGATGTGGAGGATCGCGGTGACCACCGCCGAGGTGGTGGTGGCGCCCACCGCCGCCGCATCGCGCCCGCTCTGCATCCCGCGCAGACAACCGGAGACGGCGACCACCGCGCCATAGACCGCGGCGCTGATCAACCCCTGGACGAAGTGGTTCCAACCCACCGCGTCGATGGTCTGCACCGCGTACTCGGTGGGGTTGATGCCACCGACCACAGCGGCGGCGAAGGCCCCGCCGAGGATCCCCATGAGATCGGCATAGAGCGCCAGCAGCGGGGTCATCGCGATCAGCGCGAGCAGCCGGGGCAGCACCAAGAACTCGACCGGGTCGATGCCGAGGGTGCGCAGCGCGTCGATCTCTTCGTTGGCCTGCATGCTGCCGAGCTGGGCGGCGAAGGCCGCGCCGGTGCGCCCGGCGAGCACGATGGCGGTGACCAAGGCGCCGATCTGCATCACCACCGCCAGTCCCACCAGGTCGGCGACATAGATGCGCGCGCCGAAGCGCGCCAGCTGCTGATCACCGATATAACCGAGGATCAGCCCCACCAAGAAGCTCACCAGGCTGACGATCGGTAGCGCTTCGGCGCCGACTTGCTGCACGATCAACCAGAAATCGGCGTAACGCAAACGCGCCCGCCCCCGCACCAACCGCCCCAGCGCCAGCACCACCTCACCGACGAAGGCGAAGAGCGCTGCGGCAGCGCCAGCGACCGCGATCACCCGTTCACCGAGCCGCGCCAGCCCCCGAGGCCGCGGCGCAGCAACACGCGGCGACTGCATCGGCACCGCCTCGGCGAGCCGGAGCAGCGTCTCAGCCCCCTCGGGCAAGCCCGCCCCCACCACCTCGATGCCTTGCGCCCGGCAATGGGCGCGCACCGCCAGCAACAGGCTCGGCAGACTCGAGTCCCACGCCCCCAACTCGACACTGTCGAAACCCAGACGCCGCACCGCGCTCATCCCTCGCAGTTGCGCCAGCAGCGCATCGGCGGCCGGAAGCGCCGCCCCCAGCCGCCAGTCACCGGCGAGGCGCAACACCACCCCGCCCTCACCGTCGACCAGCTCGGCACGGGCCGGGCGGTATTCACGTCCTGCGCTGCGTTCAACCATGTCCCAACACCACCAGCGCGCCGAGCAACAGCGCGAACCCGATCGCGAACCCGAGATCGGCAGCCCGCAACGGCGCCAACTCGGGCAGAGGCATGCGCCCCGCATACCCCCGACAGCGCATCGCCGCACTCACCCGTTCGGCGCGCTCGAGTGCGCGCACCAGGATCATCCCGATCAGAAAACCATAGCTGCTCAGGGTATGAAAATCGGTGCGGGGACGGAAGGCTCGCGCCCGCATCGCCACGCGCAGACGCCTCTGCTCACGCTCGAGCACGTCGAGATAACGCGCGCTGAGCAACACCAGCTCGACCAGCGCCAGCGGAACCCGTAGCGCCCGCAGCGCCGCCGCGAAGCGGCTCACCCCCAGCCCCGAGAGCAACGCCAGCGAGACCAGCGCCACCGCCGTCGCACGCACCGCGATCATCCCAGTGAGAAGCGCCCCCTGCTCGGTGAGGGTGATCGCACCACCCTGCCACAGCACCTTTCCCGGCACGGTGAAAGGCAGCAGCGCCAGGGTGAGCAGCAGCCCCCCCTCGAAGAGCAGCAGCAGACGCAACAGACGCCGCACCGCAACCCCCGCCCACGCCACCAGCAAGCCCCCACTGAGCAGGGCGACGAGCAGCGCCGACCAGCGCTCCAACCCCACCACCAACACCGCGAAGGCCAGGGTGCAGCACAGCCGGATGCGGGCATCGGGCCAGCACACAACGGCGCCGCAGTCGTTCATTGTCTCGCCCTAGACGGCGGACGCGGGCGCGACCAGCAGCTCCGGACGGACCGTCCACAGCAGTCGCAGCGCGGCGGCCGTCACCACCGCCTCGAGCACCGCCACTGGCAACTGCGCGAGCAGCGCCAGACGCGCCGCCGCCCAGAACCCCTCGCCGCTGGCCGCCAGCGCGCCGGCCACCAGCAACGCCGAGCCGATGAAGGCCAGGGCGCCGACCGCGGCGCCGAGCGACAGCAACGCCCAGGATGAGGCCGCACGCGGCAACCGCGCCAACAATGCGCGACCGCCGAGCCCGACGAGCAACGCCGGCAGGGCCAGATTGAGGGTATTGGCCCCGAGCACGGTCAACCCGCCGTAGCCGAACAACAGCGCCTGGAGCAACAGAGCGACACAGATCGCCGGGAACACCGCCCAACCGAGCAGCAGCCCCATCAATCCGGTCAGCAACAGGTGCGTGCTAGTCGGCCCCAGCGGGATGTGGAGCAACGAGATCGAGAAGAAGGCGGCGGTGAGCAGCCCGGTGCGGGCGATGGTGGTCTCGTCGAGGCCACGCAGCCCGAGACCGACCCCGACCAGTGCAAGACCGGCCGAGCCGAGCAAGACCGGCATGGCGAGGACTCCGTCGACGATATGCATGGCAGGCGGGTCCGGAGAACCAGGGTATCGAGAGCGGAATGAACGCGACCGTATCACCGCCGCCGCGCGCCCGTCCAGCCGCGCGCGGGACAGCGACCCGCGGCTAGGACGCCGTGTTCCAGTCCTCGATCAACTCACGCAGCAGCGCCGTGGCATAGGCCCCGGCGGGCAACTCGAAGGTCAAGCGCACCCCGTCGTCAACGATCTCGGCGACGAGGTCGAACACCGGCAGACGCAACGCGCGCCGCTCCTGCACCAGCCCCGCAGCGGCCAGGCCCTCGGGCCAGCCGGGGAAGGCCGCCGCCACCGCCTGCTCGCGCGCCAGCACCGTGTCCTGAGTCGGCGGCGCGCCCTCGCCCCACAGCGGGCCGGTGGGGTGCACATCGAGCCGGGCGCAGCGCGCCAGCAGCGGCTCGTCAACGCTCTCGACAGCGAAGTGCGAGTTGCAACCGTCGAGCTGCATGCGATCCCCGGCGAGCGGTCGATCCCAACAGTCTTCAGCCACCCGCCCAGCGAGCACGGTGTTGAACAGCTGCGAACGCGCCGCCGACAGCCACAGACCGCGCACATGGCGCGACACCCGCGGCACCGGCGCCCCGCTAAACAGCGCATGGGCCTGGACGAGATTACCGCCATCGCGCCCGAAGCGCTGTTCGCCGAAATAATTGGGCACGCCGCGCGCACCAATCGCCGCGACCCGCTCGGCCAGGGCCTCGGGGGCGGGAGCGAGGTCGCGCACCAGGATACGGAAGCGATTGCCGATCAACGCACCACGCCGCAGCTTGCGTCGATGGGCGTGGACCTCCAGCACCTCGATGCCGTCGGCGGCAAGCACCGACCAGTCGGGCACGCCGTCGCGCGGGCGCGGCAGCGAGAACCACTGCCAGGTGACCGCGTGACGGTCCTTGAGCCCGGCATAGCCGACCGCCGAGACCGCCACCCCGGCGCAGGCGGCCAGCCGCCGCGCCGCCCACTCGGTGTTGGCCTCACGCTTGCGCACCCACAGCAGCAAGTGCTCGCCGTCGTCGTCGGGTTCGAAGGCGAGCTGTTCCTCGACCTGGAAGTCCTCTGGCTCGACCCGCAGCCGGCCGCGCCCGAGCGGCGCGCCATAGGCGCGCGGCAGGCGCGCGAAGGGGGTGCACTCAGGCAGCGGCGGCTGGTTCATTCGACCAACAGCACCGAGGCCGAGGCGGCAATGCCCTCGCCGCGCCCGGTGAAGCCCATCTGTTCCATGGTGGTGGCCTTGACGTTGACCCGCGCCAGGTCGCACTGCAGGTCCCCGGCGAGCACCTCACGCATGGTGTCGATATGAGGCGCGAGCTTGGGCTGCTGGGCGATCAGCGTCATGTCGGCATTGTGCACCCGCAGACCGCGCTCATGCAGGCTGGCGATCACCCGACGCAGCAGGATGCGGCTGTCGATCCCGGCATAGGCCTGATCGTTGTCGGGGAAGTGACGGCCGATGTCGCCGAGCCCGGCGGCGCCGAGCAGGGCGTCGCACAGCGCATGGATCAGCACGTCGCCGTCGGAATGGGCGGTCAGCCCCAGCTCGTACGGGATCTCCACACCGCCGAGCACCAGCCGGCAACCAGGGGCGAAACGATGGGCGTCGAAGCCCTGACCAATCAACATGGAGCGCATTCTCCGAAGGCAGGTTGAAGGAAACCGGGGCGCATCCGGCACCCCGGAGACAGCGCAGGATCAGTCGATCCGGCCCTGCTGCTGCAGATGGAAACGGGCCAGTGCCAGGTCCTCGGGACGGGTGATCTTGAGGTTATCCGATTGCCCCTCAAGCAACCGCGGGGCCAGCCCCAGCCGCTCGATCGCCGAGGCCTCGTCGGTGACCAGCGCGCCCTCGGCGAGCGCCTGGCGCAGCGCCTGACGCAGCGTCCCGAGGCGGAACATCTGCGGGGTGAAGGCGTGCCACAGGGCGCTGCGCTCGACGGTGGTCTCGATCCGACCCTCGGCGCCGGCGCGCTTCATGGTGTCGCGCACCTGCACCGCGAGGATACCGCCGACCGGGTCATCGGCCAGCCCCTCGAGCATGGCGTCGAGATCCGTGCGACGCAGACAGGGACGCGCGGCATCGTGCACCAGCACCCAGTCGTCGTCGGTCGCATGCGCGCTCAACGCCTCGAGCCCGTTGAGCACCGAGTTGCAGCGCTCGGCGCCACCCGGGGCACGGATCACCTGGGCATGGGTGGCGTGACGGGTCTCGGGCCAATAGGGGTCGGCGGGATCGACGGCGACCACCACACCGGCGATGGCCGGGTGGTCGACGAAGCACTCGAGGGTGTGTTCGATCACCGTCTGACCGGCGAGATCGAGATACTGCTTGGGGATGGCGCTCCCCATGCGCCGGCCGACGCCGGCGGCGGGGATCACCGCCCAGAAGGCGGGTGTGGCAGTCAATGCGGGGGCTCCTCGGAGGGGCGAGGTTCGATCACCTGCAGGAAGGTCTCCCCGGGCTTGATCATGCCGAGTTCGGCGCGGGCGCGCTCTTCGAGCGCCTCGAGCCCGCTACCGAGATCGACGACCTCGGCGCGCAACTTGGCGTTGCGCACCCCGAGGCGCTCGAGCTCGCCGCGCTGCGCGGCGATCTCCTGACGCAGCGCGGCGAGTTCGGCCTGGCTCCCCTCACCGACCCACAGCCGGTACTGGAGCGCCAGTAGCACGAACACCAGCAATACCATCAACGGACGCATCGGCAGGGTGCTCGAGGAGGTCGGCCCAGGGCGGGCTCAACGGCGGCCGTGGCCGTCGCTCACAGCCACTTGAAGGCGTCGCGACCGGCGTAGACGGCCTCGTCGCCGAGCTGGTCCTCGATGCGCATCAGCTGGTTGTACTTGGCGATGCGATCGGAGCGCGACAGCGAGCCGGTCTTGATCTGACCGGTACCGGCGGCAACCACCAGGTCGGCGATGGTGGTGTCCTCGGTCTCGCCGGAGCGGTGCGAGACCACCGCGGTGTAACCGGCATCGTGCGCCATGGCGATCGCCTCCATGGTCTCGGTGAGGGTACCGATCTGGTTGACCTTGATCAGGATCGAGTTGGCGATGCCCTTGTCGATGCCCTCGCGCAGAATCTTGGTGTTGGTGACGAAGAGGTCGTCGCCGACGATCTGCACCCGCGCGCCGAGCCGCTCGGTGAGCGTCTTCCAACCGTCCCAGTCGCCCTCGGCCAGGCCGTCCTCGATGCTGAGGATCGGGTAGCGATCGACCCAAGACTCGAGCAGGTCGACCATGCCCTCGGCGTCGAGGGTGCGCCCCTCGCCCTTGAGGTGGTACTGGCCGTCCTCGTAGAACTCGGAAGCGGCGACGTCGAGCGCCAGGAAGATGTCCTCACCGGCCTTGTAGCCGGCCTTCTCGATCGCCTCGAGGATGACCTCGATGGCCGCCTCGTTGGAGGCCAGGTCGGGGGCGAAGCCGCCCTCGTCACCAACGCTGGTGGCCAGACCACGGGCGTGCAGCACCGACTTGAGCGCGTGGAAGACCTCGGCGCCGTAGCGCACCGCCTCGCGGATGCTCGAGGCACCCACCGGCATGATCATGAATTCCTGGAAGTCGACGCTGTTGTCGGCGTGTTCACCGCCGTTGATGATGTTCATCATCGGCACCGGCAGCCGGTAGGGGCCGCTCGAGATCGAGCGGAACAGCGCCACCGCCTTCTCCTGCGCGGCGGCGTGGGCGTTGGCCAGCGACACCCCGAGCAGGGCGTTGGCGCCGAGCCGGCCCTTGTTGTCGGTGCCGTCGAGCTCGAGCATACGGCGGTCGAGCGCCTGCTGATCGAGCACATCCATCCCGACCACGGCCTCGCGCAGCTCGCCCTGGATATTGGCCACCGCGGTGCGCACACCCTTGCCGCCGAAGCGGCCGGCATCGCCGTCACGCAGCTCCAACGCCTCGCGCGAGCCGGTGGAGGCACCCGAGGGCACGATGGCGCGACCGATGGCGCCATCGGCGGTGATCACATCGGCCTCGACGGTCGGGTTGCCCCGAGAGTCCAGCACCTCGCGGGCACGGACATCGACGATTTCGGACATGCTTCGATTCTCCTCAGAAATTAGGATCGATGATGAATTCTGGGGTGTCGGGGCGCAAAGGGGAAGCACGCACCCGACCCGCGCCTCAGCCCGACGCGCCGCCGCCAGCCTCGATCAGACCGCGACCCTTGACCGTGCGATCGAGTTCGACCAGGGTCTCGAGCAGCGCCTGCATCTGTCCCAGAGGCCAGGCGTTGGGGCCGTCGCTGAGCGCCTGATCAGGGCTCGGGTGGGTCTCCATGAACAGCCCGGAGACACCGGCGGCGACCGCCGCGCGCGCCAGCACCGGCACGAACTCGCGCTGGCCGCCCGAACTCGTGCCCTGGCCGCCGGGTAACTGCACCGAGTGGGTGGCATCGAACACCACCGGGCACCCGGTCTCACGCATCACCGCCAGCGCGCGCATGTCCGAGACCAGGTTGTTGTAGCCGAAGGAGGCGCCGCGCTCGCAGACCATGATCTGCTGGTTGCCGGTGTCACGAGCCTTGTCGACCACGTGCTTCATGTCCCAGGGGGCGAGGAACTGCCCCTTCTTGAGATTGACCGGCTTGCCCTGCGCGGCCACGGCGCGGATGAAGTTGGTCTGACGGCAGAGGAAGGCGGGGGTCTGGAGCACATCGACCACCGCCGCGACCTCGTCGAGCGGGGTGTCCTCGTGCACGTCGGTAAGCACCGCCACACCGATACGCTGGCGCACCGCTTCGAGGATCTGCAGGCCACGCTCGATGCCGGGGCCACGGAAGCTGCCGAGCGAGGAGCGATTGGCCTTGTCGAACGAGGACTTGTAGATGAAGGGGATACCGAGCGCGTCGGTGATCTCCTTGAGCCGCCCGGCCGTCTCCTCGGCCAGCCCCGCGCTCTCGATCACGCAGGGGCCGGCGATGAGAAACAGCGGCCGGTCGAGCCCGACCTCGAAGTGCGCCAGGCGCATCAGTCCTCCTGCCCGCCGGTGAGCTGGCGCTGCTTGAGCGCCGCCTCGACGAAGCCACGGAACAGTGGGTGGCCGTCACGCGGGGTCGAGGTGAACTCGGGGTGGAACTGGCAGGCGATGAACCAGGGGTGATCGGGGATCTCAACGATCTCGACCAACCGGTTGTCAAGCGACCAGCCGGAGAAACGCATCCCCGCATCCTTCATCTGGTTGAGGTAGCGGTTGTTGAACTCGTAGCGGTGACGATGGCGCTCACGCACCTGCGCCTTGCCGTAGACACTGCGCGCCAGGCTGCCCGGCTCGAGCCGGCAGTTCTGGCCACCCAGGCGCATGGTGCCACCAAGATCGCCGTCGGCCTCGCGGGTCTCGACCCGACCCTGATCGTCACGCCACTCGGTGATCAAACCGATCACCGGGTGCTGGGTCTTGGGATCGAATTCGGTGCTGTGCGCCCCCTCGAGCCCGACCAGGTCGCGGGCGTACTCGATCACTGCCACCTGCATGCCGAGACAGATGCCGAGATAGGGCACGCGGTTCTCGCGGGCATAGCGCACCGTGGCGATCTTGCCCTCGACGCCGCGCTCGCCGAAGCCGCCTGGCACCAGGATGGCGTCGAGCCCCTCGAGACACTCGGTGCCCTCACGCTCGACGCGCTCGGAGTCGACATAGACGATCTCGACCTTGGTCGAGGTATGGACCCCGGCGTGCGCCAGCGACTCGGAGAGCGACTTGTAGGCCTCGGTCAGGTCCATGTACTTGCCGACCATGCCGATGCGCACCGCGTGCTTGGGGTGATCGAAGCCGTCGAGCACCCGATCCCACTCACCGAGGTCGGCCTCGGGCACGTCGAGCTGGAACTGACGCACCACCAGGGCATCGAGCTCCTGGGCGTGGAGCAGACGCGGGATACGGTAAATGTTGTCGGCGTCCACCGCCGAGATCACCGCCGCCACGTCGACGTTGGTGAACAGCGCGATCTTGCGCCGCTCGTCCTCGGGCAACAGGTGCTCGGCGCGACACAGCAGGATGTCGGGCTGGATGCCGATCGAGCGCAACTCCTTGACCGAGTGCTGGGTCGGCTTGGTCTTGATCTCGCCGGCGGTGCGGATGTAGGGCACCAGGGTCAGATGCATGAACAGCGCGTTCTCGCGTCCCTCCTCGACGCGCATCTGCCGGATCGCCTCGAGGAAGGGCAGCGACTCGATGTCGCCCACGGTGCCGCCGATCTCGACCATCGCGATATCGGCACCCTCGGCGCCGAGCCGGATGCTCTTCTTGATCTCGTCGGTGATGTGCGGGATGACCTGCACGGTGCGGCCCAGATATTCGCCGCGGCGCTCCTTGCGCAGCACGCTCTCGTAGATCTGGCCGGTGGTGAAGTTGTTGTTGCGCCCCATGCGGGTACGCAGAAAACGCTCGTAATGGCCGAGATCAAGATCGGTTTCGGCCCCATCGTCGGTCACATAGACCTCACCGTGCTGAAACGGGCTCATGGTGCCCGGATCGACGTTGATGTAGGGGTCGAGCTTGATCATCGTGACCTTCAGGCCACGCGCCTCGAGGAGTGCGCCGAGCGATGCCGAGGAAATGCCTTTTCCCAGCGATGAGACGACACCGCCGGTGATGAAAATATACTTTGTCATATGGAAGCAGGAGGGAGTCGAGGGCGGTCGCCCGAATGCCCGGACAAACTACCAAAATCGCGCCCTCGGCTCAATCCGAGCCGCACCACCCGCCCCCGCACACCGTCGTACACAGCCAGAAAACCCCTCAACTTCACAAAGCCGAGCGCGCCGCGTATATTCCGCTTGCGCCTCGTCTCGCAGACCGACGCACCCCGCCGTCCAGGCGGGCGGACCACAACGGCTGAAGCATTTCAATCGTCAGGAGTGGCAATATGCATAAGCTTGCGAAAGTGATCGGTATCGCCGCCATCACCGGTACCGCTGCCTTCTCGATGAACACCGCCCAGGCATGGTGGGGCGGCCCCGGCTGGGGGGGCTACGGCCCGGGCTACGGAGGCTACGGCCCGGGCTACGGCTCCGGCTGGGGTGACTGGTTCAACGACATGTTTGGAGACGGCTGGGGCGACTTCAACATGAACATGAGTGGCGGCGGACGTGGCTGGGGCCGCGGGCGCGGCTGGGGTCGTGGCTACGGCTATGGCTACGACTACCCCTACTACGGCCATGGCCCCTATGGCTACGGCGCCCCCTATGGCTATGGCATGCCCTACGGCTATGGCGCCCCCTACCACGGCGGCGTCCCCTACGCGCCCTACGGCGCGCCCCCGGCAGCACCCGCCGCACCGGCCGAGAGCAGCTCCAAATAAGCATCACGCCGGCGCCCGCGCGGGCGCCGCGTCGACAACGGGCCGCGCCAGCATTGGCGCGGCTTTTTTGTGGCTCCTCCGTCGCCGTTACGGGTACGCCGAGGGCTTAACCGGCTTGTAATCCTGGGTGGTTCCGGTTAAAAAGAGGATATTTGATCCAGATCAACACGACCACTCATTCCGGGTGTGTCGGCGGAAAGGTGTGTTGTCGTGAGCCAGCGAAAAGTGGTGTCTTTAGAGACGATTCGAGTCGCATGCAAGAATTGCACACTCTCGTCCCTGTGTCTGCCCATGGGGCTGACCTCGGAGGACATCGAGCGGCTCGACGAGATCGTCAAGCGTACCCGTCCACTCCACCGGGGCGACTTCCTGTTTCGCGACGGTGACCGCTTTCGTTCGCTCTACGTGGTCAAGACCGGTTCGGTGAAGACCTTCGCGCCCAGCCCCGAGGGCGGCGAACAGGTGCTCGGCTTCCATCTGCCTGGCGAGATCATCGGCCTCGACGCCATCGACAAGGATCAGCACGCCTGCTCGGCCAAGGTGCTCGAGACCTCAGCGATCTGCGAGATCCCCTTCCAGCGGCTCGAGGAACTCACCAGCGCCATCCCCAGCCTGCAGCACCAGATGTACCGGCTGCTGAGCAAGGAGATCGGCCACGACACCGATATGCTGTTGCTGCTCGGCAAGAAGAACGCCGAGGAGCGCCTCGCCGCCTTCCTGCTCAGCCTCTCGCAGCGGCTGCACAAACGCGGGCTCTCCCCCTCCGACTTCTATCTCAGCATGTCGCGCCACGAGATCGGCAACTATCTCGGACTCGCGGTGGAGACCGTCAGCCGGCTGTTCACCCGCTTCCAGGACGATGGTCTGATGCGCGTCGACCGCAAGCACATCGAACTGCTCGACCTGCCCGCACTCGAGGCGCTGGTCGGCGGCAACGGCCAAGGTCGGCGTCAGAATCAGCAGCGCTGAACGCACCGACTCCCTCCTTTAAATCCCCCCGTTCTCCAATCCCCCCTATCCCCCCTTTTCCAAAGGGGGGACTCGTGCGACTGATTCCAAAAAGGGGGGGGACTCGTGCGACTGGTTCCAAAAGTGGGGGACTCGTGCGACTGGTTCCAAAAGGGGGGACTCGTGCGACTGGTTCCAAAAGGGGGGGACTCGTGCGACTGGTTCCAAAAGGGGGGACTCGTGCGACTGGGCTCGCCCCATCATCCTAGCTCCCCTTTCCGAGGCCCTCCCCCTTATCAGCGATTCCGGATCCTTCCCTTTCAGGGCCCTCCCCTTCCAGGGACTCAGGACCCGCTCCTTTCTGGGGTTCCCCCTTTCAGGAATTCTGGATTCTCTCCTTTTCTGGGGTTCCCCCCTTTGAAAAAGGGGGGG
>NZ_JAAXKX010000028.1 GCF_012276755.1 Marichromatium bheemlicum | reverse complement strand
GCCACAGCGGTCACCAACCCGTTCGACCTGGGCGATGTCGGCTACCACCCCAGCCTGAGCCTGGTCGACCTCGACGGCGATGGCGACCTCGATCTCGTCGTTGGGAACAGCACAGGCGACCTCCTGTTCTTCGAGAACACCGGCACGGCGTCCAGCGCCACCTTCGGCAACGCGCAAACGGCCGCCTTCGGACTCGATCACGACAGCAGACTGTATGATTCCGCCTTTGCCGATCTCGATGGCGACGGTCTCGTCGATGCCCTCGGGGTCAACGGGTCAGGCGACCTCATGTACTTCCACAACACCGGCACCGCCACCCGACCCGAGTTTGCCGATCCATCCCAATCGCCGTTCGGCCTCGACGTCACCACGTTCCAATCCCCCAGGATCGAGTTCGCCGACATCGACGGCGATGGCAAGCTCGATCTGTTCGCCGGCACCGCCTACAGTGGGATCTGGCTGTTGGAGAACACCGGCAGCGTCAACACCCCGGCATTCGCCAGCGCCGCCAGTGCCCCAGGCGGGCTGGACGAGACGGGCTATATGGCCTCACCCACCTTCGCCGACATCGACGCCGACGGCGATCTCGACGCCCTGGTCGGTAACTACGATGGCAACTTGATGCTGTTCTGGAACAATCATGCTCCGATCATCACCAGTGATGGCGGCAGCAAAGATGCCAAACACTCAATCGAGGAGAATACCACCTCAATCACCGTAATCGTCGCTACTGACCTTGATGATCCTCCTGAAGCATTGAGCTATCGCATCAGCGGTGGTGCCGACCAGGATCTTTTAACTATCGACCCAGACACAGGGAGGCTGAGTTTCGTCACCGCCCCGGACTTCGAGTCACCCCGCGACAGCGATGCTAACAATCGCTACGAGATCGAGATCAAGGTCGATGATGGAAAGAACGGCACGGCCACCCAACGGCTCACTATTATCGTCACAGATATTACAGAAGGCGGTAGCGGTGGCGATGGTGGTGGCAGCGCGCCCGAATCAGCAAACGACGGAGACGACGACATCTTCGTCGGTGACGATAGCGCTATTCTCGACGACGGTAGCATCGACACCGGACTCAACCCCACCGACGACTTCACTGACACCACCCTCGACGGTGCCCCGGTGACCACCGGCACCACCACCGACCGTCGCACCGGCGAGGACGTCGCGGTGGTGGTCAGCGACCCGACCGCCCCTGGCGAGCGCACCGACGTCGATCCGAGCAGCCCGGAGGTCGACATCCCGGTCGGGGGCGTGAAGGTGAGCAAGCCCGAATCACTCGGGCTGATCGCCACCAGCCGGGTGAGCACCGAACGCACCGCGCTCGAGACCCTCACCGGCGGCGACGACGCCGCAACCGACCCCGAAGAGGCGGCCGGACGCGCGGCGCTGATCGATGCGTTGGAGTCCCGCGCCGCCGGCGGTGGCGTCGAGGTGGTGCAGGTCACCCCGGTGTGGCCGAGCGAGGGGGACACGGGGGACACCCCGCTGCGCCTGACCATCGACCTCGGCGACGGCAGTAGCACCGATGGGCGCCCGACCCTGGTGGTGGTCGACACCAACGCGCTCTACGATGCCGCGGGCAACCCCCGGGGACCGGTCGAGATCGTCGTCGCCGGCGCCGGCACCCTGGTGGTGCGCGGGCCCGGCAGCTTCCGCGGCGACGACGGCGACACTGGACCGGACGTCGACATCGTCCAGGGCGACGGCAGCGCCCAGGTGCTCTTCTTCGGCCCCGACGACGACATCATCCGCGGCGGCGGCGGCGACGACACCCTCGGCTCGGCCGGTGGGCACGACCGCCTCTTCGGCGATGGCGGCAACGACCGGCTCGACGGCGGTCCCGGCGCCGACATCCTCATCGGCGGGCGCGGTGACGACCGACTCGTCGGTGGCTCCGGCGCCGACACCACCCAGGTCGCCGGCAGCATGACCGAGCTGACGCTGACGCGCGCGGCCGATGGTACCGCCACCCTGGTTAGCGCGAGCGGCACCGACACCCTCGGCGCCGATGTCGAACTGCTGGTCAGCACCGCCGATGGCGCACTCACCCTGGTGCAGACCTTCTCCGCCGCCCGCCACCCCGGGCTCGGCATCGACACGACCTTCGATGCCGACTTCTATCTCGCCGCCAACCCCGATGTCGCCGCCGCCGTCGCCGCCGGCATCATCGCCACCGCCGAGGCCCACTTCCTCACCTGGGGCGCGGCCGAGGGCCGCGCGCCCAACACCGGCTGGGACGAGGCCGCTTACCTCGCCGGCAACCCCGATATCGCCGCCGCCGTTGCCACGGGACAGATCGCCTCGGGGATCGCCCACGTGCTACGCAATCCCTCCCAAGACCTCGTCCTCGCGGCAGACACCACCTTCGACACGACCTTCTACCTCGCCAACAACCCCGATGTCGCCGCGGCCATCGCGACCGGTCGCCTCAGCAGCGCTGAGGCCCACTTCCTCGGCTGGGGCATGGCCGAGGGGCGCGCCCCCCACGCGCTCTGGAACGCCGAAGACTACCTCGTCGACAACCCCGACGTCGCCGCAGCCATCGCCGCCGGCGCCTTCTCCTCAGCCGTCGAGCACTACTGGTGCTACGGCGCGGCCGAGAATCGCGAACCCGGTCCCTGGTTCGACACCGCCGCCTACCTCGCGGCCAACCCCGACGTCGCCGCCGCCGGCATCGATGCCGCCTCGCACTTCGTCCTCTGGGGCGCGGGCGAGGGACGACTCGGCGCCGTTGCCGACACCGAGCTGCTGCTCGCCTGAGCATCGCTCAACCGAGCAGCACCGCGCCGCCCAGCGCCATCAGCGCCAGCGCCGAGAGCTGGCGGATGCGGCGCTGGGCGGCCATGGACAACAGCCGCCCGAGCCACACCACCAGCGCGACCAGCAGGCACCACCACAGCATCGAGCCGAGCAACACCCCGACGACCAGGGCCCAGGCCCCACCACCGCCCGTGGCCGCACCCGACTGGCCGAAGGCGGCCAGGGCGACGACGAAGGCGAGGATGGTCATCGGGTTGGTGAGGGTCAGGGCCAGGGCCGAGAGCAATGCCGAGCCGTGTCGCGGGGCCGCTCGTGCCCCTGCGCACACCGCGGCGGCCGAGGCCAGTTGACTCGCGCCCAGCAACATCAGCAAGAAGCCACCGATCAGGCGCAGCTCGGCGGCATGGGCGGTGAGCAGATCGGCAAGGGCGGTGGCACCGAGGGCCACCAACACGCCGTAGCCGGCATCGGCCAGGGCCGCGCCCAGCCCCGTTGCCAAGCCGTGGCGCGCGCCATGCGCCAGGGTACGGCTCATGCACAGCAACCCCACCGGCCCCGGCGGGGCGGCGATCGCCAGCCCCAGCATCAGGCCCGCGAGCAACGGCTGCCAGGGTAGGATCGCCATCGTCAGGGGCAGGCTAATCCGCCCGCTGCCAGCGCCCCAACACCCGACGCGCCCACAGGCTGTCGGGGAGCAGTGCGAGATAGACCACGCCGAGGATCAGGAGCTGATACCACTGGCTGGTCAGCCACGGCGGGGTGAGACCACTCTCGAGCCAGCCCTCGGCGAGCCGTTGCAGGTTGAAGAAGCTGAAATAGGCGAGAAAGGCGAGCGCCAGCCGTCCGGTCGAACTCTGGCGCGGCGAGACCGCCACCAACGGGATTGCCAGCACCGCCAGGGTGAAGATCGCCAGCGGTGCGGCCAGGCGGTGCTCGAACTCGACCCGATCGGCCAGGTCGGTGGCGATGCGCAGCTCCGAGGTCGGCACCGTCGAGCGCTTGCTGCGCGCCCGCGCGGCACGCTCCTTGGCGCGGATACGGATCTCGTAGGCGTCGAAATCCCCGATCATGAAGGCGGCGCCACCGGGATTACCGTCGAAGCGGTGCCCGCTGGTGAGGGTCACCAGATGATCGCCACTGCCCTCGTCGAGTCGGTGGACACCGCCCTCGCTGACGACCATGCGGTTGGTGCCGCCACGCCGATCGAGCAGGAAGACGTCACCGAGCGAGCGATGACGATCCATGGCACCGATGTAGACCACCACCTCGCCGCCCTGCTCGACATAGAAGCGCCCGGGTTGGAGCCCGGCGATCTGCGCCGCCTGCTCCTTTTGCTGCATGCGGATGTCCTGGATGCCGGTGGCCGCCCAGGGCTGGAGCACTAGGGCGAACCAGGCGGTGAACGCGGCGACCGGGACGGCGAGCAGCAACAACGCACGATAGGTGCGTGCGGGACCGAGCCCGCAGGCGTGCATGGCGATCAGCTCGCTGTCGCGCGCCAAGCGGCTGAGGGTGACCAGCGCGGCGAGGAAGAAGGCCGGCGGCAACAGACTGGAGGCATCACGCACCAGTTGATAGCCGAGGAAGCGAAACACCAAGGCGACGCTCAGCGCGCCGACGTTGACCTCCTCGAGGGTGCGCAGGAAAAGCATGCTGGCGACGATCAACGCCAGCGTCAGCACGATGGCCAGAAAGACCTTGGTCACCTCGCGCAGGACATAGCGGTCGACGATTCCGAACATGACGCTTCCGTTATCCGAGCGGCCCTATCCCGACACCTGTAGCGCCCGCCGCGCCAGCGGTGGCGCCAGCCGGCAGGGTGTCGGGGTCAGGCCTTGCGCAGATAGCAGGCCTTGAGCATCAGGTTACCGAGATCGGTCTTGCAGTCGACCTCATGGTCGCCGTCGACCAGCCGGATGTTCTTGATCTTGGTGCCGACCTTGAGCGGCGAGGAGCTGCCCTTGACCTTGAGGTCCTTGATCACCACCACGGTATCGCCGTCGGCGAGCAGGTTGCCATTGGCATCGCGTACCCCTGCTTCGGCCTGTTCCTCAGCGCCATCCTCCTCATGCATCGACCACTCGTGGGCGCAATCGGGACAGATGTAGAGCATGCCGTCGGAGTAGGTGTTCTCGCTCTCACACCGAGGGCAACGCGGATAATCGGACATGGTGGATTCCTGAGTGGATCGATGGGAAGCCGAGCACGGTAGTGGGTCGGCGTCGCTTTGACAAGGGGCGCGCGCCCACCACGACGGCGCGCGCGCGACGCCCTCAGTCCTCGAGCGCGCGCGAGGCGACCTCGTAGAGATCACGCGAGAGCGCTTCGGTGGCGAGCACCCGCTCGATCTCGGCACGCATCAGCGCCTGGCGAGCGGCATCGAAGCGCCGCCAGTGCACCAAGGCACGCATCAGCCGCGCGGCAACCTGGGGGTTGAGTGGGTCGAGTTCGAGTACGCGATCGGCGAGGAAGCGATAGCCGCTGCCGTCGGCGGCGTGGAAACGCACCGGGTTGGCGTTGCAGAAGGCACCGATCAGGCTGCGCACCCGGTTGGGATTGCGCAGCGAGAAGTCGGGATTGCGCATCAGCCGCTCGACCCGCGCCAGGGTATCGGGCCGTGGACTGGTGGCCTGGACGCTGAACCACTTGTCGAGCACCAGCGGCTCCCCCGACCAGCGCGTGTGGAAGCGGCTCAACGCCTCCAGCCCGGCCTCGCCGCCGTGATCGACCAGCAGGCGCAGCGCGCTGATGCAGTCGGTCATGTTGCGCGCGGCCTCGAACTGGGCGATGCAGCGCGCTAGCCCCTCGGCGTCGCCGGCGGCGAGCAGATAGCCCAGGGCACGGTTTTTCAGCGCCCGAGCCCCGATCGCCTCGGGGGTGAGGCGATAGGCGCCGGCGTCGTCATGCGCGGCGTAGACCGCCAGCAGCCGGTCGCGCAACCGCACGCCGATGGCCTGCTCAAGGGCGCAGCGGGCACGATGAATGCCGTCGACGTCGACCACCGCCATCTGATCGCCGAGATAGGACTCGGCGGGCAGGGTCAGCACCTCGGCGAGCAACGCCGGATCGCCGGTGCGATCGTCGAGCGCTTGGGCGAAGGCGGCGAAGAAGGACTCGGGGATCACCGCGGCAGGATCCTCCACCAGCCGCAGCAACAGACGCTGCATCAGCGTCTGCGCGGCATCCCAGCGACTGAAACCGTCGCCATCATGGGCCATCAGGAACATCAGCTCGGCATCGCTGTAATCGAAGCGCAGCCGCACCGGGGCGCTGAATCCGCGCAGCAGCGAGGGCACCGGCGGCTCGGCGATATCGACGAAGGTGAAGCACTGCTCGGCCTCGCGCAGCTCCAGCACCCGGGTGCCGGCAGGCGCTGCCGCCGCCTCGCCGTCGAGACGCAGCGCCAGCTCGCGTCCCTCGGCATCGAGCAGCGCCAGTGCCAGGGGCAGGTGCAGCGGCGCCTTCTCCGGCTGACCCGGGGTCGCCGGGGTGTGCTGGCGCACCCGCAGCCGATAGGTGGCCGAGGCGGCGTCATAATCGCCCTCGACCTCCAACACCGGGGTGCCGGCCTGGCTGTACCAACGACGGAACTGGCCGAGATCGCAGCCACTGGCCGCTTCCATGCAGCGTACGAAGTCCTCGGTGGTCACCGCCTGACCGTCGTGGCGTTCGAAATAGAGATCGGTGGCGCGACGGAAGCGCTCGGGACCGAGCAGCGTGGCCTGCATCCGCACCAGCTCGGCCCCCTTTTCGTAGACCGTGGTGGTGTAGAAGTTGTTGATCTCGATATAGGACTCGGGACGTACCGGGTGCGCCATGGGGCTGGCGTCCTCGGCGAACTGATGGGCGCGCAGCAGACGCACGTCGGCGATGCGCTTGACCCCGCGCGAGCCCATGTCGGCGGAGAACTCCTGATCGCGATAGACGGTGAAGCCCTCCTTGAGGCTGAGCTGGAACCAGTCGCGACAGGTGATGCGGTTACCGGTCCAGTTGTGGAAGTACTCGTGGGCGATCACCCCCTCGATGCCCTGGAAGTCCTGGTCGGTGGCGGTGTCGGAGCGGGCGAGCACGTACTTGTCGTTGAAGACGTTGAGCCCCTTGTTCTCCATCGCACCCATGTTGAAGTGGCTGACGGCGACGATCATGAAGATGTCGAGATCGTACTCACGCCCGTAACGCTCCTCGTCCCAGCGCATCGCCTGCTTGAGCGAGCGCATCGCGTGATCGCACTTGTCGAGATTGTGCGGCTCGACATAGATGCGCAGCACCACCTCGCGCCCGGAGGCGGTGGTGAAGCGGTCCTCGATGGCGCTCAGGTCGCCGGCGATCAGCGCGAACAAATAGCTCGGTTTGGGGAAGGGGTCGACCCAGCGCGTCAGCTGGCGGCCATCATCGAGGGTGCGGCGCGCGGCCGGATTACCGTTGGCCAGCAGCACCGGATAACGCTCGGCGTCGGCGATCAGCGTGGTGGTGAAACGCGCCATCACGTCGGGGCGATCGAGGAAGTAGGTGATGCGCCGGAAGCCCTCGGCCTCGCACTGGGTGCAGAGCATGTCACCGGACTGGTAGAGCCCCTCGAGCGCGGTGTTCTGGCTCGGGCTGATCGTCACCCGGGTGGTGAGGGTGAAGCGATCGGGGACGCGGTGGATGGTCAGCGACTCGGGCGTGACCCGATACTCGGCCGGGGGCAGCGGCCGATCGTCGATCGCCACCGCCTCGAGTTCGAGTTGTTCGCCGTCGAGACGCAGCCCACCGTCACCCCGGGTCGCGACGGGATTGCGGCGCAGCGCCAGGTGAGCCTCGACCCGGGTCCGGTCGGCATCGAGTTCGAAGCGCAGATCGACGGTATCGATCAGGAACTCGGGTGGGCGGTAATCCTTGAGATGGACAGGGTGCGGGTTGTTACGATACATGATGATCCTGATGACGAGTCGACGAGACCGCGGCAGGGCGCCGCGCGCCTTGCTCCTGTGTTGAACCTTTCCGGTCGACCGGCACGATTTCAACCGCAGGCTGCGCTGATCGACATGTTACTACCCGTCCACCGACAGAGCGAAACCATGCCCCAGGTCACCCTCTACACCACCAGAATCTGTCCCTACTGCATCCGTGCCCGACGCCTGCTCGAACGCAAGGGCGTCGCCTACGAGGAGATCGACATCAACGCCGATCCGGCACAACGCAGCGCCATGATCGAGCGCAGTGGCCGCCACACGGTGCCGCAGATCTTCATCGACGAGCACCACATCGGTGGCTATGACGACATGGCCGAACTCGATGTGTGCGGCGAACTCGACCCGCTGCTGCACCTATGAGCAACGCAACCGAATCGGCGCAATCGAGCCTAAGACTCGACAAATGGCTGTGGGCGGCGCGCTTCTTCAAGACTCGCCAACTCGCCGTCGAGGCAATCAACGGCGGCAAGGTCCATGTCGAGGGGCAGCGCGCCAAGCCCGGGCGCACCATCCGTCCTGGCACCCGACTGGAAATCCACAAGGGCGCCCTGATCTGGGAGATCGAGGTCGTCGCGATCGATCGCCAACGTCGCGGGGCAACCGAGGCGGCCAGGCTCTATAGCGAGGACGAGGCCAGTCGGCTACGCCGCCAGGCACTGGTGCACGAACGCCGCGAGCGCGGCGAGACCCAACCGCGGCGCGGGCGCCCCACCAAGCGCGACCGACGCCAGATCCATCGCTTCACCGACCCGGCACACGGGCAGGAGTGACCGAGTCTTGGACCAAGACCCGGACGGGGCACGCGAGCCAGCACACGACTGCGCCTTCGAGCTGGCGCTGCTCAACGCGCACGACTGCTGCCACGCCGAGCGCTACAGCATCGGCGAGCGCGCCGGGGTCCATTGCACCGCCGAGACACCCTGGCGACGCTGTCGCGCCTTGCGACTGCTATTACGCGAACGCGCCCGCTTCGCCCTCGCCACCCCTGGCGCGCACACCCGGCTGTCACATGCCCAGCGGCTGCACCTGCAGCTCGGTGGGCTGCGCGGCATCGCCTTCGCGCTGGACCCCGAGGCCCCACCCCGGACGATCCGTGACGTCCATGCCCTATTGGTCGAGGCGCGAGCGCACTTCGGCACCCTCGAGGCCCTGCCCTTCGAGCGCATCGTCCGCCAGATCAGCGCCTTTCACAGTCGCCGCCGTCGCGAGCGCCGCTGAAACCGGCGTACTCAGTCCTCGGTGGGGGGGCGATAGTGTGGATCCCTGGGGTTGAGGAAGATGAAGTGGAACTGGCCCGGTTCGAGTTCGACATAATCCATGGTAACCGCATCGAGCAGCGGCACGTACTCGGGCGCCATGCAGACCTCGATCCCCTCGGTCTGAAAGCGAATATCCTCCTCGCCGACCTCGTCGAAACCCATGCGATAGTCGATGCCGCCATCGGGCCCCTGATACGCGGCGAGCCGCAGCGCCAGCCCCTCGGTCCCGCCCTCTCTGGCCGCCTCGAGCACCTGTCGGGCGGCCGCCGTGGTGAGTCTGAACATCTCGTCCCCTTCCTCTGTCGTATTCCCTGACACCGCGCCGCAGCCCCTCACGGGCTAGGGCCCACCGAGACTGCGGGCGACCTGTCGCAGGAAGCGCCCGGTCCAGCCGCAACCACCGACATCGCGCAGATGACTGTAGCAGGCGAGCAGCCGTTGCTGTATCACGCCGTCGTGGCGGCCGTCGATGCCGGCGCCACGCATGACCTCATAACCGTAGCGCCAGCCCGGATCGGGCGCGATCAGCGCCGAGTGATGGAACTCGTGCGCGGCCAGCTCGCGCCCCGCCCCGCCACCGGGCCAGGGATGGTCGGCGCACTCGCGCAACCGCACCAGCCCCCGCCCCTGCGGGCGCGGGTGCATCATCACCTCGGCGGCAAGTGCCCCGACCATGGCGCGACGCTCGCCGCGCCAGTGCAGCCCGGCGCAGAGATACATCAGCCCGCCGCACTCGGCATAGACCGGCCGCCCCGCAGCGACGAACTCGGCGATCTGGACGCGCAGCGTACGGTTGGCCTCCAGCTCGGCCATCCGCAGCTCGGGGAAGCCGCCGCCGATGAACAGCGCATCGACCGCCGGCAGTTCGGCATCGACCAGTGGACTGAAAGGGACCAGCTCGGCGCCGGCGCGGGCGAGCGCGCGCAGGTCGTCGGGGTAGTAGAAACCGAACACCGCGTCGCGGGCGATGCCGATGCGCAGCCCGGCGCCGTGCGGCGCCACCGTCGGCTCGGGCGGGGGCGCGGGCGGCGCCGGGGCCGACTCGGCGAGCGTCAGCAGCTGATCGAGATCGAGCCGCTCGGCGAGCCGTCGCGCCAGGGTGTCGATGGTCGACGCGGCGCTCGCCGTCTCGATGCTCGGCATCAGCCCGAGATGACGCTCGTCGATAGCGAGCGCCGCATCGCGCTCGATCACCCCGAGCACCGGCAGGTCGGTGTAGTGCTCGACGGCGCGCACCAGCCCGGCGGCGTGACGCGTCGAGCCGACCCGGTTGAGCACCACCCCGGCGAGCCGCAGCCCGGGGTCGAAGGCCTGGTAGCCGAGCAGCAGGGGCGCGATGCCGCGCCCCATGCCCTGACAGTTGACCACCAGCACCACCGGCGCGTCGAGCGTGCGGGCGAGCGCGGCGTTGCTGTTGGCACCGTCGAGCGCGGTGTCGTCGAACAGCCCCATGTTGCCCTCGATCAGTGCCAGGTCGGCGCCGGCGCACTCACGCCCGAAGGCCGCGAGGATCTCGGCGCGGCCCATGGTGTTGAAGTCGAGGTTGAGACAGAGGCGCCCGGCGGCCTGGCTCAGCCACAGCGGGTCGATGTAATCGGGCCCCTTCTTGAACGGCTGCACCGCCAGGCCACGCTCGCGCAGGGCGCGACACAGACCGATGGCGAGCGTGGTCTTGCCCGAGGACTTCTGCGGCGCGGCGAGATAGAGGTATGACATCCGGGATCGCGGATCCAGGTCCGCGTCGCCGGTTCGACGACGCGGACGGAGGTGGGTCAGGCGGCCTTGGCGACCGGCTGCTCGATGGTCTCCTCGTCGATCGGCAACACCTCGTCGGCGAGCGACTCGGGGAGGAACTGCAGCACCCGCACCCCGACGGCGGTGATCAGTAACGCCAGCCCCACCCCACCGAACCCGAGCAGCAGCTCCGGCAGGGTCGGGTGATAGGGCGCCGGCTGACCACCGACACCGTCGAGAAAACCGGACTCGAGGATGGTCTTGCCGGGGAAGAGCTGCAACGGATAGGCCTGACTGGCGATGATCACCACCGCGAGCGCGGCCAGACCACCGAGGATCACCAGCACGCAGGCGGCGGCGACCCAGGGCGCCTCGGCGCCACGCACCGGGTGGTAGAGGATGCCGAGCGGCACCAAGGAGCCGAGCAGGATCCAGCCCACCCAGAATAGCGTTGTGTAAACGCCGCCGTCGAACAGCAACCAGCCCTCGAGCCCCTGATCCTTGGCACCATAGGCACTGGTGAGGTGATAGACCAGGGTGAAATAGAGTACCGCGAGGACGAACACCGCCAGCAGGTTCTTCAACCGGCGCAGCATCCGCGCGCCGATCGGGCGCCGGTCCTCGGCGAAGCCGAACATCAGCACCAGCACGAACACCGCCAACCCGTAGGCAAAGGACATGGCCACGAACATCGGCCCGAGGATCGCCGCGTCATAGGCTTGGCGCGCCACCAAGAAGCCGAAGATGGAGCCGGTGCCGGTGGTCAACGCCAGGCGCCAGAGCAGCGCAAAGACGCCGACCGGCCGAATGAAGGGGTCGCCCTTGCGGTCGGCCATGCTCCACAGATAGGTAATTACGATCGCCATGAAACCGGTGTAGAGGAAGATGTTCCAGGCGAAGATCGATTTGAAATTGTAGTTGGTGAGCGCGACCACCAGGCGCTCCGGGCGCCCCAGATCGAGCACCAGCACCATCAGACCACCGGCAAGCAGGGCCAGCGCCAGCAGCCCCGAGAGCCGCCCCAGCGGTTTGTAGATCGGTTTGCGGAAGACACTGCCGATCGAGGCGATGTTGAGCGCCCCGGACGAGGCGATGATGAGGAACACCGCGAACACGTGCGGCGTGCCCCAGACCACCGAGTTGTTCATCCCGGTGACCCAGTGTCCCTCGTGCTCCATGTAGGCGAAGGCGAGCAGCCCGGCACCCACCATCACGGCGAGCACACCGAGGATGCCCCAGTAGCGCGCCGGTGCAAGACGCCATTCGCGATAGACGATACGCTTCATGCTTAGACTCTCCCGCCGGGATCAAACGCCGGCATAGCGCACCCCGGTGTTGAGCGCCAGGTCCTCGCGGATCTGGCGGGTCGGCTCGCTGGCGAGGAATCGGCTGATGGCACTGTCCGGGTCGGCCAGGTCGCCGAACAGGATGGCGCCGTGTCCGGTCTCGGCGCAGGCCTCGGCACAGGCCGTCGAGGGGAGGCCGAAATCGCGCCGGTGGACGCAGAGATTGCAGCTCTCGACACAACCCTTGCCGCGCGGCACATGACTGAGCTGGTCGCTCAGCGCCTCGTGGATGAAGCTGCGCGCCTTGTAGGGGCAGGCCATCATGCAGTAGCGACAACCGATACAGGTATGACGATCGACCATGACGATGCCATCGGCGCGCTTGAAGGAGGCGCCGGTGGGACAGACGTCGACACAGGGTGGGTGTTCACAGTGCTGGCACATCAGCGGCAGGTTGGTCTCACGCCCGGTCTGATCGTCGCGCAGCCGCACCTTGCGGACCCACACCGCGCGCTGCGTCGCCCAGTCGGCGGGCTCCGCCCCCTCGGGCGGGTGTTGCAGGTCGAGCCCGTTCTCCCGCGCACAGGCATCGACACAGGCCGTGCAGCCAGCGGCGCACTTGGCCGTGTCGATCGCCAGCCCCCAGCGCACCCGGCCGTCGACCGGGGCATCACGCGGGGTGGTCTCGAGCGCGCGCACCACCACCGCCGGCGCGACCAACGCAACGCCGGCGCCGGCCGCCGCCCCGAGCAGCCGGCGCCGCTCCCGATCGATCTCCGTTCCTCGTTCGCTCATGGTTGTACTGCTCCCTGACCGTGCTGCGCCTCGTCCACGGCGCGCCGTGCGGCCTCGGCCAAGGACCCGGCCATGGGACCACGCGGTACCGCCGCATGACAGTCGAAGCAATTGAGATCGACCGCGACATAGGCATGACAGGCGCCGCAGAATTGATCGGCGCGGTCGATCGGCACCGCCTGTCCTTGGGCGTCATGACCGATGTGGCACTCGACACAGCCGGCGAGGCTGTGCTTGCTGGTGCGGATGCCGCCGTGCACGGTGCGATCACGTTGGTGCTTGATGAACTCCATGTGCTGGCGACGCATCAGCTCGGTGGGCTCAACGCAGGCACCGAGCCCGGCGGCCTCGGAGCCGGGCACCACGGTGCTGCGGGCGCTGGCCGGCATCGCCGTGAGGACGGCGAGTATCCACAGCAGGGCCACGGCGTGCGTCCGGGTGGTTGATACAGCAGTGACCATCGGCGCCTCTCCCTCGGGGCTATTCGCCCAGTCCCATCTTGATGTAGCCGGTCGGACAGACATCGGCGCAGATGTGACAGCCGATGCAGCGACTGTAATCGGTATCGACATAGCGCCCGGTGGTACGCGCGGCCTTGTCGACCCGGAACACCGCGTCCTGCGGACAGAAGATGACGCAGTTGTCGCACTCGAAGCACATCCCGCAGCTCATGCAGCGTTTGGCCTCGTCGACCGCCTGCGCCTCGCTCAGCCCGGCGACCCGCTCGGCGAAGTGGGCGAGCACCTGCTCGGCGCTCGGCACCTGCTCCTGGCGAAGGTTGCGGGCATGGTGGTTGAAGTGACCGAGATAGAGTTCATCGTGGGGGATGACCTCGGCCCCGGAGCGGTCCTCGTAGTTGTGCACCGCATAATCCGCCGCCGAGGTGCCGCGCAGGTCGCCGGCCTCGCCGACGACGAAGGGCCGCGGCGCACGCTCGACCTCGGCGAGCTTGTCGAGCAGGTTGAAGTGATGGACGTCGACCTTGGGGCGGCGGCGCTGCTCGGCCTGGCCGAGATAGGCGTCGATCGACTCGACCGCGACCCAGGCCTGACCGATGGCGGTGGTGAGCAGGTGGGGACGGATGATGTCGCCGGCGACGAAGTGTCCCGGGCGGCCCGGCACTTGATGGAACTTGTCGGCGTCGATCAGCCCGCGACCATTGTCGAGGGTCTCGAGGCCGGAGAGATCGCCGCCCTGGCCGATCGCCGAGACGATCAAGTCGGCCTCGAGCACCCGCTCGGTGCCCTCGACCGCCACCGGGCGCCCCTCCTCCATGCGGCAGTCGGCGACCCGCAGCCCGGTGGCGCGGCCCTCGGCGTTCTTGAGCACCTCGAGCGGCATCACCCCGTCGAGGATGGTCACGCCCTCGCGGGTGGCGTCGCTGACCTCGTGCTCGGCGGCGGTCATCTGCTCGCGCGAGAACAGCGAGGTCAGGGTCACCTCGGCGCCCTCGGCGGCGGCCGCGCCGGCGGTGTCGTGGGCGAGATAGCCGTCGTGGATCACCGTCTCGGGGAGATCGCGCTTGGCGTGCTCGGGCAGGTGGCCGAGACGGCGCGCCACCGAGACCACGTCGATCGAGGTGTCGCCGCCACCGACACAGACCACCTTGGCGGCGGTGACCTTCATCCGCCCCTCGTTGAAGGCCTTGAGGAAGGCGACGCCGGAGACACAGTTGGGCGTGCCCTCCCAACCCGGTACCGGCAGCCCCCGCCCGCTCTGACAGCCGAGCGCCCAGAGCACGGCGTCGTAGTCGCGCTCGAGCTCGGCGACGGCGAGATCGCGTCCGACCCGGGTATTGAGCCGCACCTCGACCTGGCCGAGGTCGAGGATGCGCTGGATCTCGGCATCGAGCCGGTCGCGCGGCACCCGGTAGCCGGGGATGCCGAAGCGGAACATGCCGCCGAGCGCGCTGTTGGCCTCGAAGATGGTGCAGGCGTGCCCCCGGCGCCGCAGCTGATAGGCGGCGGCCAGCCCCGCCGGACCACCGCCGACGATCGCTACCCGCTTGCCGGTGTCGGGCGGCGGCGGGGCGAAGCGGTAGCCGTTGTCGATGGCCGAGTCGCCGATGAACTGCTCGACGGCGTTGATACCGACGAAGTCCTCCAGCGCGTTGCGGTTGCAACCGTCCTGACAGGGTGCGGGACAGACCCGGCCCATCATCGCCGGGAAGGGGTTGGCATCGGTCGAGCGACGAAAGGCGTACTCGCGCCAGTCCATGTCCGCCGGCGGTTGCTCGAGCCCGCGCACGATCTGCAGCCAGCCGCGGATGTCCTCGCCCGATGGGCAACTGCCCTGACAGGGCGGGGTCTTGTGGACATAGGTCGGACACTTGTGGGAGCTGTCCTCCATGAAGATCTTGTCGGTCAGATCCTCCCAGACGTTGGCCCCGTCCTCGAAGCGGCGCCAGGAAGGCTTGGTCTTCATCTCGTCGCTGGAAGTCGCCATAGGGTTCTCTCTCTAGTGACCGAATTGCCCCCGGATGACCGACCCGGGTGTCTTGTCGCGCGCCTCCCGTCGCCGGCCCGGGATCAGGCCGCCGCGGGCGCGTCCTCCTCGTCGTCGTCCTCGCCGCCCTCCAGCACGATCGCATTGGAGACCAACTGGTGGAGGCTGACGATCTGATCCATCTCCATGCCGTAGTAGGGCAGCACCTTGGTGAACTGGCTCTTGCAGATGGCGCAGATCGCCGCCATGTGCGTCACCCCCTTCTCCTGCATCACGTTGTTGAGCGCATCGAGCCTGGGCTTGGCCCCCTTCACCCGCAGCTCGATGAGGTCGTCGGTGAGCAGCCCGCCGCCACCGCCGCAACAGAAGGTGCGGTCGCGGATGGTGTCTTCGTCCATGTCGTAGAAGTGGTTGCAGGTGGCGCGGATGATCGCGCGCGGGATCTCGAACTGGCCGCCGGGGACCTCGCCCATGCGCGAGGCGCGGGCGACGTTGCAGCTGTCGTGGAAGGTGATGACCTTGTCGTCGTTCTCGGACTTGTCGAAGGTCAGCCGCCCCTGCTCGATCAGGTCATGGGTGAACTCGCAGATGTGCTGCGGCACCGGATAGCGCGGGTCAAGGAAGTCCCAAGGCCCGGCGAGGGTGTTGAGGAAACTGTAGGCCACCCGCCAGGCATGACCACACTCGCCGAAGACGATGCGCTTGACCTTGAGCGCGATGGCCGCCTCGCGGATGCGCTGGGCGACCCGGCGCATGTTGTCGTAGGAGCCGATGAACATGCCGAAGTTGGCCGCCTCGGAGGCGTGCGAACTCAGCGTCCAGGAGACGCCGGCGGCGTGGAAGACCTTGCCGTAGCCGATCAACCCGTCGACGTGCGGCTCGGCGAAGAAGTCGGCCGAGGGGGTAACCAGCAGGATCTCGGCGCCCTCCTCGTCGATCGGGTAGCGCACCTTGACGCCGGTCTCGTCGAAGACGTCCTCCTCGAGCCCCTCGAGGGTGTCGACCAGCGCCGGGCCGGGCAGGCCGAGGTTGTTGCCGATCTTGTAGACCTTGCCGATGATCTCGTTGCAGTACTTCTGCCCCACCCCGATGCTGTCCATGATCTCGCGCGCGGCCATCGAGATCTCGGCGGTATCGATGCCATAGGGACAGAACACCGAGCAGCGCCGACACTGTGAGCACTGGTGGAAGTAGCTGTACCAGTCGTCGAGCACCTCCTTGGTGAAGTCCTCGGCGCCGACGAGCTTGGGAAAGAGGCGACCGCCGAGGGTGAAATAGCGCCGATAGACCTTGCGCATCAGGTCCTGGCGGCCCACCGGCATGTTCTTCGGGTCCTGGGTGCCGAGGAAGTAGTGACACTTGTCGGTACAGGCCCCGCACTTGACGCAAGAATCGAGATAGACACGCAGCGAGCGATACTTGCCGAGCAGCTCGCCCATCTTGTCGATCGCCCGCGTCTGCCAGTCCTCGACCAGCTCACCGGGGAAGCCGAGCGGCCCCTGGAACTCGGCCTTGGAGACGAAGGGCGCGCTGTGGGCCATGGCCCCCGGGGTGACCGCGGGCACCTCGGTGTAGGGGGTCAACTCGGGGACGTCGAATGTTGCCTTGGCCATGGCTCAACCTCGCGGATCGGACGACGCGGCGGGCGCCTGCTGCTCGAGTGCGCGCGCCCAGGGCGCGAGGTGGCGACGCTCGCGCGGATCGTCGACCTGGTTGCGCGTCGGGCTGAAGAACAGACCCGGGGCGTGGAGCAGCTTGCTGTAGGGGAAGACGATCATCAGCAGCGCCACCAGCAGCAGGTGCAGCAACAGCAGCGGGTCGGCCGGCAGCGGCTGGGGATCGAGGGCGTAGAGCCCGAGGAAGAAGCGCTTGATGGCGACCACGTCGGTGTGGAAGACGAACTTCATCAGCAGGCCGCTCGTGCCGATCAGCACCAGCAGGGCGAGCATCAGATGATCGGAGGTCGAGGAGATGTAGCGCACCCGATCGACCAGGAAGCGGCGTGCCCACAGCCCGAGCAGCCCGATGACCATGGCGATCCCGCCATAGATGCCGAAGGGCTGGACCAGGGCGATCGGCGCCCACACCGGCTCGATGAAATAGCGCAGATGGCGCAGGGTGACCAGGAACAGCCCGAAGTGGAAGATCCAGCCGAAGATCCAGGTCCACTTGTTGCCGCGGAACAGGCTCTCGAACAGCACCACCTCGCGGGTCATGCGCAGCGCCACGCCGCTGCGGCTGGTCGGCGCCGGGGTGGTGGGGATCTTCAGCGGGGCCGGGGTCCGGGCATAGCGGACGATCTTGACGACCAGCCCTGAGACCAGCACCAGCGCGGCGACATAGAACAGGGCGGCGTAGGAATACGTCAGCAACGCCATACTTCCGCTCCCTCTAGGGTGATCTCTCTGCGGTTGCCGGAGCGACGTCGCCGGTCGCCCGGCGCCGCCCGTCCCGGGACGGGATGTCAGGGATGGGTCGCCCCACCCCGACACCGGGTTCAGACGCAGCCGGTCGGTTTGGGCAGCCCGGCGAAGCGGCAGGCCTGCTTGGCCGGTCCGTAGGGGAAGAGGCTGTAGAGATACTTGCTGTTGCCCTTCTCCTTACCGAGCTTCTTGCCCACCGCCTTGGTCAGCACGCGCACCGCGGGGGCGATCTGGTACTCCTCGTAGTACTCGCGCAGGAAGTTGATGATGTCCCAGTGCTCCTCGGTCAGCTCCAGGTTGTCCTGCTTGGCCATCACGTCGGCCACCGCGGGCACCCAGTCGTTGAGGTCGGCCAGGTAGCCCTCCTCGTCCACGGCCAGCTGTTTGCCGTCAACTTCGATGGTGTCGGACATGGTGATGTCTCCTTCTTCGGTGCGTGAATTGAGTTACAACCAGGCCTGGACCTTGTCGTGCTCCGCGGCGAGATCCACGAAGCCGGCGTAGTCCACGACGCCGATTCCTTCGATGATGCGATCCTCGGACAATCCGCGCGCCTTGAGGTCGGGCCCGAGCACGTAGAACTCGAGCCTGCCGAGCGCCTCGCGAACCCGCGACTCCGCCTCGGTCCCGGCGAGGGCCGCATAGACGCCGTCCTCGAACAGCAGGACGGCCGCGCCATCGCTGGCGAATTGCACACAGGATTCTAGCGAATTGCGCTCGAACGGTGACTTGTTGACGGTATGCAGGATGCTCATGCGTCCCCCTTGCCGGAGACGCCCGCACCGGCCGCCCCCGCGATACATGGATACCATGACGGCCCCGGCCGCCCCCCGACGACCGGGGCCGACTCAGAAGCTGAAGACCACATCGGCCTCGTCCATCAACGCCCGCGCCCGGGTGCGATCGACCACCTCGACGATGTTGTCGACCTCCTCCTCGGTCTCCGGGTCCTCCCAGGCGATCTCGACCAGGTCCTCGCGGGTGAGACCGCGCGCGGCGAGCGATTCACCGTCGACATAGATCCGCCCGACCTCGTAGTCGCCAAGGGTGCGGAAGGTGGGCGAGAAGTTCTTCATGCCGATCTCGCGGGGATCCTGTCCCTTGACCAGCTGATAGACCCCGTCGTCGAGGAACATCACCCCGACGTCCTGATCGAAGGCGGCGCCGATCAGCACCACCTCGAGCGCCTCCCAGGCGTAGATGGTGCCGTAGGGGGCCTTGCGGTTGAGATAGAGGAATTGTTTCACCGTTTCCGACATCGTCTCGCCCCCCTAGTCGCCGAAGACCACCAGCCGGTCGGCGGCGATCGCCGCCTCGACCAGCTGCCCCAGCCCCGAGATACGGAACCTGGGGTGGATGTTGGTGGCATCCTTGCCGTTGCGTTTAGCCTCACCCTCGTCGACGATGCCGCGACGCTGCGCCGCGGCCACGCACACTACCAGATCGAGGTCGTGCTGCTCGGCGAGTTCAGCCCAGCGGTTGACGATATGGCGGTCGTCCTGCGGCGGGGTGGTCAGGCGCGTGGCGTTGTTGACACCGTCGTGATAGAAGAACACACGGAAGATTTCGTGTCCCTTCTCCAGCGCCGCCCGGGCGAAGTGATAGGCCGAGTCGGCGGCCTGGTGCTGATAGGGTCCTTCGTTGATCTGTAGAGCGAACTTCATGACGTCCTCGCTCGGTGTGGATGGGGCCGCACGGCCTCAGAAACGGATGTAGGAGGAGCTGTTGAAGCTCGCCCGCGAGCCGCGCCAGGTATCGATGTGATACTTGGTGAAGGGTAGCTCGACCTCCTCGAAGAAGCGCGGCCAGCCGATGCGCTCGATCCACTCGTTGATCCGCTCCCAGTCGCGCGCGCCCTCCTTGTAGGCCTTGAGGATACGCTTGACGATGGCCGTCGCCTCGGGCCAGCGCGGCGGGTTGTTGGGGATGCCGGCGGCGACCAGCTTCTGGAAGCTCGGCTTGCTGCGCGCGTTGGAGTGGCTGCCGCCGACCCAGATAGCAAGCTTGGTGTGCTCGGCGTCGTTGATCTGCATCGGCGGACAGGGCGGATAGCAGGCGCCGCAACAGATGCACTTGCGCTCGTCGACCTCCAGCGAGGGCTTGCCGTTGACCATCGCCGGGCGGATCGCTGCTACCGGACAGCGGGCCACCACCGAGGGGCGCTCACAGACGTTGGCCACCAGGTCGTGATTGATCTTCGGCGGCTTGGTGTGCTGGACGTTGATCGCGATATCGCCCTGACCGCCGCAGTTGATCTGGCAGCAGGAGGTAGTGATGTGCACCCGGTTGGGCATGTTGGTGTTGCGGAACTCATCGACCAGCTCGTCCATCATCGCCTTGACCACGCCCGAGGCATCGGTGCCGGGGATGTCGCAGTGCAGCCAGCCCTGGGTATGGGAGATCATGGTCACCGAGTTCTGGGTGCCGCCGACGATGAAGCCGGCCTCCTCCAGGGCCTCGATCAGTGGGGCAACCTTGGCCTCGTCGGTGACCAGATACTCGATGTTCGAGCGCAGGGTGAAGTGCACGTGCCCCTCGGCAAAGGTGTCGCCGATGTCGCACAGCTTGCGCAGGGTGAAGACATCGAGGATGCGCTGGGTGCCGGCCTTGACCGTCCACACCCGATCCCCACTGTAGGCCACGTGCAGCAGCACGCCGGGGCGGGGATGCTCGTGGTACTTCCACTGCCCGAAGTTCTTGCGCATCACCGGATGCATGTACTGCCAGGGATCCGGGCACCCGGACTCGATCGGCTCGCGCATGTCGGCCATTGCCTTGTCCTCCAGTTGTCTCAGTCTGCCATCGCTCGCGCGCGACCCGTGGCGGGCCGCCTCCTCGCCGCTCAGCCCGCAGCCTCGGCCTGACGCTCGAACCAGGCCTCGGCGGCCTGATCCCAGCCGTCCATGCGCACATAGGAGCTCTGACGCGGATGGTTGAGCATGTTGGGATCGGGCTCGATACCGATGCCCTCGAGGAAGTTGGCCAGACCGATGCGCTCGATCATCTCGCCGCAGCGCTCGTGCTCGAGCCCGTTCTCGGCCCAGAAGTCGATGATGGTCTCGGCCAGCTCGACCAGCGACTCGTAGTCCTCCTCGGTGTCGAGCTTCTTGAAGGGCACGATCACGGTGCCCATCAGGTCACCGATCTTGAGGGTGCGCTTGCCGCCGACGAGGATGGTCACGCCACGATCGTCGCCGGGGTGCAGCGCCTTGGGCATGACGTTGAGACAGTGCATGCAGCGCACGCAGTCACGGTTGTCGACGGCGAGGGTGTCGTCGTCGTTGAGCGAGAGCGCCTGGGTCGGACAGCGAGTGATGACGTTGTCGATGTAGTACTGCCGGCCCTTCTCGGCGACATAGCGACGGACCTCGTCCTGGTCGACCTTCATGTCATCGCGCCAGGTGCCGATCACCGCGAAGTCGGAGCGCTCGATGGCATTCTGACAGTCGTTGGCGCAGCCCGAGATCTTGAACTTGAACTTGTAGGGCAACGCCGGACGGTGCACATCGTCGGTGAAGTTGTTGACCAGCAGCCGGTGTGCCTTGAACTCGTTGGTGCAGGACATCTCGCAGCGCGCCGCGCCGATACAGGACATCGCGGTACGCACGCAGGGACCGGCGCCACCGAGGTCCCAGCCGTAGTCGTTGATCTCGTCGAAGAAGTGCTGGGTGTTCTCGGTGCTCGAGCCGATGAACATGATGTTGCCGGTCTGGCCGTGGAAGGTGATCAGCCCCGAGCCCCACTTCTCCCAGCTGTCGGCGAGTTGACGCAGCATCGCGGTGGTGTAGTGGTTACCCGCCGGTGGTTGCACCCGCAGGGTATGGAACTCCTTGGAGCTGGGGAAGACCTTGCCGACCTCGGAGAAACGCGGAATGATGCCGCCGCCATAGCCGTAGACCGAGACCGTGCCACCCTTCCAATAGCCTTTGCGGGTCTCGTAGGAGTGTTCGAGTTGACCGAGCAGATCATTGGCCATGGCGTTGATACGCGCATCGGCGTGCTGATCGCGCAGCCGTTTGATCCCGGAGACAAAGCTCGGCCAGGGCCCGCTCTCGAGCTGGTCGAGCATCGGGGTGGAGTGCTTATCGATGGACATTGCGCTGTCTCTCCTACGCTGAGAACCAGGAAAGTGGCGTGCGCGCATGATCGAGCAGGGCCCGACGGCCATTTCCGGCGGTGGGTCGATGCATCGCGTCGCGTCTGGGCGAGGATGGGCCCGGTTGCCGAGACCGGCGCCGGACGCTCGGCTCTCGGCAACGCCATCGTCTGGGGATCACTTTAACGGTCTCTCCACGCATCGCCCACTCCACGATCGGGGTGGATCTCAGGCAGCGACCTATCCCTTTTGGGATAGGTCTCGACCGCTCGTCCCGAAGCGCCCATCCCCTCGGCTGTATCCCTCCACCACGGCTGCTAGGCTTCAAGACTCGGAATCAATAATATAAGAACTTACTAATAAAACAGCCTTATGTTCAACCCCTTCTCGCTCACCGATGAGTCGGGCTACCAGCGCTGGCGTCGGGCCCGACTCGCCCGCCCGGCGCCGAGCGCGGCTCGCCTGAGGGTGCGACTGGCGCGATTGGCGACCCCCTCCGAGGCGGAGCTTGAGGCCATCGCCACACGGCTCGCCAGCGATGCGATGGTGCTGATCGAGACCAGCCCCACGCAACTCGACGCCGCCGCGCTGCTCGCCCTCGGACACGCCCTCGGGCTGCGCCGCACCGAGGCCAACCACTTCGCCGACGCTAGGGCGGTGAGCCGGATCACCCCGACCGACGGCCAGGGGGATGGACGCGGCGACTACATTCCTTATACCGAGCGGGCACTGAACTGGCACACAGACGGCTATTACAACGCCCCCGACCGACAGGTGCAGACCTGGATGCTGTTCTGTCTGCATCCGGCACGTGAGGGCGGCGAGAACCACCTGCTCGACCCCGAGATCGCCTATCTGCGGCTACGCGACGCCAACCCCGAGCACATCGCCGCCTTGATGCACCCTGAGGCCTTCGGCATCCCCGCGCATGTGGTCGATGGACAGGTGCTGCGCCCCGAGCACTGTGGTCCGGTATTCTCGGTGCACGGGGGACGACTGCACATGCGCTATTCGGCGCGACGGCGCCATGTGCGTTGGCGTCAGGGCCCGGAGACCGAGGCCGCTCGGGCCGCCCTCGACGAGTTGTTTTCACGCGAGGCCGTCTTCACATTCACCCACAAGTTGAGCGCTGGCCAAGGGCTGATCACCACCAATGTATTGCACGACAGATCCGCCTTCACACCCGCTGCCCCCGGGGAGCCGGCACGCGAATTATTGCGAATTCGTTACATCGACCGAGTCACCACCGATTCGTGGACGTTATAATCGCGCGACCCTGGTTTCGTCGCCGAACGAGACTCGACCACGGCACCGCAAGACCGAGCCAAGCGCGCGCTTCGCGTGCCAGGGACGCACGGCAAGGATGTGCACACCTCGGGCGAAGCCGCACGACATCAAGATAAGGGAAGGGTTGCGCCACGCCATGCTCAAGCTCAGTGACATCCTCGTCGCCAACCAGGACATCGAGTCGTTCGACGAACTCATCCCGCTGGTGCAAGCCGTCGCCCGCACCGGGGAGCGCTTCTTCCGCATCGACGTCCGCCCCCCCTACCCCGACACCCCGGAGGACTGGGAGGATCGTCTCGAGGCCGCCTTCAGCGGGCTCGTCCGTTAGCCGCAGGCCAAGCCTTCATGAAGCATCTCGACCTCTTCGCCGCCCATCTGCTCGACACCGCCGCCGACTCGGTGATCGGCCACAGCGCCGAACAGACGGCACTGCAGGCACACCTGCAGGCGCTGACCGAGCGGCTCACCGAACTCGAACGCAGCAGCGCACCGGACGACGTCCTCGCCGAGGCCCAGCTGCAGATGGCCCGCGCCCTGGTCGGCCTCGGTCGCACCGACGAGGCCTGGGGGCTCGGCCGCACGGTCTTCGATACCTTCATCGAGCACGACCAATTCGAACTCGCCGCCGATGCCTGTGACGTCCTTTTCCAGTGCAACCGACCCGAGTCGCTCAGCGCACTGGGCCAGGGCATCTGGCTGGCGGTCACCTGCCCGATCGACCCCGAACTCACCACCGAGCTGCTCACCCATGTCGTCGAGGAGACCCCGGACGAGGCCGACGGCGCGGCGGTCGCTGCAACCACGGCGCTGTTCCTGGCCGACGTGCGGGCCGCCGGACGCCAGCGCGAGGACCTGATGTTCTTCGCCACCCAGATGCTCAGCACCGTGGCGCGCCGCCACAGTGGCGTTGATGACGCCCAGCAGCTCGACCAATGGATGGAGCGACTCGAACTCAAGGAGCCGGAGAAATTCTTGGTACGACTGCGCAACGTCGTCGACGTCTTGGTGCAGGACGGCTGGTGGTTCGACCGCCAGGCGCTGCAGGACCGCCTGCCCTTCGGACAGTGACCCATGTACTGGCAAGAACCCGAGCAGGAAGACGACTTCAGGGTCCCGGCAGACGTTGTCGAACTGGTCTTCGCGATCGACTGCCGAGCACTCCCGGTCGATCATGCCGACGCCCTGCACCGCGCGCTGATCGCCGCCCAACCCTGGCTCGCCGAGGCGGCCGGACTCGGCATCCATGCCATCCACGGCGCCGGCTCGCAGAACGGCTGGCAACGCCCGCCGCACGGCACCGACTCCTGGCTGCAACTCCCACGTCGCACCAAGCTGCGACTGCGCGTACCCCGACCGCTCGCCGAGGCGCTGCTGACGACCCTCCCCGGCACCCACCTCGAGGTCGCCGGCCAGGCGCTGAACATCGGCCAGGGGCATTCCCGCGCGCTCGACCCCAGCCCCACCCAGTTCGCCCGTCACATCGTCTGCGACGCCGACGAGGACGAGAACACCTTCCTCGACCGCGCGGCTGCGACCCTGGCTCGGGTCGAGGTCCGGATGCGCAAGGCACTGTGCGGCCGCGCCCTCGGGCTCGCCACCGCGCAAGGACCGCTCCACACCCGCAGCCTATTGCTGGCGAACCTGCCGGCGGACGAATCGATCCGGCTCCAGCAACACGGGCTCGGACCGCACCGACACCTCGGCTGCGGGCTGTTCATCGCCCACAAGGGCATCGACCCGGTCCGTCCGGGTTGAACAGACGACCGCGCAGAGACACCAGAGACCTGAACCGGCACATCCGGTGCCGGCCATCATCGAGCCAGCAGTAGGGAGGAGTCCGCAATGGCCATCGAGGTCAACGGGAAGACCATCGCCACCACCGCCAATGGCTATCTGGAGAACGCGGCCGACTGGAACGAGGCCGTCGCCGAGGCGCTCGCCGCCGAGGAGTCGGTCGAGCTGAGCGAACGCCATTGGGACGTGATCCGCTATCTGCGCGAAGAATACTTCGACAACGGCCAGAACCAGCCGATGGAGCGCGCGGTGCTGAAGGCGATGGCACAACGCTGGGGCAGCAAGCCGACGAGCAAGGACCTCTATCAGCTCTTCCCGCTCGCCCCGACCAAGCAGGGCACCCGCATCGCCGGGCTGCCCGAGGTCAGGCGCAAGGGCGGCTATTGAACCCCGGCGCACCGGGTCGGCGTCAGCCGCGCCGCACGCGCCACCACAACGCCAGCCCGGTGAGCCCGAGGATATAACCGAGCCCGCCGAGCAGATCGCGCAGCCGCACGCGCGCCTGCTCGGCGGCCAGCTCCTCGCGCAGCGGAAGCAGCTGACGCGCCACCGCCTGCTCGATCGCGGCGAGCAGCGCCGGGTCGACCACTGGCGTCGATACGGGTGTCTGGGGCGCGGTCTGAGGGGGTTGGGCAGACACGAACTCGGCGGCGCCGATGCGCCACTCGGCGCGATGGCCGTCGGCGGTCTGGGCCACCAGTCGATAGTCGGCCGCACGGGTCACCGTCTGAGCGAAGCGCCCCTCGGCATCACTCACCAGCGACAGCGCCACCTCGTCCCCCGACAGCTCGATCGGCACGCCGACGGCGGGGGTCCCGCCGGAGAAGTAGACCACACCACTGATCCGCATCCCCTCGACGCCGGCGAACAGGTTGAGCCGATGCGCCCAGGCCGGCTGCCAGCACAGCATCAACAGTGCCAGCAGCAGCGCGCGCTCACTCGGGCGCACGCGCCCTCACCCAGATCAGGGCGCCGAGTTCGACCGCCACCGCCTCCCCCTCGGGATTGGTCATCGACTGCTCGCCAGGGAGCAGCGCGGCAAAGCCCCACCACCCGGGGAAGGGCATGACATAGCTAAACACCCCGTCGCCATCGGCCCGCACCACCTGAGTGAGGAAGGCCGGCGCCGGGGCCTGGCGGCTACCGTCGCTGCGCCACTCCACCTCGACCTCGGCGAAGGGCACCGGCTCGCCGTCGCGACGCACCACGCCCTGGAACAGGTTACCGGCCCAGAGCCCGTAGGGGCGGGTCAAGGGCTCGATCTCGACCGGCAAGCCGAGCAGCCGGTGCCAGCCGTCTTGGGCGTCGAAGGCATCGACCACCACCTTGGTGTAATGGACGATCATCACCCCCTCGGCCGGTTCCCAATAAGGAGCAGGCTCGACCATGAAGAGATGATCGCCCGGCCCCTTCACCCGATAGTCGGCGCGATAACCACGCACCCCATCGGGGTGCTCGACCACCTCGAGCCGAGCGCCGAGATCTTCACGCCCCTGCGGACCGAGCACCTCGAAACGCACCGGTGGCGCCATGTCCATCCGCGGCCCGCCGGCCATCGGGTGGGTGAACTCGAGTTCGAGCGAGAGTTCGGGGCCGGTCGCGGCATCGAGGATCTCGTGCGAGGGGATCAGGGTCTGGAAATGGGCCTCGGCCACCAGCCAGGGACAGAGCAACAGCGAGGCGCCGAGCAGACGTGCCGGGGTCTTGAACATGCATCCATTCATGTGTGATCTCCGGTTCTCGGACAAGGGTGGGCGCAACCGTGCGGCGTCACCCTTTCAGAAAACGCGATGCGAGGCGTCGAGGCGGACGACCGCGAGGGCAGCGACCGTCCACCCCGCACCCGGTCAGGGCATGTGCTCGAAACCGATCTTGCCATCGGCGGCCCGCTTGGCGTCAGCGGGCTTGAGCAGCAGTGGCACCAGCACGATCAGGGTCACCACCAGGAGGACGATCTCCAACGCATAGACCATGTCGTAGCCCACCGCCGGCCCCATCAGCTCGGCACCGAACAGACCGTGCGCGGCCATCGAGGCGAAGATGTCCTGCAGGGTGCCACCGAGCGCCACGGCGATCCCCGTCGCCGTGGCCTGCACCGCGCCCCAGGCCCCCAGTGCCAGACCACTGTGCCCGCCCTCGGACATCGCCATCGCCGCCACCAGGGTCCCGATCAGGAACAGCCCCGAGCCGAAGCCGATCATCCCGGCGCCGGTCCGATAGAGCCAGGGCAGATCGAGCGCCGAGGAGGCGATCACCGCGGCAAAGGCAAATACCCCAAACAAGGCCCCGATGGTGGCAATCCGATAGGGCACGGTACCTCGGCCGAGCAGCCGCGCCGCCAGCCCGAAGGCCAGCAGGGTCCCAGCAGAGAGGATCGCGGTCAGCATGGTGGTCTGCGACACACTCAGGTCCAGCACCTTACCGCCATAGGGCTCGAGCAGGATGTCCTGCATGGTGAAGGCGGCGGTACCGAGACCGACGGCCACCAGCAGACGACTGGCACGACCACCGGCGATGAAGCGCTTCCACGATTCGGCGAAGGGCGGGCGCTCGACCTTGGCCGCAGCACGCTCCGGATCGACCGCCTCCTGCTTCCACAGCGCGATCACGTTGAGCAACAGGGTTGCAACCGCCGCCCCCTGGATCAGCTGGATCAGCAACTGCTGCGAGAAGTTGGTCAGCAACTGACCGAACAGCAGCGCGCTACCGCCCATCCCCAGCAGCAGGGTCACATAGAGTAGCGCCACCACGCGCGGGCGCTTGTCCTCGGGCGCGAGGTCGGTGGCCAGCGCGAGCCCGGCGGTCTGCACCGTATGCAGGCCCGCTCCCACCAGTAGGAAGGCCAGGGCACCACCGATCTGCCCCATGATATTGAGACTGTTCTCGGTGTCGGCGAGCAGCAGCAGTGCGAACGGCATGATCGCAAAACCACCGAACTGCAGCATGGTCCCCATCCACATATAGGGGATACGGCGTAGCCCGAAGGCGGAGTGATGATAGTCCGAGCGGTATCCGATCAGCGCGCGCAACGGTGCGAACACCAGCGGGAGGGCCACCATGGTCGCCACCAACCAGGTCGAGACGCCGAGTTCGACGACCATCACCCGATTGAGGGTACCGGTGAGCAAGACCATCGCCATCCCCACCGACACCTGGAACAACGACAGGCGCAGCAGACGGCGCAGCGGAAGATCCGCCGTCGCCACGTCGGCGAAGGGCAGGATCTTGGGCAGCAACTCGCGGAATGCGGCTGCCAAGGGATCATCAGGGCGACTCATGCCAGAATCAGCTCCAAATAGGGGTTGATACAGAGAAACACGCGGCGCGGCGCAGAGGCAGCCTCGGCCCTCCCTGGCCACCGCGCAATGACGGGACCCGGACGCGAGACGTGGCATCGCGACGCTGGGGTCGACGCGGTGCAGGGGATGGTACGCTCCTGACCCGCACGAAGGAAGCCACGGCGCGGAGACGACGACAGCCACCGCGCCCGATCACACCAGATCGATGGCGACACATCGGCACGGTTAACGGCAGGACATAAGCCCCGATCACACCCTCTCGACGAGGCGCGATGGAGACGAGACTGGATCAGCGGGAGGACACCGGTGGCGAGCGGAGGGAGAGGATTCACGCCAGGGTGGAGGACGGCATCACTGTGACAGGGCGAACCCTGCAATCACAAGCACGCCCGGACATGCAAGTATGTCCGGGCGCTATGGCAACCGCACGAGGCGGTCACCACCGGGAACTGGTACTTACCAGCCCAGGCCGATCGAGAACACGACCGCGTGCACGGCCAGTGCGACGACCAGCACGGAGAACAGGATCGGCATCAGCCAGGTGGCAGGATTGACGACCATCCAGATCTTCCAATCGTCTTCCGGATTCTTCGGCTTTGCGATGTCGCTCATTGTTTTGACCTCGTTGGACTCAGGTTAAAGTGCGTTGAACCGGGGTGGTTCAATTACCACCAGGGGTTCGCAGCGATGACGAACAGGTGCGCAAGTGCCGCCAGACCGACGAATGCGGTGTAGGTCACCTTGAACTGCTCGTGGAACTCTTTTGCCTGCTGCTCAGTCAATCCAGACATTGGAATACCCTCTATTTGAAAGGGGTTATAAACATTGTCGCGACGGATGTCGTGCGACAAACCAAATGGACGCGATCGAGAGGATCGCGACGCCATGAAATCACTCGGCCGGAGCAGCCTCTTCAGCCGCGACCGCCTCGACGGCCTCAGGAGCCGGAGCGGACCAGCCCTGATCGGGGAGCGAGAAGGCGTAGACGTGAACAGCCAGTGCCACCACCAGGACGGCAACCAGCGTCGGGATCAGCCAGGTAGCCGGATTCACCACCAGCCAAAAACGGTAGTCCTGCTCCAGCGGCTTGTAGCCCATGATCTGCATATTCTTATCCTCGACGACGACCGATTACCACCAGGGGTTGGCAGCGATGACGAACAGGTGCGCCAGCGCGGCCAGACCGACGAATGCGGTGTAGGTCACTTTAAACTGCTCGTGGAATTCCTTCGCCTGCTGCTCGGTCAGACCCGACAGACTCTTCTGATCAGCCATATTGGCCTCCTTTAGAAATCTCGATGCGCCGTCTCGCGGCGTGAACCCTTCGCAACCAACTGATCGAAACCAGTGGTTCGTGTGCTGCGCAGGACTCCGAAAATCTTGGGGGCCAGCGCAGATCCTGGGTGTCATCTTAGCTTTACATGAGGGAATGTCAAGCCTAATAGACAATAGATCCACACAGGCACCTGCGCCCTATCTCGACACCACCGAGATCCCCCTTGATAAGCCACAAAAAAACATCAATCGTCGCCTAAAAACAGCAAACGAGAACACCGAAATCCCTCGCGCCAGGTCGCTCTCCCCACCCCAATTTTGGCGACCCACGAAACACGCGCACGATCGCTTATCGATGGGGACATCGACAGAAGGATTCGGATTCGGGTAGAGGAGGTCGGGCGAGAGTGAAGAGGCGGGGGAGATTCTACGTCCGAGCCAAGGCTCCGCGTGGCTCGGACTCCAGTATCGACGGTGACCTTGCGTCACCGCGACGGCAGACGAGGCGAACCTCGTCTGCCGTGATGCTTGACCGCGTCGAGCGCAGTCAGCAGACAGCGACCCGCGACGAACGCGACGGTCGCCGTCGGCAGGCTGTTACCAGCCCAGGCCGATCGAGAACACGACCGCGTGCACGGCCAGTGCGACGACCAGCACGGCGAACAGGATCGGCATCAGCCAGGTGGCAGGATTGACGACCATCCAGATCTTCCAATCGTCTTCCGGGTTCTTCGGCTTTGCGATGTCGCTCATTGTTTTGACCTCGTTGAATTAGGTTTGGAGTGCGTTGAACCGGGGTTCGATTAGAACCAGGGGTTCGCAGCGATGATGAACAGGTGAACGACGGCAGCCAGGCCGACGAATGCGGTGTAGGACACCTTGAACTGCTCGTGGAACTCTTTGGCCTGCTGTTCAGTCAGTCCAGTCATGGTATTACCCTCTAAATGCAGGGGTTATAAACAGTGTCGCAGCCAGTGTGCGCGACAACCAGACGGACGCGATCGAGAGGATCGCGACGCCATGAAATCACTCGGCCGGAGCAGCCTCTTCAGCCGCGACCGCCTCGACGGCCTCAGGAGCCGGAGCGGACCAGCCCTGATCGGGGAGCGAGAAGGCGTAGACGTGAACAGCCAGTGCCACCACCAGGACGGCAACCAGCGTCGGGATCAGCCAGGTAGCCGGATTCACCACCAGCCAAAAGCGGTAGTCCTGCTCCAGCGGCTTGTAGCCCATGATCTGCATGTTCTTATCCTCGACGACGACCGATTACCACCAGGGGTTGGCAGCGATGACGAACAGGTGCGCCAGCGCAGCCAGACCGACGAATGCGGTGTAGGTCACCTTGAACTGCTCGTGGAATTCCTTCGCCTGCTGCTCGGTCAGACCCGACAGACTCTTCTGATCAGCCATTATTAGCCTCCTTTTAGAAACCAAACGGATACCGCACTTGGCACCCGCAACCGTTAAGAACGGACGAGAAAGACCTCGACAATGCACCGCGCACGGTGCTCAGCCAGACAAGCCCTTCGTCCTGGACTTTAGGACCCAGCGTGGATCCTGTGTGTCATCTTAGCTTGACATGACCGGATGTCAAGAAGGTTTTACATGACCAGGACAACCCCCGCACCACCCAAAAAACCTTTTCAAAAACAACACACTGCCAAAAAAACCTTGACGCAGACTCGGTCTCCGCACCACGCCGGGAAACGACTTTATCCAAGTAAATCCTTGATGTAGCCGATCCCGAAGGCCGCAACGGTAATGACCGCGACGGCGATCACCGCAACCTTGCCCATGTAGACCAGCATCGAGATCGCCGGACGCAGCGCCGAGCTGTAGTCCTGCTCCACGGCCGGCTGTCCATCCTCGGCCTGCGGCGCGGGGGCATTGCTACGCGGTTCGGCGACCGCCTCGACCTGATAGGGTGCGATTGTGGTGACGCGGAAGAAGCGCAACTCGGCCTCTTCGCTCGACTTATCGATGACAACGAACTCACCGTCCGCACCGAGACGTTCGACGGCAGCGAACTCGGTCGCAAACGCCTCGAAACTCTCCGCCTCCCCCTCGTGCTCCCAGGACGGGGAGCGTAGGGGCCAGGTTCTCTTTGCCGCATACTTCACGCGCGTTTCCTCTCGACAAGATGGATTGACAACGGCGCCCCCGCACCCTGGGATCGAGGACCCCATCCATGGGCACGGGGCCGGGCGCATCCACTCCCCCATCAGGCGCGAGCGGACACGCATCGCAGGGCAAGACCGCCTGACGGCGGCCGGCGTCGATCCGGACCGACCAATTGCCCACAAGATTCGAGGGATTGTATTGACGTGCCCCGTGCTTGTCATTGCTCGGCGTGCGCCGGGAGACACGGTGAAGAGGAGCGGGACATGCCTTGACACATGCCCCGGCCGCGACGATGCGGCTCAGTCAGCGGGCGCGGCGACGGCGTGGAGTTGGGTCTGGAGATAGTTGGCTAGCCCCAAGGCGTCGATCAACCCGAGCTGTTGCTCGAGCCAATAGGCATGGTCTTCCTCGGTGTCGGCGAGGATCGAGAGCAGGATCTGGCGCGTTTGATAATCGCGCTCCTGCTCACAGCAGGCGATCGCCTCCTTGAGCGCGGCGACCACCGCATACTCGAGCTGCAGATCGTTGGCGAGCATCTCGGGCACATCCCGCCCCACCCGCAACCCGTCACGTTGACGCATGTCCGGAATGGCATCGAGAAACAGCATCCGCTGGATCAGCAGCGCCGCGTGGCCGCGCTCGTCCTCGCTCTCGTGGAGGATGCGCGCCTGTAGTCGCGCATAGCCCCAGTCCTCGTACATGTGGCCGTGGATAAAGTATTGATCGATCGCCGCCAGCTCATTGGCGAGCAGACGCTGCAGGTGCTCGATCACCTTGGGATTGCCTTGCATCGGGAATACCTCGCCTGGATCCGTGGTTCAGACCTGGGTCTCGAGATAACGCTCGAGTCCGAGTTGGTCGATCAGCCCGAGTTGGGTCTCGAGCCAGTCGATCTGCGCCTCGACCTCGCCGTTGAGGGCCTCGCACAGGGCCCGACTGACATAGTCGCCATGCTGCTCGGCCGCAGCCGCGCCATCGCCGAGCACCGCTCGATACCGCTGCCCCAGCTCCAGCTCCGCGGCAAGCACCTCGGGCACGTCCTCACCGACATGCAACTTGCCGAGGTCCTGCAGATTGGGCAGCCCTTCGAGAAACAACACCCGTTCGATCACCCGGTCGGCCTGACGCATCACCAGTATCGAGGTGTCGTAGAGCCGACGCTCGAGCCCCGACACGCCCCAGTGACCGAGCATGCGTGCGTGCAAAAAGGATTGGTTGATGGCGGTCAACGCCTGCTTGAGCACCATGTTGAGGTGGCGATTCATCGCCGGATCGATCTTCATTCTGAATCCTCTCCATCACGAGAGACCTGGCCATCCCAGCACCGGTCGGCACCGGTTGAGCCAGGGGCTTGAAGAAATTGCGAATAATTCCTATTTTAGTCCTGCGACATACCACCGACCACGGACCCCACGCCACCATGTACGTCTGCGTCTGCAATGCCGTCACCGACCGGCAGATCCGCGAGGCCGCCGCGCGCGGCGTCTCCTCGCTGGCCCAGCTGCGCCAGACCCTGGCGGTTCCCGGCCCCTGTGGCCGTTGCGCACGCTGCGCGCATCAACTGCTCCGCTCCACCAGAAACACCGACAGCGCCACGGCACTCACGCCGCACTGTCCATGCGACTGACCCTGAGGGAAGAGGTATGACCGACCACCGGCAATTCCAGCCTCGGGCCCGCGCCCCACTGCTGCGCCTGGTGCGCGCGCTGGTCCAGTCCCGTCCCCGCAGCCGGACCCAGCAGCGCCGCTGGCTGCTGCGCCGACATCTCAGCGAGCAGCGCCCACCACACCCGACACCCTCCGGCCAGCCACCGCTCGGCTGAGACCTGAGGCCGCGTCCATATTTCTTGCACCCTGGGGCGCGATCATCGCCCCATGACACACTCGATCCGCGCCAAGCTCTTCCTCACCCTGCTGCTCGCCTGCGTACTGGTCCTGATCGGCACCCAGGCCTTCATGCATTGGTCGCTCGAACGTGGCTTGGTCGAACTGGTCGATGCCCGTGAGCAAGCGCGCCTCGAACAGATCGCCACACGACTGATCGAGAGCTATCAGGAACGCGGCTCCTGGCAGGTGCTACGCGACGATCCGTGGCGCTGGATCAGCGCCATCAGCGGACGCAGCACACCACACTCCCCTCACCGCAGGCCCCTGCGGGGCGAGCTCGAGAGCGGACAATGGCCACCGCCGCACGCGCTCGAGCGCGTGCGCCATCACGACCGCCCCACCCCCTTGGAACTCCGCCTGATGTTGCTCGATGGCAATGGCGACATCGTCTATGGTCGCCCCGAACTGCTCGAGACGGCCCGCCGCATGCCTCTACGCCTCAATGGCACCACCATCGGGCACCTCGCAGTCCTCCCCGGACGCCCGGTCGCAGAGCTCGCAGAGCTGCGCTTCCGGGCCCGTCAAGGCGACCGATTGTGGCTGATCGCCCTGGCCATGCTCGCCCTCTCCGCCGCACTGGCCTATCCGCTCTCACGACGCCTGGTACGCCCGGTGCGCGCGCTCCAGGAGACGGCGCGGCGCCTGGCCGCAGGTGATTTCAGCGCGCGCGCGCAGCCGCGCGGCAGCGACGAGATCGCCCGACTCGGGCGCGACATCAATGCCCTGGCCGCAGCCCTCGAGCGTAACGAACAGGCACGGCGGCAGTGGGTGGCCGACATCTCGCACGAGCTGCGCACTCCGATCGCACTGCTACGCGCCCAACTCGAGGCGATCCAGGACGGTGTCAGACCATTCGACACCGACACCCTCGATCAACTCCATGCCGACGCCTTACGGCTCGGCCGACTGGTCGATGACCTCTACGAACTCACCACCACCGATCTCGGCGCACTCGGCTACCGTTTCGAGGAGACCGATCCGATCGACCTACTGCGTACCGACTGCGACGCCTTCAGGGCGCGTTACCAGAGCGCCGGACTCGACCTCGGACTCGTTGTCAGCCCCCCCGGTCAGATCACCCTGGTGGCCGATGCCCAACGCCTCTCCCAGCTCTTTCGCAACCTCCTCGCCAACAGCCTGCAGTACACTGATCGCGGCGGTCGGCTGGAGATCCGGGCGACCCGCACCCCGACCGGGCTGACCATCGACCTCCAGGACACCGCCCCCGGCGTGCCAGAGGCGCAGTGCTCACGCCTGTTCGAACGACTCTATCGGGTCGACGACTCGCGCAACCGCCACACCGGCGGCGCCGGGCTGGGGCTGGCGATCGCCGACAACGTGGTGCACGCCCACGGCGGCACCATCAGCGCCCGCCCCTCACCACTCGGCGGACTGTGGATCCACATCGAGCTGCCCTCCGACCCCAGACAACAGCACGACCGATGAATGACACCCCCCACGCCCCACTGATCCTGATCGTCGAGGACGAGCAGCGGCTCGCCGGATTGGTCACCGACTACCTACACGCCAGCGGGTACCGCAGCGCCCATCTCGCCGAGGGCACCACGGTGCTCGACTGGATCCGTGATCACTGTCCTGCCCTGGTGCTGCTCGATCTGATGCTGCCCGGACGCGACGGGCTGAGCCTGTGCCGCGAGATCCGCGCCGAGAGCCAGGTACCGATTATCATCACCACCGCCCGCGTCGAGGAGATCGACCGCCTGCTCGGGCTCGAACTCGGCGCCGACGACTATGTCTGCAAGCCCTACAGCCCCCGCGAGCTGGTCGCCCGGGTCAAGGCCGTCCTCAGGCGCCAGCGCAGCGACACCACGCTCAGCCAACCGCAGCCCAGCGGCGCACTCACCCTCGACCCGACACGACTCCGGGTACGCAGCGACACCACTGAGATCGAACTCACCGCCGTCGAGTTCGCACTGCTCGAGACCCTGTATCGCACCCCCGGGCGGATCTATTCCCGTGAACAGCTGATGGAACACATCTATCGCGATCGCCGCGTGGTCTCCGATCGCACCATCGACAGCCACGTCAAGAAGCTCCGGCGCAAGCTCGCCGAACTCCACCCCGAGCGCGAGCTCATCCACGCCGTCTATGGCGTCGGCTACCGCTACGAGGAACAAACCGGCGCGTCGGCCTGACGAACAGCCGCCAGCCAGGTTGAACCGCAAAGACACAAAGGACGCCAAGGGATTCGGTGTTGCTCGGTACTCACTTCTCCCCGTTGCGGGTTTTCTCAGT
>NZ_JAAXKX010000027.1 GCF_012276755.1 Marichromatium bheemlicum | reverse complement strand
TCCTGAGCCCCAGGCGCTCATCGAGCAGCGGTCCGGACGCCGCGCCTCCGGCGCCTGGGGCAGCGCCACCAGCAGCGCGGCCTCGGCGAGATCGAGCCGACGCGGTTCCTTGCCGAACCAGGCCAGGGCGCCGGCACGCACGCCCTCGAGGTTGCCGCCGAAGGGCGCCAGGGTCAGATAGGCGTCGAGGATGCGCGACTTCGGATAGACGCGTTCGAGCGCCAGCGCGGCGCGGATCTGCGCGAGCTTGGCCGCCGGGGTGCGGGTCGGGTGGCCGGCGCGCAGCCGCGCCAGCTGCATGGTCAGGGTCGAGCCACCGGAGACGATCCGACCGCGTGTGGCCCACTGCCAGGCCGCGCGCACCAGGGCGCGCGGATCGACGCCGGGGTGACGGTCGAAGCGCCGGTCCTCGATCGTCAACAACAGGGCGAGATAGTCCGGATCGAGTGCGGCGGCGGAGGTCGCCAACCGCCAGCGCCCGTCCTCGACGGGGAAGGCACGCAGCAGTCGCTCGTCGCGATCGAGCACCTCGACCGCAACCGGGACCTCGAGCCCTGGCGCCGTACCGCCGAGCAGCCAGCTCAGGCCACCGAGCAGCAGCGCGAGCCCCGCCGCGATGCCCCACCAGCGCCGCACCGGTCGACTCAGGGCGCCGGCGGCGCCACCCGCAGCTCGCCGCTCGCGCCCCAGCCGCGCAGTCGCGGTCGGTACATGTCCTCGACCCGCGCCGGGGCCAGGGTGAACACCCCGGGCGCGACCGCGCGGGCGCGATAGGCGAGACGGAAGCGCCGTGGTGGCGCCTCGTCACGCTCGAGCGCGACCACCAGGGCGTCGCGCCCGAAGGACTGGTGCAACGGCCACTCCACCGTCTCGCCCAGCCAGTCGAGCCCGGCGGCTCCGTCACCGCCGAGCAGCCGCGGGCTGTCGATCGCCAGCCCGCCGGGCAGCGGGTCGACCACCAGCAGGCGTCCGCGCCGCGCCCGGCTCGACTCGACATCGAGCACCACCACCAGCCGCTGCCCCTGCACCAGCGCGGCGGGGTCGAGCGCGCGACCGTCGAGGTCGTGATAGTGGCGACTGATGCGATAGCCGACGCCACCGGCGGCGACCGCACCCTCGGGCACCCCGATCCGGGTCTCGACCAGGGTCAGCGGACCCTCGCCCGAGTTCTCGATCCAGGGCGCGGCGGCGAGCGCGGCGGGGTCGAGGCGTAGCGGCAGCACGCCCTCGTCATCGGGACCTGAGAGCACTCCGGCGGCGCGCGCCAGCCAGGCGAGTTCCTGGGTGCTGAGCGCGCCCTCGGGATCGAGTCCGGCGAGCAGTTGCGCCGGCGCCTCCAGCGCTACCCCGGACTCGGCGGCGAGCACGATCACCCCGGCGCGATCGCGCAGCCAGGAGCCGTAGTCCTCACGCCAGCCGTCCGCGTCACCGGGCGGCGTCATCGCCACCGCGCTGGCGAAGGCGCGCGCGGCGCGCTCCTGCTCGCCATAACGGGCGAGCGCGGCACCGAGCTGGGCGCGCGATAGCGGTGTGGCGAAGTGCTCGAGCCGGGCGTCGAGGTAATAGCGCAGGTCGCCGAGATCGGCGCGCCCGGCGCGCGCCAGCACCGCCAGGGCATAGGCCAGGGACTCGCCGCCGTGGCTGAACTCCGGGGCATAGGCGACCTGGTTGGCGAGGTTGTCGAGTGCCAGCGTCAACGCCGGCGTCGGCACCGCCAGCCCGTGGGCCTCGGCGCGCACCAGGAAGTCGCTGACATAGGCATCGAGCCAGGCCGAGCCGCCGTCCTGCCCCCAGCGCCCGAAGCCGCCGTCGGCGCGCTGACTGGCGAGCACCTCGGCGAGGGTCTCGGTCAGTCGCGCCGCGACCTCGCGCGGCGCCTCCAGCGCGCGCGCCCGATCGGCGAGCGCGAGCAGCGGCAGGGCGCGACTGACCCGCTGCTCGGTACAGCGATAGGGATAGCGATCGAGCGCGAGCAGCGGCCCGGCGACATCGATACCGGTCATCGCGGCATCGGCGAGTACCAGGCTCGCGCCCGCCGGCGCCAGCCCGGCGAGGGCGTCGGCGGCGGGCCGCCAGCGCTCGCCCGGAGCGAGACGATGCCAGCGACGGCTGAGCGTCGCGGCGCGCTGATCGCGCACCTCGAGCGCGAAACGGCGCTCGATCGGCGCACCCACGGGCGGCACCAGCCACACCCGCAGCGCCCCCTCGCCCGCCGCGGTGGCGCTCAACGGCAGGTCGAGCACCACCGGCGCACCGGGCGCGAGCACCACATCATGACCACGCGCCGCGGCCGGGATCTGCAACGGCCCGAGCGGGGTGACCTCGACCCGGGCCGCGCCGCTCACCCCCTCGAAGGCGGTCAGCTCCAGCCCGAGACGGCTGCGATCGCCCGGGGCGAGCAGCGCCGGCAGGCTGGCGCGCACGCTCACCGGATCGCGCACCAGCAGCTCGCGCGCGGCGTGCCCGACCCCGTCGGCCGACCAGGCCATCGCCGCCAGTCGCACTCGCCCCTCGAACTGCGGCAGCGCGAGTCGCACCTGCGCGCGCCCCTCGGCGTCGACCTCGAGGATCTCCGATTGCAGCGCCAGCAGTGGCTCGGTCGGCGGCGGCGCGCGGCGCTCGAGGATGCCGCCGTCGCCACCGCTGCGCACCACGCCCGGGGTGGCGCCGAACGGGTCGATCAACCGACCGTAGAGGTCGCGGATCTCGGTGCCGAGACGACGCTGCCCGAAGTACCAGTCGTCGGGGGCCGGGGTCGAATGATCGGTGAGCGCGAGGATGCCGGTATCGACCGCCGCCAGGGTGACGTGGACCGGCTCCTCCGGGATCGCGCCCGCGACCTGCAGCGTCACCTCCAGCGGCGCGCGCGGACGCGCCAGCGCCGGGGCCTCGATGGCGACACCGAGGCGACGCGCACCGGGGTCGACCGCCGCCCAGCGCAACCCGATGGCGCGCCCCGGCATGCGCCCGGCGGCGGCATCGAGCGGGCGGTGCAGCAGCACGCAGACATAGGCCCCGGCGCCCCACTCGGCCTCGACCGGCAGCTCCAGGGTCAACCCCTCGGCGGGCACCTCGACCTGCCGGCGCGCCAGCAACCGCTCACCGACCACCAGCACCGTCGCCGTGCCAGCGAAGCGCGGCTCGAGCCGCACCCGTGCGCGATCACCGACGGCATAGCCGGGACGATCGAGGGTGACGCCGAGCAGGTCCGGGGTGTCCTCGCGCCCGGGGGCGGTGGTCCAGCCGGCGTCGAAGTCGAGCGCGACCGGCAGCGCCAGACCGTCCTCGTCCTCGACGCTCAGGCGATAGCTGCCCCAATCAACGACGGTCTCGAGCCGCGCCGGCGTCCCAGCGTCGAGCGCCAGCTCACCGCTGGCCACCCGCCGGCTGGTGACGATCGGCTCGTAGCGCCAACGACCGTCGAGGCGATACCACTGGAAACGGGTCTCGAGTCGCGCCAGGGTCCAACGCGCGCGCTCGACGGCGATCCGCTCGCCGCCCGGGTCGAGCGCGATCAGCTCGAAGGCGGCGCTGGCGCCGCTCTCGACCCGGTCATCGAAGAGCGCGCGCGCGCCGAGCCTGGGCGCCGGATCACGCAGTGCGCGGGTCAGCCGGCGCTCGACCGGGCGCGCGCCGTCCTCGCTCGCGCGCACCTGCAGCGTCAGCGCCAGCGGTCTGGTGGTGGGGTCGAGTTCGGGGAGCACCAACGGCATCCGCGCCCGACCGGCGGCATCGGCGCGGCGCGTCGGCAGCGCCGCACCAAGCGGGGTGAAGTCCTCGTCGGCGAGGCCGAAATGGAACCCGGGCGCGGCCTCGAGCTGGTCGCGGGCGACCACCCGCAGCTCGCCGTCGAGCTGCAGCCCCGCGCCCGGGGCACCGTAGCGATAGCTTGCCTCCAGCCCGAGATCGGGCAGCGCGGCGGGGTCGAGCGGACCGGGCGGCAGCTCGGCGACGAGTTCGACACGCTCGGGGACGAAGTCCTCGACCAGGAAGGCCACCTCGGCCAGCGCCGGGCCCTCGGGGTCGGCGTGGAGACGGGCACGCCAGGTGCCGTGCATGGCGGTGTCGGCGAGCGCGACGCGGGCACGGTAGGCGCCGCCGCCCTGGTCGTCGAGCCGCTGACGCCGGGCGACATGACCGTCGGGGCGCTCCACCACCAGGGTGGTGGTCAACCCGGTGACGGCGGCGGCGAGCCGGTCGCGCACCAGCGCGGTGAGCACCACCGACTCACCCGGACGATAGGCGCCGCGCTCGCTGCTCAGGAAGACGTCGAGCGCGGCGGCAGGCGGGCGCCCGGCGACACCGCGATCGCGCAGGTCGAAGGGGGCGCGGGCGAGGTCGAGGAAGGCGTAGTCGCCGGCCGCCTCCTCGGCCTCGGCCACCAGCAGCGCCGGGGCATCGCCGCCGCGACCGCGCAGCAGCCCGGGGGCGAAGCGGGCATAGCCCGCGGCGTCGCTGCGGGTCTCGCCGAGCACCCGGTCGTTGACCGCGAGCAACCGCAGCCGCACCCCGGCGCGCGGCTCGGCCGTGCCCAGGGCGCGCACCAGGACGTGCAGCCCGTCGGCGCCGGTGAGCGCGCTCAGCCCCAGGTCTGAGACCACGAACCACTGGCTCGCCAGCGCCCCGTCACGCTCGGCGGACAGCTCCTGCGGGCGTGCGGTGAGCAGATAGACCCCGGGCTCGAAGCGCTCGACCAACTCGTCGAGCGGGATGCCGGTGCTCACCTCCTGGTTGCGACGGGCATCGACCGCGACGCTGCCCGACCACAGCGCCGAGCCCAGACGCTCGGCGATGCGCTCGCGCGACCAGCGATCGAGCTGGCGCTCGAACAGGCCCTCCTCTCGCACCTGGGTGAGCGCGCGGTCGTCGACCCGGTAGAGTTCGAGCGCCAGACGCGCGCTGTTGACCGAGACCACCGGCAGACGCGCGCCGCTGCCGCGCGGCAGGACATAGGCACGCGACTGGAAGCGGGCGAGCGGGGCGCGGTCGCGGACATAGAGGTCGAGGTCGACGTCGCGGGCCAGCACCTCGCCGGCGGCGCTCGGCAACCCGGCGCGCAGCCGCACCCGATAGCCCTGACCGTGGCGCACGCCATCGAGACAGAGCTGATCGCGCTCGGGCTGGAGGGCGAGATCGGGGTTGCCATCGACACGCACGAAGTCGCCGATCTCGGCGCGGTCGCGGGCGATCGGCTCGCTGAAGCGCACACAGATCCTGGGGGCGGCGGCATCGGCGTCGATGGCATGATCGAGCACCCGAAAGCCGTGCTCGGCGAGCAGGCGGGCGTATTCGGCGCGCAGCGTCGCATCCTCGTGCAGGGCGAGCGCGGCGCGGGTGGCACGGATCGCCTCGGGCCACGACTCGCGCGCGGCGAAGGCGCGCCCGAGCAGGGCCAGCGTGGCGCCGTCCTCCGGGGTCAGGCGCGCGGCGTTGAGTGCTGCGGCAAGCGCCTCGTCGCGCGCGCGCCAGTCCTCGGCGGCCACTGCCAGCGCGGTCTCAGCCAGAGCGCGCCACGCCGCCGCATCGGCCGGGGCCAGCCGCAACAGCGCACGCAGCCGCGCCCGGCGCTGTGCCGGGGTCTCGCCCGGCGCCGCCCGCGCCAGCGTGGCCAGCCCCTGGCCGGGGGCCGGTTCGAGCGCCAGGGCGCGCGCCTGTTCGCGCGCGAGGGCACGGGCATCGGGGGGGATGAAGGCGAGCGTCTCGGGCAGGGCCCCAGGGGCGTCCCAGAGCAGTCCCGGGCGATAGCCCGAGCGCGCGCCCGGCGCAGCGCGCGCCTCGCCGGGACCGGACTTGAGGAAGCACCAGCCGGAGCGCTGGTCGTAGGTGAAGGCGAGACAGTCGGGGTCGTCGGCGCAGGCGCGCTCGCAGCCATCGAGCGGGACCGACTCCAGGGTACGCAGGTCGGCACCGAAATAATCGACGCCGGGACTGAGTACCAACCCCTGGGCGACGGCACCGCCGGTCGCCAGCAGCCAGGACAGCAGCAGCATCACCCGTAGCATCCCGATCAGGCCCTTCATCCGCGTCCCCCGTTTGCAACTGGCGCCAACGGTGAGACTCTAGCCAGAGTCCGGGGAGCGGTAAAGGCGCGCGACCACTCACTCAGGTCAAATAAGCCATCCGCACGGGGTCGATCGCGATCGAGGCACGCGCGCCCCTTAAACTTAGTTTCAGTAAGGGTTAAGATCCAGGACGCTTGACGCAATCGATGGCCTGAATGGCGTGATCGATCCGGCCATCGGCCACTCACTACACAGTACCCGTACTTGCAAGGAGGGTCAGTCGTGTCAAAGTCAGCAGCCTCGCCAGAGGTCAAATCGAAGCAATCCCCGCTGATGGTTGCCATCCTGCCATCGCTCTTTCTCTACGTCGCCGCAGTGATCCTGGTGTTCTTCGCCCGTGAGGATCTCGCCGCCACCACCCAGTACTGGGAATTCTTCCTCCCGGTGGTCGCCTTCATCTCGATCATCTCGGGCTGGGGCCAGGCTTATGCCTTCGACCACTCACGCCTCTTCTACCTGATCAAACAACTCCTGCACTGGGGAGCGATCGCGGGTCTGCTGTGGCTGCTCTACGACCATGGCATCCGCGACACGCTCAGCGCCGAGCAATACAACCTGGTTCAGCTCTATCTGCTCGCCCTCGGCGCCCTGCTCGCTGGACTCTATCTCGACACCAAGATGCTGTTCTTCGGCGCCTTCATCGTCTGCTGCGCCTATCTCGTCGCCGACCCGGCCAACAGCGCCATCCTCACCACCGTTGGCGATGCCTTCGGTGTCGCCAACGCCCAGGACAAGCCGATGACCATGATCATCGCCGCGGCCCTGGTCGCCTTCGTCGCCAACCTCTTCGTGTTGATCGCCATGCGTGGGGCCATCATGGCCAAACGCGGACGCGCCGCGCGCGGCTGAGGCCCGACCAACCGTCTCGTCCGTGATCGCGGACGAGACGGTTCGGGACACGCGCCGAGGTGCGATGCCAGGCATGCGCTGGCGCCGATCGGTACAGACCAAAGGGTGCGGAGAAAATCAATGGGGATGGTGCCCGGGGCGGGACTCGAACCCGCATGACCGAGGTCGAGGGATTTTAAGTCCCCTGCGTCTACCAGTTTCGCCACCCGGGCGGGTGCGGGGCGACAGGGCCCAAGCGTGATCTCGACGGGGACTGCACAAACAAGAGAATGGAGGCTGAGCCCGGAATCGAACCGAGGTACACGGCTTTGCAGGCCGCTGCATAACCACTCTGCCACTCAGCCAGAGAAAGCGCAGTATAAAGACTTGCGAGGGAATTGTCACCCCCTTTGTCGCCCGCGCTCGGCGACTGTCCTCAGAGCAACACCAAGTTGTCGCGGTGGATCAGCTCGTCATCATCGACATAGCCGAGGATCTCGGCGAACTGATGCGACGAATGCCCCTGGATCAGGCGCGCCGCGTCGGCATCGTAGTTGACCAGCCCGCGCGCGACCTCCCTGCCCTGCTCATCGACGCAAGCAACCACCTCGCCACGCTTGAAGGCGCCATTGACGACCCGGACCCCGACGGCGAGCAGGCTGGTACCCTGCTCGCGCAGCGCCCGCACCGCACCGGCATCGAGGACCAACCGGCCCCGCACCCGGAGCTGACCGGCGATCCACTGCTTGCGCGCCGCCTGCGGTCCCTGGAAAGGAATCAACAGGGAACCGACTGACTCGCCCGCACCAATGCGCTCCAGCACCCGTTCGCCTGTTCCCGGGGCGATCACCGTCGGGGTGCCGGAGCGCGCCGCCAGGCGCGCCGCACGCACCTTGGTGATCATGCCGCCGGTCCCCAGCCCGGAGCCACTACCACCGGCAACCTGATCGAGCATGGGGTCATCGACCCAGGTCTCGGTGATCAACCGCGCCTCGGGGTTACCGCGCGGATCCTGATCGAAGATGCCGTTCTGGTCGGTGAGCAGCACCAGCAGATCGGCCTCGATCAGGTTAGCGACCAGTGCGGCGAGGGTATCGTTGTCACCAAAGCGCAGCTCGTCATTGGCGACGGTGTCGTTCTCGTTGATCACCGGCACCACGCCGTAACGGATCAAGGTGCGCAGGGTGCTGCGGGCATTGAGATAGCGCACCCGGTTGGAGAGGTCGTCACGGGTGAGCAGGACCTGGGCGGTACGTAACCCATGATCGCGAAAGCAGTCCTCATAGGCGCGCACCAGGCCCATCTGGCCGATCGCCGCCGCCGCCTGCAGCTCGTAGAGCGCGCGCGGACGCGCTTGCCAACCCATCCGCGCCATACCCTCGGCCACTGCCCCCGAGGACACCAAGACCACCTCGGCACCGGCCGCACAACGGGCGGCCATCTGTGTCACCCAGGGTTCGAGCAGATCACGCCCGACACCACGACCGTTACGGGTCAGCAGGGTGCTGCCGATCTTGACGACCCAACGTTGGGTCCCAGGGAGTTCCTCGCGAGAGATCATCGCTCAATCCAGGGGGTGCCAGTCATCCTCGGGGGCATCATCCTCGTGTGCCGAGGTCGTCGAGGCCGACCCGGCCTCGGCCGCACGCAGCTGCTCTAGGTGGTTCATCAGGTCCTGCATCAGGCGCTCGCAGCCCTTACCGCTGAGGGCGCAGACAGCATAGACTGGACCCTGCCAATCAAGCCGCTCGAGCAGGGCCGCGCGACGGGCAGCAAAGGCCTCCTCGTCGAGCAGGTCGACCTTGTTGAGCACCAGCCAGCGCGTCTTGTCGATCAGCTCACCGCCGAAGGCACGCATCTCGGCCTCGACCTTGCGGATCTCGTCATAGGGATCAGCATGATCGCCGAGCGGCGCCACATCGACCAAGTGCAACAGCAACCGGGTACGCGCCAGGTGTTTGAGGAAGCGGGTACCGAGCCCCGCCCCCTCGGCTGCGCCCTCGATCAGCCCGGGGATGTCGGCGATGACGAAGCTACGTTCGCGCCCGAGACGCACCACTCCGAGGTTGGGATGGAGGGTGGTGAAGGGGTAGTCGGCCACGCGTGGCCGCGCACTCGAGACCTGGCGGATCAGCGACGACTTGCCGGCATTAGGGAAGCCGACCAGCCCGACATCGGCGAGCAAGATCAGCTCGAGCTGGAGATCGCGGCGCTCTCCCGGGGTCCCCGGGGTCGACTGGCGCGGGGTGCGATTGACGCTCGACTTAAAACGGGCGTTGCCGATGCCGTGGAAGCCGCCCTGGGCGACCAGCAACCGCTCGCCCGAGGTCAGCAACTCGCCGATCAGCTCACCGGTATCGCGCTCGAACACCCGGGTACCGACCGGGACCTGGATCACCAGGTCCTGGCCACTGCGCCCGGTCATGTCACGACCCATGCCGTTCTGGCCACGCTCGGCGCGATGGATCCGCTGATCACGCAGATCGACCAGGGTATTGAGGTTGTTGTCGGCGAGCAGATAGACACTGCCACCATCACCACCATCGCCGCCGTTGGGGCCGCCCTTGGGGATGTATTTCTCGCGGCGGAAGCTGACACAGCCGTTACCGCCATCTCCGGCCTCGACCCGGATATATGCCTCGTCGACGAATTTCATACGATGATCCGTTGTGCGATTGCCGATGCCGGGGCCGTGAGCGCACACCCTGACGGGGCGGCAGAAACGAAAAAAGCCTCGTCACCTGGACGAGGCTGCGCGGTCTCCACGGAAGAGACGGATCCGAGGTCGGACCCGTACGCGGATCAGGCGCTTTCCACGGTGACGAACTTACGCTTCTGCGGACCCTTGGTGACGAACTTCACGACACCTTCGGTCAGGGCGAAGAGGGTGTGGTCGTGACCACAGCCGACGTTCACACCGTTGTGGAACTGGGTGCCACGCTGACGCACGATGATGGCGCCGGCGCTGACACGCTGACCACCGAAGACCTTGACGCCAAGACGCTTGGACTCTGAATCGCGGCCGTTGCGCGAACTACCGCCTGCTTTCTTATGTGCCATCGGTAATCTCTCCTCAGCCGGCGTTGATGCCAGTGATCTTGAGCGACGTGAACCACTGGCGGTGGCCCTGACGCTTCAGGTGATGCTTGCGACGACGGAACTTGATGATCGAGACCTTGTCGCCACGACCGTGCGACTCGACCACGGCGCTCACCTTGCCGCCCTCGACGAAGGGCTTGCCGACCTTGACGGTGTCGCCGTCAGCGATCATCAGCACCTCGAAATCAACATTGGAACCTTCTTCGGCGGCGAGCTTCTCGACCTTGAGGGTGTCGCCTTCCGAAACCCGGTATTGTTTTCCACCGGTTTGAATGACCGCGTACATGATCAGCAGATCCCCAGAATAATTCGGAAATAGCCGACGCAGCTCGCAGCTCCGCGCCGGAACAAAGAAGCGGAATCCTACCCCAAGCGGTTGACGCGCGTCAACGCCGATCCCAACCGAGATGTGGCACGAATCGCGCACACGATCACTGCGACTTGACGCGCCCGATCTCAATTGGCAGATTGGACGCTGAAACGGCTGACCCCCGGATCGACCGGAGGCGGCCACCCAGGGCCCGGAAACACCACTGCGGCGCCCTCAGGCCACAGGAATCCGGACAAACCGGGATCCCGCCAGCACACCCGTTTCCGTTGCCGTGGGAGGACGCCCGAGCGATCCGCGCCCTCCTTGACAGCTCGGTGCCCCGCACCTAGCATCCGCCGTCATCATCGATAGACCCCGCATACGAATGGACCTCTCCACGATTCGACACCCCGTCGCCGACGATTCGAAGGCGGTGGATGCCCTGATCCTGCGTCGGCTCGAGTCCGATGTCGTCCTGATCAACCAGATCGGTCACTACATCGTCAACAGCGGCGGCAAACGGCTGCGACCGCTCTCCGTGCTGCTCGCTGCTCGCGCCTGCGGCTACAGCGGCCAACATCATATCGATGTGGCCGCGATCGTGGAGTTCATCCACACCTCGACCCTGCTCCACGACGACGTCATCGACAACTCCGAGATGCGTCGCAACCGCGAGACGGCCAACGCCGTTTGGGGCAACGAGGCCAGCGTACTGGTCGGCGACTTCCTCTACTCGCGCGCCTTCGAGATGATGGTCGACGTCGGCAGCATGCGCGTGATGGAAGTGCTCGCACACGCCACCAACCGCATCGCCGCCGGCGAGGTGCTACAGCTGCTCAACGCGCGTGACGCCGACACCGACGAGGCGCGTTACATGGAGGTCATCGAGCGCAAGACCGCCACCCTGTTCTCCGCCGGCACCCGACTTGGCGCGATCCTCGCCGGGGTCTCGCCGGAGGCCGAGGAAGCGGTCGCCAGCTATGGTCTCAATCTCGGCATCGCCTTCCAGCTGATCGACGACGCGCTCGACTACAGCGCCGACAACACCGCGCTCGACAAGAACGTCGGCGACGACCTCGATGAGGGCAAGCCCACCCTGCCGCTGATCCGCGCCATGGCCGTCGGCACCCCCGAGCAGCGTACGATGCTGCGCGACTGCATCGAGCACGGTGGTCGCGAGCGGATCGATTCGGTCATCGAGGCTATTGCATCCACCGACGCAATTGCATATACTGGCGATCTTGCTAAACGGCACGCCGCAAAGGCCCGTAAGGCACTCGAGATCCTCGACCCGAGTCCCGCACGTGAAGCCATGGCAACGCTGGCCGACTTTGCCGTCAGCCGGTCGTATTAAGATTCCCGATATCGGGGTGTAGCTCAGCTTGGTAGAGCGCTGTCTTCGGGAGGCAGAAGTCGCTGGTTCGAATCCAGTCACCCCGACCAATCTCCGCTAGATCAGAAAAACCGGCCTCGTGCCGGTTTTTTGTGCCCGATCGCCGCTCGACCTCCCGCCCCTAGACATCAACCAGCAGCGGGCGCCAACACGGATGACCGGGGCGCACCCCGGTCATCGGCGTCACTCAACGCTGCTCGGCGCCCCCGACCTGGGGATGGCGCCAACGCACATAGAGACTCGCGAACAACAGCAGCAGGTTGATCGTACCAACGACCACGAAGGGCGCACGCGGATCGACATGGTCGAAGAGATAGCCCCCGACCAGGGTGATCAACAGGATGCCGATCGCTCCAGTGACGTTAAAGGCCCCGAGCACCGAGCCACGCTGCGCCGCCGGCGCCTCCTGACCGACCAGTGACTGCCCGGCCAGAAAGACGCTGATCTGGCCGATCCCGAGCAGGATGAAGAAGAGGATACCGATGCGCGCCAACGGGTCGTCGAGCAGCAGCGGCGCCAGGTTGCCGAGTGCGGCCAGCCCCATGCAGAGGGCCATGGCGGTGACGCGATCGATGCGATCGAGCAATGGACCGAGCAGCGGCGCCCAAACCAACGCTGAGAGCTGGGTGATGACGAAGATCACGGTCCCGGCCAGCACCGCCTCGGCCGCCTCCATCCCCGCCGCCTTACCCGCCAGCGTCCCCCAGAGGATGATGAAGGTCGCATTGACCGACTGATCCCCCCGAGCGATGAAGGCCGAGGCATAAGCAAGCAGGATGCGCGGATTACGCGCCTGGGCAAAACCGCTGGCGAACAGGGTACGTACCCCCGGGCGCGCATCGTGCCGGGTCGGAACACCCGGCTTGAGTCCCCAGAAGACCAGCACCGCGACGGCCGCCGACAACCCGGCGATGATGAAGTGCGTCAGACGCCCGGCCTCGACACCGTCGAGACCGGCGTTGGTGAACACCTTGGGCAACGCCCCCAGCCCCTGACTGACGATCACCACGCCGAGCCCACTGAGCACCCCGACCAGGGCCACCAGCTTGCCGCGCGAGCGCTCGGCGGGATAGTCGGCGAGCACCGTCGACAGCGCCCCGGCGACGGCGACCACGCCGAGCGCATAGATCACCCGGAAGCCGTAAAGCATCTCCACCGAGGTAGCAAGGGGGTAGAGCACATAGGTCAGCGCCAACAGCAGGAAACCGACACCATAGACGGTACGCCGTCCGAGGCGGTCCATCAGCACCCCGGCGGGGAGGAACAGCAACAGGGTGACGATCTCGGTGAGGAACACCAGGTTGCCGCTGATCCGGCCCTGGCTCGATTCGGGGATGCCGAGATGCTCGTTGAGGATGTAGGTCTGACCAATGGAGACGAAGACCATCAGCCCGATCGAGAAGAAGGCCACGACCATGAAGGTCCAGCCGTGGCGCAGGCTGATCTCGGGGGCAAGATGAATCGGGCCGATACGATAGGTCTTGGCGTGTTCGGACATGGATACTGAGTCTCGGGCCGGCGCTCACACAGCGCGGTCGCGGTTGATGGACAAAGCGGCATTATTCAGCTTTCAGCCGCCAGCCGCCAGCCGCCAGCCGCCAGCCGCCAGCCGCCAGCCGCCAGCCGCCAGCCGCCAGCCGCCAGCCGCCAGCCGCCAGCCGCCAGGAGATTGAACCGCAAAGGCGCGAAGGGCGCAAAGCAAGCGAACGGTCTGCAGATTCGTAGACCGGGCAGCAGTCTCCCCGACTGGAGGCTGGAAGCTGATCGCTGGAAGCTGGTTCGAACCGCAAAGACGCAAAGGCGGCGAAGCAAGGGGGGAGAGCCTCCAGCCTCCAGTCATGAGACTGCTCCTTCCCCACTGGCGGCTGGTCGCTGATCGCTGGCGGCTGGCGATAACCAAAAGCCGTCCCTAACTTTGCGCACTTCGCGTCTTTGTGGTTCAAACCAGCAGCCGTCAGCGGAAAATTGCCCTCCCCCACTGGCGGCTGAAAACTGATGGCTGGTGGCTGCCCCTTCCCTAGGGCGCCAACCGCTCGATGTCCCAGCCCGTCTCCGCGCGGCGGTAGAGGAAGCGGTCGTGCAGGCGACAGTCACGGCCCTGCCAGAACTCGATGCTGTCGGGGACGACGCGGTAGCCGCCCCAGAACTCGGGCAGCGGGATCTTGCCATCGCGGAAGCGCTGGCGCATCTCCTCGACCTTGGCCTCGAGCATCGCTCGCGAGCGGATCACCTGACTCTGCGGCGAGGCCCAGGCGCCGATCTGACTGCCGCGCGCGCGCGAGGTGAAGTAGCGGAAGGACTCGGCCGCCGAGATCCGCTCGGCACGCCCCGAGATCCCCACCTGACGCGCCAGCGCCACCCAGGGAAACAGCAGATAGACCCGAGGATTGCCCTCGATCTGGCGTGATTTGCGACTCGCGTAGTTGGTGAAGAAGACGAACCCACGCTGGTCGTAGAGCTTCATCAGTACGGTGCGCGAAGAGGGCTGCCCCTCGCCGTCGACGGTGGAGACCGTCATCGCATTGGGCTCGGGGATGCCGCTACCGACCGCCACCTGGTACCACTGCTCGAACTGGGAGAAGGGATCGGCGGCGAGCGACTCGCGTGCCAGCCCCTGCGCCATGCCCTGGACGCGGATCTGCTCTGGGGTCGCGCTCATACCACTGCTCCATGCAACCGAGGACGGGACGCGTCGGCCTCAATCGGACCGGGAGCGGAAATCTGTGGAGATCTCATCATTGATAATTATCAAAACTAATGGACAGAATTAGGATAATTGACTCGCCAAATGCTCGGAACCCGGGGTAGTTTCATCCCTCCAAGACCTACCATGACGCTCAATCATCCGCCGATTCGCCTCCACGGACCACCGTGCACGGAGACCACGAGGCCGGGAGGACAAGTCAGATCGCGCGAACCGACACGATCAAGAAGGAGTACCCCATGCCGACGACCCGCCAAGACCAGATCAAGGCCCTGGAGCAGGATTGGGCAGAGAACCCCCGCTGGACCGATGTCACCCGCGCCTACTCGGCGACCGACGTCGTGAGACTGCGCGGCTCGGTGCAACCCGAGCACACCTATGCCCGACGCGGCGCCGAGCGACTCTGGGGGCTGATCCACGGCGACGCCAAGAAGGGTTACGTCAACTGCATGGGCGCGATCACCGCCGGTCAGGCGATGCAGCAGGCCAAGGCCGGGATCGAGGCGATCTATCTCTCCGGCTGGCAGGTCGCCGCCGACGGCAACACCTCCGAGACCATGTATCCCGACCAGTCGCTCTATGCCTATGACTCGGTCCCCACCATGGTGCGTCGCATCAACAACGCCTTCAAGCGTGCCGACGAGATCCAGTGGGCCAAGGAGATCGAGCCCGGTGACCCGGCCCACGTCGACTACTTCCTGCCGATCGTGGCCGATGCCGAGGCCGGCTTCGGCGGCGTGCTCAACGCCTTCGAGCTGATGAAGAACATGATCGCCGCCGGCGCCGCCGGGGTGCACTTCGAGGACCAGCTCGCCGCGGTGAAGAAATGCGGCCACATGGGCGGCAAGGTGCTGGTGCCGACCAGCGAGGCGGTGCAGAAGCTCGTCGCCGCGCGACTCGCCGCCGACGTCATGGGCGTGCCCACGCTACTGCTGGCGCGTACCGACGCCGAGGCGGCCAACCTGCTCACCAGCGACGTCGACGACAACGACCGTCCCTTCGTCACCGGCAAACGTACCAGCGAGGGCTTCTACCGCGTCAACAACGGACTCGAGCAGGCGATCAGCCGCGGTCTGGCCTATGCCCCCTATGCCGATCTGGTGTGGTGCGAGACCGGCACCCCGGACCTCGGCTTCGCCCGCGAGTTCGCCCAGGCGGTGCTCGAGAAGAACCCCAACAAGCTGCTCGCCTACAACTGCTCGCCCTCGTTCAACTGGAAGAAGAACCTCGACGACGCCACCATCGCCAGGTTCCAGGACGAGCTGGCAGCGATGGGCTACAAGTACCAGTTCATCACCCTGGCAGGTATCCACAACATGTGGTTCAACATGTTCGACCTCGCCTACGACTACGCCCGCGGCGAGGGCATGCGCCACTATGTCGAGAAGGTGCAGGAGCCCGAGTTCGCCGCCCGCGACAAGGGTTACACCTTCGTCTCGCACCAGCAGGAGGTCGGCGCCGGTTACTTCGACGACGTCACCACCACCATCCAGGGCGGTGTCTCCTCGGTCACCGCGCTGACCGGCTCGACCGAGGAAGAGCAGTTCTAACAACGTCCTCCCCCGCGCCGGGGCGCCACCGTGCCCCGGCGCCCGCACCGCATCGTCCCAGCCGTATCAGGAGACCCCGCGCATGGATTTCAAGACCGCCGATCTCTACGACCAAGAGGGCGAGACCCTGCAAGTCTGCGACCCGGTGTTCCAAGACTTCGGCGGCCGCTCGCGCTTCAGCGGGGAGGCGGTCACCATCAAGTGTTACGAGGACAACTCGCTGGTCAAGTCGACCCTGGCCGAGCCCGGCGCGGGTCGAGTGCTAGTGGTCGATGCCGGCGGCTCGCTGCGCTGCGCCATGCTCGGCGACCAGATCGCCGCACGCGCCGTCGAGCAGGGCTGGGCTGGGGTAGTGATCAACGGCTGTGTGCGCGATCGCGTCGAACTCGCCGCTATGGCCATCGGCATCAAGGCGCTGGCCAGCACCCCGCGCAAGAGCCACCGTCGCGGCGAGGGCCAGCGCGACATCCCGATCCACATCGCCGGGGCACGCGTCGTCCCAGGCGATCAGCTCTATTGTGACGAGGACGGCGTGGTGATCGCCGCCCGCGCGCTCGCGCTCGGCTAAGCACCCGACCATGGCCTGGACCGAGGCAAAGCGCATCGCCGAGGCCATCCTCGACGGCTTCGAGCGCCACTACCGACTGTTCCGCGCCTGCACCAGTCAGGGCCTGTCGCGTTTCGAACAGGCCGACTGGGGTGCGGTGCAGGGCGCGGCGCGCGAACGCATCAGCTATTACGACACCCGGGTCGGCGAGACCGTGGCGCTGCTGCGCCGCACCTTCCAGTTGCGCGACCCGAGCGATGCGTTGTGGCAACGGGTCAAGGTCGAATACCTGCGGCTGCTGCCCCAACACCGCCAGCCCGAACTGGCCGAGACCTTCTACAACTCGGTGTTCTGCCGCCTGTTCGACCGGCGCTATTACGACAACCGCTATATCTTCGTCTGGCCGATGATCTCCACCGAGCACCTCGAGGCCGAGGAGCCGATCTACCGACCCTATTACCCCACCCGCGACGGCTTCGCCCGGGTGCTCGCACGGCTCATCGCCGATGCCGGCTTCACCCGACGCTTCCGCGCCCCCCGTCACGACCTGCGCTGTCTGCTGCGCGCGGTACGCCGACGTTTCCCTGCCGGACAGAGCCGCCAGCAGAACTTCCAGCTCGCAGTGCTGCGCCGTCCCTTCTTCCGCAACAAGGCCGCCTATCTCATCGGCAAGGCGATCAACGGCGCCGACCAGATCCCCTTCGCCCTCCCCATCCTCAACGACGAGCAACACGGACTCTATGTCGACACCCTGCTCGTCGGCGAGGACGAACTCTCCGACGTCTTCAGCTTCTCGCGTGCCTACTTCATGGTCGACACCGAGGTGCCGGCGGCGGTCGTCGAGTTCCTCCGCCCGCTACTGCCGCGCAAGGGCAAGGCCGAACTCTACACCGCCATCGGGCTGCAGAAGTTCGGCAAGGCGGAGTTCTATCGCGACTTCCTCAAGCACCTGCGTCACTCCGCCGACGAGTTCGTCATCGCCCCGGGGATCCGCGGCATGGTGATGTGCGTCTTCACCCTGCCCTCCTTCCCCTTCGTGTTCAAGGTGATCAAGGACCGCTTCCCGCCGCAGAAGGAGATGAGCCGCGAGGCGGTCAAGGAGAAGTACCAGCTGGTCAAGCTCCACGACCGTGTCGGGCGCATGGCCGACTCCTGGGAGTACTCACACGTCGCCTTCCCCGCCGCGCGCTTCTCCCCGGCGCTACGCGCGCTGCTCGAGGAGGAGTGCCCCGGCAGCCTCGAGCACGACGGCGAGCACCTGATCATCAAGCATCTCTATATCGAGCGGCGCATGGCCCCGCTCAACCTTTATCTGCAGGAGGCCGACGCCGAGGACGCACGTCACGCGGTGGCCGAGTACGGCGACGCCATCCGCCAGCTCGCCGCCGCCGACATCTTCCCCGGCGACTTCCTGTTCAAGAACTTCGGCGTCACCCGTCGCGGCCGGGTGGTGTTCTACGACTACGACGAGCTCTGCTATCTCACCGAGTGCAACTTCCGCAAGATCCCCGAGGCGCCCTACCCGGAGCTGGAGCTGGCCGACGAGCCCTGGTACAGCATCGGCCCGACCGATGTCTTCCCCGAGGAGTTCGAGACCTTCCTGCTCACCGACCCGCGCATCCGCGCGCTGTTTCGTGAACTCCATGGCGAGCTGCTCGATCCGGCCTGGTGGCGCGAGCGCCAGACCCATATCCGCCGCGGCCGGCTCGAGGACGTCTTTCCCTACCCCGAGACACGCCGCTTCCCCAGCCCCGACACCCCCCCGACCATCGGCTAGACTGCGCACAGGCCACACGCCCCGGCCAATCCACCGAGGAGGTCGCCATGCCCGCCAGCCTGCGTTCCATCCTACTCGCGTTCCTGCTCGGGCCATCGGCCAGTGCCCTCGCCACGCCCCCAGAACACCCCTCATGGTTCAAGCAGTCCTTCCTCGATCTCGCCGAGGACGTCGCCGAGGCCACCGCCGCAGACCGCCGGCTGATGCTCTACTTCTACCAGGACGGCTGCCCCTACTGCGCCCTGCTGCTGCGGGTGAACCTCGCCGACCCCGAGATCGCGCGACTGGCACAGGAGCGCTTCGAGGTCATCGCCCTCAACATCTGGGGCGACCGCGAGGTCATCGGGCTCGACGGCCAGACCACCACCGAGAAGGGGCTGGCCGTCGCCCTCGGGGTGCAGTTCACCCCAACGCTGCTGCTGCTCGACGAGGTCGGCGCCGTGGTGCTGCGGGTCAACGGCTACCAGCCACCGGCGCGCCTGGCCTCGGCGCTGGCCTATGTCGCCGAGCGGCGCGAGCAGTTTGGTGAGCGCTTCGCCGACTTCCACGCCAGGCGCGGCAGTCCGCCGGCGAGCGGCGAGCTGCACCACGAGACCGGTTTTCTCGAACCACCGCTGCGCTTGGCCGACAACCGCGACCAGTCGCCACGCCCGCTACTGGTGCTGTTCGAGCAACGCACCTGCCGCGGCTGCGACCGACTCCACGACGACCTGCTGCGTCGACCGGCGCTGGCCCATGCGCTCAGTGCCTTCGACGTGGCGCTCGTCGACATCGACGCCGAGGCGCCGCTACAGACCCCGGACGGCGCTGCCCGCGCCGCGCGCACCTGGGCCGACGCACTCGGTATCCTCTACACCCCGACCCTGGTGTTCTTCGACGCCGCCGGACGCGAGGTCTTCCGTGCCGAGGGCGAGCTGCGCGCCTTCCATCTGCACGGCGCGCTCGACTATGTCGCCACCGGTGCCTATCGCTGGCAGCCGAGCTTCCAGCGCTATCTGGCAGCGCGGCGCGAGCGCATCGAGGCGCTGGGGGTCGAGGTCGAGCTGATGGAGTGAGCGCCGGGGCACCCCGGCGCGAGCTGGATCAGATACGTTCGAGCGCGGCGAGGTCGCGATCACGCATCCCCAGCAGATAGAGGATGCCGTCGAGCCCGACGGTGGCGAGGGAGTGACGCGCCTGCCGGGTGACGATCGGCTTGGCGTGGAAGGCGATGCCGAGCCCGGCGATCGAGAGCATCGGCAGGTCGTTGGCCCCATCACCGACGGCGATCACCTGCTCGAGACGGATGCCCTCGCGCGTGGCCAGTTCGCGCAACAGCTCGGCCTTGCGCGCACCGTCGACGATCTCGCCGGCAACCTGCCCGGTGAGCTTACCGTCACGGAACTCGAGCTGGTTGGCATAGACGTAGTCGATGCCGAAGCGGCGCTGCAGATGCTCGGCGAAATAGGTGAAGCCACCAGAGAGGATGGCGATCTTGTAGCCGAGTCGTTTGAGTGCGGCGATCAGGCGATCGGCGCCCTCGGTGATCGGCAACCGCTCGGCGATCCCCACCAACACCGACTCGTCGAGCCCCTCGAGCAACGCCATGCGACGGCGGAAGCTCTGCTGGAAGTCGAGTTCACCGCGCATCGCCGCCTCGGTGATCGCCGCCACCTCGGCGCCGACCCCGGCGGCGGCGGCCAGCTCGTCGATCACCTCGGTCTGGATCAGGGTCGAGTCCATGTCGAAGCAGACCAGCCGGCGGGTACGGCGAAAGACGTTGTCCTCCTGCACCGCGACATCGACGTCCATCACCTGGCTGAGCCCGAGCAGCGCACCGTGCAGCGCGGTGAGGTCGTCGACCGCGCCGCGCACCGAGAACTCCACCGAGGCCAATGCCGGCGGCGCCGGCACGGTACGCCGCGAGATCCGCCCACTGAGCCGGTTGATGCGATCGACGTTGAGTCCGCGCTCGGCGATCAACGCCGAGACCCGGGCGATGTGCTCGGCGCCGATCTCGCGCCCGAGCAGGGTGAGGATATGACGCGGCTGGCCCTGCTCGCGCACCCAACGCTCATAGTTGTCGCCGTCGATCGGGGTGAAGCGGATATCGAGTCCCATGCCATGGGCGGTGAACAGCAGGTCGCGGAAGACGCCGCTGTCGCGATCGGCCGCCGGCAGCTCGACAAGCATCCCTAGCGCCAGGGCGTCGTGGATGGTCGACTGACCGATGTCGAGTACCGGGATGTGATAGCGGGCCAGGGTCTCGGTGAGTGCGGCGATGATGCCGGGACGGTCCTCACCGGCCACGTTGATCAGTACGATTTGGCTCATGAAGGGTCTGTGTGTTCGATCGCGAGGGTTCGGAATTCGGGGTGATGCGGATCTGCCCTCCTGGGCGCTCGGCCGCGGCCACACCGCACCCGCCGGACATCCCTGACACGGCGGCGCGGGTCCAAGGGTGGGACCCGCGACTGATGATTGCGGCTACTTTAACGCAGATCGGCGCGGCCGACTCAGGCCCGACGCGGCACCTCGAGCAGGGTCTGCACCAGATCGACACAACCGACCCGGAACCCGGCCTCGCAATAGGCGAGATAATAGTCCCACATGCGCCGGAAGGCGGCGTCGTAGCCGAGCGCGGCCACCGCCGCATCAGCGGCGAGGAATCGCGCCCGCCAGCGCCGCAGGGTCTCGGCATAGTCATCGCCGCACCAGCGACTCTTGCGGATACGCAGCCCGGCACGAGCCGCCTCCTCGGTCATGCGGCGTGGCGAGGGCAGCATGCCACCGGGGAAGATGTAGAGCTGCACGAAGTCGGGGGTACGGCGATAGACCGGGAAGTCGTCCTCGTGGATGGTGATCACCTGCAGCGCGATCCGCCCGCCGGGGCGCACCAGCCGGCGCAGCACAGAATAATAGGTCGACCAATAGGCCTCGCCGACGGCCTCCATCATCTCGATAGAGATGGCATGATCGAAGCACCCACGGACCTCGCGATAGTCGGCAAGCCGGAATTCGACCAGATCTGCCAACCCCGCCGCCGCCAACCGGGTCTGGGCGTAATCGAGCTGGGCTCGCGATAGGGTGATGCTCGTCACCCGTAGCCCGCGCCGGGCCGCCGCCTCAGCCAGCCCGCCCCAACCACTGCCGATCTCGAGCAGGTGCTCGCCAGGGCGGGCGTCGAGGGCATCGAGCAGACGCGCGTACTTGCGCGCCTGGGCCTGCTCCAACGACTCGTCACTACGCTCGGGGGCGAACAGCGCCGAGGAATAGGTCATCCCGGGATCGAGCCAGAGCCGGTAGAAGTCGTTGCCGAGATCGTAGTGACGGGCGATGTTACGGCGGCTGTTACGACGATGGTTGCGCCGTCGCAGGTGGGTGAGACGATTGAGCCAGCGCCCCCAGCGCATCCCTTGGGGGCCACCGCCGAGGTGTTCGAGGTTATCGTAGAGCACCCCGAGCAGCACCGGGAGGTCGGGCGAGGTCCAGTGCCCGGCGATATAGGACTCGGCGAAGCCGATCTCGCCGCGGCTCACCACCCAGGAGGCAAAACGCCAGGGATGGTGGATCTCGATCACCCCGGCGCCACCGCTGAAGCGACCACGATAGAGACGCGCCTCGCCGGTGCCCAACCGCACCATCACCTGCCCGAACAGCAGATCCCGGAAGAAGCGCTCGAACAGACGCCAGGCCCCCCTGGCATCGGCTGACTGCGGATCGGGCAGCGGCTCATCGACGGACATCAGGACACCTCGTCTCCAGGCGGCTCGGGCTTGGCGTGATAACGTCCGCCGCGGAGCCAGATCTTCAGCGCCTGCCAATGGATCATCAGGATCACCTTCAGGGTCATCAACGGATAGCGCAGCGCGGCGCGCACCAGGTTGGCATCGGTACAGGGCAGCAGCCGGGCGCTGTGAACGGCCGCCAGCATCAGCCTGTCGTCCTCGAACTCACGGATGACGATGCTGTGATGCTCGCCGTCGCGTGCGAACCTGAACTGATAACTCGCCATCATGCCGATAAAGGGCGAGACATGGAAATCCTTGGTATGACGCGCCCGAATCGGCCAGCGTAGTGGTGCACCGCCCTCGTGGAGCAGATAGCTGTGGCTCTCGCCAAAGGTGTTGTGGACCTCGCAGAGCGCCGCCAACGGGCGTCCCTCCCGGTCGAAGCAGGTCCAGATGCTCAGCGGGTTGAAGCCGTAGCCGAGCACCCGGGGGAAACACTGCAGCTCGACGCGCGCCACCGCCACCTCGAGCCCCTGTTGGCGTAACCGCGCCAACACCCAGGGCTTGAGCGGGGAGCCGTCGCGGGGACCGTGATCGCGATCGTGGAAGGCAAAGAGGTTGAAGCGATTGTGCGAGAACCAGCGCGAACCGGCGGCCAGCTCATCGATCCGATCGAGGTCGAGCAACAGGCTGAACACCCGGTAGGCAAAGCGATAGCGCACCGGAAACAGCCGGCGGTGCATCACCTCACCGAACAGCAGCCCCGCCGCTGCCCGGGTCATGACGCGACCGGGGGCAGTTCGCTGGCAAAGGCACTGGCCCCGGGATGGGTCGTGGCCGCCGGGGCCCAGGCCGGGCGCGCGCCGAGTGCGGCGGCCACGTCCAGCGCCGCACGCACCCCATCCTCATGGAAGCCATAGCCGAGATAGGCACCGCTGAACCACAGCCGATCGCGGCCCTGGATCTCGCCGATACGCTGTTGCGCCTCCAACGCACGCGCGTCGAACAGCGGGTGATCGTAGTCGAGTTCGGCGATCACATGCTGCTGGCCAGGCGGACGATGCGGGTTGAGACTGACGAAGAGATCGCGCTCGGGCGGCAACGCCTGCAGGCTGTTCATCCAGTAGGTGATGGTCACCGGCAGGCTGGCCGGATCCCCTTGATGGCGTAGATAATTCCACGACGACCACACCCGACGACGCCGCGGCATCAGTGTCCGGTCGGTATGCAGATAGACCTTGTTGGCCTGATAGCGGAAGCTGCCGAGCAACTCGCGCTCACGCGCGCTTGGCGACTCGATCAGCGACAACGCCTGATCGGCGTGACAGCCGAACACCAGCGCATCGAAGACGCACCGCTCACCATCGGCGGTCTCGACCTCGACCCCGCCTTCGACCCGACGCACTCGGCGCACCGGGGTCGAGGTACGGACCTCGCCGCGCATCCGCGCGAGGATACGCGCCACATAGGCGCGACTACCGTCGCGCACCGTCTCCCACTCGGGTCGATCGACCAGATCGAGCAGACCATGGTTGGCGAAGAAGCGCGCAAAGGGCAGGAAGGGGAAGTCGAGCATGTCGGCGGTCGGGCAGGACCAGATCGCGGCGGCCATCGGCAACAGATAATCGGCAGCGAAACGCCGGGAATAACGCCCGCGCTCGAGAAAATCCCCCAAGGTCAAGGTGGTGCCGGGATTGGAGTTGATGAAGGCCTTAGCGGCGGTATTAAAGCGCAGGATCTCACCGAGCATCCGCCAGAATCCCGGCCGAAGCAGATTGGCACGCTGGCCGAACAGGGTATTGAGATCCGAGCCAGCGTACTCGATCGCGCCATCATCGAGACTGGCGGCGAAGGACATGCTGGTGGGATAGGACTCGACCCCGAGATAGCCGAACATGGCGCACAACAATGGGTAGTTGCGACGGTTGAACACCATGAACCCGGTGTCGACCGGGAAGCGCCCGGCGACCCCATCGACCTCCAGGGTATGGGTATGACCACCGACATAGGCATTGCGCTCGAGCAGGGTCACCTGATAACGCTGGTCGAGCATCCAGGCGGCGCCCAGTCCACCGATCCCGCCGCCGATCACTCCGATGGTTTGCACTGACATCAGTCTGACCCCGCATCACTCCGCACCGTCTCATCCCTGGCCTCGTCGGGCCTTACGGGTCACCGACGAACCGAAACCGCACACCAGGCAGATTTCCCGCTCGGTGGCGCCGGTTGCAACGTCGGCGCGACGAACGGCGATTCAGCCGCGCCGCACCGCATCGAGCCGCGCCCGCTACCGGCGCCGGATCGGCGAACTTGTCGAGCCAGAACAGAGCGCCCGAGCACGGCCGTTCAAGGATGCGCACCCAGACACAAGAGACAGCGCCGACGCCAACGCCGGACAGGCTCACTCACCGGCGACTGTCATCTGCTCGATCAGCCAAGAACCGGTGCGAGTGCTGCCGGGGAAGTCGCAATCGTCACCGACGGCCACCAGATTGGCGAACATCTCACGCAGGTTGCCAGCGATGGTGACCTCCTCGACTGGATACTGGATCTCGCCGTTCTCGACCCAGAACCCGGCGGCACCACGCGAATAATCGCCAGTGACCAGGTTAACCCCGTGCCCCATCAGCTCGGTGACCATCAGCCCGGTGCCCATCTCGCGCAACAGCGCAGCGCGATCGAGCGGTCCCGAATCGATGCCGAGGTTACGCACCCCGCCGGCGTTGCCGGTGGTCGGCATCCCCAGCCGGCAACCGGCATAGGTATCGAGCACATAAGTCTGCAACACGCCCTCGCGCACCAGATCCTTGGCCCGGGTGGCCACGCCGTCGCCATCGAAGGGGGCGCTAGCCAACCCGCGCAGCAGGCGCGGCTGCTCGTGGATACGCACGAACTCGGGGAAGATAGGCTCACCAAGCGTATCGAGCAGGAAGCTCGCGCGCCGATAGAGACTGCCACCGCTGATCGCGCCGACCAAGGCACGCAGCAGCCCGGTGGCGACCTCGGCACGGAACAGCACCGGCACCTTGCGCGTCCCCAACCGACGACCGTTGAGCCGCGCCACGGCACGCGCGGCGGCACGCGCACCGATACCGGCAGCGGCATCGAGATCCTCGGGGGCACGCGCTGAACTCCACCAGTAGTCGCGCTGCATCGACTCACCCTCCTGGGCGATCACCGAGCAGTTGATGCCGTGGCGGGTGGTCGGATAGCCACCGATGAAGCCGTTGCTGTTGCCATAGACCCGCAACCCGAAGTGGGTCGAGAGACTCGCCCCCTCGGAGTTGACGATCCGCGGATCATGGCCGCGCGCGGCCTCCTCGCACTCGACAGCGAGCGCGACGGCGGCATCGACACCGACCGGCCAGGGGTGGCAGAGATCGAGATCCGGTAGCTCGCGCGCCATCAGCTCGGGTGCGGCGAGATGGGCGCAGGTGTCCTCCTGGGTGTACTCGGCGATGGCGCAAGCGGCGCGCACGGTATCACGCACCGCGGCCGGCGACAGGTCGGTGGTACTGGCCGACCCGCGACGCTGACCGAAATAGACGGTGACGCCGAGCCCATTGTCACGGATGTGCTCAACGGTCTCGACCTCCCCCAGCCGCACCGCGACCTCGAGCCCGGTGCTGCTGCCGACCGAGGCCTCGGCCGCGCTCGCCCCCTGGCGCTCGGCCTCGCTGAGCAACTCCTCGACGCTCTCCTGCAGCCGCGCCAGGCGCTCGGCGGTATCCTCTGTGGCACTGATGGACATGCGGTTTCCTTCGACTGGATTGAATTCGACACGGGTCGCGCGGGGCTCCCGCCCCGATCGCGACGGGTTCAGGCGCTGGTGCCGCCGACGGTGAGCGCATCGATGCGCAGGGTCGGCTGCCCGACCCCGACCGGCACGCTCTGCCCGTCCTTGCCACAGGTCCCGACCCCCTCGTCGAGCTTGAGGTCGTTGCCGATCATGCTCACCCGGGTCATCACCTCGGGACCGTTGCCGATCAGGGTTGCCCCCTTGACCGGTCGACCGAGACGCCCGTTCTCGATCAGATAGGCCTCGCTGGCACTGAATACGAACTTGCCCGAGGTGATGTCGACCTGACCACCGCCGAAGTTGGCGGCATAGAGTCCCTTGTCGACCGAGGCGATGATCTCGGCTGGATCATGCGCACCGGCCCGCATATAGGTATTGGTCATCCGCGGCATCGGCAGATGGGCATAGGACTCGCGCCGACCGTTACCGGTGGGCGCCACCCCCATCAGCCGGGCATTGAGCTTGTCCTGCATGTAACCACGCAGGACGCCATCCTCGATCAACACCGTCTCCTGGGTGGCGGTCCCCTCGTCGTCGATCGCCAACGAGCCACGCCGCCCCGGCAGGGTGCCGTTGTCGACCACGGTCACACCAGGGGCGGCCACCCGCTCGCCGAGCCGCCCAGCGAAGGCCGAGGTACCCTTGCGGTTGAAATCGCCCTCGAGCCCGTGACCGACGGCCTCGTGCAGCAACACCCCGGGCCAGCCGGGACCGAGCACCACCGGCATGGTACCGGCCGGCGCCTCCTCGGCCTCGAGGCTGGTGAGCGCGAGACGCACCGCCTCACGGGCGAAGCCGAGCGCGCGCTCCTCGGCGAGGAAGAAGCCGAGATCGGTGCGCGCGCCACCGCCGCTCGAGCCTTGCTCGCGCCGCCCGTCGGCCTCGGCGATCACGCTCACGTTCATCCGCACCAGCGGGCGCACGTCGGCGGCCAGCGAGCCGTCATCGGCGAGCACCAACACCACGTCATGCACCGCTACCAGACTGGCGATCACCTCGCGCACCCGTGGATCGGCGGCGCGTGCCTCGGCGTCGACCTGACGCAGCAAGGCGATCTTGTCGGCGTTTTCGAGACTGTCGATGGGGTTGATCGACGGGTAGAGCCGGTGCATCGGCGCCCCGGCGCCGATGGCGACACTGCGACTCTGGCCGCCACGGGCGATGGCCCGCGCCGCCTCGGCCGCCTGTGCCAAGGCCGGGAACTGCAATTCGTCGGAGTAGGCGAATCCGGTCTTCTCGCCACAGATCACCCGCAGCCCGGCACCCTGCTCGATGTTGAAGTTGCCGTCCTTGATGATGCCGTCCTCGAGCACCCAGGACTGCAACCGGCTGGACTGGAAATAGATATCGGCGGCGTCGACGGCATGACCGGTCAACAGCCCGAGCAGACGGTCGAGATCGCCGTCGCCGAGACCGACCGGCGCAAGAATACTGTCGCGCGCGAGCGCTAGTGAATCGTTCATCGGATGTTGAGGACTCCTGGGGAGCGTCTCCCCGGCCGCGACCGACCGAGGGGTGAACTGGCAGACCCGAAACGGGCATGGGACGCCGGCGTCACCGGCGCATCTTCAGCGCGCCGCGGCGGACCGACCGTCCCCTCGATACGGTCAGGGATCGGTTCGACCCAGGGGACTCGCACCCCCGGGCCGGCCCCGTCGACGACGGGGCGTCGTCTCGGTGACTAGCTGCGGCTTCAGCCGTGACATTTCAAACGGCGGTGCTCGATGGTCGGGAAGTTGCGGCGCACCGACTCGAGGAACTCCTCGTCGACCGGGCAGCAGATACTGCCAGCGCCGCGCGGCACCTGCGCCAGCACCGATCCCCAGGGGTCGACGATCATGGTATGACCATGGGTCTCGCGTCCGTTGATATGGAAACCACCCTGGGCGGCGGCGACCACATAGACCAGGTTCTCGATGGCGCGCGCGCGCACCAGGGTCTCCCAATGCGCCTTGCCGGTGATCGCGGTAAAGGCCGAGGGCACCACCAGGATCTCCACCCCACGATCGAGCATCTGCCGGAACATCTCCGGGAAGCGCAGGTCGTAGCACACCGCTACCCCGAGGCGCCCCAGCGGGCTGTCGATCACCACCACCTCGTCGCCAGCCTCGATGGTGGCCGATTCGTGATAGCGTTCCGAGACCTCGGGCAGACTGACATCGAACAAGTGGATCTTGTCGTAGCGCGCTACCCGCTCGCCCTGGTCGTCGTAGACCATGCAGGCGGCGCGCACCTTCGACGAGTCCTTGGCCACCATCGGGATAGTGCCACCGACCACCCACACCGCATACTGCCGTGCCACCCGCGCGAGGAAGGACTGCAGCGGTCCCTCGCCGTCCTCCTCGCGGAGGGTGAGTTGATCCTGGTCGCGCTTGCCCATGAAGGCGAAGTTCTCCGGCAACACCACCAGCTGGGCACCGCCCTCGGCCGCCTCCTTGATCAGTCGCTCGGCCTCGAACAGGTTCGCGCTCACGTTGGGACCGGTCGCCATCTGCACCGCCCCGACCTTGGGTTTTGCATTCATCGTCTGCACCGCCTCGTCGGCCCGGTCGGCCCGCGACCTCACCGATCTCCGCCTTTGCGTCCGAGCAGCCGCCCGCCAATGGACGGCGACTGCGTACCTATCGGAAAGATACCATCAGCCCGGTCGAGCCGAAACCGCCACGCCCCTCAGTCGAGAAACAGGTTGACCGGCGCCTCGCTCGGGGAGGCCTCATCCGGCGCCACCGCATGCACCAGCAGCGGATCCCAGCCCAGCGGCGTCACCTGCGGCTCACGCCAGGGACCGCTGACCCGATACTGATAGCGCCCCAGCCGATCAATGGCATTACCCGCCACCCGATCGACGAGATAGACGGCAGCGCCGACCACCGGTCCGCCGGCCACGGCACTGGCCAGGGCGACGCTGGAGCCGAGCTTGGGCTCGAGCACCACGGTCTGATCGAAGCGCCGCTCGATCAGATCGGTCAGCCCGCCGATGATCAGCCGGCTCGAGGGACCGACCACTTCGAAACGATCGCTACCGGCCTGACCATCGGCGAGCAGCAATCGCCCCTGCATCCGCTCGAAGGCGAAGCCCTGGGCATAGAGATCGCTGAAGTCGAGCGCCAGACGGCGACTGATCGCCCCCAGGTTGAGGAAGCCGAGCACCCGCCCCACCCCGGGCTCGAGTTCGAGCAGGCGCCCGGCGCCGATGTCGACGTCGATCCAGCCGTGGGTGCGCGCCAATGCATAATCGCCCGGCGCCCCCGGCCAGTCGAGTTCGGCGTGGGCATCGACCGGGGCGCCCTCGAGCACGCTGCGATAGCCGAGTCGACGCAACAGCTCGCCGAGATCGCCCGACTCCAGTGCCAGAGTAACCCGGCTGTGACCGCCGCCGGGGCCGTCGCGCCAGTTCGCCGAGCCGCTCAACGCGAGCCGCTCGCCATCACTCAGACGCAGCCGGGGGATGCCGATGCCGGCGGCGCTCGGCCGCAACTCCAGGGCCAGTCGGCCCAGCCCCTCGCCACCCCAGCGCAGATCGGCGACGGCGAGATCGAGCGCCGGCCAATCGCCCGGCGCGCGCGCCGCGCCCCCGGTGTCCCCGCTACTCGCTAGCAGCGCATCGAGATCGAGTCGGTCGAGGTCGAGTCGCAGTGGAGCGCCCGACGCATCCGCCGCGGTGGCTAGCACCACCGCCCCGGCCAGCTCGCGGCTGTCGACCCCCAGGCGCCAACCACGCACCTCAGGCGTCAATGCAAGCCCGGCATGATGCAGCCGCAACGCGCCAAGACGCGCCTCCTCGGCAACGACCTCGACCCCGACCAACGGCGTGGCGCCCGCCCCGCCGCCCGAGCGCCGGCGCGCCCAGGCCGACCAGGCATCAAGGTCGAGTCGCTTCACCCGACCGTCGATGAACACCCCATCGCGACCCGGGCGGGGCGCGGCGCCGTCGAGGCGCAGATGGGCGCGCTCGAGTCGCGCCGGGGACAGCCCGACGGCCAGGTTGACCCCGAGTGTACCGACCCGGCCAGCGACGGCAAGCCGCTGATCGGGCACCAGGGTGCCGGCGAGGTCGAGCCGCCGGCGCCCCTCGGCGCGCTTGCCGAGTGGCGCCGGCAGCGCCAGCGCCAGACCCTCAAGGCCGCTCTCCAGCTGCCAGTCGAGTCGCGGGGCGGAGGCGCCCAGCTCGGCGTGGGCCAGCCCCAGCGTCAGGCGCCAGTCGAGTTCGCCGTCGAGGCTCGACCACAGCGGCGCGGGCAATTGCGCAGCCAGGGTCTCGACCGGGGTGCGCGAGGCGGCCTCGAGCACCACCCGCTCGGGCTCGGTGCGCAGCGCCAGTTGCAGCGGCCGTCCCCACAGCCGGGCGGTGATCGACTCGGCCGCGACCCCCTGGGTGTCGAAGGAGAGTGCGCCATCGAGCTCGGCCAGTCGCAGCGGGGTATCGACCAGGCGCAGCGCGGCCGCGTTCTCGGGCCAGGTCAGGCGCCCGCTGAGCGCCAGCGGCTGCTCGCGCTTGAGCGGCAACCCGATATCGAGCGCCAGGTGCGAGTCACCGCTCGCCTCGAGCCGCGCGGCCAGGGCGCCGAGCCGCGCACGCAACGGGCTCTCGCGCAGCACCCGCACACCGTCGGCGAAGGGGCCATCGGCCTCGGCATGGATCTCGAGCACCCGACTGTCGCGCAGGTCGGGGAGCCGCGCCCAGCCGGCGCTGACGTCGCTGTCGAGGACGCGCGCCCGATCGAGACGCACAGTCATGCCCTGGTTGAGAAAGCGCAACTCGCCGCGGGCCCCCTCCAGCGGGGGATAGCCGGGGAGATAGTCGAGCCGGGTGTCGGCATAGTCGAGACGCAGCTCGAAGCGCCCCTCCTGAGCGCGGAAGGGGTAGGCGGCCAACGGGCCACGGAACAGCACCTCGGCCTCGGGCACCCGACCGGCAACGATGGCGCGCTCCAGCCAGGCGACCAGACGTGGGTGCATCTGCCCGACCGGGAGATAGCGACGAGTATGGGCCGCATCGCCGTCATGGAAGCGCGCGCGCAGATCGAGCAGCGGGCTGGCGCCGGCGCCGGGCAGCTCGAGCCCAAAGCGGGCGACGCCGGCAAGATCGGCGGTGGCCAGCTCCAGCGACTCGCTCGCCAGGCGCCAGCCAGTGGCGGCGCGGTGCCAGCGCAGCACACCATCGAAGCGGGAGAAGTGTAATGGCCGATCGAACAAAGGGGCCAAATCAAGACCGAGTCGGGGCGAGGCCAGCGCCAGCTGGCCACCGTCCTGATCGACGCTCAGCACCCCGTCGAGCCCGCTGAGGCCGGGCCAGTGTCCCTGCCGCTCGACACCGATCGCCACGAGCCGGGCATCGAATCGCCAGCGCGGCGGCGCCGCGACCGGCAACGCCACCGCCAGCGTGCAGGCCTCGAGTCGCCCCCGCGGGGCACCGGAGAGCAGCCCCGCGAGGGCCGCCGGCACCGGGCGCGGACTGGCCTGCAGCAGTCCGCCGAGGGCGCCGAGATCCAGGGCCGGTGCCGTGGCGACGAGCGCGCGCGGGCGCCCTGCGGGGTCGAGGTCGAGCGTCAGATCGGTGATCGCCACCGCCCCACCAGCAGCCCCGACGAGATCGAGGTCAGCCAACCTTAGCCGCCAGCCCTCACGCCCTGGGCGCAGCTGTGCCAGGGCCTGCGCCCGGCGCAACACCGGCTCGCCCGCAGCACTGGCCACCCCGTCGAGGGCCAGCGCGATGCTGGCGCCGGTCAGCCGGCCGGGCACCAGCTCGGCCCACAGTTCGACCTCGCCGCCGGCGACCCGTGGCAGCGCCTGCCCTGCCCATTGTGTCGGCAGCGACTCCAACCGAGAAGCCGCCACCCGTGCCACGACGCGCCCCCACCAGCGCCCCGGTTCACGCAGCGGTCCGTGCAACCGGGCACGAGCCTCGATACGCCCGGCGAGGCCCGGCAGCACGGCGGCGAGTGCCACCCGGCGACCACGCCAGCCATTGTCCAGGGTCAGCCCCAGTCCAGTGAGCCGTAGCGGCGCGGACAACTCCGGATCGTGATAGTCGAGATCGATGTCGGCGAGCGTCACCCGACCCCGCTCGAGCAACCGCACCAGCCCCTCGGGGTCGCCGCCGCCGAGGCCATCGAGCGCCGGCAGAGAGAGCCGCCCGGCGCCATCCCGCACCAGGACCAACTGGCCGCCGGCGAGCCCCAGCCCGGCGAGCCGGGGGGCGCCGGCACGCAGTGAGGCCAGTGGTGCGAGCTCGATCGCCAGGGTATCGAGTCGCAGCGGCGCCGCCGCGTCCGGCGCGCGCAGCACCAAGCCGTCGATGGCCAGATAGGGACGCAGCCCGACCAGACCGGCGCGCAACCGCTCGGCCTCCAGCTCGACGCCGAGCGCGGTGGCGAACGTGCGCAGCAGCGGTTGGCGATAGTGATCGATCAGCGAGAGCCCGACACGGATGCTGGTGAGCGCGAGCGCGCACACCACCAACAGGACGAGCAGGGACCTGGACAGGGGCGCGTAGAGACGACGGATCGAGGACATGGGCAGTGCTTCGCGGCTGGCGTGAACGGGTGGCGGAACGCCGTGACCGGGGACCGGTCCGCGAGATCTGATCACTGAGGCCGGGGCCCGCCCCGGCCTCAGTGATCAGATCAGCACCACGTCATATTGTTCCTGAGTATAGAGCGCCTCGGCCTGGAGCCGGATCGGTCGGCCGATGAACTCCTCGAGTTCGGCCAGGTGCGCCGACTCCTCGTCGAGCAGCCGATCGACCACCTCCTGAGAGGCGAGCACCAGCAGACTCTCGACGTCGAATTGACGCGACTCGCGCATGATCTCGCGGAAGATCTCGTAGCAGGTGGTCTCGGCGGTCTTGATCGAGCCGCGCCCGCCACAGCAGGGGCAGGGCTCGCAGAGCACGTGCTCGAGCGACTCGCGGGTGCGCTTGCGGGTCATCTCCACCAGCCCGAGCGAGGAGACCTCGGTGATGTGGGTCTTGGCGTGGTCACGCGCCAGACACTTCTCGAGGGCACGCAGCACTTGGCGCTTGTGCTCCTCCTCGGTCATATCGATGAAGTCGATGATGATGATGCCGCCGAGGTTGCGCAGACGCAACTGCCGGCAGATCGCCTGCGCCGCCTCGAGATTGGTCTTGAAGATGGTCTCCTCGAGGTTACGGTGTCCGACGAAGGCGCCGGTGTTGACATCGATGGTGGTCATCGCCTCGGTCTGGTCGATCACCAGATGACCGCCGGACTTGAGGCTGACCTTGCGGTGCAGTGCCTTACGGATCTCGTCCTCGACCCCATAGAGGTCGAACAGCGGACGTTCGCCCTGATAAAGATCGATGCGATCCTTGATCTCGGGGATGTACTTGGCGGTAAAGGGGATCGCCTTGTCGACCATGGCGCGCGAGTCGATACGCACCCGCTCGACGTCTGGGGTGACCAGATCACGCAACGCCCGCAGCGCCAGCGGCAGGTCCTCGTGGATCAGGCCGACCCCAGTGGCGGTGGCGCAACGCTCCTTGAAGCCGCGCCACAATCGATCGAGGAAGCCCATATCACGCACCAGCAGGCGCTCGTCGACACCGTCGGCGGCGGTGCGGGCGATGAACCCGCCCTGCCCGTCGTGATCATCGACGAAGGCCTGGAGGATATCGCGCAGGCGCCGCCGCTCGTCCTCGTCGTCGATCTTCTGCGACACGCCGATGCCGCCGAGGGCGGGCATGCACACCAGATAGCGCGAGGCGACCGAGATGTTGGTGGTCAGGCGCGCCCCCTTGGTCCCAAGCGGGTCCTTGACCACCTGGACCACGATCGGGTCGCCCTCGACCACCAGTTGCTGGATCTGATCGCTGATCGAGTGGCCATCGGGCCCGACGATATCGGAGGCGTGCAGGAAGGCGGCACGCTCCAGACCGATCTCGACGAAGGCCGCCTGCATCCCCGGCAGCACCCGACAAACCCGGCCCTTGTAGACATTGCCCACCAGGCCGCAACGCTCGGCACGTTCGATGATGATCTCCTGCACCACACCGTTCTCGACCACGGCGACACGGGTCTCTGGGGGCGTGACATTGATCAGGATCTCTTCGCTCACGGGAATTCTCGCTTATGGATTTGGATAGGAGATGGGGGCGCCCACGCCTATCGGCACGAGCGCAGAATCATGGCGGTGACGGCCACCGCCGTCCCGCGTCGAACGGTGGCATCGGCCCACCGTACGGGAATCGTCGCGCCGCCCGAGGCGCGCGTGATCAACCGGCGCCCGGCGCCGGTGGTGCGAGCGGAGAGAGTCCGGCCTCGGCCAGCAGTGCCGCGGTCTCGAACAGCGGCAGCCCCATCACCGCGGAATAGCTGCCGGTGATCGCGGCGACGAACACCGCGCCCAGCCCCTGGATGGCGTACCCCCCAGCCTTGTCGCGAGGTTCGCCGCTCTCCCAGTAGCGCGCCGCCTCGGCGGGCGAGACCGGGCGAAAGCGCACCTCGGTCTCGCACACCCGCACCGCCTCGCCAGCCCCCCCCACCAGCGCCACCGCAGTGAGGACGCGATGACAGCGACCAGAGAGCAGCCCCATCATCTCCAGGGCATGACCACGATCACGGGGTTTACCGAGGATCTCGGCATCGACCACCACGGCGGTGTCGGCGGCCAGCACCAGGGCATCAGCGCACCCTTCGACCTGCGCCCAACCTGCTCGCCCCTTGTCGCGAGTGACCCGACGCACATAGTCCCCGGGCGCCTCGCCCGGACGCGGCGTCTCGTCGACCTCGGCGTCGATACGGGTGAAGCGCACACCGATCTGTTCGAGCAGCTCGGCACGACGCGGCGAGCGCGAGGCGAGATGGAGACGGGGCGGGGTGTCGTCCATCTCAACCGCCACGGTGATAGGGATGGCCCCGGGTCAGCGACCAGGCTCGATAGAGTTGCTCGGCCAGGATCACTCGCACCAAGGGATGAGGGAAGGTCAGCCGCGAGAGCGACCAACGCTGCTCGGCACGCGCCAGACAGCGTGGGTCGAGGCCATCGGGACCGCCAACCAATAGGGCCCGGTCTCGACCGTCGGCGAGCCAGTCCTCGAGCGTCTGGGCAAGGCGTTCGGTGCTCCAGGCCTCACCGCTCCCGTCGAGGGCGATAACCGCCGCCCCCTTGGGAATGGCCTTGAAGATACGCTCGGCCTCCTCGTCCTTGTAACGCGCCACGCTGCCGTTCTTGACCCGGCGCGCCGGCTCGATCTCGTGGAGTTGCAAGGCACACTCCGGAGGCAGGCGACGGGCGTACTCGGCGTAACCCTGCTCGACCCAGTCGGGCATGCGGCGTCCTACACTGATCAGTTGAATCCGCATCCGACCCCCACCCGTTTCGTGTCCACCGTGCCTTCTCCGCGCCCCGTCTCAAGCCCAGACCGGCGCCCAGATGCATCGGCATCCGGCGCACGCGCCCCATCGCAACCGTTGATGATAGCCGCGCGCGCCCCTCGACCGCCAACCGTACTGACGCCGACTCGCTGCCCTCCCCCTCAAACAGGTATACTGGTCCGTCGCAGCGAGCGTGATCGGGCGTACGCACGGGCAAGCCGCCCGCTGCCCCACGACCGATGGGCGCTCCCGCAATCCATACGCCCGGAGCCACCTCCCCCGTCCCAAGCCTACCGCGAGCTGGCCTGCGAGACGCCAGTCGCGCAGCGCACACTCGTTGCGTCACGCCAATGAGCAGCGGGGATCGACCCCGCCAGAAGTAGAGAGAGACCGCGGCGCGACCGCAAACCATCATTCGGAGACCCCGATGTCGGAAGAATTCGACCAGAGCGCACTCGAGTATCACCGTTTCCCCAAACCCGGCAAGCTGGAGATCAAGGCCACCAAGCCCCTGGCCAACCAGCGCGACCTAGCGTTGGCCTACTCCCCCGGCGTGGCCGCCGCCTGCCGTGAGATCACCGATGATCCGATCAACGCCTCCGAGGTCACCGCGCGCGGCAACCTGGTGGCGGTGATCAGCAACGGCACCGCGGTGCTCGGGCTCGGCGCCATCGGCGGCTTGGCCTCCAAGCCTGTGATGGAAGGCAAGGCGGTACTGTTCAAGCAGTTCGCCGATATCGACGTGTTCGACATCGAGATCGAGGAGCGCGACCCCGAGGCCTTCATCGAGACCGTCGCCCGCCTCGAGCCGACCTTCGGCGGCATCAACCTCGAGGACATCAAGGCCCCGGACTGCTTCATCATCGAGAAGGCGCTCAAGGAGCGCATGGGCATCCCGGTCTTCCACGACGACCAGCACGGCACCGCGATCGTGGTCTGCGCGGCCATCCTCAACGGCTTGCGAGTGGTCGGCAAGGACATCAGCAAGGTGCGCCTGGTCACCGCCGGCGCTGGTGCCGCGGCACTGGCCTGCGTCGACCTGCTGGTGACCCTCGGCCTGCCCAAGGAAAACATCACCCTCACCGACATCGCCGGGGTGGTCTACGAGGGCCGTACCGAGGAGATGGACCCCTACAAGGGCCGCTACGCCCGGGACACCGAGCAGCGCACCCTGGCCGAGGCCATCGAGGGCGCCGATCTCTTCCTCGGTCTCTCGGCCGGCGGCGTGCTCAAGCCCGAGTGGCTGGCCAAGATGGCCGACTCCCCGATCATCATGGCGCTGGCCAACCCGGTGCCCGAGATCATGCCCGACCTGGCCCGCGAGGCGCGGCCGGATGCGATCATCGCCACCGGTCGCTCCGACTACCCCAACCAGGTCAACAACGTCCTCTGCTTCCCCTTCATCTTCCGCGGCGCGCTCGACTGCGGCGCCAGCGAGATCAACGAGGCGATGAAGGCCGCCTGCGTACGCGCCATCGCCGATCTGGCCATGGCCGAGCCCTCCGACATCGTGCGCGCGGCCTACGGTGGGCACCAGCTCAGCTTCGGGCGCGAGTACCTCATCCCCAAGCCCTTCGATCCGCGGTTAATGGAGCACCTCGCCCCGGCGGTGGCACGCGCGGCGATGGAGAGTGGCGTCGCCACGCGGCCGATCGCCGACCTCGAGGCCTATCGTCGCGACCTGCACACCCGCTCGCATCGCACCGGCATCGCCATGAAGCCGGTGTTCGACCAGGCACGAATCGCCCCCAAGCGGGTGGTCTTCGCCGAGGGTGAGGAGGATCGGGTGCTACAGGCCGCCCAGCAGGCGGTGGCCGAGGGCATCGCCCGCCCGCTGCTGATCGGTCGCCCCGAGGTGATCGGCGCGCGCATCGAGGCCCTCGGCCTGAGCATGCGCCCCGAGCAGGACTTCGAGCTGGTGGTGCCCTGCGAGAACCCGAACTTCGAAAACCACTGGCAGGCGGTCTACGACCGGGTGCAGCGACGCGGCTACGCCCCCGACGAGACCCGCGAGTACATCCGCAACGACCCCACGGTGCTGGCCGCGGCCATGGTCCGCTGTGGTGACGCCGACGCCATGATCTGTGGCGTGGTCGGGCGCTATGCCCGTCACCTGCGTCATGTCGAGGAGGTTATCGGCACCGCCGCGGGCGTCACCCACCTCACCGCGATGAACGCCGTGGTACTGGAGAACGGTCCGCTGTTCATCGCCGACACCTATGTCCAGGCCGACCCCGACGCCGAGCAGCTCGCCGAGATCACCCGACTGTGCGCGGCCGAGGTCGAGCGCTTCGGTCTCACCCCCAAGGTCGCGCTGCTGTCGCACTCGAACTTCGGCAGCCACACCTCGCCCTCGGCGCAGAAGATGCACAACGCGTTGCAGTTGTTGCGCGAGCAGGCCCCCGAACTCGAGGTCGAGGGGGAGATGCACGCCAACCTCGCGCTCGACCCCGAGGGTCGGCTGGCGCGCTTCCCCAATTCGCGCCTGACCGGATCGGCGAACCTGCTGATCATGCCCAACCAGGACGCCGCCAACATCGCCTTCAACCTGTTGCGGATGCGCGATGAAGGTGCCTCGCTCGGCCCGATCCTGCTCGGTTCGGCACACGTCGCTCACATCGCCACCCCCAGCACCACGGTGCGCGGCCTGCTCAACATGACCGCGCTGGCCGCCGTGCAGGCCGGCTGACCCACCGCACTGCCGACAGAAGCTGTCAGCTGACAGCTTCTGTCAGTCGCTCCCGCCATCATCCCGTCACCCTGACGCCCTCCCGCGCCAGCGGGCGCACACCAAAAACTTTAAAATTCAATATGATAGAACACAAACAAGGCGTGCCACATAGAAATGGCACGGCCCGTGCTCATCTATACCCAGGCAAGGCCCCGAAGGACGCACAGCTCGGCGGTAATTGCCAAGACAACGAGAAGCCGACCCATCGGCTCGCGAGGTCACAATCGGACCTCAGGTACAGGACGCGTCGTCGCAGCCAGCGAACGCATCGACCGCCATCGCGACCGCTGGGTCTGCCGATCAGGATCACGTGCCGGAGCGCGGGGGGCCCCCCCCCGGGGGGGGGGGGGGGGGGGGGGGGGGGGGGGCGCGGGGG
>NZ_JAAXKX010000026.1 GCF_012276755.1 Marichromatium bheemlicum | reverse complement strand
GAGCGCCAGGCCGCCGCGGCCCGTGCCGAGGCTGAACGTCGTGCCGCGGCCGAGGCCGCGCGCCGTGAGGCTGAACGCCAAGCCGCTGAGGAGGCCGCCCGTCGCGAGGCTGAGCGCCAGGCCGCCGCGGCCCGTGCCGAGGCTGAACGTCGTGCCGCGGCCGAGGCCGCGCGCCGTGAGGCCGAACGCCAGGCCGCCGCAGCGCGTAGAGAGCAACTCGAACGCGAGGCCGAACTGCTCGCCGAGCGTGAACAGCGCCGTCTCGAAGAGGAGCTGACGCGCGAGACCGAACTGCTCGAGGCGCTCGAGGCGGAGGAGACCGCCCGTGCTGCGTCTCCGGGGACGGGGCGCGCGACGACGAGCGGCGGGGGCGGGGGCCGGGGTAGTTTGAGCAGCGCCGAGCAACGCCAGATCGATTACTACAAGGGCGTGATCGGGGACCGTGTCCGCCAGCACTTCTCCTATCCGCCCGGTATGTCCGAGGGGTTGAGCGTGGAGTTCGAGGTGCGGGTGACCTCGGCCGGTTACATCGTTCCGGGGAGTGTGGCGATGCTGCGTTCGAGCGGTACTCCAGCCTTCGATCAGGCCGCCCTCGCCGCGCTCTGGGGGGCCGAACCGCTGCCGGTGCCGACCGGGACGCTCTTCGACCAATTCCGTGAGTTCACCTTTACCTTCCGACCCTGAGCAGGGGACCGTGCCATGACCCGACTCATCCAAGCATCGCTTATTCTGTGCGTCCTCCTGGCGGGAGCCGTGCCCGGTGCCGCGCTGGCCCGGCTGAATATCGAGATCACCGGTGGCGTCGAGGCCGCACAGCCGATCGCGGTGGTGCCCTTCGGGGTTGAGGGCAGCGTGCCGGTTGATCCGGGGGCGGTGATCGCCGCCGATCTCGCCCGCACCGGGCGTTTCGCGCCCATGCCCACACGCGACATGCTCGATCAGCCGACCACGCACGAGGAGGTCGATCTGCGCGACTGGCGCCTGCTCGACATGAACAACCTGGTGATCGGGCGGGTGGTGCGCGAGGCCCAGGGGTATCGGATCAGCTTCAGTCTCTACGACGTCTTCCGGGGCGAGCGTCTCGCCGGGGCGACGCTGACGGCCACCGCTGCCGGGATGCGCAACGCCGCGCACCGTATCGCCGACCAGATCCACGAGGCCCTGACCGGTATCCCAGGGGTGGCTGCCACCCGCATTGCCTATATCAGCGCCACCGGTCACGGCGAGAACGCCCGCGTCACCCTGCAGGTGGCCGATGCCGACGGCTACAACCCGCAGGTGATCGTCTCCTCGACCGAACCGATTATGTCCCCGGCCTGGTCGCCGGACGGGCGGCGCATCGCCTATGTCTCCTTCGAGAACCGCCGTCCGGCGATCTATGTGCAGGAGTTGGCCAGCGGCCGACGCGAGCGGGTGGCGAGCTATCCCGGCATCAACAGCTCGCCGGTGTTCTCGCCGGACGGGCGGCGCCTGGCGATGACCCTGTCGAAGGACGGTAACCCCGAGATCTATGTGCTCGACCTCGACTCCCGGGCGCTCACCCGCCTCACCGAGCATTTCGCCATCGATACCGAGCCGGCCTGGTCGCCTGATGGATCGCACCTGGTGTTCACCTCAGGGCGGGGTGGGAGTCCGCAGATCTATCGTGTCTCGGCGCGAGGTGGACCGGTCACCCGAGTGAGCTTCGAGGGTGACTACAACGCCTCGCCGGCCTATGCCCCCGATGGTCGCTCGATCGCCATGGTGCGGCGGATCAACGGTGCCTTTCGCATCGCGCTGCTCGATGTCGAGCGCGGCTTCTCGCGCCTGCTCAGTCGGGGGCCGCTTGACGAATCGCCGAGTTTCGCGCCGAATTCGAGCATGGTAATTTACGCCACCACCCATGGCGGGCGCGCGGTGCTCGCCGCCACTGCCGTCGATGGCGGTGCCAATCAGCGTCTCACCCAGGGGACCGACCAGGTGCGCGAGCCGGCCTGGTCGCCCGCAGTGCAGTAAGGAGCAGCCTCATGCGCATTCATCCTTGGTCCCTGTTGCCCGGTGTCGTGCTGCTGGTGCTCGCTGGGTGCTCGACCACGCCTCGCCAGGGCGTCGACGGCGCGGCTGTCGACGGTGTTGCTGGCGCACCCGGCGCCACCGGGGCCGAGGTGGCAACCGCCGGGATCGATGAGGAGCGCGCTCGCTATGCCGGTCCCTGGGAGGATCCGGCCAGCCCGCTCTCCAAGCGTGTGATCTATTTCGATTACGACAACTCCGAGATCCGTCCCGAATACGTGGCGCTGATCCAGACCCATGCGCGTTATCTCGGTACCCATCCGCAGTTGCGCGTCACCCTCGAGGGTCACACCGACGAGCGCGGTACCCGCGAGTACAACCTCGCGCTCTCCGATCAGCGCGCCGACTCGGTGCGTCGCTTCATGCTCGCCGAGGGGGTCCAGTCCGATCAGGTCGAGGTGATCGGCTATGGCGAGGAGCGACCGGCCTCGCCGGGACACGACGAGGCAGCCTGGCGGCTGAATCGGCGTGTGGTCATCGAGTATTGAGGAGACGCCCATGCGAGTCCCGCAGACAGCCCGCGGCCCGCTTGCCGCGACCATCGCCCTGGTCCTGACCGGCATAGCCGCGCCGGCGCTGGCCGAGGCGCGACTCGAGGACCGGCTGGCGCGGCTCGAGCGCATGATCGAGCATCAGAGTGGTTCCGGTCTGCAGCTCCAGCTCCAGCAATTGCAGGCGGAGATGCAGGCGCTGCGTGGCCAGGTTGAGGTCCAGCAGTTCGAGATCCAGCGCCTCGAGCGCCAGCTGCGCCAGCAGTCACTCGCCCTCGACGCCAAACTCAACGGCGGTGCTGATCCATCCACCAAGACCGCCGCGCCGCCGCCTGCGCTCGAGGCCCCGGTCGACATCAATCGACCGGCCTCGACGCTCCCGCCGCCGGTGGCGAGCAGCGGTGGTCCCGGTGCCGGGGTCCCCTCGCTGCCGAGCCCGGAGACGGCGCTCGGCGACGAGCGCGATGCCTATGGCAAGGCCTTCGATCTGCTCAAGGCGCGCAAGTACGATCAGGCCCGCACTGCCTTCGCCACCCTGCTCGAGCGCTACCCGCAGGGGCGCTTTGCCGACAACGCTCGCTATTGGCTTGGCGAGACCTTCTACGTGCAGCGCGACTACAGTGCCGCGCTCACCGCCTTCGACGAGCTGGTGCGTCGCCATCCGGCCAGCGCCAAGGTTCCTGGCGCATTGCTGAAGATGGGCTACATCCACTTCGAACAGCGAGACTTTGAGCAGTCCCGCGCGCGCCTCGAACAAGTCATCGACAACTATCCCAACAGCACCGAGGCGCGCCTGGCCCGCGCGCGCTTGGATCGACTCGACGAGGTTGAGCGCGCCGGCGTTCGACGCTAGGGTTTACATCCTGCCACCGGGTTACGTATAATCCTCAGACTTTGGCGCCCTTAGCTCAGCTGGTAGAGCATCTGACTTTTAATCAGGTGGTCGCAGGTTCGAACCCTGCAGGGCGCACCAAATCGATCAAGAAAGGCGAGCACGTATCATCGTGGTCGCCTTTTTTGCGTCTCCTCCCTCGCTCTGCCCCCTATCCCGCCTCCCAATAGCGCGCCATCGCGTCAATGGTCGCATCCGCTCGCTCGTCTCGAGCGCGGTGATCTGTGGCCCGATGACGCGAAGACCTTGGTGTCACGGCCGGAGCCAAAGCAGGCATCGGGCCGATATTGTTGGCGGCCAGTTCAGGGGTGAGGACGAGGTGGCGGAGCCGGTACTGCGCGCCGTGGAAGCTGACTGTTTGGTGTACGGCACGGGGCCGAAGGGATGGTTGGGGGAAATGTAGAGTGTTGTCGTGGTAGTGCTGGGCATAGCGCTTGAACAAAAGACATTTTGACAACTGTGTACAGGGCTGCTTTATTTATGCCAGTTTGATGTAAAAGCTCACTAAGGGAGTTAAGTGATGGCCGACCTCTTGTCCGTTCTTCGTCAAGCCGTGCAGCAGTCTCCTGGCTTGCGCATCGGTGCCACGCTGAGCACGCTCAACGGAGGTCACCACCTCTTGCCTCCGACCTATGCCGATGCCCCATACGGCCACAACATGACCCAGCCAGACGAGCACGGGGTCGCCGCCTGGGTCAGCATCGACAGCGCCGCCTCGTTCGCCAACCGGGTCGAGGAACAGCTGCTGCGCTGTGGTCTGGACCTGGCCCCGGTGGCGGTGCAACTGCCCGACGGCACGCGTCTGTCGACGCTGCAGATGCCGCACCGCATCTTCGACGCCATCCTCCGCGACTCACAGCTCAATGGCACCCGTTTCGAAGACACCGAGATCGGCCGGGCGGTGTTCGGCGCCTCCCCGGTCGATGCGACGGGGCTGTTGCGTCACGACCCGGCGGTGTTGCTGCTCGGTGGCTGGGATTCCACCCGGTTGGGGCGTCGCGGCGGGCGGGAGCGGAAGTGGGCGGCGGCGCTCAGTGTCGAGATCACCGGCGCCGGGGCGCGCCCGGTGGCGCGCGCCGGCGGCCGACTCGACCCCCTGGGCATCCCCAGCGATGCCGCGACCATCCTCCATGAGGCGGGGGAGACCGATTATCAGCTGCTGCCCGAGGGCGAGCAGGCGCCGAGCGGTGCCGCGACCAAGCGCCCCTCGGAGATCAACCACGGCAATATCGCCCCGACCCTGAAGCCCAAGGGCGTGCTGGTCGACTCGATCGCGCTCAATGGCGTGCTCAGCCTGTCGCGGCTGCGTCGTTACCGCTTCGGGGATGACGAAGACGCCAATGTCGCTGCGCGAACCCTGCTCGCCTGCATGGGCGTCTACGGGGTTGCCGCCGTACTGGAGGACGGGCTCGATCTGCGGCGTGACTGCGAGCTGGTCGCCACCGAGGTGCACTGGTCGATCCCCGTCACCGGGTCGCCCGAGACGACCCCGCTGACGATCACCCGGGCGACGGCGCTGGAGGCGTTGCGCGCGGCGCGCGAGGCGGTCGCGCTCGCCGCGCCGGTGACCTTCGCCCCCGGCCCCAACCTGGAGCAGCTCATCGCGCGGAGTCGCTAGCATGCTGGCGCTGCACATGGATTTACTCAACGGGTGCTACCACGCCGCCGACCCGATGGCGCCGAGCGAGCCGGAGTGGCCCCCGGCGGTGGATCGGACCTTTCAAGGGTTGGTTGCCGGTGCCTACGAGAGCGGTCAGGACCCCGCGCCGCTACGTGTACTCGAGGGGGTGGCACCGGAGTTGCGCTTCGGCCCGGCGCGGCGCGCGCGTCATGGCACCCTCTATGTGCCGGCCGCCTACAAGGCCAAGCAGACCCGGGTGGCCAAGTACGACCCCTGCATGGTCGAGATTCGCGATCCGGTGGTGATGTGCTGGCCGGGTGTGCCCGCCGAGTTGCGTGCGCCGATCGCGGCGATTGCCGCCGAGGTCGATTATCTCGGGCGTGCCAAGAGCCCAGTGTCGTGCACGGTGCTCGATGAGCCGCCGGAGCTTCCCCGGCGCCTGGTGCCGGACGCTGACGGTGATCGATTCCTGCGTGTGCCCCAGCAAGGGCGGTTGGACGAACTCGACGCGGCCTTCGAGGCCGGGCTGCGAGCACCGATCGCACCGCTGGTGGCCTACGCCGATCCGCGCGCGCGTCCTCAGCCCTCGCCCTGGGGCGAGCTGCTGGTGCTGCGACCGGGTCGCGAACTCTCCATCCGCCGCGCCGCCCGGCTCGCCGCGGCACTGCGGGCCGCGGCGCTGAGCATCGCCGGCGATGACGCCTCGCCGCTACTGCACGGACACGACGGCGCCCACGCCGCCTGGTGCGTGCTGCCGCACGTCGGTCATCGGCATGCGCGCGGTCAGGTGCTGGGATTGGGACTGTGGTTGCCGCGTGGGGTCGACGAGGCCGCGCGTGCCCAGTGCGCCCTGGCGCTCTCCGGGGTGCGCCATCTCCAGGTCGACGGGATGCGGGTCGAGCTGTCGCGACAGCCCGCGCATCGGCCGCCGCCGGCCGGTCTGCGTCGCAACACCTGGGCGCGTGCCGCGACCCGCTGGGCGAGCGTCACCCCGGTGGTGCTCGACCGTCATCCTAAGAAGGGGGAGGCGGTGGAGCGGCTGATCGCCGATTCGGTGGAGATGGCCGGCTACCCGCGTCCGATCGAGGTGCGGGTCGGTCAGCAGGGTCCGTTCGCTGGCGTGCCGGTCGCCCGCGACTTCCGCCCGCGTGGTCGCCATCGCTGGATGCACGTGGCGCTGGGGTTCGATCGCGCCGTCGCCGGGCCGCTGCTGATCGGGCGCGAGCGTCACTTCGGCATGGGGCTGATGCGACCGGAGGACGGGGCATGACCACGACGCATGATCAGAGCGCCGAGTCGGTCGACTTCGATCGCTGGTACCGGCAGCGCCACGGCTATTCACCCTTTCCCTGGCAGTCGGCCCTTGCCGCGCGTGTCGCCGCCGGTGACTGGCCCGAGGCGCTGACCGCGCCGACCGGGTGCGGCAAGACCGCGATCATCGACGTCTGGCTGTGGGCGCGGCTGTGCGGTCACGGCGTGGTGCCGCGCCGCCTGGTCTATGTCATCGACCGGCGGCTGGTGGTCGATGGGGTCAGTGATTATGTCGAGCGGCTGATCGACTCCCTGCCGGTGTCCGATCGCCCCGGGCTTGCGCGGCTACGCGGCGGCATCACCATCGACGAGGACTGGCTGGCCGATCCGCGACGCCCGGCGGTGCTCGTCTCTACCATCGATCAGGTCGGCTCGCGGTTGTTGTTCTCCGGCTACGGCGTCTCGCCCCGGTCGGCGCCGATCCATGCCGGGCTGCTCGGCAACGACGTGCTGTTCGTGCTCGACGAGGTGCACCTGGCGCAGCCCTTCCTGCGCACGCTTGCGCGTATCCAGGCGTTGCGCGGTGAGGCGATCGCGTTGCCCTGGCGGGTGCTGGTGATGTCTGCGACCTGGACGGGCGAGCGCACACACGGGCTCACCGACGCCGATCTTGCGCACCCGGTGCTCGCCTCGCGGCTGCATGGCGCCAAGCCGGCACGGTTGGTGAAGCTGCGTAAGGACGCGCGGCGCGAGCGGGCGCTCGTCGACGAGGCGCGGGCGATGCGGGCGGCGGGGGCCGGGGTGATCGGCGTGGTCTGCAATCAGGTGGCGCGGGCGCGCGCGGTGTTCGAGGCGCTGCATGCCGAGGACGAGGCGGTGCTGCTGACCGGTCGGGTGCGCCCCGGTGATCGCGCCGCCTTGCTGGAGACGACTCTGCCCCGCATCGCGGTCGGTAGCCGCGAGGCGGGGCGCGCGCCGCTCTACGTAGTGGCGACCCAGACCATCGAGGTCGGCGCCGACCTCGATCTCGACGCGCTGGTGACCGAGTGCGCGCCGCTCTCGGCGCTGCGCCAGCGCGCCGGGCGACTCAACCGGATCGGGGAGCTGGCCTCCGCGCCGATGGCCATCGTCCATCGACTGGACAAGCACGATCCGGTGTACGGCCCGGCTGTCGACGATACCTGGCGCTGGCTCTCGAAGGTTGCCAGTGGCAAGCCCAAGCATGTCGACTTCGGGCTGGTGACGATGGCGGCGCTGATGGAGGCCGAGCCACCCCCGGAGGAGTCCGCGCCGGCCTCGCCGTTACTGCTCGATGCCCATGTCGAGATGCTCTCGCGTACCGGCATCCCCCACAGGATCGAGGTCGCCCCCTGGCTGCACGGCTGGGAACGGGGGACGCCGGACGTCTATCTGTGCTGGCGCGCCGAGCTGGCCGATCCGGACCCGAGCGCTGCACTGCGCCTGGCGCCGCCGATGCGCCACGAGCTGTTGGCCGTTCCCCTCCATGCGCTGCGTCGATGGAATGCCGACATCGCCGATGTCGAGGGCACGGTATCGGCGCAGCACCCGAGAGACACCGAGCGGTGGGGGAGGCCGCTGTGGCGTTGGGACGGCGAGGCGGTCAGCCGGGTGTCGATCACCGAGGTGCGCGTCGGCGATACCCTGATCCTGCCCCCCGAGGTCGGTGGCTGCGACCGTTATGGCTGGGCGCCCGATTCCTCGGCCACGGTGGTCGATCTCGGTGACGGCGAGCGGCGGGTACGGCTCCACCCCAAAGTCCATCCCGAGCTGGCCGAGGAGATTAGCGCCCTGCTCGACGCCGAGACGACTACCGCCGAACAGTGGCGTGCGCTGGCGCGTCGGGCCGGGCTGCAACGACCGGGACGGGTGTTTGCCCATGCACGCGGCTGCGTGGTGCTGGCCGAGTCGGCCTGGAGCAGTCACGGCGCCTCCAGACCCGTGGCGCTGGCCGAGCATTCGGGCGCGGTCGGCGCGCGGGTGGAGGCGTTCGCCCGTGGTGTCGGACTCGACGACGAGCTGGTCGACGTGCTGCGTCGGGCGGGCTGCGCCCATGACCTCGGCAAGGCCGATCCGCGTTGGCAGGCAATGGTCGGCGGTGACGTCGACGCCCCGCTGGCGAAGGGGCCGGGGGGCGATGATGGCTGGTTGACGCTACCGCGTGGCTGGCGACACGAGATGGCCTCGGCGGTGCGACAGCGCGAGCCGTTGCTGCGTCATCTCGTCGGGACTCATCACGGTCTGGGTCGACCTCTGCTGCCGTGCGCGCCGGACCCCGCGCTGTGGCGACGGCTCGACGACTGGCCCGAGGTGTTTGCGGCGCTGCAACGACGGTTCGGCCCCTGGGGGCTGGCCTATCTGGAGGCCTTGTTGCGGCTGGCCGATTGGAGCGTGAGCGAGGAGGAGCAGCGGTGCGACTGACGGCACTACGAGCGAATAACCCGGTGGCGGTGATGGCCGCCTACGGTGTCCTGCGCCTGCTGCCCGAGGCGCGCCTGCGCTGGCGCGATGTGCATCCCGAGCTGGAGTGCGAGGGCGATCCCGTCGCGCGCCTGGCGGCGCTGCTGCCGGCGCGACTGGCCGCGCCGGAGCACACCCGGCTGGATGATCCGCGCGACAACAATATTGGAGGTGTCGAAGGGTTCCGGCACCTGTCCGAGGAAATCCCGTCCGAGTGGCTGGCGGCCTATGCCGCCGAGTGCGCAGACGGTGTTCGCGATACCGGTCTGCTGCTGCTCGGGGGGCGGCATCGCTTCGTCGCCAATGCGCGCGATGTCATGGCCGCGCTGGCTCGGCGTGATGATGTCGGCGTCGCGATCCAAGAGGCGCTGTTCGGCCCCTGGCGCTACGCCGACAAGGTGATCGCCTGGGGCTGGGACGCGGCGGCGCGGATCGACCCCGCCGCCTCGCCCCGCGATGTCTCCAGCACCCCCAAGTTCGGCGTCGCCGGGGCCTATTGGCTGGCCTGGGAATCGCTGCCGCTGTGGCCGATGGTCAACGGCCGCACCGTCGGCATGTCACCCCGGGAGTGGCGCTATCCGGTCTGTGCCGAGTGGGTCGGGTGCGAGACGTTGCGCGCGCTGATCCTGGGCGGTGAGCAGTTGGCGCATCGGGAGCGCGAGGCGCTGGGGGTCACCTACTGGTCAGCGGCCCTGCTCAGTGGCGGCAAGTTCGGCAAGGTGCTCGGCTGGGCGCACCCCGCTGGTGCGCGAACCTGAAGTGACCGGCAAAACCCTAGGGGGTTCGCGCATGCATAAAGAGCTTTGAAAACAATACCTTGAGAGAATCGCCCTATGGGCGAACAAGATGGTGTATCGATTTTCCCTGGGGTTCGCGAAAATCAGGGAAATTTCCCTGTCTGCGAAGCAACTTGAGAGCATGCAGACACATCCCTCCCGCGGGAGGGCTTCGTTGAAGGCCAGGGGCGCGGCTGCTCGGGCGGGAGTACGCGGGACACATCCCTCCCGCGGGAGGGCTTCGTTGAAGGCGTCCGGGGCTGAGCTACAACACCACGCCTATCAGACACATCCCTCCCGCGGGAGGGCTTCGTTGAAGGGACCACACCGCAGGAGATCACGCATGAGACAAACGGACACATCCCTCCCGCGGGAGGGCTTCGTTGAAGGATATGGCGCGCCGTCAGCTCATCCGCCTACTGCGCGACACATCCCTCCCGCGGGAGGGCTTCGTTGAAGGGACGCGGTGTTGGTCGTCAAGCCCGGTGTACCAATAGACACATCCCTCCCGCGGGAGGGCTTCGTTGAAGGACCGTGATCGAGGGCGAGGACACGCACGCCGCCTCGGACACATCCCTCCCGCGGGAGGGCTTCGTTGAAGGCTGCCGGTGCGCGGCACCGGGGCGCTGCGCGCGCGACACATCCCTCCCGCGGGAGGGCTTCGTTGAAGGACGTCTCGCACACCCAGGGGGGCGCATCCGATGGGACACATCCCTCCCGCGGGAGGGCTTCGTTGAAGGAGAATAAAGGCAGTGTTCCGGAGGTGGTGATCACGACACATCCCTCCCGCGGGAGGGCTTCGTTGAAGGTTGAGCGTCACTTGACTACTCTCGAGTGACTCAACGACACATCCCTCCCGCGGGAGGGCTTCGTTGAAGGGCCCGACAACGCGGCCAATGTCGCGCTGGCTCATATGACACATCCCTCCCGCGGGAGGGCTTCGTTGAAGGAACGAACCGTCCCGCCCCCTCGAATGCGTGCTCTAGACACATCCCTCCCGCAGGAGGGCTTCGTTGAAGGCCCTCCTCCATGACCACCACATGACCACCCTCACGACACATCCCTCCCGCGGGAGGGCTTCGTTGAAGGATCAGGCAGCCTCACGGGGCTCGGCCTCGTGCGCCGACACATCCCTCCCGCGGGAGGGCTTCGTTGAAGGCTGGACCCGGTATCTCAGAACGGCCCCCATGCCCGGACACATCCCTCCCGCGGGAGGGCTTCGTTGAAGGGATAACTCATTTGGCGGACGGGGCGCTCAGAACGGGACACATCCCTCCCGCGGGAGGGCTTCGTTGAAGGACCGGCGGGCGCATCGGCGGCGACCAGGCCATCGACACATCCCTCCCGCGGGAGGGCTTCGTTGAAGGTACATGGCTCCAGGCGACCACAGCGAAACCTACCCGACACATCCCTCCCGCGGGAGGGCTTCGTTGAAGGGCCATCGCCGCGCTGCGCGGGCTCTATGCCGGCGGGACACATCCCTCCCGCGGGAGGGCTTCGTTGAAGGCAGGCTGACGCTCAGGCGCGCAATAGTGCCGGGACACATCCCTCCCGCGGGAGGGCTTCGTTGAAGGTTGCCGTTGGGCGAGTACAGGAACAGATTGCGGAAGACACATCCCTCCCGCGGGAGGGCTTCGTTGAAGGGAGAATCCGACACGGACCCCTCCAGACTCAGCCGAGACACATCCCTCCCGCGGGAGGGCTTCGTTGAAGGGAGAATCCGACACGGACCCCTCCAGACTCAGCCGAGACACATCCCTCCCGCGGGAGGGCTTCGTTGAAGGATGCTGGTGACCGAGCGCGGTCTGTCGATCCCCGCTGGACACATCCCTCCCGCGGGAGGGCTTCGTTGAAGGCCAGCCGGGGCCGGAGGCCGGACGCACGACAGAACGACACATCCCTCCCGCGGGAGGGCTTCGTTGAAGGTTGCCCTCTGCGAGTGAATCGAGACCCCCATCGATGACACATCCCTCCCGCGGGAGGGCTTCGTTGAAGGAAGGATATCTGGGGCAACGTCGCCATCCTGGCCTAGACACATCCCTCCCGCGGGAGGGCTTCGTTGAAGGTCCGGGCACCGGCCCGCTCGGTGAGGCGGGTATCGGACACATCCCTCCCGCGGGAGGGCTTCGTTGAAGGGACCTGATGATGCGGTCGGAGTCCGAGAAAGCGGAGACACATCCCTCCCGCGGGAGGGCTTCGTTGAAGGGTCCAGTTCTGGCCCCGCCCAGGGGAGTCGCCCTTGACACATCCCTCCCGCGAAAGGGCTTCGTTGAAGGCCGGTCAACTCTCACGGGGTGGTCGACACTGACGGACACATCCCTCCTACAGGAGGGCTTCGTTGAAGGATGCCGGTTTGTTGTTAGGACACCATACGTGAGTAGATTTCCCTCCTTCGGGAGGGCTTCGTTGCAGTGTTGCAGACGGTGCTGGCAGGTGAGTCGCTCGGTGCGAGGAGTGACAAGTGAAGAGGTGGCCTGTTGCGCTTCCTGTCTGCGGCGGGCTTAGCGGTGTGAGTTTTCCCTGTAGGGATCGGCGCGGTGGTGGGGTGAGCGGCCATCCGGCAAAGCGGTTGGCCGCGTGCGGCGTCGATGACTTTTTGTGTAAAATTTTGGAATTGATTATCATCTGCTTTTGAAGCCACTCGTTCCCGCTTAGCTCGGGCGAGCAGCCAGATGTCGTAGTTACCGCCTGAGGCGGTGGTCCCTGTGGAGACGATATGGCTGTACTGTTCGCCCCCGCTTTACCGGGCGCGCCGCTGTCGCTGGCTCGCGCTCGCTCTTCCCTGCTCGTTCTTGGCGCTGTGCTCGCCGGTCTGCTGGTCGCTGCGGATGGTCGTGCCGAGGCGGTACTGGAGCTGCCGTCGCTGGTCGTGACGGCGACCTTGAGTGAGCAGGAGGCCCGTGACGCGCCGGGTTCGGTTACCGTCATCTCCCGCGATGAGCTGGATGCAAGACCGGTGCGGGATGTCTTCGATGCGGTGCGTGACGTGCCCGGGGTGACGATCTCCGGTGTCGAGCGGGCGGGACGGCGTGTGATCAACATCCGCGGGCTCGACAGCAAGCATGTCTTGCTGCTCAACGATGGGCGTCGGGTGGCGGCGACCGACGAGTATTTCGGCCACTCCGATTATGGGTATGCCTGGACGCCGTTGAGCGATGTCGAGCGGATCGAGGTCATCCGTGGTCCGTTGTCGGCGCTCTACGGCAGTGATGCGATGGGCGGTGTCATCAATGTCATCACCCAGCCGGTTGGAGAGACCTGGCGCGGCGCGGTGCGAGTGCTGGGTGGTGTGGCCGAGCACGGGCGAGGGGGGGAGGAATACCAGCTCGGTACCTCGCTCTCCGGACCGCTGCTCGATGAGCGCCTGGGGCTCAGGATCTCGGCGCTGATGAGTCGGGTCGATGATACCGCGCTCGCGGATGATCCTCGCGTGTCGGAGCTGGAGGGCAGGGACGTGCGGGCCCTGACCGGTGCGTTGACCTGGGTCCCGGCGCCTGGTCATCGGATCGAGTTCGGCGCCCTCGGTGGTGAGGAGGAGCGCTGGCGGGATACCGATTACCGTGGTGGACCGCCGCTTCATACCAATCGCTATGATCTGTTCCGCGCGCAGTACTTCCTGAGCTATCGCGGAGAACTCGGTCCGGCGCGTCTCGCGCTTGATGGGTATCGCACGCGATTCGATGCGCGCAATCGTCCCGATGACCCGGGTGTTGCGCCAACCGCCCGGCAGTCCCTGGTCGAGGACGTCGTCAAGGGATATGTCACCTTGCCGTTGCTGGAGGGGCATGTCGTCACCCTCGGGGGCGAGTATCGCGAGGAGACGCTGCGCCATCCCGCCCTGACCCGGGGGGAGGACAGCGCTGATAACCGGGCGTTGTTCGTTCAGGATGAATGGAGCCTGCTCGATGATCTGACCCTGACGCTGGGGATGCGCTACGACGATCAGCGTTTCTTCGGCGCCGAGACCAGTCCCCGGGCCTATCTGGTCTATCACCTCAACCCGCAGTGGACGCTGCGCGGCGGCGTCGGCCAAGGCTTCAGGGCGCCGACGCTAAAGCAGCTATCACCTGAGTACAGCTTTGCCGGGGCGCATGGTTTTCGGGGCAACCCCGAGCTTCGTCCCGAGCACTCCGATAACTATGAGTTGGGTGCGGCCTACCAGGGTGAGGGCGTCGAGGCCAGCTTGATGCTGTTTCGCAACGACATCGATGACCTGTTGGCGAATCAATGCATCGAGCACTGTGATCGTCGCATCGGTCGGGTCTTCGAGCACATCAATATCAATCAGGCCCGCACCCAGGGGATCGAATCCTCGCTCGCGCTGACGTTGCCGCATGGGATCGGGCTGGCGGTCGACTACACCTATCTCGAGGCCCGCGACGAGACCAACCAGCGCCGCCTCGGGGGACGCCCGCGGGCGACCGGCGCCGTACGCCTGACCTGGGACCAGGCGCCCTGGGGACTCCGGCCGCAGTTGCGCGTCGAATATGTCGGCTCACAGGTGCTCTACGGCACTGGTTCGAGCCGCTACGACCTGCCCGACTACACCCAGCTCCATCTCAATGTCCGCAAGGACCTCGGGCCTGACCTCGAGGTCGCGCTCGGGGTCGAAAATCTCACCGACGAGAATCCGCTCGAGAAGTCCGCTGACTTCACTTACTCGGAGCGGGGTCGCTTCGTTTATCTCAGTTTGCAGGCGCAGTTCGACTAGCCATCCACGGAGGATTCCATGACTGGTCTCGGTCGCACTTGGTCTCCGGCCAAGTGGTTTTTGGTAGGTTCGATCATCGCATTGATCCTGGTGTCTCTGATCAGGGCGCCAACCCCTCAGGGGGCGGATACGCCGGCCTCGGATGTGTTGATCCTGAGCACCGATTTCGTGCTCTCCGGCAAGTTCGAGACGGTGACCGCGGCGGCCCGCGAGGCCGGGCTGCGGGTGCTCGTCCACAACCTCGATCAGGCCGCTGGCGAGGCGTTGTCGCCGCTGCTGGCGCAGACACGCTTGGTGTTGATCGATGCGCCTCGTACCAGTGACGCGCAACAGGTCCTCGGGCAGGTGCGGGGCGAGCTGGAGACGGCCGGGACTCCGTGGCTGCTCGTTACCGCCAAGGGACCGCAGTTCGGTCTGCTCGATGCCGAGCACGCCACGCGTCTCTATGACTATTACCGCCAGGGTGGGGTGAGCAACTTCGAGCGTTTGTTCGCGTATCTGCGTCATCAGCTGTGGGGGGAGGGTCTGGTCGATGTGGCGCCGCCGCTGATCTTCCCCGAGCACGGGATCTATCACCCCGAGCACCCGGATCTGGTGCTCGATGATCTCGATGAGTATCTCGCCTGGGTGGGGCCCGAGCGTGCCGCGACCCAACCCCGGGTCGGGGTGGTGATCTATCGGTCTGCGATCGCGAATGCACAAACCGATGACATCGACGACCTGGTGCGTCGGATCGAGCAGGCAGGGGCCCTGCCCGTGGTCTTTTATCATCCGATCATGCCGGGGTCCGGCGACCTGGATCTGGTCTGGTCACATGGTCAGGCGGCGATCGATGTGCTGATCAACTATCAGCTCATGTATCTGAGCAAGCGGAGTGAGGACTACGAGCGTCTCGGTGTGCCAGTGCTGCAGGCGATCCGTTGGCGGCGTGGTGATCGGGCCGACTGGGAGTCGAGCACCGAGGGCATCGCCATGAGTGGCGTGCCGTTCTATCTGGCGATCCCGGAGCAAGCCGGTCTGATCGACCCGCTGGTGGTGACCGCCGTCGAGGACGGTCGCCTGGTCGCCATCCCCGACCAGGCCCAGGCATTGGTCGACAAGGCGTTGCGGCTGGTTCGACTGGGGGCGACGGCGAATGCCGATAAGCGGGTGGCGGTGATGTTCTACAACTATCCGCCCGGGGAGAAGAATCTGGCCGCCTCCTTTCTCAACGTGCCACGTAGCCTGGCGCAGTTGAGCCGTTCCCTGGCCGAGGCCGGCTATCGGGTCGAGCCGGTCGATGAGACACAGATGACGACCGAGGCCCCGGCGTTGCTCGCCCCCTTCTATCGACCCGAGACGCTGACGCGCTTGCTCGATCAAGGGTTGGCCGAGCGCCTGCCGATGGCCGATTACGAGGCCTGGTTCGCGACCTTGCCTGCGCCGGTGCGGGAGCGGATCGAGGCGCGCTGGGGACCAGCGCGCGAGAGCCCGATGGTGATCGAGGAGGCGGGCGCGGCCTTCTTCGTCATCCCTCGCATCCAACGGGATCGGCTCGTCATCCTGCCCCAGCCGCCGCGTGGACAGGCCGGTGAGTCGGCCGAGCGATCCATCTATCACGACACGCGTGTCCCGGTGAATCATTTCTACCTGGCGAGCTATCTCTATGTGCGCGAGTCGTTCGGTGCCGATGCGCTGATCCATTTGGGGACCCATGGCACTCAGGAGTGGATGCCGGGTAAGGAGCGAGGCCTGTCGATCGCTGATGACCCCTATCTGGTGCTCGGGGATCTACCCGTTGCCTATCCCTACATCGTCGACAACATCGGCGAGGCGGTCCAGGCCAAGCGCCGCGGGCGGGCGGTGACCGTGAGTCACCAGACCCCACCCTTTGCGCCGGCCGGATTGCATCAGGCGCTGATGCCGATACACGACCTGCTCCACGAGTGGGCGCTGCTCGACCAGGGCGCGGTCAAGCAGCAGACCGAACAGGCAATCATCGACGAGGCCCGGGCGCTCAATCTGCTCGAGGACCTGAGCTGCTCGGCCGCCGATGCCGCTGCGGATTTCATCGCCTTCGAGCGTGCGCTTCACGACTATCTCCACGACCTTGCTCAATCGGCGCAGCCGCTGGGTCTCCATACCCTGGGCCAAGCACCGGAGCCGAGTCAGCGGCTGATCACGGTCATGCAGATGCTTGGCGACGAGCTTTATCGCCTGTTGCCACTCGATGCGCCCGACGAACTCTTCGTCGATGACTATCAACGCCTGACCGAGAGCGCGCCCTATCGCTTTCTCGAGCGCCACCTGCTTGACGGGGAGCCGGTCGAAGACGAACGGGCGGCAGAGTTGGTCGAGCGGGCTGGCGAGTATTACGCCAAGCTCGCGGCTGCCGACGAGTGGGCGGGGCTTGCCACCGTCCTCAATGGCCGCCATCTGGCGACGCGTTATGGCGGCGACCCGATCCGCAACCCCGAAAGCCTGCCGACAGGGCGCAATCACTACGGCTTCGATCCGTCGAAGTTGCCCACCGAGCAGGCCTATACCGCCGGCGGTGCGGCGTTGGCGACGCTGATCGAGACGCACCGTCGAGAACAGGGTCAGGCGCCCCGCAAGCTCGCCTTTTCGCTGTGGTCGATCGAGGCGATGCGTCACCTCGGGGTGCTCGAGTCGCAGGTCTTCCATGCCCTGGGGGTACGTCCGGTCTGGGATCGCAGTGGCCGCATCACCGATGTCGAGGTGATCCCGCGTGCCGCGCTGGGTCGCGCGCGCATCGATGTGGTGGTCTCGGCAACGGGCCTGTATCGCGATCACTTTCCGCGGCTGATGGAGTTGATCGCGCGGGCCGTCGCCCTGGTCGCCGAACTCGACGAGCCGGACAATGCGGTGCGGATCAACACGCTGGCGTTGGAGCAGCGTTTTCTCGCTGAGGGGATGGCGGCAGACGAGGCCAGGGAGCTGGCCCTGACCCGGGTCTTCTCCAGCCAGAGTGGCGCCTATGGCACGAATCTCGATGCGGCGACGCTCGCCTCCGATACCTGGGAGGACGAGGGTAAGCTGGCCGAACTCTATCTGCAGCGTATGCAATACGCCTATGGTCCGGAGCGCGCGCATTGGGGACGCACGCTCGATGACCTGAACCTCTATGCCGAGCAGCTCAAGGGGGTCGAGGGAGCGGTGTTGGCACGCTCGTCGAACCTCTACGGCATGCTCTCGACCGATGATCCGTTCCAATACCTTGGTGGGTTGGCGCTCGCGGTTCGTCATCTGACCGGGCAGAGCCCCAGCCTGTACATCAGCAACCTGCGCGACCCCCAGGCGCAGGATCGCATCGACTCGGCGGCCCGCTTCCTCGCCACCGAGCTGCGCGCACGCTATCACCATCCGCAATGGATCGAGGCGATGCAGGCCGAGGGCTATGGCGGCACCCTGAACATCGTCGACACCCTGAACAATTTCTGGGGCTGGCAGGCGACGGCGCCCGAGATCGTCCGTGATGACCAGTGGCAGACATTCTTCGAGGTCTATGTCGAGGATGCGCTCGGGCTCGATCTCGATGAGTGGTTCGAGACCCACAATCCAACCGCCCTGGCCCAGGTCGTCGAGCGGATGCTGGAGGCGGTTCGCAAGGATTACTGGGAGGCCAGCGAGGAGACCCTCTCGACCCTGGTCGAGGTCTATCAGGATGCGGTCGAACGTCATGGCTACCAAGCGGCAAGCAGCCAGCTCGAACCTTATGTGCGTGATCTCGTCGCTGGCTTCGGACGCGAGGGACGGGTGCCGCCCGATGCCGAGGCGGCCGCGGGCAGGCCGACCCCGGTCAGCGGGCAAGTGCTGACACCCCAGCAACCTCATGAGGCCGCCTCGGTGCCGCCGGCCCAGGTTGCCTCCATGCTGCTCTTGCTGATGGCGGTCACCGCCGGTGGCGCATTGCGGCAGTGGCGCACGGCGCACGAGTTGGTCTGAGCGGCGGCGCGGGGCGCGAGGCGTATTGCGATTGGACCGCCCCGAGCGACTTCACCTCTTGTTCAAACCGATAGCGAGTCAATCTCTATGCAAGCCCTGGAATCCTTGATGTACCAATTGGCGCAGCTGTTCCTGGCGCCGGTCCTGTTGATCATCCTGGCGCTGTTCCTGTTCGCCTTTTACAACCTCGGCAGTTTTGCGATGGAGGCCTGGCAGCGGCGACGTGGACTGGTCTCGCCACTGCACCGACACTGGCAGCACCGTGGTGGCAGTTGCGAGGACCTGGAGTTATGGATCCTGCGGCGTCTGGAGGCGCTGCGTCTGGCGACGCGGACCGGGCCGATGTTGGGGCTGGTCGGCACCATGATTCCAATGGGGCCGGCGTTGATGTCGCTGACCGAGGGCAATGCCGCTGGTGTCAGCGAGAACCTGGTCATCGCCTTCGCCGCCGTCATCGTCGCCTTGATCGCAGCCTCGATCTCCTTCTGGGTGTTGACCGTGCGCCGGCGCTGGCTGCTCGGCGACCTGCGCGCGCTGGAGGAGCAGGGACATGTCTGAACGGGCATTGCGGCGTGGCCGACAGCGTCGTTATCTAGAGGCTGAAGAGGCGGATGATCCCGTGCTCTCGGTGGTCAACATCGTCGATGTCTTTCTGGTCATCATCGCCGTGCTCGTGATCATCCTGTTGCAGAACCCGCTCAGCGCGCTGACTCAGGATGAGGTGGTGGTCGTCGTCAACCCTGGTGAGGACGATATGCAGATCCTGATCAAGGAGGGGCAAACCATGACCCAGTACGAGTCCAGCGGTGCCATCGGCGAAGGGCAGGGGATTCGCGCGGGCATCGCTTATCGGCTCGCCGATGGCAACCTGATCTATGTCCCCGAGGGGGATGAGTAATCACGGTTTGTGGTGGTATATCGGGTGCGGCGAACGAAACGGCACTGGATAGGCCTCCCCGTGCGTCGCGCTCGACCCCCTGCAGGATCATCGACGCCCTGCCCATTCTCCGTCTACCTTTGCTTGCCCCTTTCATCCGCCAGGGTTTCTCCAGCGTCAACGCCCGGTATACTGAGTAACACTTCGATTGCCAGTCATCGCGGGGCTGGTCTGTCATGGATGGACTCCAGTGCGCGCCGGTTGTTGCCGTGTGTGATCCCGTCGTGGCTGAGTAGGGATGGCGTCCGTCCTCGCTGCGGGAGACGGCGGGCGCGCCAAGGATAGAGATGACCCGATGTCTCGAGCCGATTTTGCGATACGGGGCCGGCGCTGCATGGATGATCCCGAACAGACCGCGCGGGCGGTACGAGCGGCCCTGCGTGGCGATGTCGGTGAGCTGCCGCCGGCACCGGCGGCGGCGGTCAAGCTGCTGCGCTTGGCCAATGACGATGACAGTGATGTTGCCGCCATCGCGCGGGTGATCGAGACCGAGCCCGCGCTCACCGCGAGGGTGCTGCAGGTGGTCAACTCCGCCTTCTACGGCTTCCCGCGTCGCATCCGCTCGATCTCGCGGGCGGTCACCCTACTGGGGTTCTCGGCGGTGCGCCAGGCGGCGCTGCACGCGCTGTTCTTCGACGACGTGGTCGGGCGTGCCGGCAAGGGCGGGTTCGATCGCATCTATTTCTGGCAACACTGTCTGTTGGTGGCCATCCTCAGTCGGAGCATCGGGGTGCGAATCGGCCACCCCGACCCCGATGCGCTCTATGCCGCCGGGCTGCTCCACGATCTCGGTAAGGTGATCCTCGAGACCCATGGACGGGTGCGCTACAGCGATTTCCTCGCCGCCTCGACCAACTCCGGTAACCCCATCCGTGACGACGAGCAGACCTTCTTCGGGGTCTCGCACGATCAGGTCGGTGCGGTGGTGTGCGAGGACTGGGAACTCCCGGAGCTGATCTGCCGAGTGCAGTCGTTGCACCACTGTGCGATCACCGACAGTGGTCTGGAGGAGGCGCGGGCACGCGAGGTGGCGATCGTCTCCTTGGCCGACTTCATCGCCTGGACCCAGGGGATCGGCTCGGTCGATCTGGTCGGTTGCCCGCTGCTCGCCCCCGAGGTGCCGATGCTGGTGACGGTCGATCAGCTCGAACTGCCGGAGCTGCTCGAGCAGGCCGATCGCGAGGTGACCGAGATCGGTGGCTTCTATGGTGTCCGCTTCCCGTCGGTGATGCAGCTGCGCGCCAACATGGTGAGCACCGCCATCGGGTTGTGTCGACACGATGCGCCGCCGCGCCCGTACGGCAGGCGCAACAGCCATACCGCGCCACACCACAGTCTCGATCCCGACGAGTTCATCCCCAGTACCCTGGAGGCGCTCCAGACCGAGTTCGGGGTCGAGCAGCTGTTGATGATGCAGATCGAACCCCGCCGGCGCAGTCTGATCGCCACCCATGCCTTGCCGTCGGCGTTGCTGGTGCCGGTCGAGCTGAGCATCCCGGCGCTGGCCGGCGATCTGGTGCACGGATTGCGCGCCCGACGCCCGGTGTTGGTCCCGGAGAGCGAGGAGAATCGGCCCTTGCTCCAGCAGTTGGGGTTGCGGCAGGCCGCGGCGGTGCCGGTCCTCAACAATGGTCGGATCCTCGGTCTATTGTGGATCGGCGGTGGCGAGCAACCGTTGGCGCCACGCCTGCTCGAAGAGGTGGGGGTGGTGGCCGGCGAGCTGGGGATTGCGCTCGAACGCAGTCGCTCCTTTGCGCGCGAGCGCGCCCGGGCGCAGATCGATGCCCTGACCCGGCTACACAATCGCAGCATGATCGACGAACATCTCGATCAGACCTTCGTGCATGCCCGTGAGTCGGGCCGTGGCTTCGCCCTCGGGCTGCTCGATATCGATCGCTTCAAGGCGTTTAATGATCGTTTCGGACACCAGACCGGCGACGATGTGTTGCGGATCGTCGCTGATACCATGCGGGCGCTGACCCGCCCGAGTGATTTCCTCGCCCGTTATGGTGGCGAGGAATTCCTGTTCGTGCTCCATGACACCGGTGGCAGCGGCGCGCTGGGCTATGCCGAGCGTATTCGCCAGCAGATCGAGCGTCGTGGCCAGCTCCTCGGTGAGCGCTTCGTTGGTCATCGTCTCACCGCCAGCCTCGGGGTGGCGCTCTACGATCCCTCGCAACCGGATCCGAAGGCGCTGATCAAGGCCGCTGATCGCGCCCTTTATCGCGCCAAGGAGCGCGGCCGCAATCGCGTGGTCGCGGCCTGGATGGAGTAGGGTCCCAGCCGCCAGCCGCCAGCCGCCAGCCGCCAGCCGCCAGCCGCCAGCCGCCAGCCGCCAGCCGCCAGCCGCCAGCCGCCAGCCGCCAGGATTGAACTGCAAAGGCGCGAAGCGCGCAAAGTGAATGATGTGTGATGTCGGCGGGAGGCCACAGGCGACGCGGGTCCGCACCCACTGGCGGCTGATCGCTGGCGGCTTGGCTCCCTTTGCGCCCTTGGCGCCTTCGTGGTTCAAACCAGCCTCCAGTCGCGTAGGTTGGGTTAACCGTCCGTCCACCATGCCATCGACGAGCCGGTGGCGTTCGTCGACGGTTAACCCAACATCGGGGCACGCTCACAGCGCTTCGAGGCATGAACCGCGAAGGCACCAAGGACGCGAAGGAAGCGCGCGCGAGCCGGGCAAGGCGCAGCGGGCCTGGTGCAAAGCACCGCCAGTCACCGGCTGGTATCGTGCGCCACTGGAGGCTGGAGGCTGGAGGCTGGAGGCTGGAGGCTGGAGGCTGGAGGCTGGAGGCTGGAGGCTGAATCCCTCATCTTCACCGTTGCGTCCTTGGCGCCTTCGTGGTTGGTGTCTCCGCTAGCCACTCCGGCCCTTTGAGCCGGCGTGCTGCGACGTGCTCCAATAGCCGCTCGTCTCCCTCGACTCTGGAGCCCGCCATGGGCCATCTGGCCGGTAGCAAGTCCTCGCTGATCCCGCTGATCGATCGTCTCAACCAGTATCCGATCGGATTGGTCGACAACGCGCACCTGCGCGAGATCCTGTCGATCCTGTTCTCGCCCGAGGAGGCGCGGGTCGGCGCCGCCTTTCCGCTGCACGAGGCCACGCTCGAGGAGTTGGTCGAGCGTACCGGGACGCCCGCCGAGGCGCTCGCGCCGGTGCTCGAGTCGATGGCCGACAAGGGGCTGGTGATGGACATGGACTATGCCGGTCACACCTATTATCTGTTGGTGCCTGGGCTGATCGGCTTCATGGAGTTCACCTTCATGCGTCGGCGCGCCGACACCGAATTGCCGCTCGAGCGTCTGGCGCAGCTGATGTCGGAGTATCTGCACGAGCAGGGGCGCGGGGGCCAGCCCGCCGAGTTCTTCGGCAGCCCCACCCAGCTCACCCGCGCCCTGGTCTATGACGAGCACGTGCCGGTGAACTCGCGCATCACCTCTTACGAGGACGCGCGCGCCATCCTCGAACAGGCCGACTATCTCGCCGTCACCCTCTGTTACTGCCGCCACAAGAAGGAGCACCTCGGCGAGCACTGTCGCAAGGGCGCACCGGTCGAGGACATCTGCATGGTGCTCGGCGAGGGCGCGCGCTTCCTGGTGCGCCGGGGCTTTGCCCGCGAGTGCGACCTGCCGACCATGCTGGAGAAGCTGGAGCTGGCGCGTTCGCTGGGGCTGACCCACGTCACCGACAACGTGCGCGAGCAGCCCTCCTTCCTCTGCAACTGCTGTCGCTGCTGCTGCGAGTTGATGGCGGGGGTGCAGATGGGCTTCAGCGACGGTATCGCCAAGACGCCCTTCCTCGCCGAGATCGACCCCGAGCGCTGCGACTACTGCGGGGCCTGCTTCCCGGTATGTAACGTCAAGTGCATCGGTCTGGCCGAGGGGTTGCGCGGGGTGGCGCGCGCGCAGCGGCATGCGGCGATCGACCCGGCGGTCTGTCTCGGCTGCGCGGCCTGTCTCGACGCTTGCCCGCAGGGGGCGATCACCCTGGTGGCGCGCCCCAATCCGGCGACCCCGCCGCGCGACAAGGGGCGGATGTTCGCTCGCATCCTCTGGGAGAAGGGGCGGCTGTGGCCCTTCGTGCGTGACCGGGTGGGGCAGGGCGTGCGGCGGCTGCTCGACCCGGGGCGTCGATCCGGCTAGTCTATGACGTTTGCCAAAATCCCGGTCCTCGGGGCGGTCGTGCCGTCCGGCCTCTACTCGACGGGTGCGTCGCGCCCGATCGTTGAGGATGACGATCGAGTCCCGAGTCCCGTCCCTTGCCGTCTTGTCGTTCGTCCATGACCCAACCGCAGATCCGTCGCCGTGGTGGCGACGCCCCCTTCGTCGATGTCCACTCGCCCGCCGAGTTGCTCGCTCGGCTCTATGCGCTGCGCTCGGGTGAGGCCCCGCCCGGGCTCGGGGCGCTGGCGCCCTTTGCCGCGCTGCGTGGGCTCGATGCCGCGCTCGAGACCCTGGAGGGGGCGTTGCGTGATGGTGCTCACCTGCTGGTGGTGGGCGACTACGACGCCGACGGCGCTACCGGCACCGCGCTGGCGGTACGCGGGCTGCGCGCGCTCGGCGCGGCGCGGGTCTCCTATCTGATCCCCAGTCGTTTCGACTTTGGCTACGGGCTGAGCCCGGCGGTGGCCGAGGCCGCGCACGCGCTCGGCCCGGATCTGCTGATCACCGTCGACAACGGCATCTCCAGCGTCGCCGGGGTGGCGCGGGCACGCGAGCTGGGGCTGGCGGTGCTGGTCACCGATCATCACCTGCCGGGCGAGCGATTGCCGGAGGCGGCGGCGATCGTCAATCCCAATCAGCCCGGTTGCGATTTCCCGAGCAAGGATCTCGCCGGCGTCGGGGTGGTCTTCTATCTGCTGATGGCGCTGCGTGCGCGTCTGCGCGAGCGCGGCTGGTTCGGCGCCGGGCGCGCCGAGCCGAACCTGGCGACGCTGCTCGATCTGGTCGCGCTCGGCACCGTCGCCGACGTGGTCACCCTCGATCGCAACAACCGCATCCTCGTCGAGCAGGGGCTCAGGCGCATCCGCGCCGGGCACTGCGGCCCCGGGGTGCGCGCGCTGCTGCGGGTGGCCGGGCGTGACCCGATGCGCGCGAGCGCCACCGATTTGGCCTTCGCCGCCGCGCCCAGGCTCAACGCCGCCGGTCGGCTCGAGGATATGTCGGTCGGGGTCGAGTGCCTGCTCAGCGACGATGCCGAGCGGGCCAGTGCGCTGGCCCAGCAGCTCGATGCGATCAATCGCCGCCGGCGCGAGATCGAGGGCGAGATGAAGGCCCAGGCCGAGACGGCGGTGCAGGCGCTCGATCTCGCCGAGGAAGGACTGCCCGCGGCGCTCTGCCTGTACGGTGCGGACTGGCACCAGGGCGTTTCGGGGATCGTCGCCGCGCGTATCCGCGAACGCTATCATCGCCCGGTGATCGCCTTCGCCGACGGTGGCGACGGGCTGTTGCGCGGCTCGGCGCGCTCGATCGAGGGATTGCACGTGCGCGATGCCATCGATCGTGTCGACCAGGCCGAGCCGGGGCTGATCACGCGCTTCGGCGGTCATGCCATGGCCGCCGGGCTGAGCCTGCGCGCTGAGGCGCTCGAACCCTTCCGCGCGCGTTTCGCGGCGGTGGTCGGGGAGATGCTCGGGGGCGTGACGAGCGGTCCTGAGCTGGTCTCCGACGGCCCGCTGCCGGCGCGGCTGCTGACCCTGGAGACGGCCGAGACGCTACGCCTCGGCGGTCCCTGGGGCAAGGGCTTCCCGGAGCCGTGCTTCGACGGCGAGTTCGAGGTGTTGCAGGCGCGGTTGGTCGGCGAGCGTCATCTCAAGCTGCGCGTGGCACCGCCCGAGGGTGGCGCGATCGAGGCCATCGGCTTCGATCAGGCCGAGCGCCTCGCGCTCGCACACGGACGGGTGCGTCTGGCCTACCGGCTCGACGTCAACGATTATCGGGGCCGTCGGAGCCCGCAACTCATCCTGGAATCAGTACAACCGATATGACCACAGATTACGATCTCACCGGCCCCGAGACCGAGGAGGGGTTCGAGCTCGATCAGGACCTCGGCCCGAGCAAGAGCCAGGTCAAGCGCGAGCGCCAGGCGCTGCAGGCACTCGCCGAGCGCATGGTGGGGATGCCCCGTGCCGAGCTGCTGCGACTGTCGCTGAGCGAGGCGACCTGGGCAGCGATCGACGAGACGCCGCGGATCAAGGATCTGCGCGCGCGCAAGCGTCACTGGAAGCGGATCGCCAATCTGCTCGAACGCGAGGACATGGACGCCGTCCACGCCCTGCTCGACGAGGCCGACGCGCGCGAGCGCGCCGCCTCCGCGCGTCATCACGAACTCGAGCGCTGGCGTGAGCGCCTGATCGCCGAGGACGCGGCACTCGGCGCGTTCATCGACACCTGCCCCCAGGTCGATCGTCAGCACCTGCGTCATCTTGTGCGTGCGGCGCGGCGCGACACCGAGCAGGGGCGCCCCGAGGCCCCGCGCAAGCTGTTTCGCTATCTGCGAGAGGTCATGGACGCCGCCGCCGACTGAGCGGGATACTGCGCGCGCCCCTTTGGTCCGGCAGCCGCTGCCCGGTCTTCGAACTCAACCGAATGGATCCCTGTCTGCGATGAGCACCCCCGATCAAGCCCTGTCCCGGCCGTCGCTGTCGGTCGTCATCCCGATGTACCAGGAGCTCGACAACGTCGAGCCGATGCTCGAACGCGTCCACCAGGGGCTGGCGGACTATGGCGCGCCCTGGGAGCTGATCTGTGTCGACGACGGTAGCCGCGACGGCACCGGCGAGCGCCTGCGTGCCTGCGCCGAGCGCCGGGGCGGTCACGTGCGGGTGATCCGGCTGCGGCGCAACTTCGGCCAGACCGCGGCGATGCAGGCCGGGTTCGAGAGCGCGCGCGGCGAGCTGATCGCTACCCTCGACGGCGACCTGCAGAACGACCCGGCCGACATCCCGCGGATGGTCGACGCGCTGCTCGAGCGCGATCTCGATCTGTTGCAGGGCTGGCGGCGGCGGCGCCAGGACGCGCTGGTGATGCGCAAGATCCCCTCGCGCATCGCCAACAAGCTGATCGGCAAGGTCACCGGGGTGGCGCTGCACGACTACGGCTGCAGCCTCAAGGTCTATCGCGCCGAGGTCATCCAGGAGGTGGCGCTGCTCGGCGAGATGCATCGCTTCATCCCGGTGTGGGTGGCGGGGGTGACCGCGCCGCAGCGCATCGGCGAGATCGAGGTTGGGCATCAGGCACGCCAGTTCGGCACCTCCAAGTACGGCATCTCACGCACCTTCCGGGTGCTGGTCGACCTGCTCTCGGCCTTCTTCTTCCTGCGCTTCGGGGCGCGCCCCGGGCACTTCTTCGGCTTGATCGGGATCGCCTTCGGGGTGATCGGCGGGCTGCTGATGACCAACCTACTGTGGGTGAAGTTCTGGCTCGGCGAGGACATCGGCGGCCGCCCGCTGCTGATCGTCGCCATCCTCATGCTGCTCGCCTCGGTGCAGTTGCTCACCACCGGGGTGTTGGCCGAGATGCTCACCCGTACCTTCTTCGCCTCGGGTGATCGCAGTCACTTCCGTATCCGCTGGAGTTCACCCGCCGAGACCGCCGGGTGGAAGGAGCCTGCGGCATGAGTCGGCTGGAGACCTCCTCCCCGCTGACGCGGGCGCTGACCTCGCCGTGGCTGCTCGCGGCGGTGGTGTTGTTCGCCTTCTATTGGCAGCTCGGCGTGATGCCGCTCTACGACCTCGACGAGGGCGCCTTCACCGAGGCGACCCGCGAGATGCTCGCCAGCGGCAACTTCATCACCCCGCACAAGGATGGCGAGCCGCGCTACGACAAGCCGGTGCTGATCTACTGGCTGCAGGCGCTCTCGGCCTCCAGCCTGGGGTTCGACGAGTTCTCGCTGCGTCTGCCCTCGGCGCTGGCCGCCACCCTCTGGGTGATGGCGCTGTGGGGCTTCGTGCGTGCCCGGCTCGATGCGCCCACGGCGACCGTCGCCGCGCTGGCGATGACGCTCTCGCTACAGGTCTCGCTGATCGCCAAGGCGGCGGTGGCCGATGCCGTGCTCAATCTCTTCATCGCGCTTGCCTTCTTCGAGATCTATCGCTATTTCCTCGATCCCGGCGAACGACAGAGCCGCAACGCGCTGCTGCGCGCCTATCTGTGGATGGGGCTCGGCTTTCTTACCAAGGGGCCGGTGGCGGTGTTCTTCCCGGTCGTGGTGAGCTTCCTGTTCTTCTGGTCACAGGGGCGGCTCGAACGCTGGTTGCAGGCGGCCTTTGCGCCGCTCGGCTGGCTGGTGTTCGTGCTGGTGGCCGGACCCTGGTATCTGGCGGTCTATCTCGATGATGGCGCCGGCTTCTTCCGCAGCTTCTTCCTCGAACACAACGCCGGGCGCTTCGGCGGCACCATGCACGGGCACTCGGGCTTCCCCGGCTACTATCTGGTGATGCTGCCGCTGATCCTGCTGCCCTTCACCGGCTGGTTCCTCAGCCTGCTGGCGCGGTTGCGTACGAGCTGGGCCGATCCGCTCGATCGTTTCCTGTGGTTGTGGTTCGCCACCGTGTTCGTGTTCTTCTCCTTCTCCGGGACCAAGCTGCCGCACTATCTGCTTTATGGGGCCACGCCGCTGTTCATCCTCATGGCGCGCCACCGTGATGCCTTGACCAGCCGCGCGCTGGCGATGGTCCCGCCGCTGCTCTTCTTCGCGTTACTGCTGGCGTTGCCGCTGGTGGTGCAGATCGCCGCCGGGCAGGGCGGGCGCGCCCACGAGGTCGCCCAGTTCGAGCTGGCGCTGCCGTTGCTCGGCCCGGCCTATCTGGTGCAGATCGCGCTGGCCACCGCGCTGGTGGTGGTGCTGGCGCTATGGTCGCGCCCGGCGCTGTGGCAGCGTCTGGTGCTGGTCGGGTTGATCCAGACGGCGGTGGTCTATGGCGCGGTGGTGCCGCGGGTGTTCGCGGTGATGCAGGCGCCGGTGAAGGAGGCCGGGCTGCTGGCGCGCGAGCTGGATCGTCCGACCGTGGTCTATCGCACCTCGATGCCGAGCTTCAGCGTCTATCGCGACGCCATCACCCCGCACCGCCCGCCGCGCGCCGGTGATCTGGTGTTTCTCCGCGTCGACAAGCTCGACCGGCTCATCGAGGACTATCCGTTGCTGCGTGGCGAACAGCTCTATCGGCGCGGGCCGGTGGCGCTGGTACTGATGCACCCGCGCGAGCAGGCACGGGTGCCGGGAGGTGAGGGATGAGCGATTGGCGCACACGCCTGAGCGCGCGGCTCGCCGCGCGGGCCGGGGCCGAATCGGCGGCGCTGCCGGGGGCGCGACGGCAGTGGCGCTGGGCGCTCGGCTGGCTGGCGGTGGGGGTGGTGCTCTATCTGGTCTGCGGCTATCACGCCGGTTTCTTGCGGCTCAATGCCGCGGCGGCCCTGGCCCCGGACTGGCTGTGGCAGTGCTTGACGCTGTTCGGCGACGAGCGCGTCGCCTTCGCGCTGGCGCTGCTGTTCTCCTGGCGGCGGCCCCGGTTGTTCTGGGCGCTGGTGCTGGCGGCGCTGCTGGCGATCCTCTACGCCCGTGGGCTCAAGCCGCTAGTCGATGCGGCACGCCCGCCGGCGGTGTTCGGCGCCGATGTCTTCAACCTGATCGGCCCGGGACACACCCGGCACAGCTTCCCCTCCGGGCACAGCGTCACCGCCGGGGTCTTCTTCGGGGTGCTGGCGGTGCACGCCCGCGCCTGGGGTTGGGTGTGGCTCGGCTGCGCCCTGCTGGTCGGCGCGAGCCGGGTGGCGCTGGGCGTGCACTGGCCGGTCGACGTCGCCTTCGGTCTCGCCGGTGGTGGACTGGCGGCGTTGCTCGGGAGTTGGCTGGCCGTGCGCTGGCCGGGTGGCGCGACGCGCCCGCTGCCGCACCTGCTGCTGGTCGGCGTGGCCGCACTGCTCGCCGTCTCGCTGCTGGTCGACAACGGCGGCTATGCCGCTGCGACTTGGCCGCTTCGCCTGATTGCCGTGGCGGCGCTCTGCAGCGTGGTGGTTGGCTATCTGCCGGTGTGGCGGGGGGGAGAGGTCAACCACGAAGGCGCGAAGGACGCGAAGTGATGATGAGGGAGGGGAGCGGTCGGTTGTGAGCTGCTAGCTACTTTTCAGGGGCCAGCCGTCAGTCGCCAGCCGCCAGTCACCAGCCTCCAGTCGGCGAGGCTGATGTGCATGATCGGCGGTTGACGGGCAAGACGGTATCTTCGCGGTCTGAATCAGCCGCTAGCCCGTAGGTTGGGTTGCCCGCCTCATCCCGGCGACATAACGCCACCCCAGCACGGGCAACCCAACATCGACGACACCGCGGCGTTGGGTTGCCGTTGGCAACCCAACCTACGTCCGGACCTGAGCCGTCAGCTCCCAGCCACCAGGGTGCATATGATCAGCGGTTGACGGGCAAGACGGTATCTTTGCGGTTCAAAGCAGCCACCAGCGTTACTGGAGGCTGGTGGCTGACCGCTGGCAGCAGCTCTCAATGATACTGCTCGGTGGTGTACTGCCCCGGGGCGTGGCGGCGGTGGCGTTCGAGTCCGCGTGATTCGAGGATGGCCTTGGATTCCTTGATCATCGCCGAGTTGCCGCAGAGCATGACGTGGCTGTCCTCGGGGGTGATGGTGGCGCCGGCGCGTGCCTCCAGGGAGCCCGAGACCAGCAGGTCGGTGATGCGGCCATAGAGCGCGTCCGGGGCCTCGGCGCGGCTGATCGCGGGGATGAAGGTGAAGCGCTCGCCATGGTGCTCGGCGATCTCGGCGAGGGTGTCGCCATAGGTGAGGTCGCTCGGCTGGCGCACGCCGTGGACCAGGACCACGCGCTCGAACTGTTCCCAGGGCGTGGCGGTGCGCAGGATCGAGAGATAGACCCCGAGCGCGGTGCCGGTGGCGAGCAGCCACAGTGTCTTGGCCGGTTGCACGGTGTCGAGGGTGAAGATGCCGCTGGCTCGGGCGCTGAGCCAGACGGTGTCGCCCGGCTCGAGGTCGGAGAGCCGGGGGGTGAGCGGCCCTTCGGGGATGGCGTTGAAGTAGATCTCGGGTTCGGCCTGCTCGGGCGGATTGACCAGTGAGTAGGGGCGCCCGACGCGCTCGCCATCGATGTCCATCGCCACCTTGATGTATTGCCCGGCGCTGAAGGGCTCGAGGGTCGCCTCGAAGCGCATGCTGTAGAGCCCCTCGGCCCATTGTTGCTTGGCCGCTACCCTGCCTTTGACCCAGTCGCTCATCTTGGCTCCTCGAATGCTGTGCTGCATGCCCCGTGTGTCTGTCCAGGGCCGTTGTGCTGTGTTGGAGTAGGGGAGGTGGGCGCGTGGCGTGAATTTTCCAAGTGTTTTGGTAGGGAATCGTTGCAATGAGGCACGCGGGCGCCATGTCTCGCCCCATGTTCGTCGATACCTCAGGAGAGCCCCATCATGAGACTGCCATTGTTTGCGCTCGGTCTGGCCGCGGCCACCCAGGTCGCGGCCGAGTCCCCGGCCTGTTCGTCACTACTCGATTTGGAGGTGCGCCGGCTCGCCGGGGACGAACGGGTCAATCTCTGTGAGGCCTATCAGGGCAAGGTGATCCTGGTGGTCAATACCGCCAGCAAGTGCGGTTTCACCCCGCAGTACGAGGGACTGGAGGCGCTCTATCGCGATTATGCCGATCGTGGTCTGGTGGTGCTCGGCTTCCCCTCCAACGATTTCGCCAACCAGGAGCCGGGTGACGAGGCCGAGATCCGCGACTTCTGTCGTCTGACCTATTCGGTCGAGTTTCCGATGTTCGAGAAGGTCAGCGTCAAGCGTGGTCGCGCCGCGCCCCTGTTCGAGCGCCTGGCCGCGGCCGGGGCGCCTTATCCGAAGTGGAACTTCTACAAGTATCTGATCGATCGCGAGGGCAATCTGGTCGAGAGCTATTCGAGCATCACCAAGCCGCAGAGCGGTCGGTTGGTGCGGGCGATCGAGCGTTTGCTGTGAGGCGGGGTGGGCGCGCCCCGGCGCCTGGGCCGGGGCAAGGGGGGGGGTCAGGCCGCCTGTTCGAGCGCAGCGATGCGCCGTTCGAGCGGCGGGTGGCTACTGAACAGGCTACCGATCTTGCCGGAGATGCCGAAGGCGGCGAACTCCTTGGCCGGCAGGTCTTGCGGCTCGTGGATCCGCTGCAACGCACGCAGCGCATCGGCCATCTGGTGACGGCTGGTGAGTCGAGCGCCGCCAGCGTCGGCGTGGAACTCGCGATAGCGTGAGAACCACATCACGATCATGGTGGCGAGCACCGAGAGCAGGATCTCGGCGATGATCGAGACGACGAAGTAGCCGATCCCCGGTCCTTCCTCGTTCTTGAAGATCACCCGGTCGACGGTGTGACCGATGATCCGCGCGAGGAACACCACGAAGGTGTTGACCACCCCCTGGATCAGCGCCAGGGTGACCATGTCGCCGTTGGCTACGTGGCTGATCTCGTGGCCGACCACTGCCTCGATCTCGGCCTTGTTCATGTGCTGGAGCAGCCCGGTGCTGACGGCGACCAGGGCGTCGTTACGGTTCCAGCCGGTGGCGAAGGCATTGGGCTGGGGCGAGTCGAAGATGCCGACCTCGGGCATGCGGATACCGGCGCGCTCGGACTGGCTGGCCACGATCTCGAGCAGCCACTGCTCAAAGGGTGTCGACGGGCGCTCGATGATCTGCACCCGCATGCCGTGCTTGGCCAGGGTCTTGGAGAGGAACAGCGAGATCAGCGAGCCGCTGAAACCGATGATCGTCGCCATCAGCAGGAGTGCGCCCATGTCGAGCCCGCCCTGCTGGATCACGCCATCGATCCCGAACAGGCGGAAGGCCACGCTGATGACGACCAGTACCGCAAGGTTGGTCGCCAGGAAGAGGAAGATACGCATCATGGAACAAGGCTCCTGGATCGTCGGATAAGAGAACTATCGATCGGTTACATGAACCGATGGGGCTGGGTCTTCCCCCTTCAGACCGACATATCGAAAAAAATTTCCGTGCGGGGGTAGACAAAGCAAAAAGATGTGCGTAGCATACGTGGTCTCAGGTCGCTGGGGCCATAGCTCAGCTGGGAGAGCGCAACACTGGCAGTGTTGAGGTCGGCGGTTCGATCCCGCCTGGCTCCACCAAAATTCGGTAGTTTGGATCGGATCGCCTAGGCAGGCCCGATCTGCAAGACTGAAAAGTTTCAGTCCCCATCGTCTAGTGGCCTAGGACACCGCCCTTTCACGGCGGTAACCGGGGTTCGAACCCCCGTGGGGACGCCAACAAGCATAATGGTTTAGCCAATCAGCTGGCTACACCTAAAAACATTGGGGCCATAGCTCAGCTGGGAGAGCGCAACACTGGCAGTGTTGAGGTCGGCGGTTCGATCCCGCCTGGCTCCACCAAATTCAGCATGTGGACCGGATCGCCTAGGCAGGCCCGGTCTTGACTGAGACCAGGTTTCAGTCCCCATCGTCTAGCGGCCTAGGACACCGCCCTCTCACGGCGGTAACCGGGGTTCGAACCCCCGTGGGGACGCCAACAAGCAAAACGGGCTAGCCGCTCTGGTGGCTAGCCCGTTTTTGCGTTTGGGGCGCGCAAGGCCGCGCGTTCCGGTCATTGCTGTAGGAACCATCCATGCCTGCACCCATCCATGCCGCTGGTGGCGTCTTCTCGCGCTATCTGGGAATCGATTATTCGGGGGCCGGCTCCCCGGAGCAGCGACTGGCCGGCATTCGTCTCTACCAGCTCGACGGCGACGACGACCAGCCGTTCGAGGTCTTCCCTGAGGGGCGATCCCAGCGCTGGAGCCGTCGCGCCCTTGCCGCGTGGCTCGAGGCGCGGTTGCGCGAGCCGGTGCCGACCGTAGTCGGGATCGATCACGCGCTGTCCTTCCCGCTGCGTTATTTCGATGTCCACGGACTCGCGCGCGACTGGCCGAGCTTCCTCGACGACTTCCAATGCCACTGGCCGACCGATGGCGTCGGTGTCAGGGTCGAGGACGTGCGCCGCGGACGTGTGGGGGCCGGGGCCGCGCGCGGTGGTGAGGCGCGCTGGCGGCGGCTCTGCGAGCAGCGCGCCGGCGGTGCCAAGTCGGTGTTCCATTTCGATGTGCCCGGGTCGGTGGCCAAGTCGACCCATGCCGGGCTGCCCTGGGTGCGGCTGCTGCGCGCGCGTCTCGGCGAGCGGCTGCACTGCTGGCCGTTCGAGGGTTGGTGTCCGGCACCGGGCCGGTCGGTGCTGGTCGAGGCCTATCCCGCACTCTATCGCGACGATGGCGATTGCATCGGGCTCACCCTGGATCAGTGCGATGCCCGCGCCGTGGCCTTGTGGCTGGCACGTGAGGACCGTGCCGGCCGGCTCGGCGCCTGGTTCTCGCCGCCGCTCGACCCGGTCGCGCGCGCCTGTGCCGCGATCGAGGGGTGGATCCTCGGCGTGCCCGCCAACACCCCCTCTCGCTCGCACTGAAATCCTGAACCAACCCGCTGCGATGGACACCAATCGCTGTGCTTGCGGTTGTGCGCCGATCGTCAGGGCAAAAACCCTGCGTAACGTGTGCGATCGACTGGAACCGCGCCCGCGGATGCGAGAGGATGGCGGGCTTGCCGTGGCATGGCCACGACAGACCTCAGCTGTATCGATTTTGATGAATGGACGATCCGCGCACGCAGTCTGCACGGGTGGTCGGTTGGATAGCGATTCGCACGAGAAGACACCGAGGAGATCGGAATGCCACGTATCAAGCTCGAGTTTCCGAACGCCGCAGGGCATCGGCTGGCGGGGCTGCTGGAGATGCCGCCGGAACGGGTGCCGACGCGACGTTATGCGCTCTTCGCCCACTGTTTCACCTGCAGTAAGGACATCGCCGCGGCGAGCCGGATCAGTCGCGCCCTGGCCGATCGCGGGATCGCGGTGCTGCGCTTCGACTTCACCGGGCTGGGTAACAGCGACGGCGACTTCGCCAACACCAATTTCTCCTCCAACGTCGAGGACCTGCTGGCGGCGGCGCGTAAGCTCGAGGAGGACTTCCAGGCCCCGGCGCTGCTCATCGGTCACAGTCTTGGTGGCGCGGCGGTGCTCGCCGCCGCGCCCCAGCTACCCTCGGTCGAGGCGGTGGTGACCATCGCCGCGCCGGCCACCGCCTCGCACGTCCAGCACCTGTTGAGCGATGCCCGCGACGAGCTCGAGGCGCGCGGCGAGGCCGAGGTCAAGATCGGGCTGCGCCGTTTCCGCATCCGCAAGCAGTTGCTGGAGGACCTCGCGCAGTACGGTGCGGCCGATCACATCCGTGAGCTCGGGCGGCCCCTGCTGGTGTTCCACTCGCCGCTCGACACCATCGTCTCGATCGACGAGGCGGCCAAGATCTATCAGGCCGCGCGTCACCCCAAGAGCTTCATCTCGCTCGACAACGCCGATCATATGCTCAGCGATCGCGAGGACGCCGAGTACGTCGCCGAGACCCTGGTGGCCTGGGCCAGTCGCTATCTCGGGCTCGGTGGTCATCGCTTCGAACAGAGCCTGGGCACCGCGCCCAAGGTGGGCAAGGGCGAGGTGCTGGTCACTGAGCTGCACGCCCGCTTCCTCCGTGGACTCTATACCGGTCGCCATCAGTTGCTCGCCGATCAGCCGCCGGCCGTCGGCGGCAGCGGGCTGGGTCCTGACCCCTATGAATTGATGCTGATGGCGCTCGGCGCCTGCACCTCGATGACGTTGCGTGAATACGCCACTGCCAAGGGCTGGGAGCTCGACGACGTCGAGGTGCGCCTCGCCTTCGATCGCAGTCACGCCGCCGACTGCACCGCCTGCGAACGCGAGGAGGTCCGCGTCGATCGGGTGCAGCAACGCATCAACCTGCTCGGCCATCTCACCGCCGGGCAGCGGGCACGGTTGCTGGAGATCGCCGAGCGTGCCCCGGTCAACCGCTCGCTCGAATCACTGATGCTGATCCACAGCGAACTCGACGACGAGCGTCTCGACTGAGCCCGGCTCAGTCGCCGAGCGGGGCGTAGCGATAGAGCCGCCAGACGTGGAGCGGTCGCGCGCAGGGCGCGCTCGCCCCCTGGTGGAGCGGCTGTCCCGCGCAATCCTGGAGGATGCGCCGCTCGGTCACCCGGAAGCCGGGGAGCGCGGGCGGATGACCGGCGCGCGAGACCAGCCAGAAGGGCTGGTCGATGCGCGCCGGGTCGAGCCGTGGCGCGATGCGCCCGTGCAGATACTCCGAGGGGCGGTGCAGTCCCGGCCACTGGCTGGTGGTGGCCGCAAGCCTCGGGGCGTGGAAGCGCAGCATCGCGACGAGCTGATAGCGGTCGGCATGGACCGGGGCGTCGAGCCCGGCGGCGACCTCGGCCAGCGCGGCGAAGCCGTGGGTCTCGCGCAGCACCCGGTTGGCGCTGTCGGGCAGCGGCAGCGCGGCGCTCGCCGCGTGCACCGCATAGAGCGTGACCAGGACGAGGTTGGCCCCGGCGCCGCCGAGCAGCCAGCGCGGTCGTTGCAGCAGTCGCGGTGCGAGCAGCGCCGGGGCGGCGAGCAGATAGACCACCGGCCAGTTGGCCTCGACCTCGCTGAAGCTGGCGATGACGGCGAAGAAGCCGAGCGGGAACAGGGTCGCGGCGATCAGCAGGGCGCGGGCGTGACGGATGAGCGGCGGGCGCGGCGGCGCGCCGCCCGCGCCGCGCAGCGCCATCACCAGCGCCGGGATCAGCAGCCCCCAGAAGGCGAGCTGGGCGCCGAGATAACCGCCGAGGCTCGCCAGGCGCTCGACGAGCGTCTGCGGGCCGCTGTGGGCCATGGTGCCGGCGCCCAGGGTCTCGGGTGCGGCCAGCTCGGTGGAGAGCCCGTGGCCGAGCTGGAAGCCGAGGCTCAGCCAGTCGTGGCTGGCGTTCCACCACAGGTTGGGGGCGAACACCAGCAGCGCGGCCAGCGCACCGAGATAGGGCCAGCGGGTGCGCAGCGCGCGCGGGTCGACCCAGAGGATCGCCCACAGCAGCACCGGCCCGATCAGCACCATGGTGTACTTGCCGAGCAGCCCGATACCGACGGCGATCCCCGCCGTGACCCAGCGCCGGCGCGCACCGCCGAGGGCGCGCTCGGCCTCGTGCAGGGCCAGCGCCCAGGCCAGCGCGAGCACGGTGTCCGGGGTGGTGACGACGCCGCCGATCAGCCCCGGCAGGGTGGCGCAGGCGAGCAGCAGCGCACTCGCCAGGGTGGCGGTGGTGGTCAGCCCGGCGCGCCAGTAGAGCCGTGCGAGTACCACCAGGGTGAGGGCGCCGGCGAGCAGGGTGCCGAGCCGCGCGGCGAGCGCCGAGCCGGGCTCGAGCAGGGTGCCGAGCCCGAGCGCTGCGACCCCGGGCGGGTGATCGAAATAGCCCCAGCCGAGCGCGCGCGCCCAGTCGAAGTAGTAGGCCTCGTCCTGGGTGACCGGCAGGAGCGCGGCGATGGCCAGGCGCAGTGCGCTCAGCGCGAGGATCAGCAGCGCGATCGGGCGCCAGTCGATGGACTCGGCAGCGGGGCGACTCGGGGCGGCGATGGACATGGCGGGCACGGGTTCGGTGGACGAACGCGTTAGAATGCCGCCCACCAGGGTCGCCGCGCAACCGACCCGCGTGCGCGATCGCCGCTCAGTCATGCCGCGTCCGGTACCGCCGAGGCGCCAAACCCCTTGTTTCAGGTTGTTCGGATCCATGCCACACAGACCCCCCCACCAGCCGCCCCAGCTCGCCGTCGTCGTGCCTACCTACAAGGAGGCAGGATCGGTCCCCGAGCTCGTCGAACGTGTCCGTCGGGTGCTCGACGGGCTCGCCTGGGAGCTGATCTTCGTCGACGACGACTCGCCCGACGGCACCGCCGAGCGGGTGCGCGAGCAGGCCCGGCAGGACCCGCGGGTGCGGCTGATCCGGCGCATCGGGCGGCGCGGGCTGTCCTCGGCCTGTATCGAGGGGATGCTCGCCACCACCGCGCCCTGCGTGGCGGTGATGGACGGTGACCTGCAGCACGACGAGTCGCTGTTGCGCCAGATGTACGACACCCTCGACGCCGAGCCCGAACTCGACCTGGTGGTCGGCAGCCGCTATGTCGGCGGTGGCGGGGTCGGTGAGTGGAATGCGCGGCGCCAGGCGATGAGCCGCTTCGCCACGCGCGTCGGGCAGCGGCTGCTCGGGGTCGAGCTGGCCGACCCGATGAGCGGCTTCTTCATGGTCCGCGCCGCCGCCTTCCAGGGTTGCGTGCACCGGCTCAGCGGGGTCGGTTTCAAGATCCTGCTCGACATCGTCTCCTCGAGCGAGCGGCCGCTGCGCTGCCGCGAGCTGCCCTTCACCTTCCGCGAGCGTCATGCCGGGGCAAGCAAGCTCGACAACGCGGTGCTCTGGGAGTATCTGCTGATGCTCGCGCAGAAGACCCTGGGCTCGGCGATCCCGGTGCGTTTTCTCGCCTTCTCGCTGATCGGCGGGTTTGGCGTGTTCGTCCACATGGCGGTGCTGTGGCCGCTGCTGGCGGTACTCGGCGAGGGCGCCTTCCTCACCGGTCAGGCCACCGCCACCCTGGTGGCGATGACCAGCAACTTCTTCCTTAACAACCTGCTCACCTATCGCGACATGCGTCTGCGCGGTCGCGCGCTGCTGCGCGGCTGGCTCTCCTTCGTGGTGGTCTGCAGCGTCGGTGCCCTGGCCAATGTCGGCATCGCCAACTATCTGTTCATCGAGGGGCTTTCGGGCTGGTTCCTCTCGGCGCTCGCCGGCATCCTCGTCGGCGCGGTGTGGAACTATGCGGTGACCGCGGTCTACACCTGGCGCCGCCCGCAGCCGGCCTGAGCCGGCTCAGCCGTCGAGCCGCTCGGCCAGCGAGCGCGGTAGCTGGCGCAGCTGGGCGCGCAGCCGGGGGACGAGCTGTTCGTAGAGCAGCTCGACCTCGCTGATCCCGGCGCGCCCGAGCAGTGCCAGATAGGCCTCGAGGAAGAGCCCGGGATCGCTTGGGGTGTGACCGTGTAGCCGCGCGAGCAGGCGGCGCGCGAGATAGAGCACGGCGACGTTGTCGCGCACCGGCTCGGGGAGGCGCGCCGGCGGCGCGAACTCGGGGTGATGCTGGTGGTGCAGGCTGTCGCACACCATCGCCGGCAGGTGCCAGCTGCGCAGTAGCGCGGCGCCCATCTCGGCGGGATCGAGCAGGTCGAATAGCGGCTGGAGCCGGGGGTTGGCGCGCTTGAGCAGCGCGTTGATCACCAGCCCGATGTCGGCGAGGATGCCGAGGGTGGCGATCTCTGCAGGGCGCCCGACGGCGAGCGTCTGGGCGAGGGTGAAGGCGAGGCGCGAGAGCTCGATGGCACGCTGGTGGATGTCCGCAAACAGCTCGGTGTTGGGCAGGCTGTGGCGCATGCTCTCGGTCATGATCACCTGGTAGACGGCATTGTGGCCGAGCAGGGCGATGGCGTGGCTGACGCTGGTGATCTGGTGTTGCAAGGCGTAATAGGGTGAATTGACCGACTTGAGCAGGGTGCTGGTGAGCGCCGGGTCCATGGTCACCAGCTCGACGATCTCGCCCTTGGTGGTGCGCTCGTCGAGCATCTTGTTGAGCAAGGTGGTGGTCGAGACCGGTAGCGCTGGCACCTTGGCGAAGAGCTGGCGTGCGGTCTCGGTCTCGGCAAAGCCCGCGCCGGCGCTGGTGCGCGCGGCGATCAGCGCCTCGGTGAGTGCTTCGTCGTGCCGGGCGAGCGCCGCTTGGCGGCGCTGCAGCCGGTAGAGACGCTGGAGGTTGAGCTGGTGCACGCGGCGTTCGAGATAGGTGCGCAGACCGGGATCGAGGTCGGCGATGGCGCTGAGCGCGAGGACCTGGATCTGGCTGGCCGTGAGGGCCGTGGCGGTGGCGGCATGGAGGCCAGGCCGATCGAGGTCGAACTCGCCGATCCACTCGCCCGGTCCGAAGTGTTCACCGTCGGTGGGATCACCGAGTGCGATGGTGCCGGTCTCGATCGCATACAGCTGCTCGGCACGACTGCCGGCGAGAAATAGGGTCTCGCCGGGCGCCAGGCGTCGAGGTATGGCGCGGTTGTGCAGACGCACCACCTCGGCCTCGCCGAGACCGGGGAAGGCGTGGGCGGTCGTGCCCTGCGACCGGTCCGAGGCGGGTGCGGGGCGGGTGAGATGTCTCCAGAGGTTGCGCATCGGCTCGATCGAGGGGGCGTGCCCAGCACGGCTGACCGTGGCCTAGAGCCTAGCTGAAAATGGTGTGTTTGCTCGCCCGCGTCCCCGTCGACCGGCTCAGTGAAATAGCGCCTCGGCGGCCTGACGCAGCGCCTCGGCCTGATCGGCGGGCGCGGCGGCGCCGGTTTGGTGGCGTGGCTCGAACAGCTCGCAGAAGTTGGCGCGGACCTTGTCTGTTACCGGCTCGGCGATCGGCTCGATGCAGTCATTGGCGCGTCCCGGGGCATGGTGACGACAATTGCGGCAGCAGTGGGTGGCGCGCTCGCAGTTCGGGCAGCGGCCCTCGCGGGCGTAGTCGAGGCGGGTCAGTGTGCTGCCGCAGTGCCAGCAGTTGCCGAGGCTGGGGTCTGTCATGGTGGCGAGGTCCGGGGCGCTTGGTCCCGCTCCGTGGCTGGTCGGTGCCCTGATTCTAGGCGATGCCTGCTGCGGGATGAAGCAAGGGGGCCGTTGCGGCCCCCTCAGTGCCTTGCTTGGCGTTGGCCGCTGTCGATCAGCCGAAGGTGTCGTGGGTGATGTTGTGGTACCAGGTGTAGGCGTACTGCACCTCGCGCGCCAACGCCCAGTCGGGGGCATCCATCGGGGTCAGGCCACTGGAGCCCTCGACGGCGGCGATGGTGCCGCCGTCCTCGCTGATGCGATAGACCGCCGCGATCGAGACCCCGTAATCGGTGCCGATGATCGAGTAGCAGGTGTTGATGTAGGAAGGCGAGCCCGGCTCCTCGCCCTTGAGCAGCGCGGCGATCGCGGCAGCGGCGACCTTGCCCTGACTGTTGGCCGAGTAGCCGGACTTGGGCATCTGGGTGGCGATGCAGGCGTCACCGATGACATGGATGCCAGGGATCAGGCTTGACTCGAAGGTGCGCTTGTCGACCGGGCACCAGCCGCTGTCGTCGGCCAGGCCCGCCACCTGGGCGATCTTGCCGGCGCGCTGTGGCGGGATGACGTTCATCACGTCGGCCTGGATCTCGTCGCCGAAGCTGGTCTCGGCGACCATGCCCTCGGCGTCGACCCTGACCACGGCGGCGTCCGGGCCGGGGTGCCACTCGATCAGGCTGTCCTCGGTGCCGAAGCCGTAGAGCCGCTCCCAGCCCTGGGTAAACAACCCCTGTTTGGAGAAGGCCTGCTTGCTGTCGAGGATGATGACCTTGGATTTGGGCTTGTGGCCCTTGAGGTAATGGGCGATCTGGCTGGCGCGCTCGTAGGGGCCGGGCGGACAGCGGAAGGGGTTGGGCGGGGCGACCAGCACCACGGTGCCGCCGTCGGCCATCTCCTCGAGTTGGCGGCGCAGTCGCGCGGTCTGCTCGCCAGCCTTCCAGGCGTGCGGCAAGGTCTCGGCGGCGGCCTCGCTATAGCCCTCGATGCGCTCGTAGAGCAGCTCGATGCCGGGGGAGACGATGCAGCGGTCGTACTCGAAGCGTTCGCCGCCGGCGGTGGTGACCACCCGGGTCTCGGCGTCGATGGCGGTGACGGTGTCGTGGACCACGCGGATGCCGTGCCCGCGCAGCCCGTCATAGCCTTGCTCGAGGGTGTCGAGCTGACGATCGCCACCGATCACCTCGTTGCTGAGATAGCAGGTGTAATAGGTCTCGTTGGGCTCGATCAGGGTGACCTCGATCGCCGGGTCGGCGCGCTTGAGGTACTTGGCGGCGGTGGCCCCACCGGTGCCGCCGCCGACGACCACCACCCGGTTGCTGGCGGCGCGGGCGATATAGGGGGCCGAGAGCAGACCGAGCGCAGCGGTGGCGGTGGCGCCGGTCTTGACGAAATCGCGTCTGTTGAGCTTCATTGCGAGCGAATCCTCCGATGTCCTTATTGTTGGCTGGCGTAGAAGGCGTAGAGAGCCTCGAGCCCGTCCTCACCGTGATGCTCGAGCAGATCCTCAAGCTTGCTGCGCATCTTCTTGGGCAGCTCGCGACGCTCGGCGCGGAAGTCCTCCATGGTGTAGCGCAGATAGGGGGTCCACTGGCCGGCGAGGATGTTGTAGTCCTCCTCGTCGATGAGCGGGATACCGCCTTCGGCGTGGCACTTCTCGCAGAAACGGTCGTGGAGTTGGGCGCCGACGTCGACCAGGCTGGCGTCGAAGTCCTGGGGGGCAGGGCGGTAGGGTTGGCGATGGAAGTACTCGGCCATCGCCTCGAACTCGGTGGTGTCGTAGCCCTTGGCGATGCGGCTCATGATGGTCGAGTAGGTGTCGTCGCTCTTGAACGCCTCCATGGTGTCGACGAACACCAGTGGGTCCATGGCCGAGATGGTGGGGGCGGCTGGCCCCATGCTGTTGCCCTCGGTGCCGTGACAGCCGGCACAGGCGTTGGCGAGCATCTCCGGGGTTGCCTCGTCGGCCTGGGCGCCGGCGGTGAGCCCGAGCGCGAGCAGCCCCGCGGCCAGGGATCGTCTGTTGCGGATCGAGTCAGCCATTCCTTCCTCCTTTATGGGCGTCTTTGCGGTGGACCGCTGCCCTCGTGGCAGCGGTAGCGGTGAAGGGCCGCTGTCGAGCAGCGGCCCTTCGGGACGAATCGACGTGTGTTGGTGACGGCCGCCGCCGGCGCGGTGCCTTCACTTCAGTGGCCGCCAGCGAGGTGTTCGAGCGCCTCGTGGTTACCGTGCTGCCGGGCGCGATCGGCCGCGGTGCGCCCCTGCGTGTCTTCGAGCGCGGGGTTGGCGTGATAGTCGATCAGCAGTGCGATCAGGGCGTTGTGGCCGGTCGAGATTGCCTCCATCAGCGCCGTGGTGCCGTCGGCGTCCTGCAGGTTTGGGTTGGCGCCCTGTTCGAGCAGCAGGCGTGTCAGTTCCAGGTGTCCCCGGCTGCTGGCGAGGATCAGCGCACTCGCCCCGAGCGCATCACGGGCATTGACCTCGGCGCCAGCGGCGAGCAGGGCGCGGGCCATCGCGAGCTGGCCCCGGTCGGCGGCGATCAACAAGGCCGTGGCGCCATCGCGATCACGCGACTCGAGTTCGGCGCCGGCGTCGAGCAGGGGGGCGAGCAGGGCGACATGGCCGCGCGCGGCGGCCTGCATCAGTGCGGTCCGACCGTCGCGATCGGCGGCCTTGGGGTCGGCCCCCTTGAACAGCAGTTGCTCGACCATCTCGAGGATGCCGTGGCGCGCGGCGATCATCAGCGCATCCCAGCCGGCGCGGGTACGGTCGTGGACATGGGCGCCGCGTGCGATCAGCAACGCCGAGATGCCGATGTGTCCACCCTCGGCGGCAAAGGTCAGTGGTGTGCAGCCGGCCGCGGTACGGGCGTTGACGTCGGCGCCGCGGGTGAGCAGGAGCGCCACCGTCTCCATCTCGTTGGCCTCGACGGCGAACATCAGCGCGGTCTTGCCGAAGGCGTTGGCCGCATCCACCGGGGCCCCGCGATCGAGGAGTTCGACGATCGCCGTGTTGTCGCCGACCATGGCGTTGAGCCGCAGCTCGGTGGCGGAGTCGGTGGCACCGACCCCGCCGGCGCTGCTCAGTAAGGCGGCGAACAGCGCGCTCCGCGCGACACGGCGGGTCCTGTAGCTGGTCATCATCTCCGGCCTCGTGGTTGCGCTGGTGCCGGCCTCACTCGACGCTTAGCTCGGGTAGCGGCTCATAGGGCTCCTCGTGGGCCACGCCCTTGTGGCAGTCGATGCAGGTCTGGCCCTTGTCCTCGGCGGCGGCATGCCGGCTACGCGCTGAGCGTCCCTGCTCGGAGAGGTCCATGCTGGAGAATTCGTGGCAGGTGCGGCACTCGCGCGAGTCACTGCGCTCCATCTTCGCCCACACCCGCGAGGCCATCTCCCAGCGGCGCGCCTCGAATTTCTCGGGGGTGTCGATGGTGCCGATCAGCTCGTGATAGACGTCTTTGGCGGCGATGACCTTGGTGACTAGCTTCGGCCAGAGCGCCTTGGGGACGTGGCAGTCGGCGCAGGTCGCCCGCACCCCGGAGGGGTTCTTGTAGTGGAGCGTCTCCTGGTACTCGCTGAAGGGGGTCGCCATGGTGTGGCAGGAGGTGCAGAACTCCAGGGTGTTGGTGTAGCGAATCCCGAAGTCGACGGCGGCGACGAGACCGATACCGGCGAAGAAGACCAGGATCAGCGCCAACATGGAGAAGCTGCGCCGAGGTGCCTTGCGCTGCGGCATGCGAACCATCCTCCCCGACGGCGGTCGGTGGCGCGGTCGAGAGCGGCGCCTGGGTACCGTCCACCTGATTTGATAATTGTCATGGATCTTAAGGGATCTTTTGTGAATTTGCCAAGGGCGCGAGCCGCCCCGGGTTTTCGTGGCGTGTGCGTGATGCGGAACGCCGCCGCTGCCGAGGGGTCGGATCTGGCGTGTGGCGTCGCTGCGGGCGTCAGCTGCGCTTGGGGCTACGGTCGCCGCCGTGGTGTCGATGAGGTGGGACGATGCCGCCGGGAGAGGGCGGCCGGGGAGGGAGGTCATGCAAGGACGGTGCTGCATCATCAAGGTCGGGCGCACCTTTGCCGAACTGGCGCAGGTGTATGGCGACTTCGAGGATTGGATCGAGGCCGGGCTCGGCGGGCGTGGATGCGGGTGCGAGGTGATCGATGTCGAGGCCGGGGCGATGCTGCCCGGGCTCGATGGGCTGGCCGGGGTGGTGATCACCGGTTCGCACGCCATGGTCACCGAGGCCGCGCCCTGGAGCCTGGCCGTCGAACAATGGCTCCAGGAGGTGCTCGCCCGCCGGGTGCCAGTGCTCGGGATCTGCTACGGGCACCAGTTGTTGGCGCGCGCCTGCGGCGGCGAGGTCGGCTTCAACCCGCGCGGACTCGAACTCGGCAGTGTCGAGATCCGGCTGACCGCCACGGCGTGCGATGATCCGCTGTTCGGCGGGCTGCCAGATCGCTTCGTGGCCCCGGTTACGCATGCCCAGTCGGTCTTGCGCCCACCGCCCGAGGCGCAGGTGTTGGCAGCCAATGACCACGATCCCCATCAGGCGTTGCGTCTGGGTGAAGCGGCCTGGGGCGTACAATTCCACCCCGAGTTCGATCGTGAGGTGACCCAGGTCTATGTCGATCGGCAGGTCGACGCCTTGGGCGCGCGTGGGGCCGAGGTCGAGGTCGTCGACACTCCCGAGGCGGCCGGCCTGCTCCAACGCTTCGCCGCTTTGGTGAGCGGGCGGTAGGGTGCCCAGCCGCCAGCCGGGGAGATTGAACCGCCAAGGCGCGAAGGGTGCAAAGGGAGGATGCGCCTCCAGCGAGCAGCCCCCAGCCACCAGTGGCTGACTACCCTCAAGCACTGGTGCCAAAGACCTGCACCATGGGTGCGGGCAAAACGTGCTGTCGTCGAGGGTGCACTCCCACTGGCTGCTGGAGACTGGTTGCTTACGACTTGAGCCTCTTTGCGCCCTTCGCGCCTTGGCGGTTCAATCCCCCGACCCCTGGTCGCTGGTCGCTGGTCGCTGGTCGCTGGTCGCCGGCGTGACGGCCTCTAGCGCTGCGCAGAGAACTCGAGCATGCGCTGGATCGGGCGTACCGCGCGTTGGCGGATGGCCTCCTCGACCCGGATCTCCTGATCACCTTCGCGTAGCACGCGCTCGAGGTTCTGCAGGGCGTTCATCGCCATCCACGGGCAGTGCGCGCAGCTCTCGCAGGTCGCGCCCTCGCCGGCGGTGGGTGCCGGGATCAGGGTCTTGTGTGGGGCGAGCTGGCGCATCTTCCAGAAGATACCGGCATCGGTGGCGACGATGAACTCGGGGTTGGGCATCTCGGTGACCGCGCGGATCAGCTGGGTGGTCGAGCCGACCACGTCGGCCTGGTCGACGACCGCATCGGGTGACTCGGGGTGGACCAGGACCGCGGCCTCCGGGTGGAGTGCGCGCACCTGTTCGAGGGCGAAGCCCTTGAATGCCTCGTGGACCACGCAGGCGCCGTCCCACAGCAGCATCTCGGCGCCGCTCATGCGCTGGACATAGCTGCCGAGGTGACGATCCGGCGCCCACAGGATCTTTTCTCGCCGCGCGGCCAGGTGCTGCACCACCGGCAGCGCGATGCTCGAGGTCACCATCCAGTCGGCGTGTGCCTTGACCTCGGCGCTGGTGTTGGCATAGACCACCACGGTGTGATCGGGGTGGGCGGCGCAGAAGGCGGCGAACTCATCCGGTGGGCAGCCCTCGTCGAGCGAGCAAGTGGCGTTCAGGTCGGGCATCAGTACCCGCTTCTCGGGGTTGAGGATCTTGGCCGTCTCGCCCATGAAGCGTACCCCGCAGACGACCAGGGTGCTGGCCTCGGTCTCGGTGCCGAAGCGCGCCATCTCGAGCGAGTCGGCGACCCGGCCGCCCGTCTCCTCGGCCAGCTCCTGGAGGTCGCCGTCGGTGTAGTAATGGGCGACCAGTACCGCATCCTGCGCCTTGAGCAGTTCGGCGATGCGCTCCTTGGTGGCGCGCTTGTCCTCGGCGCTGAGGTCAGGCCATTGGGGCTGAGGCGGTACCTGGACAGTGGCGCGGGGTCCGCCCCCCGTGGTCGCGTTTGGCATGGTCGTTCTCTAGATATTTCGTGTGGGGTCCAACCAGTCTCCGCGGCTGCTTACGCAGCGGCGCGGTGCTCATGGTGTTGGACCGATCGCTGGAGTGAATGCTCCCGTCCCGTGGGGTGTCGCGCTCGCGCTGGTGCCTTCCGTGGGCGGGTGGTCGGGGTGGGGGGGGGGGGGGGGGGCCCCCCCCCCCCCCCCCCGGGGGGGGGGGGCCCCCCCC
>NZ_JAAXKX010000025.1 GCF_012276755.1 Marichromatium bheemlicum | reverse complement strand
GAAAAGCCCCGTTCCTACCCGTCTCGAGTAGGAACGGGGCTTCCGCGCATCTTATGAAACGCGCACGCGCGCGAAGCGGCGCTTGCCGACCTGGTAGACGTGCTCGGAGCCAGAGGCACAGACCAGGTGGGTATCCTCGATACGCTCACCATCAATCCGGACCGCTCCCTGACCGATCATGCGAATCGCCTCAGAGGTGCTCTTCACCAGACCGGCCTCCTTGAGCAGGTTGGCGATCGGCAGCCCACCATCAGCCTGTGGCGCCACCGCCAGCGACTCGATCTCCTCGGGCATCGCCCCCTGCTGGAAGCGCGCGATGAACTCCTCCTTCGCGTGGCGCGCAGCCTCCTGACCATGGAAGCGCCCCACCAGCTCGAGCGCCAGCTCGAACTTGATGTCACGCGGATTGGCCCCCTCCTCGACGGCCTGTTGCCAAGCCTCGATCTCGCGCATCTCACGTCGGCTGAGCAACACGAAGTAACGCCACATCAGGGTGTCGGACACCGACATGATCTTGCCAAACATCTCGCTGGGCGCCTCGGTGATACCGATATAGTTGCCGAGCGACTTCGACATCTTCTGCACCCCGTCGAGCCCCTCGAGGATCGGCACGGTGATCGCCACCTGCGGCTCCTGACCAAAGCTCTCTTGCAGCTGACGCCCCACCAAGAGGTTGAACTTCTGATCGGTACCGCCAAGCTCGACATCGGCCTTGAGCTGACAGGAGTCGTAGCCTTGGATCAACGGATAGAGGAACTCATGGATGGCGATCGGCTGGCCGCTCTTGTAGCGCTTGTCGAAGTCGTCGCGCTCGAGCATGCGCGCCACCGTGTGGCGGGCAGCGATTTGGATCAGCCCGGCGGCCCCGAGTTCGTCCATCCACTGCGAGTTGAAGATGACCTGGGTACGGTCGGGGTCGAGGATCTTGAAGACCTGCTCACGATAGGTCGCAGCGTTCTCCATGATCTGCTCGCGGGTGAGCGGTGGGCGGGTAGCGCTCTTACCGCTGGGGTCGCCGATCATGCCGGTGAAATCGCCGATCAAGAACAACACCTCGTGGCCGAGGTCCTGGAACTGGCGCAGCTTGTTGATCAGCACCGTATGACCGAGGTGCAGATCGGGCGCGGTCGGATCGAACCCGGCCTTGATGCGTAGCGACCCTCCACGCGCGAGCTTCTTGCGCAACAGATCCTCGACGAGGATCTCATCGGTACCGCGCTTGATGAGCGCGAGGGCGTGGTCGAGTGCTTCCATCGTTATCGTGTCTTCTCAGCTATGGCGCGCCCTTGGACGCAAAGGGAAGAGCCTACGACGCCACCCAAGGGGACTCAAGCGCAATCGCCCGCGTTCATCGACGCCACCAACCGTCCTTGTGAGAGGACGGGCTTTGAGACTACACTAGTATTCGAAAATAAAGCCCTATCCCATTGTAAAACATAAAGATTATGCGCGACTACAAATTCAGGCAGAGCGATATCTCGCTACGGCCCCGCCGCAGACGCGGACCACGCGTACTCCCAACCCTACTGCTGCTAGCAGTACTCGGCGGGAGCGGTTACGGTGTCTACTGGTGGTTTGAGCACATGCCCCAGGGCGGCCCTCAAGCGGTCGACACCGATGCGCGTGTCATCCCGCTGGAGCTCCCACCGCTGCAAGCGGACCTGAACGACGACCCCGCCCCCTCCACTGGGACGCGCTGAACCGGCTCAGGCCGAGAACGAGGACCCGCAGCCACAGGTAGTGGTGGCGTTGGGGTTGCGGATCACGAACTGGGCGCCGTGCAGGCCCTCGGTGTAGTCGATCTCGGCCCCCATCAGATATTGCATGCTCATCGGATCGACGAGCAGCTTGACCCCATCGGTTACGACCTCGGTATCACCCTCCTCGGTATGCTCCTCGAAGGTGAAGCCGTACTGAAACCCCGAGCAACCGCCGCCCTGGATATAGACGCGCAGCATCAGCCCCGGATTGCCCTCATCGGCGATCAGCTCCGCCACCTTCGAGGCAGCCGATGGGGTGAAGATCAGTGGAGCATCGGTAGCGGCATCGGCGCTCATGACACGGGAATCCTCATAACGATGGTGATGCCCGTCGAGATGCGTCCCACCGACCCTGGCTTCAACCATGACGGTCACCGGGACGCTTGACGCCTAATCGGCCAGCCGCAACGGCCAAGGGAAGGAGGCACTGGTCGCGGCCAGGTGTTCGCCGGACGGCTCGACCCGGATAACGACCAACTGCGGGACAAACCCCTCGGGCAACTCGAGCCAGCCCGAGCAGTGCTGATAGTGCTCGAAGTCCATGGCGATCGCCGCCGGCTCGGCGTCAAGTTCGTCGAGCGACCAGCGCACCGGCTCGGCGCCCGCACCGACCATCACCCCCTCGACCACCAGACTCACCCGCCCCTGGACCCGACCGACCCCATCGACGAGCTGGGTGAGGAGGAAGTCATAGCCGTATCGACCGGGCTGTGACAGCGCCGACAGGCGCAGGTCGTGGGCGCGCACTGCCCCCTTGTCGCCGGCCAGGACCAGACGCTTGAGGTAGGACAGCTCGCGTGCCTGCTCGAGTCGGACCGCCTGCGCCACCTCCAACCGCTGCTGCAGCCCCTGCACCGTCTCGCGCTCGATAATGCGTTCACGCGCGAGGATCAGGGCCTGCTGGCGGGCGGCATCGAGTTCGCGCTGCAGCGTCTCGCGCTCGACCGTGCGTGCGGCCAATTGCGGCTCGAGCAGGGTCCGCGCCGGAATACGCCCGAACTCGTAGCCGACCCCGAAGGTAAACGCCATGAGGCCGACCCCGGCGAGCAGCGCGAACAATCGATCAGGACGCCCGCCACCGCTCGCCATCGGCCGCTCAGGGTAGCAGCGCCAAGGCGCCGAGCCCGAGTGCCTCATCGAGCCCGAGCATCAGGTTCATGTTCTGCACCGCCTGACCGGCAGCACCCTTGACCAGATTGTCGATCACCGACTGGACCACGACGACACCGCTCGCGCCCTGACGGGTGACGGCGATACGACACAGGTTGGAGCCGCGTACGGTACGGGTCTCGGGGTGCGAGCCGGCCGGCATCAGGTCGACGAAGGGCTCGCTGGCATAACGGCGCGCATAGATCGCCTCCAGGTCCCGGCCCGGCTCGAGTTCGCGAGCGTAGAGCGTGGCCTCGATGCCGCGCACCATCGGCACCAAGTGAGGCACGAAGGTGAGATTAACCGGCGCGGCGGCGACGCCGTTCAGGTTCTGGGTGATCTCCGGGCCGTGGCGGTGGCCACCGGCGGCATAGGCCTTGAAGCTCTCGCCGACCTCGGCCATCAGCTGACCGACCTTGGCCTTGCGCCCGGCCCCGCTGACCCCCGATTTACCATCGGCAATCAACCACGACGGGTCGACCACGCCGGCCTCGAGCAAGGGCAACAACCCGAGGGTCACCGCCGTCGGATAACAGCCGGGGTTGGCCACCAGACGTGCCTCGCGGATCTGATCACGGTTGACCTCGGGCAGGCCATAGACGGCCTCGGCCACCAGCTCGGGGCAGGCGTGCGACATCCCATACCAGCGCTCCCACTCGGCGATATCCTTGATACGGAAATCGGCAGCGAGGTCGATCACCCGGGTACCGCGCGCCAGCAGCTCGGGGACCAGCTTCATCGCCGTCCCGTTGGGGGTGGCGAAGAACACCAGATCGCAATCGGCGAGGATCTCGGGATCGGGCGCGGTAAAGCACAGGTCGACATGACCACGCAGATGCGGAAACAGCTCGGCGACCGGCACCCCGGCCTCACCTCGTGAGGTGATGACCGCGATCTCTACCTCGGGGTGAGGCGCCAGGATGCGTAGCAACTCGGCCCCGGTATACCCGGTGCCACCAACGATACCAACCTTAAACATGCTCAAGCCTCCATGCACGGACCTGCGGCGGGCCGCACACGACGAGAATCCACTGTATAGATAGAATGCAAGACGACGCGCGGCTACGGGCGACACAGCCCTCGTCAGGCACCGACGCGCGCGACAGATGGGGGCCGGGCCCCGGCTGCCGGATCAACCCGACGCGGGAAGGACACGATGGGTACGAGATCACGCCAGCCATGGGGTGCGGCGGACGGACACGGGATGCGTGCGCATCCCGCATGGGATCGATGTACGGACCGCCGCCTAGGCGATCGCGGCCGCCGGACGGAACCGGCGCGCCCGAATCCGGGGAAGGATCAGCTGCAACCGCCACCGGAACCGCAGCTGGAACAACCACCACCCGGGAGCTGGGGGAGGTTGTTGAAGACGAAGGTAGCCGAACCCTCGCCATCGTCGGAGAAGTCGATCTCGACGCCACGCAGATATTCGAGGGTACCGTCGTCGACCACGACCTTGAAGCCGTCGCACTCGAGCACGCCGTCGTTGTCGTTGACGGCATCGGTAAAGGTCATGCCGAAGCTGACGCCGCTACAGCCGCCGGGCGAGGCGAACACACGCACCCCCTGCACGGTCGCGTCGACCTGTGAAAACAACTCCTGCATCTTCGCCTGGGCCGGCGCCGTCAGGGTCAGCTCCGCGTCGGTGAGCGCTGCGGACATGTGGGGCGAACCTCTTCTTCAGAAAACGGAAAAAATGGCTTTCGAGCATAGCAAAAGCCACCGGGGTCATCCAGCAAGTGCAAGGTAGACACGCCGATCAGAGACGTCCGTCGGCGATCAGCATCGAGAGATGGCGTTCGGCGTCGAGCAGATGGCGAGCCCAGTGCAGCTCGTAGCCGGCACACCAAGCCGCCAACGCCCACTCCGGATCCGCGTCGTAGGCGCACAACCCACCCTTGAGTTCGCAATAAATATCGGTGAGGTCATCGGCGAGGCTGCCGGACATCGCCTCGCGCCCCTCGCTGGCGAGATCGAACTCGAGCCAATAACCATCACGATCGGCAAGCAGGCGATGCAGGTGGGAGAAGAGCTCGAAGCGGGCGTCGAGATCGACCGGGGGGACATGTCCGGCATTCAACCCGCTGGCGCTCAATGAGGCCATCAGCGCCTGCAGCCGAGGCAGTAGCTCGGCGACCTCGGGCAACCAATGCAGCGCCCCCCGGGTCGAGGACTCGATCAGGGCACAGTAGCGCCGCGCCAGGGTGACGAGTTCACCGCAGGGCGCTTCGGCGGGGGGTGATGGGCGGGTAAGGACTTCCATGTCAGGGAGTGTAGCCGAGAACACGGCCCAGTGACCGCCACTCGACCCAACCCCTTCGATCGGACGGGGTCTCAGACCTCGACCATCTCGAAATCCTCCTTCCCCGCCCCGCACTCCGGACAGCGCCAATCGGCCGGCACATCGGCCCAACGGGTACCAGGGGCAATGCCGTCCTCGGGCCAGCCCTCGGCCTCGTCGTAGATCAACCCGCAGACGATACAGAGATAGGTCTTCATCGGTTACAGCCTCGCGTTTCCCCGCGTCGAGCGGCCCGGTGTCGACACCCAGCCGGCGCGCGCGGTTAAATACCGAATGAACAGAATCGGGGGAGACCCTGCGGCTTTCAACGCCGATGACCGCCACGACGGGCGCACACCAGTATGCCGGGCAGCGTTGGCCAGCAGCCGTGTCGACGACGTCAACGGTCCGTCGCCGCCGGCTGCCCGCGCCTGTCACCGGCGTCAACCGATGGCCGCCGCGCTGTTGTCGGCCACCACGCCCCGCGCCAGCGCGCGGGGCCTCTCGCGGAGATATCTCGAATGATCAATGACAGCGCTGAGCGAGCGGTGGTGCTCTGCATCGGCGGACACGACCCGAGCGGTGGCGCCGGCATCATGGCCGATGCCGAGACGATCGCCGCACACGGCGGTTTCGCGGTGAGCGCGATCAGCGCGCTGACCGATCAGGACACCTGCGGCGTGCGCGCCATCCATGCCCAGCCGGGCGAGCAGCTCGAGGCCCAGTGCCGCACCCTGATCGCTGATAGCGCACCACGCGCGATCAAGATCGGGCTGCTCGGCAGCTCGCGCGCGGTGCGCGTGATCTCCACCCTCGCCGACGAGCACCCCGAGCTGCCACTGGTGCTCGACCCGGTGCTCGCCTCGGGGACCGGTCAGCGCGTCGCCGATGCCGCGGTGCTCAATCAGCTGCGTCACAACCTGATCGCACGCAGCACCCTGGTGACCCCCAACCTGCCCGAGGCCCGCACCCTCACCGATCACCAGTCACCCGACCAGTGCGCCGAGCGGCTGCTCGCCACCGGCGCGCGCTGGGTGCTGATCACCGGCACCCACGACAGCACCGAGCAGGTCACCAACCGTCTCTACGGACGCAGTGGCGCACGACATGAGTGGCACTGGCCACGGCTAGCGGGCGAGTACCACGGCTCCGGCTGCACCCTGGCGAGCGCCATCGCGGTGCGCCTGGCCAGGGGCGAGTCGATGGTCGAGGCGGTAGCCGGGGCCCAGGAGTACACCTGGAACACCCTCGACCAGGCCTTCCGCACCGGACGCTGCCAACTCACCCCCAACCGCTTCTACGCCCTGCGACACCCATGAGCCAGGCATTGCGCGGGCTTTATGCCATCACCCCCACCACTACCGCCCCCCGCGCACTCACCGCGTGCGTGGCCGAGGCCATCGCCGGCGGCGCTCGGCTGATCCAGTATCGTGACAAAGGGGCGCACGCGCACGCGCACGCGCGCGAACAACAGGCTCGCGCACTGCTTGCCTGCTGCCGCGCCGGCGGCGCGCGGTTGATCATCAACGATGATATCGCGCTCGCCGCACGCATCGCCGCCGACGGCGTCCACCTCGGGCGCGAGGACGGCGACCCGCGCGCCGCCCGCGCCCTGCTCGGGGCGCAAGCGATCATCGGCGTGTCCTGCTACGACGACCTCGAGCGCGCCCACCAGGCCGCGGCGGCCGGGGCGAGCTATGTCGCCTTCGGCAGCTTCTTCGCCTCGCCGACCAAGCCCGCGGCGGTGCGCGCCACCCCGGCGCTGCTCACCGCCGCGCGGCGCGAAATCCCGCTGCCGCGAGTTGCGATCGGGGGGATCACACCACAAAATGGCGGTTTGCTGATCGCGGCGGGGGCGGACATGCTCGCCGTCGTCAGCGGAGTCTTCACGGCGCCGGACATCGGTGCCGCGGCCCGCGCCTACACTTCACTGTTCCCCAAGGAGTCTTCCTGATGAGCCGATCCCATGCACTCTTCGAAGCCGCGCAGCGCCACATCCCCGGCGGTGTCAACTCGCCGGTGCGCGCCTTCCGAGGCGTCGGCGGCGACCCGGTGTTCTTCGAGCGCGCCGAGGGTGCCTATGCCTACGACGCCGACGGCAAGCGCTATGTCGACTATGTCGGCTCCTGGGGGCCGATGATCCTCGGCCACGCCCACCCCGCGGTGCTGGCCACGGTCGAGGAGCGGATGCGCAAGGGTCTGTCCTTCGGCGCCCCGACCGAGCTCGAGACCCAGATGGCCGACACCGTCTGCAAGCTGGTGCCGAGCATGGAGATGGTGCGTATGGTCAGCTCCGGCACCGAGGCGACCATGAGCGCACTGCGCCTGGCGCGTGGCTACACCGGTCGTGACAAGGTGGTGAAGTTCGAGGGCTGCTACCACGGCCACGTCGACTCGCTGCTGGTCAAGGCCGGCTCCGGCGCCCTGACCTTCGGTGAGCCCAACTCCCCCGGCGTCCCCGCCGCACTCGCCGAGCTGACCATCACCCTGCCCTACAACGACATCGACGCGGTGCGCGAGACCTTTGCCAAGATCGGCTCGGAGATCGCCTGCATCATCGTCGAGCCGGTGGCCGGCAACATGAACTGCATCCCGCCGGTCCCGGGCTTCCTCGAAGGACTGCGCGAGGTCTGCACCGAGCACGGCGCGGTGCTCATCTTCGACGAGGTCATGACCGGCTTCCGCGTCTCGCTCGGTGGCGCTCAGGGACACTTCGGCATCACCCCCGACCTCACCACCCTCGGCAAGGTCATCGGCGGCGGCATGCCGGTCGGTGCCTTCGGTGGCAAGCGCGAGATCATGGAGTACGTCTCCCCGGTCGGTCCGGTCTATCAGGCCGGCACCCTCTCGGGTAATCCGATCGCCATGGCCGCCGGACTCAAGACCCTCGAGCTGATCAGCGAGCCGGGGTTCTACGACCGTCTCACCACCGCCGCCAGCACGCTGCTCGCCGGGCTGCGTGAACGCGCCGCCGCCGCCGGGGTGCCCTTCACCACTAACCAGGCAGGGGCCATGTTCGGCCTGTTCTTCAGCGCCGAGCCGGTCACCGGGTTCGCCCAGGCGACGGCCTGCAACCAAGAGCACTTCAAGGCCTTCTTCAACGGCATGCTCGAGCGCGGTATCTACCTCGCACCCTCGTCCTTCGAGGCGGGCTTCATCTCGATCGAGCACGGCGAGGCCGAGATCCAGGCAACCCTCGACGCCGCCGCCGAGGTATTCGCCGAGATCGCCGGCTGATCCGGAGCGATCGCCCCACCCCGGACGGGTCCTGCCCGCCCGGGGCACCCACCCCCTCCCCCACCAGCCATTACCACACGCCCCGCGCACCTTGCGTACACAAAGAGAAAAATGCCGAGTCGTGCGCGCCACACCAAGGACACGTTACGCAAACACCCCCGCAGACCCTCCCGCGCATGCGTTCAACACGATCCGCCGACACCGCCTCGAAAACCCCTCGCCACCGGCGAATGAAGTCCCGCCCCGTGACCACACCACGCGCACACACCGCAATCCACTCAAGGTGACAGCCTTAGTCATCCTGCGAGCACGCGAGAAAATTGCGAAAACTCGGCAATTGAAGCACACCAAAAAGACGCGATAAAGCAAATAAAAACAACAATTTGCAATCACCCTCAAGGACGATTGCGCGCTATACCCGGGAATGAACCAGAGATCAAGCCCGCCCCGCCTATACCAAGTATTCGCTCATCAAATCCAGTCTCCGACTGCCTCGTCGAAATCTACACTGGCGCTTGTGGTCATTGACGGAATGATTGCAAATTCGTTTACACGGCACTAATGTCGCCACGCATCGAGTTCCAGACGGCCTTCCATCGATGCAGTGGAGGCCCAGATCTCAAACACAGAGGATAGAGCGATGGACTATCAGAGCGTCTACAAGCAATCGATGAAAGACCCCGAGACCTTCTGGGGCGAGGCGGCACGCCTCATCGACTGGGACAAGCCGTGGGACAAGGTCCTCGACGACAGCAACAAGCCGTTCTACCGCTGGTTCAGTGGCGCGATGATGAACACCTGCTACAACGCAGTGGATCGTCACGTCATCGCCGGACGCGGCGACCAGGCCGCGATCATCCACGACAGCCCGGTGACCAACACCAAGCGGGTGATCACCTATGCCGAGCTGCAGGATCAGGTCGCCCGCCTGGCCGGCGCCCTGCAGGCGCAGGGGGTGACCAAGGGTGATCGGGTGATCATCTACATGCCGATGGTGGCCGAGGCGTTGATCGCCATGCTCGGCTGCGCGCGCATCGGCGCCATCCACTCGGTAGTCTTCGGCGGCTTCTCCTCGCACGAGCTGGCCACTCGCATCGATGACGCCAAACCGAAGCTGATCATCGCCGCCTCCTGCGGCATTGAGCCCAACCGCGTCGTCCACTACAAGCCGCTGCTCGACGAGGCGATCGAACTCTCCGACCACAAGCCCGAGCACTGTCTCGTACTGCAGCGTCCTGAGGAGCCCGGCACCCTGATCGAGGGCCGCGACCTCGGCTGGGCCGAGGCGCTCGCCGCCGCCACGCCGGCCGACTGCGTCTCGGTGGCCGCCACCGACCCGCTCTACATCCTCTACACCTCCGGCACCACCGGCCAGCCCAAGGGCGTGGTGCGCGACAACGGCGGTCACGCCGTGGCGCTGGCCTGGAGCATGGGCAACATCTATGACGTCGAGCCCGGCGACGTGTTCTGGGCCGCCTCCGACGTCGGCTGGGTGGTGGGTCACTCCTACATCGTCTACGCCCCGCTGCTGCGCGGTTGCACCACCGTGGTCTACGAGGGTAAGCCGGTCGGCACCCCGGACGCCGGCGCCTTCTGGCGCGTGGTCGAGGAACACAAAGTCAAGGTGCTGTTCACCGCGCCGACCGCCTTCCGCGCCATCAAGGGCGCCGACTCCAAGGCCGAGCACCTCGGGCGCTACGACATCAGCTCGTTGCGCGCGCTGTTTCTCGCCGGCGAGCGTTGCGATCCCGACACCCTGCACTGGGCCGAGGACATCCTCAAGCTGCCGGTGGTCGACCATTGGTGGCAAACCGAGACCGGCTGGGCGATCGCGGCCAACTGCATCGGTATCGAACGCCTCCCGGTCAAGGCCGGCTCGCCGACCTGCGCCGTCCCCGGCTACGACCTCCAGGTGCTCGACGACGAGGGCGAACCGGTCAAACCCGGTAACATCGGTCGCATCATGATCCGCCTGCCGATGCCGCCCGGCTGTCTGTCGACCCTGTGGGGCAACGACACCCGCTTCGTGCAGTCCTACCTCTCGGCCGAGCCCGGTTACTACCTCACCGGCGACGCCGGCTACCTCGACGAGGACGGTTACGTCTTCGTGATGAGCCGCATCGACGACATCATCAACGTCGCCGGCCACCGACTCTCGACCGGCGCGATGGAAGGCGTGCTCGCCTCGCACCCGGACGTTGCCGAGTGTGCGGTGATCGGTGCCGCCGACGAACTCAAGGGCGAGCTGCCGCTCGGTCTGGTGGTGCTCAAATCCGGGGTCGAGCGCGATCACGACACGATCAAGAAGGAACTGGTCAAGCTGGTGCGCGAGCAGATCGGGCCGGTCGCGGCCTTCAAGACCGTGGCCGTGGTCGAGCGCCTGCCCAAGACCCGCTCGGGCAAGATCCTGCGCGGCACCATGAAGGCGATCGCCGACGGCACCGCCTACAAGGACCCGGCGACCATCGACGACCCCTCCGCGCTCGACGAGATCGCCAACTCGCTCAGCGCCATCGGCTACGCCCGCCGCGGCTGAGCCCTACCCCGGCCGTCGTTGCTGACGGCCGGCAGCAGGCAGCACCGCCCGCCACCTGGCGGGCGGTCTTCTCCACCGCCTCCCCGGCGGTTCCCCCCCAGTATCAACGGCCTCAATCTGCAGCATTGTCGACAATCAGGATTGACAAAGCCGAAAAACACGATATCTTCGCTGTCATTCTTTGAAAGTGTCGACAATCCTGATGACCAAGGCGACCACGGCCCCCATCGAGCCAAGCGCAACCATCGCCGATCGCATCTTCGATCAGCTGCGCCAGGCAATCGTCGAGGGCAGCATCCCCGCGGGCAGCAAGATCAGCGAGCCGGTGCTCGCTGCCCGTTACGGGATCAGTCGCGGCCCGCTGCGCGAGGCGCTACGTCGACTCGAGTCGATCAAGCTGGTCGAGCGCCGCGCCAATGTCGGCGCCCGGGTGATCCAACTCAACAGCGACCAGCTGCTCGAGATCTACGACGTGCGCGAGGCGCTCGAAGGTATGGCCGCGCGGATCGCCGCCGAGCGCATGCCGGATGAGGCCATCGACGAGATCAAGCGGCTGCTGGCACAGCATCGTGGCGAGATCGCCCGCGACGACTGGCAGACCTACTTCCAGGAGGAGGGCGATCTGGACTTCCACTTCCGCATCGTCCAGGGCGGTGGCAACCAGCGGTTGTTCGACATTCTCTGCAACGATCTCTACCACCTGGCGCGGATGTACCGCTGCCAGTTCGGGATGAGGAGCGAACGGGCGCGCGACGCGCTCAAGGAGCATGAACTCATCGTCGACGCCATTGCGGCGCGCGACGGCGAGCTGGCGGAGTGGCTGATGCGTCGCCACATCCGCGCCTCGCGTGAGGCCATCGCCCGACGCCTCGTCCCACAGACCGGACGGTGAAACCCGGGCCAGCCCCGAGCATCGTCAACCACCACAGTCACGGACGCCGCGCGCGTCCGGACCGTTCAAGGAGACCCAACATCATGAGCGACACCATGACAGCCGGCGCACGACTGCGACTCGCGGTCCAGGAAGAGAACCCCCTGCAGATCGTCGGCGCGATCAACGCCTATCACGCGATGATGGCCGAGCGCACCGGCTACCGTGCCATCTACCTCTCCGGTGGCGGTGTCGCCGCGGGCTCCTACGGCCTGCCCGACCTGGGCATGACCAGCCTCGACAACGTCCTCGAGGACGTGCGTCGCATCACCGACGCCACCGAGGTTCCGCTGCTGGTCGACGCCGACACCGGTTGGGGCGGCGCCTTCAACATCGCCCGTACCGTTCGCCTGCTCAACCAGGCCGGTGCCGCCGGCTGCCACATCGAGGACCAGGTCGCGGCCAAGCGCTGCGGTCACCGTCCGGGCAAGGCGATCGTCTCGCAGGCCGAGATGGTCGATCGCATCAAGGCCGCGGTCGACGCACGTCGTGACGACTTCGTGATCATGGCGCGCACCGACGCGCTCGCCGTCGAGGGCATGGACGCGGCCATCGAGCGCGCCGTGGCCTGTGTCGAGGCCGGCGCCGACATGATCTTCCCCGAGGCGATGACCGACCTCGAGCAGTACCGCCAGTTTACCGCCGCGGTCAACGTCCCGGTGCTGGCCAACATCACCGAGTTCGGCGCCACCCCGCTGTTCAAGACCACCGAGCTGGCCGAGGTCGGCGTCTCCATGGTGCTCTACCCGCTGTCGGCCTTCCGCGCCATGAACAAGGCCGCGCTCAACGTCTACCAGGCGATCCGCAACGAGGGCTCCCAGGCCAGCGTCATCGACACCATGCAGACCCGCATGGAACTCTACGATTACCTGGGCTACCACGCCTTCGAGCAGAAGCTCGACGCGCTGTTCGAGCAGAACAAACCCGAGTAACCCGCTGACGCCGGAGACGGCGGCCTTGATCGGCCGCCGTCTCCCGCCCCGCCGTGCACTGCACCGTGCCCGGGGCCAACCCGATCCGAGGAGAGAATCATGGCCGAGACCTCGCAGAGCCAGCTGCCTAAGCCGAAGAAGTCCGTCGCCCTGTCCGGCACCGCCGCAGGCAACACCGCCATCTGCACCGTCGGTCGTACCGGCAACGACCTGCACTACCGTGGCTACGACATCCTCGACTTCGCCGACCAGGCCGAGTTCGAGGAGATCGCCTACCTGCTCATCCACGGGCGCCTGCCCAACCACGCCGAGCTGGCCACCTACAAGCGCAAGCTCAAGGGCCTGCGCGGCCTGCCTGCGGCGCTCAAGACCGCGCTCGAGCAGCTGCCGCCCTCGGCCCACCCGATGGACGTGATGCGCACCGGTTGCTCGGTGCTCGGCACCCTCGAGCCCGAGAAGGAAGACATGTCGGTGGCCGGCGCGCGCGACATCGGTGACCGCCTGATCGCCAGCTTCGGCTCGATGCTGATGTACTGGTATCACTTCTCGCACAACGGTCGGCGCATCGAGGTCGAGACCGACGACGACTCGATCGGCGGCCACCTGCTCCACCTGCTCCACGGCCAGACCCCGTCGGACGAGTGGGTGCACGCGATGCACACCTCGCTGATCCTCTACGCCGAGCACGAGTTCAACGCCTCGACCTTCACCTCGCGCGTGGTCGCCGGCACCAACTCCGACATCTACTCGGCGATCACCGGCGCCATCGGCGCGCTGCGCGGCCCCAAGCACGGCGGCGCCAACGAGGTCGCCTGTGACATCCAAAACCGCTATGCCACCGCCGACGAGGCCGAGGCCGACATCACCGAGCGGGTCGGGCGCAAGGAGATCATCATCGGCTTCGGCCACCCGGTCTACACCATCGCCGATCCGCGCAACAAGGTAATCAAGGCCGTGGCCAAGCGCCTCTCCGAGGGCAATGGCGACATGCGCATGTTCCAGGTCGCCGAGCGTCTCGAGACGGTGATGTGGGACCTCAAGAAGATGTTCCCCAACCTCGACTGGTTCTCGGCCGTGTCCTACGCGCAGATGGGCGTGCCCACCGCGATGTTCACCCCCTTCTTCGTGATCTCGCGCACCACCGGCTGGGTGGCTCACGTCATCGAGCAGCGCCAGGACGGCAAGATCATCCGCCCGAGCGCCAACTACGTCGGCCCCGAGGACCTCAACTGGCTGCCGATCAAGCAGCGCTGAGCCAGCTACCAGCTACCAGCTACCAGCTACCAGCTACCAGCTACCAGCTACCAGCTACCAGCTACCAGCTACCAGCTACCAGCTACCAGCTACCAGCTCGAGGCTGGGGCTGGTGGCCGGCGGCTGCAAGCCACCGCATTCCCAACCCACTGGAGACCTCATCCAAATGAGCGCACATATCGCCGACGCCAACGTCCGCCCCGATCCGGATCAGGAACTGGTCGCCATCGCCGACTACGTCTGCAACACCGAGATCGACTCGGCCGAGGCCATCACCACCGCCCGCCACTGCCTGATGGACTCGCTCGGCTGCGCCATGCTCGCGCTGCAGTACCCCGAGTGCACCAAGCACCTCGGCGCCATCGTCCCCGGCACCGTGGTGCCCAACGGCTCGCGCGTGCCCGGCACCGCGTTCCAGCTCGACCCGGTCAAGGCCGCCTGGGACATCGGCGCCATGGTCCGCTGGCTCGACTTCAACGACACCTGGCTCGCCGCCGAATGGGGTCACCCTTCGGACAACCTCGGCGCCATCCTCGGTCTCGGTGACTACCTCTCGCGCAAGGCAGTGGCCGACGGCGCCGCGCCCCTGACCGTGGGCGACGTGCTCCAGTACATGGTCAAGGCGCACGAGATCCAGGGCGTGCTCGCCCTCGAGAACAGCTTCAACCGCGTCGGTCTCGACCACGTGCTGCTGGTCAAGGTGGCCTCGGCGGCGGTCTCGGCACTGATGCTCGGCGCCGATCGCGACCAGGTCATTGACACCCTGTCGCAGGCCTGGGTCGACGGCCAGGCGCTGCGCACCTACCGTCACGCCCCCAACACCGGCTCGCGCAAGTCCTGGGCAGCGGGCGATGCCAGCTCGCGCGCGGTGCGTCTGGCGATGATGGTCGATCGAGGCGAGATGGGCCTGCCCTCGGTGCTGAGCGCGCCGACCTGGGGCTTCTACGACGTGCTGTTCAAGGGCAACAAGTTCGCCTTCCAGCGCGACTACGGCAGCTACGTGATGGAGAACATCCTGTTCAAGATCAGCTTCCCTGCCGAGTTCCACGCCCAGACCGCGGTCGAGTGCGCGATGCGCCTGCACGACCAGGTCAAGGACCGCATCGACGAGATCGAGCGCATCGAGCTGGTCACCCAGGAATCGGCGATCCGCATCATCAGCAAGGACGGCCCGCTCTACAACCCGGCCGACCGCGACCACTGCCTGCAGTACATGGTCGCCGTGCCGCTGATCCACGGCCGTCTCACCGCCGCCGACTACGAGGACGGCGTCGCCGCCGATCCGCGCATCGACGCGCTGCGTGAGAAGATGGTGGTGCGCGAGGACCCGCGTTACACCGCCGAGTACCTCGATCCCGAAAAGCGCTCGATCGCCAACGCGGTACAGGTCTTCTTCAAGGACGGCAGCAGCACCGAGCTGGTCGAGGTCGAGTACCCGATCGGTCACCGTCGTCGTCGCGCCGAGGGCATCCCGGTGCTCGAGGCGAAGTTCCTCGCCGCGCTCAAGACCCGCTTCCCCAAGGGTCAGGCACAGCGCATCTACGACCTCTGCCAGGACGAGCAGCGTCTGATGCAGACCCCGGTGAACCAGTTCATGGACCTGTTCATGATCTGATCCCGGTCGCGCGCCCCGCCGGGGCGCGCCCACGGGGCGCCTGGCGGCGCCCCGGCCCATTGCAAATCCCCCGCACCGCCCCACCTCTGCCGATATCCCGGCAGTCCCCAATGACCTTGGCGCCCGCCTCTCCATGAGCCATGCTCACCCCATGGTCTCCGAACGCACCCTCGCAGCCCTCAGCGGCCGTGACGAGCGATCATCCATCGCATACCCTTGACCCGTCGCACCCGGACAGCGGCACCTCGCGGAGGCAGCGCGGCAATGCACCCCCCAGCTTCAGACAGCGAGCAGTTGCGTATCGAGAACGCGACGCTACGCCGCCGTCTCGCCGCACTCGAGGCCCAGCACCACGCCGCCAACCGGCCCGACATCGTGGCGCTGCTCGACAACTTCCCCGGCATGGCCTATCGCTGTCAGAACGACAGCGATTGGAGCATGGACTATGTCAGCGCCGGCTGTCTGGCGCTCACCGGTTATCCGCAGGAGGCGTTGATGCGCTCGCGGGTCATCTACGCCGAGCTCATCCACCCCGAGGACCGCGCCCCGGTCTGGACCCAGGTCCAGGCAGCACTCGCCGCGCACCGCACCTTCGAGATCGAGTACCGGATCAACCATGCCAACGGCACCATCCGCTGGGCCTGGGAGCGCGGCTGGGGACTCTGGTCCGAGCACGATCACCTGGTGACACTCGAGGGCTTCATCACCGACATCTCCGCCTACAAGCAGGCCGAACTGGCGCTGCGTGACAACCAGGCGACACTACGCGCACTGCTCGACACCCCAGAGGACTCGATGCTGCTGATGGACGTCACCGGCAAGCTGATCGCCTGTAACGACATGACCGCCCGACAATTGCACCGCGATCGCCGCCAACTGGTCGGGCGCAGCCTGTTCGCCTTGCTCCCCGCCGAGGTCAGCACCAATCTGCGCCAGCAACTCCAACGCGTGACCGACAGCAGCGCGCCGGTGCGATTCCAGGAACAGTATCGCGACCGCTGGTTCGACCACATCCTCTACCCGGTCTGCGACAGTCTCCAGCGGATCTCACAACTGGCGCTCTATTCGCGCGACATCACCGAGCAGAAACAGCTCGAGCGCGACCTCGAGCAACTGGCCATCTCCGATCCACTCACCGGGCTGTTCAACCGTCGTCACTTCTGGTCGCTGGCCGAGCAGAGCCTGACCCAGGCGGCGCGCAAGCACACCCCGAGCAGCGCGCTGATGATCGACATCGACTACTTCAAGTCGATCAACGACCACCATGGGCATCTCGTCGGGGACCAGGTGTTACAGACCACCGCCAACCGGCTCAAGGACAATCTGCGTCAGAGCGACATCCTCTGTCGTTACGGCGGCGAGGAATTCGCCGCCTTGCTCCCCGAGACCGACCTCGACACCGCCTGCGAGACCGCCGAGCGGTTGCGCCAGCGCGTCGCTGCGGCCGCGATCGAGACCGATCGCGGGCCGCTCTCGGTGACGATCAGCATCGGCGTGGCCGAACTCGGCGGACACATCGAGGCCCGGCTCTCGACCCTGCTCGAGTGCGCCGACCGCAAGCTCTACGCCGCCAAGCAAGGTGGACGCAACCGGATCGCCTTCTGGACACCGTCGCGTGAACAGCTCCGCCACCTCGACGGCGACAGGCATCACGCCTGACCCCTCAGCGCGCCAGCGCCTCTCGCAGCCGCCGCCAGGGGAAATTGCCGCTGAACCCCGGATAGGCACCGCCCGGATCGACCTTCGACTTGTAGCGCCGCCCACCACAGACGAAGCTGCGGGTGTCGAGTTCACCGTGCCCGCGCACCTGCGCCGGGCTCAGATCATAGGTCACGAGCAGCGGGCGCAGCAGCACGATCAGCGCCTGGATCTGGGGCTCGGGGAAGGGATCGCGGCCATCGCCGTCGTTGACCAACTCGATACCGATCGAGTGGGCGTTGTGGCCACGGGCGTGATGGGCAACCTGGGCGACCGGTGTCCCGGCCACCGTGGTGCCGTCGCGCCCGATCAGATAGTGGTAGCTAATCCCCGGGGTCCGAGCGAAGTGGCGTTGATTGGAGGCGAGGGTGCCGCCCCCCGAGTGCCACAACCGCCCCGCCTTGCAGCCCGGCCCCCCGGTGGCATGGATCACCACCAGATCGATGTCGCGGGCCGGCACCACCGCGGTACCGAACAAGAGCAGCAGACCGACCCACCAGCGCCCGTCTTTGCAGAGCATCATCCGCATCTCCAAGGTCGAGCGTCTATCGCCCCAAGGATCTCGGCTATGCTGGGCGGTTTGAACCCAGCCTCAGGAGGATCAGGCCATCCTCTCCCTGACCGATCTCGCCACCCTCGTCATCCTCACCGTCGCCGCCTTCACCCATGGCGCCCTCGGCTTCGGCTTCCCGTTGCTCGCCACCCCGTTGCTGGCGCTGGTGATGGACCTGCGCATGGCGATCCTGCTGACCCTGATCCCGACCATCCTCATCAACCTGGTGAGCATCGCCCACGAACGCCACTGGCGCGAGGCGCTGCACCGCTTCTGGCCGCTGCCGGTGAGCACCATGATCGGCAGTCTAATCGGCACCCAGTTGTTGCTCAGTATCGACCCGCAGCCCTTCCAGATCCTGCTGGCGCTGGTGCTGGTCGCCTTCCTGCTGCTCGAGCGCCGTCAGGGCAGCGGCCCGGAGCGCCGGGTGCCGCACTGGGCGCTGGCACTGCTCGGACTGAGCATGGGTCTGCTGGCGGGGCTGATCAACATCTTCGCCCCGGTGGTGGTGGCCTTCGCGCTCTACACCCGGATGAACCCGGTGCTGATGGTGGCGACCTTCAATCTCAGTTTCATCACCAGCAAGAGCGGTCAGGTACTCGGCTTCGCCAGCCGCGACGCGCTCGACCCCAGCGTAATCGGGCTGGCGTTGATACTGCTCCCGGCGGTGCTGCTGGCACTGTGGATCGGCATCCGGGTGCGCCGCCGCCACGGTGCGACGAGCTATCGCAACTGGCTGCGCGGCGCACTCTGGGCGATCGCCGCACTGCTCCTCATCGAGGCTTGGTGAGACGGCTCAGTCGGCCTCGGCGAGCGAGTCGAGATCGATCTCCCAGCGCTCGAGGATGCGCCGATACACCGCCAGCTCGCTGTCGGCGAAATGACCGTCTGCCCGTGCCACCAGCAACAGGATGCGCGCCAGCAAACGCCGGTACGACACCTCGGTGATCGGTGCAAGCACCGCGTCGATCCAGCTCGGGTCGTTCAACCCGACGTAGTGCGCAGTCCCGGCATGGGCGATCAGGTCGTCGCAATAAGCGTCGAAGACCTCGGCGAAACGGTTGTGATCGACCCCGAGCGTCTCGAACACCCCGAGGTCGTCGAGGACCTCGAGTTCGCCGTCAGCGACCTCGCCATCACTGACGATGAAGAGGGTGATGACCCGCAGCAACGCCTCGGCGCTGTTATCGGGATAAGGGGTGAGTTCGAGCGTCGACATACCGGCTCCACTGCGATGATTGAGGATGTACCTGGCCCGATCATCGCATAGGTCCCGGACCCGGCACGAGTCACCAGCCGCCTTCAGTCACCAGCCGCCAGCCATCAGCCTCCAGTGGGTGGTCGTCCTCGACCACCGTCGCAGAAGCGGGGCGTCGCGCGCCGCCTTTGCTGGTCGCTGGTCGCTGGCGGCTGATGGCTGATGGCTGATGGCTGATGGCTGACCCCGCCGATTGCACCTACCGTCGAGTGGCACCACAATGGGGCGAGCCCTGGCGGGGCGGTGCGTGATCCGCATCGCGTCGTGCCGCAGTCACCGCTCCCCAGCAGTACAGGGGTCGGAGCGGCGCCCGAGCCGCCGGGTCCGTGCAACCGCGATCATCCAGGAGCCCGCATGTCCAGATCCCTGCCCTCTCTCGCCGCGCTGGCGCTCGCCACCATCGCCACCTCCGCGCTGGCGGCCAACCCCCGGGTAGCGATGGACGTGTCCATCGACGGTGAGCCGGCCGGCACCATCACCCTGGAGCTGTTCGCCGACACCACCCCGAAGACCGCGGAGAACTTCCGCGCACTCTGCACCGGCGAGCAGGGCGAGGCGCTCGCCTACGCCGGCAGCCCCTTCCACCGCATCATCCCCGGCTTCATGATCCAGGGCGGTGACTTCACCAACGGCAACGGCACCGGGGGACGCTCGATCTACGGCGAACGCTTCCCCGACGAGAACTTCGAGCATCGTCACAACCGTCCCGGCATGCTGTCGATGGCCAACGCCGGTCCTGACACCAACGGCTCGCAGTTCTTCATCACTCTGGTGCCTACCCCCTGGCTCGACGGCAAGCACGTGGTCTTCGGCCAGGTCGTCGACGGCATCGAGGTGGTCAAGGCGATGGAGGCCCAGGGCTCGCGCTCGGGCCGCACCCGCGCGCCGGTCGTCCTTGAGACCTGCCGCGCACTGTAAGAACTCACTGGGGTGGGGCGCCCTTGCGCTGTTGGCCGTCAGCCCCACCCTCTGCCCAAGTGCTCAACCGACCTCAACGAGGAGCTGATCATGCGTACCCCCTCTCGCGATACCTTCCTCGATCCACGCGAGCAGCCGCACGCGTTGGTGCCCGAGCACCAGCCACAACTGCAGACCTGGGACGAACTCACCCAGGCGCAGCAACACACCAATGACCGTGAACCCCCCTTCGCCCGCCAGATCGAGGCGGCGGTACTGCGCGGCCTGCGCTGAACCACCGCCGGCGCATGGAGGCGCCAGCGCTCACTCATCGCGCTCTCGCACCCGCAGGTAACGCGCAAAGCGCGGGATCCCGTTACGGGTGTATCCCTGATAACGAAAGGTCACCCAGGCACCGAGCGGCGGCGGATCGCGCCGCTCGGCATCGCTCAGCCCACTGCCGAGCCGAAAACGCCGCCCCTCGCCATCCTCGACCAACAACGCCCCGACCATGCCGCGCAGCCGTCCCTTGCCGGGCAGGTAGGCGATCACCCGGGCCTCGGCATCCTGGTAGGGCTTGAGCTTGAGCAGATCGTCACCGCGACCGGCCCGATAGGGCGCGCTGGCACGACGCAGCATCAGCCCCTCGCCACCAGCGGCGAGCACACGGTGCAGCCGCGCCATCAGGCGGACATGATCACGACCCCGCCACTGCTCGACGCGCTGCAACGACGCTGGCTGAGGTGTCGCAAACAACCGGCGCAACGCCCGCAGCCGACCATCGAAATCGAGCGCGCAACCGGGCAGGTCGAACACCATGAAACGCACCCCGCGCCAGGCCTCCGGGTCGGGTTGTTGCCGGCGAGTGATCCCGGACAAAGGCTCGAAGCGACCTCGCCCCAGCCACAACTCGCCATCGAGCGCGAGACGCGGCCAGCCGTCGGTAAAGGCCGCCGGGGCGACGATCTCCCGCCCGCTGCGGCTGAACAGTCGCGAGCCATCCCAGTAGGCGCGCACCCCATCGAGCTTCTCGCTCACCCAATAGTCGGAGACCCGCACCCCCTTGCGATAGACTCCGGCGAGGGTCAGCGCCGGCGTCCCCTGCTGGACCGGCAAGGGGTCACCGACACGACAGCCCGACGGCCAGTCGTCGGCCATCGCCACCACGGGAGCCAACGCCAGTACCCCAGCCCGCAGAATCGACAACCAGGACATTTATTCGCCCCCGATTCACCCACATGATGATGCGGGGAAGCTTAGAAGAACGCCCCTCACCCACCCGGTAAACTGGACGAGCGCAACGGCACGCCAGCGCATACCGCGCCGTCGGTTGGCACCTCAGCCAGCCGGTCGTCTCCAACATCACTCGGGACCACCAACAGCCGTCCCACCAGGAGTTCGTCTTGTGAACACGCAGCGCCCCGCGCCAAAACGCCGCCTGGCCGAGTGGGTCGAGCTGATCCAACAGCGAGAGATGCCGATCTTCAACAACACCGTGCATCAGGTGCTGCGGGTGTTCGACGACGAGCTGGCCCCCGCCGCCGCGCTGGCCCAGGTGATCATGCAGGACCCCTCGCTCACCACCCGTATCCTCAAACTCGCCAACTCGGTCTATTACAATCCGGCAGGCGCCAGTAGCGGCTATACCCTGACCACGGTCAACCGCGCCGTGGTGGTGCTCGGCTTCAACGCCGTGAGCAACATGTGCCTGGCCGCGACCCTGGTCGACGACACCATTGAGGGGGCCACCCGCGAGCGCGTCGCGCGCGAACTGGCACGCGCCATCCACGCGGCGATGCAGGCCCGCTCGATCGCCACCGCGCGTGAGGACAAGGCACCCGAGGAGGTCTTCATCGCCGCGCTGCTGCATCGCGTCGGCGAGCTGGCCTTCTGGTGCTTCGGCGGTGAACAGGCCGAGGCGCTCGATCAGTTCTACCGCCAGCAGCCCGCCACCCTCCCCGAACGCGGTCAGGAACGCATCCTCGGTTTCCGCCTCAACCAGCTCAGCGGCCAGCTAGCCCGGGTCTGGCACCTCAATGACCTGGTGCGCGAGGCGATCGCCACCCCCAGCATGCTCGACGAACGGATCCAGACCGTGGTGCTCGGTCAACAGATCGCACTCTGCGCCGAGGACGGTGGCTGGCGCAGCGCACGGATGCAGAAACTGGTCCAACGCACCGCCAAGATGATCGACCTGGCAATCGGCGAGACCCACAAGAGGCTGCAGCAGAACGCCCGCGAGGCCGCCGAGATGGCCGCCGACATCGGCGCCCAGATCGCCGTACCGCACATCCCGCAACACGACGAGACGTCCGACCAACCCGCGTCCGACCAACCCACCCTCGACCAACCCGCCCCCAACCAACGTCCAACCGCGGCGACCACCGCCGTCCCCGAACCCGATGCACAACTCCAGCTGCGCGTGCTGCGCGAACTCTCGGCGCTGATCGAGGGCGGGACGGCCAACCTCAACCAGGTGATGACCCTGGCCCTCGAGGGTATCCATCGCGGCGTCGGCATGGACCGGGTGGTGTTCGCTCTGATCACCCCGGACAAGCGCACCCTCAAGGCCAGGTACGCCCTCGGCAGTGAGCACGAGCGGCTGCTCGCACGCTTCCAGTTCACCCGACTGCCACGGCAATCTCACCCCTTGTTCGTCGCCCTCGAGCGCCAGCAACCGCGCTGTATCCAGGAGCGCGCACTCGACGAGGTCCCGGCGACGGTCATCCAGGCACTCGGGCGCACCCCCTTCATGATCGCCCCGATTGACATCGCCGGGCAGGGCATCGGCCTGCTCTACGCCGACCGCGCCACCAGCGCCCGCGCCCTCACCGAGCCGCTATTCGAGGACTTCCAGCACTTTGCCAAGCAGGCCAGCCAGGGGCTGACCCTGGCGGCGCGCCGACGCGCGCGCTGACCCGCGCGCGCCGCGCTGGAATGTATACTAGAGGCCCGACTCAACCCCTTTTCGCGTGAGACGCTCCAATGCTCTGTTGGGCCCGTTATCTGTTCATCGCCATCATCCTGGTGCTCGGGACCGTCAGCATGCTCGGTGCATGCGGCCAGAAGGGTCCGCTCTACCTGCCCGAGCCGGAGCCGGGCACGCCACCAACGACCACCGGCGAAGACCTTCCCGAGGTCCCCGCCCCCGATCAGCCCTAGCCGAGCACCACATCGACGCCGCATGGATCACTTCAACTATCGAGACGACCTGCTCCACGCCGAGTCCGTCCCCCTCACCGAGATCGCCGAGCGCTTCGGCACCCCCTGCTACGTCTACTCCAGGGCGACCCTGGAGCGTCACTGGCACGCCTTCGACCGCGCCTTCGGCGAGCAGCCGCACCTGGTCTGTTTCGCCGTCAAGGCCAACTCCAACCTCGCCGTGCTCGACACCCTGGCGCGACTCGGCTCGGGCTTCGACATCGTCTCGGTGGGCGAACTCGAGCGCGTGCTCGCCGCCGGCGGCGATCCGGCGCGGGTGGTCTTCTCCGGCGTCGGCAAGCGCGCCGACGAGATGCGCCGCGCCCTCGAGGTCGGCATCCGCTGCTTCAACCTCGAGTCCGAGGCCGAACTCGACCGTCTCGACCGGGTCGCCGGCGAGCTCGGCGTGATCGCCCCGGTGTCGCTGCGGGTCAACCCCGACGTCGACGCCCGCACCCATCCCTATATCTCCACCGGACTGCGCGAGAACAAGTTCGGCATCGACATCCGCGCCGCCGAGGCGGTCTATCGCGACGCCGCCGCGCGGCCCAACCTGCGGGTCACCGGCATCGACTGCCACATCGGCTCGCAGCTCACCGACCTCGCCCCCTTCATCGACGCCCTCGACCGAGTGCTCGCGCTCGCCGACCGCCTCGCCGAGGCCGGCATTGCCATCGAGCACCTCGATCTCGGCGGCGGGCTCGGTATCCGCTATCGTGACGAGCTGCCGCCCGACCCAGCCGCCTATGCCGCCGCCATCCGCCACCGTCTCGCCGGCAAGCCCTACGAAGTCCTCATCGAGCCGGGCCGCGCCATCGCCGGCAACGCCGGCGTGCTGCTCACCCGCGTCGAGTACCTCAAACCGACCGAGGCGCGTCACTTCGCCATCATCGACGGCGCCATGAACGACCTGCTGCGCCCAGCGCTCTATCAGGCCGAACAGGAGATCGTGCCGGTGCACCTCGACCCCTCGCTCGAGACCCAGCGCTATGACCTGGTCGGCCCGGTGTGCGAGACCGGTGACTTCCTCGGCAAGGCGCGCCAGCTCGCCATCCGTGCCGGTGACTTGCTGGCGGTGCGCGGCAGCGGCGCCTACGGCTTCACCATGAGTTCGAACTACAACAGCCGCCCGCGCGCCGCCGAGGTCATGGTCGACGGCGACGAGGTCCACCTGGTGCGCGAGCGTGAGTCGATCGAGTCGCTGTTTGCGGGGGAACGGAGGCTACCGTGAAACGTCGCCCCGAGCCCGAGCTGATGGACACCGAGGAGCAGGCCCGCGCCTATGCCGAGGCTGACTTCTCCGAGTCCAACAGCCTGTTCATGCGGCTGCTGGCCCGTCACGCAAGTGGCGGGCTACCGGGCACGGCAGCACTCGACCTCGGCTGCGGCCCAGCCGACATCGTGCACCGCCTGCTGCGCACCTATCCACGGCTGCACTGCGATGCACTCGACGGTGCCATGACCATGCTCGAACAGGCGCGCACCACCCTCGAGGCCGGTGGCGAACCATTCGCCGGGCGCTGGCAACTGATACACGATCGCCTCCCCTCAAGCCGTCTCGAGGGCTGCCGTTATGACCTCATCCTCTCCAACAGCCTGCTCCACCACCTCCATGACCCCCAGGTGCTGTGGCAGACGATCCGCACCCAAGCCAACCCCGATGCCCTGGTACTGGTGATGGATCTGTTCCGGCCGCCCTCGGCGGGCTGGGCCGAAGCACTGGTCGAGACCTATGTCGCCGACGAGCCCGAGGTGCTGCGCAGCGACTTCCGCCACTCGCTGTTCGCCGCCTACGAGCCGTGCGAGGTGGTCGAACAGCTCAACACCGCCGGGCTCGAGGGCTTCGAGGTCGGAGTCGTCAGCGACCGCCATCTGGCGGTCTGGGGACGCATGCCGGGATGAACCCGGCGGCGGCATGCAGGAGATCGACGTGATGAAGGTCCGCTTCACCAAGATGCACGGGCTCGGTAACGACTTCGTGGTGTTCGACGCGGTGCGCCAGCACATCGCGCTCACCCCCGAGCGGCTGCGCCGACTCGCCGACCGGCGCTTCGGCGTGGGCTGCGACCAGATCCTGCTGGTCGAGCCGCCGCGGCTGCCGGGCACCGAGTTCCACTACCGGATCTTCAACGCCGACGGCTCCGAGGTCGAGCAGTGCGGCAACGGCGCGCGCTGCTTTGCCCGCTTCGTGCGCGAGCAAGGGCTGACCACGCATGACGAGATCCCGGTCGGTACTGCCGCCGGGGCGATCCGCCTCTACCTCGAGGGCGACGGCCAGGTCCGGGTCAACATGGGCCGACCGCGGCTGGAACCCAGCGAAATCCCATTCATCGCCGACGCCCAGGCAACCTGCTACGGTCTCGAGGTCGCGGGCGAGCACCACCAGATCGGCGCCGTTTCCATGGGCAACCCGCACGCGGTACTGCTGGTCGAGGACGTCGAGCGCGCGCCGGTGGCACGACTCGGGCCGGCGATCGAGCACCACCCGCGCTTCCCGCAACGGGTCAACGTCGGCTTCATGCAACGGCTCGCCGGCGACGCGATCCGCCTGCGGGTGCACGAGCGCGGCGCCGGCGAGACCCTGGCCTGCGGCACCGGCGCCTGCGCCGCGGTGGTCAGCGGGCGGCTGCGCGGGCTGCTCGACGAGCGCGTACGCGTCGACCTGCCGGGCGGGGGGCTTATAATCGACTGGCGCGGCCCGGATGACGTCGTGTGGATGACCGGGCCAGCCGAATCAGTGTTCCACGGGGAGATCGTTCTATGAGGGGTCAATCGTGATCACACAGGCAGAGCAGCCCGAGGACAGGGACGAGGCGCAGGAGGCCACGGTCGCCGCTTATCTGCAACGCCATCCCGACTTCTTCGAACACCACCCGGAGATCCTCTCCGCACTCCGCATCCCACACCCCACCGGCGCCGGCGCCATCTCGCTGATCGAACGTCAGGTGCGGACGCTACGCCAGGAGCTCGACACCGAACGCCAGCGCCTCGGCCAGCTCATCGCCCGCGCCCGTGAGTACGAGTCACTCTCGACCCGGCTGCACGCACTGGTGTTGAAGCTGATCGCGATCAACGACCCCGAACAGCTGTGCACGCGACTGCGCGAGGTGCTGCTGCAGGAGTTCCGCGCCGACGCCGTCACCCTCAGGCTGTTCCCGCGCGATCCCGAGACCGCCGCAACCGACCCGCTCGGTGCCGCCTTCGAGGACTTCCTCGCCCGCAAGCACGCGCTCTGCGGGCCGCTCGACGGCGACAAGGCCGAGGTCCTGTTCGGCGAGGCGGCAACCCGCGTGCGCACCGCCGCCCTGGTTCCCATCCGCACCGGCGCCCGCTCGGGCGTGCTCGCCATCGGCAGCGCCGACCCCGAACGCTTCCGCCCCGAACTCGGCACCGACCTGCTCGACCGCCTCGGCGAGATCATCGCCCACAAGCTCAACGCGCTCACCACGGTCGAGCGCTGCGACCAGGAGTAAGCACGCGATGTCCGCCGAGACCTCCACCCAGTTGCTCGCGCGCTTCCTCGACCACCTCGCCCACGAACGCCGACTCGCGCCGCTGACCGTCGCCAACTATCGCCGTGATCTCGAACGCCTCATCGCCTGGCTGGAGACACACGCCGAAGTACCGATCGAGGCCATCGACGGCGAGACGGTGCAGCGCTATATCGGCGCCCGTCATCGCGACGGCATCGGTGGGCGCACCCTACAGCGCGAACTCTCCAGCCTGCGCACCCTCTATCGCTGGCTGTTGCGCGAGGAACTGGTCACCTCCAGCCCAGCGCTCGATATCCGTGCCCCCAAGACCCCGCGCAAGCTGCCCAGGACGCTGGAGGCCGATCAGCTCTGCGCGGTGCTCGACCGCCCCCGCGAGGAGGTGCTGGAGATCCGCGACGGGGCGATGATCGAGCTCTTCTACTCCGCCGGGCTGCGCCTCTCCGAGCTGGTCGCACTGGATCTCGCCGAGGTGCCGCTCGAGGTCGACGAACTCGAGGTCGTCGGCAAGGGCGCCAAGACCCGGCGCGTACCGGTCGGGCGCAAGGCGCGCGAGGCGCTGCGCCAGTGGCGACTGCTGCGTCCCTTCGTCGCCGCCCCCGAAGAGTCAGCGCTGTTCGTCAGCCTGCGCGGCACCCGCATCCACCCGCGCACCGTCCAGGCGCGGCTGACACAGTGGGCCCAGGTCCAGGGGCTGGCCCAGGGGCTACATCCGCACATGCTGCGCCACAGCTTCGCCACCCACCTGCTGGAGTCCTCGGCCGATCTGCGCGCCGTCCAGGAGCTGCTCGGCCACGCCGACATCGGCACCACCCAGATCTACACCCATCTCGACTTCCAGCACCTCGCCCAGGTCTACGACCAGACCCACCCGCGCGCCAAGCGTCGGCGCTGAGCGCCCGTTACAATGCCGGCGGCCACGCCACCCGCACCACCATCCCAGGGACCTCCATGCTGCTCTCGCCTCGCTATCGCTTCCTCTTCGTCCACATCGCCAAGACCGGCGGCACCAGCGTGCGCGCCGCGCTCCAGGGGCTACGCTGGCGCGACCCCTGGTACTACCCGATGTTCCTGTGCAGCCGCATGAGCCACCTCAGCGGTCACCGCATCGGCACCAAGCTGCCGCGCCACGCCAAGGCGGTACTCGCCCAGGAGCTGTTGCCGCGTCCCTTCTACGACTCGCTGTTCAAATTCGCCTTCGTGCGCAACCCCTGGGACCTGCAGGTCAGCTCCTTCCACCACATCCGCCGCGAGCGCCCGCACTATCTCGGTGGCCACCAGGAGTTCGCCGACTTCCTGCGCTGGAAGCTCGACCCCGAGCGTCCCTACCAGTACCACGTCGACACCTCGATCACCCGCCAGAGCGACTATCTGGTCGACCTCCACGGCGAGGTCATCGTCGATTTCATCGGTCGCTACGAACAGCTCCACGACGACTTCGACACTGTCTGCACGCGCATCGGCATCACCCCGCCGGCACTCCCTCACGCGCGCAAGGCCACCGATCGCAAACGCGACTACCGCAGCTATTACGACGATGACACCGCCGAGCTGGTGGCACGTCACTTCGCCCGCGACATCGAGCTGCTCGACTACCGCTTCGACCCGGACTGAGCGCCCGGTTCAGTCGCGCGGCACCAGATCGCGATAGGCGTGCCAGGTGGCGTGCCCGAGCAGCGGCACGGCAACGAACAGCCCGAGCAGCAGGCTCATCAGTCCGAGCCCGACGATCACCACGATCAACCCCGCCCACAGCAGCATCGGCACCCAGTTGAGCCGCACCGCGGCGAAGCTGGTGCGCGCCGCGGTGAAGGCGTCGACCGGGCGATCGATCAACATCGGCACCGTTACCGCGGCGATGCAGAAGGCCGCGGCCGCGAACACCGCCCCCACCCCGACCAGCACCGCCACCAGCCCGAGATGATCGCCGGAGAGAAAGACCACGGCGACGAAGCGCTCCCAGCTCGGCAACGGATCGGTGAACAGCATGATGAACAGGAACACGGTGGCAAGGATCCACAGCTGCAGGATCATCAGCAGGAAGCCGGTGGCAATGCCCAGCTGCCCCTGGTTGCGGCGGAAGGCCTCGAGCGCCTGACAGCGTTCGAGCGACTCGCCGACCTCAAGGTGCGCGCTCATCTGGTAGAGCCCGATGGCCAGCAGCGGTGCGACCAGATAGAAGGCGGCGAGCAGGAAGGGCAGCAGGAAGGCGAGACGCCCGAGCGCCAGCGGCACACTGATCGCCAGGCTAATCAGCACGATCCCGGCGCCATAGCGCAGGCTGTAGCCGGGAGCGGCGCGCAGATCGCGCCAACCGGCACGCAGCCACCGCAAGGGCTGAGCCAGGGCAACCCGGTTGACCCCGGGCGGCGGATGGGCGGCGGATTCGGATGGAGTGGACGGCGACATGCGGGTATTCCTCCGCGCTCGATCGACCACCAGATAGCTGGAGGCGGAACAGCAAACCGCAACGCCAGCGGCTAACCGTCAACGGCCGGGGGCTTGAATCGCCAAGCCGCGAAGGCGAAAAGACGGGCCTTCGACGGACACCGCTCCCCCCGACCACCATCAAGTCATTCCCAGCGCCGTGGACAGGGCCGACGAATGGGGACAGAATCACTGACGAGGCCACTCACCGGGGCGACAACCAGCCAACCGGCCAAAGCTGTCCTAAACTCGCAGATACGAATCCCACCCCATTGAGGGCTCACGCCCGATACTGCGTGGAGGCAGTCAGCACCAGAGACACACAGCCAACAGACCCGATCCATTAGGCCAAAGGGCGGCATTGCCTCGTTGCGCAGCTCATCATTCACCGAGGCGGCATCCCGGTTGACCTGTTCATATTTGGCACATCGCGCAGGAAACCGTCATGGCACTCGTGAAGACCCCCAGCACACCCGGCCCCCAATCGACCGGCGAGACACGCACCAACGCGGCAACCGCCCGCGAGGCAGAGGCACAACGCAGGCGCGCACGCACCCTGGCAAAGCAGCAGCAGGCCGCCGAACGCGTTGCCTCGGCAACCGCCCAGCTCTCCTCCGGGATCAACGAGGCAGCCTCAGCGGCCGAGGAACTCAAGCGCTCCTCCGACCAGATCGCCACTGGCGCCGAGGAGGCTTCAGGGGCGGCGCAGGAGTCACTGGCAGCCTTCAAGCAGGTTAGCTCCGCGCTCGACCGCCAACTCGACAACGCCACGCTGTCGCAGACCAAGGTCGATGCCTCGCAGACGCTGATCGTCAAGGTCAGCGCGGACGTCACCGGCATGATCACCAACGTCGGGGTCGCGGCCAAACGCCAAGGTGAATCGGTCAGGATGGTCGCCGAGCTGGAGCAACAGGCGGCCAACATCGGCGACATCGTCAAGGCCGTCGCCCGCATCGCCGACCAGACCAACCTACTCGCACTCAACGCCGCCATCGAGGCGGCACGTGCCGGCAAGCATGGCAAGGGGTTCGCCGTGGTCGCCGACGAGGTCCGCACACTCGCCGAGACATCGGAGAAGAGCGCCAAGCAGATCCAGGATCTGGTTGGCCAGATCCAATCCGAGGTCAAGGTCATCTCCGACGGCATCAACGACTCGGCGACCAAGGTACAGGGCGAGGTCGAGAACGGTCGAGCGGTCACCTCACAGCTCGAACAGATTCGCGCCGATGCGATCGAGATCACCGCCGCGGTCCAGGAGATCGCCGCCAGCGCCCAACAATCCAACGCCGCGGCGAGTCAGGCACTGAAGGGCGCCGAGGAGATCGCGGCGGCGGCCGAGGAGCAGTCGGCGGCATCAGAAGAATCGGCCAAGACCGTCGCCGAACAGACCCAGGCACTGGCCGAGTGCGAACAGGCCGCACAGAATCTCTCCGAGCTGGCTGAGGACCTCAAGAACTCCACCGATATCACCAAGAGCGCCGAGGAGGTGGCCTCGGCCGCCGAGCAGCTCTCATCGGCGGTACAAGAGATCAACCGCTCGGGCACCCAGATCATGGCCGCCGTCGAGCAGATCCGTAAGAGTGCGCAAGTACAGGCCTCGGCCACCGAGGAGTCGGCAACGGCCATCAACCAGATCGAGAAAGGGGTCGACGACTCGCTGCAACGCTCGCGTATCTCGGGCGAGAAGGTCGGCGCCATCACCGAGTTGCTGGCCAACAACAAGAGCAGCATCGACGCGCTCATCGCCGGCGTCGCGGACTCGGTCGACTCCTCACGCCTGAGCCTGCGTCAGATCAAGGACCTGGAACTGGTCTCGCGACGCATCGACAAGATCGTCGACGCCATCACCACCGTCTCCATCCAGACCAACATGCTGGCGGTCAACGGCTCGATCGAGGCCGCGCGCGCCGGAGAGTTCGGCAAGGGGTTTGTGGTCGTTGCCACCGACATCCGCAACCTCGCTCACGACTCGGCGGAGAACGCCGACCGCATCAAGGACCTGGTGAAGGCGGTACAGGACCAGATCGGTGTCGTCGGACGCGATCTGGAGGAGATCATCTCGGCGGCGATCAGCGAGGCGGAAAAGGCCAAGTCGATCACCACGGGACTGGAGACCATCGAGACCGATATCGCCGAGGTCAGCCGCTCATCGACGGAGATCGAGGCCGCGGCCAGCGAGATCTCCGCCGCCATCGCACAGGTCAAGGTCGGGGTCGACCAGATCGCATCGGCCGCCCAGGAGGCCGAGAAGGCCTCGACCGAGGCTGCGGCTGCGGCCCGCCAGCAATCACAGGGAGCGGAGGAGCTGGCGGCGGCCATCGAGGAGATCGCTTCGCTGGCCGATGAGCTGCAGAGCGCTTGAGGCCCATCGTGGTTACGCGGGAGACAGTCATGACCCAAGACCTGGTCAAATCGTCACCCCCCGCCGCGCCGAGCGGCGAGGATGTGGCCACAGAGGGGCAGGAGCACGACCTGCGTCAGTTCGTCATCTTCGTGTGTGGTAGCGAGGTCTTCGCCGTCGACATGGCGCCGGTACAAGAGATCATCCGGGTCCCCGATGTGGTCCGGGTACCGCTCGCGCCCGCCACCCTGGAGGGCCTGGCCAACCTGCGCGGCAAGGTCTTGCCCATCATCAACCTGCGTCGTCTGTTCGGCTTCGAGGAACGCGACGACGACGACGCCACGCGCGCCCTGGTGATCGATCTCGGTCAGCCACTGGGGTTCGTTGTCGATCGCGTCAGCAGTGTGGTTGGGGTCGAGCCCTCGTGTATCGAGGAGGTCGGGTCACTGGCAGCGACGGTGAAGACCGACCTGCTCTGCGGGCTGATCAAGGACGTCGGCGGTTTCCCCATGGTAATGGAGCTCGACTTCAAACGGCTGATCGACACCGAATTCACCGCGATCACGACCCTGGCTCGGCATGGCGCCGCGGCACTGGCCGAGACCAGGGGTGTCGAGGAGGAGGAGGAAGAGGACGCGGACGAGCTCCAGCTGGTCAGCTTCGAGGTCGCCGAGCAGGAATACGCCATTCCGATCGAAAACGTGCAGGAGATTGTGCAGTTCCCCGAACAGGTGGTGAAGATCCCGCGTGCCGAACCCCATGTGATCGGGTTGATGACACTGCGCAATCGCCTACTGCCATTGGTCTCGCTGCGCTGTCTGTTCGACTTGCCGCCACACACCGCCGACGAACACAGCCGCGTCCTGGTGGTACAGCTCGGAGAGTTCGCCGTGGGCCTGGCGATGGACAGCGTCAACGAGGTGCTGCGCGTCCCCTGGTCGGCGGTCGACGCCATGCCCAAGCTGTTGGCGCGACATGATGACCTGTCGGACATCGAGCAGATCTGCCGACTCGATGAAGGACAGCGTCTGGTCTCCATCATCTCGACAGACAGACTCTTTCGTCATTCATCGATCCGAGAGGCCTTGAACAGCGTGGAAGACATGGACTACGACAATCGTACCGATGACGACATTGAGGGCGACGAGCAGGACGACGACGAGGAGCAGATGGTGGTATTCCGGCTCGACAAGGAGGAGTTCGGCATCCCCATTGAAAGCGTACAGGAGATTGTCCGCCTCCCCGACGAACTCACCCATGTCCCCAAGGCACCCGACTTCGTCGAAGGGGTCATCAACCTACGCGGCTCGGTATTGCCGGTGATCGACCAGCGCCGCCGCTTCGGCCTGCCGACAGTCGCGCGTAACGATCGACAGCGCATCATGGTATTCCTGCTCGAGGGCATACGTACCGGCTTCATCGTCGACTCCGTAGCCGAGGTGCTCAAGATCCCGAAGACGGCGATCGAGCCGGCGCCACAGCTCTCCAGCGAGCAGGCCAGACTGATCGCGCGGGTAGCCAACCTAGAGGGTCAGAAGCGTATGATCCAGTTGATCGAACCCTCGCAGCTGATCGCCAAAGAGCAACGCGTCGAGCTAGAGGAGCTGACCGAGACCCCCGCCTAGGGGTCCCGACATGAGGCCGGCCCACCGACCAGGAGTTCACGTGATCAAGCTGTTGATCGTCGACGACTCGGCGCTGATGCGCCGCCAGCTCAAGGCCCTCTTCCAGGCCGAGGGCGATTTCGAGATCCGCGTCGCCCGCAACGGCCGAGAGGCGGTCGCCGAGAACATCGACTTCGCCCCAGACGTCGTCACGCTCGACATCAACATGCCGGAGATGGACGGGCTGACCGCGCTGTCGCTGCTGATGGCCGAGCGGCCGGTCCCGGTGGTGATGGTCTCCTCGCTGACCGAGAAGGGGGCCATCGCCACCTTCGAGGCGCTCAACCTCGGCGCCGTGGACTACATCCCCAAGCCCGGCGGCACCATCTCGCTGTCGATGATCGAGATCGAGGCCGAGATCGTCGCCAAGGTCCGTGCGGCATCACGCGCACGCATCCGCACCGCCCGCGGGCTAGCCGCACGTATCCGAGGCGACGCCCCGGCACGCGCCCTACGCCCCCGGACCAAACCGACCAGGGCAACACCCGACGACACCTCGAGCAGTAGCAGCGGCATCGTGGTGATTGGGGTCTCGACCGGCGGCCCACGCACCCTCGAGGACATCCTCCCCAGACTCCCTGCCGACTTTCCCTGGCCGGTGCTGGTGGCACAACACATGCCGCCAAGCTTCACCCACCCCTTCGCCGAGCGCATGGACCTGCTCTGCCAGCTCACGGTCTCCGAGGTCAGTCGCCCCACCGCAGTCGTCGCCGGCAACATCTACATCGGCAAGGGCGGCGCCGACATGGTCCTGGCACGACGCGGCGGCAGGCTGACGGCGCTAGCCCGCCCCGAGGACCCGACCAAGCTCTGGCACCCGTCGGTCGAGCTACTGGGACGCTCGGTACTCGAGCACTGCGACCCGGCCCGGGTGGTCGCGGTGATGCTGACCGGCATGGGACACGACGGCGCCCAGGCATTCACCGAACTCAAACAGCGCGGCGCTCGCACCATCGCCGAGTCGGAGGAGAGCGCGGTGGTATTCGGCATGCCGGCCGAACTCATCTCGCGCGGTGGCGCGAGCCTGGTGTTGCCGGTCGAGCGCATCGCCGACCAAGTGCAGATCTGGGTGGAGCGCTAAGCCGATGACGACCACCGCCCCCCCTCTAGCGCCGACCACGAGCGAGGTCGCATGACGACGGGAGATCGGGGCCTCGGCGACCACGCCCCCCAAACCAACCGCGGAGCACGATGGCATGGCACTCAAGAAACCCGCTCCGACAGCGCCATCCAGCGATGACGAGCGCCGTCTGGCACGCGATCTCCCTGGGCTGCTGAGCGCGCTCGCCGCGGCCGATCCGCTCGCGCGCCGCTGGGCAGCACGCGATCTGGCCGCCCACCCGAACGCGTCACGCGCCCTGGTCGACCGACTCAGGATCGAGACCGAGCCGAGCGTCAGCCAGGTGATCCTGACGACACTGACCCGACTCGGCGACGAGATCGCGGTCGCCGGCCTCACCGAGTGTCTGCGCAGCGAGGACGCCATGCTGCGCAACGCCGCCATCGAAGCGATGAAGCAGCTCCCTGACGAGGTCGCCCCGGTCATGGAGCAGCTGCTGAAGGATGACGACCCGGACGTGCGCATCTTTGCCGTCGACGTACTCGAGTCGCTGCGCCACCCCCGCGTCGAGGAATGGCTCATCCGCGTCATCGCCGAGGACCCACACGTCAACGTCTGCGCCACCGCGGTCGACCTGCTCGGCGAGGTCGGCTCCGAACGCGCGGTTCCGACCCTGCACGCGCTCAAGGCCCGTTTCGTCGACGAACCCTATATCCAGTTCGCCGCCGATCTGGCCCTGAAACGCATCGCACAAGGCTGACCCCGGATGACACAGGCGCGCATGATCAGCGACGAGGACTTCCGCAAGTTCCGGGAATTTTTCTACCGCAAGACCGGCATGCTGTTCGAGGACAGCAAGCGCTACTTCGTCGACAAGCGCCTGCTCGAGCGGATGGATGCCACCGACTCGGAGAGCTTTCGCGCCTACTTCACCATGGTGCGTTTCCAAGCCTCCGGCGAGGAGCTGCAGACACTGATCAACGCGATGACGGTCAACGAGACCTACTTCTTCCGCGAGGAGTACCAGTTCCGCTGTCTGGTCGACTCGATGCTGGAGGAGATCGTCACGCACACGAGGCAACAACGTGCGCTGCGGATCTGGTCGGTGCCCTCCTCGTCAGGCGAGGAACCCTATGGCATCGCCATCTATCTGCTCGAACACTGGCCACGGCTCGACGACTGGGACATCGAGATCGTCTCCTCCGACATCGACACCGAGATCCTGAACCAGGCCAGACGCGGTCGTTATACCCACCGCTCGATACAGAACCTGCCACCGTCGCTGCTGGCCAAGTACTTCAGACGCGACGGTGATCACTACCTGATCGATCAGGAGCTGCGCGAGGCGGTCGACTTCACCCGGGTGAACGTCAGCGACGCCGCGGACATGCGCAGACACCGCCACTTCGACATCATCTTCTGTCGCAACTTGCTGATCTACTTCGACGACCTGTCGCGCAAGCAGACCGCCGAGTCCTTCTACGACGCCCTCAACCCGGGCGGCTTCATCTGTCTCGGTCACTCCGAATCGATGAGTCGGATCTCGTCGCTGTTCCGGGTACGCAAGTTCCCCGAGGCGATCGTCTATCAGAAACCCTGGGAGGCCCGATGAAGCGGATCCTGGTCATCGATGACGCCGCGACGGTGCGGCTCTATCACCGCAGCATCCTGGAAGAGCTGGGCTTCGAGGTGAGCGAGGCAGTCAACGGCCTCGAGGCATTGGAACGGGTGGCCGAGGGTGACTTCGACCTCTATCTGGTCGATATCAACATGCCCAAGCTCGACGGCTATGGCTTCCTGCGCGAGCTGCGCGGCAAGGACATGCCACAGGCGCCGGCGATCATGGTCTCGACCGAGGCCGGCGCCAACGACCAGAAGCTCGCCTTCCTGTCCGGCGCCAACCTCTATATCGTCAAGCCGGTCAGACCCGAACGGCTCGCCTCGCACGTCCTGACGCTGCTCGGCATGACATCGAACGGCCGGGGAGCGCCGTCATGAACCCACTGCTCGATCAATTCATCACCGAGGGGCGAGACATCCTCCAGACCATCGGTGAACGCCTGCTCCAGCTCGAGGACACCCCCGATGACAGCGCCCTGATGGGCGAACTCTTCCGCCTGGTGCACACCCTCAAGGGCAACAGCGGACTGTTCGACCTGCCGGAGATGACCCGTGTCCTGCATGCCGCCGAGGACCTGATGGACGCGGTACGCGATGGGAGACGGCCCTTCGATCGCCCGGTGGCCGACAGGCTGCTGGAGGCAATGGACTTCGTGCTCGCCCTGATCGACGAGATCGGCGACAGTGCCGAGTCGGCGCCACCGAATACCGCGCGACACGCCAACGACGCACTCGAACTCGCCAATGCGCTGCGAAGCCTGCTCGCCGCTGCCCAGGCCACGACACCAACCGCCACCGAGACCGAGCCAGCGCCCTCCCCAACACCTGCGGCGATACCGTTCGAATCGCTCCCGAGCAGGATCCAGCAGGAACTGGCCCAACGCCTCGAGGCCGGCGAACCACTGTGCTGGCTGACTTACGAACCCGAGGAGGAGTGTTTCTTCAAGGGCGAGGACCCCTTCCACCAGGTCTTGCAGCTTGGCGAACCCTACTGGCGCCGGGTGAGCAGCCGCGAGGACTGGGCCCCCCTGGACGAACTCGACGCCTATCGCTGCATCCTGCGCTTCGAAGCGATCCTGAATACCCCAGCCGAGGCGCTGCACGAGCACTTCCGCTACATCCCGGAGCAAGTACAGATCGTCCCGCTGCAGCCGCCAGCGCCGAGCATTGCACCAGCCCCCTCATCCGAGCCACCGCCCGATGCCGAAACAGCCTGGTCCTTCAACGTCGTACTGGAGGCCCAGCGCGAGATCCTCGGACTGACCGACAACCCGCCGTGGCTGAGCGGGCGACTGCGCGCGGTCGCCACCACCCTGGAGGCGGCCTTCGCCAGCATCGGCCAGGCGGTGGATCGCGACGCACTACAGCAAGCCCTGCACTCGGCCGACGCCTCTCAGTCCTCACAGCCTCTACTACACTGGCTCGACGAACAGCAGCGTCTCGGCGACACCCAGCTCCCGGCCGCCGCCCCCCCACCGACCACAGCCACCGCCGCTCGCCCTGAGGCGCCAGAGGCGGAGGAGCCGATCAAGTTCGGTCGCCGCGCCGAGGACCGACTGGCCGGTCACACACTCAAGGTCGATCAGGTCAAGATCGATCGATTGATGAACCTGATCGGCGAGATGGTAGTCACCAAGAATGCCCTGCCCTATCTCGCCAACCGCGCCGAGGAGGTGTTCGGGACACGCGAGCTGGCCCGTGAAATCAAGGCACAGTACGGAATCATCAACCGCATCGCCGAGGAGATGCAGGACGCCATCATGCAGATTCGCATGATGCCCGTCTCATTCGTGCTGCAGCGCTTCCCGCGTCTGGTCCGCGATACCGCCCGCAGACTCGGCAAGGAGGTTCGGCTGGTGATGGAGGGCGAGTCGACCGAGGCCGACAAGAACATCATCGAGGCCCTGGCCGACCCGCTGGTGCACATCGTGCGCAACAGCCTCGACCACGGCCTTGAGTCCCCTGCCGAGCGCCGCGCCTCCGGCAAGCCGAGCGAAGGACGGCTGACCATCTCCGCCCGCCAGGAATCCGACCGGGTGGTGATCGAGATCAGCGACGACGGTCGCGGTATCGACCCGGAGCGGATTCGGCGCAAGGCATACGAGCGCGGCCTCATCGGTGAACCCGAGCTGGAACGATTGACCGATCAGGAGGCAATCAACCTGGTATTCGCGGCGGGCTTTTCCACCGCCGAACAGGTCTCGGACCTGTCCGGGCGGGGCGTCGGCATGGACGTCGTGCGCAACGCCATCGCCTGTGTCAACGGCACCGTCGAGCTTCACAGCCAGCTCGGCCAGGGCACCCGACTGCAACTCTCGCTACCGCTATCGATGGCGGTAACCAACGTCATGATCATCGAGTCGGCCGGGCAGCGCTTCGGCGTCCCGATGGACACGGTCGCCGAGACCGTCAGGGTCGCGCGCAACGACATCCGTACCATCAAGCGCCGTCTCACCACGGTGCTGCGCGGACGCCTGGTGCCACTGGTCACACTCAACGACCTGCTGGGACTCACCATCGAGCAGGCCCCCAACGGCGACGACGAGTTCGCCGTGCTGGTGGTCCGCATCGGCCCGGACCCTCTCGGCATCATCGTCGACGACTGTCGGGAAACGATCGACATCATCCTCAAGCCTCTCACCGGAATCCTCGCCGGGCTAGGCGGCTACGCCGGCTCCGCGCTGCTCGGTGATGGCTCGGTACTGCTAGTGCTCAACCCGAGGGAGCTGCTCTGATGGCACTCGCATTCAAGAAGGTAACCGTGGTCGTCAGTGAGCAGATGACCGTCGAGGACGCCGAGGTACTACTCGACTGGCTGATCAAACACCCACGTGGACGGATCAATCTATCCGCCTGCACCCATCTGCACGCCGCCAACCTCCAGGTCCTGATGGCCGCACGGCCGAGGATCTCGGCCTGGCCACGCCATGCGCCGCTGGCCGCCTGGATCAAGGCGGCCCTGACCCCATGAGGAGTTCAAGACCATGTCCAAGACGATACTGGTTGTAGACGATTCGGCAACCATGGTGATGAGCCTCAAAGCCAGCCTGGAGATCGCCGGCTTCACCGTGGAGACCGCGGGCGACGGCGTCCAGGCGATCTCCAAGCTCAAGTCCGGGATCAAGCCGGACCTCATCCTCACCGACATCAACATGCCCAACATGGGCGGCATCGACTTCATCCGCAACGCGCGAGCCCTGCCCGGCATGCGCTTCACCCCCATCCTTGCGCTCACCACCGAGAGCCAACAGGCCAAGCGCGACGAGGCCAAGAAGCTCGGCGCGACCGGCTGGCTGGTCAAGCCCGTGGGTGGGGCCGATCTGATCAAGGTCATCAAACAGGTACTGCCGGGGGCCTGAGGACCTCAGACGATGCCCATCACCAACCAACACCAAGTGGTGATCGATGCGAATCTGGCGCAGGCCCGCATGTTGCGGCGCACCATGGGCTGGATCAACCTGCTCGGCAGCCTCGCCATCACCATCCTGGTGTACCTGACCCACGACTGGTTGAACCTTGGTCTGCAAACGGCCGGCTCCAACGCCGCGCTCATCCATGCGCTGATCTTCGGCGGCGCCGTGCTCGGCACCAACTTCATCGCCGGGTTGGTGTTCTTTCGCTTCAGCTTCCGCGTCAACAGCGCCCTGTGCCAGACCTGGGACCGGGTGATCCAGGAGCTTCGCCAGGGCCAGCAACAGGCACAGGGGGACAAGGAGGCGCGCGCGCTCACGGTCGAGCAGGACCAAGCCATCGAGCAACAGCTCGGCGAAACGGTCGCCGAGACCGAGGCCTCGACGCTCAACGTCATCGAGCGCACCAGCCAGCTCAATGCCGACGCGGCCCATCTGCTGGACTATCTGAAGAAGTCCACGGGCAATGCCAAGTCGATGGAAGAGGACATCTCCGGCAGGCTCGAGGACATCACCGAGATCGCCCTCCTGGTACAAGAGCTACCCACGCGCATCCAGGCGGACATGGAGGCCATCGAGAAGGTCCTCCACGACATCCGCCAACTCGGCGGACTGACCAGCTCGATCAAGCAGATCAGCAAGAAGACACGACTCCTCGCACTCAACGCCGCTATCGAGGCGGCGCGGGCGGGCGAGGCCGGACGCGGCTTCGCCGTCGTCGCCGGCGAGGTGCAGTCGCTGGCCGACCACGCCACCGAAACGGCCGACACCATCGAGGACGGGCTCAACCGCGCGCTCCAAAACGTCGAGCGGAACCTCCAGTTCACCCTACTCGAGGGCTCCCAGGAACAGCTAGAGCAAGCGAGCAAGGCGGTCGAGTCGATCCATCGACTCCGCGACAACTACGAGGACGTACGCCAGTTCTATAAGGTGTTGTTCTCGGTCATCACCCATCACAACACCAGCCTGGCAACCCAGATCTCGGACATCCTCGGGTTGCTGCAGTACCAGGACGTCACCGGCCAGCGACTGGAGCGCATCCGCACCACTCTGAATCACCGCGCCAGCGTCTTGATCAACGCCGATGACGATCCCACGCAATTGCCAAACCAGCTCCGGGCGGTGTTCGATGACTATCTGCGCAGCGAGGCAAACCATGCCCGCTCGCAGACCAGCCAAGCGGCAGAGGACCCGAACGAACCACGCATAGAACTCTTCTAGCAACCGGCCCTGGCGCCCGAGAACCAACCCGCGCGCGACACTGCCAGGCCGAGATAGCGCCGCCGACAAAACGCCCCGAATACCATGACGAACGCACTCGGACACCTCTTACAAGACCAACGCAACGCGCTATTCACGGCCTGGCTGGAACGCGTCAAGGCGATGCTGCCACCGCCATCCTCGCCCATCAGCGCAGCGCCACCGCCTCCGGGACACCACCTACGAGCCATCTTCGAGGGCATCCTCGATGCCCTCGAACAGCCACCGTCGGAGGACTTCACCCTCGGTCCAACCGACTCATTGACCGATCACCTGCGTCAGCTCGTCAGCGACCAGGCGCGCCACGGCGGCAGCGCCAACGAGACGGTCGCCCTGCTACTCACGCTCAAGCGTTTGATCACGGCCCGTTTGGTCACCTCCACCACGCCCCCGGAGGTCGATGGCCTGCTGTGGCTCGACCGCGTCTTCGATGGGCTGACGCTCAGCACCTTCGACGCCTTCGTCGAGGTCCGCGAACAGATCATCACCCAGCAGAGCCTGTCGCTACTCGAACTCTCGACCCCGGTACTACGCCTCTGGAACCGCATCCTGTTGCTGCCGCTGGTCGGGGTCATCGACACCATCCGGGCCCGCCAGGTCACCGAGCGACTGCTGGAGGCGATTGCCCATCACGAGGCGCGGGTCACCATCATCGACCTCACCGGCGTGCCGATCCTCGACACCAGCGTCGCCCAACACCTGATGAAGACGATCGACGCGGCCTGCCTGCTCGGCACCCGCATCGTCATGACCGGCATCAGCCCGGAGGGCGCACAGACCCTTACCAAGCTCGGCATCCGCTTCGACGACGTGCTCAGCCGCGCCACATTGCGCGCGGGCATCGCCGAGGCGCTGCAGCTCATTGGACTGCGCATCGGCCCGATCGAGGATCGACACTCATGAAGATCCCGATCCTGCGACTGGGACGCATCCTGCTGGTCTCCATCCAGGACGACCTGACCGACAACGACGCCATGCAATTCCAGTCGGACCTGGTCGAACGCGTGGCCGAGATCGAGGCGCTCGGTGTGGCGATCGACATCACTGCGTTGGACGTGGTCGATTCCTACATGGCGCGCGTCATCAACGACACCGCCTGCATGGTCGGACTCCTCGGCGCCGAGGTGGTGATCTGCGGCGTTCAGCCGTTCGTCGCGATGACGTTGATCGAGATGGGACGTGACCTGCTCGGCGCCAACTGCGCATTCAACCTCGAACAGGGGCTGGAGATCCTCAACCGTCGTATCGCCACCCGTGGCGACATTCACATCGACGAGGACGAGGATGACTGAGGCCTTTGCCAGTGAACTCATCCCGATCCGCACGCCGACGGATATCGTCACCGCACGGCGTGCCGCCCGGACCCTGTGCGAGCGTCTCGGCTTCGGCAAGGCCGATCAGACACGGCTCGCCACCGCCGTCTCCGAGCTGACCCGCAACGTCATCCAGTACGCCGGCGAGGGCAGTTGCCAGATCAGCGATACCTCGGACGCCAGATACCGACGCATCCGCGTCCTGGTCGAGGACCACGGCCCGGGGATCCCCGACACCACCCTGGCGCTCACCGACGGCTATAGCACTAGCGGCGGGCTCGGTGCCGGCCTACCCGGCACACGGCGCCTGGTCGATGACTTCGGCATTGAGTCGATGCCGGGACTCACCCGGATCACCATCGCCCTGCAGAAGCCATTGTGACCACCCCACCATGACTCCAGGCGGTGACATGCATTCAGACCGATACACACCCCCTTCGGCGCCCTCGCCCCCCGACCCCGACATCGTCGCCATTAGCATGCGCATCGATACCGAGTCCGATGTCGCGGCCATCTGCCGCGCAGTCCGCGCCTTGGCCGAGCGCATGGCATTCAGCCGCAGCGCGGCCTACTCCCTCGCCACCGCCGCGTCCGAGCTGGCGACCAATCTCCTGATCCATGCCGGCGGCGGCCAACTACAGGTCGCCCCGCTCACCGGCATGCGCACCGGGATCGAACTGCTGGCCGAGGACCACGGACCGGGCATCGGTGACCTGGCGCTCGCGCTGACCGATGGCTACAGCACCGCCGGCGGTCTCGGCTGTGGACTGCCCGGCGTCGACCGTCTGATGGATCTTTGCGACATCGACTCCGTGCCGGGCCACGGCACCCGAGTCAGGGCGGTCAAATGGCGCTGACCCCTCCGTTCCCCCACCCGTGCATCGGTCAAGCGCTGCGTTCACACCCGAACGAGCTGCACTGTGGTGATCAGCTCGGCTGGTGGACACGACCCGATCGGCTGCGCCTGGCGCTTGCCGACGGCCTGGGCCACGGGCACGAGGCTGAAGTCGCAGCCAGCGCGGCCATCGCCCAGGTCGCGGCCATGCCCGATCACCACCTTGAGGACATCTTCCTCGCCTGCGATCAGGCCCTGCGGGACACACGGGGCGCCGCGCTCGCCATCGTCGACATCCACCCCCAACTCGACCGACTCCGCCATGCCGCCGTCGGCAACATCCGCAGCGTCATCGCCCACAGCGGCCTCATCCGACGCCTGAGCAGCGCTCGCGGCATCGTCGGCGCGGGCTACCGGGATCTGCGCGCCGAGTCGTTCACCATCACCGTCGGCGACTGGCTGACCCTGTTCACCGACGGGATCCAGGAGAGCGCCAAGGTCCTCAACGGTCTCGACGATGCCACGGTCTCGGACCAGCTCGCCGAACAGCTCATCGAGCGCTGGGCCGACGGGCACGATGATGCCGGCATCCTCATCTATCGCCATGCCTGAACCCAAAGCACCACAACACACCGGGGAACTCGGCCAGCGTTACACCGAACTGTTGCACCGCGCCGTCTTCGCCAAGAACCCACTGGTCTCGGAAGCGGCGCTAGCCGAGGCGGCCGACCTCGGACGCACCCTGATCGCCCGCGCCGTGCCTCTTGAGGAGGTCGGAGAACTCCATCACGAGGCACTTATCCAACTCGCCCACGACCATCCCGACTTGCCATTGAGCCAGGTCGCCGGGCAGATCACAGCCCCGCTGATGGAGGCCTACATGGCCTACAGCCTCGCCTTCCGCGAGCAGCTCGAACGCCGCGCCGAGGCCATTGTGAACGCCCGTCTCGAGCAATCGCGCCGCCTGGAGGCGATCGGCACCCTGGCCGCCGGTATCGCCCACGACTTCAACAACATCCTCGGGGCCATCCTCGGCTTCAGCGAACTGCTCGGCGACGAACTCCCCGCCGACTCTGCGGGCCGCCATCACCTCGCGTACATCCAACAGGCGAGCTTTCGGGCGCGCGATCTGATCGCTCGCATGCTCACCTTTGCACGGGCAATGGCCGACACCCCGAGCGCCGTCGAACTGGTCTCACTGACCGAGGAAACGTTCAAGCTACTGCGTGTCTCGCTACCGGCGACCATCCAGCTCGCATTTGCGCCGCCCAACCGAGACGCCTGGGTCCTGGCCGAGCCGAGCCAGCTGCAGCAGATCGTGATGAATCTTTGCATCAATGCCGCCGACGCCATCGGCGACCAACCAGGTAGTATCCAGGTCGCCATCCAGCCCATCGCCACCGCGGCCGGCGCGATGATCAGACTCAGGGTCGAAGACGATGGTGAAGGTATGAACGACGAGACCCTGGAGCGGGTCTTCGACCCCTTCTTCACCACCAAGGCACCCGGCAAGGGCAGCGGATTGGGGCTATCGGTCGTGCACGGGCTGGTCACCAAGCTACAGGGAACGATCGAGGTCGAGAGCACCCTCGGCAGCGGCACCCGCTTTCTCATCGATCTACCTCGCCTTTCCCACCCCGATACCACCGCGCCGCCCACCGCCACAGGAGAAGCGCCATGACCAAGATCCTGATCGTCGACGACGACGACCTCTTTCGCACCATGCTCGTAGAGATGGTGCGTCGCGAGGGCTACGAGGTCAGCGCCGTCAGCAACGGCAAAGAGGCACTCGAGCACATCGAGCACGATCGTCCGCAGCTCATCATCACCGACATCCTGATGCCGGAAATGGATGGCATCGAACTCATCATGGAGCAGAACAGACGAGGCAACACCATACCGGTCATCGCCATCTCCGGGGGACGGCGCGCCATCAGCCTGGAGTTCAACCTGGAATCGGCCGAACTCATGGGCGTGCGGGCGACGCTACCCAAGCCCTTCACCCGCGAACAACTCAGGAGCGCCATCACCGAGGCCCTGCAATGAGCCCGGCGCAAGGCGAGCCAGCGGCCAAAAGATTGAACCGCCAAGACACCAAGGGCGCGAAGGGAGAAAAGCCTTCAGCCGCCAGCGGCGCTGCACTCAACGATCGATACCTGGATCGTGCGCCACGGCTGACAGCGGGCGGTGCCGTGGTCGAAGGCGCACACACGCTGGCGACTGAAGGCCGATCGCCCGAAACTTGAATCTCCGCGCTCTTTGCAGCTTTGCGGTTCAATTCGCTGGCGGCTGGCGGCTGGCGGCTGGCGGCTGGCGGCGGCGGCTGGAGGCCAGGACGTTGAACCGCAAAGTCGCGAAGTGCGCCAAGGATCTCGAAAACAGCCAGTCGCCTGTTATCAGTGGATGACAGGCACGCACAGGTCGTGAGGTCAAACAGCAAGAGGACAGCGCAGCACAATTCACCTTCGTGTTCTTTACGACTTTGCGGTTCAATCCGCTGGCCGCTCACGGCTCACGGCTCACAGCCAGGACGTTGAACCGCAAAGTCGCGAAGTGCGCCAAGGATCTCGAAAACAGCCAGTCGCCTGTTATCAGTGGATGACAGGCACGCACAGGTCGTGAGGTCAAACAGCAAGAGGACAGCGCAGCACAATTCACCTTCGCGCTCTTTGCGGCTTTGCGGTCCAATCCGCTGGCCGCTCACGGCTCACGGCTCACAGCCAGGACGTTGAACCGCAAAGTCGCGAAGTGCGCCAAGGATCTCGAAAACAGCCAGTCGCCTGTTATCAGTGGATGACAGGCACGCACAGGTCGTGAGGTCAAACAGCAAGAGGACAGCGCAGCACAATTCACCTTCGCGCTCTTTGCGGCTTTGCGGTTCAAACGGCTGACGACTGACGACTGGAGGCTGGAGGCTGGAGGCTGGCGGCTGGTAGCTGCCAACCGATGAAGCCGTTAGACTCGGGCGCTGGCCCATCGTCAGGAGAAGGAACGGAGACCCCATGTCGCATGCCCCCTTCCAGCAGATCGCCGAAGACGTCTACTGCATCGAGACTGGCCTCTATCGCCATGGATTGGCCGCCTGTTATCTAGTCCGTTCGGACGACCACCTCGCCTTCATCGACACCGGTACCGATCACACGGTCCCGATGCTGCTCGAGGTCATCGCCGAGCTAGGGCTGAGTCCGGACGAGGTCGACTACGTCATCCCCACCCATGTCCATCTCGACCATGCCGGCGGCAGTGGCTCGCTGATGGCCGCCTGCCCCGAGGCACGGTTGGTGGTACACCCACGTGGCGCGCCCCACCTGATCGACCCCGAGCGGCTGATCGCCGGCGCCACCGCGGTCTATGGTGAGGAGGACTTCGTCAAGGACTACGGCACCCTGCGCCCGGTCCCCGAGTCACGCGTGATCATTGCCGAGCACGGTCAGACCTTCCAGCTCGGCGCGCGCACCCTGACCTTCCTCGACACCCCGGGGCATGCCAACCACCACGGCTGCATCCTCGACTCGCTCACCCACGGCATCTTCACCGGCGACACCTTCGGCATCTCCTATCGCGAACTCGACAGCGATGCCGGTCCCTGGTTGTTCGCCCCGACCACCCCCGTCGCCTTCGACCCCGAGGCCTGGTTCGAGACCATCGATCAATTGCTGGCACTCGAACCCAGGTCGATGTATCTGACCCACTATGGTCGCATCGACCGACCCGGTGAACTCGTCGGCATGCTGCGCGAGAGTATCCGCGCACTGGCCGAGCTGGCGCTCGCCGAGGAGGGGCACGACGACCCCGAGCGTGGTGAGCGCCTCACCCGAGCGGTTGGCGACTGGCTCGTCAGTAGCGCGCGCGCACACGGCATCGGCCTCGCGGAGACACGGCTACGCGAGCTGCTCGCGGTCGACATCGGGCTCAATGCCCAAGGGCTGGAGGTGTGGCTGAAACGGCGGGAGAAGCGCGCCGCGCGCTGAACGGCGAGAGGGGCCCCGCCACACCATGGCGGGGCGGAATCAATCAGTCGGCAAGACGATAGCGCGCGCCGCAATACGGACAGGTGACCTCCCCGTCCGGGGCGTCGGCGATCGGCAGATAGACCCGCGGATGGAGGTTCCATACCGGGGTCTCCGGGCGCGGGCAGGCGAGCGGCAGCTGCGCGCGGGTGACCGCGATCGGTGCCGCCTCCTGGGGTTGACGGGTAGCGGGATCGGCCATGGATCGAACCTCCGTGATCGTGGGCGCCGCGCCCTCGATGGACGCGACGCAGATTGCACTCAGACCAGGGTCAGCCAGTCGGCACGGGCCTCGTCGCGGCCATGGACCAGTTCAAAGTAGGCCGACTGCAGTCGCTCGGTGACCGGCCCACGGGTACCGGCGCCGATCGCCCGGCCATCGACCTCGCGGATCGGAGTCACCTCGGCGGCGGTGCCGGAGAAGAAGGCCTCGTCGGCAATATAGACCTCGTCGCGGGTGATGCGCTTCTCCACCACCTCGATACCAAACGCCTTGGCCAGGGCGATCACGGTACGACGGGTGATACCGTCGAGCGCCGAGGTCAGGTCCGGGGTGTAGAGCACGCCGTCGCGGACGATGAAGACGTTCTCGCCACTACCTTCCATCACACAGCCCGAGGCGTCGAGCAGCAGCGCCTCGTCGTAACCGTCACGCTGCGCCTCCTGGAGCGCCAGCATCGAGTTCATGTAGTTGCCGTTGGCCTTGGCCCGGCACATGGTGATGTTGACGTGATGGCGGGTGAAGGAGGAGACCTTCACACGGATGCCGTTGCGCATGTTCTCCTCACCCAGGTAGGAGCCCCAAGGCCAGGCGGCGACCACACAGTGCACCTTGAGATTGTCGGCACGCAGCCCCATCCCCTCCGGTCCGTAGAAGCACATCGGGCGCAGATAGGCCGATTCGAAACCGTTCTCACGCACCACCGCGCGCTGCGCCTCATTGATGGTGTCACGATCCCAGGGCATCTCCATGCCGAGGATGTGCGCCGAATTGAACAGCCGGTTGGTGTGGTCCTGGAGCCGGAAGATAGCCGTGCCCCGATCCGTCTGATAGGCGCGAACCCCTTCGAAGACACCCATGCCGTAGTGCAGGGTATGGGTCAGTACGTGAGTCTGGGCCTCGCGCCAGGGCACCATCTCACCATCCAGCCAGATCAGACCGTCGCGGTCCGCCATCGTCGTCATATTCTGCTCCGTATCGACCGGCCCCCGCATGGGGTCAGTCACCATAATGAGGGTCCGGGCCCCCGGATCGGTCCGTGGCACGAACCCTGATAACACATGTGCGCGGCGATACCCGACTCGGTCGGGTCGTCTCGACACCCCAATGACTGGCGCGTCTGTCGGTCCTGCGCCCGGCGACGGAACCGCGGCGCGCCCGCAAGATCCCGATCCGCGGCACCATCCCTGTGCGCCGGATCGGTCGATAGCCCGACGGGCTCCAGCCGTCGGTCGAAACGGCGACAACTGCGTCGCCGGACGTTCCCCCGAGCACCTCGGGGCAGGCGAAGATGCCCGCCCGAGCGCCGGTAGTCCGGCATCAGGGCTCAGGGTATGGGATGCGTGGGCGGCCCGCTAGTCGCACTCCCCCATCAGCTCGCACCACAGCGCCCGCACCCGCGCCCGCTCGTCCAGCAACTGGTCGTCGGCGATGGTTTTGGGCTGTTCCTGCAGGGCGCTGCGATGATAGGCGGCACGTAAGACCTTGTAGGCCTCGGCGAGATTCTCAGCGGTGTCTCCTGGCAGCAGGTCGATGCGTGCCAGGGTTTCGAGCAGGCGGACGTTGTCGGTCCAATCGGCGAGCTCCGGATGATCGGCAGCCCAGCGCAGTACGGAGTATTGAACCATAAACTCGATATCGGCAATACCGCCTGGACCTTGCTTGAGGTCAAAACGTCCGCCACCGCTACGATCGAGATTGGCACGCATCTTCGCGCGCATCTCGCGCACATCGCACCGCAGCCGCTCGGGATCGCGGCGCTGACACAGGATCTCGCGGCGCACCTCGAGAAAGCGCTGCGCTAGCTCGGGGTCACCGGCAACCGGCCGGGCACGGACCAGTGCCTGGTGCTCCCAGGTCCAGGCGTCGTTGGCCTGATAGCGGGCAAAGGCCCCGATCGAGCGCACCAGCATCCCCTTACCACCGTCCGGACGCAACCGCATGTCGACCTCGTACAGGATACCGGCCGGGGTCCGGGTGGTCAGCAGATGGATCAGGCGCTGGCCGAGACGACCATAGAACTGTTCGTTGCTGATCTCGCGCGCACCATCGGTCATCGCGGTCATCGACTCGCTGGCGTGGATGAACACCAGGTCGAGATCGGAGCCATAGCCAAGCTCGATGCCGCCGAGCTTGCCGTAACCGAGTACCAGGAAGCCCGATCCTGCCCCAGGCATCGCGGTGGGACGACCGTGGCGCGCCCAGAGGTGGGCGAGGGTCAGGTCGAGCGCGCGCGCCAGGGTCACCTCGGCGATCTCGGTGAGATAGTCGCTGACCACCATCAACGGGATCACCCCGGTGAGGTCGGCGGCGGCGACGCGCAACATATTGCCCTGTGCGAACTGGCGCAGCCGCTCCATCTGCTGTTCGAGGTCCTCGGGGTCGAGCGGGCCGAGCAGCACATCGAGTTCTTCGTCGAGTTCCTCACGGCGCAGTGGCGCATAGAGCCGACGCGGGTCGATCATCTCATCGAGCAGGAGCGGCTGGCGTGCCAGTCGATCGGTGAACCAGGGGCTCATCCCGGCCAGACGCGCCAGCTGCGCAATGATGCAGGGATGTTCGACCAGCATCGCTAGATAGGAGGTTCGCTGCATCACCGCCTCGAGCAGCCGCAACACTCGCTCCAGGGCGAGGTCGGCGTGCTCACTGGCGGCCACGATCGGCAACGCCAGTGGCATTAACTGTGCCAGACGCTCACTGCCACGACGGCTCACCTTACGCTCGGTGGTATCGCGAAAGGCGTCGAGATGCGCCAGTGCCGACTCAGGGCTGAAGAAACCGGACTCAGCAAGCACCACCAAGGCCCGCTCACGGTCGTACTCGCCGCGCCACAGCGCCGCCAGCTGGTCCTCGTGCTCGTGGTCGGCGGGTTGGTCCTCACCACTCGGTGGTGCGAAGACCTCGTCGAAGTGACGCTGTACCCGATCACGATGCGCCGCCAGGACCGGCGCGAAGGCCGCCCAATCGACAAAGCCCATCGACCGCGCCAGCCGCTCGCGCGCCAGCGGCTCCTCGGGCAGGGTGTGGGTCTGGCGGTCGCGCCAGGCCTGCAGCCGGTTCTCGACCCGACGCAGAAAACAGTAGGCGTCATCGAGTTCGCGGACCGCCTCGGCCGGCAACAGCTCGCGCACCTCGAGGAGCGCCAGCACCTCGCGGATCGGGCGAATCTGCAGCTCGGGGTCGCGCCCCCCGCGCACCAGCTGGAAGGCCTGACCGATGAACTCGATCTCGCGGATACCGCCAGGACCGAGCTTGATGTTGGCATCCATGCCACGCCGATACAGCTCCTTGGCGATCAGTCGCTTGAGCTCACGCAGCGACTCGATCGCGCCGAAGTCGAGATAGCGGCGGTAGACGAAGGGGCGCAGCATCGCCTCGAGCAGGGCGATGTCCTCGGTGTCACCACACACCGGCCGAGCCTTGATCATCGCGTAGCGCTCCCACTCCCGCGCCTGCGACTGGTAGTAATCCTCCATGGCGTCGAAACACATCGCCAACGGACCTGAATCGCCGAAGGGGCGTAGTCGGGTGTCGACGCGGAACACGAAGCCATCGACCGTCTGCTGACCGAGCGCCTGCACCAGGCGCTGACCGAGCCGGGTGAAGAACTGCTCGTTGCTGAGCGCGCGCGGCCCGTCACGGACCTCGCCGCGCTCGGGGAAGGCGAAGATGAGATCGATATCGGAGCTGAGGTTGAGCTCACGCGCGCCGAGCTTGCCCATCGCCAGCACCACCATCTCCAGGGCGCGACCCTCGGCATCGCAGGGCACGCCCAGCTCGGCCCGGGTCCACGTCTGGAGCTTGGCGAGCGCCTGCCGGATACAGCAGTCGGCAAGCTCGGAGAGGTCCTCGAGCACCTCCTCGAGCGCGCCCTCGCCGCTGAGATCACGCCACACGATGCGCACCTGCTCGCGGCGCCGGAACAGCCGCAGCGCGCGCGCCAGCGCCTGTTCGTCGTCGACCCCGGCGAGCGCTTGGGTCAACGCGCGATCGAGATCCCCCGGCCCATAGGTGCGGAAGAGATCGCCGCTGGCCAGCAGCTCGGCGAACATCTCGGGGTGACGCTGTACCTCCAGCGCGACGAACTCGCTGCCGTCCCACACCGCAGCGCGGGCGCGCGCGAAGACGGGGGTATCGGGCACCTCGACACCCGTCTCGGCGGCCCAGGCCAGCCAGTCCTGCCAGTGACTCTCGGTGACGGGTTCGGTGCTCATCGGTTGGCTCATCGGCGCTACAGGGTCTCGATCTGGTAGTCGGCACCGATGCGGCTTGCCGCGCCCGGCGCCAGGTTGAGGGTCTCGGAGGCGGTGTTGACCGTCTCCACGCAGAGGAAGCGGTGCGCGTCCTCGGGCGCGAGGTCGTCGGCAAAACGGTGGATCTCGGTCGCGCCCGGGTTCCACACCACCCAGGTGCGGCTGCCGCGCGCGCGCACCCGGATGCGTCGCCCCAGCACCGGGTCGTCGAGCCACAGCGGACCGGGGGCGTCGAGATAGATACGATTGACCTCCTCGCCGCCGGCGCTCACCGGACCTTGCTGCCGACATGGCGCGACCGGCGCGCCCCGCGCCTTGTCCAGATAACACCGACCATCGAGCCCGTGCAAGCGAACCCGGTCAGGCGCGCCGACGCGCAGATAGGTATGCAGCCCCTGGGTAAGCGTCCAGGGGTGATCGGCCTCGTTACGGGTCTCCAGGGTCACCCCCAGGGTCGCCCCGACACGGATCTCCAGCAAGAGCGCGCAGGGGTACGGCCAGGCGGCGAGGGTCGCAGGCTCAGGCACCAGGCGCAGCCGCACCGCTCCGTCGGGCTGGGGCGCGCAGTCGCACAGCCGCCAGTCGGCGGTGCGGGCGAAACCGTGGATCGGACCGCCGTCCGGATCGACCCCGAACCAGGGCCAGCACAGCGGGACCCCGCCCATGCGCTCGCGCCCGGGACGGAAGGCGGTGCGACTGCCGACGAACAGCAGATCCTCGGCGCAACCGCGCGGTCGGTAGGCGAGCACCTGGGCCCGGCGGACCGAGACCAACGCCTCGGCCAGCGGGGTCTCGATCCGGGCGAGCAGATCGCCCGCCGCGGTCGCGACCAGCCGCACCCCGGCGCAGACCGCCTCCCCGACCTCACCCATCAGCACGCCCCCACGCGACGCGGACGAACACCATGAACAGGCGAGGGAAAGCGGGCACGGACATCGCGGCAACCTTCACGAATGCGGATTCGGTCGATTATACGCCGCGTGACGGGAGTGAGCGGCCAGCGGCCAGCGGCCAGGATGTTGAACCGCAAAGTCGCAAAGTACGCAAAGGCGCTCGAAAGCAGCTAGTTATCAGTGGATTACATGCGCTCTGGTTACTTGAGCACGGCCATTCAGCGATCTTGGCTTGCCGAGCCGCGGGAGAAGCAAGAAGAAAAAAATTCACCTTCGTGTTCTTT
>NZ_JAAXKX010000024.1 GCF_012276755.1 Marichromatium bheemlicum | reverse complement strand
GCTGCTGGCTGCTGGCTGCTGGCTGCTGGCTGCTGGCTGCTGGCTGCTGGCTGCTGGAAGCCACCGAACTGACCCATGCCCCTTGCGCGCCGGGATCGCGCGCGTCATCGCCGCACCAGCGCTCGACCCCGGGTATAATCCGCGCGCCGTACGGTCATCCAACCGTCATCCGGCCTCCCACCACCACAGCACGATAAGGAGGACAGAGCCTTGGCGCACAACCAATGGGCATTCACCGACAGCGAACGCGAGGCGGTCTACAAGGCGATCTTCTCGCGGCGCGACGTGCGCCGCGAGTTCCTCCCCGAGCCGGTCCCGGAGCCGGTGTTGCGCCGTCTGCTCGCCGCCGCCCATCACGCGCCGAGCGTCGGTTTCATGCAGCCCTGGGACTTCGTGGTGGTGCGCGACCGCGACACCCGCGCCGAGATCAAGGCGGCCTTCGCCCAGGCCCACGCCGAGGCCGCCGAGCAGTTCGACCCCGCATCGCGCGAGACCTACCGCGGTCTCAAGCTCGAGGGCATCCTCGAGGCGCCGCTGGGGATCTGCGTCACCTGCGACCGTAGCCGTCACGGCCCGGTGGTGATCGGGCGCACCGCCAACCCCGAGATGGACCTCTACAGCAGCGTCTGCGCCATCCAGAACCTGTGGCTCGCCGCGCGCGCCGAGGGCATCGGCGTCGGCTGGGTGAGCATCATCCACCATCAGCGGCTGCGCGAGATCCTCGCCATCCCCGAGGATATCGACGTGATTGCCTATCTCTGTGTCGGCTATGTGCGCTTCTTCCACGAGCGCCCCGAGCTGGAGAGCGCCGGCTGGCTCGAGCGCGCTGCGCTCGACGACCTGATCCACGAGGAACGCTGGCAGGGCGGGCAGGCACGATGAGGGCGACGGTGATCATCCTCGGTGGCACCACCGAGGGCTATGCGCTGGCCGAGGCGCTGGCCTCACGCCCCGGCGTGCGGGTCATCAGCTCGCTGGCCGGGCGCACCGACAACCCCAGGCTACCCGCCGGCGAGACCCGGGTCGGCGGCTTCGGCGGCGCCGAGGGGCTGGCCGACTTCCTGCTGACGGTCCAGGCCGATGCGGTGATCGACGCCACCCATCCCTTCGCCGCTGCGATGGGCTGGAACGCCCACGTCGGCTGTGCCGCCGCCGCGGTACCGCTGCTACGTATCGAGCGCCCGGCGTGGCAGCCGCAGCCCGGCGACCAGTGGTTCGAGGCCGACGACTGGGAGGGCGCGCGCGCGCGCCTGTTGGCGCGCGGCGCGCGACGCGTGCTGCTCGCGCTCGGTCGCCAGGAACTCGCGCCCTTCGCCGGGCTCGACGACATCCACTTCCTGATCCGCGCGGTCAGCGCACCCGATCCCATGCCGCCCTTCGCCGACGCCGAGCTGCTGCTCGCGCGCGGCCCCTTCGGCCTGGAGGACGAACGCGCCCTGCTCGCCGAGCACCGCATCGACACCATCGTCTGCAAGAACAGCGGCGGCACCGCCACCGCGGCCAAGCTCACCGCGGCGCGCGAGCGCGGTATCGAGGTGGTGATGCGCCGCCGACCGCCGCGCCCGCAACGCCCCACGGTGGCGCGGGTCGACGAGGCACTCGCCTGGCTCGAACGCAAGCTCGACCACCCGCCCGAGCACTGAGCGGTCACTGCAGGCGATCGTGTGGAGGCAGACGCCGCCCGCAGTGGCGACATCTGCCGTCGGCAGGTTCAGTCCTGCTCGGCCGGTTGCGGATACCAGCGCGGGGTATAGACCCAGTCGCGACCCTCGGGGGCGCTGAAGTGGCGGGTCTGGGAGGAGCCGACGATCACCACGGTGCGCATGTCGACCGCTTGCGGGTCGAGCGCGCCCAGGGTGGTCACCCGCACCCGCTCGGCGGGACGCCCGACGTCGCGACCGAGCACCACCGGGGTGTCGGCGTCACGCACCCCGCGCAGCACCGCCAGCGCCTCACCGAGCTGCCAGGGCCGCGCCCGCGAGATCGGGTTGTAGCAGGCGATCACCAGGTCGGCGCGGGCGGCCAGCTCCAGCCGGTGGACGATCTGCGACCACGGCTTGAGGTTGTCGGAGAGCGAGATGATGCAGAAGTCGTGACCGAGCGGCGCGCCGATGCGTGCGGCAGCGGCCTGCGCCGCCGAGATCCCCGGCACCACCGCCAGCTCCACCGCGTGCCAGGCCGGCTCGGCGTGCACCTCGAGCGCCTCGAGCACCGCCGTGGCCATGGCGAAGATGCCGGGATCGCCGGAGGAGACCACCACCACATGGCGCCCCTCGGCGGCCAGCGCGAAGGCGGCGCGGGCGCGATCCATCTCGCAGCGATTGTCCGAACCGTGGATGACCTGATCGGCGCGGAAGGGACCGGCCATCTCGACATAGGTGTTGTAGCCGATGATGTCCTGCGCCTGTTCGAGTTCGAGCCGCGCCGCCGGGGCCATCAGCGCGCGCGACCCCGGGCCTAGCCCGACCACCGCGAGCCGCCCCGGACGTGGACATGGCGACTCGACGGCGGTGACCGCCGCGCGCACCCCGAGCACCTCGGCAACGCGCCCGGCTAGGGCGTCGGCGCCACGCGTGGCGCCGAGTAACGGCACCACCGCCGAGCCGTCCTCGGCGACCACCACCACCGCGCCGGCGTGATCGCCACGGGCATCGAGTAGCGGCGCCAGGGTCACGGCCACGGCACCGACCTCGCCGAGCACCACGCACGGCAACCCGGCGCGATAGCACTCACGCAGCGCCTCGTCGCAGCCTAGCTCGGACTCGGTCGAGAACGCGCACGGGTGCGGGTTGATGTCGTCACAGGCGGCGGCAATGCGCGCGGCCGTCACTCGTCCCTGCGCGCTCGTGGCCAGCAGCAGCGGTCCCTGTTCGATTCGTTCCATCATGCCCCCTGCCAGCGTTCGCCGGGAATCAACACCATCGAGAAGTACGGTACCTGCTCGGGCTCGACCTCGGCAAAGGGACGCACCCGCTCGCCGTCCATGGTGGCGCGCTCGACATAGCGCGCGCGCTCGGCGATGCCGAGGCGCTCGAGCACCCGGCGCAGCTTGGCGAAGTTGCTGCCGAGCTTCATGATCGCCGCGGCCTCGACCCCGGCAAGCCGCGCCTCCAGTTCCGCCTCGGGGAGGGTGGCGGCGATCACCTGCAGCGACTGGTCGCGATAGACCAGCGGGGTGCGCAGCACCGAGGCGCTGGCCATCACCGAGCAGATGCCGGGCACCACCTCGACCGGATAGCGCTCGGCGAGGCGGTCATGCAGGTACATGAAGGCGCCGTAGAAGAAGGGATCGCCCTCGCAGGCGACGGCGACATCGCGCCCGGCGTCGAGGTGATCGGCGATGCGCGCGGCCGACTCGTCGTAGAAGGCGCGCATCACCCCCTCGTAGTCGTAGGGCGGCGGCGGGCGTTTGCCGGTCACCGGATAGACCAGCGCCAGGCGCTCCTGGGTCTCGCAGAGGTGTGGCTCAATGGTGGCGAGCGCGTTGCCGCGCTTGCCCTTGCCGATGTAGTAGGCCACCACGGGCGCGGTGCGCAGCAGGCGCAGCGCCTTGAGGGTGAGCAGTTCAGGATCGCCCGGGCCGATGCCCAGGCCGAGTAGACGGCCCTTGCCCATGTCGTTCACTCGTGCTCGCTGCCAAGGGCGTTGACCGCCGCCACCGCCATGGCGCTGCCGCCCCGCCGTCCGCGCAGGGCGATGTAGGGCACGCCGCGACTGTCGGCGGCGAGCGCCTCCTTGGACTCGGCGGCGCCGACGAAGCCGACCGGGAAGCCGAGGATCAGCGCCGGGCGCGGCGCGCCCGCATCGAGCATCTCGAACAGACGGAACAGTGCCGTCGGGGCATTGCCCACCACCACCACGGCCCCCTCCAGGTGCGGGCGCCACAGCTCCAGCGCGGCGGCGGTGCGGGTGTTGCCCAGCTCGCGCGCCAGCTCCGGCACGCGCGGGTCGTGAAGGGTGCAGATGATCGGGTTGTCGGCCGGCATCCGCGCCCGGGTGATGCCCTCGGAGACCATGCGACTGTCGCAGAGGATGGGGGCACCGCCCTGGAGCGCGGCGCGCCCGGCGCGCCCGGCGCCCTCTGAGAACAGCAGGTCCTCGACCACGTCGGGCATGCCACACGCATGGACCACGCGCACCGCGACCTTCTCGAGGTCGGCGGGGATGCGTGAGAGGTTCGCCTCGGCACGGATGATGGCGAAGGACTGGCGGTAGATGTCGTGGGCGTCGCGGTTGTATTCGATCATCGCAAATCTCTATCGAGCGGCAAGACGGGAGGGGCCGGAACCGCTCAGGGTCCCGGCGAACAAGCCATGGCCGAGGGTGGTCTGCCTGGGGGAAGAGGAAGGCATGTTCAGCAAAAGATTGATTATAATGCCTGCGCCAGCGGGCGGCCACTCCAGCGCCGCCGCACATCCACCCCGACCGACCGAGCCCGCGATGACCGACCCGACCCTCGCTTCCCCCTCCCCCACCAGCCCCTGGCTGACCGTCGTTGGCATCGGCGAGGAGGGCCTCGCCGGGCTCGGCGAGGCAGCGCGTGCGGCGATCGCCGGGGCCGAGGTGATCTTCGGCGGCGCGCGTCACCTCGGCCTGATCGAGCCGCGACCGGGGCAGGCGCTGCGCCCCTGGCCCAGCCCCTTCAGCGACGCCTATCCCCAGCTCGAGGCGCTGCGCGGACGAGCGGTCTGCGTGCTCGCCAGCGGCGACCCCATGTTCTACGGTGCGGGATCGAGCCTCGCGGCACGCTTCGGCGCCGCGGCGCTGCGGGTACTGCCGGCGCCCTCCTCGATCTCGCTCGCCGCCGCCCGACTCGGCTGGGCGCTGCACGAGATCACCGTGGTGCCCGCGCACGGTCGGCCGCTCGCCCGGGTCAACCTGCACCTCGCCCCGGGGGCGCGGCTGCTGGTGCTCTCGGCCGACGGCGCCACCCCTGCCGCGCTCGCCGCCGAGCTGGTGGCGCGCGGCTATGGCGAGAGCCAGCTGACGGTGTTCGAGCACCTCGGCGGTCCGGCCGAGCGCAGCCTGCAGGGGCGCGCCACCGATTGGTCGATCGAGCAGTGCGCCCGGCTCAACCTGATCGCGCTGGAGTGTCGCCCCGAGGCCGGCCGGCAATCGTACTCACGCCGCAGCGCGCTGCCCGACGTAGCCTTCGCCAACGACGGCCAGCTCACCAAGCGCGACGTGCGTGCCGCCACTCTGGCACGGCTCGCACCGCTGCCCGGCGAGTTGCTGTGGGACGTCGGCGCCGGCAGCGGTTCGATCAGCATCGAGTGGCTGCGCGCCGAGCCGACGGCGCGCGCCATCGCCATCGAGGCCGACGCAGGGCGGCAGGCGCTGATCGCCGCCAACCGCGAGGCGCTCGGGGTGCCGGACCTGGTGCTGGTGGCCGGGCGCGCGCCCGAGGCGCTCGACGGATTGGCCGCGCCGGATGCGATCTTCATCGGCGGCGGCCTGACCCGCGCCGGGGTCGCCGAGCGCTGCTGGGCGGCGCTCAAGCCCGGCGGGCGGCTGGTGGCCAATGCCGTCACCCTGCAGAGCGAGGCCTTCTTGGTCGAGCTGCGCGGACGCATCGGCGGCGAGCTGACCCGGCTCTCGGTGGCCCACGCCAGCCCACTCGGCGCCTTCGACGGTTGGCGCACGGCGATGCCGGTGACCCTGTTGAGCGCCGTCAAACCCGAGCAATGATCGACACCGGCCGCACCCGCCGGGTCCTGCCAGCGACCGCCTGAGTTCGGATGCGACACCGTCAGAACATCCACAACATTTATGCCATCGTCGGGTTCGCCGTGGCCCTGCTGGGCGCCAACTTCTACCTGCTGGGGATGCAGCCACTGATCCAGCATCTATGGACGATCCACGACGAGCGCATCGCCTTCCAGCTGCGCGAGAGCAGCGCACTGATCGGCAACATCCTCAGCGATCAGCGCAACATCGCCCGCCAGGTCGCCAGCCGCAGCGCCATCCGCCAGCGCCAGACGGCCTATCTGCGGGGCGAGATCGGCCGTGAGGCGCTGATCGATTTCAGCCGCGCCAAACTCGCCGATGCCGTCGCCGCACACCAGGACCTGATCTCGGTGACACGCTACGCCCCCGACGGCAGCCACCTCTACAGCGCCGGGACCCAAGCGCCAGCACGATACGCGACCAGCTGCGCCAAGCGGTCAGGCAAACAGGTCCACCTCCTCGCCGCCGACTCCAGACAACACCAGCTCTACTACTGCTCACCGCTGTTCGACCGTCACGCCCAGTACATCGGCACCGATCTACTGATCATGCGCGATCACCGACTGCACCAGGCCGTCGACCGCCAGGGTCGGCCGGCGATGGGACTGGCGCTGGCCTTCGGCACCAACACCGCTGGCTACTGGTCGACCAGCGACACCACCGCACCCATGGCAGAGGCACTGCGGCGCGCGCGCACCGGCGAGGCCCTACCCCCAGGCTTCACACTCGCCCAGCGCCGTCTCGCCGACGACCCGCGTTGGCGCGTGCTGGTGGTCGTCGACGAGGTGCAGCACAACCGCCCGATCGAGCGCCAGACCCTACCGCTGCTGCTGGCCATCCTGGCCTCGACGGCGGCGATCTATCTGCTCACTGTCATCACCCTGCGTCCGATCATCGCCGCGCTGCTCGAACAGAAGGCACTGCTTGCCCGCTCGCGCTGCGACGCGCTCACCGGGGCCTTCAACCATGGCCACATGCAAGAGGTGCTTGACCTGGAGCTGGCGCGCACCGCGCGCTATGAACGCCCACTATCGCTCATCCTGCTCGACATCGACCACTTCAAGCAGGTCAACGATCGTCATGGTCACCAGGCCGGTGACCAAGTACTGCGCACCCTCACCGAGCGCTGTCGCGAGGCGATCCGCCAGACCGATCTACTCGCACGCTACGGCGGCGAAGAGTTCCTGATCATCCTCCCCGAGACCGGCCGGACCCAGGCGATGACGCTCGCCGAGCGGTTGCGCCGACACATCGCCCGGGGCGCGTTCCCGATCCCCGGCGACAGCCTGCACATCACCATCAGTCTCGGGGTCGTCAGCACCGAGGGGCAGACCGAGGCAGTCGACAAATACAACCTGATCGAGGCCGTCGACCGCGCGCTCTATCGCAGCAAGCGCGAGGGCCGCGACCAGGCCAGCTACGGCGCCATCGTCTCCACCGCACCGCCCGCATCGGGGAGAAAGAGCGCTGCAGCCTCGCGCGGTGAAGAAGGGAAATAGAGATGCAGGTAGCTCGCACGGATCGGGCCGTGACGATAGAAGGGCTCGCCCTCGGCGCCATCGCGCTGCCGGGTGCCAAAGGCCGCCGGCGCAGGCGCGCCCTGCATCGTCGAGTGATGGAAGCTATGACCGCGCAGCCCGCCGAGCGCCTGCATCCCCAGCCCGGCGAGACGCTGCTGCATCCGCCCCTCGCCCGGCAACAGCGCGGCGAGCCGGGCACCCTGACCGGCCTTGTCGACCAACCGCTCGAGCAGATAGAGCATGCCGCCGCACTCGGCGTAGAGCGGCCTCCCGGCCTCGACATGGGCGCGCAGCGCCCGGTGCATAGCCCGGTTGGCAGCGAGCCGGTCGAGGTGCAGCTCCGGGTAGCCGCCGGGCAGATAGACGGCATCGGCCTCCACCCCGGCATCGACCAGCGGCGAGAAGAAGACAAGCTCGGCGCCCAGCGTCTCCAGCAGGCGCAGGTTGTCGGCATAAAGGAAGGAGAAGGCCGCATCGCGCGCCACCGCGATCCGGCGCCCGGCGAGCAGCCGGGGCGGCGGATCGAGCGCCGCCGGGGCATGGAAGGCGACCGGTTCGGGCAGGCGCGCCAGGGCGCTGTCGGCGATCTGCTCGGCGGCGGCGTCGAGACGACGCTCGAGATCCGCGATCTCGGCGGCCTGCACCAGTCCCAGGTGACGGCTCGGCAGCGCCGCCTCGGCCAGGCGCGGCAGCGCGCCGAGGAAGGGCACGGTCGCGGGCATCCCGGCGGCGATCATCTCGGCGTGACGGGCGCTGGCGACCTGGTTGGCCGCGACCCCGGCAAAGCGCAGCCCGGGGCGGTAACTCGCCAGCCCCAGCGCCAGCGCGCCGAAGGTCTGGCCCATGCCGCGGGCGTCGATCAGCGCCGCCACCGGCAGCCCGAAGCACGCAGCCAGGTCGGCGCCCGAGGGGGTGCCGTCGAACAGCCCCATCGCGCCCTCGACCAGGATCAGGTCGGAGGCGCCGGCGGCGGCATGGAGCTTGGCCTTGCATGCCGCCTCGCCGACCATCCACAGATCGAGCGGCTCGACCTCGGCACCACTGGCGCGGGCGTGGATCATCGGGTCGAGGAAGTCCGGTCCGATCTTGAACACCCGCACCCGCCTGCCCTGACGACGATGATGACGTGCCAGCGCGGCGACCAGGGTGGTCTTGCCCTGCCCCGAGGAGCAGGCGCTGAGGAAGAGTGCGGGACAGTGGTGGACGGGGGCGTTCGACATGGCTGAATCCGGACGGGCGATCACGATCGGGGTGGGTTTCCAGCGCGGCGTGGCGCGCGCGAGCCTGGAGTCTGCCATCGACGCCGCGCTCGGGCCACTCGGCGCGATCGAGGTGCGTGCCCTCGCCAGCCTCGAACACAAGTGCGCCGAGCCAGCGCTACGCGCGCTCGCCGCCGCGCGCGGCTGGCCGCTGCTCGGCCTCGCGGCCGCACAACTGGCCGAGATCGAGGTGCCAAACGGCTCGGCCCGAGTGGCCAACGCGGTGGCCACCCCGAGCGTGGCCGAGGCCGCCGCGCTGTACGCCGCAGGCGGCACACGCTTGCTGCTGCCGCGCCAGATCTACCGCGACCCTGCCAGCAAGGCAATTACCCTAGCCATCGCCGCCAGCACCGACTGAGCACACAGGACGACCACTCAATCGGTCTCGACACACCGCCACGGGATGAGATAACGCTCGCCCTGGTGGCTGCCGCCCAGCACCTCGATGCCATAGGCCGTACGTAGCTTGGCCGCATCGAGCACCTGCTCGGGCCGTCCCTGCGCCAGCACCTGCCCCTGGTGGAGCAGCAGCAGGCGATCGCAGAAGCGGCTGGCCAGGGTGAGGTCGTGGAGCACCAGCACCACCCCGGCACCGCGTGTGCAGTGCGCGCGCAACAGCTCCATGATACGTAGCTGGTGACGCGGATCGGCGGCGGCGATCGGCTCGTCGGCGAGCAGCAGCGGCGCCTCGACGGCGAGCGCGCGCGCCAGCCTGGCGCGCGCGCGCTCACCGCCGGAGAGGGTGTCGAGCCGGCGCTCGCGCAGCGCCTCGACCTCGGCGGCGTCGAGTGCGCGCTCGACGGCCTCGCGATCACGCGCCGCCGAGGCCCCGCCCCAGCCGCCGGACTGCCAGGGATGGCGCCCGAGCGCGACCAGGTCGGCTACCGAGGTCGGCCAGCGCACCCCGTCGTCCTGACCGAGATAGGCCAACCGCCGCGCCCGCTGGCGCGCCGACAGCCGCGCCAGCGAATCACCGTCGAGCCACACCGCACCGCGATGCGGCAGCAATTGGGCGATCGCCTTGACCAGGGTGCTCTTGCCCGAGCCGTTAGGACCGACCACCCCGAGCAGCTCGCCGGCCTCCAGGGCGAGCGCGACCTCGCGCAGCAGCACCCGCGCGCCGACCCGGACCTCCAGCCCCTCCACCCTCAGCAGGCTCATCCCGGCGCCCCCCGCGAGCGCAGCACCAGCGCCAGGAAGAAGGGCGCGCCGACCAGCGCGGTGACCACCCCGAGCATCAGCTCGCGCGGGGTGTCGAGCAGGCGCAGCGCGATGTCGGCGACCAACACCAGCAGCGCGCCGCCGAGCGCGCTCGGCACCAGCAGTGCGCCGGGACGGTGATGCACCAACCGACGCAGCAGGTGCGGCACCACCAGGCCAACGAAGCCGATGGTACCGCTCACCGCCACGGTCGAGCCCACTGCCAGCGCCGCGCCGAGCACGATCAGCCCGCGCAGCCGCGCCAGGTCGACCCCCAGGCTCGCCGCCTCGGCCTCGCCGAGGGCGAGCACCTCCAGCGCCGGCGCGGTGGCCAGCAGCAGCATGAGCCCCACCACCACGAAGGGCAGCGCCAGCAGCACGTCGTCGAAGCTGCGGTCGCTGATCGAGCCGAGCAGCCAGAGCACGATGTCCTGGACGTTGGCCGGGTTGGGCGCGAGGTTGAGCGCCAGCGAGGTCAGCGCCCCGGCGAGCGCCGAGAGCGCCACCCCGGCGAGGATCAGTGTCAGGTTACTGGCACCACGCCGGGTGAGCAGATAGAGCGCCAGGGTGGCGAGCAGCGCGAACAGCATCGCCGCTCCCGGCAACAACCACAGGCTGATGGCGGTGACGCCGAAGTGGAGGGTGAGCACGGCACCGAGCCCGGCGCTCGCCGAGATCCCCAGCAGCCCCGGCTCGGCCAGCGGGTTGCGCAACAGCCCCTGGAGCGCGGCGCCGGTGGCCCCCAGCGCGGCGCCGACCAGCCAGGCCAGCACCACCCGGGGCAGACGGATCTGCTGCACGATCAATCGCTGCTCCTCGCTGCCGGTACCGAATAGCCCGGCGAGCACCTCACCCGGCGTGAGCGGCGCGGCGCCGAAGCCGAGCGAGAGCAGGCTGGCGAGCGCGAGCAGCGCCAACAGCGCGAGGTTCAGCGACCAGGGCGCGAACAGCCGGCGCATCACCGCCCCACCCCGCCATCGACTGGCAACGCCTCGACCGCAGCGACGATGGCCTCGGCCGCCTCGACCAGCTCCAGCCCGCCGCAGCCCCAGGCATCGCCCGGCACCCGCACCGCAGGGATGCGCGCGAGTTGCTCGCGAAACAGCGGGTGACGGGCATAGGTCGAGGCGCTCGGCGGCTGGCGACGATCGAAATAGCCGAGCAGGAAGAGATCCGGCGGATTGCTCACCAGCCGCTCCAACGGGAAGCGCCCCCAACCGTGGTGCCCGGCCTCGGCGGCGAGGTTGACCAGCCCGAGATGACGCATCAGCCCGTCGACATAGGTCCCGGCCCCGGCGCTGCCGCCGCTCGGGCGCAGATAGAGCGCTCGCCGACCGGCGAGCCGGCCGGCGAGCGCGCGCATCCGCCCGCGCGCCTCGGCGACGAGCGCGGCCCCGGCCCCGGCGCGCCCGATCGCCTCGGCGACCGCGCGCGCCGTCTCCAGGGAGTCGTCCCAGTCACGCGGATAGGGCAGCTCGATCAGCCGTACCCCGCGCTCGGCGAGCAGCCCGGCGTGGCGTCGTCCGCCCCAGCCACTGTAGACCAGGGCGGTGTCGGGCTTGAGATGGAGCAACTCCTCGACGCGCCCCCGATTGCCGGGATAACGCTCGGCGAGCGCCGCGCGCGGCGAGCCCGCACGCTGGCTCTGTACCGAGACCGAGCAGATCTGCCGGGGCGCGGCGATGCTCAGCAGTAACAGGTCGGCACAGAGATCGGTGCTGGCCACGCTCGGCGCGACAGGGGCGGCGGCGAGCGGCGCGCGCCAGCAGAGCAACAGCGTCAGCAGCACGCACCACGCCACCCGGCGAGGGATGGAGAGGACAATGGACACCGCGTCGCTCAGTCGATGGGGATGCCGAGCCGAGAGAGGTCGATGGCATGGCCGGCGCTGACCAGATAGCTCGCCGCGCAACGCGGCCCGAGCTGACGGGTCAAGGCGCCGAGCCGGTCGCGAAACAGCCGCCCCTGCGGGTGGGCCGGGATCACCCCCCAGCCGGTCTCCTCGGCGACCAGGATCACCGGCGCACGGGTGCGCCCGAGCTGTTCGAGCAGATGCTCGACCTCGGCCTGCCAGGCCGCGGTGTCGACCTCGAGCAGATTGGCCACCCAGGTCCCGAGCGAATCGACCAGCAGGCAATGCCCGGCACGGTCGTGCTCGGCCAGGGCCGCGACCAGCGCGGTGGGGGCCTCACAGGTCTGCCACTCGGCCGGACGACGTGCGCGATGCGCGTCGATCCGCGTGTTCCATTCGGCATCATCGGGGTCCAGACGCGCGGTGGCGACATAGGTCACCGCGAGCCCGGAGTCGCGGGCCAGGCGTTCGGCCCATTCACTCTTGCCACTGCGCGCCGGGCCTGTGACCAGGATGGCGCCAGTACGGGTCAGGGGGGGATTGGTCTTGCTCATCCTAGCTATCATACCCCAGCACCGGCGAGAGCCAGCGTTCGACCTCCTCGAGCGTCATCCCCTTGCGCGCGGCATAGTCCTCGACCTGATCCTTCTGCACCCGGCCGACACCGAAGTAGCGCGACTCGGGGTGCGAGAGATACCAGCCCGAGACCGCCGCCGTCGGCCACATCGCATAGTTCTCGGTGAGGCTGAGATCGATGCGCCGCTCCGGCTCGAGCAGCTGCCACAGGGTGCCCTTCTCGGTGTGATCGGGACAGGCGGCGTACCCCGGCGCCGGACGGATGCCACGATAGCGCTCGGCGATCAGCGCGGCGTTGTCGAGGTCCTCGTCCGGGGCATAGCCCCAGAAGCGGGTGCGCACCAGCTGGTGCAGCCGCTCGGCGAAGGCCTCGGCCAGCCGGTCGGCCAACGCCTTGAGCATGATCGCGCTGTAGTCGTCGTGATCGGCCGCGAAGCGTTCGAGGTGCGGTTCGATACCGTGCCCGGTCGAGACCGCGAAGGCGCCGAGATAGTCGGCCCGACCCGAGTCGTGCGGGGCCAGATAGTCGCTCAGACAGAGATTCGGCTGGGTGCCGTCCTGGGCGCGCAGCATCTGCTGGCGCAGGTGGTGGAGCACCACCTCGGGCTCGCCGCGCGCCTCGTCGGCATAGAGCGCGATGTCGTCCTCGCCCCAGGCGTTGGCGGGGAAGAAGCCGAACACGCAGCGCGCGCGCAGCCAGCGCTCGCGTACCAGTTGGTCGAGGAAGGGCAACGCCTCGGCATAGAGCGCGCTCGCCTCCTTGCCGACGACCTCGTCCTCGAGGATCGCCGGGAACTTGCCGGCCAGCTCCCAGGCCTTGAAGAAGGGCGTCCAGTCGATGCAGCCGACCAGGTCGGCGAGCGGATAGTCCTCGATCACCGCGATCACCGCGTCGCCGACGCGCTCCAGACGCAGGTCGAGCCCCTCGGGGGCGGTGAACGCGGGATCGAGCAGCGCCGGGCGCGGCGGCTGGTAGGCCGCCCAGTCGAGCGCGAGGCGGTTGGTGCGTGCCGCCTCGATCGGCATCGCCTTGCGCGCCGTGCGCTTGCCCTCACGCTCGGTGCGCACCCGGGCGTACTCCTCGCGGATGCCGGCGACATAGCCCTCGCGCAGCCCCTCGCTGAGCAGGCTGGCGGCGACACCGACGGCACGCGAGGCATCGGGGACATAGATCACCGGGGCCTCACGCTGCGGGGCGATCTTGATTGCGGTGTGGAGCTTGGAGGTGGTCGCGCCACCGATCAGCAGCGGCATCTCCATACCCTGACGCTCCAGCTCCTTGGCCACGTGCACCATCTCGTCGAGCGAGGGGGTGATCAGCCCCGACAGCCCGATGATGTCGACCCGCTCCTCGCGGGCGCGCTGGAGGATGGTCTCGGCCGGGACCATGACGCCGATGTCGATCACCTCGTAGTTGTTGCACTGCAACACCACGCCGACGATGTTCTTGCCGATGTCGTGCACGTCGCCCTTGACCGTGGCCATCAGGATACGACCGTTGTGCTGCTCCTCGGCGCCGGAGGCGGCGCGCTCGGCCTCGAGGTAGGGGAACAGATAGGCCACCGCCTTCTTCATCACCCGCGCCGACTTGACCACCTGCGGCAGGAACATCTTGCCGGCGCCGAACAGGTCGCCGACGTGGTTCATGCCCGCCATCAGCGGTCCCTCGATGACGTCCAGTGGCCGCCCCAGGGCCTGACGCGCCGCCTCGGTGTCCTCGTCGATGTACTCGGTGATGCCCTTGACCAGGGCATGCTCCAGGCGCTTCTCCACCGGCCAGCTGCGCCACTCCTGATCCTGCTGGCGCGACTCGCCGTTGCCACCGCCGCCGGCCTGGTAGTCGGGGGCGATGTCGAGCAGCCGCTCGGTGCCGTCGGCGCGGCGGTTGAGGATGACGTCCTCGACCGCCTCACGTAGCGCCTCGGGCAGGTCGTCGTAGATCGCCAACTGGCCGGCGTTGACGATGCCCATGTCCATCCCGGCGCGGATGGCGTGATAGAGGAAGACGGCGTGGATCGCCTCGCGCACCGGGTTGTTGCCGCGGAAGGAGAAGGAGACGTTGGACACGCCCCCGGAGATCTTGGCGTGCGGCAGGGTGCGCTTGATCTCGGCCACCGCCTCGATGAAGTCGACGGCGTAGTTGTCGTGCTCCTCGATACCGGTGGCGACGGCGAAGATGTTGGGGTCGAAGATGATGTCCTCGGCCGGGAAGCCGACCTGCTCGGTGAGCAGCCGGTAGGCACGGGTACAGATCTCGATCTTGCGCGCGCGGGTGTCGGCCTGACCGACCTCGTCGAAGGCCATCACGATCACCGCCGCGCCGTAGCGCCGGCACAGCCGCGCCTGGTGGAGGAACTTCTCCTCACCCTCCTTGAGCGAGATCGAGTTGACGATCGGCTTGCCCTGGACGCATTTCAGCCCGGTCTCGATCACCTCCCACTTGGAGGAGTCGACCATCACCGGCACCCGGGCGATGTCGGGCTCGGCGGCGACCAGGTTGAGGAAGCGACGCATCGCCGCGACCGCGTCGAGCAGGCCCTCGTCCATGTTGACGTCGATCACCTGGGCGCCGTTCTCGACCTGTTCGAGCGCCACGCTCAGTGCGGTGTCGTAGTCCTCTTCCTTGATCAGCCGACGGAAGCGCGCCGAGCCGGTGACATTGGTACGCTCGCCGACGTTGACGAACAGCCCATCGGCGCCGATGTTGAGCGGTTCGAGCCCAGAGAGCCGACAGGCCGGGGCGATCTCGGGACGGCGCCGCGGCGTGAGCCCGGCGACCGCCGCGGCGATCGCGCGGATGTGCTCCGGGGTGGTGCCGCAGCAACCGCCGACGATGTTGAGAAAGCCGCTGCGCGCCCACTCCGAGACCTGCTCGGCCATGGTCTCGGGATCGAGGTCGTAGCCGCCGAGTTCGTTGGGCAGCCCGGCGTTGGGATGGGCCGAGACATGGCACTCGGCGATGCGCGAGAGTTCCTCGACATAGGGGCGCAGCTCGCTCGGGCCGAGCGCGCAATTGAGCCCGATCGAGAGCGGCTCGGCGTGACGCAGCGAATTGTAGAAGGCCTCGGTGGTCTGACCGGTGAGGGTGCGCCCGGACTGGTCGGTGATGGTGCCCGAGAGCATGATCGGGCGCTCCACCCCGTCCTCGTCGAACACCTGACGCACCGCGAACACTGCGGCCTTGGCGTTGAGGGTGTCGAAGATGGTCTCGATCAGGATCAGGTCCGCCCCGCCCTCGATCAGCCCGCGGGTCGACTCGGCATAGGCCGCCACCAGGGTGTCGAAGTCGATGTTGCGCTTGCCCGGATCGTTGACGTCGGGCGAGATCGAGGCGGTGCGGTTGGTCGGGCCGAGCACACCGGCGACGAAGCGCGGACGCTCCGGGGTCGAACAGGCGTCGGCGGCGCGACGCGCCAGTCGCGCCGCCTCGACGTTGATCTCACGGGCGAGCGACTCCATGGCGTAGTCGGCCATGGCCACCCGGGTGGCGTTGAAGGTGTTGGTCTCGATGATGTCGGCACCGGCCTCGAGATAGGCGCGATGGATGCCGACGATGACCTCGGGCTGGGTGAGCACCAGCAGATCGTTGTTGCCCTTGAGGTCGCAGGACCAATCGGCGAAGCGCTCGCCACGATAGTCGGCCTCGGTGAGACCATGCCGCTGGATCATGGTGCCCATGGCACCGTCGAGGATCAGGATCGAGCGCTCGAGACGCTCGCGGATGAGGGCATTGGATTCGGTCATGGGTGCTCGCGGATATGCAGTGGGAACGCGCGCCGGCTCATCGCGTGTCCCGGCACCCGCAGTGGCGGGACCGACCCCTAACGCGACGCCGCACGGACGTCCGCTGTTGATGTCCATCCCGGACCTGCGGACCGCTCCATCCGCATCCGGGGTGGAGGCCCATACGGCGCGACGGCCGTCGAGAGGAGCCCGGCATGATGCACGCGTGGTGTTCGTTACCGGGCCAGTCGGTGAAGACCCAAGGGGTCCGGGACACTCGTAGGCGAGGGCCAGACGATACCAGAAAACCGAGGGGAGTTCCGCACTCGCACCAAGCTCAGACGAGTGGCTTCCACAGCCAGATATCAGCATACCCCGTGCCGCTATCGGGCACGATCCCCACGATCCGATAACCGCATCGTTGATAGAAGACGAAGGGGTGACGTTTCAGGCTGCGCAGCACGCGCAGCTGCTCACAGAGATCGAAGGTCGCCGCCGGCACACCGGACAGACTCGTCTCGCCCCCCTCGTCGTCGGCCCCCAGCAGGATCGCGCCGATCCCGCGCGCGGCAGCATGACGCTCCAGGTGGGCGAGGAGCCTGCGCCCGACCCCGCGCCCCTGCGCCGAGGGGCGTACCACCAATGGTTGCAGCTCCCAGGTGTGCTCGTACAACGGCCTGAGCCCGACCCAGCCGAGCAATTCGTCGGCGTTGGCCAGGCCGAGGCACAACCACCCCTCGGTCAGACACTCGTCCACCTCGGCGCGTGCCGCCGCCGGCGTCGACCAGCACGCCACCCCACGCGGGGCGAGCGCCTCGCGCAGCACCTCGGCGGCCTGCTCGCACCAGCCCCGGGTCGAGCCAATCTCGACCAGCCGTTCGGCGGCGGCGAGGTCAGCCATCGCCCAATCCTTGCAACAGCGCCTCGGCCTGCCCGCGCTCGGCAAAGTCCTCGGTGTCCTGCAGCAGCGCCTGGAGCAACACCCGGGCCTCATCGATTTCCCCGGCCGTTTCGAGGATGCGTGCCTTGTGGAAACGCATGGTGGCATCGTCCGGCGCGCTGGCCAGCGCCTGGTCGATCAACGCGCGCGCCTCGTCGAGTTCGCCGGCGCGCCACAGCAACACCGCCAGGGTATCGGCGATCGGCGCGGCCTCGGGGGCGAGTTGGTGGGCGCGTCGGGCGAGGCTCAGGGCGCGCGCCGGCGCCTGCTCCTGAAGCAGCCAGGCGAGGTTGTTGAGCGCGACGAGGTTATCGGGCTGGGCCTCGAGCACCTGTTCGAATTGCGCAATCGCCGCCTCGGGCCGTTGCAGCTCATCGAGATAGAGCTGGGCGAGCACGAAACGCGACTCGACGTCGTCGGGGTGGGCGTCGAGCCAGCGCAGCATGGTCGCGACCGCCTCATCGGAGGTGCCGGCGGCCAACTGCGCCTGGACCAAGCGCCGCAGATTGACCCCGGACGGGGCGCGTTCGAGCAGCTTGCCGAAGCGCTGCTGCGCCACCGCATACTCTCCCTGGCGCAGCGCCAGACGGCCCTCGAGCGCGAGCACATCGGGGTGCTCGGCGCCGAGTAAGACGCGCAGCTCGGCGATGCGCTCGGCGGCCCGCTCGGGCTTGCCGGTGACGATCGCATACTGCGCCAACCCGCTGAGCGCCGGCACCGACTCGGGGTCGAGTTCGAGCGCCGCCTCGAGCGCACGCGCCATCCGCCGCGGTGCGTCGAGACCGGCCTCGGCAAAGGCGAGCGCGACGAACGACTTGGCCGTCGGCGCCAACCCAGTGAGCCGCTGAAGACTGGCACGGGCCTCTTGATAGCGCCCCAGCGCAAGCTCGGCCTCGCCGCTCAGGGCCAGCAGGTTGAGGTCATCGGGATGGGCCTCGCGTACCGGGTCGAGCACCGCCAGTGCCGCAGCCGGATCGCCCGCACGCAGCGCGAAGGCGGCGAGATAGAGCCGTGGCTGGAGCAGTGTTGGGTTGGCCGCCACGGCGCGCTCGAGATAGTCCTGCGCGGTGGCGCCATCGTCGCGCAGCTGGGCCACCCGTGCCAGCCCGACCAGGGGAGCGATGGCCTCGGGGTGGGTCTGATGGGCCGCTTCGAACAACCGCTGCGCCTGCGCCAGGTCGTCCCCGGCCAGCGCCAGCTCGGCCAGCCCGGCGCTGGCCGCGACATTGCCGGGGTCGTGTTCGAGCGCCAGACGCCAGGCGTGCGTGGCGGCCGCGTCGCGCCCGAGCTGCTGCAGCAACTCTCCCACCAGCACATGACCACGCGCCGCCTCGGGCTGCTGCGCCGCCAGCCGCTCGGCCGCCGCCAGCGCGGCCTCGGGATCACCGCCGCGCAGATACCCGGAGATCAGCTGCTCGGCCGCCCGCCAGCGCGGACCTTCCGGCGCGATGACACCATCCCCGGACCCGAGCAGCCGGGTGAAGGCGGCCTGCGCCGCGGCGCCATTGCCTTGGAGCTGCGCCACCCGCCCGGTGAGCAGGAGGGTGTCGGGGTGATCGACGCCGAGCTGCGTGGCCAGCGCGCGCAGCCAGCGCTCGGCGGCCACGACATCGCGCTCGACGATGGCCAACTGCACTAAGCCCCGCAGTGCCGGCACGAATTCGGCATCGAGCTGTTGGGCCTGCCGCAGCGACTCACCGGCACCGGCCAGATCGTCGACGCCGAGCTGTGCCGAGGCCAGCGAGACCAGGACCCGCGGATCATCCGGGGTGAGCCGGCCGAGTCGTTCGAGGGTGGCGATGGCGCCAGCGTAGCGCTGCAGCGCCAGCTCGGCACCGGCGAGCAGGCGCAACACTCGGGGGTCCTCCGGGAAGTCCTGGCGCGCTGCGGTGGCGGTCCGCAACGCCTGCTCGGGCTCGGCGATGCGCAGGTGGTAGGCGGCGAGATAGAGCTGCGGCTCCAGGGCATCCGGGGCGCTCGCGCGCGCGCGCTGCAGATATTCGGCGGCGGCGTCGAGATCGTCCTCGGCGACGGCCAACTTGGCCAAGGCGACGAGTAGCTGCACGCTGTCGGGACGATGACCGAGCCCCTGCTCGAGCTGCGCGCGCGCCCCGGCCAGATCCCCCGCCCCCAGCCGGATCATCGCCAGCCCGTTGAGCGCGGCGAGGTTGTGCGGCTCGCGTTCGAGGGCGGCGCGCAACACCTCGTTGGCGGCCGCCGGCTCCTGGCGGCGCAGATGCACGGCGCCGAGTAGCACCAGCGCACGTACCGAGTCGGGTTCGCGATCGCGATAGTCACGCGCGGCCTCGAGCGCGGCGTCCAGGTCGCCACCGCGCAACAGCCCCAGGATCAGCTGCTCGCTGGCGTCGCTGAACTCGGGATCGCGCGCAATCGCCTCCTGCAACGCCTGCAGCCCCTCATTAGCATCGCCCTGATCGAGCAACGCGGCACCGAGCCGGGCATTGACCACGGCCGACTCCGGGATCTCGGCCTTGACCTGGCGCAGGTAGTCGACCCCCTCGTCGCGTTTGCCCTGGCGCATCAGCGCCGAGGCCAACAGGTCCATCATCGCGATGTCCCCGGGGCGTTGTTCGAGGACCTGTCGCGCCTGGCGCTCGGCCCCCGGGGCATCCCCCAAACGCAGCAGCGCGGTTGCCAACAGACGGCGCGCGGCCAGGTCATCGGGACGTTCGGAGACGGCACGTTGGAGATGGATCTGCGCCAGCTCAGGCTCGTTCAGGGCAAGCCGGGTGGCGCCGGCGAGATAGAGCGCCGGGGCAAAATCGGGGCTGGCACCGAGGGCGGCATCGAGCGACTCGATGGCGCTGGCGAAGTCACGATTGCTGTAGTCGAGCATCCCCTGCGCATAGTCGACCAACGGGCTGTCCTTGAGCAATCGGCGCAACCGGTCAATGTCGGCCTGCGCGACCTCGAATTTGCCGGCCTGGATACGCACATAGGTTCGCCCGAGCTGCGCCCGGATCCGCTCGGTGGGGGCCGAGAGCGCCTTGCCGTAGGCCGCCTCGGCCGCGTCCAGGTCGCCGGCATCGCGTGCCAGCTCGGCCAACAGCACCCAGGCCCCAGCGGCGACCGCCGGGTCCTCGGCACTACTCGCCTGCTCGGCCAGGGCGCGCGCGGCGTCGATCTCCGCGGCCTCGAGGAGGACCCTGGCCATCGCCAACTGGGCCCGTGGCGAGGTCTGATCGGCGGCGAGCGCCGCCTCCGCCCGAGTCGCCGCACCCTCGTCGTCACCGGCCAGCAACGCGGCCTGCGACTGGATGGCCAACAGCTCGGCACGCAACGCATCACTGGCCTGCTCGGGGATGGTCAGCGCCTCGATGCGCGCATGCTCGCCCTCGCTCAACCAGGCCAGCGCCAGCCAGGGCTGCAGGCTCAGCGGCTCGGCGCCGAGGCGTTGGGCGCGCTCGAACGCCTGGCGGGCCGCCGCCACATCCCCCAGACGCAGCAGGGCACGGCCCAACAGGGCGCGCGCCTCGGCATTCTGCGGCTGGTCCTGCAGCAGGTTCTTGAAGGCGATGACGGCGGCGCGCCATTCACCCTCGGCGAGCGCGGTCTGGCCCTCGGCCATGAGTTCATCGGCAGAACGCCCGGCCTCACAGCCGGCCCCGAGCGGGGCCAGGATCAGGGCGATCAACCACCACTTCCGCAATACCGTCGAACGCGTCATCGCTCTCCCCCAACGACCGAATTCAATGGGATGGATCGCGCCTCGCTGCCCCCCCCGGAATATATCGCGAGGCACAAAAAAACACGAAACGACAAACAATCCATAGGGCGCCAATCATCCTGGATCGGCCTAACGAACTCAACACGGGCGCTTGAAAAAACCCTCGAAACCACGACCCTGGAGACGCAACCCTCTGTAAAAATAGCCACAAAGCACTCGTGGAATCTGCAGGAGCACGGCAGGGCAAAGGTGACCGCCACTATCTCCAGAGCGCAAAATGCATGAGCGCACGCACACGCGTCATGCACGAAAAGACACCCGAGCCGAGATCACCATGCCCCGACACGACTTCCACTTTGACACTGCCTTCAGCCGCAACATCGGCTGGCTGACCCCTCAGGAGCAACAGCACTTCCGTCATCGACGGATCGCCATCGCCGGACTCGGCGGAGTCGGCGGCAGCCATCTGCTGACGCTCACGCGGCTGGGGGTGGGCGCCTTCAACATCTCCGATTTCGACACCTTCGGTCTGGTCAACTTCAACCGTCAGGCCGGGGCATCGCTGCGCTCGATCGATCGTCCCAAAATCGACGTCGTCGCCGAGATGGCGCTCGACATCAACCCGGAACTCGATCTCCGCACCTTCCCCGATGGGGTCAGCACCGATAACGTCGACGCCTTCCTCGACGGCGCCGACATCTATGTCGACGGCCTCGACTACTTCGCCGTCACCGCTCGTCGCCAGGTCTTCGCCGCCTGTGCGCGACGCGCGATCCCGGCGGTCACCGCCGCGCCACTCGGCATGGGTGCGGCGGTACTGGTGTTCGTGCCCGAGGGGATGAGCTTCGAGGACTATTTCCAGCTCGAGGGCAGGAACGAGGACGAGCAACTGATCCGCTTCCTCCTCGGGCTGTCGCCGGCGATGCTCCAGCGCAGTTATCTAGTCGCCCCCGAGGCGGTGGACTTCGACCACCATCTCGGCCCCTCGACACCGATGGCCTGCGAGCTCTGCGCCGGCATCGCCGCGACCCAGGTCCTCAAGCTGCTCACCGGGCGTGGGCGGGTGATCACCGCTCCCCGGGCGCTGCACTTCGACGCCTACCGCAACAAGCTCAGCATCACCTGGCGTCCCGGCGGCAACCGCAACCCGCTGCAGCGGCTCGGCTTAGCCATCGCCAAATATCAGTTGCAACGAATGCGCGCTTGAAACGGATGCGCGGCGCCGTATCCTGCAGCCGCAGACGCCGGCGCGCGTCAGACATCGACCAAGGAACAAGGACACCGGTATGACCGTCGCTCGTCTCTCCGGGGTGCTCGCACTCACGCTGCTGCTGTTGCTCGGTGCAATCTCGGGCGCCCTGCTCTCCAGGATCCATCTCGACAACGCCCCCGAGGCCTACTTCCCGAGCGATGCCCCGGCGGTACGCTTCGAGTCCAGGCTGCGCGAGGACTTCCCCCCGGACCAGGTGCTGATCGCCCTGTTCGAGGGCGACGACCTGTTCAGCGACGCCGCGCTCCAGCCCTTGTTCGGACTGGTCGAGGCGCTCGAGCGCAACCCCAAGGTCGAGCGCGTACTGGCCGTCTCCAGCGTCGACCACATCGGCGCCGCCGCTGAAGGCTTCGTCGTCGAGCCGCTCCTCGACGACGACATCGCCGCCGGACTCGACAGCGAGCAACGGCGCCAGCGGGTACTCGACGACCGACTCGCCGCCTCCTACCTGGTCGCCGACGACGGCCAGGCGATGGCGCTGATCGTGCGCCCGATCGAACTCGGCGACAGTCTGCAGCGCCTTGCCCTCGAGCGCGACACCCGCGCGGCCATCGCCGCAGCCGGGCTGGAGGGGCGACTGACGGCCCTCGCCGGACAGGTGGCGCTCGATGTCGCGCAGTTGCGGGCGATGATCCGCGACACCCTGACCTTCGTGCCGGCGACCATGGGGCTCGGCCTGCTGATCATCTGGCTGTTGTTTCGGCGGGTGCTGGCGGTCGCGGTCAGTGCCCTGGTGATCGCCGTGGTGGTCAATCTCACCGTCGCGCTGCTGGTGCTCGCCGGCAAGCCCTATACCCTGGTCTCGGCGATCCTGCCGCCGCTGATGTCGGCGCTGACCATCGCCTCGCTGATCCACTGGCTCAATGCCCTCAGTCAGGCGGCACAGCGCGGATTGAGCGGACCGGCACGGGTCGACTGGGCGCGCCGCCGGGTCGCCCGCCCCACCCTGTTCACCGCCCTGACCACCGCCGCCGGACTGGCCTCGCTCGGCTTCAGCTCGATCCAGCCGATTGCCGCCTTCGGCCTGGTCGCGGCGGCGGGGATGCTGGCGCAGAGCGCGATCGTGATCGGGCTGGTGCCACCGATCTTTGCGCGCTGGGACCGGGGCAGCTGGCACAGCGGCCACGCGCTGCGCCCGCTCGATCATGCCGTCGCCTGGCTGCGTCACCTCGGCATGCGTCACGCCGGTTGGGTGCTGGCCATCGCCGCCCTGGTACTGGCGCTGGGGGTCCCGCAGATCTGGCGCATCCACACCGAGACCGACATGCTGCGCTTCTTCCCCGAGGCGCACCCCATCACCCAGGCCAACACTCGTATCCAGGACCGACTGATCGGCACCACCACCCTGGAACTGGTGTTCCATGTCGGCGCACGCGATGCGTTCAAGCGCCCCGAGCACCTGGCGGTGATCGACACCGTTCAGGACTGGCTCGAAGACCAACCCGAGGTCAGCCATACCCTATCGATGGTCGACCTGATCGAGGAGATGCACTGGGGCTTCCACGACGAACGCGCTGACTACCGCACCTTGCCCCGAGATCCCCGGCTGATCGCCCAATATCTCTTCATCTACGACGGCACCGATCTCTACGAGTTGGTCGACCGGGAGTTCGCACGCACCCGCTTGACGCTCAATCTCGACATCCGTGGCGCGCGCGCGATCAATGCCTTCATCGCGCGGACCGAGGCACACCTTGCCGATCTCGACCTGCAGGACATGGAGGTGCGGGTGGCCGGCTTCGGCCGATTGTTCGCCGATCAGGAACAGCTGCTGATCGATGGTCAGATCCGCGGCCTGGCCGCCGCCGTGGTGCTGATCTCGCTGTTCATGCTGGCGATGTGGCGCCGCCCCGGCGACGCCGCGCTGTGCATGGTGCCGAATCTGGCCCCGATCCTGTTGATCTTCATCGCCATGGGGGTGCTCGGGATCTGGCTCGACATGGCCACCGCGATGATCGCCAGCGTCACCGCCGGCATCGCCATCGACGATACCATCCACCTCTTCCATGCCTATCGTCGCCACCTCGCCGCGCACGGCTCGCGGGTGTGGGCACTGGCCCGCGCCTATCAACACACCGGTCGCGCGGTGGTGGCCACCACACTGATCCTGTGCGGCCAGTTCCTGTTGCTCGGCACCTCGGCATTCGTGCCGACGCGTGAGTTCGGCCTGCTCACCGCCGTCGGCCTGCTCACCGCGCTGGTCTTCGATCTGCTGCTCTTGCCGGCATTACTGATCGCCGTCGGCCGATTGCGCGATCACCGCCACCGTGTCCGACCGCACTGGACAAGGCACTGAAACCCAAAGCAGACTAGCCGCAACGCAGGCGAGAACGAACACATTAAGCGGACGACATCGTGTTCGGCCCGGCGGCACACCAGGTCCGCGCGGCCCCCTGCACACCGCCGGGCCAAGCCTGAAACGAGGATGCCTATGCCTTTCCCATCGCGCCCTCTCCCGCGCCGCGCGCCATTCTGGCGAGTCCTATTACCGCTCGCGCTGACCTGCGCCACCCTGGGACCAGCTCAGGCCGACCCCGAGGGGACGCGCCTCGCCCAGCAGGTCTACGACCGCCCCGATGGGCGCGACCTCACCACCCGCGGCACCATGGTGCTGCAGGAGCGCGGCCACGCCCCGCGCACCCGCGAGATGTTTATCTACCGTCGCGACCAGGGCGGCGGCGAGGTCTCCACCCTGATCCGCTTCACCGCGCCGGGCGACATCGCCGACACTGGGTTGTTGACCATCGACCATCGCGCCGGCGAGAGCGATCAATGGGTCTACCTACCCGCGCTCGGCAAGCCCAGGCGTATCCCCGCCGCCCGCCAGGGCGGGCGCTTCGTCGGCTCCGACCTGTTCTACGAGGACCTGCGCGATCGCCGCGTCGCCCTCGACGAGCACCGCTGGCTGCGTCAGGAGACCTACGAGGGGGTCAAGACCGAGGTGCTCGAGAGCACCCCGGTCGACCCCGCCAACTCGGTCTATGGCAAGCGGCTGAGCTGGATCCACCCCGAGGCGCGGGTGGCGCTGCGCATCGACTTCTTCCGTCCCGGCCAGAACCAACCCTTCAAGCGCTTCACCGCCCGCCGGCTGGAACGCATTCAGGGCTACTGGACGGTGACCGACAGCCTCATGACCGATCTCGGCAGCGGCCACCAGACACGGATGACCAGCACCCTCACCCGCTATGACCGCGGGCTCGACCCGGTGCTGTTCTCGCGCCGCGCGCTCGAGGACCCGGCGTTCGAGTCCAGGTTCCGGCCATGAGTCCCCGCGTCCTCGCACCGCTGCTGCTCGCGCTCGCCGCAGCCCCCATCCAGGCGCAGGAGGTGCTGATCATCGGCACGCCCGAGCCGCCGGCCACGACGCTGCCCGAGCCAGCGGCCACGACCGAGCAGGACGGGCTGCAACTTGGTGTCGATCGGCTGTGGACCGAGTTCGGCGCCTTCACCGAGGGCGAAGCGCGCGCGGCCACCAACGTCCATTTCACCGGGGTGGTCGCCGCCGCGTGGCGCCCGGCGCCGGCCTGGACGCTGCGCGCGGCACTGCGTCTCGATGCCGATGCCCAGTCCGGCGCCGACCGGTTGCGCGCGCTCGCGCTCGACTACGACGAGAGCTATCTGCGCTACAGCAACCCGCAGCGACGCCTCACCCTCGGTGCCCAGACCGTGCTCTGGGGGCGGGTCGACGAGATCCCGCCGACCGACCGGCTCTCGGTGCAGGACATCAGCCGCTTCGCCATCGACGAACTCGACGACCGCCGCCGTGCCGTGCCGCTGCTGCGCTGGGAGGAGTTCGGCACAGACCACAAGCTCGACCTGGTGGTGATCCCAGAATTCCGCCCCGCCGAGTTGCCCGACGACGACAGCGTCTGGTACCCGGTCGACCGTGACCAGGGACGACTGCTGGGTATCCGCCCCGATCCACTGCTCGCGGCCCTGGTGCGCGGCGCCAGCACGGGCGACGATCGCCCCGGCGGCGCCGGCGCCGGTCTGCGCTTCAGCCAGAGTCTGAGCGGTCTCGACTACGCCCTCACCGTGCAGCACACCCGTCACTCACTGCCCTACTACGAACTCGACCCGGCGGTGCGTCGTGCGCTGCTCGCCGGCGCCGATGTCGCCAGCGCGCTCGCCGCCGGCGGCGAGCGCCCGACCTTCCTCGGGCGTCACCCTTACACCACCATCCTCGGCGGTGACCTCGGGGTGGTGATCGGCGGCGCCACGCTGCGCCTCGAGGCCGCCTGGCTCAGCGACGTCCCGGTGACCACCCGTGACCTGCGTCTCGACACCGTCGCCGGGCTCGACTGGGTGGCCGGGATCGAGTTCTACCCGGGCGACGCCGACACCCGCGTCAACCTGCAACTGGCCGGGCGTCACCTGCTCGACGCGCCACCGGTGATCGACTGGGTCGACACCCTCAGCCTCAACGGCCAGCTCGAGAGCGAGTGGGGCCAGGGTCGCTGGCGCGGTCGGCTGCGTTTCGCCGCCGGACTCAACCGCCACGACCTCTATCTCAACCCCGAGATCGCCTACATCGCCCGCGAGCCCCACGAGTTCTATCTCGGCGCGCACTACTTCGACGGCGAGGACGGCACCTTCGGCGGTTTCTATGCCGACGATACCCTCATCGCCACCGGCTGGCGGGTGCGTTACTGAGCCCAATGCCGTCGAAGCGTTTTACACATCCTCATCCTCGCGCCACTCGACACCTAAAGATGAAAACCCAAGATACTGAAAAACAATAATAAAAAAAGTTGGCTCAAGATCTGCAACTAGACCGTCGAGGACAACTCCAGCACCGGATGCTGCCAACCACATACCGACAGCAACCTCGCAGGAGTGGACGCATGAAGACCTTGACGATCTCCCTGGCCGTGGCCAGCGCCCTGAGTGCCAACGTCGCCACCGCCAACCTGATGTACCTCAACCTCCCCGACAACAGCTACGACGCTGGACGCTTCATCGGCGCGCCCGATGCCGACACCACGACAGGGATCTTCTCCGAGTTCGGCTACAATCAGCTGCTCGCGACCTCGATCTACGACTTCACCGACGGCACCATCCTCGGGTCCTTCTTCGATACCAACGACCCGGCCACCCTCGCGGCCTACGGCATCCCCACCTCCGGCACCGCGTTCGATGGCATCACCACCGTTGACCTGACGATGCCGGACTGCCCCAACGGTCAGTGCGACATCGACGCGCTCAGCCCCCTGGTCCCGCCACTCGGCACCGACAACGAGGGCTATCTGCAAACCTGGGACATGCAGATCGAATACACCTTCTTCGGTGACCTGGGGGCCAGCGGTCCCACCTATAGCGGTGGCACCTTCGACGTCTACTTCAACGACCTCGTCGACGACACCAACGACCGATTGATCCTCACCGGCGACCTCACCGGCTCACTGCTGACAGGTGCCAACCTCGATCTGTTCTTCGACATCACCTTCGTCGAGGACGACTTCCTCTTCATCCAGAACGACAAGGGCGTCTTCTTCGACGCCTACGACCAACTTCTGGCAGGCGGCACCCCCAGACTGGTGCTCGACACCAACGTCAACCCGCCGGTCCCGACCAGCGACGAACTCCTGCTCGTCGCCGGCCCGAGCGGTCCTGCCGCCATCCGCCAGACCACGCTCGACGGTTCGGTCACCGGCACCATCCCCGAGCCCACGATCCTCGGTCTGCTCGGCATCGGCCTGCTCGGCATCGGCTTTGCCGGCACCCGACGTCGCCAACACGGCTGAGCACCGGCCCGGCGTCTCACTGAACCGACGGCGGCCCCAGGCCGCCGTCGGCGTTTGGGTAACCCCAGCAGCCAGCAGCCAGCAGCCAGCAGCCAGCAGCCAGCAGCCAGCAGCCAGCAGCCAGCAGCCAGCAGCCAGCAGCCAGCAGCCAGCAGATTGAACCGCAAAGGCGCGAAGGGCGCGAAGGGATTCGATGTTGCTCGACGCTCACCGTTGCAGGCTCTCTCGGCGTCTAGCTGCCAGTCGCCAGCGATCAGCTTCCCGCCTCCAGTCGGCGAGGCTGGTGTGCAGGATCGGCGATTGACGGGCAAGACGATATCTTCGCGGTTCAACCCGCTGGCGGCCGCCTGGTGGCGATCTTGGGTTGCCCGTCCTGGAGTCCCGAGGATTCGTCGATCGGTGGTGTATGGGCAACCCAACCGACGGGCTGAAGGCTGGTCGCTGAAGGCTCTTCTCCCCTTTGCGCGCTTCGTGTCTTCGCGGTTCAACCCGCTGGCGGCCGCCTGGTGGCGATGTTGGGTTGCCTGTCCTGGAGTCCCGAGGATTCGTCGATCGGTGATGTATGGGCAACCCAACCTACGGGCTGGAGGCTGGTCGCTGAAGGCTTTTCTCCCCTTTGCGCGCTTCGTGTCTTCGCGGTTCAAACCAGCTTCCAGCCTCCAGTCGGCGAGGCTGGTGTTGCATGATCGTCGATTGACAGGCAAGACGGTATCTTGGCGGTTCAATCCTTCCGGCTGGCGGCCGACAAGCCCTGTCGAAAAACTTTACGCCTGGGACGGACGGCGTCAGGAAAAAGGCTTCTGAGACCGTTAACAATCTGAAAAAAATGGATAAAACAATCACGGCTCAACACTTGCTTAAAGCCATATCGAGGCCACCTGTCGTGACACCCGAGACAGCCGACACCGACAGCACCTCGACCATGAGCTCATAGCAACCTCGCAGGGAGAGAGCCCCATGAAGCGCTTGACGACCTCGCTGGCAGTCGCCGCCATGCTCGGCGCCACTGTCGCCAGCGCCAGCCCGATGTACATCAACCTTCCTTCCAACAGCTACGACGACGGACGCCGCAACGGCGGCCTCGACCCCGACACCAGCACCGGCATCTTCGAGGAGTTCGGTTATAACCAGCTGTTCGCCACCTCGATCTACGACTACTCCGACAACAGCGTGTTCGGGTCCTTCTTCGACACCAACGATCCGGCCACGCTCGCCAGCTACGGCATCCCCGCCTCGGGCACCTCGCTCGACGGCTCCAAGGAGGTCGATCTGGTCCTGCCCGATTGTCCGCGCGGCCAGTGCGACATCGACGCACTGAGCCCGCTGGTCCCGCCGCTCGGCTCCGACAACGAAGGCTTCCTGCAGACCTGGGACCTGCAGGTCGAATACACCTTCTTCGGCGACCTCAGCGCCAGCGGACCCAGCTATCACAGCGGCACCTTCGACGTCTACTTCAACGACCTCGACGACGACACCAACGATCGACTGGTCTTCAGCGGTGAACTCACCGGTTCAGTACTGAGCGGGGCCAACCTGGATCTATTCTTCGACATCACCTTCGTGGTGGACGATTTCCTCTTCATCCAGAACGAGAACGGCGTCTTCTTCGACGCCCACGACAAGCTCGCCGCCGGCGGCACCCCGCGCCTGGTGCTCGACACCAATGTCAACCCGCCGATCCCGACCCCAGACGAGCTGCTCTTAGTCAGTGCGCCGAACGGCGATGGCGCCGTGGTGCGCCAGACCACACTCGACGGCTCGATCACCGGCACCATCCCCGAGCCGGCAACCCTCGGGCTGCTCGGCGCCGGCCTGCTCGGCATCGGCTTCGCCAGCACCCGCCGGCGCAAGCACGCCTGACCTCCCGACACCACTTCGACCAGCATGATCCGACGGCGGCCTCCGGGCCGCCGTCGGCGTTTGGGGCACCAGCAAACAGCAGATGGTGAGCCACCAAGACCCAAGGCACGCAACGGGATTCGATGTTGCTCGGCGCCCACCGCTGCACCCCATTGCGGACCCCCTCGGCTCTAGCCACCAGCGGGCCCATGCAAGCGCCAGCGGCTGATGTCTTGGGCCAACGGCGGGAGGAAGAACACCCACTGCTAGGCTAGTTGTTTTCCCTTCGCGTCCTTCGCGACTTGGCGGTTCAATCCGCTGGTCGCCCCACACCCTACATCCCGAGCAGAGCCAAGCCGCGTGGCAGCAACGGCAACAGCAAGGCGGTGAGCACCGCCGAGAGGCCCATCGCCAGACCCGCCATCGCGCCCTCACGATGACCGAGCTGAAAGGCCCGGGCGGTGCCCATGCCGTGCGCCGCGGTCCCCAGCGCGACCCCGATCACCGCCGGGTCGCGGATCCCGATCCCACGCAGCAGCCCGACCCCGAACAGCGCCCCGATCAACCCGGTGAGCACCACCAGGGCGGCGGTCAACGCCGGGATACCACCGAGCTTCTCGGCGATCCCCATGGCCACCGGCGTAGTCACCGACTTGGGCGCGAGTGAGAGCAGCACTGCATGATCGGCGCCGAAGAGCGCCGCCAGCCCCACCGCGCTGACGATCGCCACCACCGCGCCAACGATCAGTGCAACGGCAATCGGCAGCGCCAGCACGTGCAGCTCGGCCCGCAAGCGATAGAGCGGGATGGCCAGGGCAACGGTCGCCGGCCCCAGCAGGAAGTGGATGAACTGGGCACCGTCGAAGTACTGCGCATAGGGGGTGTGGGTGAGCTGTAACAGCGCGATCAGGATGGCAATGGTCAAGACCACCGGATTGAGCAAGGCCATCCCACCACACCAGACCTGGAGCCGGCGCGCGCCGAGCCAAACCAGCAGGGTGAGGGTGAGCCAGAACAGCGGACGCGCGGCGAGATAGACCCACAGGGTCTCGAGCGGGATCTCGGTCACGACCGCCCCCGAACCGCACGCACCCGGCGCACCAGCCACAGGGTGACCTGCATGGCCAGGGCGGTGGCCACCAGGGCAATCAGGGTCCCGAGCAACAGCGCCGCCCCCAGCGCCTGCCAATGGGCACGCAGCAACGCCCAGTGGACCATCACCCCGACCCCCGCGGGGATGAACAGCAGCGGCAGATGGGCGAGCAACCCGTCAGCGGCCTCGGCCACGGGTACCGAGACACCGCCGCGCACCAGCAACCACAGGAACAGCAACAGCATCCCCAGCACCGGGCCGGGAAGTGGTAGGTCAAACAGCAGGACGATGCTCTCGCCGAGCAGCTGGCAGGTCAGGATCAGGGTCAGGGCCTGAATCATCGTGGTGGAAGATCTCGATCAGGACAAGCGTTGACGAAGCGATCGGGCCCCGGATCGGGACCCGATCATCAGCGGATCAAGGCCGGGGTGACGGCCCCCAGCACCCTGGCCCCGCCCGAGGTCTGGGGCACCAGACACGAGACGATGGCGTACGGGTGCCTGCGGCAGTCGGCCCCAGACGCCGAACCCTTTTACAGCACATCGACAAGGGGTGAAGGACCTCGCCCGGCGCGCTCAGAGTTCGCTGAAGAGCGTCTGCTCGGGCAGGCGCGACTTCGGCAGTCCGGCGTTGAAATCGGCCTCGGCGCGATAGCCGAGCGCGACCAGCACCACCGCACTCAGGCCCTGCTCACGCAACCCCAGTTCGGTATCGAGTACGGCCCGATCGAAACCCTCGATCGGACAGGCATCGAGTCCCAGGGTGGCGGCGCCGAGCAGGAGCGAACCGAGCGCCAGATAGACCTGCTTCTCGGCCCAGTGATCGAGATCGCCCAGCTCATCGCGATGGAGCCCGACGTAGAAGCCTCGGGTGGCGCGCTGACGGGCCTCGGCCTCGGCATCGACGAAACGCCCATCGGCGCGCTCCTGCGCCAGCAGTCGTTCGAGATGGGCCTCGTCGATCTCGGTACGGGCGCAGAGGACGATCACGTGCGAGGCATCGACGATCTTGGGCGTGTTGTAGGTGTGCCCGGCCTCGGTGGAGCGGCTCACCCGCGCCTTGCCGGCCTCGGTGGCGGCGATGACGAAGTGCCAGGGCTGCGAGTTGACCGACGACGGGGCATGACGCAGCAGGGCCCGCAGGGCCTTGATCTCGGCCTCGGGGATGCGGCGCGAGGCATCGAAGGCCTTGGCGGCATGACGGGTCTGGGCGTAATCGGCAATGTTCATCGATATCGAGCACGCGCGCGGGCGTGCCTCCTGGAGCAGGGTCAACAACAGACACCGCGCATCAACGGCGAGGCGGCGCACCGCCGGCCCCCTCCCCGGCACATCGCACCCACCGGGGCGGGCGGACGGGCCGGGCACGAGGATCCGGAATCGGCGAAGGCTACCAGATCCATCACCGACACGGCGACACCTCACCGGCGCGTGCGCCAGCGCCTCCCAGCGCATCGCGACCGGGCAGCGGCTTACCGCATACTCGGCGTGTATCAAAACCCCGCAAAGAATATGCTTTCAGGTCCCGACGGACACACCCTGCGAGCACTCCATGAAACGACTCATCGTTTGCTGCGACGGCACCTGGCAAGACCTCGAATCCGACTACCCCACCAATGTCGTCCAACTCGCCCAGGCGACTCAGCCACGAGGCGGCGCCCCGGAGACCGATCAGTTGGTCTATTACGACGAGGGCCTCGGCGCCGAGGGCGGGGTCGGCATGATCACCCGTGAACTCACCGCAGTGATCGGCGGGGCCTTCGGGCGTGGCATCGACAAGAACATCATGGACGCCTACCGCTTCCTGGTCCTCAACTACCGCGCGGGCGACGAGATCTATCTGTTCGGGTTCAGCCGGGGGGCCTACACGGTACGCAGCCTCGCCGGCTTTATCGGCGCCGCCGGCCTGCTCCAGCGCCAGCAGTTGCGCCATATCCGTGAGGCCTATGAGTTCTATCGCGACCCCGAGGCCGATAGCGCCGAGGTCGAACGCTACCGCCACCTGCGCGCACAACACGCCCCGCCACCGGCCCCCATCCGCCTGCTCGGCTGCTGGGACACGGTCGGCAGCCTCGGCTTCCCCGACATCATCCCTGGGCTGACCCTCGACCGCGCGCTCAATCGCCGCTACCGCTTCCACAACAACCGTATCGGCGCACACGTCGAGCACGTCGCCCATGCCGTCGCACTCGACGAGGCCCGGGCGCAATTCATGGTCACCCTCGCCGACGCCGAGGACCCGATCCGGACCCAGGTTCGTGAGACCTGGTTCCCGGGCGATCATGGCTGCATCGGTGGCGGCTGCTTCGAGAAGCGCGGGCTCTCGAGCATCGCCCTGCGCTGGATGCTCGAACAGGCCGCCGATCTCGGGCTCGGGATCGACACCGCGGGCATTGAGGTCGATGTCAGCGGCCACTTCAAGCGTCCCGGCCCGATCATCGAGGGTCTGGCCCCGGCGGACCCGAGCATCTTCGTCGACGACAGCGTCTCACCACCCTATACCCCCGCCGCGCGCACGCCCCTGCAACTCCATCACGACACCCGGCCCCGGCTGCGCGCCCACGCCCCGCAGCAATCTCTCGACCTCCACCCCTGCGTCGCCCAGCGCTGGCGCGACTGCGCCTGGTGGCGTCCGGCCCCACTGGCCCCGCTCACAGACAGGCTCGATCGCTGGGCCGAGGACAATCCCAACCCCCAGGCCGAGCTGCCGGCTGACGGCCGACTCACGCCCGGCCAGGGGGTCGAGATCGAGGTCGACGCCCGCACCCGCAATCTCGCCCAACAGCCCTGGCGACTCCACCTCGAGGCCGGCGCGCGCTACCGCATCGCGCTCGCCCCGACCCAGGTGTGGCAGGACGGCACCCTACCGCCCTGCTCGGCCGACGGTTGGGACCGCGATGATCTGCACGGCCTGCGCCGGCTGAGCGCACCGCTGGTGCGCTTGATCGAGCACCAACGCCAGCACCCCGAGGCACGCTGGTTCGAGCTGGTCGGGGAGATCCACGAGCAGGATGGTACCCGCCACCCCTTCCGCCTCGGCGCCTTCCCGCCGCCGATCATCCAGCCGCCGGCCAGCGGTGAGCTGCTGTGCTATGCCAACGACGTGCAGGAACATTACGACAACAACGCCGGTCGAATTCGACTCAGCATCCAGCGTCTGGAGTGAACGAGGAGATGGATCGAACCGCGTCCAGCACGATCAACACCATCAGGGTCAGACGCGCCAAGCGCAGTGACATCGCCCTACTCGCCGAGATTCAGGGGGCTGCAGTGCGGCGGGGGTGCACGGCCTGTTATCGCGCCGAGACCCTGAGCGCCTGGAGCGCCTGCCTGACCCCGGCACGCTATCGCAAGGCGATGGCCGACTATACCTTCATGATCGCCGAGGACGTCGTCGACGCCCGGGCGCTCGGCTTCTCCGCCTGGCGCCATCGGTTCGAACGCGCCTGCACCGAACTTGCTGCACTCTATGTCCACCCCGACAACGGCAAGCACGGCGTCGGACGCCGGCTGCTGCTGGCGATGGAACACAGCGCCCAGATCAACGGCAGCAGCCGCATCGAACTCGACGCCACCTTCAATGCCGCTCCCTTCTACGCCCGTCACGGCTATCACGTCCTCCACCACCACTGGTGCCGAGAGCCGGAGGAAGACGTCGCGGTGAAGGTCATCCGGATGGCGCGCCCACTCCCCAACGATGGCGTCATGGCCGCCTGCACAGCAGGCTGAGCGAGCCCGGCGGACCGCGTCGCTGGCGGCGCGGTCCGCCCCACCGACGAGCGAGTATCTGACCGAGCCCATGCTCCCGCCCTGAAACCGCCCCTATCGGTTTGTCTCCACCAGCCGCCCGCAGTGGTAAGATGGGGTGGCTACCCCCGCTCGGGGTGCAGTGACGGCAAGATGCCGCCCCGCTCAAGCCAACACGACACGGATGCCCAGTGCCCCGCCTCGCCCCACAACCCGCGCCCAAGTCCCGACCATGAGGGTCGACGAGTCGGTCTATATCCGCCGCCTCGCCGAACTGGGCGAGTCGCACGAGGTCGCCGCCAGCGCCGACATCCGCGCCGCCAACGGCGCCAAGCTGCTACGCCGCGGCGCCCGCATCGACCGCGCCGTGCTCGAACGGCTGCTGCGCCAGAAGCTCCTCGAACCGATCGATCACACCACCCGAGTGGCCGAGCGGATCGAGCGCACCACCCTCATCGAGGACGCACAACGACTGCTCGAACGCGACCAGCCGCTGCGCGTCCTCGTCACCGCCCTCGGCGGCGCTCACCACGATCCCACCCAGATCCCAGCACAGCTCGATCTCCCCGGGGTGCTCGGCAACAAGCTCGGTGTCGCCCGCCCGCTCTACCCGGAGCTGTTCGAGCACAGTGTCGCCACCCTACTCACGGCCGTCGCCCTGGCCACCGCCTGCGGGTTCGAGCCGCGCGATCAGGCACGACTGGCGTTGGCCGCACTCTGTCACGACATCGGCATCCTCCATCTCGAGGCCGCCGCCCTAGCCCCCTCTCAGCCACTGCGCCCCGAGCACTGGAGCCAGTTCTATGCCCACCCAAGGATCGGCGCACTGATCCTCGAGGGCGAACCCCACACCCGAGGCCGGGTCGCCCGAGCGGTACTCGAGCACCACGAACGACTCGACGGCAGCGGCTATCCCCATGGCCGCGGGCACAACGCCCTGAGCCGACTCGGCACCCTACTCGCCTTCACCGAGTTCGTGGTCTCCACCACCCAGCGCCTCGGCATGCACGACATGCTCACCATCGCCAAGACCCAGGGCACCGGATTCGGCCGGGCGCTGATCGGACGACTGATCGCGGCGATGCGCGAACAGATCGGACAGCTCCCGCTCCCGCCGCCGCAGTTCGAGGCCGAGCACCTGCTCGAGGCCCTCGACGCGCTCTGGGCGGTACTCGATCCACCGCCGGGCGCCCCCGGGCTGGTCGTCGCCAAGCTCGCCGAGATCAGGCTGATGCTGGTCCGTGCCGGACTCGCCCCCGGCGCTATGGGCTCGGATCTCGAACTGCTCGGCGACGACCACCGGGTCCGACTCGAACAGGAGCAGCTGCTGCGCGAGGCGCTGTTCAGGCTGCGGCGACTGCGCCTGGAGACACTACGACGGGCCGGCGCCCGTTCGGCGCCACTCGAGACCTGGGTCCGTCACTCCGGTGAGGTCCTGATCGCGGTTCGCCAGGCACTGCAGGGCGTGGCACCACCGGCACTCGCCGGCTAGCGCTCGGAGCGAGTCCGGCGCCGCTGCGGCTGACCATCCCAGGGACGGGGATCATCGAGCCACTTCTGGATGAACGACCAGGCGGGATGATAGCCCTCGTGCGGCAGGCGGCAGGCGGTGCAGTCCTTGCGCCGGTTGCCGTGACGGTCGGTGTAGATGCGATAGGGGCCGGGACAGTCGTAGGCGATCAACGGGCAGTAGCAGAACAGACAGTTGAACGTTCGCCGCACCCCGGGGTGACAGGGGTAGAAGGGGCAGTCGTGGTTGGTGAAACCCTTGAAGGACGGGTTGTCGGTCAGCTCCTTGGGTTCGGTCACGATGCCCCTCCGCCTCAGCGCGCCAGTGTCAGCAGGGCGTCGAGATCGAGGTTGGCCTCGCAGTGATCGGCCAGGGCGTCGAGCGCGGCCTCGATGCGTGCCTCGAAGTCGATCCGCGCGGCCTGGGCGCCAACCTGGTCGAGCCAGTGGGCGCGGAACGCGTCACCAGCGAAGAGGCCGTGGACATAACCGCCCATCACCCGCCCGTCGGCGCTGATCGCGCCCTCGGCGCGCACCCCGCCCTGGCCATCGTCGAGCATCAGCCAGGGGCGTTCGAGCCCGGCCCCGGCGGTGCGCCCCATGTGCATCTCGTAGCCGGTGAGGCGACAGCCGCTGCGCTGATCGTGGCCATCGATCTCGACCAGACGCTTGTCGCCGCCGATCTCGGTCTCGATATCGAGCAGCCCGAGCCCGGGGGTCTCGCCCGGCTCGCCCTCGATACCCTGGGGGTCACGCACCACGCGCCCGAGCATCTGGTAGCCGGCGCACAGCCCCACCACCCGGCCGCCACGGCGCACATGGGCGATGATGTCGACATCCCAGCCCTCGCGGCGCAGACAGTCGAGGTCGGCGCGGGTGGCCTTGGAGCCGGGCAGGATCACCACGTCGGTCTCGGCGGGGATCGCCTCGCCGGGCTGGATCCAGCGCAGGTTGACGCTCGGCTCGGCGGCCAGCGGGTCCATGTCGTCGAAGTTGGCCACCCGCGACAGCCGCGGGATGGCGACGTTGAGCACGCCGCCGCTGGTCTCGGCCGGGCGCTCGAGCGCCAGCGAGTCCTCGGCGGGCAACCGCCCCGCCCCCTCGAACCAGCGCAGCACGCCCCGGAAGGGCCAGCCGGTGATCTCGGTGATGGTCTCGCAGGCCGGTTCGAACAGCGAGAAGTCGCCGCGGAACTTGTTGACGATGTAGCCCACCACCCGCTCGCGGTCGGCCTCATCGAGCAGCAGCCAGGTGCCGACCAGCGAGGCCATGGTGCCGCCCTTGTCGAGGTCGCCGAGCACCACCACCGGCACCTCGGCGCGCTCGGCGAAGTGCATGTTGGTGATGTCGCAGTCGCGCAGATAGACCTCGGCGCCGCTGCCGGCGCCCTCGACCAGCACCAGATCGGCCTCGGCACAGAGCCGCTCGAAGCTGTCGAGCACCGCCGGCATCAGCCCCTGGCGCATCTCGTGGTAGACCCGCGCCGGACAGTTGCCGAGCGAGCGCCCACGCAGCACCACCTGGGAGCCGACGTTGCTCTGCGGCTTGAGCAACACCGGGTTCATGTGGATCGAGGGCGCGACCCCGCAGGCGCGCGCCTGCAGCGCCTGGGCACGACCGATCTCGCCGCGCGGCTGCTCGCCGTCGACTTCGGGGGCGGCATCGGTGTCGGTGGTGACCGCCGCGTTGTTGCTCATGTTCTGCGCCTTGAACGGGCGCACCACCAGACCACGGCGGGCATAGGCGCGGCACAGGCCGGCGACCAGCATGCTCTTGCCGACATCCGAGGCGGTGCCCTGGATCATCAGCGTGCGGGCACGGCGCGGACCACTGTCGCGCAGCGGAGGGAGGTCGATCTTGATCGTCGGTGCAGAATCGGTCATGCGATGAATCTCGGAACGACACGGCCCGCATTCGCCATCCGACGAAGCGGGCCGATGCAATCAGAACGGGGGGTTGAGCGAGGCGCCGCGCAGCGGGCGAGGCCCGGCACGCAGTGCCCCGACTCGGGGCAGATCGCCGATCAAGCGTTCTCGTACTGCTTGATCTGCTCCTCGGTCATCTGCTGATCACCACCACCACAGGCCTTGGGCCCGGCACAGGCCTGGGGCGCGGCACCGGTGGCCGCCACCGCCGGGCGCTTGGCCGGCGGTGCCTTCTTCCAGGCATTGTGATCCGGCTCGACGATCTTCGCCTTGCTCTTGTCGTAGTCGAACTTGATCAGCTTTTTGAACATCGGCCCCCAGTAGTTCTGCTTACCGAGCTGGTAGAAGCGACGCTCCATGGCGCTCTTGAGGAAGGCCTTGATGCAGCCGATCAGATACTTGCGACGGAAGGGATCCTTCACCCAGGGGTACTGGAACAGCATCCGCTTCATGTAGAAGCGTCGGTAGTTGGACATCACCCCGTCGAGCAGCTCGGCGCGGTCGATGTTGTCGGGCTTCATGATCGGCGAGACGAAGTTGTACTTCGAGTAGTCGAAGACCTCCACTCGATCGCTCATCTCGGCGAACATGTCGGCGAATGGCCAGGGGGTGTACATCGACCAGTTGGCCATGTCCGCGCCCCAGTCCATGACCATCTGATAGGTCTCTTCCAGGGTCTCGCGGGTCTCGTTCTCGAGACCGACGATGAACTGCGCCTCGGTGACGATGCCGTTTTCCTGCAACAGCTGGATCGCGCGCTTGTTCTGCGCGACCGTGGTCTCCTTGACGAAGCGGTCGAGGTTGAGCTGCGCGGCCGCCTCGGTGCCGAGCGAGACGTGCACCAGACCGGCCTTGCGATAGAAGGGCAACAGCTCCTCGTCGCGCATGACGTCGGTCACTCGGGTGTTGATGCCCCAGTGGATGCCGAGGTCGCGATCGATCAGCTCCTGGCAGAAGGCGACGAACTTGTTCTTGTTGATCTGCGGCTCTTCGTCGGCAAGGATGAAGAAGCCGACGCCGTGGACCTTCACCAGCTCCTCGATCTCGTCGACCATGCGCTTGGGATCACGCACGCGATAATCGCGCCAGAACTTCCACTGCGAGCAGAAGCTACAGGTGAAGGGGCAGCCGCGCGCCATGTTGGGCGTGGCCACCGGCACCCCGAGCGGGATGTAGATGTACTTCTTCCAATCGAGGATGCCCCAGTCCGGCCAGATCGAGTCGACGTCCTTGATCGAGGGCTCGGCGGGGGTGGCGACCACCTGACCGTCGCCGTCGAGGAAGGCGATGCCCTTGACCTGATCGCGCTCGGTCAGCCACTTCCCCTGATCGATGCAGCGCACCAGGTTGAGGGTGACCGCCTCGCCCTCACCGCGCACGATGGCATCGATCCAGGGCGCCTCTTCGAGCACCTGTTGGAACATGAAGGTGGCGTGGATACCGCCGAGCACGGTGATCGCCTGCGGACGCTCCTCCTTGGCGACCTTCAGCAGGTGCTGCGCGGCGTAGATCATCGGCGTCATCGCGGTGGTGGCGATGATATCGGGTTCGATCTCGCGGATGGCGGCACGCAGCTGATCGTCGTCGAGCTTGTCCACCATCGCATCGAGGAAGTGGTAGTCCTCGTAGCCGCCGGACTTCAGATAGCCAGCCACATAGGCAACCCACGCCGGCGACCAGTTGCCGGCGATATCGGCGGCACCGGCGCTATAGTTGGGGTGGACAAAAAGGATTCGCATTGTCAGCTCCGGGTTATCTCGATCGTCGGACTCAGCTGGGCTCTGCTGAGTGTAGTGAAGCCCCGCCAGACTGCGACAGTAAGCACAGAGACCGTCGACCGGCGTAACACGCCACGGCCGGGGCGAACGAAGCGCTCGGCGGCGTGCGGTGGCAATCGATCATGACGGGAGTCCTGTGACGGGCGAGCGCTTGGCCAAATTCGAAACAGTCGGTGTAGATGACGCATGGGCCAGCATCGACCACGATCCGCGAGCATGCGTCAGCCCCTTCGGTGCTGCCAACCACAAAACCCTTGTGGGAAAAACTCTCGCCCGCATCATGTCTGCAAAAAGCCGGTATCACGTCGGGCAGGCATCTTACCAACGGATCCCCGAATGCGCCACGATCGATACGGCTGACGGTCCGACACCGATACTGTTACCATCGGCCACCGTCGACGCCGCTGCCTGTCACCCGCCGAATCATGGGGTCAGAAGGCGCGTCACTCAGGCCGCGAGGCCAGGTTGGTCGCTGGTTGCACACATGAAGACGCTCTATCTCATCGGCATGGGTCCGGGGGACCCGAAATATCTCACCCTGCAGGCGATCGAGACCATGCGGAAGACCGACGTCTTCTTCATGCTCGACAAGGCCGGACGCGGCAAGGAGGACCTGCTCGCGCTGCGCCAGCAGATCCTCGACGCGCACTGCGAGCCCGGCAGCTATCGGGTGGTCACCGCCGAGAGTCCCAAGCGCACCATCGAGAACGGCGACTACAAGGAGGGCGTGCGCCGCTGGCACCAGCGCAAGCGCGAACTCTTCGCCGAGCTGATCGAGCGCGAGCTGGCCGACGGCCAGTCCGGCGCCTTCCTGCTGTGGGGTGACCCCGCGCTCTATGACCAGACCGTCACCAACATCGCCGAGCTGGTCGCCGCACAGCCCGAGCGGCTGCGCTTCGAGGTCATCCCCGGGATCACCTCGGTCCAGGTCCTCACCGCCCGGCACAAGATCCCACTCAACCGCGTCGGCGAGACGATCACCATCACCACCGGACGCCATGCCGAGCACTGCGACCCGGCCACGCTCGACAACGCCGTGGTGATGCTCGACTACAACGCCTCCTATCAGCGCTTCACCGGCCAGGACATGGATCTCTACTGGGGCGGGCTGGTCGGCACCGCCGACGAGCGCCTGGTCGCCGGAGCGCTCGACGAGGTGCTCGACGAGGCGCTGCGCGCCCGCGCCGAACTCAAGGCCGAGAAGGGCTGGCAAATGGACATCTACCTGCTGCGCCGGCGGCGCGCCCAACAGCAGGACGAGGACTGAAGGGCCGGCGCGCCCGCACGGGCGCGCCGGCGCAGGATCCCACCCACGACAGGAGGTCGAACCATGTCCGCTCGCACCCCGCGCCTCGGCGCGCTGCTCATCGCGCTGCTACTCTGCATCCCCGCCAGCGCCCTCGCCGCCCCCGATCGTCACGTCTTCTACAACCTCACCAGTGACGAGGCCTGGCGTGCCGGCATGGCACTCGGCCACGCCACTCGGGCGATCGAGGCCGGCTACGCCGTCACCGTCTTTCTCAACGTGCGCGGTATCTATCTCGCCCAGCAGGGCTTCGCCACCGACCGCGCCGGCGGCGCCCCCGACGACCTGCGCGGCCAGCTCGTCGGGCTGATCGACGCCGGCGCCGAGGTGATGCTCTGCGGCATGTGTCTGCGCAAGGCCGGGCTGGAGATGACCGACATGCTCCCCGGCACCGTCAAGGTCGACTGCACGCGCAGCCTCGCGGCGATGAGCACCGAGAATACCATAGTGCTCAGCTACTGAGCCGACCGAGCGGCGGCACCACGCCGCCGCGTGCCGGCACCACCCCCTCGAGCACCCGCTGCGCGCTCGCCCGGGCCTCGCCGATGAAGGCGGCGAGATAGGCGCGGTCGTGGTCGCGCGCGCGGGTCGCAGCATAGAGCGTCGACCACAGCCCCTCGGGGCCGAGCCGCGCTGCGGCGATCTCGCGCGCATCGAGCGCGCTGGCCAGCACCCAGTTGGGCAGCGCCGAGACCCCCCGCCCGCTCTTGACCAGTTGCAGCAACATCACCGACAGCTCCGAGGTCCGCACCCCCGCTGGCTCCACCCCTGCCGGTTCGAGGAAGCGACGGAAGACGTCGAGCCGCGCGCGCTCGACCGGATAGGTGATCAGGGTCTCGGCGCGCAGGTCCTGCGGACACAGCCAGGGGCGCTCGGCGAGCCGGTGACCGCGCGCCATCGCCAGCAGGATCTCGAAGCCGAACAAGGCATCGAAACGCAGCTCGGGGTCGTCGATCGGATCGGAGGTCACCACCAGGTCGACCTTACCCTCGGCCAGCGCCGGCAGCGCGGCGAAGCTCTCGCTGTTGATCAGGTCGAGTTCGACCTCGGGCCAGTCACGCCGATAGACATCCATCGCCGGCAGCAGCCAGTCGTAACAGCTGTGACACTCCACCACCAGGTGCAGCCGCCCACTCATCCCCTCGCCGAGCAGCGCGATGTCGGCCTCGGCGCGCCGTACCTCGGGCAGCACCCGCTGCGCCAGCTCCAACAGCCGCAGCCCCGCCGGACTGAGCCGCAACGGACGGCGCTTGCGCTCGAACAGCGGTTGACCGATGCGCTGCTCCAGCCCCTTGAGCTGATGCGACAGCGCCGATTGGGTCAGGTGCAGCCGCTCGGCGGCGGCGGCGAGCGAGCCGGTCTCGTGCAATTCGGTCAGGGTGCGCAGGTGCTTGAGCTCGAGGATCATGAATAAAATTCAACTAAAACGCATAATTCATCAATTTACCTCATCAACACGCCCCCCGATACTCCTGCGCCATCCATCGAGCCACCTATCGAGCCACCTCAGGAGCCAGCATGACCCTCGCACACAACCTCGGTTTTCCCCGTATCGGCGTCGCCCGTGAACTGAAGTGGGCACTGGAGTCCTACTGGAAGGGCGAGCAGGACCAGCAGGCGCTGCTCGCCGTCGCGCGCGAGCTGCGTGCCCGACACTGGCGCATCCAACAGCAGGCCGGGCTCGACCAGGTCCCGGTCGGTGACTTCTCGTTCTATGACCAGGTGCTCGACCACAGCGCCATGTTCGGCGTGGTGCCGCCGCGCTTCGGTCACGACGGCGGCGCGGTCGACCTCGACACCTACTTCCGCATGGCCCGTGGTCGCGCCCCCTCGGGCGAGGCGGCCGCCGCCTGCGAGATGACCAAGTGGTTCGACACCAACTATCACTACATCGTCCCCGAGCTGCACGCCGACCAGACCTTCAGCCTCTCCACCGAGCGGCTGTTCGACGAGGTCGCCGAGGCCCAGGCGCTCGGCATCGACGCCCGTCCGGTCCTGATCGGCCCGCTGACCTATCTGTGGCTGGCCAAGACCCGTGGCGAGGCGTTTGAGCGCCTCGACCTGCTCGAACGCCTGCTGCCAGTCTACGGCGAGATCCTCGCACGGCTACGCGGCCAGGGCATCGAGTGGGTGCAGATCGACGAGCCGATCCTGGTCCTCGACCTGCCCGCCCCCTGGCGCCAGGCCTTCGAGTCGGCCTACACCCAGCTCGCCGTCAACCGCCCCAAGCTGCTGCTGACCACCTACTTCGGCGCCCTCGACGACAACCTGCACCTGGCCGCGCACCTGCCGGTCGACGGGCTGCACATCGACCTGGTGCGCGCCCCCGAGCAGCTCGCACAGGCCGCCGACTGGCTGCCCGCGCCCAAGGTACTCTCGGTCGGCGTGATCGACGGTCGCAACATCTGGCGCGCCGACCTAGCCGCCATCCTCGACCGCATCGAGCCGCTCAAGGCACGACTCGGCGAGCGACTCTGGGTCGGTCCCTCGTGCTCGCTGCTGCACACCCCGGTCGACCTCGACGAGGAGACCCGTCTCGACAGCGAGATCCGCGACTGGCTGGCCTTCGCGGTGCAGAAGGTCGAGGAGATCCGGCTGCTACGCGATGCCCTCGACCAGGGCCGCAACGGGGTCAGCGATGCCCTCGCCGCCTGCGCCCGCGCCGTCGCCGCGCGTCTTGAATCACCACGCCTGCACCGCGCCGAGGTGCGCGAGCGGACCGCCGCGATCGACGCGGCCATGGCCAGCCGTCACAGCCCCTATGCCGTCCGCGCCGAGGCCCAGCGCGCGCGGCTCGCGCTGCCGACCTACCCCACCACCACCATCGGCTCCTTCCCGCAGACGGCCGAGATCCGTGGCGCGCGCCGCGCCTTCAAGGCCGGCCAGCTCGACGCCGCGGCCTACGAGCAGGCGATGCGCGAGCAGATCGCCCACGCCGTCGCCGAGCAGGAGCGCTACGGCCTCGACGTGCTGGTGCACGGCGAGCCCGAGCGCAACGACATGGTCGAGTACTTCGGCGAGCAGCTCGAAGGCTTCGTCTTTACCCGCAACGGCTGGGTGCAGTCCTACGGCTCGCGCTGCGTCAAGCCGCCGGTGATCTACGGCGACGTCGCCCGGGCGGCGCCGATGACCGTCGCCTGGACCCGCTACGCCCAGTCGCTCACCGCGCGGCCGATGAAGGGCATGCTCACCGGCCCGGTGACCATCCTGCAGTGGTCCTTCGTGCGTGACGATCAGCCACGCGCCCAGACCTGCGCGCAGATCGCCCTCGCCCTACGCGATGAGGTCTGCGACCTCGAGGCCGCCGGCATCGGCGTGATCCAGATCGACGAGCCGGCCTTCCGCGAAGGTCTGCCGCTGCGGCGCGCCGAGTGGGACGCCTATCTGGCGTGGGCCGCGCGTTGCTTCCGCGTCAGCGCCAGCGGGGTCGCCGACGCCACCCAGATCCACACCCACATGTGCTACTCGGAGTTCAACGACATCATCGCCGCGATCGCCGATCTCGACGCCGATGTCATCACCATCGAGACGGCGCGCTCGGACATGGAGCTGCTCGACGCCTTCGGCGACTTCGACTACCCCAACGAGATCGGCCCCGGCGTCTACGACATCCACTCGCCCAACGTCCCCACGGTCGAGCAGATAGTCGAGCTGATGCGCAAGGCCGCCGAGCGCATCCCCGCCGAGCGGCTGTGGGTCAACCCCGACTGCGGACTCAAGACCCGTGGCTGGCCCGAGGTCGAGGCCTCGCTACGTCACATGGTCGCCGCCGCCGAAGCGCTGCGCGCCCAGCACCAGCAGGCGGCCTGAGGACGTGCACCGGGTCTCACCCCGTGAGGCTAAGGGTTTTGCCCCCTTGAACCGGGGCGCGAAAAGCCCGATTCTCGATCGCGAGGGTCGGGCGCGCTGGTCGCCCGGCATGTGACCCACGATCACGCGAGGACAGCCCAATGAGCGAGGCACTCCTGACGACACTCCAGCTGGCGCTCTTCACCGGCGCCCTGGGCGCCATGGCCTGGCAGCTCCAGCATGCCCGGCGCCGTGCCCGCCAGACCGTCCCGGTCAGACGCACCCGCACGCGCATCCGCTGACCCGCGCCCCTCACCGCCACCTCAACCACAACGGCCAACCGCGACGCGGTTGGCCGTTTTTCGTCCAGCCGCCAAGAGATTGAACCGCAAAGCCGCGAAGGGCGCGAAGGCAGGAGAGATTCCAGCTGCCAGTCGCCTCGACTGGAGGCTGAAGGCTGATCGCTGGAAGCTGATTCGAACCGCAAAGACTCAAAGGACGCGAAGGCGGGGGGGATTTCAGCCTTCGGCCGTCAGCGATCAGCTACACCTCTCCTCTGCGCTCCGTCCGACAAGCCCGCTGCTCTCAAGCCCCCTTTGGACAAAGGGGGTTGGGGGATTCGACGGCGACGACACCCGGCGCCACGGGCGCTCGCAATCAACGAGGGGCCGGAGGCTGATTCGAACCGCAAAGCCGCAACGGACGCGAAGGCGGGAGGGATTCCAGCCGCCAGCCGCCTCGGCTGAAGGCTGATCGCTGGAAGCTGATTTGAACCACAAAGCCGCGAAGGACGCGAAGGCAGGAGGGATTCCAGCCTTCGGCCGTCAGCGACCAGCCACACGCCTCCCCTGCGCTCAGTCCGACAAGCCCGCTGCTCTCAAGCCCCCTTTGGACAAAGGGGGTTGGGGGATTCGACGGCGATGACAGCTAACGCACCTCGACCGCTCGGGATCACCGACCGGTGACAGAGAGACCCGCTCCGGCTGGAGGCTGGCCGCTGACGGCTAGCTGCCCCGGCAGTCCACGCCCACACCAGAGACCTCAACCCCTTCGCCGGGCACGCTGCGCTTTGCCCGGCCTACGGAAAGGCGCTCCCCTCCGACTGGAGGCTGGCCGCTGGCGACTGGTCGCCGTCCCGGCAGCATTCGTCCGGCCTCGCACCACTGGCCGCCTGACGGCCCGAGGCCCCTGCCGCTGGCTCGACGACCTGCGCCCGCAGCAGTCGCAGCGAGTTGGCGGTCACCAGCACGGTGGCGCCGGTATCGGCGAGCACCGCCGGCCACAGCCCGGTCACGCCGAGCAGGGTGGTGAGCATCAGCCCGAGCTTGAGCCCGATGGCGAGGGCGACGTTCTGGCGGATCACCCGCAGGGTACGGCGCGACAGCCGCACCATCGCCGCGACATCACCGACCCGAGCGTGCAGGCTGGCGGCGTCGGCGGTCTCCAACGCCACCTCGGTACCGCCGCCCATGGCGATGCCGATCTCGGCGGCCGCCAGCGCCGGGGCGTCGTTGATGCCGTCGCCGACCTTGGCGACCCGCTCGCCGGACTCCTGCAGCTCGCTCACCAGCCGTTGCTTGTCCTCGGGCAACAACCCGGCGTGGGCGGCGATGCCCAGCGGCCCGGCCAGGGCCGCGACCGCCGGGCGCTGATCGCCACTGAGCACCAGGGCGCCGATCCCCAGCCGGTCGAGCGCCGCGATGCCGGCGGCGGCATCCTCACGCGGGGCGTCGTGCATCGCGATCAGCCCGAGCGCACGCCCGTCCTCGACCACCACCGAGAGGCTGCGCCCCAGCGCCTGCTGCGACTCGGCGGCAACGACCAGCCCGGCAGCATCCTCTGCGATCAGCTCGCGCGCCGCCGTCAGCGAGCCGAGGAAGCAGTCACGCCCCTCGATCTCGCCACGCACCCCGCGGCCGGGGAGCGCGCGCACGTGCTCGGGGGCGACGGCGGCGACTCCCGCCGCCTCGGCGTGGGCGAGGATCGCCCGCGACAACGGGTGCGACGAGCCCTGACTGAGCGCGGCGGCACACTCGAGCAGGCGCGCGCGCTCACCCTCCAGGACGACCACCTCGGTCACCCGCGGCTGGCCCAGGGTCAGGGTGCCGGTCTTGTCGAAGGCCACCCGGGTGATCCGCGCCAGCCCCTCGAGCACCGCCCCGCCCTTCATCAGCAGCCCCTGACGCGCGCCGGCGGCCAGCCCGGCGGCGATCGCAGCCGGGGTCGAGATCACCAAGGCGCAGGGGCAACCGATCAACAGGATCGCCGCGCCGCGATAGACCCACTCCGACCAGAGCGCGCCCAGGAACAGCGGCGGCACCACCGCCACCAGGGTGGCGAAGAGCACCACCAGCGGGGTGTAGACGCGGGCGAAACGCTCGATGAAGCGCGCGCTCGGCGCCTTGCGCGCCTGCGCCTCGCGCACCAGCCGGGTGATCCGCGCGATGGTGTTGTCGGCGGCATCGGCGGTGACGCGCAGCCGCAACCGGCTCTCCAGGTTGACGCTGCCGGCAAACACCGCATCGCCCGGACGCCTGAGCTGGGGCAGGCTCTCGCCGCTGAGCGGCGACTCGTCGACGCCGCCGACCCCCTCCAGCACCTCGCCGTCGGCGGGGATGCGCTCGCCCGGGTGGACTTCGATGCGATCATCGACCCGCAACCGCTCGGCGGCAACCGTCTCCAGCGTGCCGTCGGCGCGCAGCCGGCGCGCGTTGCGCGGCAACAGCTCGATCAGGGCACCGATCCCGGCGCGCGAGCGCCGCGCCGCCAGCCCCTCGAGCGACTCACCGACCTGGAACAGGAAGAGCACCGCCGCCGCCTCGGCCTCGGCGCCGACGGCCACCGCGGCGAGCGCCGCCAGGCTCATCAGCGTCTCGATCGACAGTGGCGAGCCGAGCCGCGCCGCCGCCCAGGCGCGCCGCGCCACCGGGATCAACCCGAGCAGCACCGCGGCGAGGAAGATCGGCCGCGCGAAGGCCGGGAACAGGCTCGCCGCGCCATAGGCGGTGAGCATCAGCGCCCCGGTGCCGAGGGTGAGCAGCCCCTGACGACTGCGCCACCAGGGCGTGGGCCGATCGGCGCCCGTCGGCACCGTCTCCGGGGCAGCGCAGGCCGCCGCACCACAGCCGCAGGCCGGGGCCTCGGGTGATGCGGCCTCGCGTGGCGTGAAGCCGAGTTGCGACAGGGTCTCGGCGAGTCGCGCCCGCTCGATTCCGGGCAGATGCTCGACCCGTACCTCGGCGGTGGCCAGCGACACCGTCACCGCCCGCACCTCGGGCAAGCGGCCGAGCGCCGTCTCCACCCGGCTCGCGCAGGCCCCGCAATCCATCCCATCGACCCGCAGCCGGGTCTCCACGGGCGCCGTCAGCGGCACCCCGACAGCTTGGCTAGACATCTTCGGACTCACCTCATCGATACCATCGTGTCGTCATCGATGAGGCTACAATCTCTAGTGACTAGAGCATCAAGTGAGAATCAGAATCATGCTTGGAATCGGTGAGCTCTCCCGCGCGACCGAGGTCAAGGTCCCGACCATTCGTTATTATGAGGAGATTGGGCTGCTGCCCGCCCCGGCGCGCACCGCGAGCAACCGCCGTCGCTACCCGCCGGAGGCGGTGCAACGGCTGCGCTTCATCCGTCATGCCCGCGAACTCGGCTTCGATATCCCCGCGATTCGCGCGCTACTCGCGCTCGAGGGCGACGGCAAGCCCCTTTGTCATCGCGCCGACGCCATCGCCCGCGCCCATCTCGACCAGATCGACCAGCGCATCGCACGTCTCACCGCGCTACGCGACGAGATCAGCCACATGCTCGCCGGCTGCGACCGCGCCTGCGACGACCGCTGCCGGGTGCTCGAGGTGCTCGCCGATCACAGCCACTGCCGTCACCAGGAACACTGACCCCATGTCACCGCGTATCCCACTCACCCCACCGGTCGCGACCGACCAACTGCTGCTCCACACCTGCTGTGCGCCCTGCTCGACGGCCATCGTCGAGTGTCTGCTCGACAACGGCATCACCCCGGTGCTCTATTACTTCAACCCCAACATCCACCCCGAGCGCGAGTACCGGCTACGCAAGGCCGAGACCATCGCCCACGCCGAGCGCTTGGGGCTGCGCTTCATCGACGCCGACTACGACCCCGCCGACTGGGTCGCGCGGATGCGCGGGCTCGAACAGGAGCCCGAGCGCGGCGCGCGTTGCGCGCGCTGCTTCGACCAACGACTGCGTGCCACCGCCGCCGAGGCCGCGGCCCAGGGACTGACCCTCTTCGCCACCACCCTGTCGACCTCGCGCTGGAAGGATCTGGCCCAGATCGACGCCGCCGGCGCGGCGGCGGCCGCCGCCAACCCGGGCGTCCACTACTGGGCGCGCAACTGGCGCAAACAAGGACTCACCGAACGGCGCAACCAGCTGGTGCGCGAACTCGATTTCTATCAGCAGACCTATTGCGGTTGTCTCTACAGCCTGCGCGACGCGCGGGCGCGCGAGCGCCGGCAGCAGCGGACGACGGCGACCCGGGCCGACACTGACACCTGAGCGCACGACAGCGATCACGGCCGGCGACGCGTCAACTCGGGTAGAGACCGCTCACGACGCGGACGGCGTCGCTCATCGCCCGGCCGCCTGCTCGAACGGCAACACGATCACCGTTGCGGTACGCCCCACCACCAGCCCGTCCTCGGGCAGGGCGTCGAGGCGGATACGCACCGGCACGCGCTGGGCCAGGCGCACCCAACTGAAGGTGGGGTTGACGTCGGGTAGCAGGCTGTCGCCGGCACCACGGTCGCGGTCCTCGATGCCCATGGCGATGCTCTGGACATGACCGCTCAGGGTGCGCTGCTCGCCCATCAGCCGCACCAGCGCGGGTTGACCAACCTCGATCCGACTCAGCTTGGTCTCCTCGAAATAGCCCTCGACCCGGTAAGAACGGGCATCGATCAACGCCAGCACCGGCGTGCCCGCGGTGACATAGTCGCCGACGCGCAGCGCAAAGTCCGACAGCACCCCATCGGTCGGGGCACGCACCGTGGTACGGGCGAGATCGAGCGAGGCCAGATCGCGCGCCACCTCGGCGCGGGTCAGCGCCGCCTCGGCGAGGATCTGGCGCGACAGGCTATCCTCACGATCCTCCGTCGAGATGACGTCGCCGAGCGCCAGCGCGCGCTCGGCATCGCGCCGCGCCTGCTCCATCTCGGTCCGCCGCGCCAACATCTCGGCGGCGGTCTCGCGCAACGCCAACACATAGCGCCGGCGATCGATCTGGAACAGCGGATCACCCTCTTCCACCCGCTGATCATTGGTGACGAAGACCTCGGTGACCAACCCGGAAACGTCCGGGGTGATGCGCACAATGTCCGCGCGCACCCGCCCGTCGGGGGTCCAGGGTTCGACCTGGTAGTGGATCCACAGCCGCTGGCCGGCGAAGAGCGCGAGCACGACGGCGGCAAGGGTCAGGCCGACCCGGCGCAAACGCTGCCAGGCGGCGGTCGAGAACAGGGGGAGTCTTGTCATAGCAACCAGGACGAGGAGAGTTTCACCACCAGGGCCCAGAGGATCACGAACACGGCGACCTCGAACAGGGCCTGATGCCAGAGATGACGATAGAGACCAAAGTGGATCAGCACCCGGTTGACGACCAGGGTGAGCGCCAACGCGATGGTGCTGGTCACCAGCTCCGCGTGCAGATAGACGCCGAACAGGTTGAGTTCACCGCTCATGCCGCGCCCTCCACCACCGGCGCCGGGGGCGCGGCCTCGGGGAACAGGTTGCGCCGCAGCCCCACCAGGGCGCAGAGCCCGCGCGCGCCGGTGGCGGCCAGGTCGCCCCGCGCCAGCCGTCCGAGCAACCGATCGAGGTGCGCGCGCAACGGCTGCTCGGGCGGCACCGGCACCCCCAGGGCGCGCGCCTGATAGCGCGCACCGACCCCATCGAGCAAGACCTCAAGCTCGGCGGTCACCGGCGGTGGCAAGCGCGAGCACAGTGCGCGCAGGCTCGCCAGATCGATGCCGACACGCAGCTCGCGGAGGATGTCGAGCCCCTTGAGGTCCCCGGCGCGGGCGGCAGCGAGCTTGGGGCTGAGCAACCCTACCCGGTCGACCAGCCGCGAGGCGAGATCCACCGTCGAGTCCTCCTCGCGCCCCGCAGCCACGCGGGCGAGATCGCCCCAGGTATGGCGCAACAGGCGCCGGGCGCTGACCTCGGCGCTCATCGAGCGCAGGGTACGGGTGACCAGCACCGCGGCGAAGACGCCGAAGAACTGCGAGAGGTTGATGTTGACGAAGCGCGCGAAGTCGGCGGAGAAGTGGTCTTGGATCACGAGTGTATTGACGAGATTGACGATGACGGAGAGCGCCGGGAAGGCCAGACGCGGATCGGGGATCATCGCGCCTACCACCAGCAGGGTCGGCGCGAGCACCAGTACCAGCATCGGGAAGCCGCTGATCGCCGGCATCAGCACGAACAGATAAAGCGCGCCGAGCACCATCGCGGCCACCAGATACAGACCGAACTTGCGAATCGCCGGCACCGGATCGTCCATCGCGGCGAACAGACAGCAGGTGATCGCGGCAGTGATCGCCGCCGACTCGCCCTCCTGCCAGCCGCTCCAGATCCACACCACACAGCACAGCAACACCGCCCCGAACGCCGCCGCCCCGGAGAGCGCCGCCAGCCCAAGGTCACGGTGCAGCGGCCGGTGCTCGCTCGCGCGATCGGCGCCGAACAGCCGCGGCGGCGGTCCCTCGGGGTCTTGCAGATAGGCGTGCAGGGCGTGGGCATCGGCCTGTGCGCGCACCAGTTCGATGGCACGCGTGAGCAGGCTCGAACGGTTGAAACCGTACCAGTCGCGCACCGACATCGACGTCCGTGCCGTCTCGAGCTCGGTGATCAAGGCCGCGCCCCGGGCGCGCGGCGCGCCGGACTCGATCCACGCGGCCAGCGCCGCGAGCAGGCCGCGCAGCTCAGGGTCGAGTTCGGGCGTGATCGCACGCAGCGCCGCGAGGCGGTCCGACAGGCTCGCCAGCACCGGGATCAGCACCAACACCCGATCGCGCAACTGGCGCACCACCGCGGTGGTCTCGCGCAGGAACGAGGTATCGAACGGCAGGTGCCTGGCCATCAACTGGATCTCACTGGCGGCACCGGCAAGCCGCCCGCGGTCGCGATCGAGCTGGGCCAGCTCACCGCGCAGCAGATCGAGCGCCCAGCGATCGGCCTCGCCGAGCCAGTGACCGATACGCCCCCGCAACGCCGTGCCCACCGGGCGCGGGAACACCAGGCTGTGCACCAGCGCGGCGCAGGCGATGCCGATCAGGATCTCCTCGACCCGCGCCGCGGCGATGTCGAAGATCGCCGTCGGCTGGTTCACCGCCGGGAAGCCGATCATCGCGCAGGTATAGCCGGCGAGCATCAGGATGTAACTCGGCGGCGAGCGGTCGAGCACCGAGAGCGCCAGACACCCGCCCACCCACAGCGACATCGCCAGCGACAGCAGCAGCGGCGCGTGCACCAGCAACGGCACCAACAACACCGCGCCGGCGGCGCCGACGAAGGTGCCGAGAAAGCGATAGAGCGCCTTCGAACGCACCGCCGCGGCCAGCGGACCGCTGACGATATAGACGGTCATGATCGCCCAATAGGGGCGCTCCAGGCCGATGCTCATGGCCAGATAGAGCGCCAGCATCGCCGCCACGAAGGTGTTGACCGAGAACCGCTGCTTGTCGCGATCGAGCCTCGGCATGGTCTTCAGCGCCGCCCCTCGGCACGCGCCGCCAGCCCCTGCTCCAGGGTCTCGAGTACCCGCAACGTCAGCGCCAGATCGGCATCGGCGACCGGCGCCAGCAACCCCTCGCGCAACCGCCCGAGCGCGACCTCGACACGCTCGGCCAAGGCCTCACCGGCAGCGGTGAGATGCAACGTCTTGGCGCGACGGTCGCTGCCATCGTCACGCCGTTCGACCAGCCCGCTCGCGCACAGCTGATCGAGCAGCCGTACCAACGACGAGCCGCGGATACCGATCTCCTCGGCGAGCGCGTGCTGACGCATGCCACCGCCGCCGCGGGCGATATGCAGCACCGGCACCGCCTGGGCGTCGGAGATCCCGTAGCGGGCCAGCTCGCGGTTGACCTCCTGACGATAGAGCCGCGACAGCCGCACCAACCGTGTCGTCAGCGCACGCTCCCGCTCCTGTCTGTGCTCGGTCACGACAGCTTCCACAAAATCAATAGATGCCTAAATATTAGTTAGCATGCTAATTATTGTCAAAAGGGTCGGCCAATCACCCTAACGCCCACGGCCCGGGAGGAGCGCGCGACATGCCGGATGGAGCACCCCGTCAAGGCCCGCCCGGCCCACGCCCACGACGAGCGAATCCGGTCGATGCCATCTAGGTTGGGCTACCGACGGCAACCCAACATCACCGCCCTCACCCGCCTGAATCGAGCCCCGCTGTTGGGTGCCCCCTCGGTCTCATCGCCCCATCGATGGCTCGGCGGGAAACGGCGAGAAACGGGGCACCCAACCTACGAAGCTGCCCCCTGTCTGTACGACATCGAACAGAACGTCCGGCGCCAGATCCAAGCACGAGCCTCGGCCCTCCTCTCCAGCAGCTGACAACTGATTGGCCAGCCGCCAGTCGCCATACGACATCGAACAGAACGTCCGGCGCCAGATCCAAGCACGAGCCTCGGCCCTCCTCTCCAGCAGCTGACAACTGATTGGCCAGCCGCCAGTCGCCAGTCGTCAGTCGCCAGAAGGCGCCTCCTCCCAAGTCCCCCTTTGGCAAAGGAGGATCTAGGGCTGGGGTATCCCCTCTTTTTTCCTTTATTTGTTAGTGCTTTACATGTTTTTTTGAGGCGTAAACGAACATGCACAGAGGGACGTGGTCCCTGACAAGCGACCAAACCAGTCAGGAGTCCCCCTGTGCATGCGACTGCAATTTTACACCGATGCCTCGATCCGCTGT
>NZ_JAAXKX010000023.1 GCF_012276755.1 Marichromatium bheemlicum | reverse complement strand
GGATCTAGGGGGGATTCATCAAAATCCCAAACAAATACAAAAAACTAACCACGCCCAACGAGCGATCTCGCAACCTCTCACGCCCCCTTTCTGGCAAAGGAGGGACCGGACTAGCGGCTGATCACCAGCGACTCGCGACATCCTTCGCCCGCCTCGTGCCGATATCGCTGGAGCAGCGACCGGTCCTCAGCGACCAGCGAGGCGTGGTGCCAGTGCCGAGGCACCGGGCATCAGCTGCCTTCGCGTCCTCCTGTCTTGGCGGTTCGATTTCCCTGGTCACTGGCACTCGGCCCCCGTGGCGGGGCCGGTTCAGAGGATCATCCCCGCCCCCACGGTGTCGTTGGTGCTCTCGTCGATGAGCACGAAGGCGCCGGTGGCGCGGTTGCTGGCGTAGGGATCGGGGTGGATGGGCTGGGCGAGCCGGAGGCGCAGCCGGGCGATGTCGTTCATCCCCAGCTCGGTGGCCGGTTGGTGCGTCAGCGCGTTGAGGTCGATGCGGTGCTCGATGGCCGCGACCCGGGCGCGGACCTCGCGGGTGGTGTGGCGCAGCAGATAGTGACGCGAGGCCGACAGCGGACGCTCGGCGAGCCAGCAGAGATGGGCCTCGAGTTCGCGCCGGGGCGCCGGTGCCTGATCGGGGCGCACCAGCAGGTCGCCGCGCGAGATGTCGAGCGCGTCCTCCAGCAACAGGGTGACGGACTGCTCGGGCCCGGCCTCGGGCTGACCGACCCCGCCGATCTGGATGTCACGCACCCGGCTGGTCCGCCCCGAGGGTAACGCCATCACCGGATCGCCGACGGCGATGGCGCCGGACTCCACCCGCCCCATGTAGCCGCGATAGTCGTGCAGCGCCGGATCGGCAGAGTCGCGCGGGCGACAGACGTACTGCACCGGGAAGCGGAAGACGTCCGGACGCGTGCCCTGGGCGCTGGGCGCGCGCTCGAGCAGCTCGACCAGGGTCGGCCCCCGATACCAGTCGAGGTGCGGACCGCGCTCGACGACGTTGTCGCCGTGGAGCGCCGAGATCGGCACGAAGCAGGCCCCCTCGATGCCGAGCCAGGCGGCGAAGTCGAGGAAGTCGCGCTGGATACGCGCGAACACCTCGGCGTCGTGATCGACCAGATCCATCTTGTTGACCGCGACCACCAGATTGGGGATGCCGAGCAGGTGGGCGAGATAGGCGTGGCGCCGGGTCTGGGTCTGCACGCCGCGGCGCGCGTCGATGAGGATGATGGCCAGATCGGCATTGGAGGCCGCGGTGACCATGTTGCGCGTGTACTGCTCGTGGCCGGGGGCGTCGGCGATGATGTACTTGCGCGTGCCGGTGGTGAAGTAGCGGTAGGCGACATCGATGGTGATGCCCTGCTCGCGTTCGGCGGCGAGCCCGTCGGTGAGCAGCGACAGGTCCACCCCGTCGAGTCCGCGTCGGCGCGAGGTGGCGGCGAGCGTCTCCAGGGTGTCGGCAAGGATCGCGCGGGTGTCGTGCAGCAGCCGACCGATGAGCGTGCTCTTGCCGTCGTCGACGCTGCCGCAGGTGAGAAAGCGCAGCAGGCCGTGGTCGTCGATCTCGGGGAATGCGTGTGGCGATGACATGGGGTGTCCTCTCAGAAATAACCGGCCTTCTTGCGTTCCTCCATCGAGGACTCGCTGGTGTGGTCGTCGAACCGGGTGGCGCCGCGCTCGCTCTGGGTGGCGGCGGCGGTCTCGGCGATGATCGCCTCCAGGGTGTCGGCCTCGGAGGCCACCGGCGCGGTGCAGGTGATGTCGCCGACGGTGCGAAAGCGCACCCGCAGCGTCTCGACGCGCTCGTCCTCGCGCGCCGGGGTCAGCGGGGTGACCGGACGCAACCGCGACCCCACGCGCACCACCGGGCGATAGTGGGCGAAATAGATCGACGGCAGCGCCAGCCGCTCGCGGCGGATGTACTGCCAGACGTCGAGTTCGGTCCAGTCGCTGATCGGGAAGGCGCGGATGTTCTCGCCGGGGTGGGTGCGCGCGTTGTAGAGGCTCCACAGCTCGGGGCGCTGCTGCTTCGGGTCCCACTGACCGAAGGCATCGCGCAGGCTCATGATCCGCTCCTTGGCGCGCGCCTTCTCCTCGTCGCGACGCGCCCCGCCGATGCAGGCATCGAAGCCGAACGCCTCGATCGTCTCGAGCAGCGTCACCGACTGGTGACGGTTGCGCGACTCGCCCGGTTCACGGAGCACCACCGAGCCGCGCGCGATCGAGTCCTCCACCGAGCGCACGATCAACCGCGCGCCCAGCTCGGCGGCGCGCTCGTCGCGGAAGGCGAGCACCTCGGGATAGTTGTGCCCGGTGTCGATGTGCAGCAGCGGGAACGGCAGCGGCCCGGGGCGGAAGGCCTTCTCGGCCAGGCGCAGCAGGCAGATCGAATCCTTGCCGCCGGAGAACAGCAGCACCGGGTTGGCGCACTGTCCGACCACCTCGCGCAGGATGTGGATGGCGTCGGCCTCCAACCAGTCGAGATGGCTGAGCGTGCGGGTACGGGATGGTGTCAGGGTGGTCATCTCTGGCCTGTGTGTCGATACGATGGGGCCCGCCCCGGCCGACGGCCGGGACGTGCTCGGGATGGCGTCGATCAAGGCGACGGCGCGTCGTGCTCGGCGCGGCGGTGCAGCCCGCACTCGCGGGTCTCGGGCTGCTCCCACCACCAGCGTCCGGCGCGGATGTCCTCGCCGACGGTGATGGCGCGGGTGCAGGGGGCGCAGCCGATGCTCGGATAGCCCTGGTCGTGGAGCGGGTTGTAGGGCACCTGATGGGCGCGGATGAAGGCCCACACCTCGCCCTCGCTCCAGTCGATCAGCGGACTGAGCTTCTCCAGCCCGTGCTCGGCGTCCCAGGCGCGCGGCGCCAGACCGACGCGGGTGACCGACTGCGCCGCGCGCAGCCCGGTGACCCAGGCCGCCTGTCCGGCCAGCGCCCGCCCCAGGGGTTCGAGCTTGCGCACCCGGCAGCACGCCCGGCGCGCGGCGATCGAGTCGTAGAAGCCGTCGATACCGTACTCGCGGACATAGTCGGCGATCGCCTCGGGGCGCGGCGCATAGCGCGTGATGCGGATGTCGTAGTGACGCTCGACCCGCTCGATCAGCGCCAGGGTCTCGGTCGGCAGCCGCCCGGTGTCGAGGGTGAACAGGCCGATGGGCAGACGCTCGCGGCAGATGACCTCGGTCAGCACCATGTCCTCGACGCCCAGGCTGGTGGCGAAGACGATCGGCGAGTACGCGCGGCACGAGGCGCGCAGGCGCTCGACCAGCTCGCGCTCGCGGGCGGCCAACTGTTGCGGCGTCGGGGCGCGACGATCAGCCATGGGCCACCTCCCGCGGCGCCGCGGCGGCGCGCAGCTCCAGCGCCGCGCGGAAGGGTGCGGTGCCGACCCGGCGCAGGGTGCCGGCGAAGGGCTCGCCGGGCAGACGCCACTGGAGATGGACGCCGAGCAGGGTGTCGATCACCTCGGGCACCTCGGCGGCCGCGAACGAGGCGCCCAGCGGCTCGCCGAGCCGCGCCCCGCGTCCACCATGCCCGCCGATCAACACCTGATAGCGCGCCCCGCCCTGCTTGCGCAGCCCGCGGATGCCGATGTCGGCGAGATTGTGGTGGACGCAGGCATTGGGGCAGCCCGAGATCCGCAGCGTCAGCGGGCCGATGTCGCGCAGCGCCGCGCGATCCTGGAAGCGGTCGCGGATCGCCGCGGCGATCGACTGCGGATCGCCGTGCGCCAGATCGCACTCGCGAATCCCCGGGCAGGCGACGAGATCGGTCAGCAGCCCGACATTGGCCTCGGCCAGCCCCTGGGCGCGCGCCTCGGCCCAGAGCTCGAACAGCCGCGCGCGCCGCACCTGGGGCAGCACCAGCTGCTGCGCGCCGGTCAGCCGCGCCTCGTCGTCGCTCGCCGTCTCGACCACCCCGGCGAGCCATTCGAGCTGCGCCGCCGACAACCAGCCGGGCAGCACATCGCGCCCCTTGGTCGAGAGGGTGACGATGGCGCGCTCGGGATCGCGCTGGGCGCGCACATTGGTCGCCACCCAGTCGCGATAGTCGGCCGGGCCGGTGGTCGCGACGGGCTGCGCCGGCGCCTCGGCGGGGACGGGCGCAACGGCGAAGCGGCGCGCCGCCGCGGCGACCTGCTCCCGGTCGAGGGTCCCCGGGCCGTCGCGCAACCCCGCCCACTCGCGCGCCACCCGGTCGGCGAAGGCCGCCATGCCGATGCGTCGCACCAGGGTGCGCAGCCGCGCGCCGCCACCATCGCGGGCATGGACCCGCAGCACCGCCTCGCTATAGGTGAGCAGGTGCGGCCAATGGAGGAACCCGGTGAGTTCGTCGGCGAGTCGCGCATCGCGCCCCAGCCCGCCGCCGACGAGCACGCGGAAGCCCAACTCACCGCGCGCGTCGCGCACCAGATCGAGCCCGAGGTCGTGCGCGGCCAGCGCCACCCGGTCCTCACGCGCGCCATTGATCGCGATCTTGAACTTACCGGGCAGACGCGAGGCGAGCGGCAGGGTCTCGCGCCAGCGATCGAGCAGCGCGCGCCACGGGCGCGGATCCTCCAGCTCGTCGCAGGCGACCCCGGCCAGCGGGTCGAGGGTGATGCCACGCACGCAGCCGCCCGAGGTCATGAAGCTCGACAGCCCGACCTCGGCCAGCTCGGCGAGGATCTCCGGCACCTCGGCGATCGCCGGGCCGCTGAACTGGAGGTTCTGCCGGGTGGTGAGACGGACGCCGCCCAGCCCGCGGCGGTGGGCGATGCGCGCCAGGGCGCGCAACTGCGCGGCGTCGAGCCGACCGTCGCGCACCGCCACGCGCAGCATGGTGGTCTCGCGCAGACGATAGAGCCCGTGCATCAGCCGCAGCGGGCGGAAGGCCTCCTCGCTGAGACGGCCATCGAGATAGTCACGGGTGAGGTCACGGAAGTGTTCGACCCGTCGTCGCGGGTCGAGTGGGGCAGCGGGAGTCTGTTCGGTCATCGGGGTGCTCGCTAGGGATATCGATGGGGGGCGATGCTAGCGAGCGCCCATAAGACAAAAAAGGAATTTATCGTTATCTTGATATTCTTTTGAGTTATTTAGAGCCCCGATGAACCTGCAACAACTGCGTTACGTGCACGAGGTCGCCCGCCAGGGGTTGAGTATCTCGGCTGCCGCCGAGGCGCTCTTCACCTCCCAGCCCGGCGTCTCCAAACAGATCCGCCAGCTCGAACAGGAGTTGGGCATCGAGATCTTCCGTCGCCAGGGCAAGCGGCTGGTGGCGGTCACCGAGCCGGGCCGGCACGTGCTGGCGATCGCCGCGCGGCTGCTCGGCGAACTCGACAACCTGCGTCAGGTCGGCGCCGAGTACAGCAGCGAGAGCGCCGGCAGCCTCACCATCGCCACCACCCACACCCAGGCACGCTACGTGCTGCCGCCGGTCATCCACGCCTTCATGGCGCGTTATCCCGATGTCCGTCTGTCGCTGCGCCAGGTCAGCCCCACCCGGGGTTGCGAGCTGGTGGTCGCCGGCGAGGCCGACCTGGTGATCGCCACCGAGGCCGTCGCCGAGACCCCGGAGCTGGTGAGCCTGCCCTGCTACGAATGGAACCGCTGCGTCATCGCCCCGCTCGGCCACCCCATCCTCGACACCTCGCCGCTGTCGCTGGAGGCGATCGCGCGCTGGCCGCTGGTGACCTACGACAGCGCCTTCACCGGGCGCGGGCTGATCAACCGCACCTTCCGCGCCCGCGCGCTGGAGCCGCGCATCGTCCTCACCGCGCTCGACGCTGACGTCATCAAGACCTATGTGCGCACCGGGCTCGGCATCGGGCTGATCGCGCGCATGGCGTACGACCCCGAGACCGACCAGGGTCTCGGCGTGGTCGACGCCAGCCACCTGTTCGACACCAGCCTCACCCGCATCGGTCTCCGTCACAAGGCCTGGCTGCGCGGTTACGTCCATGCCTTCATCGAGTGCTTCGCCCCGCACCTCACCCGACGGGTGATCGAGCACGCGCTGAGCGAGACGGGGAGCGCGTTCAGCATCTGAGCGCGCGACGGGAGATGGCAGGAGCGCGCCGCCCCCGCCCCGGGGGCAAGGGCGAGACGACGCACGCGGGAGGACTCAGGCGACGCGGTTGCGCGACGTGCCGGCGAGGAAGGCGGAGATGTTGGCGGCGATCTCGTCGACCATGCGCTGGCGCGCCTCGCGACTAGCCCAGGCGATGTGCGGGGTGACGATCAGGTTGGGGATCGAGGGGTCGAGCAGCGGATTGCCCGCGCGCGGCGGCTCGGCGCTCAACACGTCGACCCCGGCGCCGCCGATGGTGCCGGCGCGCAGCGCATCGGCCAGCGCCTGTTCGTCGACGATCCCGCCCCTGGCGGTGTTGATCAACAGCGCGTCGCGACGCATCAGCCCCAGCTCGCGGGCGCCGATCAGCCCGCGCGTCGACTCGGTGAGCGGACAGTGCAGACTGAGCACGTCGACCCGCGGCAGCAAGGCCTCCAGCATCAGCCGCCCGACACGCAGCGCCCCACCCGGGCGCTGCGCGACCAGCACCTTCATGCCGAAGGCCTCGGCCACCCGCGCCACCCCGCCGCCGAGATCACCCAGCCCGACGATCCCCAGGGTGCGCCCGGCGAGTTCGCGGATCGGGTAGTCCATCACGCAGAAGCTGTCGTGACGCTGCCAGGCACCGGCGTCGATCGCGCGCTGATACTCGGGCAGCCGGGTGGTGAGCGCGAGGATCAGCGAGAAGACGTGCTGCACCACCGAGGGCGTCGCGTAACCGGCGACATTGGCCACCGCGATGCCCAGCTCGCGCGCCGCCTCCAGATCCACGTTGTTGGTGCCGGTGGCGGCCACGCACACCAGCCGCAGCGACCGCGCCCCGCTCAACGCCTGCCGGTCGAGCACCACCTTGTTGGTCACCACCACCTCGGCATCGGCGATCCGCGCCGCCACCTCGGCGGGCTCGGTATAGGCATGACGCCGCCACCCCTCGCACATCTCCGCCAGCGCGGAGAGATCGAGATCGTCCCGATCGATCGTTGCAAGATCGAGCAGGACACCATTCTTCAGGGACATTGCAACACTCTTGGGAGAAAGGACTTGGTGGGATCATACCGAGGGGGTGGGAGGGGCGTCATCCGGGTCCGCATCGAGATCATGGCGACCCCGTGCCAGTGCAACCGCGCCCCATGGAACCCGAGTTGCCTTAGAATCGAGCAACCATGGAGCAGAAGAAGGATACGAGGCATGCGGGCTTCTAAGGATCATCGAACAGGCGCAGGGGACCATGGCGAGCCCATGGAACAAGCAGACATCCACTCCCTGAACTTCGCCTTCCTGAGCGAATACGACACGCGACTCGACCGGCTCGGTCTGCTCGCGGAGCGCTACTTCGCTGCGGATCCCAGCACCTCGCTGATCAAACTGCGCCAATTCGCCGAGCGCCTGGCCCAGCAGACGTGCGCTCGCACGGGCTTGCTCACCACGCCGGAGGAATCACAACTGGAGCTGCTACGCCGTCTCCGGTTCGAGCGCGCCGCGCCGGCAGAGGCCCTCAACCTGTTCCACCACCTTCGCATAGTCGGTAACCGCGCAACACATGACGACCGGGGAGATCATCGCGAGGCACTGAACGCGCTCAAGATCGCCCGTCAGCTGGCGATTTGGTTCCATCGCGCATTCGGTGACGATCCCCAATTCGGGCCCGGGCCATTCGTCCCGCCACGCACACCGGAAGACGCTGAGACCGCGCTCGCCAAAGAGCTTGAGCAATTGCGAGAGGAACGTGCTCACCTGCTTGATGCAGCCGAGCGCGCGCGCGAAGAGGCCGAGGCCGCGCGACTCGCCCACGAGACCGCCGAGGCCCGCGCACGGCGTTTGGCAGAGGAGCAGCACCAGTGGGCCGCGCTCGCCGAAGAAGAGGAAGAGCAAAAGAACGCCGCGCTCGCCGAACTGACGCGCCTTCAAGCCGTCGCGGCCCAGGCGACACCGGACCAGAAGGCACGGCAACGGCATCGGGTCCAACAGGCCAGCCAGCTCATCGAGCTAGACGAGGCGGCCACCCGCACGCTCATCGACGAGCAGCTCCGCGCGCGCGGCTGGGAGGCCGATACCAAGACACTCCGCCACAGCAAGGGCGCACGCCCCATCAAGGGCAAGGCAATGGCGATCGCAGAATGGCCGACCGAGAGCGGTCCCGCCGACTATGCGCTCTTCATCGGCCTACGCTGTCTCGCCACCATCGAGGCCAAGCGCGCCAGCAAGAACATCCCCAATGCCATCGAACAGGCCCAACGCTATGCGCGCGACATCCGCCTCCATGACGGTGGCGCCGAACCCTGTGGCGGCCCCTGGGGCGAGTACCGCGTCCCCTTCGTGTTCGCAACCAACGCTCGCCCCTACCTCAAGCAGATCGAGACCCAGAGCGGCATCTGGTTCCGCGACACTCGCAAGGCCACCCACCTGAGCCGCGCCCTGACCGACTGGCCCACCCCGAACGGACTGGCGGCCCGCCTGGAGATCGACGTCGAGGCAGCACAGCAGACCCTCGCGGCCCAGCCGATGAACTTCGGTTTTCCGCTACGCGACTACCAACAGCGGGCCATCCAGGCGATCGAACGCGAACTCGCCAATGGTCAGCGGTCCGTGCTGGTGGCGATGGCCACCGGCACCGGTAAGACCAAGCTCGCCATCGCCCTGCTCTATCGGCTACTCAACGCCAAGCGCTTCCGCCGCGTCTGCTTCGTGGTCGACCGTAGCGCGTTGGGGCAGCAGACCGGGGCCGAATTCTCATCGACCAAGGTCATCGGAACCAAGACCTTCGCCGACATCTTCGACCTCAAGGGACTGGAGACCACCGTCCCAGAACCCGAGACCAAGGTACACATCTGCACCATCCAGGGGCTGGTGCGCCGCGTGCTCTACAATGACGATCCCGCGACGGTGCCACCGATCGACCAGTACGACCTCATCGTCATCGACGAGTGCCACCGTGGCTATCTGCTCGATCGCGAACTCTCCGATGGCGAGCTGAACTTCCGCAGCGAGGCGGACTACGTCTCCAAGTACCGTCGCGTCCTCGAACACTTCGATGCGGTCAAGATCGGGCTGACGGCCACCCCGGCGCTGCACACGGTCGAGATCTTCGGCGATCCGGTATTCACCTACTCCTACCGCGAGGCCGTGGTGGACGGCTACCTGATCGACCACGAGCCCCCGCTGCGGATCGTCACCGAACTCGCCCAGAACGGCATCCATTTCGCGCGTGGCGAACAGGTGCGACTGCTCGATCCCAAGACCGGCCAAACCGATCTCGCCCATATGCCGGATGACATCGACTTCGAGGTCGAGTCCTTCAATCGCAGCGTCATTACGCCCGAGTTCAACAGGGCCGTGGCCGAGGAGCTGGCCAGGCACATCGATCCCGCCCTGCCCGGCAAGACACTGGTCTTCGCCGTGACCGACGCCCATGCCGACCTCCTCGTCGATCAGCTCAAGCAAGCCTTCGCCAAACACTATGGCGAGATCGAGGACGCCGCGATCCGCAAGATCACCGGCAGCGTCGACAAGGTTGGTGCGCTGATCCGTAGCTATCGCAACGATGACCTGCCCAAGATCGCCGTCACCGTCGACCTGCTCACCACCGGCATCGACGTGCCCAAGATCATCAATCTGGTGTTCCTGCGCCGCGTCAACAGCCGCATCCTCTACGAGCAGATGCTCGGCCGCGCCACGCGACGCTGCGACGACATCGGCAAGGAGGCCTTCCGCATCTTCGACGCCGTCGACCTCTACCCGCACCTTCAAGGCCTGACCGACATGCGCCCGGTGGTGGTCAACCCGTCGATCAGCTTCGCGCAGCTGTTCGAGGAACTGGGCGGCGTCGCGGAAGAGGCCCACCGTGCCGAGATCCGCGACCAACTCGTCGTCAAGCTGCGACGGCGTCTGAGCAGGCTCCCCCACGAGGTCCGCGAGCAGTACGAGGCCAACGCCGGAGAGTCGATCAAGGACACCCTGGCGCGGCTCGCCCAACAGCCAACCGCCGAAACCGCCGCCTGGATCCGCTCGAAACCCGGTCTCGGCGCCATCCTCGACTGGAATCCACAGGGCGGCACACCGCTACAGATCCCCATCTCCGAGCATACCGACCGGGTGATGGAGGTCTCCCGGGGCTATGGCGGCGCCGACAAGCCCAAGGACTTCCTCGACGGCTTCACCAACTTCGTCCGCAGCAATTTGAATACAATGACCGCGCTCAAGGTCGTGGTGCAGCGCCCGCGCGAACTCACCCGAGCCCAGCTGCGCGAGCTGCGCCTGGAGCTGGACAGGCTCGGCTACACCGATGCCAACCTGCGCCGCGCCTGGCAAGACGCCAAGAACGAGGAGATCGCCGCTTCCATCGTCGGCTTCGTCCGTCAGGCCGCACTCGGCGATGCCCTCATTCCCTTCGAGGAACGCGTGCGCCGGGCCATGCAGCGCATCCTCGCCAAGCATCCCTGGACCGATCCCCAGCGCAAGTGGCTCAAGCGCATCGCCGAGCAGGTCGAGCGCGAGATCGTGGTCGACCGCGAGGCGCTCGATCGCGAGCCCTTCCTGGCCCAGGGCGGCTTCCGCCGCCTCGACAACGTATTCGGCGGCCAGATCGAGGCCGTCCTCACTGACATCAAAGAAGAATTGTGGAGAGAGACCGCGTGACCGACACCGTGACCCGCGACATCGTCGCCAAGCTCTGGAGCCTGTGCAACATCCTGCGCGATGACGGGGTGACCTATAACGAGTACGTCACCGAGCTGACCTTTCTGCTCTTTCTCAAGATGATGCGCGAGACCGAGCGCGAGGGCCGCATCCCCAACGGCTACGGCTGGGATGCGCTGGCCCAGCGCGAGGGTCTCGAACAGCTTGAGTACTACCGCCGCCTGTTGCTCGATCTCGGCGATACCAAGAAGACCCAGGATCAGACCATCCTCGCCATCTTCGCCGACGCCAACACCAAGCTGCGCAAGCCGGCCAACCTCAAGGCCCTGACCAGCGCCATCGACAAGCTCGACTGGTTCTCGGCGCGCGAGGAAGGGCTCGGCAACCTCTACGAGGGCCTGCTGGAGAAGAACGCCGCCGAGAAGAAGTCCGGCGCCGGGCAATACTTCACCCCGCGACCACTGATCGACTGCCTGGTCCGACTCATGAAACCCCAGCCCGGCGAGCGCATCCAGGACCCGGCCGCCGGGACCGGCGGCTTCCTGGTCGCCGCCGATCACGACATCAAGCAGCGCACCGATGACCTCTTCGAGCTGACCGAGAACCAGGCGTTCTTCCAGCGCCACCTCGCCTATCGCGGTGCCGAGCTGGTCCCGGACACCCACCGCCTGTGCCTGATGAACCTCATGCTCCACGGCATCGAGGGCGAGGTGCACTGCGCCGATACCCTCTCGCCGGACGGCGAGGCCCTCGGCAAGGCCGATCTCATCCTCTCCAACCCGCCCTTCGGCACCAAGAAGGGCGGCGGTCGACCCAACCGCGCCGACTTCTCCATCACCAGCGAGACCTCGAACAAGCAGCTCGCCTTCGTCGAGCACATCGTCCGCGCCCTCGAACGTGGCGGGCGCGCCGCCGTGGTGGTGCCGGACAACGTGCTGTTCGAAGACAACACCGGGCGACGCCTGCGCAACTGGTTGATGGAGCTGTGCGACCTCCACACTATCCTGCGCCTGCCCACCGGCATCTTCTACGCCCAGGGTGTCAAGACCAACGTGCTCTTCTTCACCCGAGGCCAGACCGACCGGGCCAACACCCAGGCCGTCTGGGTCTACGACCTGCGCGCCAACATGCCCGCCTTCGGCAAGACCCGGCCCCTGAGCTGCGCCGACCTCAAAGCCTTCGAGACCGCCTTCGGCGCCGATCCGCACGGGAAGTCCGAACGCACCGACGAGGGCGAGACCGGGCGCTTCCGCCGCTTCACCCGCGAGCAGATCAAGGAGCGCAACGACAATCTCGACATCGCCTGGCTGCGCGACGAAGACGAGGACATCGAGGAGCGGTTGACCGAACCCGAGGACATCGCCTCTGCCATCATGGTGCACCTGCGCGCGGCGCTGGAGGAGATCGAGGGACTGACGGAGGAGATTGAGACGGAGGCTGTGGTGCCGGAGGAGGCCGCGTGAGCTTCAGTCACGATATTAAAGACTTGGTTGCAGGATCAAATGATCTTCTGCACGCTAATGCTGACTGGTGGGAGCGCGTTCCTTTAGGGAATGCTTGCGAAATATTGAATGGCTTCCCATTCAAATCAAAACACTTCAACGGCAGTGACGGCGCACCAGTAATTCGCATTCGAGACGTCACTTCCGGAGTTTGCACAACCTTCTACAGCGGGGAAATTCCGGAAGGCTACTGGGTTGAACCGTCTGACATAGTTGTCGGCATGGACGGCGACTTCAATTGCCGTCTCTGGCCTTCAGAGCGAGGTCTACTCAATCAGCGCGTTTGCAAGCTGAATCCGCACAAAGACTTCTTAGACAAGAGATTTGTTTCATACGCTCTGCCTGCCTACTTACGCCTAATAAATGATCACACTCACTCCATAACCGTGAAGCACTTGTCCTCAAAGACAATTGCAGAGATACCATTTCCCCTCCCACCACTCCCAGAACAACGCCGCATCGTCGCCAAGCTGGACAGTCTTTTCGAGCGCACCCGCCGCGCCCGCGAGGAGCTGTCCCAGATCCCGCGCCTGATCGAGCATTACAAGAAGGCGATTTTGGAAGCGGCGTTTCGGGGGGATTTGACGAAAGATTGGCGATCACAGGAGTTAGATTGCAACATTGCCTCCCCTCGCCCTAGCTCGGAGATCAAAAAAAAGTATAGATCGGGAAATGGGGCATCTTTTTCTCCGCCCTACTCTGTTCCAGCTAATTGGTGCTGGCTGCGCTTGCCTGAATTTGGCGATCTCGATCGAGGAAAATCCAAACATAGACCCAGAAATGATCCGGCATTGTATGGCGGCGATTATCCTTTCATACAGACCGGTGAAGTCCGCGAAGCGGACGGCATATTGACTGAGTTCGCGAAAACCTACAACGAATCAGGTCTAGCCCAAAGCCGTCTCTGGCCTGTTGGAACCGTCTGTATAACCATCGCTGCCAACATAGCGGAAACTGCCATATTGGGTATTGAGGCGTGCTTTCCCGATAGCGTTGTTGGATTTATTCCAGATCAAGAAACAGCGTTAGAATCATATATTGAGTTTTTCTTGAGAACGATGAAGGAGGATCTCGATGCCTTTGCTCCAGCGACAGCCCAGAAAAATATCAATCTCGATACGCTGAGTAATGTCTATGTTCCAGTCCCGCCCCTAGTTGAACAGGTCGAGATTGTCGCCCGCATCGAAAAAGTGATGGACTGGCTAGCTGTCGTGCATGAGGAAGTGGAACAAGCCACTCACCTCCTCGACCACCTCGACCAAGCCAACCTCGCCAAGGCCTTCCGCGGCGAGCTGGTCCCCCAGGACCCGAACGACGAGCCGGCCTCCGTACTCCTGGAGCGCATCCGCGCCGCGCGCGACGCGCAGCCCAAGCCCATCCGCCGGCGGCGCGCCAGATCGACCACCGCGGTTGAGCGTGATTAGCCTTCTCTCAGCCATACGGGCCGATGACACACCATGCCCGAACATCCACTTATCAAGATGACCAATGGCAAGAAAAAAGCCGGCGTGACCCGCCAACGGGTCGGCAAGCTGATGCGGACGCTGTTCGAGATCCTGCAGGAACACCCGGACGGCATCCAGGCACAGACCGCCATCGCCGAACTCGAACAGCGCGTCCCGGCGACAGCGCACGAGAGCGGACACTACGCCTCGGGTGGTCGGCGCTATGAGAACATCGTGCGCTTTTCCACCGTCGACCTGGTCAAGGCCGGTTGGCTGCTCAAGGACAAGGGCATCTGGAGCGTGACCGAAACGGGCAAGGAGGCATTCGCGACATACCCGGACCCGACCGCCTTCTACAAGCGCGCCTGCGCACTCTACAAGGTCTGGAAATCGGCCCAGCCGGACCCGACCGATGACGACGCCGAGACGGTCGCGGACGCCGAGGTCGAGCAAGCCAGCCCGAACCAGACCTTCGAGCAGGCCGAAGAGGCCGCCTGGGACGACATCTGGGATTACCTCCAGCGCATCGACCCCTACAACCTCCAGCGGCTCGTCGCCGGGCTGCTGGAGGCCATGGGCTATCACGTCTCCTGGATCGCGCCGCCGGGCAAGGACGGCGGCATGGATGTGCTTGCCTGGACCGATCCGCTCGGCGCCAAGCCGCCGCGCATCAAGGTTCAGGTCAAGCGACGCAAGGACAGCATCGCCGTCGACGAGCTGCGCGCCTTCATGGCCGTGCTCAGTGACAACGACGTCGGGCTCTTCGTCACCACCGGCCGCTTCACCAAGGACGCCCACGATGAGGCCAGACTCCAGGAACGACGCAAGATCACCCTGATCGACCGCGAGCGCCTGGTGGAGCTGTGGATCCAGTACATGGACCGCCTGAGCGAGGAGTCGCGCCAGTTGCTGCCACTCAAGCCGATCTACTTCCTGGCGCCGTCCTGACCGCCTCCCTGGCCGAGCCCACGCGGCTCGGCCTCGCGCACCGCGCCGAGCCCCTCCAACTGTTGGATCAGGGCATCCTGGACGCCGACCGCGAAGACCCAGTTGCGGTATCGCGCTTGGTAGCGCCCGCCGAGTGAGCGCGCAATCGCCTTGATGATGGCGTTGACCTGCTCGTTGAACGGCGACCAGAGACAAAGCCCCCAGCCACGATCGACGAGATGGAGCGGCGTGCCGTACAAGCGATATCGAAGGCGTGTACCTCCCGCCGACGCCACCACCGGCTGATCGAGGGCCTTGGCCACCGCCTCGCAACGGGCTTGGTCGCGCAGCCTTTCCAGACCGGGATGGAACAGCCAAGCGCGATTGTCGGTTTGCTCCAGCAGCGCCGTGCGCAGGGTGTCCCAGGTCCAGAACGCATGGCGACCAGGATCGAGCCGGATCTCGAAGCAATGGATGCCGAAATCGGAGAGCGCGTTGCGCTTGTCCTCGTCGACGAGATGGGTCACGGCGATCTCGATGAACACCGGATGGGCCTCGTGCGTCGCCATGACGTCGATGCGGAAGTTGCCCACCACGACCTCTTGGCGCGGATCGCTCAGGTGCCAGACCTCGGCCGGATGGGACAGCGCCACCTCGCCGCGTCGACCATCATCCAGTTGGTGCGACTCGCGCGCCTCCAGCGCGGGGACGAGCACGGCGGCCTCGTCGACGATCAGTTGCTTGGCGGCCTTGTGCAAGGCGCTCTCGGCGCCGCCCTCACAGTCTTTACCGCTTGCATGCGCGAAGTGCCAGGCGCGAACCTCGCCCTGACGCGCGATCAGCAGTTCCCCGCAGGCGGGACAACAGCATTCGCACGCCTTACCACGCGCCACCTCGTCGACGGAGACGAGGCGACCGTTTTGATCGATACCGAAGGACTGGAGCAGATACATGGCTTCCATCGAAGACTCCCCGGCAACAGTGCCGTTGACGTTGAACACGAAGGCAAAGGTGACCGAGGCTGACGGCGCTGAACAGGATGCAAACCGGTTGGCTACCGGTTTCGATACAAGAGAAATCAATAAGATGGCAACCGCACTGGATAGGATCGCCGCCGGCTGGGATGAGCAGCAGAAGCGACCGATCCAGGTGTTGCGGGTCCTTTGCGAACTGGCCGCGCAGGAGCCAGAACGACTTCGGCCCGACATCGACGCGGAACAGTGGGGGTTTCTCGGAAGGGAGATCCTGGGCGGCATGAGCCGATTCAACGTCCCAGGAGCAGCGGGATGGGCGGTCGATCAGGAGAAGGTCAAGAGCCGGATGCAGGCACACTGGCCCAAGCTCGAGGCGATTTGGGAGCGACAACAGGAAAGCATCGAGGACGGCCTCGATGCAGCGGGAGTCGAACTCAGACCGGTGCTCTGGTCTTCGGTCAGCGCCGGAGGCTCTCCGAATCGTTACGGCTTCCGCTTCGACGCACGGCGAGCGACACGCGCTGGAGGATCGAGCCGCATTGGTCGTTTACCCCGAGTCGACTTGGAGTACCGTCTCCAAACGATATCAGGCAACCGGCTTATTCAATGGCTGTCGAATCAGGGCTTCTATCTCGGAGGGCGCGCGGGCAAGGTCTATGCAGGGATCAATCTCGCGCTGTTCCTGGCTGGGGTCTTGTTGCTCTGGGGCGTCTTCGTCGCGATGGGTCATGCGACGACGACCCTCGATCTTCTCAAGATCGCCATATCCTGGACGACGCTGCTGGGACTCGGCTATCTCGTCTTCGCTTGGCAGGTTCGTCTGGTCACCAACCGCGTCACGCTGGCTCCGAGCTTGTTGCAACCCCTCGCCTCCCGCTACGACGACTATCTGCTGGAGCTACGAGCGGATGAGGCGAAAGGACGGAACGCGCTCTATATGGTGCGCTATGTCGCCGACTGCCCGATTTGCGGCGACGAGGGACAGGACCAGATCTATATCGCCTCCGGCCGCCGGGAATTTCACGGTCGGCTCGTCGGGCGCTGTCGCCGCGCTCCGAACGAACACCTGTTCTCCTTCGATCACGTGACTCGACAGGGTCGATATCTACGTGACTGAACCGAGATCCGAACGAGGCTGACATCCCACCCCTTCGTATCGAAGCCAAGAGACCCAACAGACACAAAAAAAGCGGCCCTGCCAAAGCAGAGCCGCTTTTTTCGATTTTGGTCGGGGCGAGAGGATTTGAACCTCCGACCACCTGAACCCCATTCAGGTGCGCTACCAGGCTGCGCTACGCCCCGTGAAGAGACCGATATAGTATCGGGCTAGCGGTCTCTTGTCAACGCCTCAGGACCTGAAGGATCTCTTCGAGTTCCAGACGCATCTGCCGGAGCAGCTGATGCGTCTGGTTGAGGTCGTTGCGTGCGCCCTCGCCGCTGAGCTGCTGACGGGCGCCACCGATGGTGAAGCCCTGGTCGTAGAGCAGGTTGCGGATCTGGCGCACCATCAGCACGTCGTGGCGCTGATAGTAGCGGCGGTTGCCGCGCCGTTTCACCGGTTTGAGCTGGGGAAATTCCTGTTCCCAGTAGCGCAGCACATGCGGCTTGACGCCGCACAGCTCGCTGACCTCACCGATGGTGAAATAGCGCTTGCCGGGGATGGGCGGGAGTTCGCCCTCCCCCTGGCTGCCGACGCTACCTTTCGTTTCCGGCATAGGCTTCCACCCGCGATTTGAGCTTTTGGCCTGGACGGAAGGTGACGACGCGACGCGCGGTGATCGGGATCTCTTCCCCGGTCTTGGGGTTGCGGCCGGGGCGCTCCTTCTTCTCGCGCAGATCGAAATTGCCGAACCCGGACAGCTTGACCTGTTCGCCGCGCTCGAGCGCGGTGCGGATCTCCTCGAAGAACATCTCGACGATGTCCTTGGCCTCGCGCTTGTTGAGCCCCAATTCGTCGAACAGATGTTCAGCCATGTCGGCTTTGGTCAAAGCCATACCGTCAATCCCTCAATCGTGCGTCAAGTTCGGACGTCAACCGGGCCAGGATGCGGCCCACTGCGTCGTCGATCACTTCTTCGGTAAGTGTCTGAGAAGAAGCCTGTAAAATCAATCCCAAAGCCAGACTTTTTCGTCCTTTCTCGATGTTGTCACCGGCGTAGACGTCGAACAGCACCAGGTCGCGCAGCAGCTCGGAGCCGGCGGCGCGGGCGCAGGCGGCGACGGCGGCGAAGTCGACCTCGGCATCGATCACGATGGCGAGATCGCGACGGATGCTGGGGAAGCGCGAGATCGGGCTGAAGCGCGGCGCGACGCCGAGATCCAGCGGGGCCAGCTCCAGCTCGAAGAGGAAGGCGTTGCCGTCGAGGTCGAGTTCGGCGGCGAGCGCCGGGTGGAGCATGCCGATCCAGCCGATCGGCGCGCCGTCGCAGTCGATGCGCGCGCTCTGCCCCGGGTGCAGCGCCGGGTGGGCGGCGGCGACGAAGGCGAAGCGCTCGGGCGCGCCGGTGAGCGCGAGCAGCGCCTCGACGTCGGCCTTGAGGTCGAAGAAGTCGGCGGCGCGCTCACCCTGCCCCCACTGCTCGGGCGCCACCGCGCCGAGACTGAGGCCACCGATGGCCTCGCGCTGGGCCAGTCCCTCGGACTCGGGGATGAAGCGCAGCCCGCTCTCGAAGATGCGCACCCGCGCCTGCTGGCGCGCCTGGTTGTGGCGGGCGCACTGCAGCAGACCCGGCCACAGGCTGGTGCGCATGCAGGAGAGTTCGCTGCTGATCGGGTTGGCGAGCTTCAGCGGCTCGCGCTCGGGGTCGATGCGCGCCTGCAGCTCGGGGGCGACGAAGCTGTAGGTGATGACCTCGTGATAGCCGCGATCGACCAGCGCGAGTCGCGCGCGATCGGTCTCGAAGGCGCCCTCGGGCACCGGGCGCATGGCGCTGTTGGTGGTGGCCTGGCGCACCGGGATGTTGTCGTAGCCGTAGATACGACCGATGTCGGCGATCAGGTCGACCTCGTGGACCAGATCGAAGCGCGCGCTCGGCGGGGTGACGCGCCAGCCGCCCTCGACCGTCTCGAGCGTCATGCCGAGACGCTCGAGGATGTCGACGATGGTCTCGCGCTCCAGCTCGACGCCGAGCACCTGCCCCACCCGCGCCTCGCGCAGGGTGAGCGCGGCGCGTTGCGGCAGCGCCGACTCGGCCACCGCCTCGACCACCGGGCCGGGGGTGCCGCCGGCGATCTCCAGCAGCAGCGCGGTGGCGCGCTCGATCGCCTGGCGCTGCAGCTCGGGGTCGACGCCGCGCTCGAAGCGGTGCGAGGAGTCGGTGTGCAGGCCGTAGCTGCGCGCCTTGCCGCTGACGGCCAGCGGCGAGAAGAAGGCGCTCTCGAGGAGCACGTCGCGGGTGTCGGCGCCGACGCCGGAACCGGCCCCGCCCATGATGCCGGCGACGGCCAGCGGACGGCTGGCGTCGGCGATCACCAGGGTGTCGGCGCGCAGCTCGATCTCGCTGTCGTCGAGCAGCACGAGGCGCTCGCCGGGGGCGGCCATGCGCACCTGGATCTCGCCCTCGACGCGGGCGAGATCGAAGCCGTGCAGCGGCTGGCCGAGTTCGAGCAACACGTAGTTGGTGACATCGACCACCGGGGAGATGGCGCGCACGCCGCTGCGGCGCAGCCGCTCCTGCATCCACATCGGCGTGGCGGCAGCGGGATCGATGCCGCGCACCACGCGGCAGAGATAGCGCGGACAGGCCTCCTCGGCGAGCAGACGGACCTTGACGCGGTCGTCGCAGGCGGGCTCGACCGGGGCGAAATCGGGGCGGGTGAGCGCGGTGCGGTTGATCACCCCGACCTCGCGGGCGAGCCCGGCGATGCTCAGACAGTCGCCGCGGTCCGGGGTCAGGTCGACCTCGATGCAGTGATCGTCGAGCCCCAGCCAGGCGCGGAAGTCGGTGCCGATGGGCGCGTCCTCGGGCAGCGGCAGGATGCCCTCGGAGGACTCGGCGAGGCCGAGTTCGCTCGCCGAGCAGATCATGCCGAAGGACTGCACGCCGCGCAGCTTGGCCTTCTTGATCTTGAAGTCACCCGGCAGCCGCGCGCCGATGGTGGCCACCGGCACGCGCATGCCGGCGGCGACGTTGGCCGCACCGCAGATGATCTGCAGCGGCTCGTCGCCACCGACGTCGACGGTGCAGACGCGCAGCTTCTGGGCGTCCGGGTGCTGCTCGAGCGCCTGCACCAGACCGACCACGACGCCGCTGAAGGCGGCCGCGGCGGGCTCCACCGCGTCCACCTCCAGTCCTGCCATGCTGAGCTGATCGGCCAGAGTTTGAGTATCGACCGGCGGGTTGACCCACTCCCGCAGCCATGCCTCGCTGAATCGCATGTCCCGCTTTCCTGTGCTTCGGTCCCGGCGCGCGTCGGTGCCGGGGCCTCGATGAAGATGTTGGCGAAAGGCCGAGCGGCTCGGCGCTTTCCGTGGCACCCGCGGGTGCCGTCCCGAGCGGAGCGCGCCGCGCGCCTGGGCTCAGGCGCACGGCGCGCTCCAGCGCGCCTCAGGCGAACTGTCGCAGGAAGCGCAGATCGTTGTCGAAGAAGAGTCGGAGGTCGTCGATGCCGTAGCGCAGCATCGCCAGTCGCTCCACGCCCATGCCGAAGGCGTAGCCCTGGTGGCGGTCGGGGTCGATGCCGACGTGGCGGAACACCTCGGGGTAGACCATGCCGCAGCCCAAGACCTCGAGCCAGCCGGTGTGTTTGCACACCCGGCAGCCGTCGCCGCCGCACATCACGCACTGGATGTCGACCTCTGCGGAGGGCTCGGTGAAGGGGAAATAGGAGGGGCGGAAACGCAGCTCCAGATCGCGCTCGAAGAAGTTGCGCAGGAAGTCGTAGAGCACGCCCTTGAGGTCGGCGAAGCTCATCTGCTCGTCGACCACCAGACCCTCGACCTGATGGAACATCGGGGTGTGGGTCAGGTCCGAGTCGCAGCGATAGACGCGCCCCGGGGCGATGAGCTTGAGCGGCGGCGCCTGCTCCTCCATCACCCGCACCTGCACCGGCGAGGTGTGGGTGCGCAGCAGCAGCTCGGCGTTGAAATAGAAGGTGTCGTGCATCGCCCGGGCGGGGTGGTGCGCGGGGATGTTGAGCGCCTCGAAGTTGTGATAGGCGTCCTCGACCTCAGGGCCCTGCTCGACGGCGAAGCCGGCGTCGGTGAACAGCCGCTCGATGCGACGCAGCGCGCGGGTGACCGGGTGCAGGCCACCGGCGGGGATCCCTCGTCCGGGGAGGGTGACGTCGATGCGCTCGGCGGCGAGGCGGGCCTCGAGCGCGGCCTGTTCCAGCGCCTCGCGACGCGCCTCGAGCGCGCTCTGGACCTGCCCCTTGGCCTGGTTGATGCGCTGCCCGGCGACGGGGCGCTCGGCCGGCGGCAGGGTGCCGAGACGCTTCAGCAGCGCGGTCAGCTCGCCACTCTTGCCCAGATAGCGCACCCGCGCCTGATCGAGCGTGGCGAGATCGGGGGCGGCGGCGATAGCCGCGAGCGCCGTCTCGCAGAGGGTGTCGATATCGAGTCCGATTTCTTCTGCCATACCTGGATCTTCCGACAGGGGTGTCTGTTGAACGGCCTGCCAGCCCCATAACGCAAAAAGAGGGAAAGACCGGGGCCTTTCCCTCTTCCGTTCGGCGGCTACGCAGGCGGAATGGCGGCGAGCGCGGGGCGGGTCGCGAGCTCGGCGACGCACCCCTGGCGTTGTCGAGCGACCCGATCCCTGGAAACGTGTTGCAGACAGGCGCTCGTCACGCGCCCATACCGACCGCCGTCACCGGCGTGGTCGGCCGAGGCAGACCACGCCGCGCGCCTCAAGCCAGCGCTTCCTTCGCCTGGGTGGCGAGCGCGGCGAAGGCGACGCTGTCGTGGTAGGCGATATCGGCCAGCACCTTGCGGTCGACCTCAACACCGGCCATCTTCAGACCGGCGATCAGGCGGCTGTAGGACAGACCGTTGGCACGCGCAGCGGCGTTGATACGGGCGATCCACAGGGCGCGGAACTGACGCTTCTTCTGGCGACGGTCGCGATAGGCGTACTGGCCGGCCTTGATGACGGCCTGCTTGGCGACGCGATAGACCTTGCGGCGGGCACCGTAATAACCCTTGGCCTCGTTCAGAACCTTCTTGTGGCGGGCGCGAGCGGTAACACCGCGTTTCACTCGTGGCATGTGGAGTCTCCGGTTGGAATCAGCGGGTTAGCAGTAAGGGATCATGCGCAGCGCTGCACGCACATCCGACTTGTGGATGCGCTGCGGCGCACGCAGCTGACGCTTACGCTTGGTGCTCTTCTTGGTCAGGATGTGACGCCGGTGGGAGGCGTTGCACTTGACCGAACCGGATGCGGTGCGCGAGAAGCGCTTCGCGGCTCCGCGGTTGGATTTCAGCTTGGGCATTCGATACTCCGCTATTTGCTGATCTTTTGTTTTTACAGCGACGGCAACGGACCGACGTCGCCGTGACACCGCCCGTCGTCGGGGACGACGGGTGGGCAACGGCGACGCCGGGCGAAACGCTCTTCGGGGGAAGAGGATCGACGATCCGTGCGGTGTCGCTATTTCTTCTTGGGACCCAGCACCATCACCATCTGCCGCCCTTCCATCTGCGGCTGCTGCTCGACAGTACTGATCTCGGCCAGGTCGCTCTCCACGCGCCGCAGCAGCTCGAGCCCGATCTCACGGTGAGCATGCTCGCGACCACGAAAACGCATGGTGACCTTGGCCTTGTCCCCTTCCTGCAGGAAACGCGTCAGGTTGCGTAGTTTGACCTGATAGTCTCCCTGATCCGTTCCAGGACGGAACTTGACTTCCTTGACCTGAACCTGCTTTTGCTTCTTCTTGGCTTCGTTCTTCTTTTTCTTCTGATCGAAGAGAAAACGACCGAAGTCCATGAGCCGACACACCGGCGGATCGGCGTTAGGAACGATCTCGACCAGATCGAGTGACGCCTCCTGGGCGAGGCTGAGGGCCTCTCGCGTACTGACGACACCGACCTGGTTACCGTCCGCGCCGATCAGACGCACCTCCTGTACGTTGATTTCCTTGTTGACGCGGTTTCTCTTTGGTGCAGCGATAGCAGGTTCCTCCAAAAGCACAGATCACGAGCGATCGGGCATCAGGCAACGTCGATCGTCGTCCGCGCAGCCCGACCGGGTTAGGCGATTCGGTTTGTCATCTCCTCGCCTATACGCTCGACAAAGGCGTCGAGCTCGAGCGTTCCGAGATCTTGGCCCTTGCGGTCACGTACGGCGACGGAGCGGGTTTCAACCTCGCGGTCACCGACGACGAGCAGATAGGGCACCCTCTGCAGGGTGTGCTCGCGGATTTTAAAGCCGATCTTCTCGTTTCTCAAGTCGGTCTCGACGCGCAAGCCCTTTGCACGCAAGGTCTTAGCGACCTCGCCAACATAGTCGGCCTGGCGGTCGGTGATATTGAGCACCACCACCTGTACCGGAGCGAGCCACAGCGGCAGCAGGCCGGCGTAGTGTTCGATGAGGATACCGATGAAGCGCTCAACCGAACCGAGCACCGCACGGTGGATCATCACCGGGGTCTGCTTACTGTTGTCCTCGGCGATATAGTGCGCGCCGAGCCGGCCCGGCATCGAGAAGTCAACCTGGATGGTACCGCACTGCCAGGCACGACCGATACTGTCGTGCAAAGTAAATTCGATCTTGGGGCCATAGAAGGCACCCTCACCCGGCTGCACCCGGTACTCGAGCCCCTTGGCGTCGAGCGAGTGGGCGAGCGCCGCCTCGGCCTTGTCCCAGAGTTCGTCGCTGCCGACCCGCTTCTCGGGGCGCAGCGAGAGCGCCAGCTCGATGTTGTCGAAGCCGAAGTCGCGATAGGTCTCGAAGACCATGTCGATGAGGGTGGCGACCTCGGGCTGGAGCTGCTCCTCGGTGCAGAAGACGTGGGCGTCGTCCTGGGTGAAGCGGCGCGCGCGCATCAGCCCGTGGAGGGTGCCGGAGGGCTCGTTGCGATGGACCACACCGAATTCGGCCATGCGTAGCGGCAGGTCGCGATAGCTCTTCAACCCCTGGTTGTAGAGCTGGATGTGGCCGGGGCAGTTCATCGGCTTGATCGCGAAGTCGCGATCGTCGAGCTGGGTGGTGAACATGCTCTCGGAGAACTTCTCCCAGTGCCCGGAGCGCTCCCACAGCGAGCGATCGAGCACCTGCGGGGTCTCGACCTCCTGGTAGCCGTACTCTTCCAGCTTCTCGCGCATGTACTGCTCGGCGAGGCGGTAGACCACCCGGCCCTTGGCGTGCCAGAAGGCCATGCCCGGGGCCTCATCCTGGAAGTGGAAGAGATCGAGCTGCTTGCCGAGCTTGCGATGATCGCGCTTCTCGGCCTCCTCCAGACGACGCAGATAGGCCTTGAGTTCCTTCTTATCGCGCCAGGCGGTGCCGTAGATGCGCTGGAGCATGGCGTTGGCCGCATCACCGCGCCAGTAGGCACCGGCGAGCTTGGTCAGCTTGAAGCCGTTGCCGAGCTTGCCGGTGCTCGGCAGGTGCGGACCACGACAGACGTCGAACCAGTCACCCTGACGATAGAGGGTGATGGTCTCGCCTTCGGGGATGGCGTCGATGATCTCGACCTTGTAGTGCTCGCCGAGTTCGGCGAAGACGCGCTTGGCCTCCTCGCGCGACAGCTCCTCGCGCACGATCGGCAGGTTGCGCTTGACGATCTCGTGCATCCGCGCCTCGATCCGCTCGAGGTCGTCGGGGGTGAAGGGCTCGTCGCGGGCGAAGTCGTAGTAGAAGCCGTTCTCGATCGCCGGGCCGATGGTGACCTGGGTGCCGGGGTAGAGCTCCTGGACGGCCTGGGCCATCACGTGCGCGGCATCGTGACGGATCAGCTCGAGGGCGGTCTCCTCGTCCTTGCTGGTGACGATGGCGAGCTCGACATCGCGATCAATGCGATAGGAGGTGTCGACTAGCTCACCGTCGACACGGCCAGCAAGAGCAGCCTTGGCGAGACCGGGACCGATGGAAGCGGCGACGTCGTGAACACTGACCGGCGCGTCGAACTGACGCGTCGAGCCGTCGGGAAGGGTAATCTGGGGCATGCGCGGACCTTGGGTGTTCAGTGGTGATCGATACGAGGGATCACATGAAAAAAAACCGCCAGCCTCCTTCATCGTCGTCGCCACGCAAATGGGGCATACTGACGGCGGAGACTGACGGTCGGTGTTTGGTAGGCGCAATTGGACTCGAACCAACGACCCCCACCATGTCAAGGTGGTGCTCTAACCAACTGAGCTATGCGCCTGTCGTCGTGAGCCATGAATACTACAGACCTCCCGCCGGTCACGCAACCCCTTTTTTGAAAAAAATTGCATCTACCGTCATCGCGCTCCTCGCCCATGTAATGAACGCGCGCGCGTACGCGAAGCAGTGGAACCGACCCGATTGATATACTGCGCCCACAGAGCGCGCGCGCCGACACCGGCGGCCACTGCAACAGACGGGTACCGGCAACGACGGTGCCCCCTCCTCCACAGCCAAACAGCCACGAGAGACGATGACCACCATTCGCGAGTCTGACTTCGTCGAGAGCATCGCCGATGCCCTTCAGTTCATCTCCTACTACCACCCGCAGGACTACATCCGTGCCCTGACCGCCGCCTACGAGGCCGAGGAGTCACCGGCGGCCAAGGACGCCATGGCGCAGATCCTCGTCAACTCGCGGATGTGCGCCGAGGGCCAGCGCCCGATCTGCCAGGACACCGGCATGGTGGTGGTCTTCCTCAAGGTCGGCATGGAGGTGCGCTGGGAGACCGACAAGAGCGTGCAGGCGATGGTCGACGAGGGCGTGCGCCGCGCCTACACCCACCCCGACAATCCGCTGCGCGCCTCGATGGTCACGCCGCCGATCGGGGCGCGCAAGAACACCCGTGACAACACCCCGGCGATCGTGCACATGGAGCTGGTGCCGGGCGACAGCCTCGAGGTGAAGATCGCCGCCAAGGGCGGCGGTTCGGAGAACAAGTCCAAGTTCGCCATCCTCAACCCCAGCGACAGCCTGGTCGACTGGGTGCTGAAGACGGTGCCGACCATGGGTGCCGGCTGGTGCCCGCCGGGGATGCTCGGCATCGGTGTCGGCGGCTCGGCCGAGCAGGCGATGCTGATGGCCAAGAAGGCGCTGATGGAGCCGATCGACATCCACGAGCTGCAACAGCGCGGCGCCGAGGACGAGATCGAGGCGCTGCGTCTGGAGCTGATGGAGAAGGTCAACGCGCTCGGCATCGGCGCCCAGGGGCTCGGCGGGCTGGCGACCGTGCTCGATGTCAAGATCCACACCTACCCCACCCACGCAGCCTCCCTGCCGGTGGCGATGATCCCCAACTGCGCGGCCACCCGGCACGTCGAGTTCACCCTCGACGGCAGCGGCCCGGCCAGGCTCGAGCCGCCGCGCCTGGAGGACTGGCCGGCGCTGGAGTGGGACGGTGCCGCCGGCGCACGCCGGGTCGATCTCGACACCCTCACCCGCGAGCAGATCGCCGCGTGGCAGCCGGGCGAGCGCCTGCTGCTCTCGGGCAAGCTGCTGACCGGGCGCGATGCCGCGCACAAGCGCATCACCGAGATGCTCGCGCGTGGCGAGTCGCTGCCCGAGGGGGTCGACCTCACCAACCGCTTCATCTACTACGTCGGCCCGGTCGACCCGGTCGGTGACGAGGTGGTCGGCCCGGCCGGCCCCACCACCTCCACGCGCATGGACAAGTTCACCGAGCAGATGCTCGCCGAGACCGGGCTGATCGGCATGGTCGGCAAGGCCGAGCGCGGCCCGGCGGCGGTGGAGTCGATCGCACGACACGGCGCGGTCTATCTGATGGCCGTCGGCGGCGCAGCCTATCTGGTGGCCAAGGCGATCAAGTCCTCGCGCCTGGTCGCCTTCGAGGACCTGGGCATGGAGGCGATCCGCGAGTTCGAGGTCGAGGACATGCCGGTCACGGTCGCCGTCGACAGCCGCGGCGGCGCGGTGCACCAGAGCGGCCCGGCCGAGTGGCGCGCGCGCATCGGCAAAATCCCGGTCGAGACCGAGTAAGACGGGGTGGGCGGCGCCGCAAGGCGTCGCCCGGGTGCCGCGCAGGCGGCACCCGCCCTGCCCTCACCCCGCGGCGCGCTGCGCCGGGGTCAGGGTGCGGATCGAGATGGCGTGTAAGGCGCCGCTGGCGATCTCCGCCTTGACCGTCTCCATCACCAACCGCTGCTTGGCCAGCGGCGCCAGCCCCTCAAATCGCTCGCTGACCACCACCGCATCGAAGTGCTCACCATCGCCGGTAACCTCCACCTCGGCCTCGGGCATCCCCCGACGAATCAGATCGGCAACCGCTGTCGTCTCCACGTCTCGACTCCTGCGCAGGCTTGAGAATGAACGCGCGCCGGCTCGGCGCACCCGCCAGAGATTGGTGCGGCACGGCCCTGGCTCAAGCCAGCGGTCAGCGGTCAGCGGTCAGCGGTCAGCGGTCAGCGGTCAGCGGTCAGCGGTCAGCGGTCAGCGGTCAGCGGTCAGCGGTCAGCGGTCAGCGGTCACGAGGATTGAACCGCAAAGCCGCCAAGGGCGCGAAGAAGGGAAAGGGCAAGCAACAAGACGCTCATCCAAAGTCCCCCTTTAACAAAGGGTAATTCACAAAAATCACAAAAAATACAGATAGCTAGACCCGCTCTACGGACGATCGCTCACGCTCACACGCCCCCTTTGCCAAAGGGGAAACCTCGGCGAAATATTTCGACCGACGAAGCTGCGGGCTACGACCAGCAGGATTGAACCGCAAAGCCGCCAAGGGCGCGAAGAAGGGAAAGAGCAAGCAACAAGACGCTCATCCAAAGTCCCCCTTTAACAAAGGGGGATTTAGGGGGATTCACAAAAATCACAAATAATACAGATAGCTAGACCCGCTCTACGAACGATCGCTCACGCTCACACGCCCCTACCCCCTTTGCCAAAGGGGAAACCTCGGCGAAATATTTCGACCGACGAAGCTGCGGGCTACGACCAGCAGGATTGAACCGCAAAGCCGCCAAGGGCGCGAAGAAGGGAAAGAGCAAGCAACAAGAGGCTCATCCAAAGTCCCCCTTTAACAAAGAGGGATTTAGGGGGATTCATCAAAAAATGAAATAATACATACACTTATATTCAATCTTCGGGCAATCCCTCACGCTCACACGCCAAATCCCCCTGCCCCCTTTGCGAAAAAGGGGGCCTCGGCTCGATATTTCGACCGACGACTCTCGACATCTGCAGCCTCCAGTGCCGACCTACAGCCAACCGTCGCGTGACGAGGCGGCCCTTCCCCTCAGTGGGGACCTTTTCTACGCTTCGCGTTCTTCGCGCCTTGGCGGTCCGAATCAGCTACCAGCTACCAGCTACCAGCTACCAGCTACCAGCTACCCAGGGGATTGAACCGCAAAGCCGCGAAGAACGCGAAGGACGCGCAGAGAAGAAAGGCTTGCAGTCACCAGTCACCAGCTGCCACCCACCGTGGGAAGCCGGCACCACCGCCGAGACCTCGATTCCATCAAGTCTTCTTCGCGCCCTTCGCGGCTTTGCGGTTCGAATCAGCATCCAGCCTCCGGTCGGCGAAGCTGGTGTGCTTGATCGGCGATTGACGGGCAAGACGGTATCTTGGCGGTTCAACCATTTCCCAGCCCGATCGGCCAACCCGGCGGATGAACGCAACCGGGCCGCGGGGATATAATTGATGGTTTTCCCAGTCCGCAGCCAGCAACGCCAGACACCCCCTATGAGCGAGCTTCAAGCGCAACTCGACAAACGTCGTACCTTCGCCATCATCTCCCACCCCGACGCCGGTAAGACCACCCTCACCGAGAAACTCCTGCTGTTCGGGGGCGCGATCCAACTCGCGGGCACGGTCAAGGGGCGCAAGGCCGCCCGCCACGCCACCTCCGACTGGATGGAGCTGGAGAAGCAGCGCGGCATCTCGGTGACCTCCTCGGTGATGCAGTTCCCCTACGGCGAGGCCACCGTCAACCTGCTCGACACCCCCGGCCACGAGGACTTCTCCGAAGACACCTACCGCACCCTCACCGCGGTCGACTCGGCGCTGATGGTGATCGACGTGGCCAAGGGCGTCGAGGACCGCACCATCAAGCTGATGGACGTCTGTCGACTGCGCGCCACCCCGATCCTCACCTTCGTCAACAAGCTCGACCGCGAGGGTCGCGACACCATCGAGATCCTCGACGAGATCGAGGATGTGCTGAAGATCCAGTGCGCCCCGGTGACCTGGCCGATCGGCATGGGCAAGCGCTTCCGTGGCGTTTACGACCTACGCGACGGGCGCACCCATCTGTTCTCGGCCCAGCACGGCGGACGCATCGTCGAGGGCGAGGTGATCGAGGGGCTCGACAACCCGCGTATGGACGAGGTGCTCGGCGATCAGGCCGCAGAGCTGCGCGAGGAGCTGGAGCTGGTGGAGGGGGCGAGCAACCCGCTCGACCTCGAGGCCTACCGCGCCGGGCGCCAGACCCCGGTGTTCTTCGGTTCGGCGATCAACAACTTCGGCGTGCGCGAGCTGCTCGACGCCTTCGTCCAGTACGCCCCGCCGCCGCGCCCGCGCAACACCCTGCAGCGTCCGGTCGAGCCCGCCGAGGAGGGCTTCACCGGCTTCGTGTTCAAGATCCAGGCGAACATGGACCCCGCCCACCGCGACCGCGTGGCCTTCATGCGGGTGTGCTCGGGCTGCTACCGCAAGGGCATGAAGATGCGTCACGTGCGCATCGGTCGCACCATTCAGATCGCCAACGCCATCACCTTCCAGGCCGATGAACGACGCCACGTCGAGGAGGCCTGGCCGGGCGATATCATCGGCCTGCACAACCATGGCACCATCCAGATCGGCGACACCTTCACCGAGGGCGAAGAGCTCAAGTACGAGGGCGTGCCCTACTTCGCCCCCGAGCTGTTCCGCCGCGTGGTGCTCAAGGACCCGCTGCGGATGAAGGCATTGCAGAAGGGCGTGGTGCAACTCGCCGAGGAGGGCGCGACCCAGGTCTTTCGCCCGCTCAAGAACAACGACATGATCCTCGGTGCGGTCGGCGTGCTGCAGTTCGACGTCGCCGCCTACCGCCTCAAGGACGAGTACGGAGTCGACGCCATCGTCGAGGCCGTGAACGTCCAGACCGCGCGCTGGGTGAGCTGCGACGACGCCAAGCTGTTCGAGCGCTTCAAGGACAAGAACTACGAGTATCTCGCCCTCGACGGCGACGACCAGCTCGTCTATCTCGCCCCCACCCGCGTCAACCTCAGCCTCGCCGAGGAGCGCTGGCCCGAGGTCCGCTTCTCCGCCACGCGCGAGTTGTAAGTCCCCAACCGCAAAGACACAAAGCGCGCGAAGGCGTTGCAGGGGAGAGAGGTGCCTCGACGACGATGGCGCCACAGTCAGTCGCTGGAGGCGACTGACTGCGAGTGACGAGGTTTGCTTTGCGTGCTTCGCGTCTCGCGGTTCATGCCTCGAAGCTCGGCGCTCGCGCCCCGGTGTTGGGTTAACCGTCGACGAACGCCGCAGCTTCGTCGATGGCATGGTGGGCGGACGGTTAACCCAACCTACGAGATCAGCTCTCAGCCTCCAGCCTCCAGCCGTTGCGCAGGTGTCTGGAGGCGGTGTTTGAGGGGAGGCCACCACTGGTGGCTGGCGGCTGGTGGCTGGCGGCTGGCGGCTGGCGGCTGGGGGCACTTCTCTCCTTTGCGCCCTTGGTGTCTTTGCGGTTCGAATCAGCTTCCAGCGATCAGCATCCAGCCTCCAGTCGGCGAGGCTGGTGTGCATGATCGGCGATTGACGGGCAAGACGGTATCTTGCGGTTCAATCCCCGGCCAACGCGCCATGCATCCCACCGAGTTCCCGCGCCAGTACCAGGGCGTCCTCGCGTCCCTTGGCGACGGGGTAGTAGCCGCGACGCCGCCCGATCTCGCAGAAGCCCTCGGCCTCGTAGAGTGCACGCGCGGCGGTGTTGGAGGCACGCACCTCGAGAAAAGCGGTCTGCGCCCCCTTGGCGCAAGCGCGCTCGAGCAGGGTACGCAGCAAGGCGCGACCGAAGCCGCGACGCTGGCAGTCGGGATGGACGGTGATGTTGAGCACATGACACTCACCCACCACCACCATCACCACCGCATGGGCCACCGGCCTACCGTCGTGCTCACCGAGCTGACAGTCGTAGCCCGCGCGCAGACAGTCGCGCATCACCCCCTCGCTCCAGGGGTGGGGATAGGCCGCGCGCTCCACCACCATCACCGCCGCGAGGTCGGACTCGCGCATCTCGCGCAGGGCGAGCCCTGCCTGTTCAATCGCTGCATTCATCGGGTTACTGACATCATCCCCGTCGGTCGATCGCCGTTTGCCCGGCGACCAAAAGCATTCACGGATAGCGACTATAGTTGATCGGGGCGAGGCGCCGGACGCTGGATGACATGCCGGCTCGCGCCCCAGTGGTCGGGACAGGATCCGTACCAGGGGTCACGGACCTCCGCCGCGCCCCCGCTCCAGCCACCTCGCAACCCGGGACAGATCGATGTCGCACACAGAAATGGTCTCGCTCGACGGCAACGAAGCCGCGGCCTACATCGCCCACATGACCAACGAGGTCATCGCCATCTACCCGATCACCCCGGCCTCGCCGATGGGTGAGTGGTCGGACGAGTGGTCCTCGTTGGGGGTCACCAACCTGTGGGGCACGGTCCCCGACGTGGTGGAGATGCAGAGCGAGGCCGGCGCCGCCGGCGCGGTCCACGGGGCGCTGCAGGCGGGGTCGCTCGCGACCACCTTCACTGCCTCGCAGGGGCTGCTGCTGATGATCCCCAACATGTACAAGATCGCCGGCGAGCTGACCCCGACGGTGATCCATGTCTCGGCGCGCTCGCTGGCCGCCCAGGCACTGTCGATCTTCGGTGACCACGGTGACGTCATGGCCTGTCGCGGCACCGGCTTCGCGATGCTGTGCGCGGCCTCGGTGCAGGAGGTGATGGACTTTGCGCTGATCGCCCAGGCCGCGACCCTGGAGAGCCGGGTGCCCTTCCTGCACTTCTTCGACGGCTTTCGCACCTCGCACGAGGTCAGCAAGATCGCGCGCATCGCGCGCGAGACGGTGCGCGCGATGATCAACGAGGAGCAGGTGCGGGGCTGTCGCACGCGCGCCCTCAACCCCGACCGCCCGGTGATCCGCGGCACCTCGCAAAACCCCGATGTCTACTTCCAGGGGCGCGAGTCGGTCAACCCCTACTATGAGGCCACCGCGGAGGTCGTCGCCCGGGTGATGACCCGCTTCGCCGGACACACCGGTCGTCACTACCAGCCCTTCGACTATGTCGGCGCCCCCGACGCCGAGCGCGTGCTGGTACTGATGGGCTCGGGGATCGGGGCGGCCGAGGAGGCCATCGAGCACCTGGTCGCGCGCGGCGAGCGGGTCGGGCTGGTCAAGGTGCGGCTGTTTCGTCCCTTCGCGCCCAAGGCGCTGCTCGCCGCCCTGCCCATCAGCGTCGCGCGGATCGCGGTGCTCGATCGCACCAAGGAGCCTGGCGCCGACGGCGAGCCGCTCTACAAGGACGTGCTCACCGCCCTCGCCCAGGCCCATGCCAGCGGCGCGCGCGCGACGATGCCACGGGTGATCGGCGGGCGCTTCGGGCTGTCCTCCAAGGAGTTCACCCCGGCGATGGCCAAGGCGGTGCTCGACGAGCTCGCCGCCGAGCAGCCGCGCTGCCCCTTCACCGTCGGCATCATCGACGACGTCGGCCACACCAGCCTCGACTGGGACTCCGGCTTCCGCCCCGACGCCAGCGCCGGCGTAACCGCCTGCGTCTTCTACGGACTCGGCTCGGACGGCACCGTCTCGGCCAACAAGAACTCGATCAAGATCATCAGCGAGGAGACGCCCAACTACGGCCAGGGCTATTTCCAATACGATTCCAAGAAGGCCGGGGCAGTCACCATCAGTCATCTGCGCTTCGGCCCGCGACCGATCTCCAGCACCTATCTGATCGGTGACAATGAGGCGCAGTTCGTCGCCTGCCACCAGCCGACCTTCCTCGAACGCTACGACATGCTCGCGCTCGCCGCACCGGGGGCGACCTTCCTGCTCAACAGCGCAGCCTCGCCCGATCAGGCGTGGGACAGCCTGCCGCGGGCGATGCAACAGCAGATAATCGACAAGGGGCTCGACTTCTATGTCGTCGACGCCTATGGCATCGCTGCCGCGACCGGCATGGGACGGCGCATCAACACCATCATGCAGACCTGCTTCTTCGCCATCTCCGGGGTGCTGCCCCGCGACGAGGCCATCACCCACATCAAGGAGGCGGTGCGCAAGACCTACGGGCGCAAGGGCCAACGCCTGCTCGATCGCAACTATCGCGCGATCGACGCCGCGCTTGCCGGGCTGCACCAGGTCAGTGTGCCGGCGACGCCGAGCAGCGACTTCGAGCGCCCGCCGGTGGTCCCGGCCGATGCCCCCGCGTTCGTCCGCCAGGTCACCGCACCGCTGATCGCCGGACTCGGCGACCGGCTGCCGGTGAGCCTGATGCCCGCCGACGGCACCTGGCCGACCGGCACCACCCGCTTCGAGAAGCGCAACATCGCGCTGCAACTGCCGCTGTGGGAGCCCGAGCTGTGCACCCAGTGCGGCAAGTGCCCGCTGGTCTGCCCGCACGCGGCGATTCGCGCCAAGGTCTATCCCGAGGCGGCACTGTCGAGCGCCCCCGAGGGCTTCCTCAGCGCCCCGGTCAAGGGACGTGACTTCCCCGCCGGACACCGCATCAGCTACCAGATCGCCCCTGACGACTGCACCGGCTGCGGGCTCTGCGTCGAGGTCTGCCCGATCCGCGACCGCAAGGACCCGAGCCGCAAGGCGCTCAACCTGGTCGAGGCCGGCGAGATCCACGCCGCCGAGCAGACGCACTGGGATTTCTTCCTCGCTCTCCCCGAATACGACCGCACCCAGCTCGAACCGACCAAGATCAAGCACGCGATGCTGATGCAGCCGCTGTTCGAGTTCTCCGGGGCCTGCGTCGGCTGTGGCGAGACGCCCTACGTCAAGCTCGCCACCCAGCTCTTCGGCGACCGTATGCTGATCGCCAACGCCACCGGCTGTTCCTCGATCTACGGCGGCAACCTGCCAACCACGCCCTACACCACCAACCCCGAGGGTCGCGGTCCGACCTGGAACAACTCGCTGTTCGAAGACAATGCCGAGTTCGGCCTGGGCATGCGCTTGGCGATCGACAAACAGCGCGATCAGGCGCGTGAGCTGCTCGGTCGGCTCGCTGACACCATCGGCGTGGGGCTGGTGCGCGAGATCCTCGCCGCCGAGCAGTCCGACGAGGCCGGCATTCACGCCCAGCGCGCACGCATCGAGCGGCTGCGCCTAGCGCTCAGCGGCATCGACGCGCCCGAGGCGCGGCTGCTCGAGGGGGTGTGCGCACAGCTGGTCAAGCGCAGCGTGTGGATCGTCGGCGGCGACGGCTGGGCCTACGACATCGGCTACGGCGGTGTCGATCACGTGCTTGCCAGCGGACGCGACGTCAACCTGCTGATCCTCGACACCGAGGTCTATTCCAACACCGGCGGTCAGACCTCCAAGGCCACCCCGCTCGGCGCCGTGGCCAAGTTCTCGGCCGGCGGCAAGCCGACCTTCAAGAAAGACCTGGCGCTGATGGCGATGGCCTACGAGAACGTCTATGTCGCCCAGGTCGCCTTCGGCGCCAAGGACGTGCAGACGGTGCGCGCCTTCCTCGAGGCCGAGTCCTACCCCGGCCCCTCGGTGATCATCTGCTACGCACCCTGCATCGCCCACGGCGTCGACCTCTCCAACAACCTGCGCCAGCAGGACATGGCGGTCAGCTCCGGGCACTGGTCGCTGCTGCGCTACGACCCGCGGCGCGCCGCCGCTGGCGAGCACCCGCTGCACATCGACAGCAAGCCGCCGAGCCTGCCCTATCGCGACTTCATCGCCACCGAGACCCGCTTCAGCGTACTCGAACGCATCCACCCAGAGGCCGCCGAGCACTATCTGCAGCAGGCCCAGCGTCATGCACAGACACGCTTCAGCCTCTACGAGCAGCTCGCGCAGATCGCGCTGCGCAAGGCGCCGCCGAGCGACGGCGACGAGCGCAAACACTGACCCTATCGTTTTAGCCCGAGCACGGAGCCGACCATGGATCTAGCGACCAAGTATCTGGGCCTCGACCTCAACAACCCCTTCGTCCCCTCGGCCTCGCCGCTGTCGCGCAGTCTCGACCAGGCGCGCGCGCTCGAGGACCACGGTGCCTCGGCGATCATCCTCTGGTCGCTGTTCGAGGAGGCGGTCAGTGCCGAGTCCGAGGCCATGGTGCGCTTTCTCCACCACCAGGAGATCGGTTTCGCCGAGGCCGACGACGGCTTCCTGCCCGACTATCACGACTTCGACAGTCCGCTCGAGCAGTACCTGGCACACATCGGCCGACTCAAGACCGCACTCGACATCCCCGTTATCGCCAGCCTCAACGGCATCACCCCCGGCGGCTGGATCGCCCACGCCGGCGAGATCGAGCGTGCCGGGGCCGATGCCCTGGAGCTCAACGTCTATTATGTCGCCGGCGACATCGGTCAGGACGGCGCCACGGTCGAGGCACGCTATCTCGACCTGCTGCGCGACCTGCGCGCACACGTCGCCATCCCCATCAACATGAAGCTCTCGCCGAGCTTCAGCTCGCTCGGCCACCTGATCGGCCAGCTCGCCGCCGCCGGTGCCAACGGAGTAGCACTGTTCAACCGCTTCTATCAGCCCGACATCAACATCGACACCCTGCGCCTGCAGCCGAGCCTGAACCCCTCGACCTCGGCCGAGGCACTGCTGGCGATGCGCTGGATCGCCCTGCTCCACGGTCGTATCGAGGGCTTGTCGCTAGGCGCCACCGGCGGCGTGCACACTGCCGCGGACGCGATCAAGTTGCTGCTCGCCGGCACCGACGTGGTGCACCTGTGCAGCGCGCTGCTCGCCCACGGCCCGGCCTATCTCGGCGAGGTGATCGGTGGGGTCGAGCAGTGGATGGAGGAGCAGGGGTTCGAGTCAGTCGAGGACTTCCGCGGCCGGGTCAGCGCCCTGGCCGTTCCCGACCCGGCGGAGTTCGAGCGCGCCAACTATGTCAACGTCCTCGACAGCTACAGCGCCTCACCCGGGGTCAGGCTGTGAGCCTCAACCGGCGAGCGCGTGACGGCGCACGTCGTCCACCCCTGCGGTGAAGAAGCGATAGCGCCCCTTGCCGGCGAGCTTGGCCTGATACATCGCCTGATCGGCACGGCGCAGCAGCAGATCCGGGGTGATCTCGTCGCCCTGCTTGAAGCAACTGACGCCGAGGCTGGCCGAGACCTGCACCAGATGATCGGCGATCGGCATGGGGCGCGAGAGCGCCTCGAGCAGACGATCGAGCAGCGGCGTGAGTTCGGCGATCCCGCCCGGATCGAGCAGCACGGCGACGAACTCGTCACCGCCGAGCCGGGCGACGGTATCACCCTCGCGCAGGATCTCACGCATCCGCCTCGCCAGCCCGCTGAGCAGGCGGTCGCCGGCCTCGTGTCCGAGCCCGTCGTTGACCGCCTTGAAGCCATCGAGGTCGAGATAGACCAGCGCCAGGGTCCCCCCACGCCGCTGCACCTGGGCCATGGCCTGACGCAACCGGTCGAACAGCAACACCCGGTTGGGCAGCCCGGTGAGGACGTCGTAGTGCGCCGCCTGTTCGAGCCTGCGCTGTTGCAGCTTGAGCGCGGTGATGTCGTGATAGAGCAGGACATAGTGCTGCAACGCGCCCGCCTCGTCGCGGACTGCGGTCATGGTGATCATCGCCACATAGCTCTCGCCGCCGCGTCGTCGGCCCCAGAACTCGCCCTCCCAGTGGCCCTGATCGGCCAGGGTCTTCCAGATCGCCTCGACGGTGACGGCATCGCTGCCACCGAGCAGCCCGGCGCCGGACTCGAGCACCGCCGGACGGCGACCGAGCAGGGTCTCGCGCGACTCGCCGGTGATCTCGACGAAGGCGGTATTCAGGTCGACGATGTCGCCCTGCGGGCCGGTGATGACGATGCCCTCGCGGGCATGGGTGAAGACGTTGGCGGCGAGTTGACGGGCCTCCTCGGCACGGCGCCGCTCGGTGATGTCGCGCACGCTCACCAGCACGCCGTCGATCTCCGTGCCCTGATCGCGATAGGGGGCATAGACCACGTCGAGATAGCACCGCCCCTCGCCCGGCAGCTCGAACCACGCTTGGTAGTTGACCGTCTCGCCGGCCAGACAGCGCGCCAACCGCGGCGCCACCAGCCGCTCGAAGACCTCGTCGCCCAAGAGTTCGCGCGCCGAGTGACCGACGATGTCCTCGTAGCGGCGCTGGAAGATCCGTTGATAGGATTCGTTGACCAGCAGATAGACGGCATTGCGGTCGATCAGCGAGATCGAGTCCTGGGTCGCCGAGACCACCTGACGATAACGCCGCAACGCCTGCTCGGCGACACGGCGCTGCACGATCTCACGCCGCAGCCGCCGGTTCTACACCACGAAGGTGGCGACCACCAGCAGTAGCGGTCCGATCAGCCACGCCGGCTCGATCAACCCCGCCACCGGCTCGGCGCTGGCCGCACCGCTCCAACCCACGGCCACCACCGTACCCGCTGCGCGCCACACCGCGACGCGCCCACTGCCATCACGCACTAAACCTCTCCTGGATAATCGGCGATGCCGGGGTTGTCGGCGACACCGGCGAGACGCGGGGTCTCGAGCCGGGCGATGTCGATCCGCTCGCGATCGCGCAGATAGGTCGCCACCGTCTCCCAGATCGGCTCGCCCTCGGCCTGGGCCCCGACGGTCGCCCAGCCGGCCACCACATAGCGCCTGTCGGCCTCGATGGGGGTGCCGTCGGCGAGACGCAGCGACCGGATCCGCGAGCCGATCGCCGCGCCCGGCTCGCAGACATAGTCGAGCCCGCCACTGCGCACCATGTCGCCGCCCTGCTGGACATAGGGATCGGGATTGAAGAGGTTGTCGCAGACGTCCTCGAGGATGGCCTTGAGCTCGGCGCCGGTCATCTCGCGCCGATAGGTCTCGGGGTAGGTGATGCAGGTCTGGTCGAGCACGTGTTCCATGGTGATGGTCTGGCCCGGCAGCAGGGTGGTACCCCAGCGGAACCCGGGCGAGAGTGCGATCTCGGCGTCCTTGACGGTGCGCAGCGCATCGCAGATGAGCTGGTCGAAGGTGCCGTTGAAGTTACCGCGACGATACAGCGTCTGCCCGGCCACCGCCAGGGGCTCCTCGAGGCGCGCGCGGTAGGGTGCACGCACCCCGGCGATATAGTCGGTCATCTCCGGATCGGGCGCGATCAGGTCGGAGAACACCGGCAGCAGCCGATAGCGGAAGTCGCGCAGCCCCCCGGGGCCGACGTCGAGGTCCATCACCCCGAGGAACTTGCCGTTGGAGCCGGCGTTGGTCACCAGGGTGCGCCCGCCCGGGTTGTCGACCACCTGCGGCGCCGGCACGCCGTCGTGGGTGTGACCGCCGAGGATCAGATCGATGCCGCGCACCCGCGAGGCGAGCTTGAGATCGACGTCCATGCCGTTGTGCGAGAGCAGCACCACCAGCGCCGGGCGCTCGCGCTCACGCACCCGATCGACGATCTCCTGCAGCCGCCCCTCCTGGATGCCGAAGGTCCAGTCGGGGATGAATCGGCTCGGGTTGGCGATCGGGGTATAGGGGAAGGCCTGGCCGATCACCGCCACCCGCACCCCGCCGGCCTCGCGGATCACATAGGGGTCGAAGGCCAGCCCGAGGTCCTCGTCGAAGCCGGCGAAGTCCTCGAAGCGATAGTCGAACAGCGCCTCCTCGCGCACCTTGACGTTCTGCGCGACGAAGTCGCCGGCGAAGGCGGCGATGTTGTCGATCACCTCGGCATCGCGATAGGTGAACTCCCAGTGCCCAGTCATCACATCGACGCCGAGCAGGTTGCAGGCGCCGACCATGTCGCGCCCACGGGTCCAGTAGGCCGTCCCCGAGCCCTGCCAGGTGTCGCCGCCGTCGAGCAGCAGGGTGGCCTCGCGCCCGCGCTCGGCGCGCAGCCGCTCGACCAGGGTGCGCAGCTGCGCGAAGCCGCCGACCCGACCGAGACGTTCGGCCTGCTCGGCATAGTCGACATAGGTCAGCGCATGGGCCTCGAGCCCCCCCGGTTCGACCCCGAAGTGATCGAGCAGCGCCTGCCCGACCAGGTGCGGCGCTCGCCCACGCGCCGCACCCAGCCCGAGGTTGACGTTGGGCTCGCGGTAGTAGACCGGGTTGAGCTGGGCGTGGGTGTCGGTGATGTGGAGCAGCCGGAGGTTGCCGAAGACCGGCAGGTCGTAGGGATCGGCGGGGATGCGCCGTGCGGCGCGGGCACTGAGCGGGAGCATGCCGGCGGCGCCGGCGAGGGCGAGCAGGCGCACGAAGTCACGTCGCGACAGGGTCATCGAGGCTGTCCTCCTGCTGGGTTCTCTCGGGCTCGGCATCGGGCCGTGCGGACTAACAAGACAAAGAAATCGGCGCTCCCGCCACGATTGCAAGACACCCCGCCACGACATCGAAGGTGTCACGACGCGATTGAAAACACCAACCGTCACCTTCACCTTCGGCCCACGGGACGGCGCACACAATAACCACCGAAGACATCCGGTACCGTTCGGCCCGATGCGCGCTGCGCCACGGTGCGCACGACCTCGCCGCCGCTCGACCGGATCACCGACGAACACGCCCCTGGCCGCCCCGGACCACCGCCGTCACCAACGGAGATCCAGGAGGCCCGCATGACCTCGTCCCCTCCCCCCCGGCTGGCGCTGACCGCCTGCTCGCTCGCCCTCGTGTCCGTGCTCGTGCTCGGCGCCGGCTCGCCCTATGCCGAGCTGCCCGATGACCTCACCCTCGAGGGCGATATCGAGGCCGGGCGCATCATCGCCACCACCCGCGCCAAGGGCAACTGCGTCGCCTGTCACGTCATCGCCGGGGCCGAGAGCCCCGGCGCCATCGGCCCGGTGCTGATCGCCATCCAGACCCGTTACCCCGACAAACGCGCCCTGGCCGAACAGATCTGGGACCCTACCGCCCAGAAACCCGACATGGTGATGCCCCCCTTCGGCAAGCACGAGATCCTCACCGAGCAGGAATTCGCCGACGTGGTCGAGTTCGTCTGGTCGCTATAGGCGATCACGCACCGCAACCACCCGACTCGGAGGTAGCACGCATGACCACCAAGACCAGCCATCGCGCCCTGATCCTGTTCACCGCCGCCCTGCTCGCCACTCCGGTCGCGGCCGGCCCCGAGGCCGATCGCATCGCCTTCCAGCAGTATTTCGAGACCCGCTTCCCCCGTCTCCCCACCACCGAGTTCGTCAACGGCGCCTATGCGCTCGATCCTGTGGGGCGCGAGAACTGGGAGGCGATCGAGGAGTTCCCCCCCTACGAGACCGCCCTCAGCAAGGGCGAGGAGATGTGGAACACCCCCTTCGCCAACGGCCGGGGCTACGCCGACTGCTTCCCCGAGGGGCCGGCGCTCGCCGCCCAGTATCCGCGCTGGGACCCAGAACGCGGCATGGTGATCACCCTGGCGCTGGCGCTCAACGACTGCCGCGCGGCCAACGACGCGCCGCCGTTGCAGTACAAGAAGGGTCCGATCGCCGATCTGCTCGCCTATATCGCCTTCGCCTCGCGCGGTCAGATCACCGCCGTCGAGATCCCTGAGGACGATCCCCGCGCGCTGGCCGCCTACGAACAGGGCAGACAGTTCTATTTCGCCCGTCGCGGCCAGCTCAACTTCGCCTGCAGCCACTGCCACATGGGCAACTCGGGCACCACGCTGCGCACCGAGGTGCTCAGCCCCGCCTATGGCCACACCACCCATTTCCCGGTGTACCGCTCCAAGTGGGGCGAGATGGGCACCCTGCACCGCCGCTTCAGTGGCTGCAACAAACAAGTCCGCGCCAAGCCCTTCCCCGCCCAGGGCGAGGAATACCGCAACCTGGAGTTCTTCATGACCTACATGAACAACGGCCTGCCGCTCAACGGCCCAGGCGCACGCAAATGATCCCGGCCCACGCACCAGAGGAGATGACGGCATGAGGCCATTTCGCACCCGCGCCCGGCGCACCCTCGTGCTGGCGCTCACCACACTGATGATCACACCCGCCTGGGCCACCCACCGCAGCGAGGCTGAGGCGGCGATCGCCGCAGCACGCACCGCTCATGAACGCGCCGCCGAGGCCGGGGCCGAGGTCGCCGAGACCGCGGCGCTGATCGAGCGCGCGGCGGGGCTGCTGCCCTCGCGCCAGTACACCAAGGCGGTGCGGATCGCCGAGCAGGCGCGCGCCCAGGACACCCATGCCTACGAACAGGCGCAACGCGACGAGCCCGAGCCCGGCGCCGCCGCAGCCGAGGCAGCGATCGCCGCGGCCGAGGCCGCACGGGCGCGCGCCGACGCGGTCGGCGGCGAATGGCGCGATACCGCCAAACTGATCACCGAGGCGCAGGGACTCGCCCGCGCCGGTGACTTCGCCGCCGCCATCGCACTGGCCGAGCGCGCTCGCCGTCAGGGCGAACTCGGTCACGCCCAGGCGCTGCGCGAGCGCGATGCCGACTTCCCCGACTATATCCGCCAACCCTGAACCTAAGGAGGCATCCATGCAGGCGCACCGCTCACTGATCCTGATCGCGCTGATAAGCGCCCTCGCCACCACCGCACCGGCCGCTGAAAACCGGATATCCCCCGAGATCGAATCGGTCACCATCACCCACCAGGGCGAGACCGTCACCATTGCCCGCGGTCACGACCGCGAGGCAACCCTGCCCGAGGAGTTCCAGAAGACCGACCGTGGCTGTCCACCCTTCTGCATCCAACCGATGGTCGCCGCCCCCGGGGTCGAGACCATCGGTGAGCTGGAGCTACTCGACTATCTCCAGCGCATCGAGCAGGGTGACGACAGCATCCTAGTGGTCGATTCACGCACCCCCGACTGGGTGCTGCGCGGCACCATCCCGGGCGCGGTCAACATCCCCTGGAACACCATCAGCCGCGACAGCGCCGGGACCTTCGAGACCCCCACCGAGGCCGACACCTTCCGCCACGTACTGGCCGACACCTTCGCCGCCGAACCACTGGCCGAGGGCGACTGGGACTTCGGCGAGGCCAAGACCCTGGTGCTGTTTTGCAACGGTATCTGGTGCCCGCAGTCGACCGCCAATATCAAGAACCTGGTCGAGATCGGCTACCCACTGCACAAGCTCAAGTGGTATCGCGGCGGGATGCAGGACTGGGTCAGTGTCGGACTGACCACGGCCACGCCCTGAGCGGGCCGGCGCGATGCGAGCGCGCCGGGGCGTTTAATCTCGGCGCCGATTCGGTATAGAATGGACAGCTTGCGCGGGTGGCGGAATTGGTAGACGCGCTGGATTTAGGTTCCAGTGGAGCAATCCGTGGGGGTTCAAGTCCCCCCTCGCGCACCACCTTCCTTCATCTCGTCGCCCCCCTCACACCTCGCCATCGATCACCCGCCGCTGGAAGGCGGCGAACATGAACAGACTCCAGATCGCCGGACTGAACTCGCGCATCCCCGACTGATGCTGGTCGACGATCCAGGCGAGCTGCTTGCTGTCGAACAGCCCGGTGTCGGCGAGCCGGTCGCCGAGCAGGGTCTCGCGCACCTGCTCGCGCAGCGGCCCCCGGAACCAGGCCGAGAGCGGCACCGCGAAGCCCATCTTCGGACGATAGAGGATCTCCGGATCGAGATGGCGCTCGAGCGCGCGCTTGAACACGTACTTGCCCTCGCGCCCGGAGAGCTTGAGCTCGGGGGCGAGCCCGGCGCTCCACTCGAGCAGCTGGTGGTCGAGGATCGGCACCCGCACCTCCAGCCCGTGGGCCATGCTGGCGCGATCGACCTTGGTGAGGATGTCGCCGGGGAGATAGGTCTTGAGGTCGAGATACTGCACCCGCGAGAGCGGGTGGTCGGGGGCGCGCTCGGCGTGACGACGCAGCACCTCGACGGCGCGATAGCCCTGTAGCTCGCGCCTGAAATCGGCCGAGAACAGCGACTGACGCAGCCCGTCGCCGAGGATCGAGACGCTCTCGAAATAGCCTTCGAGCGAGTCGCGCGCCAGCGCCTGGAAGGTCGACTTGGCGCGCAGCACCTTGGGCGCCCAGTCGGCCTTGGGATAGACCCGCCCGAGCAGCCCGAACAGCGGCCCGCGCATCCCTTGCGGCAACAGCCGGCGCAGTCGCTCCTCGTAGAGATGCCAGCGATAGCGGCGATAGCCGGCGAGACTCTCGTCGCCACCGTCGCCGGAGAGACAGACGGTCACGCGCTTGCGCGCCAACTCGCAGACACGATAGGTCGGCAGCGCCGAGCTGTCGGCATAGGGCTCGTCGTAGAGCGCCGAGAGCCGTTCGAGCAAGGCGAAGTCGTCGGGGTCGACCGACTCGACCAGGTGCCGGGTGGCGAAGCGCCCGGCCACCTGCTCGGCATAGCGCGACTCGTTGTAGCGCGGATCGCCGAAGGAGATCGAGCAGGTGTTGACCGGCTGTTCGGAGAGCCCGGCCATCATCGCCACCACCGCGCTGGAGTCGACCCCGCCGGAGAGGAAGGCACCGAGCGGCACCTCGGAGATCAGACGGATGCGTACCGCCTCGCGCAGCCGCTCGATGAGCGCCTCGCCGGCGCTGTCGAGATCGCGTACGCCGTTGTCGGCAAAGTCCAAGTCCCAGTAGCGGCGCGGCTGCGGCGGCGCCGAGCGCCCCCGGCGCAGGGTCAAGGTATGGCCGGGCTCGAGCTTGCGCACCGCGCCGAAGATGGTGCGTGGATCGGGGATATAGCCGAAGCCGAAGTACTCCTCGATCGCCTGGGGGTCGAGCGCGCGCGGCAGCGTCGGATCGACTAGCAGCGACTTCAGCTCGGAGCCGAACAGCAAGCGGCCGTCGTCGAGCAGCGCATAGTGCAATGGCTTGATGCCGAGCCGGTCACGGGCGAGGAACAGGGTCTCGCGCCCGCGATCCCAGATGGCGAAGGCGAACATGCCGCGAAAGCGCTCGACACAGGCCTCGCCCCAGGCCTCCCAGGCGTGGACGATCACCTCGGTGTCGCTGTGGGTGCGGAAGCGGTGCCCGGTGGCACGCAGCTCGGCGGCCAGTTCCTGGAAGTTGTAGATCTCGCCGTTGAACACCACGGCGACGGTCTCGTCCTCGTTGAACAGCGGCTGGTGCCCGCCGGAGAGGTCGATGATCGACAGACGTCGGTGCGCCAGCCCCACCCCGGGCTCGATGTGGACCCCGCCGTCGTCCGGGCCGCGATGATGCTGCGCCTCGTTCATCCGTCCGAGCAGCTCGGGGTCGATCGGCCCCGGATCACGGGTGTCGAAGATGCCTGCGATTCCGCACATGATGGACTGTCCTACTCCCCCGGCCCCGCGAGGAGCCCGTCATAGACCTCGAGATAACGCGCGACCATGGTGCCGAGTCCGAACTCGGCCTCGATCCGTGAGCGCGCCGCCGCGCCCTGGGTACGCGCCAGCGCCGGATCGGCGAGATAGCCCCGCAGCGCGGCGGCAAGAGCCTGGGTGTCGTCGCGCGGCACCAGGGCGCCGGTCTCCCCGGCCACCACCAGCTCGCCGTTGCCGCCGACCTCGGTCGCCACCACCGCCAGCCCCGAGGCCATCGCCTCGAGGATGGTGTTGGAGATACCCTCGCCGAGCGAGGGCAGCACGAACAGGTCGAGCGCGCGCAGACAGACCGGCACGTCGTCGCGACTGCCGGCGAACCACACCTGGGCACCGAGCCCGGCGGCATCGACCAGGGCGCCGAGCCGGGTGCGCTGTGAACCGTCGCCGATCAGCACCAGCCGCAACCGCGCGCCGCGCGCCGGGTCCTCGCGCACCAGGGCGATGAAGGCGCGCACCAGGGTGGCCTGATCCTTCACCGGCTCGAGCCGCCCGACGGTGCCGATGACGAGGTCATCCGGTCCGGCGAAGCCCGCGGGCAGGACCCCGCGCGCCTCCTCGTCGGGCCGCGCGGGGCGGAAACGCTGCTCGTCGACCCCGTTGCGGATGGTGTGAATGCGTTCGGGCGCGACCCCGATATCCACGCGCAGATACTCGGCCAGCTCGCGCGAGAGCGGGATGTAGGCGTCGACCAGCGGACGGAAGGCACGGCGCAGCCAGCGATACCGGCGGCGGGTGTTGTCGAGATCGTGGACGTCACGCCCGTGCTCGCCGTGGACGCGGTGCGCCACCCCGGCCAATCGCGCCGGAAGCTGCATCTCCAGGGTGGCGAGGTTGCGGGTATGGACGATCGCCGGGCGCAGCCGCCGCAGCGCGCGCCACATCCGCAGATAGAGCCCGAGGTCCTGTCCCGGACGCTTGGCGAGGTCGTGGACCTCGACCGGTCGCTCGATGCGCGCGCGGAACCCGGGATCCACGCCCTCGAGGGCGAGGATCGCATGACGATAGCGCCCCTCCGGGGTGCGGTTGATCAGGTTGACCAGTCCGTTCTCCAGCCCGCCGACGGCGAGCCGGTGGATGACATGGACGATCAGCGGCGGCTGTTGAGGGTTGTTCTCGGCCATCGGCGACTCCGGCGACTAGCGCGTTTGAGGGGCCTCGAGCAGGGTATCGAGCGCCGGGCGCAACGCCTCGGCGAGATCACGCAAGCGCGCACGGGCGCGTTCGGGATCGAGCACCAGCGGGGTATGGAGCACCACCCCGGCCTCGTACTGCCCACGTCCCAGTAACAGCGCCAACGCCTCGTGGAGCTTGGCCAGGTAATCGTTGGCGAGGTGATGGCCATCGATCCAGTACCAATGCCACACCAACAGGGTTTGCTCAGGGGTCTGTACCCGCGACTCGATCAGCCCCTGCGAGGCACCGGCAAGGACCTCACGACGCGGTGCCTGGTGCGGCATCCGCCAGCGTGGGTGCTTCTGCGCGACCAACAGGTTCTGTGAGTTGACCAGCTCACCGCCGGTGGCGTCGTAACCGGCAAGGTAGAGCCCGACCGACTCGCCCTCACGCACGAAGACCTGCTCCAGGGTGGCGCTGGCGCCGAGATAGGTCGGGCGCCATTCGGTGAAGTGCGGGCCCGTCGTCCAACCAGGAGGAACGCTCAGCGGTGCGAGTACCAGTGGTGCGATCGGGCGCGGTCGTTCCAGATCGGCCGCCAGTGCCGGCCAGGCGAGCAGCAGTACCAGCCCGAGCGCAGGCAGTGCGTGGCCGCCCTGCGCGGACGCAACCCGTCTGCCGGCACTCGCCGAACGCGGGGGCTCGGACGCGAGACCCGGCGGCTCGCGCCACAGCCCACCGACGAGGAAGAGCACGAACATCACCAGCCCGAAGAACACCCAGCCATAGATCAGGTGGTCGACGCCGACGGCCAGGCGCATGTCGCTGAGGTGCGCGATGAGCACGATCAGATAGGCGCGCAACCCGTTGGCGAGCAGCGGCACCACCGCTGCCAGGACGATGAAGGCGAGTCGGCGCCAGGGCGAGCGATAGCTGAGATAGGCGTAGATCACCCCGAGAAAGAGCGAGGCGATCAGATAACGCACCCCACTGCAGCCCTCCACCACCGACCAGTCACCGCTGGGGATACTGAAGAAGGTGCCGTCCCAGAACACCGGGATGCCGGTCAGACGCAGCAGATTGACGGTGAAGGCTGCGGTAAATTCCATCAGCGGGTAGATCAACCCCTCGCCCATGGGCACCGCGAACAGCAGGAAGGCGAGCGGGAAGACCAGCCGCCGCAGCATCGCACGGCCGAGCACCAGCCCGACCAGCGTCCAGCACAACCCGACCAGCGCCAACTGCTCGATCACCGCCACCTCGACGAGCCGCGCCAACAGCCATACCAGCCCCCCGGCGACGATCAGCAACAGCGCCAACGGCTCGCTGCGTAGCGCCACTCGGGGTAGCGCGGCGCGCTCGCGCCAGATCATGAACAGCGCGGTCGGCACGACCAGGAAGCCATGGGTGAAGGTCTCCGAACGCGTCCAGATCTCGACCATCCCGGCCACGGTCGGCCACAAGGCGACGATCAGCATGGACAGCAACACAGCGAGCCAGCTCAATCTGGCCCGTGGCGAGAGCGGCCGGAACAGCCATGCAACACGGCTCATGTCGCCCCCTCCAGCAGGGTGAGTACTCTGGGCAAGGTCGCCCCCCAGGCGAAGTGACGCTCGACCAGCGCCCGACCCCGTGCGCCCATGGGATCGTCGGTCGCCGCCAGCGCGGCGAGACAGGCCGCAGCGAAGGGCTCGAGCGCCTCGGCCACTCGGACCTCGCGCCCCGGGGTCGCCGGGATCCCCTCCAGCGCCTGCGGGGTGGCGATGACCGGGCGCGCCATCGCCATCGCCTCGAGCACCTTGTTCTGGATGCCACGGGCGATGTGCAGCGGCACCACCGCTGCGGCGGCATGCTGCAGATAGGGCCGCACGTCGGGCACCGCACCGGTGACCACCACGCCGGGCAGCCGCGCGAGCTGGCGCACCGCGCGGGTCGGATTCATTCCCACCACCCAGAACTCGGCATCGGCCCGGCGCGCACGGATCCGCGGCAGCACCTGCTCGGCGAACCAGGCTGCGCCCTGGGCATTGGCCCAGTAATCCATGGCGCCGGTGAAGACCAGCCTGGGGGCGAGGCCCGGATAGGGCGATGGTGCCCCGGGGATCACGGCGAAGTGTTGGGTGTCGACACCATTGCCGACCACCTCGACCCGCGCCGAGGCGTCATCGAGCCGCTCACGAAAGAGCGCCGCCTCGGCCTCGGAGACCAGCGTCGAGGCGTCGCAAGCGGTGGCCAGGCGACGCTCGAAGGCGCCCAGGCGCCGCGCCTCGCGGGCATAGACCCAGCGCAGCGGCGGTGGACTCTCGGCGGCGTACTGGCGCCACTTCTCCGAGTCGACGTCGACCAGATCGATCACCCGGCGCAGATCGGCGCAAGCCGGATCTAACAGGTACTGCCCCATCGACGAGGAGAAGGCGAGCACGCGACCGATGGCATGGCGCGCGCGGGTCTGGCGCAGCCAGCGCCGCAGCGCGCGATCGCGGTAATAGGTGAGCGTCAGCGGCTCACCGCCGAGCAGCCCGCGCAGGCTCAGGAGCTTGTCGCGGCGCGGATCGAGGGTGCCGAACCAACTGCTGGCGCAATACTCGGCGACACGCGCGCGATGGACGCGGTCCTCGGGCTGGTCGATGAAGGTCGCCAGATGAACCCGATAGTGCTCGCTGAGCAAGCGCAGCAGGTGGTAGGAACGGATCTTGTCGCCCTTGTTCGGTGGATAGGGGATGCGATGGACCAGAAACAGCAGATCATCCATGTCCGGGGGCGGTCCTCAGCCGAGATTCCTGGCCAGCAGCGGGCCGATGAGCTGGCTCAGCGGCAGCGGCAGTCGCTTCCAGGCCGCGATGAAGAGCCGGTACTTGGGGTTGAGCGGGTTGACGTCGGGCAGCTCGCTGGCACGCACCAGCCGATAGGCATAGTGCAGCGGCTCGGGCTCGAAGCCCCAGTTGCGCTTGAAGTCGAAGGCACCGGTGCCACGCTTGCTGCGCCCGAAGTCGAAGAGGCGCGCGCCGTCGACGCAGGCCCGGCGCATCACCTCCCAGTACATGAAGTCGTTGGCCTTGAGCGCGCGCGCCGCCTGGGTACCGCCGCCATAGTAGGGCAGCACCTCGTCGCGGAAGCGAAAGCTCATCACCGCGGAGACCAGCGCACCCTGGTGCTCGACCAGCAGCACCTCGCAATCATCACCGAAGACCTGCTTGAGCACGCGGAAGTAACGACGCGGGAACACCGGGGTGCCGAGGTTACGCACGCTCTCGCTGTAGACCCGATAGAGGGCCTCGACGCCATCGTCGAAGCGGCTCGACAACCCCGCCTTGATCCCTTTGCGCACCATCGCCCGCTGCTTGCGCGGGATCTGCTGCAGGTTGCGCTCGGGGTCGGGATCGATCGCTCGCCGGAAGGTGGCATAGAGCGCCTTGCCCGGCCACTCCGGGTGATGCGGCTCGCGCTCGCGCAACTCCAGGTGCCCCACCCGGGCGGTCTCGGCGAGCCGACAGGCCTCGGCCTCGAGCAGCCCACGGGCCTCCGGGCCGTCGGCAAGCGCACCGCCGTAGACACAGAAAGGGGTGGAGATCAGCGCGCGCCCGAACAGCCGGCTACGGATCTCGCCGAGCGGCAGGATGCCGCACAGCTCACCGGCGCGCTCGGCGTACAAGAAGGGCGCGCGATGACCGAGCCCCTGCTCGAGCACCTGCTTCCAGCCGGCGCGGTGGAAGAAGGTCGCCTCGGGATGACGCTCGACAAAGGCGTCCCAGCGGGCGTGATCCGTCCGGCTTTCGAGTCGGGCGATATGGATTGCAGCGGTTGACGCGTCCGGGGCGGCGGGGGCGGTCGATGGCGAGTCCATCATCGGCGGGCAGACACTCCTTGCGATGCGAGAAAGACCTGATCCATGCGTCCCCAGTGAAAGTCCTGGAGCAGGCGCTCGAGCCGCGCCTCGGTGCGCGACAGGTTGAGATAGTGACGCACCCGGGTACGCGGCGGGATGCCGCCGACACGGGGCTGGTCGGGGTCGATCTCCCAGGGGTGGAAGTAGAAGATCGCGGCGGCGCCCTCGCGACGGTTGATCCGCCGGATCGCTTGGCGCGAGAGCGCGTAGGGATAGAGTCTGAAGAAGCCACCGCCGCCACTGGGCAGGCGGCGCCCGAGCAGCGTGCTGGTGGTGATCGGGATCTCGACGAAGTCCTCGACCCCGGCGAGCGGTCGGTAAGCAAAGCGCGGCGCCTCGGGGATGCCGTAGAGGTCGTGACGCACCGGGTAGACGCTGGAGCTGTAGCGGTAGCCGCAGTCGTACAGCGTCTCGTGCGCCCAGCGCTGGTTGTCGCGATCGAGCGAGTAGCTGGCTGCGCGATAGCCACGGACCTCGACCCCGCCGATGTCCTCGAGCAGGGCCTTACTGCGCCGTACGTCTTCGCGGAAGGACGCCGGTGTCTGTTGGGTGACGCGCACGTGTGACAAGCCGTGACAGGCCAGCTCGTGTCCGGCAGCGACCAGCTCGCGCACCACTCGAGGGTGACGCTCGGCGATCCAGCCGAGGGTGAAGAAGGTCGCGCGGGTGGCGTGACGCTCGAGTAGCGCGAGGATTCGATCCATGTTGCGCTCGATCCGACAGGGGATCCGGTCCCAGTCGGCACGGGCGATGTGAGGCTCAAAGGCGGAGACCTGGAAGTAGTCCTCCACGTCGATGGTCATGGCATTCAACATCGGCGGTGGGCTCACGGTAGTGCGCGTGCCCGGATAGCGCTCCGGATCCGGGCGCGCGCAAGGGGTTGGGCACGAGACAGCGTCCAGCATGCTCAGTCCGACCAGCTGGTGACCAGCCCCAGGGTCACACGGTTTTCGGTGATGTCATCGGAGCGACTCAGGCGATATTGCAACGCCAACCGGGTGTTGGCGCCGATGCGACGGCTGAGCCCGGCGTCGAGGGTATATTCGTCACGGACCTCATCGCTGGTGGCCGTCGTCTGCTCGAGTTCGCGCTGACTCCAACCCAGCGTCAGGTTGGAATTGGTCAGGCCACTGAGCCGGCGTGTCCACGACAGCCGTGCTCGCAGGGTCGATTGATCCTCGGTCGTGGCCTCATACTCACGCAGCACGTAACCGAGCGAGGCGCCGAGGGTGCTGCGCCGGGTCTGCAGGGTATAGCTGGTCTTGAAGGTATTGCTGACATAGGTCCCGGTGGTCGGCGCGGCATTATCACCGGCCACATCGAAGGGGGCGGTCACTTCAGGGGTGGCGGGCTCACCGAAGGCATCCTCGAACTGGAAGACCGTCTCGCCAAGACGATCGCGCCGGGCGTTGGAGACGTCACGCACATAACTCGCGCGCCACATCGAACGCTTGCTGCGGTGTGAGAAATCGAGCATCGGGGTGGTACCGAAGTAGCGTCGACCGACACCGAGGCGCAGCGAGGTGCGCGGGCTCGGAGTCCAGGTCGCCGATAGATCCCAGCCCATCCCGCTGGTCTCGGTACGCGAGAGGTAGTCGTTGTCCTCGTAACGCAACGAGCCGTCGAGGCGCCAGCGCCGCGAGTACTGGTGTCCCAGCTGGAGGCTGGCGTCGGCATAGGTATCGGAGGGCTCGTCCTGATAATCGATGTGCTCGCTGGAGACGAGCACGGCCCAGTTGGTGGCACCAGAGGCCGGACCGCTGCGCAGTTCGAGCGAACCGTCGTAACCGATGCTGTCACTACCCTGGTCGGAATAGAAGACCCCGTCGTTGGCGAACTGCGCGGTCAGTTCGGCATAGCGCCCGAAGCGTTCACGATAGGTCGGCGAGAGCCTGTAGGTATAACTGCTCTGGAGGTTGTCGGAGCGGTTGGCGGCATCGCCACTGGAGGGGCCGAGGGGGTCGATCAGCTCTTGGCGCGCGGTCACGCCGGCATCGACGAACAGCCGATTGGCGAGCAGCTCGACCAGGCCATTGCCCTGTAGGCGGTGGTTGATCTTATCGCCTTCGTCGGCACTCAGATAATTGAGATATTGCAACGAGTAGGCGAGATCGAGTTCGGCGCGTGCGCCCTTGCCCGAGACCACGAACCCCGGGGTCAGATCGATGTAGAAATCGCTGCCCTGGTCGGTCTCGGCGAGGGCTAGGTTGTCGGTGTAGACACCACTGACGCTGAGCTGTCGCGACAACCGCCACTCGGCCCCCCAGGCATGACCCCAGAGCAGTGGCGCGGTCACGCACAACCAGACCGGCATCAGCAGCCGACGTCGTCGAGGCATCAGCATGCCCCCTCCGAGCAGCGACGACACCGATCAGGCGCCGGGCTGAGTAACCGGCTCGTCCGCCGTGGGCGCATATCCATAGCCGTATCCGTATCCATCCCCATATCGATAACCGGTGCCGAAGCGATTGCCGAGACCCGGGCGGTACTTGTTGAGCAGCAGACCGACGACCTTGTCCTCACCGAGTCGCGCCAGCCCCTCGTTGACCGCGTGTTGGCCGGTCTGCTCGGCGGCGACCACCATCACGATCTGCCCCATCATCTCAGCCAGCACCGCGCTCTCGCTAGCCAGCAACAGCGGCGGCGAGTCGAAGATCACCAGACGATCGCTGTAACGGGTCGAGAGTTCGGCCATCACCATGCTCATCCGCTCGCTGGCCAACAGCTCGGTGGCGCGTTCGTGACGCCGCCCGGCGGGCAGGATGCGGATGTTCGGGATATCGGTGTGTACCAGCACATCGGCCACCGAGTCGCAGCTGCCATCGAGCAGATCGGTCAACCCCAGCTCGGCCTCGATGCCCAGCCGCTTGGCTGCGGTCGGCTTGGCCACGTCACCGTCGACCAAGAGCACCGTGCGATCGCGCTCCATGGCGATGCTCATCGCCAGGTTGATCGCCGAGAAGGTCTTGCCCTCGCCCGGCAGCGCGCTGGTGACCATCATCAGGTTGGCGTTGTTGACGACGTCGGCCCCGCGCTTGTCGACGTTCATCAGCAACGGCCGCTTGATCAAGCGGTACTCCTCGGCCAGCTGCGAGCGCTTGGCATCCGGGGTCAACAACCCTTGGGCACGTAGGCGGTCGAGGGCGAGATGATGAAGGACCCGGCCGGGGTCAGCGGCCTGGGTTGTAGACACTGGCGTCCCTGTCGGCGTCCCCCTGGTCCCCGACGCCCCTGCGCCCTGGTGACCGATCTTGGCAATGGCCTTTTCGATGGTACTCACGAGGATACCCCCTGCATGTCCACACGTCGGACTAGATGAGAGACTGCAACAACGGCAGACCGGAGATGACGAAGATGAAGACCACCGCCAACCCCGCCGTCATCGCAAAGAACGGGATCAACATCACCCGTTCACGCCGCCGTTCGATGGGCGAACGCACCAGCGCCACGGTACCGAGCACCGGCAAACCGGTGGCGCGATAAAGCAAACGACGATCGTCGAACACCGGGCGCAGCAGATCCATTGCCAGCGCCGCGACCAGACCGCCACCGAGGGCGATGACCAGCACGATGGAGGAGAGCAGCAACCGATTCGGCGCCGATGGCTTGAGCGGTGCGACCGCCGGATCGATGACCCGGAACTTGACCCCCTCGGCGGTCTTCTCGACCTCACTCGAGAGCCGCGCCGACTCGCGCCGTTCAAGCAGTTCGGTATGCTGGCCGACGATCGTCTTGTAGTTGCGGGTGAGCTGGGTCAGCTCGGCCTCGATCTCGGGAATGGTATCGATCTTGTCCTCGAGGTCGCGGACCCGCTGGGTATGGTCCTCGACCCGAGCGCGCAGCGCCGCGACCTGGGCATCGGCCTGACTGAGCGCCACCCGCAGGCTGCCATAGAGGCTGTCGGCCTGGATCGAGGTGGCCATCAACGCGCTGCCGGCCACCTCGCTACGCTGGCGCTGTTGGGCGCGGATCTCACGGATCAGGCGCCGCAGCTCGATGACGTCGGGATGACGCTCGGTGTAACGCAACAACAGGTCGTCGAGCTTACCCTGCAGCGTCGCGATGCGCGGGTCATCGGGCAGTTGCGGCGCCAGCTCCTCGACATCCTCGAGCGCCTGTTCCTGGGTCTCGATCTGCTGTTCGAGCTGATCGCGCCGCCGTTTGGCCTCCTGCAGGGTCAGCTCGGCATCCTTGAGCTCGCGCTGCGCGCTCTGCAGGTTGGCGTAATAGCCGCTGATGTCCCCGGAGAGCAGCCCGGCGTAGCGGCGCTTGAAGTCGGCCAGACGGTGCTCGGAGTCGCGCAGCCGGGCCTCGTACTCTTCGATCTCCTGGTCGAGGAAATCCTGAGCGGTAGAGGTGGCGCGCTGATCGCTCATCAACGCCTCCTCGATGAAGATCGAGACCAGCGACTGCACCACCAGCTTGGCACTCTGTGGATCGCGGTGCTCGAAGGAGATGGTGTACAGCGAGGGGTTGGAGCGATCGCCACGGATCTTGATCTTGGTGCTGAGGGTATTGATCAACCGCGCCCGCTCGGCCTCGTTGCGCAACCCCAGCTCGAGGTCGCTCATCCGAATGATCTTCTCCAGATTCGGCCGACTCAGCAGCATCCGGCTCATCAGCGCGACCCGCTGGACCAGGTCGGGCTGGATGGTCAGACCTCGCAGCAGTGGCCGCAGCACGCTAT
>NZ_JAAXKX010000022.1 GCF_012276755.1 Marichromatium bheemlicum | reverse complement strand
TAGCCGCTCCACGCGCGCCTTGCTCGCGCTCAGGCCACGGGCGCGCAGCGCCCGCACCATCCGCGGACTGCCGTAGGCGCCACCGCTCTCGGCGTGGATGGCCTGCAGCAGCAGCGTCAGCTGCGCATCACTCAGCCCCTGGCGCTGGCCGCCGCGCTGCCAGGCTCGATAGCCGCTCACACTCACGCCCAGCAGCGCGCACAGCCGGCGTAGGCCGCACGCGCCGCGATGCGCATCAATCCAGGCGTACTTCACAGCGCATCTCTCGCGAAGTACGCCGTCGCTTTTCGCAGGATCGAGTTCTCCTCGCGAAGCTCGGCAACCTCGGCGCGCAGCCGCGACAGCTCCATCTCCTCGGGCGTCACCGCCTTGCCCACCTCCAACTTTCCGGCCTCGCTGCGCCGTACCCAGTTGCGTACCGTCTGCTCCACCAGGCCCATCTCGCGCGCCACCGAGGCGATACTGCGCCCCGACTGCACCCGCTTGACCGCCTGCTCCTTGAACTCCAGCGTGTATACCCGCTTCGGGATCTTCTGCATCGTGCTCTCCAAGATTTGATCGTCAGTCTACGTCAATCCTTGGGGGACGAAATTCGGGGGGAACCTCAGTAGGCGGCCTGCCACTTCTGGCGTTCGAAGAGCAGCTCGGCATCGAGTTCGGCGAGCGCGCGCCCGAGGCGCATCAGTCGGGTGATGCGCCAGGCGATGATCAGGAACAGGACCAACGCCTTCTCGATGCGCTCGACCTCGGCCAGCTGCAGCGCCTCGACGCGGCAGCCCTCCTTGAGCACGCGGAAGAACAGCTCGATCTCCCAGCGGGCGCGATACCAGTCGATGAGTTCGGCGACGCTCTCGGCATCGCTCACCTCACGGTTGGTCAGCAGGCGCCAGACGATCGGGCGGACCCCGCTCGGGGCGCCGATTTCGGTGGCGACCAGGCAGGTCACCGCAAGCGTGCCGCCGCAGCGATCGTCGAGCGCGACGCGCTCGGCGCGCAGCTGCTGGCGCACCCGTCGCGCCTTGCGCCCTTTGCCCGCCGGCAGCTCGAAGCACAGCTCGCCGAGCGGCTCGGCGGCCTCCAGACGACTCCAGAGCTTGCGCCCCTCGGGCAAGGCGCGATTGTGACTCGCGCGCACCAGGTAGTCGGCACGATGCCTCAGCTCGCGCGCGCACCAACAATGCCAGCAGGTCGGCCTCGCGATCGGTGACATAGACCAGGCGGGTCTCGGGTAACTCCGCGGCCAGCTCCGCCACTCGACTGTAGCCCTCCACCCAGCGCGTGCTCTCCTTGCCGCCCGGGCGCATCCCATCGGCCCCCTTCGGCGCTCGCGCCCACATCCACGCATCCACCATGCCGAGCGGGCGTTCAACCGCTCGTCTCCCAGATCGACCGTGCTCAACTCGGCGGCGGCCCAACTCATCTCACGTGTTCTGCTCTGCTGATGACGACAAGGCGATCAGGATAGCTGGTGGTGGGAATTATGTGTAAGGCGACTTGCTAACCCACATTCACTGATCTCAGGCACCATTGCCAGCAATCCTACCTGCATGGCAAAAGACCCCGAAATCAAACTTCGCATTGACGTCGATGGTGCTCCGGCCGAGGTTGCACTCGATGGCGTCGAATCCTCTCTCTCAGAGGTCGCTAGCGCAGCTCGCGAGGCTGGTGCCGAGGTCAGTGCCTTGATCAGTGGACTTGACGTCGCTGCTGATGCGGTACCAGGTATGGAGCGCGTAGGCGGTGCTGCTGGTGAACGGATTGGTGCAGGCCTTGGTCGTGTTGCGGAACAGGCGAAGGATGTCGTCGACAAGCTACAGGAGGCGACGGACGCGCTCACTGGCCTCACCTCGGTTGCTGCTGGCATCGAAATCGGTTTTGCCGCCATCGACGCGCTCAAAGACGTCGCTGCCGTGCTGCTCGATGCCGGCATGCGCGCCCAGGACCTGCGCAGTGATCTCATCTTCGCCGCCGGCGGCCTCGAGGAGGCCGACGCGGTCATGCGGGCGCTCAGAGTGACCGCTGATGACCTAGGCGTGCGCACCGACGAGTTGGCTCAGGCCTGGATCCGCCTCAAGAATCTCGGGCTCGACCCCTCGCGGGAGGCACTGGAGGCCTACGCCAACATCGCCGCAGGCAATTCTGGTAAGTCCATCATGGACTTCGTCGAGGCTGTTGCCGATGCCTCGGAAGGCCAGTTCGACCGCCTCAAGGCGTTCGGTATTCGCGCTACCGACGAGGGCGAACGTGTCGCGCTAACTTTCAAAGGTACGATGGTCGAGGTCGAGAACGACGCCCGGGCCATCCAGGGGGCCCTACGCGAGATCGCTGAGACCGAGTTTTCCGGTGCGCTGGAGGCACGTTCCGGCAATGCGAGCACGGCGCTGGATTCGCTCAACGAGTCCGTTGGTCGACTGACTGCAAGCCTTGCTGAGAACTCAGGGTTGGTCGACAAGACAAGCAGCCTGGCCAGTGCGTTCACCGAGCTATCCGATGCCCTCGCAGCCCCGAGTCAACGCCCCGCATTAACTGGGATGCTGCGGGAGATCTACGACAGCGCGCTGGCAGTCAATAACCCGATCGGCCTCATCAATGAGGCCCTAGGGCGGATGGGGGTTACCGCCGAAGCCACTGTTAAAGGTGCCGCCGGGATGGCGCGTGCCCTCAAGGATATCGAGGCGGGCGCTGAGACGAACACCGGCGTACTCGCCGATCACAGCAATGTTGTAGAGGACAACACCAGTGCGCTCCTGAGTGCCGAGGACGTCGTCAAGGCATACGCCGTCGCGCTCGCAGACCTCGTCGATGAGCACGCCGCCGAGGTTACCGCTGCCGAGCACGCCACCGAGCAGCTTGAGGGTGAGACCGACCTACGCGCCGACCACCTCCAGCACCTCGTCGCCGAGGCCCGCGCCCGCGGCGACGAGGCCGAGGCGTTGCGCCTAGAAGCCGAGGTACGCGCCGCGGCCATCGACGGCATCACCGCGCTGATCGACGCCAAAGAGCAAGAGCTTGCTGCGCAACAGCGGCTGCTTGCCGTCAAGCGTGCCGCGACGGCCGCCGATGGTGAGATCACACAGCAGGAGCAAGCCAAGCTCGCCACTCAGCAAGCGACCGTCGAGGGGGTCGAAGCCGAGATCGCCTCAATGCGCGAGCAGTTGCGCCACCGCCAGATGCTTGCCGATATCGGCGATTCGGCTGCCGACACCACCCGCACCTTCTCCGATTCCCAGCGCGACCTCGGTAACAGCGCCAAGGTCGCCGACGAAGGCATCAAGAAGGTCGTCGGGTCGAGCAACGACCTCAACATCGCCTTCCTCAACTCCCGCGAGCAGATCCGCAACGCTATCGCCGATCTGCGCGGCTACTCCTCGGCGGCGGCCGACGCCGTCGAGGAGATCGTCGGCAGCATCGATCGCTGGGACAACAAAATTCGCGCGATCGAGGCGCTGGAAGCGAGCGACTTCGTCGGCGACGGCGCGGACGAGGCTTCGGCGCGCATCGCTCAGCTCGAGGCCGAGCTGGAGGCGACGGCCGAGACGGCCGACCAGCTCGCCGAGCGCGTCGACATGGCCTTCAACTACCTGCGCGACACCGACGCCGTGGTGCTCGCGATCACCCAGCTCAAGCAGGAGGTCATCGAGGCCGAGATCGCCGTCGAACGTCTGGCGCAGCAGGGCGAGCGACTGCAGGCTGAGTTCACCGGGCTCGCTGATGCACTCGACGCTGGGTCGATCGGCCTGAGCGAATATGCTGGCAAGCTCGATCGCCTGATCAACGCCAACCAGCGCCTCGGCGAGGAGGAGTTGGAGCCGCTGCGCGCGGCGCTCGACGATGCGCGGCGCAAGATGGATGCACTCACCCAGAGCGCCGAGGACGGGCTCAACCAGTGGCGCGCCAAACTCTACGAGATCCAGGGCCAGCAGACTCAGCTCGAGGAGATGAACTGGCGCCAGGATCGACTCGAGACCGAGCGCGCCCTCGCCGAGGCGCGCCGTAACGGCAACCGCGAGGAGATCGCCGCCCTGCGCGAGCAGCTGCACCTTATCGACCAGTACTACGAGATCAAGACCGCCGAGGCGCGGCAGGCCGAGCGCGCAGCTGCTGCCGAGCAGGCTGCGGCGCAGAGCGCGGAAAGCCGCGCCGCTGCCGCGACTGCATCAGCGCCCTCAACCGGCAACCAAGAGGGCGCCACCCCTCGGATCGAGCCTGCTGCACGCATCACCCCCGATGTTGCGCCGGCGCGCACCGTGCGCCACGAGGTCGTCTTCCCGGGCGGGTTTACCGCTTCTGTCGAGGTTGCCGAGGCCCAGAGCGCCAACCTCGAGGCCGTGTTACGTCAATTCGAGACTGCGGCCGCCGTGGCGGCCAGGTGATATATGCCCATCCAGGAAGAGAACATCGTCTTCGTCGAGTCCCAGGTCATGGACGACGTCCCCGAGGGTGGCGGTGCCGCCACCGGGCGCGAGATCGTCGACGGCGCACTCAACAACGTCTTCGAGGACATCTCTGATCTCGATCGCGCCTATGGTCGATTCAACCTGCGCAAGCTCGCGCTGGCGGTGCGCAGCCTCGACGCCAGCCTTTACGGCGGCGCCAAGCTCGCCCTCACTGCGCTACCGCGCGACCCCTCCGTCAGCTACACCATGCTCCGCACCGACGACCCGTTCGATGTCCGCGCTGAGGCCGCCGACCGCGTCCAGGCCTATCTCTACAAGGGGCCGATGTGGCCGGGCGTGCTCTACGACAACCACATCGCCGGGATGCGCGCCATCCGCGTGCTGCAACGTGTCGGCACCGCGTTGCCGCCGATCGGCAAGACCCTGGTGCTCGTGCAGCACGAGGGGGAGGCCAATGCCGTCGAGCAGTACGTGCGGGTGATCGACGTCGAGACCGTCGAGGCCACCTTCACCGACGCCAACGGCGACTACACCCGCTGGGTCGTCACCCTGACCCTCAAGGACGCGCTGCGCCACGACTTCACCGGCCACACCCCGCGTCGCAGCGATGGCTACGACTATGAGGGTGGCGCGCGCCTGCGTGACACCACGGTAGCCGATGCCGCGCGCTACAGCGGCGCCCAGCCGCTGGCCGAGCCCGCCAAATCGGGCGACCTGCGGGTGCGCGCGGCGAGCATCTACAGCCAGCTCGTGCCGGCCACTCAGACCGAGACGCCGCTGGTTGCGCAGTCCATGTCCCTCGAGCGCGTCGACGTGGTCGATGCCGGCGGCGGCCATCAGGTCGAGGTTGCGCAGACTGCGCACACCCTGGCGCGCGAAGTCAGCGCAGAAAACCGCCGACTCAACTGGATCGAGACGCTGCGCCCCATTCCGCGTGATGGCTCGCTGACGGTGAGCTTCATGTCCCAGGGCAACTGGTACGAGCTGGTCGAGTCAGATGGTGTGCTCAGTGGCGCCGACCCCACGATCGGCGCGGGCACCTTCGATGCCCAGACCGGCACGGCGACGGTGACCCTGGGTGCGCTCCCGGACGCCGGCTCGCAGGTAATGTGGGTGTGGTCGAGTGCGGTGCATTACAGCCAGCGCCTCGGACCTTTGCCTGCAGCCAACCGCGAGATCCGCCTGGCACTCAACGAGCCGGCCCAGCCCGGCAGCGTAACCCTGACCTACCTCAGCGACGGCCAGCTACGCACCGCTACCGCCAACACTACCGGATACATCGAGGGCGACGGCACAGGCTATGTGGCTCACGCCGCAGGTGAGCTGTGGTTCAGCCCGGCGCTGATGCCGGACATCTCGACGCAGATCCAGGTTGAATACGCGCCACAATCGACCGTGACGCGGACGTTTGAAGGGGGGGTCGAGTCTGGCGGACTGGTCAGCTTGGCGCTTGGTGAGGCGATCCTCCCGGGCAGTCTGACGGCGGCGTGGTCGACCAACTACACCGAACGCTGGTCAAACGTCATCGAGAAGCGGCACTGGTATGGCGACATCAAAACGGTCGACGTGCAGCAGTCAAGCTCGACGACGCAGCGCATTGACCACATCGCCACCGACAACGGCGAGGGTGGCATCGTGGGGGCTGGCGGATTCGTCAGTTACGCCAACGGCGACATTCAGCTGCCGGTATTGCCGCCAATTAGCCAGACGATCTGGGATTCGAATGAGTCGGCCTGGGAGACGCGCGCCGACACCGAGGCGTCAAGCGAGCGCCTGCATCGTTTCACGTCAGGTCTGGTCACCGTCAGCTACATCTCTCAGTCTGCGGCAGCAGACCCGCCGCGAGCGGTCGCGTTCGACTGGTCGGCGCTCGAGGTGCGAGTGCTTCCGCCACTACTGGTCGAGCCAATCGTTCCCGGCTCGCTGCGCTTTGAGATGGGCGCGCGCTCCTACGAGGATCGCGGCACCGGCATCCTCTATACCGACAGCCCCTCGGGTGCGATCGAGGCGGGCGCTATCAACTATCAATCCGGCGTAGCAGCACTGACCGAGTGGGCCGTTGACGGCGGGCCGGTTGTCACTGCCTGCCTGACGCGTCGCGGTAACTGGGTTGGAGTTGAGGCATCTTTCCGTACCGAGTTGACCCCGCTCAAGCCTGAGGCGCTGTCGATCGTCGTCACCACCGAGGATGGCGAACAGCTGACAGCCAGCGCCGACGCTGACGGCGTGATTGCCGGCCCCGACGTGCTGGGCGCCGTAAATTACGAGTTCGGCACTGCCGTCGTGGCATTCGGTCACTTCGAAGGCCAGACATGGGTACCGCGTCGCGTCGATCCATCCACCCTGCGCTACAACGCCGTCGCCTACAGCTACCTACCGCTGGACGCTGATATCCTCGGCATCGACGGCACCCGACTGCCAGCCGATGGTCGGGTGCCGATCTACCGCCCCGGCGATCTGGTGATGATCCTCCACGCCGCCGAGACCACTCTCAACCTCAGCCCCGGAGTCGCTACCGAGATTGGCCGCACCCGGCTTGCTTGGGTGCGGGTGACCGACGCCACGGGCGCGGTGGTCAGTGGTGAGCGCTACCAGCTCGACCGCGCCGCCGGGCAGATCATGTTCCCCGACCTTGACGGCCTCACCCCGCCGCTCACCGTGCGCCACACCGTCGGCGACCTGCGCCAGGTCACCGATGCCCAGATCAGCGGCTGGCTCGCGCTCTCGCGCCCGCTCACCCACGACTACCCGGCCGGGGAGACCATCGTTGCCGGCTGCCTGATCATCGGCGATCGTCGCGCCCGGGTCTCGGCGACCTGGGATCAGGCGAGCTGGAGCGGAGAGTGGGCCGACGCCCCCAGCGGCAGCGCCGCCACCGCCACCCTCAACCTGATCGACCACCCCATCCAGGTCAGCAACGAGGGCTGCGATACCGACCGCTGGGTGCTGCGCTGCGCCAACGCGGCCAGCGACCAATGGGAGCTGATCAGCGAGAACCGCGGGCTCGTCTGGCAGGGCGTCTACGCCCCCGGCGGCGCCGACATCGCCCCGATCAACCCGCGCACCCGGATCGACCTCGGCGGCGGCGCCTACAGCACCGGCGCCCCCTACATGACCATCCCCGCCGCGGCCAACGGCGGCGGCTGGAGCACCGGCAACGTGGTGCGCATCGATACCGTCGGCGCCATCGCCGAGTTCTGGGTCGCGCGCTCGATCCAGCAATCCGACGAGCCCACAGACTCCGCCGCCGATGGCTGCGAGATCCACGCGCTTGGCAATGTTGACCGACCCTGAGGTGAGGGATGACTGACTACTTCCTGGCCATCGGCTCGACCGACGACACCCTGCGGACCCTGGAGGGGCCGACGTTCGATGTGGCGACGACGCGGTTTGCCTCGGGAGGGGATGTCAATGCGGTGGCGTTTTCGCCGGATGGAAAGTATCTGGCGGTGGCGCACAGTGGCGCGCCTTATCTGACCATTCTCGATACAAGCGACTGGTCTGTACTGTCTGACGCACCGGCATTTGAATTACCCGGTCGTGTAGAAAGCTGTGCTTTTTCGCCCGACGGCAAGTATTTTGTTATGGGGTATGTCGGTGGGGCGCCTCACCTACAGGTGTGGGATACCGAGGCGTGGTCTCGGGTCTCGATAAGCCTGAGCCTTTCGAGCTATGTAGCCGAGGTTGCTTTTAGCGCGAGTGGGCATTTAGCAATCGCACACTACGCTGCGCCTTATCTGACCCTCCTTGACACTGCCGAATGGAACCCAGTTAGCGGTTTGCCAGTGCTGCCTCTTTATGGGCAGGGTGTCGCTTTCAGCCCCGACGGCTCCTACCTGGCGGTTGCGCATTACGGTTCGCCATTCTTGACAGTGCTTCAGTCCCCTAATTGGGCGGCTGTTTCTGGTCTCCCCGCATTGCAGAGTACTGCTCGCCGATGTTGTTGGAGTCCAGATGGCGCCTACTTGGCGGTGGTGTACGCAAGCTCGCCCTATCTCGTCATCGTCGATACTGCCGACTGGTCAGCGGTCTCCGGCGTGCCAGCATTGCCGGGTGCGGGATACGAATGCGCGTGGAGCCCAGACAGCGCCTACCTAGCAATCGCTCACAACGGAGCGCCTTACCTGACCATCCTCGACGCGACTGACTGGTCCACCCTGCCTGGTGTCGCCGCAGGCGGTAATTATGGCCGCGCCGGTGCCTGGCTCCCCGACATCAACCGCCCGACCCGTCACGGCATCCTCTACGACCATGACGGCAACCCCCTGAGCCTCCCGGTGCAGCTGTTGCGCCGCCCGGCCTGGGCGCGCTCGCAGGTCGTCAACCCGGACCCGGTCTCGGGGGCGTTCACGGTGCGCGGCTTCGCCCCCGGCGACTACCACCTGCTGATCCCCGACACCCGCCCCGGGGCGACCGACGATCGCCTGCTGCGCATCACCCTCGACGAGACCACCGGCGCGCTCGCGCCGCTGAAGGTCTACATGCCCTACGCTGGGGCGCTCGCCACGATCAACGGCAACGCCACCAAGGCCATCGACGGCAGCGCCGCCGATGATGTGATCGTGCGCGCCTGGGGTAGCCACGGGCACGTCATCGACGTGGTGCCCGTGCCCAGCGGCGACTGGTCGGCCGAGGTGCCGCCGGGGACCTACGACATCACCTACCGCAGCGCCGGTTGTCAGCCGGTCTGTCACGGCCCCTACACCATCACCGCGCCGGAGGAGCAGGACTGATGGACCTCGGCGCCCAGCACCAGGCCGCGCGCGAGGCCGCCGCCCGCCTGCCAGTACTCGAGGCCGGGCTGGCCTTGCTCACAGGTGGCGCGGTCGGGGCGCGGCTCGTGCTCTACAGCGCGCCGCTCCCCGTCGCCCCCGGCGAGACCCCGCCCGAGGCTGCCGCCTTGGTCGAGATCCCGCTGGCGACGGGTATCGGCGCGGTCGACCCCGAGACCTACCAGCTCCGCCTCGACACCCCGCTCGAGGCACCGATTACCGGCGCCGACCCCGCGACCGGCACCGCCGCGGCCTGGGCGCGAATCTATGACGGCCACGGCGACTGGTGGGCCGACTGCACGGTGAGTGCCGCCGGTGACGGCGGCGAGGTGCAGCTCGACAGCTCGGTGCTGTACCAGGGCGCGTCCGTGCGCGTCACCTCGGCGGTCTTCCAGGGCTGAGCCATGAGTGCTCCGACGAGCGGCTACAACGTGTCGAGCGGCCCCGTCCCGGGGATGCGGATCCCCAATCCGCTCCCGCTCGATAACGAAGGCCATGCGCGCCCGTTTACGGTCGAGCACTGGTACCGCTTGCACGCGCTGCCCAGTAACGCGGGCGTGCTGGGGACGCTCATCCCCGGCGAGCGGTTCGACGCGGTCGGCATCAACCTGTATTTCCGCGCCGCTGCCGGGGTCGGCCTACGGCTGGGGATCGGCGCCTCCGACATCCGCGTCGGCACACCGGTGATCGGCGCCTGGACTCATCTCGCCTGGGTGTACGACGGCGCGCTCGCCGAGACCTGGCAGGATGGCGTCCTGGTCGGCTCCGGGGCCGTGACCAACATGGATCTGCGCGCGGCGGCCCCCTTTTGGCACGCCCAATTCAACGGCAGCGAACCGCGCGCCGACTGCGAGATTGCTAGGCTACGCTTCTGGGATCGGGCGCTGACCGGCCCTGAGATCACCGCCGCACGACAGGCCGAGTATCTGCCGTTCGGCACCCCGGGGCTGCTCGCCGAGTACCAGCTTGATACCCAACACCCGCTGGAGCCGCCCAGCGTCCACGCGGTCCCGGCCCAACTCCTCGGCAACACCGAGCAGACCGCGACGAGTGTCAGCGGCATCATCACCGATCAACAGGGTGCGCCCGCCGCGCGCACCGTGCGGCTCTATCATCGACAGAGCGGCGCGCTGCTCGCCGAGACGCGATCGAGCGCCACCGACGGCGCCTACCTGCTCACCACCACCGTGCCGCGCGAGGTCGATCGTCTGGTGCTCTCCGACGACGATGGCGGTCCGGCCGATCCGGTGCTCCCCGATCTGGTCGATCGCCTGATCCCGGGGTGAGCGACGTGCGCCTGCCGCCGGACGCCGCCGACGTCTCCTGGCAAGGGCGCGCGCCGCTGCTGCGCCTGCCGCCGGACGCGGCCGACGCCGCATGGCGCGAAGATGGCATCGGTTACGCGGCGCTGTACGCCACCTTGCCCGCGCCGACGGCGGGGCTGACGTTGGCGCTGACGGCGCGCGTCTATCAGCGCATCCGTCCTGGAGATCCCGCGCCATCACTTGATCGAGCCGTCGTGCTCGCCTGTGGCGCGCCGCCGCCGGCACTGGTCGAGACAGCCCTGCAATCAGTCGTGGTGCTGGGGCGGTCATATGGCTCGCCACCCCTGGCCGCCACCGTGCTCGACCCGATCTGCCGCCCGGTCCTCGACTCGAGCGATGTCGAGGCCGTGCTCCAGGCCGCGTTGCCCGCGCCGAGCGCCTGTCTGTCACTCACCGCCGCGCTCCGGGCGCGGGTCGTTGAGGATGCGAGCCTCGTTGCCGCCTTGCCCGCGCCGACGGCGGGGCTGACGCTCGGGGCTGCGCTCGTCGTCGAGCTGGATCTGGCCCTCCCTGCCGCCACCGGCCCCAGCGCCGAGGTCCCGGCACGCGACCAGCGCGCCACCGCTCGCGGTTGGCGGCTCATCGGCACCGAGATGCGCGCGACCCGCCACGCTGCGGTGCTCGGCCACCGGCAGGCGCGCTCGCGCCCGGGGCCGGTGCTCGGGCTGCGCCACAGCGAGACCCGACGGCTGCGCCGGGTCACCGACATCCCGCACGCCGAGGCGCGCCCGATCCGCGCCGCGCGTACCGCGCCCCATGCCGACACCCGGCGGTTGCGGCGCGCGACCCGGGCGGCGTGCACCGAGGCCGCCCCGATCCGGGCCGCCGCCCGAGCGGGGCATCGCGATCGAGAGCGCGCCCGCGACCGGTTGCGACTCGATCAGCAGGACGCGCGCCCGATCGGTCTCCGCCTCGATGTCGGGCACCACGTCGCGTGGCTCGTCGAGACCCCGCTCGGCACCCCACACACCGAAGCGATGTGGCCGCTTCCCGGGCGCTGGACGCCGTGCTACATGCCGGCGGCGCTGCCGCGCACCCGGGTGTCCTGTGGTGCGACCCCGCCGCTTGGCACTGATGTCGAGCTACCCGGCTGCTGCGACTGGCGACCGCGCCCGCCCTGGGTGCCCGAGCCGCCGACCGCGACCCGCATCGTCCCCATCCGGAGGCTCTATCTCGTGAGGAACACCGTCACCCTGACCCTGCTCGACGGCACCGAGATCCCCGTCGAGTCGCTGCGCCTTGCGCTCGAGGCCGACGCCTGGGCGTGGAGCTGGTCGGCGCGGGTGCCGGGCGCGGCGCTCGTGCAGCTCCAGGCCGAGCTCGAGGCGCCCGCCGTCGAGCTGATCGCCACCGTCAACGCCCACCCGATCCGGCTGTGCCTCGACACCATCACTCGCTCGCGGACCTTTGGTAGCGATCAGCTCGACCTCGGCGGGCGCGGTCGCGCCGCCGTGCTCGGCGCACCAACCGCCGCGCCGCGCACGCGCATCAACACCGAGTCGCGCAGCGCCCGCCAACTGCTCGACGCGGCGCTCACCGACAACGGCGTACCGATCGGCTGGACGCTTGACTGGCAGCTGGAGGATTGGACCGTCCCGGCCGGCGCCTGGAGCCACACCGGCACCTACATCGAGGCCGCCGCGCGCATTGCTGAGGCCGGCGGCGGCTACGTCCAGGGCCACGACACCGAGCCGGTGCTGCGCCTGCTGCCCTGGTATCCGCGCCCACCCTGGGACTGGGCTGATGCCACCCCAGACATCGAGCTGCCCGAGGATGCCTGTCACACCGAGCGCATCGAGTGGATCGCGCGCCCAGACTACGACGCGGTGTGGATCACTGGCGGCGAGGGCGGTCGGCGCGACCGCGTGCGCCGCGCCGGGCGCGCCGGCGACACCCAGGCCCCGACCTGCGTCGACGCGCTCGCCACCGATGTCGTCATGACCCGCCAGCGCGGCCTGCGTCTGCTCGCCGACACCGGCCGCCAGGCCCACATCACCCTGCGCACCCCGATCCACCCCGAGACCGGCATCATCCACCCTGGCCAGCTCATCGGCTACACCGAGGGCGGCATCACCCGTCTCGGGCTCTCTCGCGCGGTCGAACTCGACTGCCGCCTGCCCGAGGTGTGGCAATCCATCCGCATCGAGAGCCACCCGACATGAACACCTGGAACGCCTACCGCCGCCTGCTCCAACTCCTCCCCGAGCCGCCCACCGACGTCGGCACCATCACCGCCACCAGCAGCGATGGCTGCACCGTCACCCTGCTTAGCGGCGAGCAGACCCAGGTACGGGGACGCGGCAGCATCGGCGATCCGGTCTACATCAGAGACGGGGTGATCCAGGGACCGGCGCCGGTGTTGCAGACGGTGGAGATCGAGGTGTAGGGGAGCGGGTGCGTTGGTGATGTGGACCGCGGCTCGGGCTGTGCGGTCGTGTCGGTATCGCGCACATCATCGACCTGAGCGCGGCCTTCGATGCTAGCGATGAGCCTTGCGCGGAACCTCAGGACCTCGCGTTGGCTGGGATGAAAACGCCCCCACCATCTATGCCGGTCGCGGACGTTTCGATGGGGGCGGCGCACTGAGGTTGGCCGGGTTGATCATGGGGGACGTCAGCATGTCTGTCAGCAGGGGTGATGCGAGTTCGGGTGGTCGGTGAACGCTGTGGGGGTGCAGGGGTTCTGGCGGCTCTATCTGCCGCTCGCCGGCGTGTTGGTGGTGCTGTTGGTGCTGGTGTGGGGGTGGAGTGTGCGGCAGCTGCATCGCGAACTCGATGCCGCGGCCTGGGCTGGGGTCGACGAGCTGGTGCGGCTGATCGAGAACAAGCTCGATCATGTCGCCAGCGATACGCTGACGCTGGCGCACCAGCACGTCCTGCGGCGGTATCTCGAGACCGGCGATCGTGACTGGTTGCCGCTGATCGCCGCCGAGCTGGCCAACCGTATCCACTATGCCAGGCGTTATCAGAAGATCCGGCTGATCGACGAGACCGGACACGAGGTCGTGCGCGTCGAGTCGCTGGCCGACGCGATCCTGGTCGTCCCCGAGGCGGCACTGCAGGACAAGAGTGATCGTTATTATGTCGAGGCGACCTTGGGGCTCGAGCCCGGTGCACTCTATGTCTCGCCTCTCGATCTCAGTGTCGAGAACGGTGAGATCCTGTTGCCATTGCTGCCGTTGTTGCGGGTGGGGACGCCGGTGTTCGATGCCGACGGGCACGTGCGTGGGATGCTCATCATCAGCTATCGGGCCGGCCAATTGCTCGAACGGCTTGCGGACTTCGGCCAAGGCGGCCCCATCGAACCGATGCTGATCAATTGTGCGGGGTATTGGCTGCTGGCCCCGGAGCCGGGCATGGCTTGGGGGTTCATGCTGCGCGAGCGCGCACAACAGCGGATGCAGCTGCGTTATCCGCAGGTCTGGGCCCGGATGCGACACCATCCGGCGGGGCTGGTTCGGGTCGAGCAGGGCACCTTCGTCTATCGTGACGTGATGCCGTTACAGGGGCACTATCCGGTCTATTCGGCCGCCTGTGCGGGTGGTGACGAGGAGGTGGCGACGGCGAGTCTGTTGCGTTGGCACGTCGTCGCCTTCGTCGAGCAGGCGCGCTATGCCCGTGCGGCGGTGGCCCCGACCCTCGTGATCAGTGGGCTCGGTGTGTTGTTGTTGGCGATGCTGGCCTGCGCGGTACGGGCGCGGGCGGCGTTGCGCGCCGATCGGCGCGCTCGGCTCGAGCAGCTGCAGCGTCAGGCGCGTAGCGATGGGTTGACCGGGTTGGCCAATCGCATCGCCTTCGAGGAGCGTACCGATCTCGAGATCGGGCGGGCGGCGCGCCATCAGCGTCGCTTCGCGCTCTGTCTGCTCGATCTCGACGGCTTCAAGGCGATCAACGATCGTCAGGGACACCTGCGCGGTGACGAGGTGTTGTGCGACGTCGCCGATGTGTTGGCCAAACATCTGCGCAACGGCTCCGATGACCTCGCTAGTCGCTTCGGGGGCGATGAATTCGGCCTGCTGCTGTGTGAGCTGACCGAACTCGAGCAGGCGCAGACCATCCTTGCTGATCTTTGTCGTCGCATCGCCGCAGGTGACTGGGATGGACAGCAGGTGACGGTGAGTATCGGTGTCGCGTTCTACCCGGATCATGCCACCAGCCGCACCGGGCTGCTGCGTGCCGCCGATGTCGCCATGTATCGCGCCAAGATGCGCGGCAAGAATTGCGTGGTCGTCGCCGGTGGGCCCGATCATGATGCGTCCTCGCGCTGAGGAGGAAGTCTGGATGCAGACCTCGACACGGCGCCAGGCTGCAACCGAGCGTGCCGCCGAGACCGATCGCGAGGGGTGGTTGAGGTCGTTGTCGGCGCGTGGGCTGTTTCTGCTGATCTATCCGCTGCTGGCCGGGGTGTTGGTGCTGGTGTTGGTGCTGGTGCGGACGTGGCAGGTCGAGGGCCTGTATCGCGACCTCGATGCCGCGGCGGTCAATCGTGTCGAGGAGCAGGAGCGGCTGCTCGAGAACAAGCTCGACTATGTGGTCGCTGATGTGTTGACGCTGGCGCGTCAGAACGAGTTGTCGCGTTATCTGGCGCACGGTGATCGGGCCTCGCTCGATCGGATGGCGCGCGAGTACGCCGCACGGTTGCGCTACTCCGGTCTGTATCAACAGATCCGGCTGCTCGATGCCCAGGGGCGCGAGCGGGTGCGGGTCGAGCAGGGCGGCGATGGGCGGACGCGGAGCCTCGTGCACGATGCCGTGCGCAGCCCCTCGGGTGATGATGACATTGCCGCGGCCCTCGCCCTGGAGGCCGAGGAGATCTATATCTCCGCCCTGGGTCTCGATGTCACCGATGGTGAGGTTGCGCGCCCCTTCGTGCCGATCCTGCGGTTGGCGACCCCGGTGGTCGATGCCGCCGGTCACCATCGTGGGCTGGTCGTCATCCATTATCTCGCTGGGCGGTTGTTGCAGCGGCTCGAGGATGTCGGGCGCGGCGATCCGTCGCGCCCGATGCTGGTCAATTGCGATGGGTACTGGTTGCTTGCGCCGGTGGCTGAGATGCGTTGGGGGTTCATGCTCGAAGGACGGGCGCAGCAGCGTATGCAATGGCGCTTTCCCCAGGTGTGGCAAGCGATGCAACGGGCCGAGGCCGGCACGGTGCGCACTGCGGCCGGCTTCTTCGCCTTTCAGCGGGTCGAGCCGTTGCGTGTCGATTATCCGGTGCGTTCGAGCGGTTGTAAGGGGCGCGCGGGGGGCGTGTCCGAGGCGGTCTCGCCGTTGCAGTGGACGATGTTGGCCTTCGTTGCGCGTACGCATTACGAACGCGCGGCACTGACACCGACGGTAGTCATCGGGCTCTTCGGCCTGTTGCTACTGGGGGTGCTCGCGGCGGCGGTACAGTCGATGATCTCGCTCTATGTCAATCGCCGCACGCAGCTCTATCAGCTCGAGCGGTTGGCGCGTACCGATGCCTTGACCGGTGGGGCCAATCGCATCGCCTTCGAGGAGCGCGCCGCGCTGGAGATCGAGCGTGCCGCGCGCCATCGCCGCTGCTTTGCGCTCTGCGTGATCGATCTCGATGGCTTCAAGGCGATCAACGATGCCCAGGGGCACCTGGTCGGTGACGAGGTGCTGCGCTTCGTCGCCGGGGTGCTGAGCGCACGCTTGCGCAGCCGCTCCGACGATCTTGCCGGGCGCATCGGTGGTGATGAATTCGGCTTGCTGCTGACCGAGTTACCGGGTCCTGAGGCCGTTCGTGCGATCCTCGAGGACGTCCGTCGCGCGATCGGCGCCGGCGAATGGGATGGTCAGCGGGTCTCGGCGAGTATCGGCGCCGCGCTCTATCCCTATGATGCGCGTCACCTCCCCGAGCTGTTCAAATGCGCCGACGCGACCATGTACCGGGCCAAATCGGCGGGTAAGGACCGGGTGCTGCTGGCCAGCGATCCCGAGCCCGTGGTCGGCTGAATCAGTCGGCGCGGTGTTGGGCCGCGCCGCTCCTTGTCAGCCCGAGACCCAGTCGCGTATCTGCTCGCTCGCCGGTACCCCGCCAGCGTGAACCACTGTGCCGTCGAGGACCACGGCAGGCGTCGACATGACGCCGTAGCCGAGGATCTCGGCCATGTCGGTGACCTTCTCCAGCGCGATCTCGACGCCCGCTTCGGCGGCGGCGTGCGCGATCGCCTCGGCCGTGACCTCGCAGTTGCGGCAGCCGCCGCCCAGTACCTTGAACGTCTTCATGTGTATCTCCTCATGCAATCAGATTGAAGCCCCACCCGACCAGGGTGAAGGCGACGGCCAGCACTGCGGCGAACAGCGCCAGGGCCGGCCAGCGGATGACCTTGCGCAGGATCAGCAGCTCCGGCAGCGAGAGCGCCGCAACACTCATCATCAGCGCCAGGGTGGTGCCGATCGCCACGCCCTTGGTCAGCATCGCCTCGGCCACCGGGATGACGCCGGTGGCGTTGGCATAGAGCGGGATGCCCAGCAGCACCGCCGCCGGCACGCTGAACCAGTCGTCCCCGCCCAGGTGCTCGGTCACCCAGCCGGCGGGGACGAAGCCGTGGAAGAGGGCGCCGACGCCGATGCCGAGCAGCACCCAGCGCCAGATCCGCCCGACGATCTCGCGTACCTCGCCGAGCGCGTAGCGGTGGCGCCCACGCAGGCTGGTGTCGGGCTCGGCCATGGCCGTCTCTCCCATGCGGATCTTCCACACATAGTCCTCGACCCAGCGTTCGGGCCGGAAGGCCTGCATGGCGAGACCGCCGAACCAGGCTACGAGCAGCCCGGCGAGCACATAGAGCGCCGCGAGCTTCCAGCCCAGGACACCGACCAAGATGACGGCGGCGACCTCATTGATCATCGGGCTGGCGATGAGAAAGGAGAAGGTCACCCCGAGCGGGATACCGGCCTCGACGAAGCCGATGAACAGCGGCACCGACGAGCACGAGCAGAAGGGCGTCACCGCGCCCAGGGTGACGGCCATGCCGCGCGCCTGCCAGTCCGGTCGGCCACGCACGAAGGCGCGTACCCGCTCCGGTGAGAGCATGGCGCGCAACAGCCCCATGACATAGATCACCAACACCAGCAGGACGAAGATCTTGGCCACGTCCATGACGAAGAACTGCACCGCCGCGCCGCTGCGCGAGGCCGGCTCCAGCCCGAGCAGGCCGAAGGCGATGAGATCACCGAGTTGCTCAAACATGGGAGCCTGCTCGCGGTGAGCGGTGGGGATGGATACGGAGAGAAATGTTCATGTCTGTCTCTGAATGTGAAGAAAGGAACCACCAGGAGCGTCTTGTCCGTCGTCGTCGGTCATGCGGCCAGCCCCGCCACTGCAGGCTATAAGCTGGCGGCTGGCGGCTGGCGGCTGGCGGCTGGCGGCTGGCGGCTGGCTTCACGACCGTACCCGTGGCCCGCGCTCGTACCAGGCCCGGGTGCGGTTGACCACCCGCACCACCAGCAGCATCACCGGCACCTCGATCAGCACCCCGACCACGGTCGCGAGTGCGGCGCCGGACTCGAAGCCGAACAGCGCGATGGCCGCGGCGACGGCCAGCTCGAAGAAGTTGGAGGCACCGATCAGCGCCGAGGGGCAGGCGACGCTGTGACGCTCGCCGACGGTGCGATTGAGCCAGTAGGCCAGCGCCGAGTTGAAAAAGACCTGGATGAGGATCGGCACCGCCAGCAGCAGGATGATCAGCGGTGCGTCGATGATCGCCTGTCCCTGGAAGGCGAACAGCAGCACCAGGGTGGCGAGCAGCGCGAGGATCGAGGCGTGGCCGAGGGTCTCGAGGGTGGCCTCGAAGCGCGCGCTGCCGTGGCGCAGCAGTCGGCGCCGCCACCACTGGGCGATGATCACCGGCACCACGATATAGAGCGCCACCGAGGTCAGCAGCGTCTCCCAGGGCACCACGATCGACGACAGCCCTAGCAGCAGCCCGACGATGGGGGCGAAGGCGAACACCATGATGGCGTCGTTGAGCGCCACCTGCGAGAGGGTGAAATAGGGATCGCCCCCGGTCAGCCGGCTCCACACGAAGACCATCGCGGTGCAGGGCGCAGCGGCGAGCAGGATGAGCCCGGCGACATAGGCGTCGAGCTGCTCGGCCGGCAGCCAGGGCGCGAACAGCCCACGGATGAACAGCCAGGCGAGCAACGCCATGGAGAAGGGCTTGACCGCCCAGTTGACGAACAGGGTGACGCCGATGCCGCGCCAGTGCGTGCGCACCTGATGGAGGGCGCCGAAGTCGATCTTCATCAACATCGGGATGATCATCACCCAAATCAGCAGTCCCACCGGGATGTTGACCTGGGCGACCTCCAGCTTGCCGAGGAGCTGAAAGGGCGCCGGCGCCCATTGTCCGAGCCCGATGCCGATGAGGATGCAGAGCCCGACCCAGAGGGTCAGACCGCGCTCGAAGAGGCTCATCGGTGCGCCGCTCGCCTGTTTGGTGGAGACCTCGCACGGTACCGACATGACTTACTCCGATGGTGGCGTGATGGTGAGCCCCAGCGCCTCGGCCACCGCCGGCACCAGGCGCACGCGGATCTGGTCGCGGACCGCGATGAAGGCGTCCAGCGGCTCGCCGTGGGGGTCGTGGAAGGGGAGGTGGAGCCGGGGGAGCGGGCGCGGGAACATCGGGCACTGCTCGCGGGCGTTGTCGCAGACGCTGACCACCAGATCGAAGGGCTGGTCGAGCAGGGTGTCGACCGCCTTGGGATGGAGCCCCGCGGTCGGCAGCCCGGCCTCGGCAAGCGCGGCGATGGCCCCCTCGGCGACCCGGGGCTGTGGCCGGGTGCCGGCGGAGAGGGCGCGCACTCGATCGGCGAGATCGTGGTTGAGCAGCACCTCGGCCATCTGCGAGCGGCAGGCGTTGCCGGTACAGAGCACGAGCACGGTCTTGGCGGTGGCGTTCATGCAGGGATCCTCGATCTGATCCTTGGTGCCCGGTGTCGGGCGGGTGTCATGGCGGTTGAGGCGTGCGATCACGGTTTCTTAATATATGTAAAACCATATATTTGGTTTTGTGTATATTGCGGCGCGAACCTTGCCTTTCCCCGACTGCGATAACTGAGGTGGTTATCGGTGGCGACTCGATACCTGTCGGTGCCAGTCAGGCGCAGCGCGGCGCCGAGGGGCGCCCCGGCATGCTCGCCAGGTTGGCGGCGTCAGTGCTGAAGGGGGCCTGTCCGCGCACCCCGGCGAGGGTCTCGTTGAGGACTCGGCGCGCCCAGTCGGGGAGCGCCGGGTGGACGCGGTAGTAGACCCAGAGCCCGGCGCGCCGGTCGGCGACCAGCCCCAGCTCGCGCAGTTGGGCGAGATGGCGCGAGACGTGCGGTTGCGCTGACCCGGTGGCGTGGGTCAGCTCACAGACACACAGCTCGCCCTGTTCGAGCAACAGCACCACGCAACGCAATCGGGTGTCGTTGGACAGGGCAGCGAAGAGATCCGTCGGCTTGAGGTTCATGCCTATAAATATATGGCATTCGGTATATATGTCAAAGTGTATTTTGGGCGTCTCGTGAGGGAGGTGCGCTGTGCCGGGCGTAGGAACCTCTCCCTGTCAGGGGGGGGATGGTACGCGCGGGCGATCGACCATCGCCGAGTGGGGGGCTCGGCGATGGTGTGTCGTGCCGTTGGGGGTCAGACTGCGGCGGTCGGGGCGCTGGAGCGACGCGGCGCCGGCTCGGCGATCGCTGCGGCGATCTCGGTGAGCGCCTCGGGGTTGGCCAGGGCGTGGGCGTTGTCGCCGCCCGTCTCTCCCCGGAGCATGCGCGCGACCGCCAGCTCCACCTTCTTGCCGCTGCGGGTGTAGGGCACCTGGGAGACGGCGAGGATGCGCGCCGGGACGTGACGCGGGCTGGCGTTGGCGCGGATGCGCTGGCGGATGGTCTGGATCATCGCGGCATCGAGCGCGTGGCCCTCGGCCATCACCACCAGCAGCAGCACCTCGACGTCGCCATCGGGTAGTGGTGCGCCGACCACCAGGCTGTCGGCGATCTCGGGCAGGGTCTCGACCTGGCGATAGAGCTCGGCGGTGCCGATGCGCACCCCGCCGGGGTTGAGGGTGGCGTCGGCGCGGCCGTGGATGATGGCGCCGCCGTGTGCGGTGAACTCAACGAAATCACCGTGCGCCCAGACCCCGGGGAAGCGGCTGAAATAGGCATCGCGATAGCGGCTGCCGTCGGCGTCGTCCCAGAACCCCACCGGCATGCACGGCAGCGGGCTGAGACAGACCAGCTCGCCGTGTGCGCCCTTGGTGTCGCGCCCCTCGGGGTCGAAGGCGCGCACGTCGACGCCGAGCAGTCGGCAGGGGATCTCGCCGCGGCGTACCGCCACCAGCGGGCTGCCGCCGACGAAGCAGCCGCAGATGTCGGTGCCGCCGGAGATCGAGCTGAGCATCAGCTCGCGTCCGACCGCTTCGTAGACCCAGTCGTAGTCCTCGGCGAGCAGTGGCGAGCCGGTGGAGAAGAGCACGCGCAGCGCTGTGAGGTCGTGATCGGTGCCTGGGGTCAGCCCCTGTTTGCGACAGTTGCCGAGGTATTTGGCGCTGGTGCCGAAGTGGCTCACCCGCTCCTGCGCCAGCAGTGCCCACAGCCGCTCGAGCGAGGGCTGCGCCGGCGAGCCGTCGTAGAGCACCAGCCGCGCCCCGGTGAGCAGCGCCGAGGCCATCCAGTTCCACATCATCCAGCCGGTGGTGGTGAAGTAGCAGAGGCTGTCGCCGGGGCCGAGGTCGGCGTGCAGCAGCAGCTCCTTGCTGTGGTTGAGCAGCATTCCCGCGGCGCCGTGGACGATGCACTTGGGTACCCCGGTGGTGCCCGAGGAGTAGAGGATGTAGACCGGGTGGTCGGGCGGCAGCTGGACGAACTCGGGGACGTTGTCGGCGTGCGCGGTCAGGGCCTGTTCCCAGGGGACGAAGACCGGGTCGTCGGGGTGTGCGCTCCCGGGCAGCAGGGCGATCGAGAGCGCCCGCTCCAGCCCCGGCAGCGCGGCGGCAAGGGCGCGGTTCTGCGCGCCGCGGTCGTGGTCGCGGCCCTGATAGCGGTAGCCGGTGACCGTCAGCAGCACCTTGGGGCGGATTTGGCCGAAGCGATCGAGGATGGCGGCGGTGCCGAAGTCCGGCGAGGCCGAACTCCAGATCGCCCCCAGCCCGGTGGTGGCGAGCATCGCCACTAGCGCCTCGTGAGTATTGGCGACCACCCCGGCGACCCGGTCGCCGACGCCGACGCCCTGGGCGCGCAGCCAGCCCTGCAGGGCGCCGACCTGGGCGAGCAGCGCGCCGCGCCCGAGCCGCACGGTCGCGCGCGATTCGCTGACCTCGGTCACGCACTCCTGGGTATCGGGGGAGCGCAGGGCGTGACGCAGCAGGTTCTCGGCGAAATTGAGCCGCGCGCCCTCGAACCAGCCGCGCGCCGGCAGCCCGGGGTCGGCCAGCACCCGGGTGTAGCTGCGCGAGGCGATCACCCCGGTGAAACGCCACAGGCTCTCCCAGAATGCCTCGGGCTGGGTGATCGACCACTGGTGCAGTGCCCGATAGCCGACGAACCAGCCATAGTCGTGATCCGCGAGCCAGGCCAGATAACGCGCCATGGCGCTGTCGTTGAGCGCACGCGCATCCGGTTGCCAGAGGATCTCCGCCCGTTCCGTCGTCATTGTCTCGTCCTCCCTGAAGGATCTTCGAGCGCGAGTATTAACGTTTACGTCAACAAGTTCAATAGTTGACGTTAGCGTAAACGTAATTTAGCGTGTGCGCCGTTCGTGGTGGTGTCCACGGACCACGATAACCACAACGAGAGAGATTGCAGGAGGCATCTGAATGGACATCAGACCCGCCAGACTGGCGCTGCTCGGCCTGTTGGCTGCGCCCGCCGCAGCGGCCTTCGAGCGCGCCGTCGAGTACGAGTTCAGCGGTGACTTCGACGTTCGCACCTTCAATCGCGACCCCGGCCTCGGCGATACCCAGAGCGGCTTCGAGCAGCGCCTGCGGCTGCGCGGCAGCCTCACCCTCGACGACCGGGTGAGCCTCCATGCCGGGGTCAACCTCACCAACGACACCTGGCGCGGTGACGAGTCCGCCAAGGCGGTCGAGGACGAGGAGCCCTTCACCATCGGGCGCACCCACCGCACCGTCACCTTCGACTACGGCTATGTCGAGTTGCCCTTCGACGACTGGACGCTGCGCGTCGGCCGCCAGATCGCCAACTGGAACTTCGACATGACCGTCTCCGACGACCGTCGCGACCGCATCATGCTGCTCGGGCCGGTGGCCGAGGACATCACCTTCATCCTCGGTGGCGACCAGCGCCAGAACACCACCTACGACGACCGGCTCGACGATGGCTACCTGCTCTTCGCCGGGTTCGTCGGCAAGACCGCCGAGTGGTCCTGGGGGGCGCTGCTCGGCCACTACATCGGCGACGACGAGCGCGCCTTCGACGGCAGCTACCAGCCCGGCTATTTCTACACCCCGCGCAGCGGCACCCTGGTCTCGCCCTGGGCCCAGGGCATGCTCGGCCCGGTCGAGATCACCACCGGTGCACACTATCTCGGCGGCGGCGATGCGATCTTCACCAACAACACCTTCGCCGGCTTCCTGCGCGGCGGCTATCAAGCCACGCCCGAGCTGTTGTTCGAGGCCCAGGGCTTCTTCAACCTCGGCGGCTCGCTGATCGAGCCCGGCTTCGACAGCTTCTCCAGCCTCATCCACAACAGCCCGCGTCACAATGCCTCGGCCACCCGCATCCCGGCGCTCGATCTGACTGGCGTGGGTAAGGGGGAGCGCGAGCTTAGCGGCATCGACCAGGACTTCGACCGTTATCTGCTGGCGCTGCGCGGCAGCTACAGCCCGACCGACAAGTGGCGGCTGCAGCTGGCCGGGGGCTGGGTGCGCTACGATGGCCTGACCCGTGATCTCGACGAGGCCGAGGACGTGGTCTTCGGCGATGTCCAGCTGAGCTACCAGGTCACCCGCTCGACCCGGATCTGGGGCAGCTACGGTTATGCCGCGACCTCGGACCTGATCCCCGGGGTGGACAGCGTCGATGCGTTGAGCCTCAATCTACGGACCGAGTTCTGAGTGTGCCCGGTGCCCTCGCGTCTGCGGGGCCGGGCACCAGCCGCCCCGGCGACCTGCCGGGGGCGTTCATGGAGGAGCACGATTCATGTCCCAATCGACCTATGCTCGTTCGCTCGCGGCGCGCTATGCGCCGGAGGATCTACAACAGCGGCTGCGTGCGGCGCTATGCGAGGAGGCGCTCGACCCCGACCGGCTCGACTGCGACGACATCGCCGCCATTGACCAGCTCCACGTCGGCGGGCGCGAGGCCAGTCGCCGGCTGCTCGAGCGCGCCGGCGTCGAACCCGGCGCGCGGGTGCTCGACCTCGGTTGCGGCACCGGCGGCAGCGCCCGGCTGCTGATGGCCGAGTACGGCCTGCAGGTGACCGGGATCGACCTCACCGCCGGCTTCGTCGGGGTCGCCGGCTGGCTCACCCGCGCCACCGGCATGGCCGCGGCGGGCGACTTCGTCTGCGGCGACGCCCAGCGCCTGCCGTTTACCGAGGGCGCCTTCGACCTGATCTGGGCGCAGCACGTGCTGCTCAACGTCCCCGACATGATGCGGGTGCTGCTCGAGGCACAGCGGGTGCTGCGCCCCGGTGGCCGCATCCTGGTCCACGAGGTGGTCGCCGGCGGTGCCGAGGACGCGTTGCGCTTCCCGGTGCCCTGGGCCGACAGCCCGCGCCACAGTCATCTGCTCGAGCGCGAGGCGCTGATCGAGCGCTTCACCGGCCACGGCTTCCGCGCCGCGTTCGTCGACGACATCACCGCCGACGGGCTGCGCTGGCGCCAGAAGCACAGCGCGCGCGAGCGCCGTGACGGCGGCGCCGTGCTGGGACCGGCGCTGATCTTCGGCGAGGGCTTCGGCACCATGGCGAGCAACCTGATGGAGAACCTCGCCGCCGACCGCATCCGCATCCTCCAGGCCGGGTTCGTGCGGCGCTGAGCCGCCCGCGGCCTCAGTCGGCGGGGGCGAGGGCGCGCGCCAGGCGCGAGGGCGGGCGCCCGAGCCGCTCGCCGATCCAGCGTGCGGTCTCGACCAGCGCGGGGAGATCGACCCCGGTGTCGAAGCCGAGCCCGTGGAGCATGTAGACCACCTCCTCGGTGGCGACGTTGCCCGAGGCGCCGCGCGCGTAGGGACAGCCGCCGAGCCCGGCGACCGAGGCGTCGACGGTGCGTATCCCGGCCTCGATCACCGCGTGGAGGTTGGCCAGCGCCTGACCGTAGGTGTCGTGGAAGTGCGCCGCGAGCCGTGCCATCGGCACCCGCTCGGCCACCGTCTCGACCATCGCCCGCGCCTGTCCTGGGGTGCCGATGCCGATGGTGTCGCCGAGCGAGATCTCGGCACAGCCGAGCGCGGCCAGCCGCTCGGCCACCCGCGCCACCGCCGCCGGCGCGATCGCGCCCTCGTAGGGACAGCCGAGGGCGCAGGAGACATAGCCGCGCACCGGGATGTCGAGGGCGCCGGCGCGCGCGATCACCGGGGCGAAGCGCTCCAGGCTCTCGTCGATGCCGCAGTTGATGTTGCGCCGGGTGAAGGACTCGGAGGCGGCGGTGAACACCGCGATCTCGCGCGCCCCGGCCTCGAGCGCGCGCTCCAGCCCCTGGAGGTTGGGCACCAGCACCGGGTAGTGCATGCCCGGCGTCTGTTCGAGCGCGGCCATCAGCTCGGCATGATCGGCCATCTGCGGCACCCAGCGCGGCGAGACGAAGGCGGTCGGCTCGATCCAGCGCAGCCCGGCGGCGGCGAGCCGCGCGATCAGCTCCAGCTTGACTGCGGTCGCGACCGCCGTGGGCTCATTCTGCAGCCCGTCGCGCGGGCCGACCTCGACCACGCGTACCCGGCTCATGCCGCCGCCCCCGTGCCGCGGGCGCGCACCAGGATACTCGGGCAGACCTCGAGCACCGCCTCGTCGTGCTGGTTGAAGGCCCGCCAGCACACCCGGATCACCCCCCAGCCGGGACGCGAGCGCGACGGGGTGTTCTCCAGCACCTCGATCTCCAGACGGATGGCGTCGCCCGGTCGCACCGCCTTGATGAAGCGGATGCCCTCGGCGCCGAGACCGATCTGGCCCTCGGCCAGGCGCATCGGCGAGCGGATCGCCAACCCGGTCATCACCGCGATGGTGTGCCAGCCGCTGGCCACCAGCCCGTCGAAGAAGGTGTGACGCGCCGCCTCCGGGTCGGTGTGATAGGGCTGGGGGTCGAACTCGCGACCGAAGCGGATGATCTCCGTTTCGGTCAGGGTCACCGCCGCATCGTTGCGAAAGCGGGTGCCCGGGGGCAGGTCCTCCAAGTAATAGGTCGCGTCTTGTTCCATCGATACTGACTCCCTCGGATTGATGGCGCGCGCGGTGACGCACGCCGCTGTCGTCGGGGCCGGCTCAGTCGGTCGCCGGCTCGCCGATCACCACCAGCTCGCTGCCCTCGGCGACCTGATCGCCCTCGCCATAGTGCACCGTCTCGACCACGCCGGCGGCACTGGCACGGATCACCGTCTCCATCTTCATCGCCTCGAGCACCAGCAGTGCGTCGCCCTCGTCGACGTGCTCGCCGGGGCGGACGTGGACGGCGACGACGATGCCCGGCATCGGCGCGACCAGGCGGTTTTCCTCATGGGCGTCGTCCATGCCGGCGGCGAGCGGGTTGTGGACCACCAGGGTGCGGGTCTCCCCGGCCATCGCCACGGTCAGCTCGGCGCCGTCCTGCAGTACCCGCGCCTCGCTCTGGACCCCGTCGACGCGCAGCCGGATGTGACCCTCGGCGTCGAGCTGGCCGTCGACCGCGAGGGTCTCGCGCGGGGTCTCGAGCCGGAAGCCGTCGTCGCGATAGTGGGCGACCACGGTCAGGGTCTCGGCGCGCAGCGGGTCGATGAAGTGCAGGGTGCGGTGACAGTCGGTGTTGAGCCGCCAGCCGGAGGTCGCGTGCCAGGGCGAGTAGGGGTCGCTGGAGTCGGCCGCGCGCGCGCGCGCCTCGCGCTCGACGCCGAGCAGCTGGTGTAGGGTGGCGGCGGCGAGCATGCGACAGTCGGGGGCCGTCGGCGCGGCGAGCAGGGTGTCGCGGTGTTGCTCGATGAAGCCGGTGTCGAGTTGCGCGGCGGCGAAGGCCGGGTGCGCGGCGAGGCGCCCGAGCAGCCCGAGGTTGGTGCTGACCCCGACCACCACGAAGCCCTCGAGCGCCTGGCGCAGCCGCGCCAGCGCGCGGTCGCGGTCGCGGTCGTGGACGATCAGCTTGGCGATCATGGGGTCGTAGTGCACCGAGATGGTGTCGCCGGCGCGCACCCCGCTGTCGATGCGCACATGCGCGTCGGGCGGCGGCGTGAGCAGGTGGTGCAGGGTGCCGGTGGCGGGCATGAAGTCGCGCGCCGGGTCCTCGGCATAGACCCGCACCTCGAAGGCGTGACCGGCGATCGTCAGCTCCGACTGGCGCCGCGGCAGCGGCTCGCCGGCGGCGACGGCCAGTTGCCAGGCGACCAGGTCGGTGCCGGTGATCGCCTCGGTGACCGGGTGCTCGACCTGCAACCGGGTGTTCATCTCCATGAAGTAGCAGCGGCCCTCGGCGTCCATGATGAACTCCACGGTGCCGGCCCCGACATAGTCGATGGCGCGCGCCGCGGCGATCGCCGTCTCGCCGAGGTGCTGGCGCGCGCGTGCGTCGAGCCCAGGGGCCGGGGCCTCCTCGATCACCTTCTGGTGGCGACGCTGGATCGAGCAGTCGCGCTCGAACAGGTGCACCACCTCGCCGTGGCTGTCGGCGAACACCTGGACCTCGACGTGACGCGGCGTGAGCAGGTACTTCTCGATCAGCACCCGGTCGTCGCCGAAGGCCGAGCGCGCCTCGCGCCGGGCGGCGTCCAGCGCCTCGGCGAGGTCGGCCGGGGCGTCGACCCGGCGCATGCCCTTGCCGCCGCCACCGGCCGTGGCCTTGATCAGCACCGGATAGCCGATCTCCGCGGCCGCCGCGGCGAGGCGCTCGGGCGATTGGTCGTCGCCGTGGTAGCCGGGCACCACCGGCACCCCGGCCTCGATCATGATCGCCTTGGCCGCCTGCTTCGAGCCCATCGCCTCGATCGCCGCCGGCGGTGGACCGATGAACACCAGCCCGGCCTCGGCGCAGGCGCGGGCGAAGGCGGCGTTCTCGGCGAGGAAGCCGTAGCCGGGGTGGATCGCCTCGGCACCGGCGCGGCGCGCCACCTCGATGATGCGCGCGCCGTCGAGATAGCTCTCGCGCGCCGGTGCCGCGCCGATCGGCCAGGCCTCGTCGCACAGCGCGACGTGGCGGGCGTCGGCGTCGGCGGTGGAGTAGACGGCGACGGTGCGCACCCCGAGCGCGCGGCAGGTGCGGGCGATGCGGCAGGCGATCTCGCCGCGATTGGCGATCAGGATCTTGTCGAACATGTGCGATTCCCTGCGTGGTTGGACGGGGCCTCAGCCGGCGGGCGTCGTGCGCCAGCGCGGCGCGCGCTTGTCGAGGAAGGCGCCGAGGCCCTCCTGCGCCTCGGCGCCGACACGGATGCGGGCGATGCGGCGCGCCGTCTCCTCGACCAGCTCGGGACCGATCGGCTGGCCGTGCACGCGCCGGATCAGCGTCTTGGCCGCGGCCATCGCCTCGGGGCCGTTGGCGGCGAGCGCGGCGGTGATCTCGGCGATGCGCGCATCGAGCGCGGCGAGGTCCGGGCTGATGCCGTGGAGCAGGCCGATGCGCTCGGCCTCGGCGGCGTCGAAGCGCTCGGCGGTGAGCATGTAGCGGCTGGCCTGACGTGGCCCGATGGCGGCGATCACATAGGGCGCGATCACCGCCGGGATCAGCCCCAGGCGCACCTCGGTGAGGGCGAAGGCGGCGTCGGCGGTGGCGAAGGCCAGGTCGCAGGCGGCCACCAGCCCCAGCCCGCCGCCGATCGCCGCGCCCTGCACCCGGGCGAGGGTCGGCTTGGCGAGTCGGTGGAGGGTCGAGAGCAGCGCGCCGAGGGCGCGGGCGTCGGCCTGGTTGGCGGGCTCGTCGTAGTCGGCCATGCGCCGCATCCAGTCGATGTCGGCACCGGCCGAGAAGCTCGCGCCCTCGCCGCCGAGCACCACGCAACGCACCCGCTGGTCGCGCTCGAGGCCCTGCAGGGTCTCGGTCAGCTCGGCGATCAGGGCGTCGTCGAAGGCGTTGTGACGCTCGGGGCGGGCGAGGCGCAGCTGGGCCACGCCGGCCTCGATGCGCAGGCTGAGTCGGGTCTGTGGCATCGGGGTGGCTCCTGTGGGTGAATGCTCACATGCGGAACAGGCCGAAACGGGTCTCTTCGATCGGCGCGTTGAGGCTCGCCGAGAGCCCGAGCGCGAGCACCGTGCGGGTGTCGGCGGGGTCGATCACGCCGTCGTCCCACAGTCGCGCGGTGGCGTAGTAGGGGTGGCCCTGGCGCTCGTACTGCTCGAGGATCGGCTGCTTGAACGCCGCCTCCTCGTGCGCCGACCAGGACTCGCCGCGCGTCTCCAGGGTGTCGCGACGTACCTGCGCCATGACGTTGGCCGCCTGCTCACCGCCCATCACCGAGATGCGCGCGTTGGGCCACATCCACAGCAGTCGCGGCGAGTAGGCGCGCCCGCACATGCCGTAGTTGCCGGCGCCGAAGCTGCCGCCGATGATCACGGTGAACTTGGGCACCCGGGCGCAGGCCACGGCGGTGACCATCTTCGCCCCGGCCTTGGCGATGCCGCCGGACTCGTACTTGCGCCCGACCATGAAGCCGGTGATGTTCTGCAGGAAGATCAGCGGGATGCCGCGCTGGCTGCAGAGTTCGATGAAGTGGGTGCCCTTGAGCGCCGACTCCGAGAACAGCACCCCGTTGTTGGCGACGATGCCGACCGGATAGCCGTTGAGGTGGGCGAAGCCGCACACCAGGGTGGTGCCGTAGAGCGCCTTGAACTCGTCGAATTCGGAGCCGTCGACGATGCGCGCGATCACCTCGCGGACGTCGTAGGCGGTGCGGTTGTCGGGCGGGACGATGCCGCCGAGCTCGGCCGGGTCGTGACGCGGCGGGCGGCTGGGGCGGATCTCCAGCGGCATCGGCTTGGTGTGGTTGAGCCGGGACACGGCGCGGCGCGCCAGCCCCAGGGCGTGGGCGTCGTGGAGGGCGAAGTGGTCGGTCACCCCGGAGGTGCGCGAGTGCACCTCGGCGCCGCCGAGCGCCTCGGCGCTGACCGTCTCGCCGGTGGCCGCCTTCACCAGCGGCGGGCCGGCGAGGAAGATGGTGCCCTGTTCCTTGACGATGATGCTCTCCTCGGCCATCGCCGGCACATAGGCGCCGCCGGCGGTGCACGAGCCCATCACCACCGCGATCTGGGCGATGCCCTGCGCGGACATCACCGCCTGGTTGTAGAAGATGCGACCGAAGTGGTCACGGTCGGGGAAGACCTCGTCCTGGTTGGGCAGGTTGGCGCCGCCGGAGTCGACCAGATAGATGCAGGGCAGGCGGTTGTGTTGGGCGATCTCCTGGGCGCGCAGGTGTTTCTTCAGGGTCAGCGGGTAGTAGGTGCCGCCCTTCACCGTGGCGTCGTTGGCCACGATCATGCACTCGCGCCCGCACACCCGACCGATCCCGGTGATGATCCCGGCCGAGGGCACGGCGTCGTCGTAGAGCCCGAGCGCGGCGAGCTGCGAGAGTTCGAGGAAGGGTGAGCCCGGGTCGACCAGGACCTCGATGCGCTCGCGCGGCAGCAGCTTGCCGCGTTCGAGATGGCGCGCCCGCGCCCGCTCGCTGCCGCCGGCGGCGACCGCGGCGACGCGCGCGCGCAGGTCGGCGACCAGCGCGTCCATCGCCTCGCGGTTGGCGCGGAAGGTCTCCGAACGCGGATCGATCTTGCTCTTGATGACATTCATCGGTTGTCCCTGACCCTGATGCTTCGCGCGTGTCCGACGGCGAGGTCGGGCTGTCCTCCTCGTCCCCCGCCGTCCTCCCTCGGCCTCAGGCCGTCTCCCTGAACAGCTCGCGGCCGATCAGCATGCGCCGGATCTCCGAGGTGCCGGCGCCGATCTCGTAGAGCTTGGCGTCGCGCAGCAACCGCCCGGTGGGGTACTCGTTGATGTAGCCGTTGCCGCCGAGGCACTGGATTGCGTCGAGCGCCATCGCGGTGGCGCGCTCGGCGCTGTAGAGGATGGCGCCGGCGGCGTCCTTGCGCGTGGTGCGGCCAAGGTCGCAGGCGCGGCCCACGGCATAGACGTAGGCGCGACAGGCGTTGAGGTTGGTGTACATGTCGGCGAGCTTGGCCTGGATCAGCTGGAACTCGCCGATCGGCTGGCCGAACTGCTCGCGCTCGTGGACATAGGGCAGCACCACGTCGAGACAGGCGGCCATGATCCCCAACGGCCCACCGGCGAGCACCGCGCGCTCGTAGTCGAGCCCGGACATCAGCACCCGCACCCCGCCGCCCTCGCTGCCGAGCACGTTCTCGACCGGCACCTCGCAGTCCTCGAACACCAGCTCGCAGGTGTTGGAGCCGCGCATGCCGAGCTTGTCGAGCTTCTGCGCGGTGGAGAAACCGGGCATGTCGCGCTCGACGATGAAAGTGGTGATGCCGCGCGAGCCGGCCTCGGGGTCGGTCTTGGCGTAGACCACCAGGGTGTCGGCGTCGGGGCCGTTGGTGATCCACATCTTGTTGCCGTTGAGGATGTAGCGATCACCCTCGCGGCGTGCGCGCAGCCGCATGCCGACCACGTCGGAGCCGGCGCCGGGCTCGGACATCGCCAGGGCGCCGACGTGCTCGCCGCTGATCAGCTTGGGCAGATAGCGGGCCTTCTGCTCGGGGGTGCCGTTGCGCCGGATCTGGTTGACGCAGAGGTTGGAGTGGGCGCCGTAGGAGAGGGCGACCGCGGCCGAGGCGCGCGAGAGTTCCTCCATGGTGACGATATGGGCGAGATAGCCCATACCGGTGCCGCCGTCGTCCTCGTCGACGGTGAGACCGAGCAGCCCGAGGTCGCCGAACTTGCGCCAGAGGTCGGCGGGGAAGGCGTTGTCGTGATCGATGGCGGCGGCGCGCGGGGCGATCTCGGCGGCGGCGAACTCGGCCACCGCGCTGCGCAACATCTCGACCTCCTCACCGAGGTCGAAGTCCAGGGTCGGGAACTGCATCATGCGCGTGTCCTCCGTTGACGGATCGGTGCGCCGGGGGGCGGTCCTCGACCGGCCTTCGGCGTGGCGGCGCGGGGCGCGCGTCCTCGCTCGCGTCCAGACGCGGTCCGGGCGCATCCCTGCGGTTAAGGTCGATGCTAAATAACGTTGACGTAAACGTCAATAGGGGGAGCGACCAGCCATCAGCGACCAGTCGCCAGCCGCCAGTCGGCAGTCGCGGCTGGGCGTAGTTTGCGGGGAGGGGCGGGGTTCGGTGGGATCAGGCCGCCATGATTTCACCGGAGCCACCAGCCACCAGTGCTGCTGCTACGTGCTCGCGGTTCGCAGAGATGTTTGATGGCCTGCGAGGCAGCTGGGTCTCGCTGCTCTGACGGCTGGTGGCTGGAAGCCACCATCGCATCTGCTATGACCTCACGGTTCGAGCGACACCCGATGACCTGCGAGGTGTCCGAATCCCGCTGACTGGCGGCTGGAAGCTGGTCGCTGGTGGCAGGTAGTCGTGCCTCGACCACCAGCGCCGTTACTACGTCCTCGCGGTTCGAGCGACGCCCGATGGCCTGCGAGGTGTCCGAATCCCGCTGACTGGTGGCTGGAAGCTGGCGGCTGGTCGCTGGTCGCTGGTCGCTGGTCGCTGGAAACCGTGCCTTGACCGCCATCGCCGCTACTACGTCTTCACGGCTCGATCGACGCCCGATGACCTGCGAGGTGTCCGGATCCCGCTGACTGGAGGCTGGTCGCTGACAGCTGGCCGCTGAGCCCTGGCCGCTACCCCTACGACGCAATCCGCTGTGCACCGTTGCGTTCGCGCTCCTGCTGTTCGAGCAGCTGTTGGCAGTGGGCGTAGGACTGTTCGAGTTCGCGCATGGTCGCCTCCAGGTCGTCGCGCTGCTGGAGTAGGTGCTGGCGCTTCTCGTCGAGCACCGAGAGGTAGTAGCGCAGTTGTTGCGCCTCGCCGTGGGCCTCGTCGTAGAGGTCGAAGGCCTCGCGCATCTCGGCGAGGGTGAAGCCGAGGCGCTTGCCACGCAGGATCAGCTTGAGCCGGGCGCGGTCGCGACGGCGATAGAGCCGACGCGAGCCGACCCGGGTTGGCGAGAGCAGGCCCTGATCCTCGTAGAAGCGGATGGTGCGGGTGGTGATGTCGAACTCGCGGGCCAGCTCGCCGATGGTGTAGGTGGTGCCGCCGGGCTCCTGTTCGGGTTGGGGCTTGGTCGATGTGCTCATGCGCCAGGGGTTCTCCTGCAAGGGTGTCATGTCTTTGTTGTTGACGTTAACGTCGCTTTTCCGCCTCGGGCGCTGGTGGGGGCGGGGCGGTGCTGGGTCAACCGGCTATTCTACGCAATCTCTGCGCTGAATCGATGATGAAGGGTGGTGCCGTGCCAACCCCGACGAACGTGTGAGAAAATAGTTGACGTGGACGTAAACGGCAAATAGATTCTATCCCAGCGGCAGGATCCGCATCGAGACCGAGACGCCCGCCACGCCGTCAGACAACCTTCTCAGGAGGAGCCAGATGGATCAGCTTCGGCGCAGTTATGTGCACGGGACCGCAACGCAGACGCTCCAGGGGGTGACGGTCGGCGACTGTCTGAGACGACTCGCTGAGACCCGGCCAGAGGGACTGGCGCTGGTCGATCGGGGGCGGGATGCGCGGCTCGACTGGCGCGGGCTCGATGCCCGGGTCGATCGGCTCGCCGCCGGGCTGCTCGAACTCGGCTTCGTCGCCGGCGACCGCATCGCGGTGTGTACCGGCAACCGCATCGAGTGGACCCTGGTGCAGTTGGCCACCGCGCGGCTGGGGATGATCCTGGTGAGCCTCAACCCGGCGCTGCGCCCGGCCGAGCTGGAGCGCGCCCTGGCGCTGGTCGGGGCACGCGCGCTGGTGGTCGAGCAGCGCATCCGCGAGACCGACTATCCGCCGCTGCTCGCCGAGCTGCTGCCGGAGCTGGCGACGGCCGGTGAGGCGCCACTGGCGGCCCAGGCGCTGCCCGCGCTCGAACGGGTGATCCGTCTCGACGACGAGGCCTGGCCGGGCACCGTCGCCTTCTCCACGCTGCTCGTCGAGCCCGCCCCCGAGACCCTGGAGCGGGTGCGCGCGCTCGCCGCTGCGGTCGACCCCGACGACCCGGTCAACATCCAGTTCAGCAACGCCACCGGCGGCCCGCCGGCCGGCGCCACCCTGACCCATCACAACATCGTCAACAACGGCCTGATGGTGGGGCGCCAGCTCGGGCTCGGCGCCGCCGACCGGGTGTGCATCCCGGTGCCGCTCTATCACTGCTTCGGCATGGTGATGGGCAACATGGCCTGTCTGCTGCACGGTAGCGCCATGGTCTATCCGGGGCCGGGGTTCGACCCGCTCGCCACCCTGGAGGCGGTCGCCGCTGAGTCCTGCACCGCGCTCTACGGGGTGCCGGCGATGTTCAAGGCGATGCTCGATCACCCCCGCGCCGAGACCTTCGACCCCGGCCGACTGCGCACCGGCATCATGGCCGGCGCGCCCTGTCCGCCCGAGACCATGGATCAGGTGAGACGTCGCCTGGGGATGGCCGAGGTGACCATCGCCTACGGCATGACCGAGTCCTCGCCGGTCTCCTTCATGAGCGCCCCGGACGACCCGGTCGAGCGGCGGCTGCAGACGGTCGGGCGCATCGGCCCGCACCTCGAGGCCAAGGTGATCGACGACGCCGGGCGCATCCGCCCGGTCGGCGAGCCCGGCGAGCTGTGCGTGCGCGGCTACAGCCTGATGCGCGGCTACTGGGACGACCCCGAGCTGACCGCGCGGGTGATCGACGAGGCCGGTTGGCTGCACACCGGCGATCTCGCGGTGCTCGATGCCGAGGGCTATTGCCGCATCGTCGGCGGGGTCAAGGACACCATCATCCGCGGCGGCGAGAACATCCACCCCGAGGAGGTCGAGCGCTTCCTCGAGACCCACCCGGCGGTGCGCGCGGCGGTGGTCGTCGGGGTGCCCGACGCGCGCCTCGGCGAGGTGGTGTGCGCCTGCGTCGAGCTGCAGCCGGGCGCGAGCCTCGAACCCGAGGCGCTGCGCGAGTACTGCAAGGACCAGATCGCCTACTTCAAGGTGCCGCGCTATGTGCGTCTCTATCCGCAGCTGCCGCGCAGCACTGGGCGGGCGCTCAAGACCATGCTGCGCGAGCAGAGCATCGCCGCGCTCGGGCGCGCCGAGGAGACCGGTTGATCGCGTGAGCGACGGGCGGCGCCGGGAGGGCGCCGCGGGGCCGGGCACGCGCCCCGGCCCAGTGCACCGGCCACGCCACGGAGGGCGGCGGGCCGGTCTCTCCCCGACCGGGCCGCGCCCGGTCCGATCCGCGAGCCATGACGACGACGCCCGCCGTGCGAGCGGGCGCGCTCCCCTGCACCCATGACAGGGGCGCCGAGACACACGAGGAGAGCAGGGAGGACACAGGCGTGACGACGACGCGACAGGACCATGATCCCGACGAGGTGATACTCGAATGCGCCGCGGTCAGCCGCTGGTTCGGCGGACTGCAGGCGCTCAAGGGGATCGATTTGCACATCCACCGGGGCGAGATCTTCGGCCTGGTCGGTCCCAACGGCTCGGGCAAGACCACCCTGGTCAACGCCATCACCGGCTTCTATCCGCCGCAGCAGGGCGAGATCCGCTATCGCGGCGAGCGCATCAGCGGGCTCAAGCCCCACCGCATCGCCCGCAAGGGGGTGGCGCGCACCTTCCAGAACGTGGCGCTGTTTCGCGGGCTGAGCGTGCTCGACAACATCCTCCTCGGGCGCCACCTGTTCATGCGCCCGAGCATCCTCGGCGCGGCCTTCTACTGGTGGTGGGCCGAGCGCGAGGAGGTCGCCCACCGGGTGCGGGTCGAGGAGGTGATCGACCTGCTCCAGCTCGAGAGCGTGCGCGACGAGCCGGTCGACGTCATCCCGCTGGGGATGCAAAAGCGCGTCGAGCTGGCGCGCGCGCTCTGTGCCGAGCCCGGTTTCCTGGTGCTCGACGAGCCGATGGCGGGGATGAACCAGGAGGAGAAGGAGTACATGGTGCGCTTCATCCTCGATGCGCGCGACGCCATGGGCACCACCATGCTGCTCATCGAGCACCACATGGACGTGGTCACCGCCATCTGCAACCGCGCGGTGGTGCTCAACAACGGCGAGAAGATCGCCGAGGGACCGACCCGCGAGGCGATCAACGATCCCACCGTGGTCGCGGCCTATATCGGGAGGGTGAAGGATGCAGCCTGAACAGCGCCAGCCGCACGCGATCGGGGACATCGCGCTGCACCCGCACTGGCAGTCCCACGACCATCTCATCCACTGGCTGGTGTACAACGCCGAGCACCACGGTCACGAGGTGGCGCTGCGCGAGCGTCGGCGCGGCATCTGGCAGGGCTACACCTGGCGCCAGTACCTCGACGAGGTGCTGGCGCTGGCCGCCGGGCTCGAGGCCCTGGGGGTCGAGCCCGGCGATCGGGTGCTGGTGATCGGCGACAACCGCCCGGCGCTCTACTTCGGCATGCTCGCGGCCATCGCGCTGCGCGCGCTGCCCTCGCCGGCCTATCCCGACACCCCGCCCGAGGAGCTGCGCGGCCAGCTCGAGGCCGAGTCGATCCGTTGCGCCCTGGTCGAGGACCAGGAGCAGGTCGACAAGCTCTTGACGATCCGCGTGGCCGGCTACGGGGCGCTCGATCACATCCTCTACGACGACCCGCGCGGGCTGGAGCAGGCCCCACCGCCGGGCGCCCGGGCGATCGCGGCGCTGAGCGCACAGGGCCGCGCGCGCTTCAGCGCCGAGCCGGGACTGCGCGCGGCGCTGCAGGAGCGCACCAGCGTCCATGCCCCGGCGGTGCTGCTGCACTCCTCCGGCACCACCGGGCGGCCCAAGGGTATCCCGCTCAAGCACGGCCACATCATCGCGGCGGTGCGCAACGCCTCGCGCGCCGGTTACTTCCGCGAGGGCGAGGTGCACATGGCCTATCTGCCGATGGCCTGGGTGGGGGACTTCATCTTCTCGGTCGGCGCGGCGATCCTGCTGCGCTTCTGTGTCCACATCCCCGAGCAGCAGGAGACCGCGCTCCACGACCTGCGCGAGATCGCCCCGACGCTCTACTTCGGCTCGCCGCGCGCCTGGTCGAGCATGCTCACCCGCATCCAGGTCGGCATCAAGGAGTCGAGTCCGCTCAAGCGCGCGCTCTATGCCCACTTCATGCCCTTCGCCGAGCGGCTCGAACGCGATCGTCTGGAGGGCCGGCGTCCGGCGCCGTGGCGGCGGCTGTGGCGCGGGGTGGGGGAGGTGCTGATGTTCGGCCCGCTTAAGGACCAGCTCGGGCTGCGGCGGGTGGCGCGCCCCTATACCGCCGGCGACGCCATGGGCGAGGACGTGTTCCTGTTCTTCCGCGCGCTCGGGCTCGACCTGCGTCAGTTCTATGGCCAGACCGAGAACTGCGCGCTGTGCGTGGCCCAGGACCCGGGCTCGGTGAGCCTGCACACCGCCGGGCGGCCCTTCCCCGGGGTGGAGCTGCGCATCAGCGACGAGGGCGAGATCCTGATGCGCGCCGACAACGTCTTCGACGGCTATTTCGACAACCCCGAGGCCACCGCCGAGACCCTGCGCGCGGGCTGGATGCACACCGGCGACGCCGGCCAGCTCGAGGCCGACGGTCAGCTGGTGGTGCTCGGACGGCTCTCCGAGGTGGTCTACACCAACACCGGCGAGCGCTTCATCCCGACCTATATCGAGAACCGGCTGAAGTTCAGCGACTACATCCGCGAGGCCTGCGTGCTCGGGCGCGAGCGCGATTTCCTCGCCGCGCTGGTGGTGATCGACAGCGAGGCGGTGGGGCACTGGGCGCAGATCAACGGCGTGCCCTATACCTCCTTCGCCGATCTGTCGCAGAAGCCCGAGGTCTATGCGCTGGTGCGCGCCGAGGTGGCGCGGGTCAACGCGCTGCTGCCGCCGGCGCTGGCGATCCGCAGCTTCGTCAACCTGCACAAGGCGTTCGATCCCGACGACGGCGAGGTCACCCGCACCCGCAAGCTGCGCCGCGACGTCATCGACGCCCACTATGCGCCGATCATCGAGTCGCTCTACGCCGGACGCGACTCGATCGAGTACGAGGCCCGGATCGGTTACGAGACCGGCGCCTCCGGCACCCTCAAGCGTCACCTGGCCATCGCCCGGGTGAACGCCGACCGCATCGCCGAGGAGGCCTGAGCATGGATATCGCATTCCTCATCGAACTGACCATCAACGGCGCCCTGACCGGGCTGATGTACGGCCTGGTCGCGCTCGGCATCGTGCTGATCTACAAGTCCTCCGGGGTGCCCAACCTCGCCCAGGGGGCGATGGTGATGATCGCCGCCTATCTGGTGTGGATGGTCGCCGGCTGGCTCGGTGCGCCGGTGGTGGTGGCGCTGCTGGTGGCCGTGCTCGGCATGTTCCTGTTCGGCATGCTCACCGAGCGGGTGCTGCTGCGGCGCATGGTCGGGCAGCCGATCATCATGGTGGTGATGCTCACCCTCGGGCTCGAGAGCCTGCTGCGCGGCCTCGGTCCGGGGCTGCTCGGCGCCGCGCCGAAGAGCCTGGATCTCGGCATCGACATGATGCCGATCATCGTCGGCGACGTGTTCATCAACCGCGAGTACCTGATCGGCGGGGCGATCGGCGCGCTGATGATCGGGCTGGCGCTGTTCTTCTTCCGCACCCGCCTCGGCACCAAGCTGCTGGCCGTCTCCGACGATCACGTCTCGAGCTGGTCGGTGGGGATCTCGGTGGAGCGCGCGGTGGCCGTCTCCTGGGGGCTCGCCGGGGTCGCAGCGGTGGCCGCCGGGGTGATGTGGGGCTCGGTGCAGGGCGTCGACTGGAGCCTGACCACGCTGCTCTTCCCGGCGGTGGCGGTGGTCATCCTCGGCGGGCTCGACAGCATCCACGGGGTGCTGGTCGCGGGGCTGGTCGTCGGCATCCTCGGCAGCGTCGTCCCCGGCTATGTCGATCCCCTGGTCGGTGGCGGCACCCGTGATGTGGTGACCTCGCTGATCATCCTGCTCACCATCCTGTTCCGCCCCCACGGCATCTTCGGGCGGGAAGAGATCGAGAGGGTCTGAGATCATGTTCTATCGTCAATCCGGCATCCATCACACCCGCTACGCCGCCACCCGCAAGCTGTGGCCGCTGGCCGCCGACCGCCGCCTGCTCGGCGGGCTGCTCGCCCTGGCGCTGCTCGCGCCGCTGCTGCTGCCCGAGCTGTATCTCAACAGCTATCTCGCGCCCTGGCTGATCTGGACTGCGGCGGCGCTGTCGCTGACCCTGCTGATGGGGATCGCCGGTCAGCTCCACTTCGGCTTCGCCGCGGTGATGGCCATCGGCGCCTACACCAGCATCCATCTCGCCCGCGCCGGGGTGCCCTTCGAGCTGGCGCTGATCGGCGCGGGGCTGGCCGCGGCGCTGATCGGCTGCGTCTTCGGCGCCGCCGCGCTGCGCGTCAAGGGGCTCTATCTGGTGATGGCGACCCTGGCGATGCAGTACCTGGTCTCCTGGGTGATCATCAACGTCCCGGTGATCTCGGGCGGAGCGCAGGCCACCCTCGCCACCCCCGAGGTGCGACTGCTGTTCATCCCCCTCGACGGCGACACCGCGCTCTACTACACCGCGCTCGGCTGGACGCTGATCTGCACCCTGCTGCTGCTCAACATCAAGCGCAGCAGCGTCGGGCGGGCGCTGGTGGCGGTGCGCGACAAGGACTTCGCCGCCGCCGTGATCGGCGTCGACCCGCTGCGCTACAAGCTGCTGGCCTTCTTCACCAGCTCCTTCCTCGGTGGTGTCAGCGGCGCCATCCTCGCCTTCTGCTACTACCAGGCGGTGACCCCGGAGCAGTTCGGTTTCAACGTCTCCATCCAGCTGGTGGCGATGGTGCTGGTCGGCGGTCTGGGCAGCGTGATCGGGGCCTATCTCGGCGCCGGTTTCATCCTGCTGCTGCCGATCGTGCTCACCAACCTGCTGGCCTGGGTGGCGGGGCTGGAGCTGTTCCCGGTCTCCTTCAACCTCATCGCCCACATTCCGCTGATGGTCTACGGCGCGCTGATCATCGCGGTGATCCTGTTCGAGCCGTTGGGGTTGGCGAAGATCTACGACAACATCCGCAAGTACTTCCTGGTCTGGCCCTTCCGCCACGCCCAGCGCTGATCGACACCCACGACAACGACGAGACAAGGAGGACCCCATCGATGAAGAAGACATGGTTGAGCGGCCTGCTCGGCGCCTGTAGCGCCCTGGCCCTGGGCGCGAGTCTCGCCAACGTGCCCGACAAGGAGCCGGTGCGCTTTGCGCTGCTGCAGGACTTCACCGCCGTCTACACCTTCCTCACCAACGAGTACAACCAGGGCCAGCAGGACTATCTGCGTTTGGTCAACGCCCGCGGCGGGCTCGATGGCCACCCCGTCGAGGCGCTGGTGCGCGACACCGCCAACGAGCCCCAGCGCGGCATCGAGGCCTACAACCGCGCCCGCGGTGACGGCGCGGTGCTGGTCGACTTCCTCAGCACCCCGGTGTCGCGCGCGGCGGTCAACCGCGTGCTCGAGGACGAGGTGGTGATGATCACCCCGCTGCACGGTCGCGGTGACGCCAGCCACGGCGAGACCTTCCCCTTCGTCTTCCCGATGATGGCGACCTACTGGTCGCAGGCGGCGATCCTCGCCGACTATATCGACACCGAACTCGGCGGGCTCGCCGGCAAGCGCATCGCCCTGGTGCACATCGACTCGCCCTTCGGGCGCGAGCCGGTGCCGGTGCTCGAGACCCTGGCCGCGCGCCACGGCTTCGAGCTGCGCGCCTTCGCCTATCCCAGCCCCGGCACCGAGCAGTCGGCGACCTGGTCCGACGTGCGTCGCTACCGGCCCGACCAGGTGCTGATCTGGGGCGCCGGCAGCGGCCAGCAGGTCTCGGTGCGCGAGGCCATCCGCAACGGCATCCGCCCCGAGCACATCCTCTCGGTGGTGTGGCTGGCCGAGGCCGACGCCGAGCACCTCGGCAAGCACATGACCGGGGTCAAGCGCTACGAGGCGGTCGCCCCCGGACGCGAGTTGCCGGTGATCCAGGCGATCCTCGACGAGGTGGTGGCCAAGGGCGAGGGCAGTGGGCCCGAGGAGAACGTCGGTTCGAGCTACTACAACATCGGCGTGGCGACCATGGCGGTGGCGGTCGAGGCCGCGCGCCTGGCGCTCGCCGAGTACGGCGCGCCGCTCACCGGCGACAAGCTGCGCCGCGGCTTCGAGCAGATCAGCAACTTCGACGCCGAGGGGCTGATGCCGCCGCTGAGCTTCAGCGCCACCGACCACCAGGGCGGCGGTTTCGGTCGGGTGTCGCGCTGGGACGGCGGCGCCTGGGTGCCGGTCACCGAGTGGCGCAGCGTCTATCAGGACATCGTCTGGGACGAGATCGAGAAGGACGCCGCGGGCTTCCGCGACGGGCGCTGAGTCGGCGCGGGCGGGGCCGGGCGCCCCGTCCGCGACCGTGCGCGAGGGGGCCGGCGCGCGTCGTCGGCGCCGATCGAACCCGACCGGCCTGTCCGGTCGACCAAGGAGAGAGCGAGGGTCTTCATGGAGACAGCAGCCAATCGCGTCGCGTCGCTGCCGGTGACGCCGCCGCTGCTCGAGCTGAGCAACGTCGAGGTGGTCTACGACCGGGTGTTCCTAGCGATCAAGGGGGTGTCGCTGCGCATCGGCAAGGGCCAGATGGTCGCCCTGCTCGGTGGCAACGGCGCCGGCAAGAGCACCACGCTCAAGGCCGTCAGCGGCCTGCTCGCGCCCGAGCGCGGGCTGGTTACGCGCGGTGAGATCCGCTTCCAGGGCGCCGACATGCTGGCGCTGGCGCCGCCGGCGCGGGTCGCCAGCGGGCTGGTGCACGTGCTCGAGGGGCGGCGCATCTTCGAGCACCTCACCCCCGAGGCCAACCTGCTCGCCGCCTACCCGCTGCGCGGCAGCCGCAAGCGCTACCAGGAGCTGCGCGAGCGGGTGTTGACCTACTTCCCCCGGCTCGGCGAGCGCGCCCGCACCAAGGCGGGCTATCTCTCCGGCGGCGAGCAGCAGATGCTCGCCATCGGGCGCGCGCTGATGACCGAGCCCGAGCTGATCATGCTCGACGAGCCGAGCCTCGGGCTCTCGCCGCTGCTGGTGCAGGAGATCTTCGCCATCATCGGCGAGATCAACCGCGAGCAGGGGGTCGGCGTGCTGCTCGTCGAGCAGAACGCCGCCGCCGCGCTGGAGGTGGTCGATCACGCCTATCTGCTCGAGAACGGGCAGGTGGTGATGAGCGGCGAGGCGGCGGTGCTGCGCGAGAACCCCGACGTGCAGGAGTTCTATCTCGGCGGTGCCGACCAGGTCGACTATCTCAACGTCAAACACTATCGCCGCCGCAAGCGCTGGCTCGCCTGAGCCGACGCGGCAAGGAGTCCGTCATGTCCACTGCTGTCGTCACCATCCCGGTGGATGCCTCCACCGTCTCCCAGGGCGCGCTGCGTCCGGGGCTGTCGCTGGCCGGCCAGCTCGGCGCCCGGGCGCGGTTGCTCTCGGTGGTCACCCGCGAGAGCGAGACCGCCGAGCGCCGCGCCCTGCTCGAGAGCCTGCTCGCCGCGCGCGGGCTCAACGACGCCGAGGTCGAGGTCGGCGTCCACGAGGTCGCCACCGACGGGCTGATCGAGCGCATCGGCGCGACCAGCCCTGATCACCCGGTGGTGATGTCGACCCACGCCCGCGGCGTGGTCGGCGAGGCGGTGCTCGGCAGCGTCGCCAGCGAGCTGCTGCGCCAGACCCACCGCCCGATCCTGCTCACCGGTCCGCACCTCGACGACGCCTGGAGCGGGCCGATCCGCAGCCTGCTGGTGTGTCTCGACGGCTCGGCGCTGTCCGAGGCGATGCTCCCCGAGGCGGTCGCCTTCGCCCGCGCCATCGGCGCCGAGCTGCGGCTGATCCAGGTGCTCAAGCCGAGCTTCGGCCAGGGCGCCGACGCCGGCGAGTGGGTCTATCTGCGGCGCGTCGCCGACCACCTGCCCGAGCGTTACGGCGTCAGCGCCAACTGGGACGTGCTCCACGGCACCGACGTGAGCCGCGCGGTGGTCGAGTACGCGGCGCTGATCAAGGGCGCGGTGATCGCCATGACCACCCACGGTCGCACCGGGCTGCAACGCATGCGTCTCGGCAGCTTCGCCCGCGAGGTGCTGCTCGCCGCGCGCTCCCCGGTGCTGGTGATGCAACCGGCCGGCGACTGATCCGCAATCCCCGCAAGCGCCCCGACGCCCGTCGGGGCGCCCCGTCATGGAAGGCCCCGCGATGAACCCGCCCGACCTCACCGATGCCCGGCTCGGTCTCGCCGACCGGGTCGCCACCCTCACCCTCGCGCGCGACGACGTGCGCAACGCCCTCACCGGCACCGCCCTGATCGACGACATCGTCGCCACCGTCGACTGGGTCAACGCCTGCGAGGCGGTCTCGGTGCTGGTGATCGCCGCCGAGGGCGCGGCCTTCAGCGCCGGCGGCAACATCAAGGACATGGCCGCGCGCCGCGGCGACTTCGCCGGCGACGCCGCCGAACTCGAACGCCGCTACCGCCACGGCATCCAGCGCATCCCCCGCGCCCTCTACCGCTGCGAGGTGCCGGTCATCGCCGCCGTCGACGGCCCGGCGATCGGCGCCGGCTGCGACCTCGCCTGCATGGCCGACCTGCGCATCGCCTCCACCCGCGCGCGCTTCGGCGAGACCTTCATCGACCTCGGCCTCATCCCCGGCGACGGCGGCGCCTGGTTCCTGCAACGCCAGATCGGCTACCAGGCCGCCTTCGCCCTCACCGTCACCGGCCGCGTCATCGACGCCGCCGAGGCCCACCGCCTCGGCCTCGTCCTCGACGTCGTCGATCCCGACGCACTCACCGCACGCGTCCACGAAATGGCCTCAACAATCGCCGCCAAGTCCCCGCAGGCACTGCGTTATGCCAAGCGGCTGATGCGGCTGGGGCAGGTCGGGAGCCTGGAACAGGTGCTGGAGATGAGTGCGGTGTTGCAGGGGTTGTGTCATTGGGGGGAGGGGGTGGCTTGACGAGCGCGGAGGTCGCCGTAGATCTCGGCGATCGCGCGAGCGGCGGCAACAGGGTCCTCGTGCTCCCAGACGCGGATGACCGTCCATCCTGCTTCATGTAACCGCTGGTCGGTGTCACGGTCGCGGGCGACATTGGTGCGTAACTTGTTCTCCCACCAGGTGCGATTGTGTTTCGGCACTGTGCCGTGGAGCGGACAGGCGTGCCAGAAGCAGCCGTCGACGAAGACCGCGATCCTGCATCTCGGGAAGGCGATGTCGGCCCGGCGCCTGGAGACGGGGATCGGGTAGTCGACCCGGTAACCGCAGCCGAGCCGGTGGAGTTCGCGGCGGATGGCGAGTTCAGGGGCTGTGTCCTTGCGCTTCTGTGCCCGCATCCGGGCGCGAGTCGCCGATGACGGGTGTGTGGTGCGAGACCTTTCGTTCAAGGTGTGTCGGGCGGGGTCATTCGTTGGGTTCGGGGTCGGCCCAGAGGACGTCGTCCTGGACGGTGGCTCGGGCGACGATGCGTTCGACCGCTTCCTGCAAGGACAGTGTGGTGTGGACGCGTGGACGCCCACGGCGAGGAGGGGCCTGCTCGGTGACGTCGAGGAAGCGCACGAGCCCGGGCGGGAACCCTTCGGGTTCGCTCCCGGTGGTGTAGAGCGCGACGAATGCGATGTCGCAGCGCGGTGCGTGGTGCGCCAGCGATGGGTCGATCCGTCCGGTCCTGCGTGCGAGTTTGTACACGGCGTTGGCGAAGGATGAGTTGCCGTTCTGCTTGTCGTCCACTGCCCCGAGCGGAAGGAAGAACACACCCGCCATGAATGCATGTGGTAGGTGTTCGTGGACCACCCGTACCTCGTCGCCGAGCTCGTAGAGACGACCGGTCAGGTTTTTGTCGTAGTTGCCACTGCGGCCGTCGCGGAAATTGAGTCCCTTGAGGGAGACCCCGATCTCCAGACCGAGCAACGGGTCGGTGACCGTGACGTCGATCCGTTTGCTGACGCCGGAGCCCAGAGGGACGAGCGGCTCGACGCCTTGATCGGGATCGACGGGGCGTACGGTCTTACCGCGCAGTTCCCTCGCTTCTGCGATCGTCCTGGCGATGGCCACGGCGCATGCATTGGCGAAACGCTCGCTCCAGCCGCGTTTCTGGTTCTGGTCGCCGCCCTCGGGTCGAGCCCCTGCTTGTCGGAGTGCATCGGCAATGCGTGGATCGGGCTCGAGGTCTGCCCAGCGCATGGTCATCTCGGTCTCCGTCCGGTTCGTGCTCATGCCGCGGCGATACGCCTCTTTTTTCCGTGGTGGGTGTCCCCCGATGCCATGTATTCGACGTGTTGCTCGAGGTCGGCAAGGAATTCCGGGACGAACCTGAGTCGTGAGCGTTTGACCCGAGACAGGAACCCCGCGCTCGCGCGTTGTGACAACGGATTGGCTGCATCCTGGGTGAGTAGGTCGAGCAGGTGTCGGTACTCGCGTCGGATCGGCCAGGAACTGGCCTCGAATTTCCAAACCTCCCCGGCGGTGCCGTAGGCCGCATGGGGCCAACGTCCGGGTGTATTGAGCCGGCGGTGCGGGACGACGACCTCACCAGGTCGGTGCAGGCGACCGATCAACCACTCGGCGACGCCTACCGTCACCGCGTTGCCGACCAGTTTCCAGCGTGCGCTCTTACCGCGTCGGTCGAGTTGTGCCGGAGCCGTCCAGCCGCGCTCGAACCCTTGTAGCGCCTCGGCGTCCTCGATGCATGGTGTCACCAGTCGTCGCCCAGTGTCGGCCCCCGGTACCCAGACCGCCGGCGGTGAGGGGATACCGAGTCCGGACCCCCCCTTCAAGGGTGGTACTGCGTCCTGTGCCCAGCCGAGTCCGGTCAGGCCCTCGGTCCAGTAGAACCCGAACGCGTCGTCACGGAAGATCGAGGATCCCGGTTCGCCGTGTTCGTCGGCGAAGAGGACGGTACGTGGGTCGTGATGGCGTGAAGCGACGAGCAGGACACGGTGGCGTCGCTGCGGTACGCCGGTGAAGCGCGAATCGACCAACCGGTAGGCCCAGCGGAAACCCAGGGCCTCCAGCTCCGAGACCAGGTAGGACATCGCCCGCCCGCCGTCGAGTACCAACATGTTGCGCACGTTCTCCAGCACCAACCACTCGACCTCGCGTGCGCGCAGCAACCGGAAGACGTGTTCGACCAGCCCGGACTCCTCGCCACGGATGCCGGCCATGCGCCCTGCCTGGGAGAGGTCGGTGCAGGGGAAACCGGCGGTGACGATGTCGACCCCGTCCGGGAGTTCGTCGAGTTCGCGGACGTCGTCGCTCAATCTGACGTCGGGGAAGTGTGCCGACAGGACGCTACGGGACGAGTCCCATGCGTCGCACAGCAAAACGGTATTCGCACCGTGAGCCTCGAAGGGGAGTTCCAAGCCACCGATGCCGCTGAACAGGCCGGCTACGTTCATGGTGTCGATCAAGGGTCGTACGTTTCCAAAACGTCATTATGCCCCAGTTGCGTGATCCTGGTCATACTCACTCGACACAGCCTCGTCGGATCGACGGAGTGGCTGGCGACTGTCGCAGTTCACCTCTCACCCCTCATCCTCCCGCACCTTGAAGAACCCGGCATAGAACACCGGCACCGCGATCAGGGTGAGGGCGGTGGCGAAGGCCAGTCCGCCCATGATGGTGACGGCCATGGAGGCGAAGAAGACGTCGAAGAGCAGCGGGATCATGCCGAGGATGGTGGTGCCGGCGGCGAGCATCACCGGGGTGAAACGGCTGACGCTGGCAGCGACGATGGCGTCGTGGCGGTGGTGGCCGTCGGCGATACGCAGGTCGATCTCGTCGACCAGGACGATGGCGTTCTTGATCAGCATGCCCGAGAGGCTGAGGAAGCCGAGCAGGGCCATGAAGCCGAACGACTGTCCGGTGGCGAGCAGCGCGGCGGTGACGCCGGTGATCGCCATCGGCACGCATAGCCAGATGATCAGCGGCTGGCGCACCCGGCCGAACAGCGCCACGGTGATCAGCACCATCGCCAGGAAGCCGAGCGGGACGCTGTGCGCGAGCGCGGCCTCGGCGTCGCTGGAGTCCTCGTACTCGCCGCCCCATTCGAGCCGATAGCCCGGCGGTAGCGCGATCGCCTCGACCGCGCCGCGCACCTGCGCGAGCGCCGCGTCGGTATTGGCGCCGTAGGCGGGGTCGGCCTGGGCGGTGATGGTGCGCGCCTTGTCGAGCCGGCGGATCAGCCCGTCCTCGGTGCCGGTCTCGAAGCGATCGATGACCTCGGTCATGGGGATGTAGGCACCGGCGGTGGTCGACCAGACGCGGCGGTCGCGCAGGTCGGTGTTGCCGTTGCGCTCGTCATCGGGGGCGCGCATCACGATCGGGATCAGCCGGTCGCCCTCGCGATAGAGCCCGACGGTGCGCCCCTCGGCGACCATCGCCAGGGCGTCGGCGATGTCGGCGCGGCTCACCCCGGCGGCGGTGGCGCGCTCCTCGGCTAGGCGCGGGACAATCAGCGGGCGGTACTGGCGCCAGTCGTGGCGCACGTTGATCAGGCCGTGGTCACGGAAGATGTGCTCGGCCTCGGCGGCGAGCGCGCGCAGGGTGGCATTGTCGGGGCCGGAGAAGCGCGCCTCGATCTTGGCGCCGCCACCGGGGCCGAGGCGGATGCGGGTGGTCCAACCCTTGACCTGGGGCTGGTGCTCGCTGAGCCACTGGCGCACGCGCGCGGCGATCTCGGGGATGCGCGCGGCGTCGGTGACGCGCACGATGCACTGGCCATAGGCGCTGTTGGGTAGCTCCGGGGCATAGACCAGCATCAGCCGGTCGGCGCCCGAGCCGCTGAAGGTGGTGACGTCCGTGACCCCGTCGAGCTGGCTGAGCGCGTTGCCGAGTTCGGCCATGTCGGCGGCGGTGGCGCGGATGTCGGTGCCCTGTTCGTGCCACACGTCGACATAGAAGAGCGGCGTGGCGCTGTCGGGGAAGAAGGACTGGGGCACGGCGCCGAAGCCGATCACCGCCGCCAGGGTCGAGCCGACCAGCATCGCCACCGTGCTCAGCCGGTGGCGCAGCGCCAGGTGCACCAGACCGCGATAACCGCCGAGCAGGACGCCGCCGGCCTCCTCCTCGTCGCGGCGCTCGGCGGCGCTACGGAACAGATAGCTGCCGAACAGCGGGGCTACGGTCACCGCCAGCACCCAGCTCAGCAGCAGCGAGATGGCGATCACCGCGAACAGTGAGAAGGTGTACTCGCCGGTCGAGTCGTTCGATAGCCCGATCCCGGAGAAGGCGAGGATGCCGATCACCGTCGCTGCCAGCAGCGGCCACTTGGTCTGGTTGGTGATCTGCTGCGCCGCCTCCAGCGCCCCCAGCCCACGCCGCATCCGCACCATCATCCCCTCGGCGATGACGATGGCGTTGTCGACCAGCATGCCCATGGCGATGATCAGCGCGCCGAGCGAGACGCGCTGCATGGTGATGCCGCCGATCTTCATCAGCAGCAGGGTGCCGAGCACGGTGAGCAGCAGCACCCCGCCGACCACCAGCCCGCCGCGCCAGCCCATCGCTAGACAGAGCACCAGGATGACGATCGCCACCGAGCTGGCGAGGTTGACGAGAAAACCGTTGACCGCCTCGTCGACCACTCGGTGCTGCTGATAGATCGGGTCGATGGTGACGCCGAGCGGCAGGGTCTCGAGCAGCGTGCGGATGTGCGTCTCGACCGCCGCGCCGACCTCGACGATGTTGGTGCCGCTCTGCGCCGAGACGCCGATGGCCACCGCCGGGCGACCGTTGTGGCGCACCAGTAGGGTCGGGATCTCCTCCTCGCCACGGCTCACCCGGGCGATGTCGCCGAGCCGCAGGCTGGCGTGCTCGCTGCGCGCCCCGGGGCCGCCGAGCGGCAGCGCCTCGATGCGCGCGACCGAATCGAAGGTGCCGGAGGGGGCGAGTCGTACCGAGCGATCGCCGACCCGCAGCGCGCCGCTGTCGACCACCGCGTTCTGCACCGAGATGGCGTTGACGATCTGGGTCGGGGCGATGCCGAGTTGGGTGAGTACTGACTGCGGCGGCTCGACGAAGATGCGCTCGGCGCGCAGCCCGCTGATCGCCACCTTGGCCACGCCCGGTATCCGCAGCAGTTCCTGGCGCAGGGTGCGGGCGAAGTCGCGCAGCTCGGCCTGGCTGTAGCCGGGCGCACTGAGCGCGTAATAGAGCCCGTAGACATCTCCGAAGTCGTCGTTGACGTAGGGCGTCCCCGCCCCTGGAGGCAGGGCAGCGGTGGCGTCGCCGACCTTGCGCCGTACCTCGTCCCAGACCTGGGGGAGTTGGCTGGAGTCGTAGTGCTCGAAGATCTCGATATCGATCAGCGAGCGCCCCGGCTCGGAGCGCGAGCGGATCTCCTTGATCTGGGGCAGGCGTTGGAGCGCGATCTCGAGCTGATCGGTCACCTCCTGCTCGACCTCGAGCGCGGAGGCCCCGGGATAGCTGGTGCTGATGATCGCGCGTTTGATGGTGAACTCGGGGTCCTCCAACCGTCCCAGGCTGAACAGGGCCCAGAGCCCCCCGAGCAGACAGATGAGGATCAGCAGCCAGGTGTTGACTGGCTTGTCGATAGCGGCGCGGGCGATATCCATGAATACGACGTCCTGGTTCTATGGTGCGCTCGCCTCGAGCGGGCGTACCCGTTGGCCGGCGCTGAGGAAGCCGACCCCGGCGGCGACGATGCGTTCACCCTCGGCCAGCCCCGAGAGGATGCGTGCGTGGCTGCCGTCGAGGGTAGCGACCGCGACGGCGCGCGGCTGTACCTGACCGCGCTCGGGGTCGTAGACCCAGACGCGGAAGTCGCCGGCGGCATCGGCGTCGAGCGCGCCGATCGGCACCTCGATCGCGCCCTCAGGGGCGGCGAGGATCTCGGCGTGGACGGTGGCGGTCATCCCCGGCAGGACCCGCAGGTCGTCGGGGTTGGTCATGAACAGGGTGATGGTATAGGTGCGGGTGCGCGGATCGGGCTCGGTGGCGAACTCGCGGATGGTCAGCGGAAAGCTGCGCCCTGGACGAGCCGAGAGTTCGGCGGTGATGGCGCCGACCTGCTCGCGTTGTACCAGGGCCATCAGCCGTTCGGGTACATCGACCTCGACGGTGAGCACCGAGATGTCCTGCAGCAGCGCGATCGGTTCGCCGGCACGAACGTTGACGAAACGATCGACCAGGCGTTCGGCGAGCAGCGCGTCGAAGGGCGCCTCCAGCTCGGTGTAGGCGAGGTTCTGTGCTGCCTGTTCCAGCCGCACCTGCGCGAGATCAGCGGTGGCGCGCGCGTCGTCGAGGGCGTTCTCGGCGAGATGGCCGCGCGCGCTGAGCGCCTGCTTGCGCTTGAGTTCCTTACGCGCGAGATCGGCCTGGACCCTGGCCTCGCGCAGCGCGAGCGCGTAGTCGGTGGCGTCGAGCGCGGCGATCGTCTCACCGGCGCGGATGGTCTCGCCCTCGCGGATGGGGAAGCGTTCGAGTTTGCCCGGCACCTGGAATGAGACGGCCGAGGTCTGCGAGGCCTGGATGGTAGCCGGGAACTGGCGGGTCTCGACCTTGGGGCTGGCATCGACGGTGAACAGCCTTACCGGCTGTGGCGCAGGCGTGCCGGGTGGGTGGGACTCGGCGCCGGCCCGATCACAGCCGGTGAGCGTGGCCGTCAGCAGGCCGAGCAGGGCCACGCCCAGCAATGGGAGGCGATGGGTGATGGCGGTCATGTGCGTGCTCCGTGATCATCGAGGATGCGCCGGGCCTGGGCGCGCAGCGCATCGGCTGCGTCGGGTTCGAGCGGCGAGATGCCGAGGGCGTCGAGCATGTAGAGTCCGGCCATCGCCAGATAGAGCAAGCGTGCGGTCGGGATCTCCGACTCCAGCTCGGTGAGTGCATCGAGTGCGCTGGCGATGTGCGCGCGCGCCGGGGTGAGCAGTTCGCGGTGGTGGGCGGAGGCGGCGATCACCGCGATGCCGAGTTCGGGCGAGACTGGGCAGTGCGCGAGCGAGGCGGTGAGTCGGGCGCGGCCCTCTCGGTTGGGGAGGTCGGCGGGCAGGGTATCGCGCAACGCCGCGATCTCGGCCTCGTCGCGTGCCAGGGTGCGTGCGACCAGCCCCTCGAGCAGCGCCTCCTTGCTCTTGAAGTGATAGAGCATCCCGCCCTTGCTGACAGCGGCCTCGGTGATCACCGCATCGAGGGTTAATCGTGCGGCACCGTCGCGCATCACCACGGTCTCGGCGGCATCGAGCACGCGCTCGCGCAGCGGCGGCTTGGGGGCTTGGGGCTCGGGCATGGAGAAGGTCACCGGTCTGGACAGGAGTAAAACAGTCTAGACGGTACGAAATGGGTGAGGCAAATGGGGTACCAGCTTCCAGCCGCCAGCTGTTAGCTGGCAGCGCCTAACCTCTCCCGCTGGCGGCTGTCAGCGAGACGCTGACAGCCGGCTCGGTCAGTCGATGGTCACGCGGCGGGCGCGGAAGTCGCGATCGTCGTCATCGTCATCGTCGTCGAAGTCATCATCGTAGTCGTCGTCATAATCGCCGGCGATGGTCACCCGAATGCCCGGGGTGATGCCCAGGGCGCGCAGGCTGTAGATCTCGACATCGAGGATCTCGGTGCCGGTGTCGAGCAGAAAACCGTCGTCCCAGACGCGCTCGACCACGCCGCTGGCACTGACATCGGCGCGGGCGCCGAAGCTGGTGACCAGGGCGAGCAGGGCGCCGTAGAGCACGATGTGGAAGGGAGTCGGACGTTTACGCATGGTTGCATCCTCCATGGTGCAGTGAGATGCGCCGCCTTGCGGCGCGAGGTTGAGAACCGTGTCCGTCGTCCGCCCCGCGACCGCGGGGCGGACGTCTCAGGCGATCATTCGTCGATAGCTCTCCCAGGTGGCATAGCCGAGCACCGGGAAGATCACCACCAGCCCGATGAACAGGGTGAGGATCCCGAAGCCGGTGAGGGCCACGATCAGCGCTGCCCACAAGGTCATCGCCGGTGCATTGTGGGCACAGGCACGCAGGCTGGTGTGGATGGCGGTGAGCGGGCCGACGTCGCGGTCGAGGATCATCGGGATGGAGACGGCACTGGTGACGAACACTGCTATCGCTAGCAGCAGTCCGATGCCGAGGAAGAACAGTGTGACCACTGGATCGAAGTGCCCGGCCAAGAGCCCGGTGATGCGCTCGGTCGAGGGCGAGAGGGTGTTGAACTTGATCGCGAACAGCAGTGCCGAGAAGCGCACCCAGGCCGCGGCAATCAGCCCGAGGAAGAGCACGAACAGCCCTAGGTTGGTACGGCGCTCCCAGATCAGTGTCAGGCTGGCGCGGATGGCCACCGGCTCGCCGGCCTCGCGCTGGCGTGCGGCGACATAGAGCCCGGCGGCGAGGAAGGGGCCGAGCAGCAGCAGGCCGGTGAGGAAAGCGATGGTGAACCAGGGCAGGGTCCAGGTCAGCGCCAACGCGCCCCAGCAGGCGAGTACGAAGAGCGTGCCGTAGAGCAGGCTCGCCGCGGGTGCCTCGGCAAAGCCCCGGACGCCGGCGGCGAGCCAGTCGAGCGGGTCACCGATGTCGACCCGGCTGACCGTCGGGGCCGGGGCGGGTGTGGGGTGGTGCGAGCGGACGGCTTGACTGGGCATGTTCTCGACTCCGTGTTGGTGACGGCGGCGAGCGCCGTGCGTGACGACGGGGACGGGTGCGGCCGTGGGGCCTGCCACGGCCGATGAGACGTCAGGAGGGCGATGAAGTTCACTCCGACGCTTTGCATGATCGACCAAGGGCCCCATTAGGAAAACACGCGTGTGGTGCTGTTTTGTGTGCCGACGCGTTGCGAGGTTCGGCCTCGCGCCGACCGACGGTGTGTTGCGGCGTCGGTTGGTCTCTCCAGGCGGTCCCGTGCGCGGGACGCTTACCCACAGAGACCACTTGAGGAGTCCAGTGATGAGCAATGATGGCGTGCACCACTTCCCGGGCGAGGAGATCGATGTCTACTGGGACGAGCGTCTGTGTATCCATATCGGCGAGTGCGTCCGTGCCAAGGGCGAGCTGTTCGTTCCCGGGCGCGATCCCTGGTGCGATCCCGATGTCACCGAGCGCGAACGGGTGCGCGAGATCGTCGAGCGCTGTCCGAGCGGTGCGCTGAGCTATGTCGACAAGACCGGCGGTCCTGAGTCGGCCCCTGGCGAGAACGCGGCGGTGGTGGTCTACAATGGCCCCCTGTACTGTCACGGCGAGCTGGCGCTGGAGGGTGCCGGCGAGGTGCCCGAGCACGCCGGCACCAGCCGCCGGGTGGCGCTGTGTCGCTGCGGGGCCTCGGCCAACAAGCCGTTTTGCGACAACAGCCACCGCGAGGCCGACTTCGAGGACTATGGCGCCGTCGGCGAGCAGGGGCGCGGCACCTTCGCCGCCGATGGGCCGCTGGCGGTGCGGCCACTGCCCGACGGGCCGCTCGAACTCGAGGGCAACCTGGTGATCCGTGCCGCCAGCGCGCGCGTGGCCTGGCGCGGCGACAAGGCCTATCTGTGCCGCTGCGGGGCCTCGGCCAACAAGCCCTTCTGCGACGGTAGCCACCAGCGGGTGGGCTTCAAGGGCGACTGAGCGCCGGTCGGCACCGGCGCGGGGAGGGATCGATGCCGTTTTCCAGTGCCGAGCGCGCCCTGCTGCTCGGCGGCCATCAGATCGGACCGCGGGTGATCGCGCGGCTCGAACAGCTCGGCATCGAGGATCTCGACACCCTCGCCGGGCAGCAGATCGAGCCCCTGGTCGGGCTGATCGCCGACATGCTCCACGCCCCCTGCTGGCGCGCCAGCCCGCATGCCCGCACCGCCATCGGCAACGCCATCGCCATCGCTCGCGCCGCGCGCGAGCGCACGCCCTGATGTGCGGCCCTTCTTCCCGTCTCCGCCCGCGCCCCGCCCCCGTCGGCGGGGCGCGTCCCCCAGGCGGCGCGGATGCGCCGCCCTCCGCTAGAGAGGTCAAGCTGCCATGTATCTGACGGCATTCATGCTCGGCATGCTGGCGTTCGTGGTGTTCAAGGTGTTCGTGCGCGCCTTCTACACCGTGAGTCCGGACGAGCGCGCGCTGATCACCAGCTTCGGTCGCGTCGAGCGACTCGGCGAGCTGATGGTCGAGGACCCGGCGCTCGACGCCGAGGAACAGCAACGCTACCGCTTCCCGCAGGTGCGGGTGATCGGCCCCGGCGGCCCCTACTTCAAGTGGCCGTGGCAGGAGGTGCACAAGGTCAGCGTCGTCACCCAGGCCATCGACCTGACCTGGGACCCGACCAAGGATCAGGTGATGGTCGAGGCGGTCACCAAGGACAACCTCACCACCGGGGTCGGCGGTCAGATCCGCTTCCGCGTCGCCGAATCCAACCTCTATGCCTACTGCTTCGGTGTCGACAGCCCGCTCGAGCACGTCATGGGTTACTTCATCTCGGTGCTGCGCGAGCGCATCGCCAACTTCGTCGACCCCAAGGGCGAGGGGCTGGTCGGTGAGGGCGAGCTGGCGCAGGGTGAGGCCGCCGCCGAACTCTCCGAGGGCGTCTCGATCAACGACCTGCGCAAGAACCTGCCGCTGCTCAACGACTACATGGAGCAGCAGTGCCGCTCGACCGGGGCGCGCTACGGCATCGAGCTCGATGCCGCACTGATCACCCAGATCGACCCGCCGAGCGAGGTCGACCGTGCGCTCTCGGCGATCAACTCCACCCGCAACCAGGTCGCCGCCGATATCTCCACGGCGCGCGCCGACGCCGAGCAGCAGATCACCATGAGCAAGCGCGCGGTGGAGATCGCGCGCAACAACGCCCAGGCCGAGGTCGCGCCGCTGCGCGAGCTGGCCGAGACGCTGTCGCGGATCAAGTCGAGCGGCGGCACCGAGGCGCTGCGCGCCTATATCCGCAACCTGCGCGTGCCGCTGCTCGGGCGCGCCTCGCGCATCGTCCGCACCACCGGGCTCGAGCGCTGAGGGGAGAGACGCCATGGACAACATGATCGGTTCCACCATCGCCTTCGTCATCGGTCTCATCTACATCCCGGTGCTGCTCGCCATCGCCCGCAGCCTCGGGCTCTATGCCGTGGTGCGCGAGCGCGAGGCCCAGGTCTTCACCCTGTTCGGCAAGGTCATCGGTACCCTCGACGAGCCCGGGCTGCGCTTCCCGCTCGCCCACTTCGGGCTGCGCGCCCTGCTGCTGCCCTTCTTCGGCAAGCGCTACAAGGTCTCCACCGCGCTGCGCCAGCACTATCTGCGCGACCAGATGGTCAACTCCGAGGAGGGCACGCCGATGGGCGTGGGGCTGTGGTACGAGATGCAGGTGAGCGACCCCATCGCCTATCTGTTCAACAACGCCAACCCCGAGGGCTCGCTGCAGGCCAATGTCGCCAGCGCCGCCGTCTCCACCCTGAGCAATCTGGAGATGGACAAGATGCTCGAGGACCGTCACCAGCTCAGCCGTCGGGTGCGCGCCGAGGTCTCGCCGCTCTCCGAGCGCTGGGGCTACCGGCTCGGCTCGGTCTATATCCGCAAGGTCGCCTTCACCGACCGGCAGATGGTCGACAACATCACCGACAAGGTGGTCAAGCGGCTGATCCAGGTCACCAGCGCGATGAAGCAGGACGGCGAGAACCGCGTCGGCCTGATCCAGAGCCAGACCGCCTACAAGGTCTCGCAGCAGATGGCCGAGGCCGCCGCCACCCGCCCGGCGATCGTCGGCGAGGCGCTCAACGCCATCGCCGAACGCGACCCCGAGGTGCTCGATACGGTGCTCGAGGTGATGGAGACCGAGCAGCTGCTCGCCTCCAAGGCCGAGGTCGAGGTGCTGCCGCGCGACTCGGAGATCCTGGTGCAGCTCGGCGCCACCCTGTAGTAGCCTGTTGTGCGCGGCGTCGGGAGGACGTCGCGTCTCTCCCCGGCGCCGGGCGGTCCCGTCCCCCAGGGTCGCGCCCGCCCGGCCCGGTCGATCGTGCTTGACCCCGACCCTCATGGACCCCTGACCCTATGTTCGACTGTCTCTGTTTCGACTTCGACGGCACCCTGGTCGACAGCACCGAGGCGGCGCTCGACGCCTTCACCCGGGTCGGCCCGGCGTTCGGTTGCGACGCGCTCGACCGCGCCGCTGCCGAGCGGTTGCGCGGGCTGCACGCGCGCGAGATCGTGCAGACGCTGGGTATTCCGGCCTACCGGGTGCCGAGCTTCGCGGCGCGGATGCGCCGCGAGATGCGCGCCGGTCTGCTCGCCACCCCGCCGGTCCCCGGCTGGACCGAGACCCTGGAGGCGCTGGCCGCGCGCGGGGTGCGTCTCGGCGTGCTCTCCTCCAACGCCAGCGAGAGCCTGGCGGCCTATCTCGCGTGCTACCCGCTGCCCCATCTCGATTTCGTCGTCGGCGGCGCGGCGCTGTTCGGCAAGTCGCGCGTGCTGCGTCGGCTCGCCGCGCGCGAGCGGCTGCGCCCGGCGCGCATGCTCTATGTCGGCGACGAGCTGCGCGATCTGGAGGCGGCGCGCGCCGCCGGCACCGGCTTCGTCGCCGTCGGCTGGGGCTATACCGACCCGGCGCGGCTGCACGCGGCCGGCGCCGGGGCGCCGCTGAGCAGCCCGCATGAGCTGCTCGACTGGATCGAGTCCGACGCTTTTGATAACGAGGAGGTGCGCCGTGTCGGCAGCTGATCCGATGAGCGATCTACAGGCGGTCTTCGCCGCGCTGCGGGTGCGGCTCTCGGCGCGCATCCTCGGTCAACGCGCCCTGGTCGAGCGGCTGTTGGTGGCCTTGCTCGCCGACGGCCATCTGCTCGTCGAGGGCCCGCCCGGGGTGGCCAAGACCAGCGCGGTCAAGGCCCTGGCCGAGGGGATCGAGGGCGACTTCCACCGCGTCCAGTTCACCCCCGACCTGCTGCCCGCCGACCTCACCGGCACCGAGATCTACCGTCCCCACGACGGCAGCTTCCGCTTCGATCGCGGGCCGCTGTTCCACAACCTGCTGCTCGCCGACGAGGTCAACCGCGCCCCGGCCAAGGTGCAGTCGGCGCTGCTCGAGGCGATGGGCGAGCGCCAGATCACCGTCGGACGCGAGACCTACCGGCTGCCCGAGCTGTTCCTGGTGATGGCCACCCAGAACCCGATCGAGCAGGAGGGCACCTATCCGCTGCCCGAGGCCCAGCTCGATCGCTTCCTGATGCAGGTGCGGGTCGACTACCCCGATCTCGACACCGAGCGCGCCATCCTCGCCCTCGACCGCGCCCGGGCGCGCGAGGGCGCCGGTGCGAGCGAGGGCGGCGCCGAGATCACCCAGGCCCAGGTGTTCGCGGCGCGGCGCGCCATCCTCGATCTCTATCTCGCCCCCGAGGTCGAGGACTATCTGCTCCATCTGGTGCTCGCCACCCGCGCCCCGGCCGACTACGACCCGGCGCTCGACGGCTGGTTGCGCTTCGGCGCCAGTCCGCGCGCCACCCTGGCGCTGGAGCGCTGCGCGCGCGCCCTGGCCTGGCTGGAGGGACGCGACTTCGTCTCCCCCGAGGACGTGCGCCGCCTCGCCCCCGACGTGCTCCGTCACCGTCTGCTGCTCGGCTACGAGGCCGAGGCCGAGGGGCGCACCGCCGACGACTTCATCGCGCTGCTGTTGGCGCGGGTGAGCTGTGCCTGAGACCAGCGCGCTTGCCGTCGGGGTCGCCGAGCTGGTCGGGCTGCGCGCCCGCGCCAGCGGGCTCGATCTCGCCCCGCGCGTGCGGGTGCTCGCCGCGCGGGGCGGGGCGCACCCGTCGCGGCTGCGCGGGCGCGGCATGGAGTTCGCCGAATCGCGCCCCTACCAGCCCGGCGACGAGCCACGTCACATGGACTGGCGGGTCACCGCGCGCGCCGGTGAGGCGCACGTCAAGTGCTTCCGCGAGGAGCGCGAGCGCCCGGTGTGGCTCTGTGTCGACCAGCGCGCGACGATGCGCTTCGCCACCCGGGTGGCCTTCAAGTCGGTGATCGCCGCGCGCGTCGCCGCGCTGCTCGGCTGGGCGGCGCTGGCGCGGGGTGATCGCGTCGGCGGGTTGGTGTTCGACGACCACGCCATCCGGCTGCACCCGCCGGCGGCGCGCGCTCGCGGGCTGCTCGCGCTGTTCGAGTCGCTGGCCGCGCCCGCCACCACCTCGGCAGAGACGGCGATGACGCTGCAGACGGCGCTCGCGCGGCTCGATCGGGTGGTCCGTCCCGGCGCGCTGGTGGTGCTGGTGAGCGATCTCGCCGGGCTCGGCGCGGGACGCGACCCCAGCCTGACCCGGCTGGGGCGCGGGGCCGAGCTGGTGTGGGTACAGATCGAGGATGTGCTCGAGTGCGAACCGCCGCCGCCCGGACGCTACCCGGTGCTCGCCGCCGGGCGCTGCGGCTGGCTCGATCTGCGCGGGTCGCGACGGCGCGCCGCCTGGGCCGAGGCGCGTGCCGCCGCGCGCGAGCAGGTCGTTGAGCAGGCGCGCGCCCATCGCGCCCATCTGCTGCGTCTGCGCACCGATCAGGACCCGGCCGCGGCGCTGGCGCGCGGGCTCGGGCTGCGCCCGGGAGGGGGGCGATGACCCCGACGGATCCGCTTGCCGGGCTGCGCGACTGGCATGCACCGG
>NZ_JAAXKX010000021.1 GCF_012276755.1 Marichromatium bheemlicum | reverse complement strand
ACGCATCGCCCCCCAACCCGACCGCGGGGCCCCCCCCGGCGGCCCCCGCGCCCGCCCCCCCCCCCCCCCCCCCGGGCCCCGACACACCTGGCCGCGAAGCGACACAACTGAGCACCCCGGGGGACACGGACTCCTCCCCGTGCCCCCCTGTTGTTGGCCATCGCAATCCGTGGCGGCGGATGCGGTGGCCTTTTTATTTGCCGGCCTCGAGCTGACGCCGCTGCCACACCAGGGTGGCGACGACGACCACCACCACGGCCACCACGGCCACCGCCACAGCCGCATCGTCAAGCAGGGCGATCGCCACTGCGCTCAACATCAGCACCACCCCTACCCCGACCATCCGTAAACGGCCATAGATGCCCGCGAGCAACGCCGAGAAGCCGAGCAACAGCACCATCATCAGCCCCATCACTGCGTTGTCGAACACGGCCTGGAGCTGCGGCAGATAGAGCAGCCGTACCAGCACGAACAGCGTCGCCCAATGTGCCAGGGTGCGGACCACGAAGACCGCGCGTGCGCTCGAGCCGGATTCGAAACCGTCCCAACCGACCCACAGCGCGAGCGCACCGAACAGCGGGATCAATATCTGCCAGTAGAGCAGTGCGGTCGCGGGGGCCAGATTGGTCAACCCAACCCCGATGATGACCGCGACATAGAGCACCACATAGGGCCACTCGGCCAGGAACAAACGACGCAGACTGCCTGCAGCGGGACTCGACACGATGCCACCTCCTGTCAGCATGAATGGTGTCCGGCCCCAGCGCCGGACACGACGATTGCCCCAAGGGTAGTACACCCACCGGGACAAGGGTCTCGAACACACTTGCGTTGGACCGCCCCATCCCGCTAGCGTACCCCGACACCACCGCTCCAACCCCACCGGACCGCACATGCCCGACCCTCACAGCCAGGCCGTGACCGGCTGGCGACAGACCCTGCTCGCCCTGCTCGACCGGCGGGTGCTGGCGATGCTCTTCCTCGGCTTCTCGGCCGGGATCCCGCTGTTGCTAATCTTCTCTTCACTATCGCTGTGGCTGCGTGAGGCCGGCATCGAGCGCAACGCGGTGACCTTCTTCAGCTGGGCCGCACTCGGTTATTCGTTCAAATTCGTCTGGGCACCGCTGGTCGACCGCCTGCCGCTCCCCCTGCTCACCCAGGCGCTCGGACGCCGCCGCGGCTGGCTGCTGCTCGCCCAGATCGGGGTCGCCGGGGCGATCGTGCTGATGGCCCTCACCGACCCCGCCGGTGGCGAGCCGGCACTCGCGCGCATGGCGCTGGCCGCCACCCTGCTCGGGCTGACCGCCGCCACCCAGGACATCGTCATCGATGCCCTGCGCATCGAGTCGGCCCCACCTCGACTGCAGGCGTTGATGTCCTCGACCTATATCGCCGGCTACCGCATCGGCATGGTGGTCTCCGGGGCCGGCGCGCTCTATCTAGCCGCCTGGTTCGGCTCGACGGCCGAGGCCTACAGCTACACGGCCTGGCGCGACACCTATCTGGTAATGGCCGCCACTCTGGGCGTCGGGCTCGTCACCACCCTGCTGATGCGCGAACCCGAGGCCAGAGAACGGCTCGCACACCCCTATCCGGGACGTGACTATCTACGTCTGGTGGTGGTGTTCGTGGTGGTGGCGGCGAGCTTTGTCAGCGCCTTCTTCCTCGGCGCGCCGCTGTTCGCCGCGCCCGCTGGCGACGCGCTGTTGCGCTTCGCGCTGGAGGTGGCCCATCTCGCTGTGGCCATCGCCGTGGCGGCGACGGTCGGCTGGGGACTGGTACGCCTCGGCCTGCTCGAGCGGCGGCTGGCACGCGAGACCTGGATCGAACCGGTCGCCGATTTCTTCGCGCGCTACGGACTGCGCACTGCGGTACTGTTGCTGGCGCTGATCGGTCTCTACCGGATCTCGGATATCGTCCTCGGGGTGATCGCCAACGTCTTCTACCAGGACATCGGCTTCACCAAGCCGCAGATCGCCTCGGCAGTGAAGACCTTCGGGGTGCTGGTCAGCATCCTCGGCGGGCTGCTCGGCGGCGTCCTTGCCACCCGCTTCGGGGTGATGCGCATCCTATTGCTCGGCGCCGTGCTCGCCGCCCTCACCAACCTGGTATTCGTACTGCTGGCCTATGCCGGCAACGAGCCGCTGCTGCTCTATCTCGCGGTCAGTGCCGACAACCTCGCCGCCGGACTGGCCAGCGCGGCCTTCGTCGCCTTCCTCTCGAGTCTGACCAGCGTCTCCTTCACCGCGGTGCAGTACGCCATCTTCAGCTCGTTGATGACACTACTACCCAAGGTGCTCGGCGGCTACTCGGGCTCGCTGGTCGACACCCTCGGCTATCCCGGTTTCTTCATCTTCACCACCCTCATCGGCATCCCGGTGGTGGCGCTGGTGTGGCGGGCCGGACGGCTGTTGCGCGAGACGCCCTGACCCGCCCGCCCCGCCGGGCGGGTCAGACCGCGCCCCAGGTGGCGCGCCTGACCTCGGTTTTGGTCGCGAGCAGGGTCTCCAGATCGTGGCTCGGCAGGCCCGGCCGGTAGTCGGCCAGGGCCTCGAACACCCGGATCACCTTGTCCTCGCCGGAGAGCCCCTTGAGGTCCTGCTTGTCGAGATAGCAGCGCTCGGTGAGGGCGTTCCACACCACGCCGTCGCTGTGCTGGATCAGCACATAGGGATGCCCCAGGATCTCGACCTCGGCACTCTCGGCGATGTTGTCGACGAACAACAGCGGCCGACAGTCCGCGGCGAGCGCGGTATGGAAACGGGTGACGAACTCGGGCAGCTCGTCGATGCTCGCGAAGTTGCCCGCCACCATCCGCAGCCGGGTCTCGTCGGCGACCAGGACCGCCTGTTTGAGCACTGCCTTGGGTGGGGAGCGCTTACCGGTGGTGGTCTTGAGCTCACCCTCGAGCACCACGAACTCGCCGCGAAAGACCTGTAGGTCCGCCCGGCTCGGCGTGCCGAACAAGGTCTTGAGCCAGAACAGCTCCTGTTGTTGATAGATATCGAGCAGCATCGGTCCGGTCTCTCCACGATGACAGGGATTCGGGATGCGTCCGTCAAGGCGCGAATCGCACATGGCTGTCGGCTTTGCGACCAAGGGATTCGGACCCACTCGGCCACACACCACCCTTCAAACGCCTGCGATTCAAGCCAACACGCCACCAGACGACGCACCGTGATGGACCCACACCAGGTCCGTGAGGTGCGTTCTGCAAGAACGGGGCCTGACACCGCCTGACATCCTCGTCATCTCACTGATCTATAGTGACAGGGATGCGCCGGCATCACCGGCCGGCGCCACCGCCAAGGCGAGGCCTCGCATGTCCGATCCGCAGCACCTCTATCTCTCACTGATCCCGCAGGCGCTGATCGCCTCGATGCTCGACCCCCAGGCGTTCGGTAGCTACTACTCGATCGGCGCCAAGGTCCACGTCCAGGGTGAATCGATCTTCTTCGAGGTCGACCCCGGGTTCCGCAACGCCGACTTCCCCTTCGAGCTGATCGCCGAACGCTGTGTGCGCACCCCCGAGGGCGCGCTCAAACGCTCGGTCTATCTCGCCATCTACCGGGTGCTCGAACGCATCCCGGTCGCCGCCCTCGGCAACCTCCATCTGGTCACCAACGACGGCAAGACCCTGACCCTCGAGCGCACCCCCTACAGCCCCAGCCCACAGCCGCGCTCGCACCTCTACCAGGAGTTCAGCCCGGTCACCCCGCTGGTCGCCAGCCGGCTCGAACCGCACGATTTCTGCGACTTCATCACCGACCCGGGCAATCCCGTGCACGTGCCCCGGGTGGTGTTCTCCGAACTCCACCTCGGCGCCCTCGCCACCGACCCCGAACACGGTGCCGCTGACGACCTGCCCTACCCCAATCTCGCCCATCTGCGCGACGTCCTGGTCGAACTCAACAGCGACGCCACCACCAAATCGAGCAAGTTGGTGCTGCGCCAGGTCAAGGCCGGGGTGTTCTACCGCATGGTGCGCAACGGCTTCTATGTCGGCGATCAGCAGGACTTCGCCTACTATCGCTTCCCCGATCACGGGATGCTCGAGGACCAATACCGCGACTGGTGGCGCTCGGCCCAGCTCGGTCCGCTCGAATGACCTGCAACCCCGTCAGGGAGACACCCGATGAATGAGATCGCCTTCTGGATCGCCCCCGTCGCCGCCCTCAGCGCACTGGTGGTCGCGACGCGCTTCTTCCGCGAGATGCTCGCCGAGGACCAGGGCAACGCGCGCATGCGCGAGATCGGCGACCATGTCCGCCACGGCGCCATGGCCTATCTGCGCCAGCAGTACCGGCTGATGCTGCTGGTGTTTGCGTTACTCACCGCGCTGTTCGCGCTGCTCTCCCACGGGTTCGGCCTGCAGAGCACCTGGCTGCCGGCGACCTTCGTCTGCGGCGGGCTGTTCTCGGCGCTGGCCGGCTACATCGGCATGCAGACGGCCACCCGCGCGGCCACCCGTACCGCCGCGGCGGCACGGACCTCGTTGCCCCAGGCGCTGCGCATCGCCTTTCGTAGCGGCGCGGTGATGGGGCTAGTGGTGGTCGGGCTCGGACTCGGTAACATCGTCGTCTGGTTCGCCCTCGCCGACTGGTTATTGCCGGCCGGCGAGGATACCGGGGTGCGCATGGTGCTGGTCACCACCACGGTGTTGACCTTCGGCATGGGCGCCTCGATGCAGGCGCTGTTCGCCCGAGTCGGCGGTGGCATCTTCACCAAGGCCGCCGATGTCGGCGCCGACCTGGTCGGCAAGGTCGAGAGCGGCATCCCCGAGGACGACCCGCGCAACCCGGCGGTGATCGCCGACAACGTCGGCGACAACGTCGGTGACGTCGCCGGCATGGGCGCCGACCTGTTCGAGTCCTACTGCGGCTCGATCCTCGCCGCCTGCGCCCTCGGCGCCGCGGCCTATGTCGGCGACCCGACACTCCAGATCAAGGCAGTGGTAGCACCGATCGCCATCGCCGGGCTCGGCGTGCTGCTGTCGATCCTCGGGGTCTTCCTGGTGCGTACCCGCGAGGGCGCCGACCAGCGCGCCCTGCTCGGCGCCCTCTCGCGCGGGGTCAACACCGCCGCAGCGCTGATCATCGTCGCCAGCGCACCATTGCTGTGGGCGCTCGGCGTCGCCAACCCCTGGGGGATCTGGGGCGCGGTGGTCAGCGGACTGCTCACCGGCATCGTCGTCGGGCGCGCCACCGAGTACTACACCTCGCCGAGTTATGCGCCGACGCTGCACATCGCCAACCAGGCCGAGGGCGGACCGGCGACGGCGATCATCGCCGGCATCGGGGTGGGGATGCTGTCGACGGCGGTGCCCATCCTCGCCGTCGGCGCCGGCACCCTGGTCGCCTTCCTCTGCGCCTCGGGCTTCGACCCGGGCGCGCTCAATCAGGGGCTCTACGGCGTGGCGATCGCCGCCGTAGGGATGCTCTCGACGCTCGGCATCACCCTGGCGAGCGATGCCTACGGGCCGATCGCCGACAACGCCGGTGGCAACGCCGAGATGAGCGGCCTCGGCCCCGAGGTCCGCGCCCGCACCGACGCCCTCGACGCCCTCGGCAACACCACCGCCGCCACCGGCAAGGGCTTCGCCATCGGCTCGGCGGCGCTCACCGCGCTGGCGCTGATCGCCTCCTATGTCGAGGTGGTACGCATCGAGCTGATCCGCACCGGGGTCGCCAGCCTCGAACTCGGTCACGAGGTGGTGGTCGCCACCGCCGGGGCGACCCTCGCCGACTTCATGGACTATTTCGACGTCACCCTGCTCAACCCCGCGGTGCTGGTGGCGGTACTGCTCGGGGCGATGGTCGCCTTCGTCTTCAGTGGGCTGACGGTGCAGGCGGTGGGCCGCGCCGCCGGGCTGATGGTCGAGGAGGTGCGCCGTCAGTTCCGCACCGACCCCGGCATCCTCGCCGGCACCTCGGAGCCGGACTACGAGCGCTGCGTGGCGATCTCGACGCTCGGCGCCCAGCGCGAGATGCTGGTGCCGGCGCTGATCGCGGTGAGCGCGCCGGTGGCGGTGAGCCTGCTGCTGGGTGTGGCGGGGGTGATCGGGCTGCTGGTCGGGGGGCTGTCGAGCGGTTTCGTGCTGGCGGTGTTCCTATCGAACTCGGGCGGCGCCTGGGACAACGCCAAGAAACACATTGAGGCCGGGCACCACGGCGGCAAGAACTCACGCGCCCATCGCGCCTCGGTGATCGGCGACACCGTCGGCGATCCCTTCAAGGACACCTCGGGACCGAGTCTCAACATCCTGGTCAAGCTGATGAGTGTGGTGGCCATCGTGATGGCGGGGGTGAGCACCAGCCACAGCCTACTGTGAGGGTTGACCGTTGACCGCCCGGCCCACGCCGGGCCGGGCGGGGGAACTAGATATGGGTCGAGAGCGGGGCCTCGTGGGCCAGCGGCTCGCCCAGCTCGTCCCAGCTGAACAGGTTGAAGGCGCGATGGCCGTTGTGATCGAGCACCCGCAGGTCGTCGGTCTCGGTAAAACCGTTGGTGACCTTACGGAAGTGGCCGCCATAACGCTGTTCGGCCAACTCCAGCGGGATCTCATAGGCGAGAAACTTGGGGATCCCCTTGTTGTTGAGGCGATCGAGCAGCTTCGGGTTCTCGATCGAATCGTAAGAGGTCAGGATCACGATCGGGCCGTTTCCGGTCAGGAGCATGACGCATTTCATAACCAACTCCCCTGGTTGACCACCCGCGCAAGCGCGGTGCGGTGATGAAGGCAGGACTGCCTGTCAGGTCGGCATGCGCAAACCGGCATGCCTCCGAGGCCCGATTCTAGCACCGCCTCGAAACCGCAGGGCCGCAGTCGATCTCAAACCAGCGGGTCAGACCCCATATGGCTCCCGACACCAATCACGCAGTATCCGCAGGTCGCGTGCCGGCAGGTAGGCATAGGCCCCCATCAGATCGGCATGCACCGCTGCGGCGAGCCGGTGCGACACCCGCGGGTCGGAGAGCATGTGGAAGTACCAGGCGAAGGGATAGCCCTGGCTGCGATCGAAGGCGTGGAGCCGATTGGCCAGGGCCGCGCCACGCACCCCATCGACCCACTGTAGTGACACATCCGGGGTACCGGTAGCCGCCACCGGCCGCGCACGGTCATGTCCATCCTCATCGCGTACCGCGACAATCCAGTGGTGACAGAATTGCACCTGCTCGGCGGCTGAGCTTCGTATCCAGTCGGCGAGAAAGCGCGGTAATCCACAACCGTACCCGGTCCGGGCGAGCAGCGGCTGTAACCGCAACACACGCCGCAACACCAGACGCGGCGGCGCCACCGGCTCGGGTTCGAGTCTGGGGAAGTCGGTCGGATCGACGAATTCGGCAAGCCCCTCCGGGTACCAATCGGGGTCGGTCAGCGGGCGCTCGAGTACCTCTCTCAGCTCCTCGAGCTCGATTTGGATGGCGGCCTCGGGGGCCGGGCCAGTGGCAACGCTCAGATAGTGGGTACGGCCCTCGACGCGGGTGACGAACAGCCGCCCCAGGGGCAGGCCGTCGAGCAAGCGCTCCAGATCTCCACCCGCGGCGGCGAACGCGGCCTCGGCCCAGGGGCGGACCTGCTCAGCCACCCGCCGGCCCTCGAGGTCGATCACGCCCCCCAGTCGATACCAACCACCACGGGTGAGGACATGGCGCAGCGGTTGCCCAGGAAACATCGCCTGGAGGCGCTCGCTCAAGGCCGCAACCCCACCCCCTGGCGACCAATCCCGACAGACCCGGGCGATGGCCTGTTCGAGTTCGCCGACAGGCGGACGGACGGAGGTGTTGGCGATCATCGTCATCGGACTGGACTCGATTCGGTGACAGGAGCACGGGCCGGCCCCGGCTCATGCGTGGGTGGCGAGCAGCAGCCCGCTGGCCGCATCCGGGTCATCGGTCAGGGCGGCGCACCCCGAGGCGCCGGCGCCGACCAGATAGAGGCTCACCCCGAGCAGCTCGCGATAGGGCTCGCGGACGCCGACCTCATCCTCCAGACAGAGGGTGAAGTGCAGCTCGTCGAAACTCTCGCGCAACGCCTGCACGGTCTGCGCGTTGGCACCGATGCGCGAGACCACGGCAACAACCTGCTCGATGCGCTCGGGCGCGATCATGCCGCCCCCCCGGCCGGGGCAACGCCCTGGCGCATGACCTTGGCCAGCCACGGCGGAGCATGCCCGGCAAGCACGTCCTGCAGCGCACGCAGGTGCTCCCGGATCTCACCACCAGCACCGAGGCGGATCGGGTGGACGTCGACCTTGACCACCTTGGCCGCCGCCGGCCCCCCGATCGAGGCGACGTAGAGCAGCTGACAGTCGGCGATCAGGCCGGCACGATAGCTGTTGCGATCGTCCTCGGCCCGACCGTCGTCGATCTCACGGACCTCGATCAACCGGATCTCCGCGGTCGAGACCTGATAGACCAGGAAGCGGCGCGCCGCGCCGAAGTGACCATCGAGCTGTTCGCCCGAGTCCGAGGCGCAAGCGACCCGGATCGAGCCCGGCAGCTCACCCTCGACATAGGGCTCGGGCAAGGGGGGCGGTTGGGTGTCACCGACCTCGCCCCTGAGGATGGCGAGCGCATCCTTCAGCCGCTCGGGCTCGAGATCGGCGAGCGCGCCGTCGGCACCCTGGCGCAGATCGCGCAATCGCAGACGCTCGAGCGTGTCAGCGGTCGGAGGTAGCCCCAGGGCGGAGTCGAGCACGCGCAACAGACGCGCGACACCGATCTCGGGGAGGATCCGGGCGGCAAGCCCGATGCGCAGCGCGATGTCGTCGGAGAGTGGTACGGCGGTCATGAGGGTGACTCCCTGGTGTTGGCGGGACCCGTCCCAGCGCATCGGGACGGGCCGGATCCGGCTCAGGCCGGGACGATGCAGTCCTCTTCCATGCAGGCGTCGAGGCACTGTGGCATCCCCGGCTCGCCCTCGCCGTCGCACTCGGTACAGGTGGCGGCATCGATCCGGTAGACCCCCTTCCAGGGGCTGATCGAGTGGCTCGGGCAAGCCTGCTCGCAGTCGCCACAGGCGGTGCACAGGTCGCGCAGGATTTGATAGGCCATGATGGGGTGCCTCCTCAGGGCGGTTTAGTCGTCCACGCGGCGGAAACGCAGCGTCGTGGGGAAGTTCGGCGGCGGGCTGATCGGGTCGATGTACCAGCGCGAGCCGTCGGTCAACGCCACCTCCCCGCCCCAGCGCTCGGCGCTGTCCTGCTCGACCGAGGCGATGGTCTCTTCCATGTCCTTCTTGGCGACATAGAAAAGCAGCGCCCCGGTTTCGTTCTTGCGGATCATCACGTTAGGCATCGGTTTCGCCTTGTCTGCGATGCGGCGGGAAAAACCGCGAAGACGCGAAGAGCGCCAACAGCACCTACCCCGTCCACGGCATTCGGTTTCCAGGCTCTCCGGCCCGCGCGCATCTGATGGATCGGCACACATGGGGTGCTTACGGACCTGCTTGTGTTTCGCCCCGGGCGACCTTGCGAACAGCCTTTGCGTCCACCAAGAGTCGGGCGAGCGATGGTCGGCAGCGCACCCCACGTGCGTGGCTCGACCGCGAAGGCAGCGGGACGCGCCCATCACACCTTTGCGTCCTTGGCGCCTTCGCGGTTCCAGGTCAGCGCACCAGGTCGTAGTTGAAGTCGGTCACGCCCATCTCGCGCGTCTCCTCGTCAAGACGCTCGAGCACCGCGTTGACCAGGGTGGTGAGGATGTACATCGCACCCTCGTAGCCCAGGGTGGTCATGCGGTGGAGGTGGTGACGGTCGAAGATCGGGAAGCCGAGGCGGATCAGTGGTACCTCGGCGTCCTTGCCCTTGTGCAGGGTGTCGCGCTGGATGAACTTGCCGTAGCTGTTGCCGATCAGGAAGTCGGGCTTGTCGGTGAAGCACAGCGAACGCAGGTGCCAGAGGTCGTGGTTGATGTAGACCTTGCCCGAGGCGCCATAAGGCGACTCGGCGAGCAGCTTCTCGACGGCCTTCTTCCAGCGCTTGTTGGCGTGGCTGCAGAGGATGTGGGTCGGCTCGGCGCCCAGCTCCATGAGGAACTGGGTCATGCCCATGACGAAGTCGGCGTCACCGTAGAGCGCAAACTTCTTGCCGTGCAGCCAGGTGTGGCTGTCGGTCATCATGTCGACCAGACGACCGCGCTCGCGGGTCAGCGACTCGGGGATCGGCTTGCCGGTGAGTTCGGAGACCTTCATCAGGAAGTCGTCGGTCCACGCCAGCCCCATCGGGATGTTGAGTGCCGGGACATCGTGCTTCCAGGTCTGCTGGGTGAACTTCTTGGTCTTGACCAGCTGCCAGGGCTGCAGCAACAGGGTGTCGACGGCGTTGGGCGCGTCCTTGACCTCGGCGATCGGGGTGCCGCCGTCGTACATCCGGTACGCACCGTCGGCCGGGGTATCGAGCACCTCGGCGGGATCGCACAGCAGGCTGTAGTCGACCCCCATCTCCTGCATCATCCGGTGCATCACCCGGTAATTGCCGAGATAGGTCTCGAAGCCCGGCACCAGGTTGATCTTGCCGTTGGAGCCGACCGCCTTGTCTTCCATCGCGTTGAGGGTGAAGTAGCGCTGGATGCCCTCGAACATGTTGTCCCAGCCGGTGGTATGGCTGCCGACGAAGCTCGGGGTGTGGGCGAAGGGCACCGGGAAGTCCTCGGGGACATGCCCCTCCTTGCGCGCGTTGCCGATGAAGGCGTTGAGGTCGTCACCGATGACCTCGGCCATGCAGGTGGTGGAGACGGCGATCATCTCCGGCTTGTAGAGCGCGCGGGCGTTCTCCAGCCCGTCGAACATGTTCTTCTGGCCGCCGAACACCGCCGCGTCCTCGGTCATCGAGTCCGAGACACAGGCCACCGGCTCCTTGAAGTGACGGTTGAAGTAGGTGCGGAAGTAGGCCACACAGCCCTGCGAGCCGTGCACATAGGGCAGCGTCTTCTCGAAGCCGAGCGAGCAGAGCACCGCGCCGAGCGGCTGACAGGCCTTGGCCGGATTGATGGTCAGCGCCTGGCGCTGGAAATTGAGTTCTTGGTACTCGGCGCTGGTGGTCCAGGCAAAGGTCTCCTCGATACGCTCGGGCGAGACGATCTCTTCGACGGTCGCGCGCTTGTTGGCGAGGCTCTCGGCATAATCCGCGTCACAGAACAGCGGGTAACAGGGCTTGATGTTGTCGACGGTCTGGCTCATGGCGTGTGCTCCTACCGCGCCGCAAATCCGCGGACGACGGCATCGGGTCCTGGGAAAGAGAAGATCTTGAACCGCAAAGACGCAGAGGACACCAAGGGGTACTGGCAGGTCGGCTGGCTCCACCGCACGGCAGAAGGCCAAACCTTGGTGGACACCTTTGCGCCCTTCGCGCCTCGGCGGTCCATCTACTGCAGTGCTGCCTCAGGCGCTGGCGGCAATCGCCTCGGTCTCGACCGCGGTCGGCTTGAGCCAGGGGGCCTGCATGCTGTTCCAGCAGGGGTTGTTGACGGTCATGTCCATGTCGCGGGCGAAGATGGCAAAGCCGTCGTAGCCGTGGTACGGACCCGAGTAGTCCCAGGAGTGCATCTGGCGGAAGGGCACGCCCATCTTCTGGAAGATGTACTTCTCCTTGATCCCCGAGCCGATCAGGTCGGGCTTGACGCGCTTGACGAAGGCCTCGAACTCGTAACCGGTGACGTCGTCATAGAGCAGGGTCGCATTGCCCATCTCCTGAATGGTGCGGTCGTAGTCGTCGTTGTGGGCGAACTCGTAACCGGTGCCGACGACCTCCATGCCGAGGTCCTCGTAGGCGCCGATGACGTGACGCGGTCGCAACCCGCCGACATAGAGCATCACCTTCTTACCCTCGAGACGCGGACGGTACTTGGCGATCACCGCCTCGTACTCGGTCCGGTACTTGGCGATGACCCGTTCGGCGTTGGCCTGGATGGTCTCGTCGAAGAAGGCGGCGATCTTGCGCAGCGACTCGGCGATCTTGGTCGGCCCGAAGAAGTTGTACTCCATCCACGGGATGCCGTACCTCTCCTCCATGTAGCGGCTGATATAGTTCATCGAGCGGTAGCAGTGGATCAGGTTGAGCTTGACCTTAGGGGTCAGCTCCATCTCCGGTAGGGTACCGTCGCCCGACCACTGAGCCACCACCCGCAGCCCCATCTCCTCGAGCAGGATGCGCGAGGACCAGGCGTCACCGCCGATGTTGTAGTCACCGATGATGGCCACGTCATAGGGGCTAGTCTCGAAACCCTCGTCGTCATCGCGGTTGCCGAGCACGTGATCGCGGATCGCGTCGTTGGCGATATGGTGCCCGAGCGACTGCGACACGCCGCGAAAGCCCTCGCAGCGTACCGGCACCACCGGCTTGCCGTGCTCCTTGGTCTTTTTCTTGGCCACCGCCTCAATGTCGTCGCCGATCAGGCCGATCGGACACTCCGACTGCACGCTCACGCCCTTGACCAGGGGGAAGAGCTGCTCGATCTCGTCGATCAGCTTCTCGAGCTTCTTGTCCCCGCCGAAGACGATGTCCTTCTCTTGGAAATCGGAGGTGAAGTTCATCGTGCCGAAGGTGTTCACCCCGGTGTGGCCGGTGTAGTAGTTGCGACGCCCGGCGCGCGAATAGGCACCACAACCGACCGGGCCGTGGGAGATGTGCACCATGTCCTTGATCGGCCCCCACACCACGCCCTTGGAGCCGGCGTAGGCACAGCCGCGGATGGTCATCACCCCGGGCTGCGACTTGCGGTTGGAGATGATGCACTTCTTCGACTGCTCGACCGACTGGTCGTTGGCCGCGAGATGCTTGGCGCGGTCCTTCCGCGCCTTGTCGGGATAGGCCTCGAGCACCTCTTGGATGAGGGCCTTGGTCTCTTCGAGGGTCATGGTCGACATGCTGTGTCCTCTATACGGCGCCGCGGCCAATCCGCCGACGGTCGCGCGGTGAGAAACGCTGGGGGGGCAGGACGTCGCCGACGGCGGCGTGTCCGCACAAGGGGTTGGAACGGGGTTCAGGCCACCGCCTCGTCTGCTGCGGTCTTACCGACGATGCTCTCGTCCTCTTCCTCGAGCACGCCGAACTCCATCAGCAGGTCCTCGAGTGCATCCATCGAGATCGGCGTCGGCACCACGAACATCTGGTTATCGATGATCTTCTGCGCCAACGTGCGGTACTCGTCGGCCTGGCCCGACTTGGGGTCGTACTCGATGACCGTCATGCGACGGATCTCGGCACGCTGCACGATGTTGTCGCGGGGGACGAAGTGGATCATCTGGGTGCCGAGCTGACGCGCAAGCTCCATGATCAGCTCGTCCTCGCGGGCGGTATTGCGGCTGTTGCAGATCAGCCCGGCGAGACGCACGCCGCCAGAACTGGCGTACTTGACGATGCCCTTGGCGATGTTGTTGGCCGCGTACATGGCCATCATCTCGCCGGAACAGACGATGTAGATCTCCTGCGCCTTGTTCTCGCGGATCGGCATCGCGAAGCCACCGCAGACCACGTCGCCGAGCACGTCGTAGAAGACGAAGTCGAGATCCTCCTCGTAGGCACCCTCTTCCTCGAGGAAGTTGATCGCGGTGATGACGCCGCGACCGGCGCAGCCGACACCCGGCTCGGGACCGCCGGACTCGACACACTTGATGTCGCCGAAGCCGACCTTGAGCACGTCCTCAAGCTCCAGGTCCTCGACCGAGCCGGCGTCGGCGGCCATCTGCATGATGGTCTCCTGGGCCTTGGAGTGCAGGATCAACCGGGTCGAGTCGGCCTTGGGGTCGCACCCGACGATCATCACCCGCTTGCCCAGCTCGGCGAGCCCGGCGACCAGGTTCTGGGTGGTCGTCGACTTGCCGATGCCGCCCTTGCCGTAGATGGCGCACTGTCGTGTTGCCATGGTAGGTTCCTCTCGTTGGCCCGCACTCGCGAGCGTTGCTCGATGTCATCCACACAAGGGCATTTGCAGCCCTTGTGCCAACATCAAGCAAACGACCTACCGCATTGATTATGATCGATTATTGAAAGCCGATCGGGGTCCACTCGGATGGTCGCATCCACGACAAAGCCGTAAGGGGTGTATGGATAGCAACAGACAATCGACCCACCGTGTCGCCCCGCCGCTGCCCTCGCTCCCGGCCCGCGTCCGCCTCCCGCTCAACCGCTGCAACCTGCCGGCGGTGATCCTCGGTAGCCTCACCTATCAAAAACACCCGATCGATCTCGAACTCGACGGCATCGCCCCGCTCCACACCCCGCTCCTGCGCAACCTCGACGCCATCCCCGAGCCCCGCGACCGCGCTCACCACTTCCAGGACTACATGCGTTGGCGCTTCCTCCTCGATCGCCCCGAAGAGGCCGGACTCGGCCGCGACAGACGCGGACGCGCCAAGGCCGACTACCGACGCCTGGTGCGCGGTTGGTCGTTCGACGCCGATGGACGCGAAGGGGCGGTACTCAAGCGCTGGGTGGAGAGCCGCTTCGGCCTACTCGCCCGCCACCATGCCGGCCCCCTACACGAACGCACCAGCGAGACCTATCTGCGTTATATCGCCGCCGGCGCCCAGGGTCTCTATGCCACCAACGCCCTCGAGGCCCAGCTCGACCTGCTCTACACCTATGGCCAGTACGAGTTGCAGCGCCGCGACCCCGGGCGCACCCACCTGCGGCTCTATCGCGGGGTCAACCGCATCGACGAACACGAGGTCCTCGAACGGGTCGGACGCCATCGCTACCGCGTGCTGCTCAACAACCTCAACAGCTTCACCAGCGAGCGTGAGCGCGCCGACGAGTTCGGCGACTACATCCTCGAAACCGAGGTGCCGCGCCCCAAGGTGTTTTTCTACAACCGGCTGCTCCCCGACCTGCTCAAGGGCGAGGACGAGTACGTGGTGATCGGCGGGGTCTACGAGGTGCGGATCTCGGTGCTATGAGCCGCCGGGCGGCGCGGACAGGGAGGGCGCGACGCGGATCCAAACCGGCGAGCCCCGGCCTCGGAGACGGGTGGGCACGCCGAGGGAGCGAACCATGGAGCAGCCGAGCGACACGGCGACAGACCGAAACCATCCCGCCACCGCCCCGACCATCCTGCTCGCCTTGACCCTACTTGGCAGCGGCTGCGCGGCGCCGCCCGAGCGCCCCGCGCCGGAACCGGTCGACGCCCCAGTCGCGACCGCACCCGCCACGGTCGCCACCGAACCACAACCACCTGGAACACCCCCGACCACCGACCCCGGACCGCCGAGCGGGCCGAGCGACGCCGCCAGGCGCACCATCCGCATCGATCTCGGCGAGCAGCGCTTCACCTATATCGAGGACGGCGAGCCGGTGCACAGCGGCCCGATCTCATCGGGCCGCGCCGGCCACCCCACCCCGCGCGGGCGCTTCGCCGTGCTCGCCAAGGACATCGACAAGGTCTCCTCGCGCTACACCAACCAGCTCGGCTGGCAGGCGTGGATGCCCTACGCCATCCAGTTCCACGGCCACTACTTCCTCCACGAGGGCTGGCTTCCCGGCTACCCCGACTCGCACGGCTGCGTACGCGTCGGCGAGCAGGATGCCCGCTTTCTCTTCGAGCGCCTGCGGCTCGGCGACCGCGTCGAGGTCGTCGACTGATGCCGAGGCAGCGCAGCCTTTACCCGAGATTTCACTATCAGCAACGCCCTCGGTCTTGCGCGGGCGCTGCTCCAGCATGTCCTCGATCACCGCAGACGTGGAGGCTATGCGCCCCATGACCAGATCAGCGCTCGACATCATGGTGCAGGCAAGGGTTTATCAAAATTAATGAAATCGATATTCGTTTTCATTTAAAATAGGCATCGGCACGGGGATCTCGACGAACGGCCGCGGCATTGCATGCGAAGGACGGATCCTGGCCGACGGCGCACCGCGAGCGATGCCCGACTCACGCTTCACCAGGCGGTTGCTCGGTCTGCACATCAAATAGATCGAACACGAGATCGACGACAGTCACCTCTGCCACTGCCCCCCGTATCGCAAACGCCCACCAAGCCGTCCTGTCTCCCCGCCGCCGACACGCCATTCAGCCCGCGAGATTGACTCACGTCCATCGCGGCGCAGGCACGACGTCCCTCTTAAGACAGGTGGTTCAACATGACTCGACGCAATACCAGAGACCCGGCTGCGTGGCCCCGAACCGCGTGCAACGGACGCCGAAGACAGCCGGTCGCCCTGGCAATCGCCGGCGCCTTATGCCTCGGCACCACCGCAAACGCACTGGCCGAGGAAGCCGACGATGCGGCAAGCGAGGCCGCGGTGACCCTCGACACCCTGACGGTCACCGCGCGCCGAGCCGCCGAGCTAGCCAAGGACATCCCCTTCAGCATCTCCACCGTCAGTGGCGAGCAACTCGAGGAGCGGCGGCTGCGCTCGCTGAGCCAGATGCTGCAACAGACACCGAGCGTCGACTTCGTCTCGAACATGGGTATGAGCAACCGGACGCTGCGTATCCGCGGCGTCGGTTCGCTGCAGAAGGTCAGCGGCGAGGACACCTCGGTCGTCATCAACCTCGACGGCCTGCCGCTCTCGGCGACCAGCTCGACGATGAACCTGCTCGACGTCGAGCGCGTCGAGGTCCTCAAGGGTCCACAGGGCACCCTGTTCGGGCGCAACTCCGAGGCCGGGGCCGTCAACATCACCACCCGCCGGCCGACGCGCTGGACCGAGGGCTATGTACGCGGCGAGGTCGGTGAGGACAATTACTGGATGCTTGAGGCGGCAGTCGGCGGGCCTGTGACCGAGACCCTCAGCGCCCGCATCGCCGCGCGCACCTCTCGGATCGACAGCTTCGTGACCAACGAGGTCGACGGCGACCCGGTCGTCGAGCCGACCGATCAGGCCGTCCGCGGCTCGCTGCTGTGGGAGCCCGTCGTCGGCACCAGCCTGCTGCTCACGGCCGGTCACGAGGAGCAGAAGGACAGCGACGTCGACTACGTACTCTACCCCTACAGCGATTCCCCCAGGGTGAACCAACCCTCGGGCAGCCTCTCCGACAGTCACCGGATGAACCGCTTCACCGCCGAACTCAACCATGAGCTGAAACATGCCGTGCTGACGCTCTTGAGCGGCTACTCGGAGTCGGACAACAAGAACACCACGCCCATCTACGAGGGACGGACCTATCAGCAACTCGTCGGCACGCAACCGGACGCGCGCTGGAGCACCGTCTCCGACGAGACCGTCTATAACAACGAGATCCGTCTATCCTCCAAACCCGGATCCGAGCTCTTCTGGGTCACCGGTGTCAATTACTATTACTCCGACCGCACCTGGGACAGCCGCGACAACTACGACAACTTCTATCCTTACAATCCCTACAACGCCAGGATCGACCGCGACTTCACCACCGAGGCGCTCGCCGTCTTCGGCGAGACGACCATGCCCATACCGAACATGGAGCGCCTCAAGCTGACCCTGGGCGCCCGCTACACCTGGGAGGAGAAGGACTACGAGGCCGACTGGGTCGCCAATCCCAGCAATCCCAGCTCGATCCGCACGGCGCACGACGAGCAGAGCCTGAGCGACGACTACCTGACCGGTCGCATCGCCCTGGGCTATGCGCTGACCGAGGAGATCAACCTCTACGGTCTCTTCGCCCGCGGCTATAAGAGCGGTGGCTTCAACCAGGAGGGCACCAACTTCACCGCCGGTGGCGAAGACCCGCCCTACAAGGCCGCGACTGTCAACAGTCTGGAGACCGGCTTCAAATTCGAGAGCGCCGACGGTCGCTTCGGACTCAACGGCGCGCTCTTCTACAACAAGGTGAAGGACGACCACCTGCTGAGCTTCGATCCCCAGTCGATGTCGACCCTGGTCGAGAACTACGACACCGAGAGCAAGGGTGTCGAGCTGGAAGGCGTCTGGCGGGTCGGCAACGGCCTCACCCTCAGCGGCGCGGTCACCTACCTCGACGCCCACATCCTGGTCGACGGCGACGACAGCGCGAGTCCCGTCAAGGACGACAACGAGGTACCCGAGGTGCCGAACTGGGGCGCCAGCGTCTCCATCAACTACATCAGGTCGCTACCGGCCTTCCTGGGGCTCGACTCGCCCACCCTGAGCACCGAGCTGACCAACCGCTACGTCGGCTCACGTCCCGCCAACCCCGAGAACCACTTCGAACTCGACGCCTACAACAAGCTCGACCTGCGCATCGGGCTCCAGGAAAAGGGCGTGGAATTCTATGTCTGGGGCGAGAACCTGCTCGACGAGGACTACGATCTCTACGGCTACCACATCGCCCCCTACTACCCGGGAGGCAACAGCGCCCGTATCGGCTATCCGGGTCGGCCACGCAGCTTCGGCGTCGGACTGAGCTACGTCTTCTGAGCCACACCCGCCATGCCCGGGAACGGATGACCGGGCATCCCCTCCTCCACAGCCCACCACGGACGAAGACGCAGCGCCAACCGTGAGCCCATCGACGGGGAGACCATGCCAAGGAAGGCCTGCGGGTCGACCCCGTCCGCAGCGTCTTCGCGACCCGATCAACCGTCGAAGGAACGTGGGATCCGGTCAGCTCGTCGGTCGCTGCCCCGTTCATCGAGGCCGACGCGCATGAACCACGCGCGGCGCACAGACCGCGTCCTCAGACGATCGTGTAGGGATCCGGGCAGGTGCGCCGCGCCACGCCGGCGCCGAGCGCATCGATCGCTCGCATCTCCTCGGCGTCGAGGACGAAATCGTGGATCGCCTGGTTCTCGACCATGCGCTCTGCCCTGGAGGTCTTGGGCAGCGCGGTGCGACCGCTCTGCAGGTGCCAGCGCAACACGACCTGACCGGGGCTCTTGCCGTGACGCCCGGCGATGGCGACCAGGACCGGGTCACGCAGCAACTCGAAGGCCCCGCTGGCGAAGGGCGCATAGGCGGTGACGACGATGCCCTGCGCGCGGCAGAAGGCCTCCAGCTCGGGGTCCCGGCAATAGGGGTGAATCTCGACCTGATTGACCGCGGGACGGTACGCCGGCTCGGGCACGTCGGCGATCAGCTGGCGCAGATGGTCGATGGTGAAGTTGGAGACACCGATGGCGCGCGCCGCGCCCTTGTCGGCAAGCTCACAAAAGGCGCGCCAGATGGTGGCACGGACGCGCCGCGAGACCTCCGGGTCGCCGCCGGGCGGCGCGCTGAAGCTCCCCGGCCAGTGCACCAGCAGCAGGTCGACATAGCCGAGCCCGAGATCATCGAGGCTGTCGACCATGTCGTCGCGGACCCGCTGGGCGATGTCCTCGACCCGATCGGCGTCCCAGGTCCGCTTGTGCGAGACGTTGAGGTGCGGCGGCGCGGCCGGATGGGCGAGCTTGGTGGTGATGAAGACCGCATCGCGAGTCAGGGCGCCGCTGGCAAAGCGCTGACCGAGCAGGGTGCCGACCATGCGCTCGGTCCCGTAGACATGGGCACAGTCGAACGCCCGATAGCCGTTGTCCAGCGCCAGATCGACGGCGCGCCAAGCCTGTTCGGGGAGGAAGCCCTGGAAGGCGGTCGCGCCCACCCAGTCGCCGAAGGCGGTGCCGAAGGCGAGGGTCGGCATCCGCACGCCGTTGTGCAGGGTGACGGTTCGCAGGTCATGGTGCGCGTCGCGCATGTCTCGCACTCCCAGGGTTGGTCATGTCGAGGCAACACTAGCAGCGCGGCGACGACGGACCAACCCGGCCCGTCGCGCCAACCGACCGGCCTCAGCCGCTGACCTGCACCTCGGCGCCGAGCATCCGCCGCAGCGTGCCGTCGCGATCAATCAAATGGTGCTTGAGCGCGCCGACGAGGTGCAGCGCCACGGCACCGATCAGCAGGTTACCGCCGAGACCGTGCAGCCAGTGACCGAGCTGCGCCAACAGCGCGTTGATCGGCACCACCTGCTGCGGGTCGGCCGGGTCCGGGTTCGGCGCCACCAGCTCCAGCCCGAACAGCGACACGCCGTGCCCGCCCAGCGCCGACATCATAAAGCCGGAGACCGGCATCAGCACCGTGGCGACGATCAGCAACCAGTGCACCACTCTGGCCAACCACTGTTCGATCTGGGTATAGCGCCCGACGTGCGCAGGCCAGCCGTTACGGATGCGCCAGAGCACTCGCAGTGCCACGAACAACACGATCAGCACGCCGAAGGACTTGTGCCAGGGGTAGAGCGCATAGACCCCGGCCTGTTCCATGTAGAGCCCACTGAGGGTCAGCACGATCATCATCACCGCGACGATCCAGTGCAGCGCGATGGTATTGCCGCTCAGTCTGGTGGGAGTATCTGGACGCATCGTTCAATCTCCATCTGGTGCCGCCGCAGCGGCGGCGATTGGGTTTCAGGACGGCCAGATTAGGCCGCCCCCAACCATGCTTCCAATGCATAGATGAGATAATGCATATTCACCGGATGGATCTTCGTGACCTCGACTTGAACCTGCTCGTGGTGCTGCGCCAGCTCTTGGAGGAGCGTCACGTCTCGCGCGCCGCCGAGCAGCTCGGTATGAGTCAGCCCGCCGTCAGCCGGGCGTTACAACGCTTGCGTACCCTGTTCGATGACCCGCTGCTGGTGCGCACCTCCGGCGGCTATGTACCGAGCGCGCGCGCCGAGCGACTGCTGCCGAGGCTGCGCCAGCTGCTCACCGAGACCGCGCGACTGGTCGCCGACCCGGCCTTCGACCCGGCGACCTCGACCCAGACGGTGCGCTTCCACGGTCCCGAGCCTGAGATCGGCTGGTTCCTGCCACCACTGTTCGCACGCATGAGCCAGCTGGCGCCGGGAATGGTGTTGGAGGTCCAGAGCGAGCCGCGCGAACACTTCGGCCAGCTCGAACGCGGCGAGGTGCACTTCGTGCTTTCGGCGCTCACCCCCGCCACCGGCGCCGGCGAACTCCACCGCACCCCCCTGGCGCCACTGACCTTCGCGCTGGTGATGCACGCCAACCACCCGCTGGCACGCGGCGAGCTGACGCTCGAGCGTTATATCGCCGCGCGTCACGGCCTGGTCTCGTTGACCAGTCGCGGCGGCGGCCTACTCGGGCAAGAGCTGGTCGAGCAGGGACTGCTGGCACCCGGCGAGCGGCTCAACGAGCCGCTGCGCCTGTCGAGCTTCAGTTCTATCGCCGCCTTCTGCGAGCACAGCGACGTCGTCTTCCGTCTGCCGCGGCGCTTCGCCGAGACACTGAGCCGGGGCCGCGCGCTGGTGGTGCGTGAGGCACCGACCACCACCACCCTGGATCGCCCGCAGATCCACCTCTACTGGCACGAGCGCTTCCACCGCGACCCGATGTGCCTGTGGATCCGTCACCAACTCAAGGCCGCACACGGGCAGTCGGTCGACACCGAACACTGACACGCGACGCACGACACCCTCACACCCCGTTGGCCTCGGCCCACGCCTTGAGCTGCTCCAGCACGCTCAGCAACGAGCGTCCGAAGGCGGTGATCTCGTAGGTCACGGCGATCGGGCGGGTGCTGAGCACGGTACGCTCCACCAGCCCCATCTCCTCCATCTCCCTGAGCCGCTGCGCGATCATCTTCCTGCTGGCACCGCCGAGCTGGCGCGCCAGGTCGTTGAAGCGTACCGGTCCGTCCTGCAGGTGCCAGAGAATCGAGCCCTTCCACTTGCCACCGATGATGCGCATCCCACGCTCGATCGGACAGGGCTCGGGACAGGCATCGAGGACGGCCTTGCACCCATCGGGTATCGGTTCGAGGGAGGGCTTCGGTGTCTTCATGTAGTTACAAAAAGTATACTGATTGACGATGGTTACCGGTTGTCACACCATACCACCACAGTCTCACACGGTGGAGCCGCAGCGATGTCGAACATCCTCATCATCAACGCCCATGAGCCCTACCCGTCCTCACCCGGCCGGCTCAACGCCACGCTCGTCGACCGCGCCCGTACCTGGCTCGGGGACCAAGGTCACGCCATCCGCACCACTGTCGTCCACGATGGCTACACGCTCGCCGACGAACTCGACAAACACCAGTGGGCCGACATCATCCTGCTGCAGACCCCGGTCTACTGGATGAGCGTGCCCTGGACATTCAAGCGCTACATGGACGAGGTCTACTCGGCGGGCATGGAGGGTGAGCTGTGCGAGGGCGACGGTCGCACCCGCCGCGACCCTTCCAAACAATACGGCTCCGGCGGCACCCTGACCGGCAAGCGCTATATGCTCTCACTGACCTTCAACGCCCCCCGGGCGGCCTTCGACGACCCCGGGCAATATCTCTTCCAGGGCCGCTCGGTCGACGACCTGTTCTTCCCCGTGCACATGAACTTCCGCTTCTTCGACATGACGCCGCTCGCGACCTTCGCCTGCTACGACGTGATGAAGAACCCGGACATCGAGCAGGCCCTGAGCCGTTTCGATGCCCATCTGGCAGAACACATCGAGGCAACCGCGACATAGCGGACCGGTCCCGGCGATGGTACTGCCAGCCAGTCCTATCCGACTGGCGGTGCATGACGGCGGCATGTCGTCAATAATCGGGAGCAGCTCAGGTAGAGCGATAGCGGCAGGCCTGCAAGGAACATGACGCCCAGGCCACAGCGCCCCTGATCAAGTCTCGGGACGCGGGATCGGCAGAGACCGGGGACGTGGGGGATGGAGCTGGCGGACGGATTCGAACCGACGACCTACTGATTACAAATCAGTTGCTCTGCCAACTGAGCTACGCCAGCCTTGAGGTAGGAGACCCGGCACCCAAGAAAGGTGCCGGGGGTGGCGATTCTAGCGCGAAGCGCACCCGATGCTCAAACGCCGTCGTCCGTCCCGACCGACGGCACCGACCCCAGCGCCGAGGAGACCGCCGATGAGCCGGATCCAGCCACCCGGACGTCCGTTCGACGACCCCGAGCTGTGCGCCAGCCGCGCCGAACTGGCGCGCGCGCTGCGCACCGTCCTCCCCGCCGAGGCGGTACTCGCGCGCGAGGAGGAGGTGCGCCCCTACGAGTGCGACGGGCTCTCGGTCTATCGCCAGACGCCACTGCTGGTGGTCCTGCCGCGCGATGTCGCCGAGGTGCAGCAGGTGATGCGGCTGTGTCACCAGCGTCGGGTGCCGGTGGTCGCGCGCGGCGCCGGCACCGGCCTCTCGGGCGGCGCCTTGCCCTGCGGCGAGGGCATCGTGCTCAGCCTGGCGCGGCTCGACCGCATCCTCGCGCTCGACCCCGAGGCGCGGCTGGCGCGGATCCAGCCCGGGGTGCGCAACCTCGCCATCAGCGAGGCGGCCGCCGCCCACGGGCTCTACTACGCCCCCGACCCCTCCAGCCAGATCGCCTGCACCATCGGCGGCAACGTCGCCGAGAACTCGGGCGGGGTGCACTGCCTGAAATACGGCCTGACGGTGCACAACGTGCTCGCGCTCAAGCTGGTCAGCGCCGCGGGCGAGCTGATCGAACTCGGCGGCGAGGCGCTCGACGGCCCCGGCTACGACCTGCTCGCGCTCTATATCGGCTCCGAGGGCATGCTCGGGATCACTGTCGAGGTGACGGTACGGCTGCTGCCCCGCCCGCCGCTGGCGCGCGCCCTGCTCGCCGCCTTCGACGACGTCGGCCGGGCCGGCGCGGCGGTGGGCGAGATCATCGCCGCCGGCATCCTCCCGGCGGGACTGGAGATGATGGACGGCCCGGCGATCCGCGCCGCCGAGGACTTCATCGGTGCCGGCTACCCGGTCGAGGCCGCCGCCATCCTGCTCTGCGAGCTCGACGGTACCGAGGCCGAGGTCGCCGCTCAGGTCGAGGCGGTCGAGACCCTGCTCGCGCGCGCCGGCGCCACCGAGGTGCGGGTCTCGCGCGACGAGGCCGAACGCGTGCGCCTCTGGCAGGGGCGCAAGTCGGCCTTCCCCGCCGTCGGTCGGATCTCCCCCGACTACTACTGCATGGACGGCACCATCCCACGCCGCGCCCTGCCCGAGGTGCTGTGCCGCACCGCCGAGTTGGCCGCCGAGCACGACCTGGCGGTGGCCAACGTGTTCCACGCCGGCGACGGCAACCTGCACCCATTGATCCTGTTCGACGCCAACCGTCCCGGCGAACTCGAACGCACCGAGGCGCTCGGCGCCCGTCTGCTCGAGCTGTGCGTCGAGGTCGGCGGCACCATCACCGGCGAGCACGGGGTCGGGGTGGAGAAGCTCGGACAGATGTGCGTACAGTTCAGCGCCCGCGAACTGGCGCAGTTCCACGCGGTAAAATCGGCCTTCGACCCCGCGGGACTGCTCAACCCCGGCAAGGGCGTGCCGACGCCACGACGCTGCTCGGAGTACCGTCAACTGCCCTCGCCCGCACACCCGCACCGACATTGATCGGCCCGGCGCGCGCCGGGCCCACGCCAGCGAGGACGTGACCGTATGACCCGAACCCCATCGATCAGACCGCTGCCGACATGGCGCGCGACGGCGGCGTTGCTGCTCGCGCTCGGCGCGCTCGCGCCGCTGCGCGCCGCGCCGCTCTCGGCGACCCTGATCGCCGAACGCGCCTGCCCGGCCACCGTCGCCATCCGTCACGACGCCAACCCCGGGGCGATCCATCTCGACCCGGGCGCACGCTACCCGGTGGTCGGTGCCAACCGCCCCGACCAGCCCAGCCACTACCTGCTGCGCCTGCAGGGCGTCGAGCCTTCCCAGCGCTGGGTGGCACGCGACTGTGGGCGGCTGGTCGAGGTCGCCGACACCGCCACGCCGCCAGCCCCAACCGGCGAGCCGCGCTATCTGCTCGCGGTGAGCTGGCAGCCGGCCTTCTGCGAGCGCCGTGGCCGCGCGCCGGAGTGCCGCAACCAGACCCCGCAGCGCTTCGACGCCCGCGCCTTCTCGCTCCACGGGTTGTGGCCGCAACCGCGCGACAACGTCTATTGCGACGTCCCGGCGAGGGCGCGGGCGCTGTCGCGCGACGGCGACTGGCAGCAGCTGCCAGCGCTCGCGCTCGCACCCGACACCCGGCGCGAACTCGACCGGGTGATGCCGGGCACGCGCTCGGCGCTGCACCGTCACGAGTGGGTCAAGCACGGCAGCTGCTACGGCGACGACCCCGAGGGCTATTTCGCCGACTCGCTACGGCTGCTCGCCGCGCTCAACGCTTCGCCGGTCCGTGACCTCTTCGTCTCGCGCATCGGCCAGCACCTGCGCGCGAGCGAGGTACGCGCGGCCTTCGACAAGGCCTTCGGCAAGGGCGCGGGCGAGCGGGTGCAGCTAGTCTGTCACGACGGTCTGATCAGCGAGCTGCGCCTCGCCCTCAAGGGGCCGATCGAGGCCGGGCACGGGCTCGACGCGCTACTGCGCGCCGCGCCACCGCGCGCCGCCGGCTGCAAGGGCGGACGCGTCGACCGCGCTGGTCGCGACTGAACACATCGCCCCCCTGCACCCCCGACCGACATCTGTACAATGTGCCCTCGACTTCAGGAGCACGGAGACACTATGGCCAAATACGACATCTATGGGATCGGTAACGCACTCGTCGACATGGAGTTCGAGGTCGACCCCAACGATCTCGGTATCCTCGGCATCGACAAGGGCGTGATGACCCTGGTCGACGAGCAGCAGCAGGCGGCGATCATGCATCACCTTCGTGAACGCCAGCATCAGCGTGGCTCGGGTGGGTCGGCGGCCAACTCCGTGATCGCGGTCGGTCAGTTCGGCGGCAGCGGCTTCTATTCCTGCAAGGTCGCCGACGACGAGCTCGGCCACTTCTATATGCAAGACCTGGTCGAGGGCGGTATCGACACCAACCTCCACACCGAGAAGGAGGCCGGCGACACCGGGCGCTGCGTGGTGCTGGTCACCCCCGACAGTGATCGCACCATGTGCACCTTCCTCGGCATCAGCCAGGGGCTGTCGCCCCAGGAGCTGGTCGAGGAGGCGCTGCGCGACTCGGGCTGGTTCTACACCGAGGGCTATCTGGTCACCTCCGACAGCGCCCGTGAGGCGGCCAAGGCGGCCAAGCGCATCGCCGACGAGGCCGGCGTCAAGACCGCCTTCTCGCTCTCCGACCCCAACATGGTGAAGTTCTTCAAGGACGGCCTGCTGGAGATGATCGGCTCGGGCGTCGACCTGCTGTTCGCCAACGAGTTCGAGGCCATGGGCATGGCCGGCAGCGAGGACCTCGGCGACGCCGTCGCCTATCTCAAGACCCTCAGCCACAGCTTCGCCATCACCCGTGGCCCGCAGGGCGCACTGGTATGGGACGGCGCACAGATGCTCGAGATCGCCCCGGTGCCGGTCAAGGCGGTCGACACCGTCGGTGCCGGCGACATGTTCGCCGGCGCCTTCCTCTACGGTCTCAGCCAGGGCTGGGATCATCAGCGCGCCGGCGACCTGGCCTCGGCGGCCTCGGCCCGACTGGTCACCAGCCTCGGTCCACGTCTGACCAGGGAGCAGGCCCAAGCGGTGCTGCGCGACTTCGCCTGACAACATCCGCCCCGGCACGCCGGGGCCTCGGCCCCGGCGTCATCGCCCGTTACCAGCGGGCACCATCGATCACCCCGGTAACCCCACCATCATGAAGCTCCTTGCGATCGACACCTCAGGTGAGACCTGTTCAGCCGCCCTGTTGCAGGACGGGACCCTGACCCAGCGCCTCGAGACCGCCCCCAGACGCCACGCCGAACTCATCCTGCCGATGATGCAGCAGCTCGTCGACGAGGCCGGGCTGCGGCTCGCCGACCTCGACGCGCTCGCCTTCGCGCGCGGGCCGGGATCCTTCACCGGGGTGCGGATCGCCGCCTCGGTGATCCAGGGCGTGGCCTTCGGCGTCGACCAGCCGGTGATCCCGGTCTCGACCCTGGCGGCGATCGCCCAGGGCGCCTACCGTCGCAGCGGTCACACCCGGCTGCTGGTGGCGCTCGACGCGCGTATGGACGAGGTCTACTGGGGGGCCTTCGAGATCAACGAAGCCGGGCTGGCCGAGGCACGCGGCAGCGAGCGCGTCTGTGCACCCGAGGCGGTGCCACAGCCCGAGGGTGAGGGTTGGTACGGGGTCGGTCCCGGCTGGACGGCCTATGACGCGCGACTACGCCTGCGGATCGGCACGGCGCTCGCCGGGGTGCTCGAGGAAGGGATCTGCGAGGCGCGTGATCTGGCGCTGCTCGCCGAGGCCGAGCACCGGCTCGGTCACGAGGTGGTACCGGAACTGGCCATCCCCGTCTATCTGCGCGATCAGGTCACCCGCAAGGGCTGATCCCGGGAATGACCGACGATCGGCGCCTGCTCATCGACTGCTTCATGGCGGCGATCGCAGCCGTCGGCGGCACCCCGGCGGTCACCCGCGCACTGGAGGCGCGGGCGCCGCGTCATCCGGTCGAGCTGTTCGCCATCGGCAAGGCCGCCGCCGCCATGGCCCGAGGCGCCTGCGACGCCCTCGGCGACGAGGCGATCACCGGCGGCCTGCTGATCACCAAGCCGGGCCACGCCGACCCAGCAGACCTCCCCCGACTCGACTGCCGCTACGGCGGTCACCCACTACCCGATGTCGGTAGCCTCGATGCCGGGCGTGCACTGATCGCGCGGCTCGCCGCGCTGCCCGCCGGGGTCGAGCCACTCTTTCTGATCTCGGGCGGCGCCTCGAGCCTGGTCGAGGTGCCGGTCGCCGGGGTCGATCTCGACACCCTGGTGCGGGTCAACGACTGGCTGCTCGCCAGCGGCCAACCGATCGCGACGATGAATCTGGTGCGCAAGGCGCTGTCGCGGATCAAGGCCGGCGGCCTGCTCGCCGCCTGCCCGGCGGGGTGCACCCCCCGGGTGCTGGCGATCTCCGACGTCCCCGGCGACGACCCCGGGGTGATCGGCTCCGGGCTGCTGGTGCCCGAACCGGAGCTGGCGGCACGCTGCACCGGGCTGCACGGGCTGCCCGACTGGCTCGACCGGCTGGTCCGCCACGGACTGGCCGCGCGCCCTGTACCCACCGGCCCTGGCCCGGAGATCGAGCTAGTGGCCACCGCCGCCCACGCCCGCGCCGCCGCGCTCGCACACGCCCGCGCACGCGGGCTCGCCACCTGGGCACAACCCCAACCGCTCGCCGGGGACGCCGCCGGCGCCGGCGCGCACCTGGCCGCCCGGCTCGCCGCCACGACCGCGCCGGGGCTTTACCTATGGAGCGGCGAGACCACGGTCACACTGCCGCCCCGCCCCGGACGCGGCGGGCGCAACCAGCACCTGGCGCTGGCCGCGGCCATCGCCCTCGACGGTCGCACCGACGTCACCCTGCTCAGCGCCGGCAGCGACGGCAATGACGGTCCCACCGAGGAGGCCGGGGCGCTGATCGACGGGGCGAGCTGCACGCGGGCACGCCGGCTCGGGCTCGACCCCGGCCAATACCTCGCCGCCGCCGACGCCGGCACCCTATTGGCCGCCACCGGCGAGCTGCTGCGCACCGGTCCGACCGGCACCAACGTCATGGACCTGGTCATGGCACGCAAGCACTGAGCAGACGATCAGTCGCGCAGGTAATCGAGCTGGTCGACGTTGAACGGGGTCGGGGTCAGACCGAGCCGGGCGAAACTGTCGTTCTCGGTGCAGACATTGCTCTCGAGCAGCATCTGGATCTGGTCGCGACTGATCGGGAACCAGGGATAGCGGTCGAACAGCCCGGCCATCGCCCGGACCGCAAACACCGGTGCCGGGACCATCGCCTTCTGCTTGCCCACGGCCGCGGCGATGGTGCCGAGGATCGCCTTCCAGCTCAGCCGCTGTGGACCACACAGACTATAGGTCTGGGACTCGGTGCGCGGCTCGGCGAGCGCCAGGGTGAAGGCGCGGGCGACGTCGTCGATGTGCACCGGCGCCAGCTCGAAGGCCCCGGCCTGCTGCGGCAACAACCCGTCGTAGAACAGCGGTGCCGGGATCGGCGCGGCGATGATGTCCTTGTTGAGCTGCGAGCAGAACTCCATGCGCCCACGCGGGTCACCGAAGACCACCGAGGGACGGAAGATGGTCCAGGCCAGGCCCGAGTCCCGGAGTGCCTGCTCGGCGGCGAACTTGGTACGCTGATAGGCCGTACCATCGGGTCGCACCCCATTGGCACTCATGAGCAGGAAGCGACCCACGCCGGCGGCCTGGGCCGCGGCGATGGTATCGACCACGCCCTGATGCTGGAGCCCCTCGAAGGTGATGCCGCGCGCCGGGAACTCGCGCAGGATACCGATCAGATAGATCACCGCGTCGGCACCGCGCACGCAGGCATCGAGCGCGGCGCGCTCGGCCACGGTACCGGTCACCAGCTCGCACTCGGCACCACGCTCGACCTTGGACTCGCTGCCCGGACGCACCAGCAGCCGTGGCACATGACCGGCGCCGAGCAGGTGATCGACCAGATGGGTACCGACGAAACCGGTCCCGCCAATGATTGCAACCTTCATCTCGTAGAACTCCTGTTCACACAACCCGCGCCCAACGCGCGGCTGGACGCTCGAAACCGACACGGACACGGCGTCCGTCCCCGCCTACGGCGAAGGATGTGGGGGCACGAGCGAATGGAGCGAACCCCGGGTGGGGCAGCAAGGGGACGACCGGGGCGCTACGCGAGGCCCCGGCGGGACGACGCCTCAGTGGCTGGCGATCTCGGCGGCACGGTCACCCGACTGGGTGGCCGGCGCACGCTCGAGCACGCCCTGCCAGCGCACTCGACGCACGCTCCGACGCGCCGCACCAAATACCCCGGCAATCGCCTCGTTGGCGCTCTTGCTGGCATCGCGCACCACGACCTGGCGGCCCTGGGCGAGCTTGATGCAGAGTTCGCAGCGCACCCGATGACCGTGGAGCCGGTCGAACTCCTCCTGGATGGTGGCCTGTGTCTCGATACGCTCATCGGTGAAGCGGTCCTCGAGCTTTTGGGCCTCGGATTCAATCTGACGACGAATATCGGCATCGAGCGCGAGGGTATCGCCGCCTATCTTAATGGACATACTTGATCATCTCCCAAGACTCGGTCCGGGCGGAAAGAACAGACCGCGATGTCGATGACCGAGTGGATTCGCAATGAGGGCTACCGCATCGACTGTGATGGCGTCGCAGAGACTTCTCCGGGGAGGAGAACGGACGCGGTGCGATGGACTGCGGCAGTGCCGTGGATCATGGCGGCAAGACCGACGAAAAGCAAGGGCCCCGTCCCTGCCCACGGCCCCTGCAACCGATCAGCAAGCCCTCACAATGATCCGGATCAGCGATTGTCAGCATCGCACAACCCGTTGGGCAGATCGATCGGGACGGAGCAGACCGAAGACACCAGCTCATGTACCCTCTTGGTCTTGTCGTCCAGCTCCCCCTCTGCAGATGCCGCACACCACCAGCGATTGGCTCCTGTTGTTCGCCCTGACCGTGCTCTGGGGCTCATCCTTCGCCTTCACCCAGGTGGCCGTCGAGGCATTACCGGTACAACTGGTGGTCGCCGCGCGACTGCTGATCGCCTGCGCCCTGTTGCTGCCGGCGGCACTGTTACTCGCCCGGCGTCCAGCGCACAGCCCGCGGCTGTGGGCGGTCTATGGACTGATCGCGCTGTTCGGCAGCGCCCTGCCCTACTCACTGGTGACCTGGGGACAGCAGACGGTGGCCAGCGCCCAGGCCGGCATCCTGATGGCGGCGATGCCCCTGGCGACCCTCGGCATGGCGCACTATCTCGTCCCCGGCGAGCGTATGAACCGCCATCGCGCCGGGGGGTTCCTGATCGGTTTCTGTGGGGTGGCAGTCCTGCTGGGCCCAGCGATCTGGCGCGAGGTCGACCCCCAGCAGCTCCCGGCGATGGCCGCGATCCTGCTCGCCGCCTGCTGCTACGCCATCACCTCGATCCTGGCGCGCCTGCGACCACCGAGCGACGCGCTCTACAGCGCCGCGGCAACGACCACCTTGGCGACCCTGATGCTGCTCCCGGCACTGCTCGCGCTACCGGCCGACCCAACCGCCACCCTACCCACGGGACGCCACCTGCTCGCCCTATTCGCCCTCGGTGCCGGCTCGACCGCGCTGGCGGCAATCCTCTACATGCATCTGGTCAAGCGCACTGGCGCGGCCTTCGTCTCCCAGCTCAACTATCTGATCCCACTGTGGGCGCTGGGGGTGGGCGTCGGCCTACTCGGCGAGCCGCTCGCCCCACGCCATCTGATCGCCCTGGCGTTGATCCTCGGCGGCATGGCCGTGGTGCGACGCGAACACCAACCCCCGACCAAGATCCGTGTGGTTCAATCGAGTTCGGATTCGAACAGGTCGGCGAAGGCGCGGGCAAAGCGTCGATAGGCCTCCCAGCCGTCCTGATCCATCACCTGATCGATCACCCAGCGATTTTCCTGCCCCTCGCCCATCAGCCGCTGGATCTCGAAACCGAGATGACGGAACCACGGATAACTCGGCCCCTCGTCGGTAAAGCCGTACTCGGCATAGTCCCCGGAGCGGGTATTGAGGCGCTCGATAAAGGCCGCACCGTGCGCACCCGGTCCGAGCAGGTCGGTGGCGTTGTCCTGGACGTGGTCGAACACCCGCCGCGCCAGCCCGGTGATCAGGATCCGGCGTCGCTCCTCGTCGAGACGGGTGTGGGCGAGCCGATCGGCGATCTGGATCAGGAACACCAGATATTCCTCGATCACCGCCAGGCGCTGAGCGTCGTCACGGTAGGCGAAACGCGCGCAGTGCAGGTTGATCGCACGATCGAGGGCGATGCGCCAGGCGATGAAGGCCAGCGCGCCAGCGATCTCGTCGAGCGCGCGGGCGCGCTCCGGGTTCGACCAGTGACTCTTGATCCGCAATGCCATTGTCTGTCCCCTGTCGGTTGTCGAACGTGCTCAATCGCGCAGCACCGGATGGACCCAGTCGATGCCCTCACCCCGGTACGACACCCCAGCGGTCACGAACCTGCGCAGCCCCGAGCGCAGCTCCGGGGGCAGCGGCCCGACCCGGCGTTGCAGCGCCCCGAAACCGACCCCCTGACGCACCAGATAGACCAGATAGCTGTGCCACAGCGCCTCGGCGTCGACGCCGCGCCGCTCGCGTAACCTCGAGGCCCCGGCAGCCCGGCCCAACACCGCATCGAGACGCGCCAGCCCCGGCACCGCAGCCCCCGTCTCCCAACCCGCGAGCAGCGGCTCGAGCCAGCCCCAGGCGGCCGGTGCAAGCGCCAGCTCGCGCCGCCCTCCCCCGGGGACCTCGACCGTCCCCAGGGCGCGATCGAAGCACTCGGGCTCAAGCAACGCCAGCTCCCGCCGCGCCACCCCGGAGAGCAGCAGCGCGCAGAGCCCCCGCACCTCGGCATCGACATCGCGCAACAGCAGCTCAATCTCGGCCGGTTCGAGCAAACGCGGCAGACGCGGCAGGTCGATCACCGCCGCGCGCGGCCCCTGGGCCTCGAGCGAGGCCGCCTCCACACCCGCATCGAACACCCGCACGCGAGGCTCGACCAAGCGTCCGTCCTCCCCCTCGCCGTCGAGACGCACACCGACATAGGAGACCCGGGGCGCACTCGCCCGCTCGCCGAGATAATCGGTCAGCCAGGTCAGAAACAGCGCGGCCATGAAGGCCGCGGCGAGCCCGATGAGCAGGTCACGCGGGTAATCGGGACGTAACGGCAACGTCGGCGCATAGGCCCACTCGACGACCTGGATCGGGGGGTACTGCGCGAAGTCGCGCAACGCGATCTCGGCCAGGCGCTGGGCATTCTCGGCGAAGCGCGCCTCGTGCCGTTCCAGACCCTCGCGCAACCCCTCGAAGGTGGCAAAGTGATGGGTGAAGGTCTGCACCGCGTGCTGTTGTCGCTCACGCTCGGTCTCGAGCAGGGCGACACGCGCGCGCGCCGCCTCCAACGCCTGGCGGGCCTCGTCGCGCACGGTGATGCGCGCGACCAACAACGCGCGTTCCAACGACTGCTCGAGCGCCGCCTGCTCACCCGGCAGGTCACGCAACGCCGGATCGAGATCGATATAGGCCTGGGTGTAGCGCGCATAGAGTTGGTCGAGGCGCTCGCGACCGCGCTCGACATACTGCTGCAATCGCGCGATATCAGCCCGTTGTTCACGCGGGATCAAGCGCTCGCCACGCGCCACCGCCTCATCGAGGGCCTGCAACCGGGCCAGCGCCTCGACCTCTTGACTACGCGCCTCGCCGAGCGCGTCGTTGAGGTCCTCCAACTCGGCCAGCACGCGACTCTCGGCGCGCTCGATACCGACGATGTCGTGCGCCGCTGCAAAGCCCTCGAGCTCGGCGCGCGCCGTCTCGATACGCCGCTCCAATTGCGTCTGCTGCTGTTCGAGTTCGCTGCTGGTGAGACCGACACGGCCCTCGACCTGCGCGGCGCGCAACCGCTCGTAGGCACGCGCCCAATGATTGACGATCAGTGCCAGACGCTCCGGGTCGCCGCCCTCGGCACGCAGCTCGAGCAGATTGGTCTCGGGGACCGGCACCACGGCGAGGCCAGCGCGCAGCTCCGGCACGTCACGCACCACCCCGACCGCCGCGAGATCAACGGCAAGCTGTTCGAGCAGCGCCTCACCGAGCAACAACCGACGCTGGATCATCACATGCTCGGGGTCGGCGCTGGCACTCGGCGCATCGACCGCCTTGGGCTTGACCGTGAGTACCGAGGCGGTGGCGCGATAGACCGGCTCGCGCCCATAGACGATGCCCAGCGCCAGGGTCACGCAGAGGACACTGGCCAGGACGAAGACCAGGGCACGACGGCCGAGCAATGGATGTATTCGGGCGACACGATGCGAGGAGCGGCGAGTCACGGGCAATCACCTCCGGGCAGGGCGCGCCCATTGAGGTGGCGCGCCGGATGACGACGACGGAGCAGACGGCCATGGCCTTGCCACTCCTTGCGCATGGTCGTCGAGCCCATCCCCGGCATCGCCCTCAGGCCGTCGCGGCGGCGACGAACCTGGCACAGTTGGCGCTCAGGTCGCCGCGATGCAGATCGCCCCCGATCAGGAGGATGGCGTCGCGACCGTAAAATTCGAGTAGTGACTTGACCCGATCGAGACGCATCCCGCCCGCCGGGACCGGCAGCATCGGGCGCAACCCGGCAAAGGGACGGCTGGCCCCCGCGACCAGCGCGCGACACACCTCCGGGGTATAAGCAAAGCGCCCGCCCCAACTCGGGAAGATGGTCGCATCGGCCCCGGCCAGACGATTGAACAGGCCATAGAGCACAGCGTGCGCGAGCCCGCCGTCGGGGCTGGCGCAGTGCGCGCCCTGGAAGGCGGGATGCGCGAGGATCGGCAACCCCAGGCTGTCGTCATCGGCCAGCGCGCGCATGGCATCGAGGCCGACCAGCCCGGGACAGACCAGCAACCCGCCGGCACCGACCGCGCGCGCCAACCGCGCGCGTGCCCTCAGCTCGTCGGCCGGCGCGGTGACATTGGGAAGATAACGCGCGTGACCACCACACTCACGATTGGCGCGCGCCACCGCCTCGGCACACAACCGCACCCGAGGCTCGAAGCGACAGAAGGACTGGTCGGTGAGCCCGTGGTCGTCCTTGATCAGGTCGATACCGCCGCACGCCAACCGGTAGGCCAGCTCGGCCAGCTCGGCGGGCGAGCGCCCCATCGGCTTAAGCGCGGTGCAGAGCAGCGGGCGCGCCGGATCGCCGCAACAGGCACGCAGCCCCTCGCGCCCGAAGCGCGGACCGCGATAACCGGCGGCGAACCCGGGCGGCAGTTCGAGGTCGACCAACCGCACCCCGGACTGAAGGCTGATGTTGCCGAACACCAGATTGATCAGCTGGGTCAGCTCGGCCCCCGCCGCCTCCACCGCATAGGCCACCACCAGCTCGAAGCGCCCCGGCGCGAGCGGGCGCAGCGCGCGCACCTCGCCGATCACCTGATCATGGATCGCGGTCTCGGCGATCAGCTCGGGGGGGAACTCGACGGTCTGCTCGACACAGATCGCCCGTGCCCGCGCCTCGGCCTCGGCGGCGCTCGCGCGCAGGTGATAGGTGGCGGTCAGTCGCTCGCCGCTCAGCGCGAGCCGGGTGCTGTCCTGCATGACGATGGGGTCCGGTGACGATCGAGGGCCATAGACTAGCCGATCCCCCCGCAGGGGTCTCGATCACCCGACCCCTGGACGCCAGGCGGCCCGCGCCAGCCGACACAACCGATGGGGACGCAGTCGATGTCCCGGCGGAAGCGCCGGATGCTCGAAGGGTTGAGGGTCGGGACGCATGCCGAGACGCGCCATCAGCGCCAGCGAGCGCTGGTTGTGGAGGCTGGTGAAGGCAACGATCTCGTCGAGCCCGAGGCGGGCGAAACCGAAGCCCAGCGCCGCGCGCGCCGCCTCGCCGGCGTAGCCCTGGCCCCAGGCATGATGGGCCAGACGCCAGCCGATCTCGACGGCAGGGGCGAAGGGTAGCTCGGCGCCACAGCGATGCAGCCCGACGAGCCCCAGGAAGGCACCCTCGGCGCGCCTCTCCACGGCCCAGAAGCCCCAGCCCTGAACAGCGATCAAGTGCCGGCAGCGCGCCGCCATGGCCGTGCTCTCGGCGCGACTGAGCGGACGCGGCAGCCAAGCCATCACCCGGGGATCGGCGTTGAGCGCGGCGAAGGCGGCGAGGTCGCGCCCGTGCCACTGACGCAGCCGCAGCCGCGCGGTCTCGAGCACGGGTGCCACGACCTCAGAGGTCCTCGGTCCGCTCGGCGCGCCCCATGGTCTCCAGACGCACCGCGGCGAGCGCCGCCTCGTCGATCCCCAGCGGCTCGCCGACCAGTCGCTCGGCGGCGCGCACCAGGGCCATGGCGTCGAGCCCGTACTCGCGCATCAGGTACTGACGGCTGGCGCCATGGGCATAGGTATCGCGCAACCCGAGACGGATCAGCCGGGCGCCGATGCCGCGCTCGGCCATGAGTTCGGCCACCGCCGAGCCGAGCCCGCCGACGATGCTGTGGTTCTCCAGGGTGATGACCCCGAGCCGGGCGCTGGCGAGCGCCGCGCGCACCCGGGGGTCGTCGAACGGCTTGAGGGTGGAGACGTGCAGATGCCCGACCGAGAGGCCGTGGGCACGCAGCGCGCCGGTGGCACGCAGCGCCTCCTCGGTGCAGATCCCGGAGGAGAGCACGATCAGGTCCTCGCCCTCGCCGAGCAACCGCGCCCGCCCCAACACCATCGGCTCGGCGGGGTCGAACAGCCGCGGCACCTCGCCGCGCAGCATGCGCACATAGACCGGTCCCGGTACCGCCTGGGCGAGGTCGAGCACCTGCTCGACCTCGGTGGCGTCCCCGCACTCGAGCACCGTCATGTTCGGCAGCAGACGCATCAGCCCGATGTCGTCGACCGCCTGGTGGGTGACGCCGCCCGGGGTGGTGATCCCGGGCAGGAAACCGATCAGCCGCACCGGCAGGTTCGGATAGGCGATCGACATCGCCACCTGGTCGAAGGGCCGGCGCGAGACGAAGACCGCGAAGGTGTGGACATAGGGGAAGAAGCCTTCGCGCGCCAGCCCGGCGGCGAAGCCCATCATGTTCTGCTCGGCCATGCCCATCGAGAAGAAACGCTCTGGATAGGCGTCGCGAAAACCGTCGGCCTCGCACGAGCTGGTCAGGTCGGCCGAGAGCACCAGCACCTCGGGACGGTGCTCGGCCCAGCGCACCAGGTGACCGTGATGTGGCCGCTGCACGATCTCCATCAGTCATCTCCCTCGGACAGGCCCGCGAGCAGACCACGATACAGGTTGAACTCCGCCTCGCTCTTGAAGCGCACGTAGTGGAGCTTGGGCCAGCGCTCGCGCAGCCGGTCGATGCCGCGACAGGCGTCGGTGCGCGCGATCACCACCCGTGGGGCACTAAGCCCACCGACCCCGGCACCGGCCTCGGCCAGTGCCTCCGGGTCATGGCCATTGACCTCGCGCACATCGGCGCCGAAGGCCCGCAGCCGCGCGGCCAGCGGCTCGGTGGTCATCACCGTATCCATCGGGCCGTCGCATTGCTGGGCGTTGGCATCGACATAGATGCCGATGTTGCCCAGCCGGTGATGGGCCAGCGCGGCGAAGGCCTCCCAGGTCTGTCCCTCCTGGAACTCGCCGTCGGACATGAACACCCACACCCGACCGCTGTCTCCGCGCAGCCGCCGCGCCAACGCGATCCCACCGGCCTGGCTCAACGCCTGACCCAGCGACCCAGCGGTGACCTCGTGACCCGGTGAGTGCTCGGCGCCGATCAGCTCGACGGTACTGCCGTCGCGATTGAACGCGGCGAGCGCATCCGGCCCCAGCCGACCGAGTTCGATCAACAGCGCGTAGAGCACCAGCGCATAGTGCACCGGGGAGAAGATGAAGCGATCGAGTTCGGGCGCGGGCGCACCATTGTAGTCGGCACCGGTGAAGGCGTGCGGATTGTCCGCCCCGGGCACCCCGGCGAAGGGTCGAGGGATCGGCGGCGCCGTGCTCGGCCCGAGCTGCATCACCCGCAGATACAGAGTGGCGAGGATCTCGGCCGAGGAACAGGCCTGACTGAGATAACCGCCGTTGTTCTCGAGGGTGTGCTCGAGCACCCGACGCCGAATCGCGGTGGCGACACGACGGATGTCGCCCGGCGCGATCGCGACACCGGGGCGCACTGGGATGGATTCCATAGATGTGATCGTCTCGACTGCCTGCTCTTCAAGCCGCGCACCGACCAGGCCGAAGCGCTGCCCCGGACGACCCTCGCCCGGCGAGGCAAAATCCTAGCATGAGCAGCCACCTGGCGCGGAGAGGATGGAGCGCCGGCGGCCAGCCGCCCCCCCCCACGATCGGTCACCGAGGCCCCGGCCGCTGCGTGCGCCGCGTCGACTCCGCGACAAGCGCGACCACAGCCCCTTGTCGCAAAACCATCAATCCACGGCGACCCAGATGGCAAGCCATTGAATCCAATAGCCTAAAACGCTGGCACCGGCTTTGCAGACAAGCTCTGTCAAGTGCCGTACGGAGCCTATCGATGAAGGATTCAGCCCGACCGATCACCATCAACGACACCACCCTGCGCGACGGCGAGCAGTCGGCCGGGGTCGCCTTCTCGCTCACCGAGAAGCTCGCCATCGCCCGCGCGCTCGACGCCCTCGGCGTCCCCGAGCTGGAGATCGGCATCCCGGCGATGGGCGCCGACGAGCGTGACGCGATCCAGGCCATCACCCACCTCGGGCTCTCGGCGCGGCTGATGCTGTGGTGCCGGATGCGCGAGGACGACATCGCCTGCTGCGCCGGGCTCGATGCCGACCTCGTCGACCTCTCGATCCCGCTCTCCGACCAGCAGCTGGCGCGCAAGCTCGGCCGCGACCGCAACTGGGCGCTGCGCCAGATCGCGCGCTGCGTGCCCGAGGCGCGCGCGCTCGGGCTGGAGGTCTGCATCGGCGCCGAGGACGCCTCGCGCGCCGATCCCGAGTTCCTCGCCCGCGCCGCCGAGGTCGCCCAGGCGGCCGGTGCGCGCCGCTGCCGCTTCGCCGATACCGTCGGACTGCTGGAGCCCTTCGGCGTCTATGCACGCATCGCTACGCTGCGCGCCGCCTGCGACCTGGAGATCGAGATGCATGCCCACGACGACCTCGGGCTGGCCACCGCCAACACCCTGGCCGCGGCCCGTGCCGGCGCGACCCACCTCAACACCACGGTGCACGGACTCGGCGAGCGCGCCGGCAACGCCGCGTTGGAGGAGGTGGTGATGGGGCTCAGGCACACCCAGGGGATCGACCCCGGGGTCGACCTGCACGCCTTCGAGCAGGTCTCGACCCTGGTCGCCCAGGCCTCGGGTCGCCCAGTGGCCTGGCACAAGAGCCTGGTCGGCGACGGCGCCTTCACCCACGAGGCCGGGATTCATGTCGACGGCCTGCTCAAGGACCCGCTCAACTACCAGGGCATCGACCCGGCCGAACTCGGGCGCAGCCACCGCCTGGTGCTCGGCAAGCACTCGGGCCGCCAGGCGGTACGTCAGGCCTATGCCGAGCTGCTGCACCAGGAGGTCGGGCTCGATCAGGCCGAGCGGTTGCTGCCGCTGGTGCGCCGCTTCGTCACCGCGACCAAGCGCGCACCGGTGGCCGCCGACCTGCAGCGTTTTCTCTGCGAACTACCCACGGCAACCGCCCACATCGTTTGAACCGGAGCCGCCGATGAACGACGACCGCGATCTGCACGACCTGGTCAGCGCCGAGGACTTCCTCGAGCACTTCGAGATCGACTACGACCCGGCCGTGGTCCGGGTCAACCGGCTGCACATCCTGCAGCGCTTCCACGACTACCTGGCCGACGCCGAGCCCCTGCCCAAACAGGCCGAGGCCCGTCACCAGCGGCGCGCCGAGCTGCTCACCCGCGCCTATCACGACTTCGTTGCATCCGACGCGCGCACCGAGCGGGTGTTCCGGGTCTTCCATCTGCACGGGCCGCGCAGCGGCGTGCGCGTCGACCTCCAACTCGACCCGGCGGGAGCTGGCCATGCGCCCCAACTTTGAGTTCGGCGACGCGGTGCGGGTGATCCGCAATCTGCGCAACGATGGCACCTTCCCCGAGGGCGCGCGCGGCGACCTGCTGGTGCGTCGCGGCGCCGTCGGTCATGTGCGTGACGTCGGTACCTTCCTCCAGGACCAGATCATCTACGCGGTGCACTTCATCGAAGAGGGCCGCGTGGTCGGCTGCCGCGAGGAGGAACTGCAGGCGGCCGACGCGCCCTGGACCCCGAGCCGCTTCGAGTCGCGCGAGCGGGTCGCCGCCACCCGCCGACTGGCGTTGCGTGGCGAGGTACTGGTCGAGCCAGGTGAGGTCGGCGAGGTGCTGCGGGTCGAGCGCGATCACCCGCAGGGGGTGTGCTATCAGGTGTTGTTCGCCGGGCGTACGCCGCTGCTGGTGCCCGAGTCGGCGCTGGACCAACCCGAAGATCACCCCGAACCTCAGGAGGCCGGATGAAGGCGTGCATCGACCCCTATCACCTGATCCGCGCCTCGGCCTCCCGCTTCCGGTGCGCGCCGACGCGGCTCGATCCCACCCAGCGTGCCGAGGCCGAACGGCTGGCCGAGCGCAGCCAGCAGCTCGAGGCGCTGGTGCTCGCCACCCCGGAGGCGGCGACCACGCAGATCAGCGCCGGGCAGATCGACACGGGCCTCACCGAGCTGCGCCAACGCTACCAGGACGAGCGCGCCTTCGCGGCAGCGCTCTCCGATAGCGGCCTGGATGTCGCGGCACTACGCCGCGCCCTGGAGCGAGAGCTACGCTTCGACGCCGTGCTGCGTCGCATCGGCGCCCAGGCGTCGGCACCGGGCGAGGACGCGCTGCTGACCTTCTATCAGCGCCACCGCGACCGCTTCGCCCAGCCCGAGCGCCGCGAGGCCCGCCACCTGTTGATCACCATCAACCCCGATTACGCCGAGAACCGACCCGAGGCCGCGCACACGCGCATCGCGGCGCTGGCCGAGCGACTCGCCGCCGACCCGGCTGCCTTCGGCGCGCTCGCCAGGCGTCACTCGGAGTGCCCGACCGCGCTCGCAGCGGGGCGCCTCGGCATCCTGAGACGCGGCCAGCTCTACCCCGCGCTCGACGCCGCGCTGTTCGCACTCGCGCCGGGGGCGATCAGCGCTGTGCTCGAGAGCCCGCTGGGGCTCCATCTGCTGCGCTGCGAGCACGTCTACCCGGGGCAGACCCTGCCGTTCGAGGCGGTCCGGGAGCGATTGCGCGCCCAGCTCGGCGAGCAGGCCGCGCGCGCCCACCAGCGCGACTGGATCAACGCGCTGCGTGGGCGCATGGCGGTGACCTGAAGGCCGCTCGGATCAGGCCACCTCCTTGTCGTTGCCCTGGACCTGGCGGATCAGCGGATAGAGGTGCTCGGTCTCGCGCTGGATGCGATCCATCACCAACGCCATCATCTGCTCGGTGTCCTGGAGGAAGGCGGCATGATCGCCGATGGTGAGGCTGTGACGCTGCTGCGAACACCATTGCTTCACATAGGCGGCGAAGATGCGTTTGATCTCGGTCGAACCCGAGAGGAAGCGATTAGCGGTGTTCTTCACCCGCTGCTCGGAGTGGGCGATGAGCCGACCGCAGAGTTCGCGATCGACCAGCTCCATGTGCTCGCGGATACGCGTGGTGAGATCAAAGAAGAGATCGCAGGCGACCTCGGTGTCACACATCGAGCGCTCTCGCACCAGATAGAGAAAGACGTTCGAGAGTTCGATGATCTTGTGGTTCTGGGCATGCAGTTGGGCAAACGCGACCATGGCCATGCTCCTCCGGCTCGATTGGTGGTAAGCGCAATCGTTCAGGACCCGACGACCGGTGCGGCCACGTTTTTCAGATCGCGGCTCATCGTCCCATCCGGCCGGCGTCCGGCCAGTCTACATCCAGAGCGAGCGGGTGCGAAGCGCGTAGCGGCCAGCGGCCAGCGGCCAGCAAGCGTTTGAACCGCGAAGGCGCCAAGGGCGCGAAGGGGGAATAAGCCAACAGCCTCGTAGGTTGGGTTAACCGTCCGCCCACCATGCCATCGACGAAGCTGCGGCGTTCGTCGACGGTTAACCCAACATCAGGCGCGATCGCAGGCTTCAACGCATGAACCGCGAAGCGGCCAAGGGCGCGAAGGGGGAATAAGCCACCAGCCTCGTAGGTTGGGTTAACCGTCCGCCCACCATGCCATCGACGAAGCTGCAGCGTTCGTCGACGGTTAACCCAACATCGGGCGCGATCGCAGGGCTTCAACGCATGAACCGCGAAGCGGCCCAGGGCGCGAAGGGGAGAAGAGCCTCCAGCGGTCAGCCGCCAGCCACCAGTGGCGGTCTACCCTCAAACACGGCTGCCAGCCTCGTAGGTTGGGTTAACCGTCCGCCCACCATGCCATCGACAAAGCTGCGGCGTTCGTCGACGGTTAACCCAACATCGGGCGCGATCGCAGGGCTTCAACGCATGAACCGCGAAGCGGCCCTGGACGCGAAGGGGAGAAGAGCCTCCAGCGGTCAGCCGCCAGCCACCAGTGGCGGTCTACCCTCAAACACGGCTGCCAGCCTCGTAGGTTGGGTTAACCGTCCGCCCACCATGCCATCGACGAAGCTGCGGCGTTCGTCGACGGTTAACCCAACATCAGGCGCGATCGCAGGCTTCAACGCATGAACCGCGAAGCGGCCAAGGGCGCGAAGGGGGAATAAGCCACCAGCCTCGTAGGTTGGGTTAACCGTCCGCCCACCATGCCATCGACGAAGCTGCAGCGTTCGTCGACGGTTAACCCAACATCGGGCGCGATCGCAGGGCTTCAACGCATGAACCGCGAAGCGGCCCAGGGCGCGAAGGGGAGAAGAGCCTCCAGCGGTCAGCGGTCAGCGGTCAGCCGCCAGCCACCAGCCTCCAGCGACCAGCCTCCGGTCGCCAGTGGGTAGGCGCCCTCGACAACAGCACGGCGAGCCGTCAGCCGTCGCGCACGTCCTTGACGTCCACAGGCGGCCACAGGCCGGCTGATCGCTGGCAACCTGAACACCTCTTTGCGTTCTTTGCGGCTTAGCGGTTCAATCCGCTGGCCGCTGGTAGCTGGTAGCTGGTAGCGAACAGCTGACAGCTCCCCCTCCTCACCCCACCACCGGGAAGGTCACCGCCACCGCCGAGGCGAAGGCCAGGGCGTTGGCCAGGGCGCCGGCGAGCGGGTGGTTGACGCGGCGATAGACCCAGCCGCTCAACAGCCCGTAGACCAGGAAGAAGACCAAGATCGCCGGGATGATGATCACCAGGAAGAACAGCTCGGCGAGGTTGAGCGCCACGGCCAGCGCCAGCGACAGCAGGAACAGCAGCTTGGTCGCGGCATAGGCGCCGCGCCCGGCGCCCTGCCCCCGGGTCAACCACTCGTCGGTGCCGAAATAGAGCGCGGTGCCGCAGAGGATCGCCAGCACCAGCGGCAGGCGGTGGGCGTCGGGCACTAGGGTGGTGACGAAGCGATCGACCGGCAGGGTCAGCGCCACCCCGAAGTAGAGCATCACCGCGAGCGTGGCCAGCGCCAGCCGCGACCAGTCGACCGGAGACGCGGCGGGCGGCTCGCCACCCACGCCGCGCCGACGCACCCACCACAACCCGGCCAGGGTGAGCAGCCCGTAGAGCCCGAAGTGCAGCGACAGATAATCACCGAGCAGGATCGGCAGCCAGCCGGTGGGCAGCGGCCACAGCAGCAGCGGGGTCAGGATCGCAGGGGCCACCGCCACCGGCCACAACCGCCGCCAGCCGAGCCCGGCGCCGCGCGGCGTCGCGGCCGCCCGTGGCAGCAGCGCCGCCAGCGGCCAGGCGAGCGCCACCAGCCCGAGAAAGAGCAGTGCCAGCGCACCGCCACGCCGATCGACGCCGCCCGCGCTGACATGGCCGAAGCTGCGATCGAGCCAGTCGAGCGCCAGACGCTGCCCACCCTCGGCATAGAGCACGCCGATGTGCTCGGCGCCCTCGACCAGCATCAGCCCGCGCCCGTCGCCCGCCTCCGGCGCGCCGTGGATCTCGCCCGGCGCCACCTCGGTGTCGAGCACCGCTGCGAGCCGCTCGAGCCCCTGCGCGTGCAGCATCTCGGGTTCGAGCGCGCCGTAGACCAGCAACAGGTTGCGGATCGAGGCAACCTCGGTCTCGGGCGAGAGATAGGGCGAGAGCAGCACGTTCGCCACCACCGTCTCGGGGTGGGCCGCGGCATGGCGCGCGAGCACGTCACCGGCCATCGAATGACCGAGCAGCGCCACCCGCCCGCTCGGATCGGCGTGTTCGAGGGCGAGCGCCACCGCCGGGGCGAGCCCGGCGCTGAGGGTCGCGAGACGCCGTTGCTGGTCCTCCAGCGAGGCGACGAAGGGGGCCGGGTTGCGCCCGTGACCGGCGAAGTCGAAGGTGACGGCGACATAGCCGTTACGCGCCAGGGTCAGGGCATAGGGCTGCATCATCCGCTGCGAGCCGGCGAAGCCGTGGGCGATCACCACCGCCGGGGCACGCTCGACCCCCGCGGGTCGGTACAGCGTCAGCGGCACCCCGTCGACGCGCTGGGTGCTGATCTCGACCCCGGCGCTGGCCGCGTGCAGCCGCCACAGTGAACCGAGGATGGCGACCAGGGCGATGACGGCGACGAGCAGGCGCAGCAGACAGCGCCCCCGACAACGGGCGAGCGATGGCATGGACATGGGCGATATCGAGGATTCCGGTGGTTGCAGGGACCGCCCCGACACCCTAGGTCCCGGGACGGGCGTGCTGAACGCCCATTCTAAGATGACGCCGGGCGCGATCTCCAGAGCGGCCAGCGGCCAGCGGCCAGCGGCCAGCGGCCAGCGGCCAGCGGCCAGCGGCCAGCGGATTGAACCGCTAAGCCGCAAAGGACGCAAAGAGGTGTTCAGGTTGCCTGCGGTCAGCCGGCCTGTGGACGCCTGTGGACGCCAAGGACGTGCGCGACGGCTGACGGCTCGCCGTGCTGTTGTCGAGGGCGCCTACCCACTGGCGACCGGAGGCTGGTCGCTGACGGCTAGCGGCTGACGGCTGACGGCTGATTCCCCCTTCGCGCCCTTGGCTGCTTCGCGGTTCATGCGTTGAAGCCCTGCGATCGCACCCGATGTTGGGTTAACCGTCGACAAACGCCGCAGCTTCGTCGATGGCATGGTGGACAGACGGTTAACCCAACCTACGAGGCTGACGGCTGACGGCTGATTCCCCCCTTCGCGCCCTGGGCTGCTTCGCGGTTCATGCGTTGAAGCCCTGCGATCGCACCCGATGTTGGGTTAACCGTCGACAAACGCCGCAGCTTCGTCGATGGCATGGTGGACAGACGGTTAACCCAACCTACGAGGCTAGCGGCTGGTGGCTGGCAACCGCTGCGCCCTCCGCAACCGGATCACGACCTCGCGACGCTCGTCCCCGTCTGCCCGGCGCGCTCGCCAGCGCAACCGTCGGGCGGGTAAACTCAGCCCAACCTGGGGCACCGGCGCGGTCCGCCCCCATCCATTGCTGAGGAGAACAGAATGCTCGACAAGAAACTGCTCGATATCCTGGTGTGCCCGGTGACCAAGGGTCCACTCATCTTCGACAAGGCGCGCAACGAGCTGATCTCGGTCTCGGCCCAGCTCGCCTACCCGATCCGCGACGACATCCCGGTGATGCTCGAGGACGAGGCACGCAGGCTCTCCGCCGATGAACTCGACACCTACCGCGAAGCCAAGGCGGGCTGAACCGGCCCGCAGGCTCGGTCACATCCTCGCGCTCGGCCTGCCGCTCTGGCTCGCCGGCTGCGCCAGCGGTGTGCCCGAGGCCATCCGCCACGCCACCGGGGTGGCCACCACCCCGGCCGCGGCACAGCAGGCCCCGATGGCCCATCTCGGCGAGCGGGTCCGCTGGGGCGGCACCATCCTCGCGGTGCACAACCACGCGGAGCACACGACCATCGAGCTGCTCGCCCGCCGGCTCGACGGCCGCGGCGAGCCCGCCCCCGACGCCCCTGGTCAGGGACGCTTCCTCGCCGAATTCCCGGGCTTCGTCGAGCCCACCGATTATCCCGAGGGGCGTACGCTGACGGTCGTCGGCATCCTGCTGCCGACCCGCACCCGTACGGTCGGTGACTATCCCTATCGCTACCCAGTGGTCGCGGTCGAGCTCTCGCACCTATGGCCGAAGCCGGTCCCGGCGCCACGCTATCCCCCCGGCGTCTACACTCCCTATCCCTGGTACGGCCCCTACGGTCCCTGGCGAGGCCCGTGGTACGGTCCGTGGTGATGCGCCTCGGGAAATATGCGGGGCTCTTGCTCGGGAGCTTGCTGCTACAGGGTTGCGCCGGGACACCCGAGTACTGCCACCATCCCGTCGGCGCCGCCACGCTCGCCCCGCAGACGGCGCGCGCCAGCGATCAGGGCGCGGTGGTGAGCTGGGGCGGCGTGTTGCTCAGTACCCGCAACCTTGCCACCACCACCGAGCTGATGGTCGAAGCGCATCCGCTCGATGACTGTGGCCGCCCGCGTACTGCTCAGCCCGGCCGGGGTCACTTTCTGATCCGGCAGCCGGGGTTCCTCGACCCGGTCGATTACCGCCCGGGGCGCGCGCTCACTGCCACCGGCCGGGTCGCACTGCGCCCAGGCGATCCACCACGGCTCGACGAGGCATCGCTGCAACTCTGGCCCACCCCGGAGGCCGCGCACACGGCCCGCGTGCCGCTGACCCGTCCCTGGATCAGTATCGGCATCGGCAGTGGCGGCATCCACGGGGTCGGCGGCGGCATCGGTATCGGTTTCTGAGGCCGTCCTCGGTGAACGGCGATCAGGCGACCACCACCAGCCGCACCGCATCGAGACGCAGATGGGTCTTGCCCAGATAGCGCTCGAGCTGGTCGCGCTGGGCCTCAAGCAACGCGATCTCGTCGGCGCGCACGTTGGGATTGACCGCGGCAAGCGCGTTCAGGCGCGCCAGCTCGGCCTCGAGCCCGGCACGCATACGCACCCGCGCCGCACCCTCGAGCCGCTCACGCGCCTGCTGCGCCAGTGTCTCGGCGCGCAGCAGCATCGCCGCCAGGCGTGGTGCCTGGGATTTGATCAACGAGCGGGCGAGCTTGATGTTGCGGGTCAGGCACTCGCCGCCGAGGCTCTCGTGCGCCAACCCCTCGGCCAGATCATTGCCCTCGGGATCGATCAGCAGACGTAACGGGGTCGGCGGCAGGAAACGCCCCACCCCGAGCTCACGCGGGGCGACGCACTCGGCGACATAGAGCACCTCGAGCAGCATGGTGGTGCGCTCGAAGCGCGCGTCTCGCATCAGCGTCACCGCCGAGGTGCCGAGATCGGAGTCGCACAACAGCTCCATCGCCTCGCGCACCATCGGGTGCTCCCAGGTGAGGAATTCGCGGTCCTCGTGGGCGAGCGCGTCGGCACGATCGAAGGTCGCCGTCAGCCCCTCGGCGTCGAGCCTGGGGAAGCGCTCTTGGAGCATCTTCTGCCCCGGTCGCACGATCACCGCACCACCGCTACCGGGCTCGTACTCGACCCCAAAGGCGTCCCAGAAACGGTTGATGTAATCGGCCACGTCACGCCCGGCATCCTCGGCCTCGATCGCCTCGACCAGCGCGGCCGAGCGCTCGGGACGGTGCGAGTGCAGCTCGAGCAGGCGATCACGACCGCCGGCCAGGTCCTGCTCCAGCGCCGTGCTGCGCGTGCGCGCGGCATCGAGCAACGTCGGCAGACCCTCGGGATCGCGCAGGACCTCGAGCAGCTGCTCGGAGAGCGACTCGAACACCGCGGTGGCCGCCGGACGCGGGTGCTCGAAGGCACCCAGTCCCTCGGCATACCAGCGATACAGGATCTCGCCCGGACCACCGGCGAGATAGGGGACGTGGATGCGGATGGTCTCGCGCTGACCAATACGATCGAGCCGACCGATGCGCTGCTCGAGCAGATCGGGCTCGAGCGGCAGATCGAACAGCACCAGATGGTGGACGAATTGGAAGTTGCGCCCCTCGCTGCCGATCTCCGAACACATCAGCAGCTGGGTGCCGTCCTCGTCGGCGGCGGCGAAATAGGCTGCGGCACGGTCGCGCTCGACGATCGACATACCCTCGTGGAACACCGCGGCATGGATCCCGGCACGTCGCTGCAGGGTCTCGCGCAGGGTCAGCACGGTCGCAGCATCGGCACAGATCAGCAGCACCTTGGCCGGACGCAGCGCGCGCAGGGTCTCGATCAGCCAGTCCACCCTGGGGTCGTGCGCCTCCCAATCGGGACCAAAACCGCGCTCCGGGTTGAGCCGTGCGCCGGTGCCCGGGATCGCGGCGAAGGCCGCAGGCTCGGGCAGGGGGTGGGGGATCAGCTCGCGCACGGGGAAGCCATCGATCGCCGCGCGGGTGTTGCGGAACAGCACCCGCCCGGTGCCATGACGATCGACCAGACGCTCGATCAGCGTGGTGCGGTCGACCCCCTCGATGTCACCGACCAGCCCGGTGAGCAGTGCCGTCTGGTCCGGGTCGAGCGGGGTCTCGTCGAGCAGCCGCGCGGCCAGCTCGGCGACCGGCGCATACTCGGCCTCCTCGGCCTGGAAGCTGGCGTAGTCGTGGAAGCGCGCCGGGTCGAGCAGACGCAGTCGGGCGAAGTGCCCGGCCCGCCCGAGCTGCTCGGGGGTGGCGGTGAGCAGCAGCACCGCCGGGGTGATCTCGGCGAGCGCGGCGATCAGGTCGTACTCGAGGCTTGCCTCCTCCTCGCCCCAGGTGAGGTGGTGGGCCTCGTCGACCACTAGCAGATCCCACTGACCATCGAGCACCGCACGCGCGGCATCGGGCTCGCCGGCGATCAGATCGAGGCTGCAGAGCACCTGCTGCTCGGCGTGGAAGGGGTTGTCCTCCTCGATGGCATCGAAGCGTTCGCGATCGAACAGCGCAAGACGCAGATTGAAGCGTCGGCGCATCTCCACCAACCACTGGTTGAGCAGCGGTTCGGGGGTCACCACCAACACCCGGCGCGCGCGCCCGGTGAGCAGCATGCGGTGCAGGATCAGGCCGGCCTCAATGGTCTTGCCCAGCCCTACCTCGTCGGCGAGCAGCACCCGCGGCGCGGCACGCTCGGCGACCTCGGCGGCGATATAGAGCTGGTGCGGCACTGGCGCGACCCGACCGCCAAGCAGGCCGAACACCTCGCTCTCGGCCTCGCGCTGACCGCGCAACCAGGTCTGGTAGCGCAGGCTGAACCAGCGATCGCTGTCGATCCGGCCGGCGAGCAGACGCTGTTGCGGCCGATTGAAACGCTGGCGATCGTCGAGTTCGAGTTCGGGCAGCTCACACCGCAGCCCCTCACAATCCTCGCAGACATAGGTGATCAGACCGCCCTGGGTACGGGTGTCGGTCACCACCAGCTCACGTCCAGCGCGATCGCGAATCCGTTCACCAGGGGTGAGTTCGACCCGGACCAGGGGCGCGGTCTGACGCGCGTAGAGTCGCGTCTCACCCACCGCCGGGAAGGCGATCTGCACACAGCGTGCGTCAACGGTGGAGACGATGCCCAGACCCAGCTCCCCCTGGGCCTCACTCAGCCAGCGCTGGCCGGGTACGAAATCATCCATCATGCTCAATATCAAATCGTCGGAGAAAAGCGCGCTATGCTACACCGACGCTCTCGGCAACCCCAGGGGCAAAAGGCAAAGAAACCAGCCAGCTACCAGCCATCGCACCTCCCCCCCGATGATGGCGAGAGACACGACAGACTCCGAGGGCAGAGGATCCAGGCACGCGAACGCGTGGACGCGACATATCCACGAGCGTCTTGCACTCGACCGGCAAAGACACAGCCGCGATCGCCCGCGTCATCCAAAGGGACTTGAGCCCCCCCCTGCGCCGATCCGTCCCGCCGCCAGTGACGGACGCGCCCTTCCCCATGACTAGCGGTTGGCACCGCTCCCTGCCGCGCGCGCGCGTGCCTCGAAGCCACGCAGCACGCGTTCGAGTTCGAGCAGGTGACGGGCCTGGGGGTCGAGCCGACGGGCATGCGCGAGATAACACCGGGCACGTTCGACGTAACCGGCATCGCCACCCAGGCGGTGGAGATAGAGCAACAGCGCCTGCACCAGCGCGGAGGCGAACAGGGTCGACTCCGGGGCCTGGTCGGCGAGCCACTGCAGCTCGCGGATCGCCGGCTCCAGCTCGCCGGCGTCGACCGCAGCGACTGCGGCGCGATAGCGCTCGCGCCACTCCAGGTCGGGGATGCGCGCGGCCGGGACGCGCGCGCGCCGGGCCCCACCACCGAGCCGCTCCGACCACCGCGACCAGGGCCCGGGCTCGCCCTCGACCAACAGCGGCAACAACGCCAGACGCTGCAACGGCGAGGGCGCTGGCCGGGTGACGAGCAGATAGAGCGCGGGGATGAAGAACAGCGTCAGCAGGGTCGAGAAGGCCAACCCCCAGACGATCGCGGTGGCCACCGGCCCCCACATCAGTGACGCGCCGGCGAGCCCGGTGGCCAGCGACACCAGCCCGGCGATGGTGGTCAACGAGGTGATGATGATCGGCACCACCCGGCGGCGCGCGGCGGCGACGATGGCGCGCGTCACCCCCAGCCCATGGGCGAGATAGCGGTTGGCGGTGCTGATCAGCACGATACAGTCGTTGGCCGCGATCCCGGCCAGCGCCACCACGCCGTAAAGGGTATAGAGACTGAGCGGGTTGGCGCTGGCGAACAGCCCCACCACCACGCCGATGAAGGCCATCGGCACGGTGGCGAGCACCAGCAACGGTTGGCGGTAACTGACGAACTGGGCGCCGAGGATGAGGTAGATCAGCCCGAGACCAACGAGAAAGAGCACCAGGATGGCGTTGAGGCTCTCCTCGATGTCGTCGTTCTGCCCGGTGAGGTCGATGTCGACCCCGGGGTAACGGCTGCGCGCCTCGGCCCAGAAGGCACGGATGGCGGCATTGGCGCTGACGGTGTCGGTCCGCGCGCTGTCGATGTCGGCCTCGACGGTGATCGCGCGCCGGAAGTCGTAGTGCCGGATGTTGCTGGTGGTGCGCTGGGTCTCGACCCGCAGCAGCTTGCCGAGGGCGATCTCGCTACCGTCGGGCAGCCCCACCGGATGATCGAGGAAAGAGCGGGTGTCGAGCAGCGCGCGCGGCGCGCCGCGCACCCGCACCTCGAGCCGCTCACCCTGGTGCTGCATGCTCGCCACCACCTCGCCATCGGCATAGAGGCGCACCATCCGCACCACCTCCGCCGGGCTCAGCCCGGCGCGCACGATGGCATCGGGGTCGAGGCGCACCTCCAGCTCCATGCGCCCGCGAGTATCGTCGTCGCTGATGTCGACCACCCCCGGGGCGGCGGCGAGGAAGCGCTTGATCTCGGCGCTGGCCGCGCGCAGCTCGGCGACGTCGTCGCCACGCACCTTGACGTTGATCGCCTTGAGCGTCGGCGGCCCGATCTTGCGCCGCAGGAAGGAGACCTCGAGCGGTCCCGGCACCGCCTCGACCGCCGCGCGCACCGCCGAGATCAGCGCCTCGACCCCGCGCCGTCCGGGCGCGGCCGGTTCGAGGCTGACGAACACCTGCCCCTTCTCCTCGCCGAACATCGGCTCGGTCTCGGTGAAGCGCTGCCCGGCATAGCTGATCAGCGCCCGCGCCTCACCCTCACGCAGCTCGGCGCGCACCCGCTGCTCGATCGTCTCGAGGGTGGCGAGGGTCTTCTCGACCTTGGTGCCGGGCGGCATCTCGACGTTGATGTAAAACAACCGATAGAGATCGGTAGCGAAGTAATCGACCCGCACCAGCCCGCCGCCGACCATCGCCACCGCGCCGCCGAGCAACACCACGCCGAGCGGCGCAAGCCACCAGCGCAGCCCGAGGAAGCGCACCAGTGCCCGCGCGAAGCGCCGCCGCAGCCAGTCGGTGGCGCGCAGTCGGGCGCGCTGCACCTTGCCGGGATGAGCCGGGTCGACGCGCGCCTCGAGCATGTGACTCGGCAGCATCCAGTAGGCCTCGACCAGGCTGATCAGCAGCGCTAGGGTGACCACTGCGGGGACGAACTTCATGTAGTCGCCGAGCACCCCGGGGATGAGCATCAGCGGCAGGAAGGCGGCGATGGTGGTGAGCACCGCCGAGCCCACCGGCACCGCCACCTCCTGCAGCCCGGCGATGGCCGCGGCCACCCCCTCGTAGCCCTCGCGTAGCTTGTAGTAGATCGCCTCGACCACCACCACCGCATCGTCGACCAGCATCCCCAGGCTGATCACCACCGCCAGCAGGGTGGTCGAGTTGAGCGTCTGGCCGAACAGCGCGAGCAGGATGAACACCCCACCGAGCACGAAGGGGATGCCGATGCTGGTGAGCACCGCCACCCGCAGGCCAAGGAACAGCCACACCATCACCAACACCAGCGCCAGCCCGACCAGGGCGTTGCGCTCCATCACCCGCACCGCGTGCTGGGTGGCCAGGGTCTGGTCCTCGAGCAGCACCAGCTCCAGCCCCAGGGTGGCGAACCCGGTGTTGGCCCCGTCCATGTAGTCGCGGATGCGTGCGAGTAGCTCGATGTTGTTGATCTGGTCGGCCTTGAACACCGACAGCAACACCGCTGGACGCCCCCCATAACGCACCAGCTCGTCAGGTTCGTCATGACCGCGCACGACCTCGGCCACCGAGCGCAGCGGCAGCTCACCCAGTGCGGTGACGATCGGCAGGTCCTCGAGATAACGTGGGTCGTCGCTGGTGCCGAGCACGCGCACGAACCACTGCTGATCGCCCACCGAGATGCTGCCGGCGGCGAGATCGCGAAAATAGGCGGTAACGGTATCGGCGAGATCGACCGGCGAGACACCGAGCCCGACCAGGTGCTCGGGGGAGAAGTCGACCTGCAGCTCGGGGTCGGTCTGGCCGATGGTCTCAACCCGGTCGACCCCGGACATCCGCTGCAGATCCTTGCGCACCTGCACCGCCGAGCGGCGCAGCTGCTCGTCGGCGGCGCGCCCCACCAGCGCCAGGGTCGCGGTGGGGAAGGCGTTGGCGCTACTGACCTCGACGATCTCGGGCTGGCGTGCCTCGGCCGGCAGCTCACGCAGCTGGCTCTGGATCTCGCGCCTGAGGTCGTCCATGCGCTTGTCGAAGGCCGCGGGGCCGATGTCCTCGAAACGCACCAACACAGAGGCGATCCCCTGGCGACTGTTGCTGCTGACGAACTTGGTGTCGTCGACCCGCTCGATGCCCTCCTCCAGCGGCTCGGTCACCCGGGTCTCGACGTCCTCGGCCGAGGCCCCGGGCCACACCACCCGCACCGTCACCCAGTTGAAGTTGACGCTCGGGTCCTGCTCGCGCGGCAGCTGCAGATAGGCGATAGCGCCGAGCACCACCACCAGCAGGAAGGTCAGGTTGGTGAGGACGTGATTGCGGATCAGCTGCGCGAACATAGCCGTCTCAATCCGCCCTCACCGCCTCGCCGTCCTCGACCCGGAAGCGCCCGTCGACGATCAACCGCGTGGTGGGAGCCAAACTGGTGGCCGCCGGATGCCCCGCGCGTGCCTCGGGCAGCGACTGGAAGCGCGCGCGACCGTCCTCGAGCACGAACACCCCGAACCCACCATCACGGCGCACCAACAGATCGGCGGGGATGCGCCCGCCACCGACCCGCCAACGCAACCGCCCGGCGGCCCCCGGCGGGGCCGGCTCGGCGACGAAGCGCAGCCTCACCTCGTAGGTACGCAGCCGCCGTTCGAGCAGCGGTAGCACGGTACGCAACCGCACCGGGTGATCACGCAACCGACCGACGAAACGCACCTCGGCGGCGGCCTCCAGGCCACCGAGATCCTGCTCCTGGACCTTGGCGCTGACCTCGATGTTCTCGTCGTCGAGCAGGCGCAGGATCTCGGTGCCGGGTACCGCATAATCGCCGACACTGGCGATACGTTCGATCACCACCGCGTTGAGCGGTGCGACGATGGTGCACTTGGAGGCGGTGTATTCGGCGGCGTCGAGCGCGGCCTGGAGCCGGTCGAGTTCGGCCTTGCGGGTGCGCGCGTCGGCCTCGCGCTTGTCGAGTTCCTCCTGCGAGATGCTGCGCCGCGCCGAGAGCCGGCGTGCGTTGTCGAGCTGCAGCTCGCTGAACTCCAGGGTGGCACGCCCGGCGGCGAGCGCGGCCTGGGCGCGCGCGACCTTGATCTCGTGCGGGGTACAGTCGAGCCGGGCGAGGACCTGACCGCGCTCGACCCGATCACCAACGGCCACATCGATCGCGGCGATCACCCCGTTGATCTCGGCACCGAGCCGGGTGTCGTTGAGCGCCACAGCCTCGGCCGGCGCCTCGCGTACCGGGTGGACCAGCACCGTGCCCAGCTCGACCGTGGTCACCGACAGCACGGCCTCCGCACCCGCCAGCGCCGGTAGCAGCAACAAGACCCCGTTGAAGAATGATCGCGGCATCATCGCAACCCTGGGTCCGACGGGACCCTGTCGGCGCTATCTTGATGGTCGGCAAAGGGCTTCGCCCAGGGGCTCGGGCACGCGTCGGTCACAGCCCCTCCCCCCTCACCGAGACGCGTCCCCCAAGCATAGACCGCTCCGCGACAGAGTCGGGGTGGCCGTGTAGCATTGGCCGACGTCGACGAGCACATGCCGGACGCGCACGCCCACCACCGGCGTCATCACACGAGGTACAGTCATGAGCCCGACGCTTCTCATCCTGTTGGTCGCCCTGGCACTGCTCGCCGTCTATGCGGTCGCCGTCTACAACGCCCTGGTACGGCTCAAGCACCAGGTGGCCAAAAATTGGTCGAACATCGATATCGCACTCAAGCAGCGCCACGACGAGCTGCCCAAGCTGGTCAGCGTCTGTCGTCAGTACATGCGTTACGAACAGGAGACCCTGGAGCGCGTGGTCGAGGCGCGCGGAGCGGTGTTCGCCGCCCGCGAGCGCGGTGACCTGCGCCAGCTCGGTACCGCCGAGACCAGCCTGCGCGCCGGGCTCGGCCAGCTGCTGGCGCTCGCCGAGTCCTATCCCGAGCTGCAGGCCGACCGCGCCTTCCGCGACCTCGGGGCACGGATCAGCCAGCTCGAGGACACCATCGCCGATCGCCGCGAGCTCTACAACGACAGCGTCAACCTGCTCAACGTCCGCATCGCCCAGTTCCCCGACCTGCTGATCGCGCGCCGACTCGGCTTCACCCCGGCCGACCTCCTCGAATTCAGCGAGGCGCGCGCCGACGTCGATCTCGACGCCTTGTTCGGCTGAGCCGGCGACCATGCTCGAGACGCTCGCCGATGCCCTGACGCAGGCCCCCGCCGAGCAGTTCTGGATCGGCTGGGCGATGGTCACCGCCGCGGCGCTGTTCGCGCTACGCTGGACCCTCGGCCGCTATCACGACCTGCGCCGGGTCACCGACACCCCGACGGCGCGAATCCGCTCCGCCGCCCAGGGACAGGTCGAGCTGCAGGGACTGGCCGCGCCCCACCAGGCGCCCCTGCTAGCACCGCTCACCGGGGCCCCCTGTCTGTGGTATCGCTACCGTATCGAGGAGCGCCGCAACAGCGGTCGTCAGCAGCGCTGGGTCAAGGTCGAGGCAGACAGCTCCGAGGCCCCCTTCCTGCTCGATGACGGCACCGGACAGTGTCTGGTCGACCCACGCGGCGCCCGGATACGTTGTCATCGCACACGAGTCTGGTACGGCCCGCACCGCGGCGCCCCGCCCGGCACCTCACCGAGCGCCTGGCAGCAACTGCTCGGCGGCGCACGGCGCTGGCGGATGCGCGAGGAGCGCATCGAGCACCACGACCTACTCTATGTCCTCGGTCACCTCGAGACCCCGCGACGCGGTCCCGAGGCGCGCGATCGCCTCACCCGCGCCCTGTTGAGCCGCTGGAAACGCGATCCCGAGCGGATGCGCGCGATCGATCGCAACGGCGACGGCGAGATCGATCTCGACGAGTGGGAGCGGGCACGTGCCCAGGCCGCGCGCCTTGCCGAACACGCCGAACGCCAGCTCGCCGCGACCCCGGCGCTGGCGCGTGTGGGACGCGGCCCCGCCCCCCGACTACGGCCCCTGATCGCCAGCGGCGACGAACCCACCCTGATCGGTCAGTTACGCCGGCGCACCGTGCTCGGCGCCATCCTCAGCGGCGCACTCACGTTCGCCAGCGCCCTGGCCGCGCTGCTCCGACACGGCGTCTGATCGACGACGCCACGACCGCCACACCGACCGCCCATCCGGACGGGGCAGGCCACGCTTGCACGGCCGATGCCCGCCACCACAGTGAGCAACAGCCCCGCGCACCAGCCTGGCACGCCACGTGCTGAACAACCGGCACATCGACATGTCCTGTCGGCCGATCTGCACCAGGATCGTCGGCCCCTGACCCCTGATGGACCCAGATATGCGCACAGCCCTTCTGCTCTCTACCCTTGTTCTCTGCACCAATGTGTTCGCCTCACCCGCCACAGTGCTCGACGTCGGTGCACGACTCGATCTCATCTGGGTGCTGGTCGCCGCCGGACTGGTCTTTTTGATGCAGGCCGGATTCACCGCGCTCGAGTCCGGCCTGGTGCGCGCCAAAAACAGCTACAACGTCGCGATCAAGAACATCAGCGACTTCCTCGTGGCGGTGATCCTGTTCTGGCTGATCGGCTTCGCGCTGATGTTCGGCACCAGCCAGAACGGCTGGATCGGGCTGCACGGCTTCAACGGCGCGTTGCTCGACGCGCCCGGCGACTACGCCTTCTTCCTCTTCCAGGCGACCTTCGTCGGCACCGCCGCGACCATCGTCGCCGGCGCCGTGGCCGAGCGGATGAAGTTCAACGCCTATCTGATCATCTCGGCGATGATCAGCCTGCTGATCTATCCGGTCTCGGGACACTGGGCCTGGGGCAGCGCCTTCGCCGACACCACCCCCGGCTGGCTCGAGGCGATGGGCTTCATGGACTTCGCCGGATCCACCGTGGTGCACTCGGTCGGCGGCTGGGTGGCGCTCGCCGGGGTGATCGTGCTCGGCGCGCGCCGCGGGCGCTTCGATGCGCGCGGCGAGCCGCAGCCCATCCCCGGTCACAACCTGCTGCTGGCCACCCTCGGCATCTTTATCCTCTGGTTCGGCTGGTTCGGCTTCAACGGCGGCAGCGCCCTGGCCGCCGATGCCTCGGTCCCCAAGATCATCCTCAACACCGTACTCTCGGCGTGCGCCGGCGGGCTCGCCAGCCTGCTGCTCGCGCTCACCCTCAACCAGGGGCAGGTCCCGGTCGAGCGGGTGCTCAACGGCACCCTCGCCGGGCTGGTCTCGATCACCGCCGGCTGCGCCTTCGTCGAGCCGGGCAACGCGCTGTGGATCGGTGCGATCGGCGGTCTGCTGGTCTATGGCATCGAATCGGCGCTGCTCCATCTCGCGCACCTCGACGACCCGGTCGGGGCGATCGCCGCGCACGGCTTCGGCGGGGTCTGGGGGACGCTGGCGCTCGCCTTCTTCGCCCCCGCCGACCAGCTCGCCACCGGCGGCCACCTCAGCCAGTTCGGGGTGCAATTGATCGGGGTGGCGGCGGTGTTCGTCTGGGCCTTCGGCAGCGGCCTGGTGGTGTTCCTCGGACTGCGGCTGTTCCACGACCTGCGGGTCAGCCCGGAGGAGGAGGACGAGGGGCTCAACGTCGTCGAGCACGGCGCCCGCACGGTCTGGCTCGACACCATGCGCACCATGCAACAGATCGTCGAGAGCGGCGACCTGCGGTTGCGCGCGCCGGTGGAGAACGCCACCGAGGCCGGCGAGACGGCGCGCGCCTTCAACCGCATGCTCGAGCGCTTCCAGGAGAGCATCCGGGTGATGACCGAGGTCGCCGGTCGGGTCCAGCTCGACAGCGACCAGCTCGCCGCCCTCGCCCACCAGACCCGCGACGGCGCGCGGCGTCAGCGCCAGGACGCCGAGGAGGCACGACGCTTCGTCGAGCAGATGCTTGGCCACGCCGGACACACCCTGGCGAGCGCCCAGCGCGGGCTAGCCTCGGGACACAGCGCCGAGCAGCGGGTGGAACACGGCAGCGGCCAGATCGGCCGGCTCAACACCCTGGTCAGTCAGCTCGCCGGCCAGCTCGACGGCGCCTCGGAGCAGGCCGGATCGCTCTCGGCGCAGAGCCAGTCGATCGGCGAGGTGGTCGACCTGATCCGCGAGATCGCCGATCAAACCAATCTGCTCGCGCTCAACGCCGCGATCGAGGCGGCGCGCGCCGGCGAGCACGGGCGTGGCTTCGCCGTGGTCTCGGGCGAGATCCGTCAGCTCGCCACCAAGACGCGGCTGGCCACCGACGACATCCGCGAGCGCATCGAGCAGTTGCAGAGCGAGAGCCAGCGCACCGCCGAGACGCTCAGACGCGGCATGGCCGAGGCCAACCAGAGCGCCGAGCAGGCGGCGGCGACGATGCATGCGCTCGGTGAGATCGTCGAGGCGGTGGCCGAGATCAGCGCGGTCAACCGCGAGATCGTCGAGGCGGTCGAGCAGCAGCACGCGCTCTCCGAGCAGGTCGACACCCGCATCCGCGCGATCCACGACGTCTCCGAGGAGAGCAACCAGGGCAGCGCGCTGATCGCCGAGAGCGCCACCGGGCTACGCACCCAGGTCGGCACCCTCAACACCCAGGTCGCCGGCTTCAGTACCTGAGACGGTCGTCCGGGTCGCGCCCCGGCGGCGACTCCTCGTCGGGGTCGGCGTCGGGGAGGCGGCGCGGGTCGATCTCGTCCTCGTCCATGAGGATGCGCCGCCCGTCGCCATCGAGGTCGTCGAACTGGCCGTTGCGCGCGGCCCAGAAGAGCACCGCGACCGCAGCTAGGCCGAGCACCAGCATGCCGGGGATCAGTGCATAGATGACGTCCATCGGTCGGTCTCCGCGTATCAGCGAGGCGCGCGCCCCGGCCCCGGCTGCTCGTCGAGACCGGGGCGGATGCGCGCGGAGTTGGCGATCACCGCCAGCGAACTGAGCGGCATCGACACCGCGGCGATCAGCGGGGTGATGATGCCGGCCATCGCCAGCGGCACCATGATCAGGTTGTAGGTCATCGAGATGGCGATATTCTGGCGGATCGCACGCAGGGTGCGCCGCGCCAGCACCACCGCCTCCACCACACGCTCCAGCTCGCCGGTCATCAACACGATGTCGGCGCACTCGATCGAGACATCGGTGCCGCTGCCCATGGCGATGCCGACGTCGGCGGCCACCAGCGCCGGGGCGTCGTTGACGCCATCGCCGACCATGGCCACCGCCGCGCCCTCGGCGCGCAGCCGCTCGACCACCCGCGCCTTGTCCTCGGGCAGCACCTCGGCGATGGTCGCCATGCCGCCGAGACGCTCGGCCACGGCGTGCGCGCGCGCCGCGCGATCGCCGCTGAGCAGGGTCAGGCGCAGCCCCGCGGCGCGTAACCGCGCCAACGCCTGCACAGCATCGGCGCGCAGCCGGTCCTCGATACGCAGCGCCAGCACCAGTTCGCCGTCGATCGCGCAACAGACCTCGCCGGGCTCACCCTCGGGCAGCGCTACACCCGCCCCGGCCAGCCACTCGGCGCTGCCGGCGAGCACCTCCCGCCCTGCCACCCGCCCCCGTACCCCGCGACCGGGCAGCGCGACGAACCCCGTGACCGGCAGCCCGCCGTGCGCCACGCCGAGCGCCGCGCAACAGGCCACCACGGCGCGCGCCAGCGGGTGCTCGGAGTGCTGCTCGAGCGCACCGAGCGCGGCCAGGGCCGCGCGCTGCGCCTCGCTCAGCCCGGTCTCGGGTGCGCGCCAGTCCTCATCGGGGGCACGCAGCGCCACCACCCGCGCCCGACCCTCGGTGAGGGTGCCGGTCTTGTCGAAGACCAGGTGACGGATCGCCGAGAGCCGTTCGAGCACCGCGCCGTGCTTGATCAGGATGCCGCGCGCCGCGCCCCGCCCCGAGGCCACCGCCACGGCCATCGGCGTGGCCAGCCCGAAGGCGCAGGGACAGGTGACGATCAGCACCGCGGTCGCCGCCATCAGCGCCGATTCGAGGTCGTGACGCACCCAGATCATGAAGGTGACGAGCGCCAGCCCCAGGGTGGCGGCGACGAACCAGGGCACCACCCGGTCGGCGAGACGCTGGATCGGTGCGCGCGAGCTCTGCGCCGACTCGACCAGGGCGATGATCCGCCCCAGCGCGGTTTCGGCGAGCACCCCGCCGACGCGCAGCCGCAGCGCGCCGGCGCCGTTGAGGGTGCCGGCGGCGACCGTCGCGCCCCGGGCCCTGGGGGCCCCGGGGGCCCCGCCCCGGGGGCAAGGCAACGCGGCCCCC
>NZ_JAAXKX010000020.1 GCF_012276755.1 Marichromatium bheemlicum | reverse complement strand
GGCCGGCTGGGATGCGCGTTACCTATTCAAGCTCATCTTCGAGGCACCGGATAAGCCAGAGAAATCAACGCTTTCCAAGAAACAGAATATTAGAAAAGGGTGATGCGATAGCCCTGTCCGGGAGGATGCCGGAGGGAAGCTCAACCCTCGGGAGGGGGCGTGATCGCGGGCGCGGGCTCTCCACCGATCAAGGCAGGTTGCGCGCCTGTGACGCTCATGGGCGGCGATGCCCGGGGCGGGCACGCGATCCAAGATCTACCTTGGACCGCTCGGATCGAGCGATGGGGGGCGATGTGTCATCGCGCCCCGGTCGAGATCCGCAGGGGCGTACAAGCGTTTGTCATGGCAATGATTTATCCGCTTTGCGGGCCTGGCGAACGGTGTCAACCTGGGGGTTGGGACGTCCACGCTTGGCGCCATCTACGCTGAGGTGCGCGGGGATGTCGGTCAGCGTTTCGCCCAGTGCTGTGCTATGGTTCGCGCCGGCGGTGGATGACCCGAGGGGGTCGCGGCTCCGAGTCTCTCGGAGGATGACCGCCGTTCATGCCGGCCGTTCGGGGTTGAACTCGAGCGCCGGGGTTTCGATCCTGCCCCCGGAGAACACCGAACGCGGGGTGTCCATTCCAGAGGCTTGAAGATTTGCGTAGCGTGGTCTACCCCGGGACCTTCGATCCCATCACCAACGGTCATGTCGACCTGATCCTGCGTGCGGCACGCCTGTTCGATCGGGTCGTGGTCGCCGTCGCCGCCGATACCGGCAAGCAGACCCTGTTCACGACCGAGGAACGGGTGGCGCTGGTCCGCGAGGCCGTTGCTGATATCCCGAATGTCGAAACCGTTGATTTCCAGGGGTTATTGGTGGACTTTACGCGCGAACTCGGGGTCGATGTCATCATGCGCGGCCTGCGTGCGGTGTCCGACTTCGAGTACGAGTTCCAGCTTGCGGGCATGAACCGGCGCATGGCGCCAGACATCGAGACCCTGTTTCTCACCCCGGCCGAGAAATACGCCTATATCTCGTCGTCCCTGGTGCGGGAGATCGCCCGCCTCAAGGGTGACGTGTCGGCCTTTGTCGTTCCCACGGTCGAGGCTGCACTGAAGGCGCGCTTTGGATAAGATCCGCGCGCTTTTTCTCCATCCACTGAAGCTAGCTCAAGGAGTTCTTCCATGGCGCTGTTGATCACCGACGAATGCATCAACTGTGACGTCTGCGAGCCCGAATGCCCAAACGGCGCGATTTCGCAGGGTGATGAGATCTACGAGATCGACCCCAACCTCTGCACCGAGTGTGTTGGTCACTATGAGACCGCACAGTGCGTCGAGGTCTGCCCGGTCGATTGCATCATCAAGGACCCCAATCACGAGGAGTCCGAGGACGCATTGCGCGCCAAGTACGAGCGTATCGCCGGCGGTAACTGACCGCGCGCCACGGCGTTGCGGAGCGTTTCGGTCACGATCGCCAACCGCCGCTGTGGCCATCGCCATCATGCGCGCGCCGTTGAGGCCCCAAGGCCCCGTCCGTGCGAATGCCGATCGCCCCCCCCCGCGGTCAACGGGGACTGTGATCGACTCGCTGGACAGCGCCGCCGGACCCGATCGCTGACCGCCCTGGGGCGGTGACCTGTGCCCTTACCCCTCATGCCTTTGGCTCGGGCGGGCTGGCACGACCGCTTGCCGTTGCCTGATGGGGCCGGTCGCGTCCTGATCCGGTTCGATTCGACAACCTGCAAGGAGATCCTCGCTAATGACCGTCAAGACCCTGTTCACGACCGCCCTGGCGTTGGTCGTGGTCGGCTTTCTGTCCGTCCCTACGGACGTCGAGGCCAAGCGCTTCGGAGGTGGTGCCAGTCTCGGCAAGCAGTCGAGTAGTCTCTCCTCGCGCCCGGCGCAGCGTCAGCAGCAGGCGGCGCAGCCGCGTAATCCGGCTGCGGCCAATGCCCAGCGTCCGCAGAAGAGCGGTGCGAGCCGTTGGCTCGGGCCGCTTGCCGGTCTGGCTGCCGGTGGTCTGCTCGCCTCGCTGTTCTTCGGCGACGGTTTCGAGGGCTTCCAGTTCATGGACTTTTTGCTGATCGCGCTGTTGGTGTTCGGCGCGGTGATGCTGTTTCGGGCGCTGCGGCGCCGTCAGGCCGCGGGGCCGGTACCGGCGGCTGCCGGGGCCCATGGTCGGGTGATGCCGGGTCAGCCGCCCCGTCAGGCACATCCTGGGATGGCTGGTCAGCGTCGTGGTGGCGGTGCCCAGCAGCAGCCGAGTTGGTTCAATGCCGCCGGCTTCCTGGAGGATGCCAAGGCGCATTATGTACGTCTGCAATCGGCCTGGGACCAGGACGATATGCGTGACATCGCCGAGTACACCACCCCCGAGCTGTTCGCCGAGCTCCAGCGTGAGCGCGCCAAGCTCAGCGGTCCCCAGTCGACCGAGGTGGTGCAGCTCAAGACCGAGCTTGTCGGGGTCGAGCGCGATGGCGATCAGGTGGTTGCGAGCATCCTCTTCTCCGGCCTGATCCGTGAGCAGGCGCAGGGGCCGGCCGAGCCCTTCCGCGAGGTCTGGCACATCCAGCACGCCTGGGCCAGCCCGGCGGGAGATTGGTATATCGCCGGGATCCAGCAGGTCGAGGGCTGATCCCGGTGGCCAGGGCTCGGTGGTGACTCGACCCCGGCTCGCGTCTCCGCCGCCGGCGGGGACGCGAGAGATGAGATATCGCATAATCTCCACCACAGGGATTCGATAGGCTTTTGAGATCGACCGCTGTGCGGGGTCCTGTACGCATATCGTCTCCCGTGCTCGGGCGCACGGTTCTTGTGCGGTACCCGGCTCGTGCAGCATGAGCTTGAGACCGGTCGTATCTTGCGAGTGCGTCTCATCGACTGGCGACTGCAAATCGCGTTTGCACGCCTCCATGGAGAGTCCTATGTCCAGCCCGACGTCTCAACTCCCACCCTCGACCGAGTCGACCGCGCCCGCCGGGCTCTATCCGTCCAAGGAGGCCCTCGAACTCGCCTTCAAGGCGATCCGCAAGGCCGTGGTGCCGCAGATCCCGGACGTGCTGTTGGCGTTGCGTAAGGAGCTCAATCGCCCCGAGCCCGACCTCAAGATTGCCGCCGATCTCATCGCTCAGGACCTGGCGATCTCCGGGCAGGTGCTCAAGACGGTCAATTCGCCACTGTTCGGGGCACGAACCAAGGTCTCCAGCGTTCACCAGGCGGTGGCGATGATGGGTATCCGGCGGGTTGCAGCACTGGCCTCGGCCGATGCCATCGAACGCGCGTTGCGCCACAGCCAGGGCGGCGCGGCCCGAGTGGTCTGGGAGTCGATCATGGAGCAGGCCCGTGCTGCCGTCGCCGTGGCCAGGCGGACCGGCTGCATCGACCCCGAGGAGGCCTACCTGTTCGGGCTGATGCACGATGTCGGCAGCCTCATCTTTGCCGATCAGCTCGAGGACTATGCCACTGTCTGGATCCTCCATGCCGCGACCCCGAGCGCCCTGCTCGAGCACGAACGCAAGGCCCTCGGGGTCGATCACACCACTGTGGGGTTCCTGCTCGCCGGTACCTGGCAACTGCCTGGCTACACCACCCTGGCGATCTATCACCACCATGATCCCCTGGCGGTCAAGCTCGCCGATGCGCGGGTGCGCACCCTGATCGCGGTGGCCAAACTCGCCTACTATCTGCGCGCCCTGGCCCAGAGCAATCAGGATGCCCCTGAGATGCTCGCCTATCTCGACGATGCCCGTCAGGAACTCGAGTTCAACGACGAGGTGTTGGCCGCGCTCAGCGACGAGGCGATGCAGGGTTGCTGGACACAGGACGACGCCCACTGACGGGGGCCGCGCGGCTCGGGTTGCGCTTTTTCATCGCCTGCGGATGCCGTCGGCATCGAGACTCGAGCCATACCTAGCTTGAGGAGATGCCGGTGATCCCATCCGACCTGACCATCCTGTTCGACAATCATGATCCCGCAGGCGGACCACGCACGCTGTGGGGGTTCGCCGCACTGGTGCGGGTCAATGGGCAGCGGCTACTGTTCGATACCGGTAGCAATGGCCCGGCGTTGTTGCGGCGTATGCGTGCCCAAGGCATCGATCCTGCGACCCTGGACCAGGTCTTCCTGTCGCACCAGCACTGGGATCACATCGGTGGTCTGGACGTGGTGCTCGACGCCAACCCGCAGCTGACCTGTGTCGTCCATGACGGGTTCTCGGCGCACCTGGTCGAGGACCTCGCCGGCCTTTGTGGCGAGCTGGTCGTGGTTGGGGCCGAGCCGCACCCGCTGGCACCCGGGATCCATTCGACTGGTCGTTTGGAGGGGCCGCCCGACGAGCAGGCGTTGGTGATCGACACCGGCTTCGGTATCGCCCTGATCAGTGGCTGTGCCCACCCCGGTATCGAGGCCTTGGTGAGCCGAGCCCGCATGCTGACCGGTGCCCCGGTGCGCTGGGTGATCGGCGGGTTGCACCTGATGCGTGCCGCGCCCGCAGAGATTAGTGCGACGGTGACGGCCTTGCAGGATCTCGGGGTCGAGTGGGTATTGCCGACCCATTGCACCGGTACGGCCGGGGTGGCCGCCTGTCAGCGTGTCTATGGCGGCCGTGCGCTCAGTGGCGGGATCGGCGCCGAGGTCGACTTCGCCGCCCTGGCGCGCGTTACTCAGCGCTGACAGCGCGGGCAGTAGACGGTCGAGCGCTGGGCGATGCGCAGTTCGCGCAATGGCGTCGCGCAGGTGCGACAAGGTGCCCCGGCGCGGCCATAGACCTGGAGCGACTGGGCAAAGTACCCGGGTTGTCCGTCGTCACGGAGAAAATCGCGCAGGGTGGTGCCACCTTGTGCGATCGCCGCCGCCAGTACCGCGCGGATGGTCTCGGCCAGCCGCTGATAACGTGCCCGCGAGATGCGGTTGCAGGGGCGTGCCGGATGGATTCCGGCGAGGAACAGCGACTCGTTGGCGTAGATGTTACCGACCCCGACTACCACCCGTGCGTCCATGATCAGCGTCTTGACGGCAATGCGTCGGCTGCGGGCGATGCGATGGAGAAAATCACCGTCGAACTCTGCGGTCAGTGGCTCGGGGCCGAGGTGGCGCAGCAGTGGGTGCGAGCGACGGGCCTCGGTCGGTGTCTGCGGCGTCCACTGGAACAGCCCGAAGCGACGTGGGTCGTGTAGTCGCAGGCAGGGGCCGTCGGTACAGATCAGATCGATGTGGTCGTGCCGGCGCGGCGGTGTGGTCGGATCGAGGATGCGCAGGCTCCCTGACATCCCGAGATGGATCAGCAGGCTGCCGTGCCCGAGTCCGAGCAGCAGGTATTTGCTGCGTCGCTCGAGGGTCTCGATGCGCGTTCCGGTGATGCGCTCGGCGGTATCGGGGGCGACAGGTTGGCGCAGCCGCGGCTCGCGTACCAGTAATCGGGCGATCCGCCGCCCCTCGAGATGGGGGCGGATGCCACGTAGGGTGGTCTCGACTTCGGGGAGTTCGGGCATCGCTTGGTGTCGGTCTTGGGCGCGCTCACCGAGCGCGCCGTGATCAAGGTGGATCCGGGGCGAAGGGATCTTGACCGAAGCCCTGAGGCGGCCGCTTGTAAGGCTCGGCACCGAATCCGGCATCGGGATGGGGGCGCTCCGGCCCGAGTCTGACCTCGGGAGGGGGGCCGAGCAAGACATCGCTCGGCAGCACTGGTTCGTGGGGGCTGGTGACCGGGGCGAAGGGGTCGCTCGTGATCGGTGACGGAAGGGGCGTTGGCTCGGGCAGGATGGCGAGCGATGGATCGGTGACGAGCTGCGGGGCCTCGCTCAGGAGATAACGCAGCGGTTGATCGAGCCGGCGCCATGTTTGCCGATCCTCGGAGAGGCGAAAGCGCAGTATCCGGCCATCCTCGGCACGTAGGCTCAGGGCCGCCCCCTGGGGTGGTTCGGGGGCGTGCTCGACCTGGGTGGCGGTGAGCGTGGTGAGCGCGGTGAGCGTCTCTGGGGTCAGCCCCATCCCTTCGAGCGTGCCCTGGACCGGGACGAAACCCGCGGGTAACGGCTGCGTGGAGAGATAGTCGCGGGTCGGTGCGATCAAGAGGTGATAGAGGCGGTCGTCGATCAGGTGGACCAATGCCCCGGCAGCGACATAACGGTACTGCTGGAGTGGATCGGTGGCGCCGAACGTGAACGTGCGGGCGTCGACGTGGAGACGCACCCGTGGCGGCGCCAGTCCCAGGGGCGCGAGTTCGAGCCCGGCGGCCGGGAAGCTCTGCTGCACCGGGATCTCGAGTACCCCGAGTAGGCGTTCGATGCGCGCGGCGTCGGCTGGGGCGCGAAACGGTGCCTGCAGCTCCCACCCCGAGGCGCCCCGCATGAACTCGAGCGTTGGTTCGCCGACGCGTTCGAGGGCGATGCGTTGGACCTGCGTGGGGTCGATCGCGGCCAACATCGAGCGTTGGTGACGATGTCTCAGCTCGCCGTGGATCGCCACCAGCATGCCGATCAGGAGCAGCGCCAATACCAGATTGATCCGCCAGCGCATGCTCATGCCGCCCTCCTGCCTCGACGCCATTGGATCAACAGCCAGGCGCCGAGCAGCAGCCCCGGGATCACTCCCAGACTGCCGGCACCGAGCAACAGCCGTCGCCCGTCATCGAGTTCGAGTGCCGCCGGCGCTGGCGCCTGCGGTGGCAATGGGTGCATGCGCGCACCGCTGAGCCAATCGATGAGGGCGAAGGCGAGCGCTCGATTGCCCGCGCGGTTGATCCAGGCGTTGCTCATGAAGTCGCCATCGCCGATCACCGCTACGCGCTGTTCGTGCTCGCCGGTGGTGTCCGATCGAGTCAGTGCGAGCAGCAGTGGTAAGGGGCCGGCCTGCTCCCCGACCACCTCGTCGCGATAGCTCTCGGCCTCGATCCGGCCGACCTCGTTCCAGCTACGTGGTCCGCTAACGAGTGGTGTGGCAAGCGCCCAGTCGGCGTGGTGCTCGGCGGCGAAGGCGCGGGCACCGTGAAACAGCGCCGGCTGTGTCAGTGCGGTGGTGAGGGGGTGGTCCGTGGGGCTGGCGTGGACCTGCGCCAGGGTTGGAGTGATGGCGCCCTGTTCGAGGCTCTCCGGATCGAACAGTACCCCGGGCAACGGCTTGAGTCCGAGTTGTTCGGCTAGTGGTTCGAGACCGTTGAGCGGCCCGGGATCGAGCAGCCAGAGCAGGTTACCGCCACGGTCGAGATAGTCGATCAGGCGCTCGACCTCGCCGGGGAAGAGCGCGATCTCGGGTTGGCTGAGGACCACCAAGTGGGTGTTGATCGGGACGTCGCTGACCAGCGCGAGGTCGAGGGGGCGGGCAAGGAAGCCCTGGGCCTCGAGTTCGTGGCCGAGCCGCCCGAGCTCACCGGGGGCGTCGCCGTCGATGTTGCGCTCGCCGTGCCCCTCGATGACCGCTACCCAGGGACGGCGATCCTCGAGCAGCCGGGCGATGGCGGCGCTGAGACTGTGCTCGTCGAGTCGCGCCAGGGTCTCGCGACGGTCGTGGTACTCGATCAGCAGCTGGCCGTCGACCCGGACCTGGGCGTCGCGAGCGCGTTCAGGGAAACGGCGCGGGTCGACGAACTCGAGTTCCAGTCCTGGATGGGCCTGGACATAACGAGCGAGAAAGCGCTCGATCGATCTACCGAGTGCGCCCTCGGGGGCGGCGAAGATGGTGATGCGCAGTGGTTGGTCGAGTTGAGCGAGCAGCTGTCGGCTCTCGACCGAGAGGCTGTTGCTGTTGCCCGAGGTCCAGTCCCAGTAGTGATCATGACGGGCGCTGAGCCAGCCGGTGGCGATCGCCAGTGCCACCAGCAGTACCAGGAAGACGCCATCGGCCAGGGGGCGGTCGAAGCGCTTGAGCAGGGCGTGGAGGCGAGGCAGGGACGACATCAGGCAAGCCGGCGGTTATCGAGTCGGCGCTGCGCGAGCGCGAGGAAGACGGCGCTGAACAGGGCGAAATAGGCCAAGTCGCTGAATCGTACCGCGCCGAACAGGAACCAGAGCAGGTGCTCGTTCCAGGTCAGCCAGCCGAGCAGCGACAGCGAACCGTCGATGAGTTGTTCGGCGCGCCCGACGATCGAGAGTAGCAGCAGGACGGCGAAGGCGCTCAGGGTTGCGCTCGTCGGCTGTGCGCTCAGCGTCGAGGCGTAGATGGAGACGGCCGCGAACAGCCCGGCGCTACACCACAGCCCGAGGGTGGCCGCAGCGATCTGTCCGGCGTCGAGAGGGGTGGCGCCGGCGAGTAGCAACAGATTGAGTGCTGGTAGCAGACACAACGGGGTGAGCAGGCCCCAGAGTCCGAGGTACTTGCCCAGCACGATCTCGCCGCTGCCGATCGGGGCACTGGCGAGCAGCGTGAATCGACCGTCGCGCAGCTCGGCGCTGAGCATCCGGGCGCCAATCAATGGTGCGGCGAACAAGAGTATCACCGCCGTGAAACCGAACAGGTTGAGGGTCAGCTCCAGGGTCAGTGGATGCTGGCGGCTCGCGGTGTCGAGGCCGGCAAAGGACTCGATGACCTGGAGGAAGATCCAGGCGAGGACGATCTGGGCGCCACCGAGCAGGACCCAGGGTAACGGGGTGACCATGCCGCCGAGGAGTTCGCGGGTGAACAGGGTACGGATCATGCCGACTCCTCCGCGCCGGTGAGGTCGAAGAAGACGCGTTCGAGATCGCTGCGCTCGGGCTGGAGTTCGTGCAGGTCGACCCCGACGGTGACCAACTCGCGCGCCAGGTCGGCGGCGCTGGCACCATCCTTGAGCACCACGCGATAGCGGTCCTCGGTGAGCGCACTTACTTGATCAAGGCAGTCGGCTGCGCGGAGTCGTTCACCCTGTTCGGGGGCGCCGAGCCGGATCCGCCACAGGTGTGGGCTGTGATCGGCCGCAGGGTAACCGTCGTAGCGCACGCGTCCTCGGTGCAGGATCATCACCCGGTCGCACACCGCCTGGACCTCGGGGAGGATGTGACTCGAGAGGATGATGCCACAGTCGTGAGCGAGGTCGCGGATCAGTGCCCGCAGCGCGCGGATCTGGTAGGGGTCGAGCCCCTCGGTCGGCTCGTCGAGGATGAGAACCCGGGGGCGATGGATGATCGCCTGGGCGATCCCCAGGCGTTGCTGGTAACCCTTGGAGAGGGTGTCGATCCTTTGGTGTCCGACCCGGTCGAGTCCACAGCGATGCTTGGCAGCGTCGACGCTGCTGGCCAGACGTTCGCGTGGGATGCCGCGCAGTCGCGCACAGAAGCGAAGATACTCGTTGACCCGCAGCTCGGGGTGGAGCGGGGGACGTTCGGGCAGATAGCCGAGTTGACGCTTGGCCAGTCGCGGTTGACGGGCGAGGTCGATCCCGAGGATCTGGACCCGCCCGCTGCTCGGCGCGAGTACACCGGCGAGCAGCCGTAGACAGGTGCTCTTGCCGGCCCCATTGGGACCGAGCAGACCGAGTACCTGACCGGTATCGAGTGTCAGTTCCACGTCGGCGAGCGCTGGATGGCGTCCGAAGTGGCGACTCAGAGCGGTTGCGCGCACGAGGGTGTCCATGTCAGCGGCAAGATACCCGCTCCTCGGGGGATTGCCAAACACTTCCAGTCGCCAGGATTGAACCGCAAGGCCGCAAAGCCGCAAAGGGCGCGAAGGGATTCAAGCTGCCAGCCATCAGCGGCCAGCCGCCAGTGGAGGGACGCCCTCGACGATAGCGCGCTTCATTCACTGTCGGCCACCGGTTGGCGTGCATTTCCGACCAACACTCGAAGACAGACAGCCACTGGCAGCTGGAGGCTGATCGCTGGAAGCTCTCTCCTTCTTCGCGCCCTTCGCGCCTTTGCGGTTCAATCCGCTGGTCGCTGGTCGCTGGTCGCTGGTCGCTGGTCGCTGGTCGCTGGTCGGCTGGCGGCTGATACCTTGCCATGCCCGGCGGTGGCGGCAAGAATGCTGCTCATGCGTCGTCCTAGTCCGTTACCGACCTGGTTCCATCCCTCGCTGGAGTGGCTCCGGCTGCGTCTGTCGCGCCCGGAGGCATTGTTTTGGCATGCCGGTATCGGGCTGTTGACCGGGTTGCTGGCCGGCGCGGTGATCGTCGGGTTCCGACTCGCGGTGGAAGGGACCCAGGCGGCCTGGTTGCCCGAACACGGCGAGAATTATGAGGCACTCGCCAGCTGGGTGCGGTTGCTGCTGCCGCTCGCCGGGGCGCTGATCATCGGGCTGATCTTCCTGCGTTTTGCTCAGGGCATCCAGGTGCTCGGTGTGGCGCGGGTGATGGAGCGCATGGAATACCATCAAGGGCATCTGACCCTGCGTGGGTTCGTGCTGCAGTTCGTCGGTGCCGCCATCGCCATCATCAGTGGCCATTCGGTGGGGCGCGAGGGGCCGCACGTCCATCTCGGCGCGGCTAGTGGGAGTCTGCTCGGCCAGCTCTTCACCTTGCCCAACAACAGTATCCGGACCATGGCCGCCTGCGGTACCGCCGCCGGGATCGCCGCTTCGTTCAATACCCCGTTGGCCGGGGTGATCTTCGCCCTGGAGGTGTTGGCGCTGCCCTACAGCATCGGTGGTTTCATCCCCGTCACCCTGGCGGCGGTGAGCGCCAATGCCGTGGCCGTTGCCGTCTTCGGTAGTGCGCCGGTGCTGTTGCTCCCGCCCTTCGTGCTCAGCTCGCTCGCCGACCTGTTGCCGGTGCTGTTGCTCGGGGTGCTCGCCGGTGCGGTTGCGGCCACCTATATCCAGTCGCTGCAGGGGGCGGCGCGGCTTGCCGGGCGTCTCGGTGGGTTGCGTCGTTACCTGGTCGCGGGGCTCGCCGCCGGCCTCATCGGTGTCCTGGTCCCCGAGGTGATGGGGCTCGGTTACGACACCCAGCAGACGTTGCTCACCAGCCAGGCGGCCTGGGGCTTTCTGGTGGTGCTGCTCGTCGCCAAGCTTGCTGCCACGGCGCTCAGCGTCGGGCTCGGGATCCCTGGGGGCAACATCGGTCCGGCGCTGTTCATGGGGGCGATCGTCGGTAACCTCACCGCGGTGATCAGCGCGCTCTTCGTCCCCCTCGATCCCGCCCATGTCACCTTCTACACCCTGCTCGGCATGGGCGCGATGATGGGTGCGAGCCTGCAGGCGCCGTTGGCTGCGCTGACCGCGATCGTCGAGCTCAGTCACAGCCCGGGTGTGATGATGCCAGGGATGCTGGCGATCGTGATCGCCGCCCTGACCTGTCGTCGGGTGTTTGGCAAGGACTCGATGTTCCTGACCCTGCTGCGTGCCAAGGGGCTCGACTATCGCGCCAATCCGGTGATCGCGATGCTGCGCAGGAGTGGTGTGGCGAGCGCGATGAATACCGGTTTCGTGCGTCAGCAGCGACGGCTCGATCGTGTTGCCGCCGAGCGCCTGGTTGCCGATGCGCCGGATTGGATCATCGTCGACGCGCACGGGGTGCCCTGCGCGCTGATGCCCGGGTTGGCGGTCGCCAGTGAGCTTGCGCGCAGCCCGGAGGCGACCGAGATCGACCTGTTGGAGATCCCCGCGGATCGACTCGAACTGGCCCCCATCCATCTCCAAGCGACCCTCCAGGAGGCACTCGAGCAGCTCAACGCCCGCGGGGTCGAGGCGCTCTATGTTCAGCGCCCCCTGGCCCCGGGGATCGACCACGTCTACGGGGTCCTCACCCGTGGCCGTATCGAGTCGGCGTATCGGTATTGAGTACCTGCCCGCGATCGAACCGCCAAGACACAAAGGACGCGAAGGATTTGACGAATTGCGCCCTGTAGACTCTCTGCCGCGAGTGGCCGAAGGCTGAGCTTTGGTGACTGGTATTTGCAATCTCGTTCATTCGACGGCGCGACGAGTGGCTCGCCTTGAGATCACAGGGAGGCGTGCAAAAACGCCACTGGCTGCTGGAGGCTAGCGGCTCTTTCCCTCTTCGCGCCCTTCGCGTCTTCGTGGTTCAGTATCCTGGCGGTTGGCGCTATGGGTGCGCGATCATGTATCGCGACCTGGATGGTCGGTTCGTGAGTCGCGTGCCGGATCGTGGTCCCGGGGAGGGTCTCCGGGCGCGGGTGTGCGGCGTTCCTCTTATCTGCAATCGGGAACGGACATGTTGTTGAATACCCTCTTTTTCGTGCTGTTTGCGCTGATCATGGTGCCGGCGGTGGTGGTCCTGCTCGGGGTCACGCGTTGGCAGAGCGTGACCGTGGCCTTGGTCGAGCGACTCGAAGGGGCCAGGCGCGCGGTCGCGCCACGCACCTTCGAACGTGGCGAGTTACTGCCCCTGCCGGCGCCGGTCCAGGCCTACTTCCGCGCCGTGCTCAGTCCGGGACAACCCTTGGTGGCCGCCGCCGAGATCGCCCAGGAGGGAGCGCTCGATCTCGGTCGTGCGCAGAGCCGCTGGGTCCAGTTTCACGGACGTCAGCGGGTCTTCGTCTCCCGCCCCGGATGGCTGTGGGATGCGCGGGTGCGGTGGTGGCCTGGGCTCAGGTTGTTTGCGCATCAGGGGCTGTTCTCCGGGGTGGTCGTCGCGCGCTACAAGCTGTTCGGTTTGATCCCGGTCGTCCGTTCGCGTGAGGAGGCGGCTGGCGCGGCGAGCGAACTCACCCGTTTTCTCGCTGAGGCAGTGTGGTATCCGACCCGATTGTTACCGAGTCAAGGGGTGCACTGGGAGGAGATCGACGATCAGCATGCACGTGCGACCATCTCTGACGACGGGGTCAGTGTTGGGGTGGTGTTCGTCTTCGATGATGCCGGGCTGGTGCGTTCGGTGCGGGCACAGGCGCGTGAACGCCGCGTCGGTGGTACCCGGATCGAGACCCCTTGGGAGATGCGCTTCTGGGAATATCGCGAGCGCGGTGGGATGATGATCCCTGCGCAGTACGAGATGGCGTGGGTGTTGCCGCAGGGGCGGCAGGTCTACGCCCAAGGGCGGGTGAACGAGGCGCTCTATAAGTTCACACCTTGAATGGTGTCTGACCCGCATCCCGCCCGCGGCCGAGCAGGATGCGAGGTCGCGACCGCGGGTCAGGGCCGCAGCTTGTCCTTGAGGATGGCGTTGACCTGTTGCGGGTTGGCCTTGCCGGCGCTGGCCTTCATCACCTGACCGACGAAGAACCCGAACACCTTCTCCTTGCCGGCGCGGTACTGTTCGACCTGGACCGGATTGGCCGCGATGATCTCGTCGATCATCGACTCGATGGCGCCGCTGTCGGTGATCTGCTTGAGTCCCTTCTGCTCGATCACCTGATCGGCGTCACCTTCACCCAACCACATCGCCTCGAACACCTGCTTGGCGATCTTGCCCGAGATGGTGCCGTCCTTGATCCGGGCGATCAGCCCGGCGAGTCCCTCGGCGTCCACCGGGGAGGCTTCGATCTCCAGTCCGGCCTTGTTGAGCGCGGCCATCAGCTCGCCGCTGACCCAGTTGGCGGCGAGCTTGGGCTCGCCACTGGCGCGGGCCACGGCCTCGAAGTAGTCGGCCAGCACGCGGCTGCTCGAGAGCAGGTTGGCGTCGTACTCGGAGAGCCCGAAGTCGTCGCGGAAGCGAGCGCGCTTGGCGTCCGGGAGTTCCGGCAGATCGGCGGTGACGCGCTCGATGAAGGCGGCGTCGATCTCGACCGGTAGCAGGTCGGGATCGGGGAAATAGCGGTAGTCGTTGGCCTCCTCCTTGGTGCGCATCGAGCGGGTCTCGTCGTTGGCCGCGTCGTAGAGCCGGGTCTCCTGGATCACGCGGCCGCCGTCCTCGAGCAGATCGATCTGGCGCTCGACCTCGAAGGCGATGGCGCGCTCGAGGAAGCGGAAGGAGTTGACGTTCTTGATCTCGGTGCGGGTGCCGAAGGTGTCACTGCCGAGCGGACGCACCGAGACGTTGGCGTCGACGCGGAATGAGCCCTCCTGCATGTTGCCGTCGCTGATACCGATGTAGCGCACCAGCTGGTGGATCTTGCGGGCGTAGGCGACCGCCTCCTCGGGCGAGCGCATGTCGGGCTCGGAGACGATCTCCAGCAATGGGGTGCCGGCGCGGTTGAGGTCGACGCCAGTGTGGCCGCCACCGAGCAGACTATCGTCGTGGAGCGATTTGCCGGCGTCTTCCTCGAGGTGGGCGCGGGTCACGCCGATGGTCTTGACGGTGCCGTCGTCGAGCACGATCTCGACCTGGCCGCGGCCGACGATCGGCAGCTCGTACTGGCTGATCTGATAGCCCTTGGGGAGGTCGGGATAGAAGTAGTTCTTACGGGCGAACACCGAGCGCGGTGCGATCTCGGCGTCGATCGCGGTGCCGAAGCGCACCGCCAGACGGACCACCTCGGCGTTGAGTACGGGGAGCACCCCGGGCAGCCCGAGGTCGATGGCACACGCCTGGGTATTGGGTTCGGCGCCGAATGCCGTCGGTGCCGCGGAGAAGATCTTGGATTGGGTCGCGAGCTGGGTGTGGATCTCGAGACCGATGACGGTTTCCCATTGCATGGTTGGGCCTGCCTGATTCTCTTGTCGATGCGTCAACTCGGCACTCGCGGTGCCAAGGTGTGGGGCGATGCTAGCGCATCGGGCGCGCCTCCCTTGGGGCGCGCGCCCGTTGACCGGGGGTTAGATGTCGAGGTTTTCGACGTTGAGCGCGTTGTGCTCGATGAATTGGCGACGTGGTTCGACCTGATCCCCCATCAGGGTGGTGAAGATACGGTCGGCGGCGACCGCGTCCTCGATCGAGACCTGGAGCAACCGCCGGCCCTCCGGGTTCATGGTGGTCTCCCACAGTTGCTCGGGGTTCATCTCGCCGAGACCCTTGTAGCGTTGGATGCTGTAGCCACGCTGACCCTCGGCGAGTAGCCAACGGACCCCTTCGCCGAGCGAGCTGATCTCGCGGCGGCGTTCGCCGCGGGCCATATAGGCGCCCGGTTCGAGCAGGCCGTCGACCTTGGCTCCATAGTCGACCAGGCGCTTGTAGTCGGCGGTCTGGAAGAACTCCAGGGGCACGAAGCGGGTGTCGGGGATGCCGTGGATCAGGCGCACCACCTCGATGCCGGGGGCGCGCTCGCCGTCGGCGGTGATGTGCTTGATGCGATAGTGCAGCGAGGCCGACTGTTCACGGTTGAGGCCGGACTCGAGGCGTGCCTGCCACGGTGCGAAGGCGTCGGGGTCGGCGAAGGTGGCGGCATCGAGTGCCGGTAACCGGGTGAGTTCCTCAAGGAAGGCCGCGTCATAGCGGGCGGCGAGTCGTTTGATGATGCCGACGAAGACCTGATAGTCGCGTGCCAGTGCCTCCAGTGCGGTACTGGCGAGGGCCATGGCCGTGGGCGCGACGTGCAGCTCGGCGCCGTCGAGGGCGGTCTGCAGCATGGCGTTGTTGAGCGCCGATTCGTCGAGCAGGTACTCCTCCTGCTTGCCCTTCTTGATCTTGAACAGTGGCGGCTGGGCGATATAGATGTAGCCGCGCTCGACCAGTTCCGGCATCTGTCGGTAGAAGAAGGTCAACAGCAGGGTGCGGATGTGGGCGCCGTCGACGTCGGCATCGGTCATGATGATGATGCGGTGATAGCGCAGGTTGTCGGGGTTGTATTCCTCGCGTCCGATGCCGCAGCCGAGCGCGGTGATCAGGGTGCCGACCTCGGCCGAGGAGAGCATCTTGTCGAAGCGGGCCTTCTCGACATTGAGGATCTTGCCCTTGAGCGGGAGGATCGCCTGGAAGCTGCGATCACGTCCCTGCTTGGCCGAGCCGCCGGCCGAGTCACCCTCGACCAGATAGAGCTCGGAGAGTGCCGGGTCCTTCTCCTGGCAGTCGGCGAGCTTGCCGGGGAGCCCGGCGATGTCGAGGACGCCCTTGCGCCGGGTCATCTCACGCGCCTTGCGCGCGGCATCGCGCGCCCGCGCCGCCTCGAGCATCTTGCTGGCGATCGCCTTGGCCTCGTTCGGGGTCTCGTCGAGGAAGAAACCGAGGTGTTCGGCCACGAGCGATTCGACCACCGACTTGACCTCGGAGGAGACTAGCTTGTCCTTGGTCTGGGACGAGAACTTGGGGTCCGGCACCTTCACCGAGAGCACCGCGGTGAGGCCCTCGCGGGCGTCATCACCGATGGCACGCACCTTCTGGCTGCGGTCCAATCCCTCATGCTCGATGTAGTTGTTGAGGGTGCGGGTGAGTGCAGCGCGTAGCCCGGCGAGATGGGTGCCGCCGTCGCGCTGCGGGATGGTGTTGGTGTAACAGAAGATGGTCTCCTGATACCCGCTGTTCCACTGGATCGCCAGCTCGACCGTGATGTCCTGGCGCTCGGCGGTGAAGTGCATCACCGTCGGATGGATCGGTTCCTTGTTGCCGTTGAGGTGTTCGACGAAGGCGCGGATGCCGCCCTGGTATTCGAAGTGATCGCTGCGCCCGGTCGCCTCCTCGCTGAGGATGATGCGCACCCCCGAGTTGAGGAAGGAAAGCTCACGCAGCCGGCGGGCCATGATGTCGTAGTGGAAGTCGAGGCTGGTGAAGATCTCGGGCGAGGGTTGGAAACGGATCTCGGTGCCGGTCTGTGCGGTCTCACCGATCCGTTTGAGCGGATACACCGGTTCGCCCATGCGGTATTCCTGCTCATAGACGTGACCGCCACGCTGGATGCGCAGCTTGAGCCACTCGGAGAGCGCATTGACCACCGAGACGCCGACCCCGTGCAGCCCACCGGAGACCTTGTAGGAGTTGTCATCGAACTTACCGCCGGCATGTAGCACGGTGAGGATGACCTCGGCGGCCGAGCGTTGCTCCTCTTCGTGGATATCGACCGGGATGCCGCGGCCGTCGTCGACCACCGAGACCGAACCATCGGCGTGCAGGGTCACGCTGATGCTCGAGCAATAGCCAGCCAGGGCCTCGTCGATGGAGTTGTCGACCACCTCGAACACCATGTGGTGGAGACCGGTGCCGTCGTCGGTGTCGCCGATGTACATACCCGGACGCTTGCGGACAGCGTCCAATCCGCGGAGTACCTTGATGTTGGAGGAATCGTACGTCATGTGATCTGCTTCGAGCGATGAGTGAGATCCTGTCGTTCGATGCCCGGCGGGCAAAGGGCAACGGATCGGGGGATACGCGGTTCGGTGTCCGAGCCGAGCGTCGTGTTCTGGGGCGTCGTGCTGAAACGCACAGGGCGTTCTCCGTGCAGACCTCCGGGTGTCATGACCAGGCTTGGCCCCGAAGGGCGCGGGCCTGCACGGGACGGGGGGCGTGCCCCGCGTCGACGGTGAGCGGCCGATGCCGATACGCAGCGCGCGATGCGAGGGTCCTGGGCGGTCGTCTCATTCCAGTGATTATACGGGATGGCGCCCTGCTTGGGCGCTGTCGCGCGATCTTCGGGCGGTGGCTGAGGGGGCTGTTCCACGTGGAACAGGGCGGTGTCGCCTGCGGCGTTCTCCTGCCGAGGTGGCGCAGACATCGTCAGCCGCCGTGTCTGCGCCGGTTGCCGATGTTCCACGTGAAACAGGGGCGCGGTGTCCCCGGCGCGTGGCGTTGGGCCGCCTTGTCCTGCGGGGCGTGTTCCACGTGGAACATCGCGTCCAGGGTCAGGTCGAGGCGTCGTCGACCACTGCGCCCTGTTCCACGTGGAACACCAGGCGCGTGTCGGGGTGGGTGTAGGGACCGGGGTCGGCAGCGGTGGCCACTCGGGTGAGGAGGCACTGCCCCTCGCGCTGGCCGATGACCTCCCAGAGTCGTGCCAGGGTCCGGGCATCGAGTTCGGCCTCGAGGTCATCGAGCAACCACAGCGCCGGGGCCAGGCCTTGGTCGCGATGGACCTGCTCGGCGGCGAGCTGCAACAGACAGACCACGACCTTGGCCTGGCCGCGCGAGAGCGCGAGTCGGGCACCATCGCGTGTCAATTGGACGTCAGCCCGTCCGGGACCGACCAGGGTGTGGCCACGGGCGAGTTCGCCAGGACGGGCCGCAGCGATCGCCTCGGCCAGGGACTGTGTCATCGGCCAGCCCCGGGCGAGGCGCAGTTCGCAGTCATCAAGGAAGGGAAAGGCCGCGGTGAGTTGCTGGAAGCGTGCGTGCCAGTGTGCGAAGAAGGCCTGGCGTAGATCGTCGATGCGCTCGCCGAGCGCACCCAACGCCTGGTCCCAGACCGTGAGTTCCCGCCCACCCCCTCGGCGCAGCGCGGCGTTGCGCTGTTGCTGGACACGGGAGAGTTCACGTCTGAGGGCGCCGAGTCGAGGTTCCACGTGGAACAGGTTCCAGTCGAGGAAGGTCCGGCGCAAGGCTGGATCACCCTCGAGCAATGACTGGGCGTTCTCACCGATGAGCTTGATGCGTAGTGGCCGCACGCTGCCTGGTGGAGGCCAGGGACGACCGTCGAGGCTGTGCTCGCGACCATGATGATCACGGCGATAGCGCAACAGGTGTCCGTCCGGTGCATCGGCGTCGCAACGGGCCTCGACCAAGGTGCCACGTTCGCCACGGGTGGTCATCGGGCCGGCCTTGCGCCCGCGGAAGCTGCGCCCTCGGGCGAGTAGGTAGACCGCCTCGAGTAATGTGGTCTTGCCCGCGCCATTGCCGCCGGTGAGCACCACCACGGGCGCGGCGGTTGCGATCGCGACCTCTCGACAACGGCGCAGGTGGACTACCCGCAGCGTGCGCAGCGGGCAAGCGGGGGCGGGATCGGGCATCTCGGTCGGGGTGCGACTAGAGGCGCATCGGCATTACCACGTAGGTCTCGGCCTCGGCCCCCCTCCCCCGCCATACCGAGCTGCTGTTTCCGTCCTGGAAGCTGACCTCGACCTCGCTGCTGTCGAGCACGCCGAGCAGATCGGTGAGGTAGGAGACATTGAAGCCGATCGCGGTGAACTCGCCCTGGTACTCGATCTCGATCTCCTCCTCGGCCTCTTCCTGCTCGGGGTTGTGGGCCTGGAGCTTGAGTAGGCCAGCGTCGAAGGCCAGGCGCACGCCACGATACTTCTCGTTGGAGAGGATGGCGGTGCGTGAGAGCGCGCGCTTGAGCTGGTCCCTGTCGATCAGCGCCGACTTGGCGAGTTGGTGGGGAATGACCCGTTCGTAGTCCGGGTAGCGGCCGTCGACGAGCTTGGAGGTCATCACCATGTCGCCGATGACCAGGCGAATGCTCTTCTCGCCTAGGGTGACCGAGACCGGGTCGGTGGAGTTGCCGAGCTGGCGGCGCAGCTCGAGCACCGTCTTGCTCGGCAGGATGACCTGACGGCCGTCGACTGCGGCGACCCCGAGATCGGTGTTGAACTTGGCCAGACGATGACCGTCGGTGGCCACCGCAGTCAGCCCCTTGGCATCGAACTCGATCAACAGACCGTTGAGGTAATAGCGCACGTCCTGCTGGGCCATGGCGAAGGCGGTCTTCTCCAACACCCGCTTGAAACCGGCCTCGTCGAGCCCGAACTCGACCCCACCCTGCTCCTGCTCCATCACCGGGAAGTCGGCCGCCGGCAGCACCCCGAGCGAAAAGCGTCCGCGCCCGGCGGTGACCACGCAGCGCTCGTCGCTGACGCGGAAGCGGATATCGGTGCCCTCGCCGAGGTTGCGGCAGATGTCGACCAGCTTACGCGCCGGCACCGTGGTCTCGCCGACCTCCTGGACCGCCGCCTCGCAGCGGGTCTGAACCTCGACCTCGAGGTCGGTGCCGAGGATGGTGATCTCGCCCTCGGCGGCGACCAGTCGGAAATTGCCGAGGATTGGCAGCGTCTGGCGGCGCTCGACGACGCCGATCACCTTCCCCAGCGCTGGTAGCAAGATCTCGCGGTTAACGACGAATTCCATGAATATCTCCTAAAAATCGTGAAAAGGCGGTTGCGGCGTCATGCGCCCTGTGCACGACCGCCGAATGGCGCGATCCTGGATCCGTGGGTGTCTCAGGAGGTCAGGATCCGCAGCAGATTCCTGTAGTCTTCCTCGACCCCGGCGTCGCTCTCGCGCAGGCTCTTGATCTTGCGCGTGGCGTGCAACACCGTGGTGTGATCACGCCCGCCGAAGGCATTGCCGATCTCGGGCAGGCTGTGTTTGGTCAGATCCTTGGATAAGGCCATGGCGATCTGACGCGGGCGGGCGATCGAGCGGCTGCGCTTGGCTGAGAGCATGTCCGAGGCGCGCAGCTTGAAGTATTCGGCGACGGTCTTCTGGATGTTTTCGATGCTGACCTGTTTGTCCTGCGCCGCGAGCATGTCGCGCAGCGCGTGTTTGGCGAAGTCGAGGGTGATCGGCTTGCCGGTGAACTGGGCATTGGCCACCAGCCGGCGCAGTGCGCCCTCAAGTTCGCGGATGTTCGAGCGGATGCGGCGACCGACGAAGAAGGCGACGTCCTCTGGCAGGTCGACGCCGAGCAGACTGGCCTTGCTGTGGAGGATAGCGACACTGGTCTCGAGGTCCGGTGGCTCGATCGAGACCGTCAGCCCCCAGCCGAAACGCGAACGCAGCCGCTCCTCGAGTCCGACTACCTCCTTGGGGAAACGATCGCTCGATAACACGATTTGTTGGCGCGACTCGAACAACGCGTTGAAGGTGTGGAAGAACTCCTCCTGCGAGCGTTCCTTGCCGGCGAAGAACTGCACGTCGTCGATCAGCAGCGCGTTGACCGAGCGATAGGTGCGTTTGAATTCGTCGATACGGTTGTGCTGTAGCGCCTTGATCATCTCGGCGACGAAGCGCTCGGAGTGCAGGTAGGCGACCCGCGCATTGGGGTTGGAGGCGAGCACCATGTTGCCCACCGCGTGCATCAGGTGGGTCTTGCCTAGTCCGACCCCACCGTAGATGAAGAGGGGGTTGTAAGCGGTACCAGGGTTCTGCCCGACCTGGAAGGAAGCGGCGCGGGCGAGCTGGTTGGACTTGCCCTCGACGAAGCTGTCGAAGGTGAAATCGGGATTGAGGTTGGCGCTGAGTTGGCGATCGCGGTCGTCACCCATGGCGGTCGCGATCGCCGGGGCGCTGGCACGAGGGCGGCTTGGCGCCGGCTCGGGTTCGGCGACCGTCTGATCGATACCGCCGACGCTGAAGGTGATGCGTGAGACCTGCCCCTCACTGTGTAACGCACACAGTTCGAGTAATCGCGGCTCGTAGTGCTGGCGGGTCCAGTCGAGCACAAAGCGGTTGGGTGCGAACAGGCGCAGCACATCGGCGTCGATGCGTGCCTGGAGCGGTAGGATCCAGGTGTTGTATTCGGCGGAGGTCAGTTCCCCCTTCAGCTGCTTGACGCATTTTTCCCACACACCCACGGTTGATTCCGATCCTCGTCGTCTCGTTGCCCGCAATCGCACCGCCTTGGGCGGTCTCTGTTTCGTCGCGGAGTGGGTTGACGAGGCTCACCTCGAACCGCTCCGGTGGGCTCGGAGTCTAGCGTTCTCGGCGCGACTTATCCACAGGTGTGGATCATTTAGGCGTTGACTTTTGCTCATGAATTGCTTAAATTTTCGCGCCTTTTATAAAGGGGCGCCATGCGCCCTGTGCTGCCAATTCCAAACTCCCTGGAGTACCGACCATGAAGCGCACCTTTCAACCGAGCCGCCTGAAGCGTGCTCGTACCCACGGCTTTCGTGCGCGTAGCGCCACGCGCAACGGCCGCAAGGTCCTCGCTGCCCGTCGCGCCAAGGGCCGCGCGCGCCTCGCGCTCTGAACCCCGAACGCTCCGCCGGTCGCGCCGAGCGAGCCTTTCCGCGAGAGCGGAGACTGACGTGCGCCACGCAGTATCGGCACGTCTTCAGCGATCCCACCCGTGCAGGAAAGCAGGGCTTCGTCGTCCTGTTCCGTGCCAACGGGAACGGGTACGCGCGACTCGGGCTGGCAATCTCCAAGAAGTGCGCGCGACGCGCGGTTGACCGCAACCGGCTCAAGCGTCTCGTCCGCGAAAGCTTCCGGAACCACCATCACACCCTCCCCGGGGTGGATGTCGTGGTTATGTGCGCGCGTGGCGCGCCGACGCTGCCCAACCGGCGACTGTTCGATCATCTCGAGCGTGCTTGGGCAACCATCAGGAAGAAACAACCATGCGCCGAATCCTGACCGCTCTGATTCGCGTATATCAGTACGTGCTGAGCCCCCTCCTCGGGCCGCGTTGTCGCTTCTATCCGACCTGTTCCCAATACGCCATCGAGGCCATCGAGTGTCACGGCCCGGCCTACGGCAGCTATCTCGCCGTACGCCGTGTGTTGCGTTGTCACCCTTGGCACCCCGGCGGCGTCGATCCCGTTCCCCCAGCTAGGCAGACCTCGACTCATGGATAATGTGCGCCTGATCCTGTTTCTCGCCCTCGCCGCGGTCTCGTTCCTGATCTACGAGGCCTGGATGCAAGACTACGGGCGGCCACAGTCGCCGCAGGTCGCGATGACCGAGTCGACGGGGGCGATCCCGGACGCGGGCGACTCCACCGCCGCCGATGTGCCCAGTGTCGCGGTGACCCCGGACCTGGCGACCCCCGGTGCGATGAGTGCCGAGATGCGTGCCGCCAGCGCCGCCCCGGTGGTGGTCGAGACCGACGTCATGCGCCTCGAGATCTCGCCCCAGGGCGGTACTATCGCCAGCGCTTGGCTGCTCGACTATGCCGTGGTGCCCGAGCGCCCCGAGGACAAGTTCCGGCTGATGAAGCCGGTGCCGCCGAATATGTTCATCGCCCAGTCGGGTCTGATCGGTCAGCAGGCCGGTGCGCTACCGACGCATGAGGCGCGCTTCACCGCCGAGCAGGCCGAGTACCGGCTTGAGGATGGGCAGGAGCAGCTCGAGGTGGTGCTGCGTTGGCAGGGCGAGAACGGTGTCGCCGTCGAACGTATCTATACCTTCACGCGTGGCAGCTATGTGATCGGCACCGAGCAGCGGGTGACCAACGCCTCCGATGCCGCGTTGGTGGCGCGTGAGTACAACCAGCTCCAGCGCACCGACTTCTACGATCCCAACGAGCCGAGTTTCGTCCACACCTTTACCGGCGGCGTCTATTACAGCCCGGAAGAGAAGTACACCAAGGTGTCCTTCGACGATATGCGCGACGACAAGCTCGATCGCAGCGTGAGCGATGGCTGGATCGCGATGATCCAGCACTACTTCATGGCCGCTTGGATCCCGCCGCGTCAGGTTCAGGAGACCTTCTACACCAAGGTCCTCGACGACTCGCGTTACATCATCGGCAAGTACTCGCCGGCGGTGAGCATCCCCGCGGGCGCCACCCACAGCTTCGCCAACCAGTTGTTCGTCGGTCCCAAGCTCCAGGACGACCTCGCCGCCATCGCCCCCGGTCTCGAGCTGGCGGTCGACTACGGCTGGCTGACGGTGATCGCGCAGCCGATCTTCTGGGTGCTGGAGAAGATCCACGCGCTGGTCGGTAACTGGGGATGGGCGATCATCGTACTGACCATCCTGATCAAGCTGGCCTTCTTCAAGCTCTCCGAGACCAGCTATCGTTCGATGGCCAACATGCGCAAGCTCACCCCGCGCCTGCAGGCCATCAAGGATCGCTACGGCGATGACAAGCAGCGCCTCAACCAGGCGATGATGGAGCTCTACAAGACCGAGAAGATCAACCCGCTCGGCGGCTGTCTGCCGATCCTGGTGCAGATCCCGGTGTTTATCTCGCTCTATTGGGTACTGCTCGAGAGCGTCGAGATGCGTCACGCGCCCTTCATCCTCTGGCTCGACAACCTCTCGGCGCCTGACCCCTACTTCGTCCTGCCCTTGATCATGGGTGTGTCGATGTTCGTGCAGCAGAAGCTCAACCCGCCGCCGCCGGACCCGATGCAGGCCAAGATCATGATGGCGCTGCCGTTCGTCTTCACCGTGTTCTTCGCCTTCTTCCCGGCGGGTCTGGTGCTCTACTGGACGGTCAACAACATCATCTCGATCGCCCAGCAGTGGCATATCACGCGCCAGATCGAGCAGGCTCCAGCCAAGCAGAAGCGCTAACCCGATGAGCACCGACACCATCGCCGCCGTCGCCACCCCGCCCGGCGTCGGGGGTGTCGGCATCGTCCGGGTCAGCGGCGCGGGCGTCGCCGCGATCGCCCGCGCCCTGCTCGGCGCCCTGCCCGCCCCCCGTCAGGTCCATTTCGGCGTCTTCCGCGACGCCGCAGGTGGCTTCATCGACGCCGGTATCGCACTGCGCTTCGTCGCCCCCGCCTCCTTCACCGGCGAGGACGTGCTCGAACTCCAGGGGCACGGCGGCCCGGTGGTGATGGACCTGTTGCTGCAGCGCTGTCTCGAACTCGGCGCCCGCCCCGCCCGCCCCGGCGAATTCACCGAGCGCGCCTTCCTCAACGGCAAGCTCGATCTCGCCCAAGCAGAGGCCGTCGCCGACCTCATCGAGAGCGCCTCCGCGCTCGCCGCCCGGCTCGCCGGCAACAGCCTGCAGGGTGCCTTCTCGCGGCGGATCGAGGCGTTGGTCGAACGGTTGGTGCGGCTGCGTACCTATCTCGAGGCCACACTCGATTTCAGCGATGAGGAGATCGACCCCGGCGACGCGTCCCGGGTCGCCGCCGATCTCGCCGAGTTGATCGCCATGACCCGTGCGGTGCTCGCCGAAGCGCACCAGGGCTGTCGTATCCGCGAGGGGCTCTCGGTGGTGATCGCCGGTGCCCCCAACGCCGGCAAGTCGAGCCTGCTCAATGCCCTCTCCGGGGCCGATACCGCCATCGTCACCGACATCCCCGGCACCACCCGTGACCTGCTGCACAGCGACATCCAGATCGACGGTCTGCCGCTGCGCATCATCGACACCGCCGGCATCCGCAACAGCGACGACCCGGTCGAGCGCGAGGGGGTGCGTCGTGCCCGCGAGCAGCTCGGTCGCGCCGATCTGGTGCTGTGGGTCTACGACGCCACCCAGGGGCCGGATCCCGAGACCGCCGCGAGCCTGCCCGAGGGGGTGCGCGTCACCCGGTTGCGCAACAAGATCGACCTGACCGGCGCCGAGCCGGGTTGCGACGAGCGTGAGGGCGCCACCGAGATCGCGCTGTCGCTGCGCGAGGGGCGCGGGCTCTCGTTGCTGCGCGAGCACCTCAAGGCGGTCGCCGGGATCGGTGTCCGTCCCGAAGGGGCCTTCACCGCCCGCCGTCGCCATCTCGACGCCCTGCGCCAGGGCCTGGCCGCGTTGGAGGCGGCCGCCCGCGCCCAGGCCGCGGGCGTCGGCGCCGAGCTGGTCGCCGAGGAACTGCAGCTGGCCCAACGCGCGCTCGGCGAGATCACCGGGCGCTTCACCAGTGAGGACCTGCTCGGGCGCATCTTCTCCAGCTTCTGTATCGGAAAATAGCGAGCCTTCCTGAGCATTCCGCACTCTTCCGAAAGATCCCCCTAAGCCCGCCTAGATGCGGGCTTTTTCGTCTGTGGCGTGCTTGCATGTTCCGGGGTAATCCGCTAAAAATCGTTCCTCCCGGCGTTCCTTTTTAGGATGGCGGCGCCAGACGGAAGGAACGGCGCCCCTCACCCGCCGGAACATTCATGCGGCGCAAGCGGAGGCCAACAGATGGCATTGTCAGATACCCGGCTGAGGACGATGAAGCCCGAGAAGCGGGCCTATAGCAGATCGGACGGCGGCGGGCTGTTTATCCAGGTCTCGAAGAGTGGCGTCAAAAGCTGGGGGCTGCGCTACTGGCTGAATGGCAAGCAAGAGCGGGTAGGACTGGGTACCTATCCGTCCTTTTCGCTCGCCGATGCCCGCGCCTGGCGGGACGACTGCAAGGCGCTTTCGGCGCGTGGCCTGTCGCCAATGAAGCTCAAGCGCGGCGATCCAGTCCCCCAGGACGCGACCCCAGCGGCGCGGGAGCTGGCGCATGCTTTCATCCGTAACTGGTGCCTGAAGACGCATCAACGCAATGCAGCGCAAGAGCGGGCGGCAGTGGGGACACTGGAGGCCTTCGCTTGGCGTTGGTATGCCGAGATTGTGGAGCCGAGCAACAGCAACCCCAGGAATATCAAGCGCGTGCTCGACAAGGACGTGATTCCCGCCATTGGGAATAAGCTGCTTGCCGAGGTCACCCTAGATGACGTGTTGGCCATCACGGATGCCATCAAAGCACGCGGCGCCGATCAGATGGCCTTGCGGACCCGCAACATCCTCAAGCGACTGTTCGCCTACGCCATTGGTCGCGGCCTAGTCACCTCCAACCCTGCGGCGGCGGTCGAGGCGAAGTACATCGCCACAGCCAAGAGTCGTGACGTTGCACTGTCCCAGGATGAACTCGGGCTGCTGCTGCGGGGTATCTACCAATCCTCGATGAAACGCTCGCACAAGCTGGCGCTGCACCTGCTGATTCTGTGCATGGTCCGCAAGGGCGAGCTGATCGGGGCGCGCTGGGACGAGATCGACCTAGATCGGGCTGAGTGGTCGATTCCCGCCGAGCGCATGAAGAAGGACAAGGCACACCTAGTGCCCTTGTCGCGGCAAGCGGTCGCCATGTTTGAGGAACTAAAGAGCCTGGCGGGCGGCTCCGAGTGGGTCTTCCCAAGCCGCAACACCCTCAAGAAGCCCATCGCTAGCAGTACGCTCAACGTCGCCGTCCGCACCCTGGATCTCGACGTTCAGGACTTCGTGATCCACGACTTCCGGCGTACCGCGTCCACCCATCTACACGAGGCCGGGTTTAACTCCGATTGGATCGAGAAGGCGCTTGCCCATGAAACCAGGGGCATTCGGGGCGTCTACAACCGGGCGCAGTACGCCGAGCAGCGGCGCGAGATGCTGCAGTGGTGGGCGGATTTCGTGGATAGCCAGATCGAGGAAGGCCGCAAGGTCATCATCGGGAGATTTGGGAAAGCCTATCAAGCGGGCTGATGCCCAACCGAGTTACGCCGCGCCTAGGCCGACGGGCCGAACGCCGGGGCACCCTTACCCGGCTGGCGCGGCGCCTTCTTTAAGGGCAGCGCAGAGGGGGGAGGGTAAAAATGGACCAACAAGAACAAGACAGCCTCAACAAAGAGGATTTTTTGGCTTTCTGCGAGATCGCGTACCGTCTAAGCGCTCTTCCTGATTTCGGTGTTTGGTGTCTAACGATTCCTGAGGCGGCGGAATTGCTGGTGTTGGATATGTGGTATTCCGGGGAGCTTCCAGGTATTGAAGAGCCAGAAGATTGGGGCGGTAATGAAGGCGATCCCAGGTTAAAAGAACTTCTAACGCCTGCCACAAAAGATTTTGAATCGCGATTGATAGCTGCTGTTGAAAAGGGGGCGCTGGAGTCAGTGCGCAAGCAGCGAGACTTTGATGAGTGCTTGGTTTCAGATCAAACTGTAATTGATTACTCACAACTTTGTTTATGGTTGGAGGAAAGAGGTTATACGGCTGGAGATGCTTTTGATGACTGGTCAAACGATCAAACAACGCTGCACGATTTACTGGCTCAGGAGGCGGCATACCTTCGTTTCGAGCTGAAGCGAGGAGCGCGATTGATTCGTCGCCTCGAAATAGAACGAGGAATTTTTCAGTTTTTGCGTGGAGGCGAACCGCTCACAGCAGAAGATGCTATAGCTGCTTACAAAGCGATGGTTTTAGAAAACCAGCGATTGAAAGAGCAGTTGAGACATCGCGAAGAGCAGCCATCTTTTCCTGTGGGTCGCCCTTTTTCAAAAAAAGAAAGGGATACCCGTCATGTCATTATCGAAGCGCTTTGCTGCGAGCTAGGAATCAATACGCAGAAGCGAGGGGCGTCTCAACGTATTCGAGAAATCACCGAGCGATCTCCTGTTGCCGTCGATGACGGAACTATTAAGAAGATTCTCGATGAAATCCCAGAATCACTGCAGCGGCGTAAGAAAAAATAGGAACTAAATACCGAATTCGGTGTTTTTCTCGAATTCGGTGTTTTGTTCGGCCTACCCGAAAGAAGAGCGGTCTAGTGTGTTCACCCATGCCGGTATGCTCCGGCGTTAACCATGGAAGCTGACCCGTGACCGCGACACCAAACACCCGGCCCAAGACCATCATCCGCCGTACCGAGCTGGAGAAGAAGTTGGGTCTAAGCCGATCCACCATCTACGGCAAGCTCAAGCTGAATCCGAAGCGCCCCGGAGAATACGACCCGACCTTTCCGAGGCCGATCCCCATCGGCGCCAAGGCTGTTGGCTGGATCTTGGAGGAAGTAGAGGCCTGGCTCGAAGCTCAGGCCGCCAAGAGGCGGGGGCTGTCATGAGCCGGGAATCGAGAAACTGGCGCCGCACTCGACAGGAGAAGCAGCGCCGCCGCATGTCGGAGGCGCAAATAGAAACGGCCCAGGCTGGAGAGCCTGAGCCGCTGAATGGTCGCGCCGCCCGCGCGTTGACCTGTAACCGTTCCGGGAGTGGTTGGCGCCACTCCCAGGACAAAGCCTGACCGCGTGAACGGTCCGGCACCGGCATCGCTATTGTATCTCAGAAGAGGTGCTTTCGCTGCCCTTGCCTGCCTGGAAGCGGTCAATCCACAACCTGAGATTGACCTATGAACCAAACGAAAACCACCAACCCTGACATCCTCGCCGCGAGCCTCGCCGTTCAAGCGCCTTTCGGCGCCTCGCTGCCCGGCGCCGATGTAGAGCGTATCCGCGACGCCTTGGGCGCCATCCCGCCTGACGATCGAGACGACTGGGTCAAGGCGGCTATGGCCATCAAGGACGAGATTGGTGATGCCGGGCGTGTGCTGTGGGACGCATGGTCCCAGGGCGCGGAGAACTACGACGCAAGAGACGCCGTGGATGTCTGGCGCAGCGTCTCACCAGGGGGCGGCATCACCATTGCCACGCTCTTCGATCTGGCCAAGCAACACGGCTGGTCACCGTCGCGCGACTACCAGGAGCCGACCGCCGAAGAGCAGGCCGAGCGCCAGCGCATCCGCCAGGGGCGCGAGGCTCAGGAGCGCGCGACCATCGAGCGCGAGCAGTCCAAGGCGCGCGAGCAGGCCTTGCGGATCCTCGACGAGGCCGTCGATGCCGAGCCCAGCCATCCCTACCTGGCGCGAAAGCAGGTCGCCCCGCCCGAAGAGGGGGCGCGGTTGCGCCAGATCCCAGCCGAGCGCGTACGGGAGCTGCTGGGCTATGCGCCCAAGGTCGGCGGCGAGGCGCTGGAAGGGGTGTTGCTGGCCGCACCTATCGAGCGTGACGGCGCCACGGTCTCGCTGGAGCTGATCGACGAGGCCGGGCGCAAGTCTGCCCTGCGTGGGCGCGGCACCAAGAGCGGCGCCTACTGGGCCACTCAGGGGTTGCCCAAGGACCAGGCCGGGCGCGTCATCATCGCCGAGGGTGTAGCAACCACGCTGTCGCTGGCCGCCGCGTTGGGCTGCCCGGCTATCGCTGCGCTGTCGGCGTCGAACATGAAGGCCATAGCCACCCTGGTGCACCAGCACAACCCAAAAGCCAAGATCATCATCGGCGCCGACCTGGAGAAGGCCACCGGTGCCGCCCACCCGGATGCTGTGAAAGCCGCCGAAGCTGCTGGCGGCATCGTGGTCGCGCCAGACTTCGGGCAGGACCGGCCCGAAGGCGCGTCCGACTGGAACGATGCCCACGTTCGACTCGGCCTTATCTCTGTTACTAACCAGATTGAAGAGCAGATCAGGGCGAGCAAGCCGGAAGAGACCCCAGGCCGTACCCCGCCCAAAGGCTGGAAGCTGACCCGAAGCATGGTCTACGAGATCAAGGAGAAGAGCGGGGACGCGCCAGACGAATACATCCCGACATGCGGCCCGCTGTGGATTGCCGGTCGCACAACCGGCGCCCATGGGCAATGGGGGCTGGTGCTGGGGTTTCTCGACCACGACGGCCACGAGCGACGCCTTGCCCTGCCCGCGTCTCGACTGCACGACGATCCGTCCGCCTTGGTCGGTGAGCTGGCCGAGCTGGGGTTAAAGACGATCCCAGGCCGGGAGAGAAAGACGCTGGCCTACCTTGGCGCATGGGACGTAGAGAAGCGCATCTTGTCTGCAAAGCGCCTGGGCTGGCTCGAAGACCCTACCGGCGCCCTGGCCTTTGTGATGCCCGACCGCGTCATCAGTGGCGACGGCACCCGCGAGCTGGTGTATCAGCCAGATCGTTACTCGCCCACCGTGAAGACCGTTCACGCCAGCGGCTCGCTTGAGCAGTGGTGCGCCGAGATCGCCCGTCCCGCTGGCGAACACCCGCCAATGCTGTTCGCGCTCTGTGCCGGGCTGGCGCCAGCGTTGCTGGCTTTCGCCGAGGGCGCCGATAGCTATGTCCTCCACTTCTGGGGTACCACGAGCCGAGGTAAAACGACGCTCGGGCAGTTGGCCGCCTCGCCCTGGGGTTGTGCTGCCGACCCTGCCGATGCGCCGTCTCTCGCCTTCATCCGCCGCTGGAACCTGACCGGTAACGGACTGGAAGGTCTCGCCGAGGCTCACTCGGATATGCCGCTTGTGCTCGATGAGCTGGGGGCTGCGACCGTGGGCGACGTTCGCCCCTTGGTCTACCAGTTGGCTGGTGGGCAAGGAAAGACCGCGATGAATTCCTCCCGAGAAATGCGCGAGCCTCGATCCTGGCGAACCATCGCAATCAGCACCGGCGAAATGAGTTTGCACGCGCGCATGGCTGACCCTGACCAAGACGGGAGACGCGCCCGAAGCGTCAAGGGCGGGCTCACCCACCGCGCGCTCGATGTCGAGGTGTCCGATATCGCCGCCAACGCGCCCCAGGAAGAGCGCGAGGCCCTGGTGTCCGGCATCAAGGCCGCCTGTGCTCGCCACTACGGCACCGCTGGCCCGGAGTTCATCGACAGGATTGCCGCCCAGTTCGGCACTATGTCGGAGGCCCGCGCCCACGTCCGCGCCCTGGTCGATGCCATCCTGGCAGAGATAGCGCCGCCCGAGCTGCGCGCCGAGACTCGCCGCGCGCTGCGCCGCTTCGCGCTGATCGCCGCCGCTGGTGAGCTGGCCAGCGACCTTGGCGTGCTGCCTGTTGCCTCCGGCCTGATCCGATCCGCCGCGCAGACGATGGCGCAATCCTGGCTGACGACATCGTCTGAAACTGACGAGGACCGCATCGTCGCCAGCGTCCGCGCCTTCATCCTGGCTCACGAGTCACGCTTCCAGCGCGTCAATGACCCCTACAGCCACCAGGACGAGCCGGTTCGGGATCGTGTGGGGTTCGTCGATAGCCAAACGGGCCATTGGTGGTTCACCGACGCTGGGCTTTCTGAGGCCGCCCCAGGCAACGACAAGACCACTATTGCGCGCACGCTTCGTGTTGCCGGATACCTGTTCACCAACGAAAACCACAAGCTAGTAGCCCGCGCATCGTTCGCGATAGATGGAAAGCGCCCCCGGCTGTACGCCGTCAAGACAGCCATTTTGGAAGAAAAAAGCGGCCAGACCCAAAAAACAGGGGGACAACGGGGACAAGGGGGACAAACCCAGCAACCACGCGGGCTAGAGCCTGTCCCCCTCACCGAAACCGGAGGGGGACGAGGGGGACGAGAATCGGGGACAAGGGACGATCAGAACAATCTCGTCCCCCTTGTCCCCATGGGAACAGGGGGTAAGGGGACAGCCAAAACCCAGCAACCACGCGGGTTTGTCCCCGCTGTCCCCGCTGTCCCCCTAAAAAACAGCGATCCCGAAAAAAATCTGACCGGGGACAAGGTGGACATAACCGACGATGTTGGTTGGTTTTGATGGGCGCTCGCTTCTTTTTGGACACGGATTGTGGCTTTTTGAGGCGAGACGTGGACGCCGCCGAGATCCTGCATACCCTGGCTGACCAAGGATTCAGCGTGGCCGTGGATGGCGAACGGCTGACCGTCGCGCCGGTGTCGAGACTCACCGACGATCTGCGCGCCGAGATCCGCGAGCACAGGGCCGAGGTCGTCGCGCTGCTCACCGCCGCTGGCAACGCCTATCTCGATGCCATAGGTGAGACCGACCCCGCTGCCAGGGCTGAGTGGCTGTCGAGCATGAGGCGCCCCACAGGCTTCTCGGCTGGCTTGGCCTCGATCCTCAAGGCGGCGGGAGGGGGCGAACCCGAGCCCGAGCCCGAGGGCGTCACCTGCTGCACCTGCCACCACTACCAGCGCAACCGCTTAAACCCTGCGGGAGGGCTGGGGCGCTGTCTGGTGGATGCGCCAGCGAGCGGTGGGCCGGGGTCTCTCTGGCCGTATCCTGACGCCTTCATCCGGTGCGCTGAGTGGCGGGGAGGGGGATAGCCAACCAGGAAGGGGGTAGTGGGCCAGCTGGTACGCATGCGGGTACGCAGTACGCGGCGCGTACCGGCTGGCGAACCCCGTCACTAACGCTTATTCTTTAATTGAGTTACTAACAAGGATAGGCGCCATGCCCGATGCTACCGACACTTCCGAACGCCGCCGCCCTGGCCCTAAGCCCAGCGGAAAAGCTCTCAGCAACGCCGAGCGCCAGCGCCGATACATTGCTCGGCTGAAAGCACGACAAACCGACGCCGCCGAGATTGAGCGACTGCACGACGAACTGAAACTGACCCGCGCCAAGCTGGCTGAAGCGGTAGAAGAGACCCGAACTCCGTCACTAACGCCGCCGGGGGCCGGCGAGCTGGAACGCTTGCGCGCCGAGGTTAAGGCGCAGAATCAGCGTCTCTTCGAGCAGGCACAGCGCGCGCAGGACCAGCACGAGGCCCTTATGTCCGAGGTTCGCAAGCGGGACCAGCGCATTCGAGAGCTGAAGGCCGAGCTGGAGCAGGTCCGCGCCGCCGTTAATCCGTCACTAACGCAATCCGAGTCGAAGATGCCCGGAGACGCCGAGACTGCCGCTGATCTGATTGCATGGCTGCGCGAGCATGGCGGGCTGAAGTCCAATCAAGCCGTGGCTCACGCCATCGGCAATGTCTGTGATCGCAGCCAGATAAGCCGCATCAGCCGAGGGCAACAACGCCCCAGTAAGCGGACTCACGAGGCGCTGGTGGCCTTGGTCGGGAGGATGCGGGGTCCCAGCGCCTGACCACCGCATGCGGCGGTGTGATCCGCCGCTGCATCCAGGGCGGCGGCCTTTTTTGTGGGTCGCCGACGGTCACCACGCCGGTTACTTCCTGGCAGCTTGGCCCATCTGGAAGTGGATTCCAAAAGGGCGAAATTCGTCTTTTTCGAGCGCCGTCGAGAAGTGGGGCAGACGTAGGGCAGACGTAGGGCAGACCAAGCGGGGCACACCGAAACCCAGTAATGACGCGGGCTCGCCAGAGACGCGGGGCAGACGTAGGGCAGACCCGGAGACGGGGAAGAGGGGCACGCATCCGGCGTCCGGTAATCCGGCGCGTCTTGCTGGGTGCGCGCTGGGTGCGCCTTGGGTGCGCCTTGGGTGCGCTCGACTCGCCGGATACCGCGTGGTTGCTGGCTTTGCTGGGTGCGTCTTGGGTGCGTCTTGGTTTTGGGCTGCTGGCGCCGACCAAGGAAGAACCCCAGACAACAGAAACAACCCTACGACCCAAGAAAACACGAGAATGTCGCGCTGCAACGAACCCGCGGGCTAAGGGGTTCCAGGGAGGACCCGCCCGCCGCTGGTGACCACAGCAAGCCGCAGATCCGCGATGAACGACGGAAGCCGCCCCGTCCTGTCCCCCTTGTCCCCATGGGGACAGGGGGTAAGGGGACAGCCAAAACCCAGCAACCACGCGGGTTTGTCCCCGCTGTCCCCGCTGTCCCCCTAAAAAACAGCGATCCCGAAAAAATCTGACCGGGGACAAGGTGGGCGAGGTGGACAAGAGCTGGGGACGGAAGCCGCCACGAGGGGCTGATAGGGGAAGGCTTGATGGGTGACCGGTTACTACAGAAAACTACACGAGGGGCTGACAGGCAGGGTCGAATTTTTGTGCCTGCTTTTGTTCCTTGCTCTATTTTTTCAGCTTTCTTTTCCCTTTTGAAACAAGGTACTTAGAACGTTTGCTCTATTCTGTATCGTAAGGCCGCCAGCCGCCAGGGTTGAACCGCAAAGCCGCGAAGCACGCAAAGTGAATGATGGATGTCGGCGTAAGGCCACAGGCGGCGCGGGTCCGCACCCACTGGCGGCTGGTTGCTGGCGGCTTATTGCCCTTGGCGCCTTCGCGGTTCAATCCCCTGGCAGCTGGTAGCTGGTAGGAGCCACGAACCCGGCACAGGCTGTTATCCTAGTAGTGAATTGATCCGTATACCAGGCGTCACCGAGCGATCATCCCATGTCTGCTGAGACCATACACCGCCGCGCGCAGGTCGCGCGCGATACCCTTGAGACCCAGGTTCGCGTCACGCTCGATCTCGATGGCAGCGGGCAGGGGCATTTCCGCACCGGCGTCCCCTTCCTCGAGCACATGCTCGACCAGATCGCGCGTCACGGTCTGATCGACCTGCAGGTCGAGGCCGAGGGCGATCTCCACATCGATGCGCACCACACCGTCGAGGACATCGGCATCACCTTCGGTCAGGCACTGATCCAGGCGCTCGGCGACAAGCGCGGCATTCGCCGCTACGGCCATGCCTATGTGCCGCTCGACGAGGCGCTGTCGCGCGTGGTGGTGGACCTCTCGGGGCGCCCCGGGTTGACCTATGACGTGCCCTTCACCCGCGCCCAGATCGGTGCCTTCGAGGTCGACCTGTTCCAGGAGTTCTTCCAGGGATTGGTCAATCACGGCGCGCTGACCCTGCACATCGACAACCTGCGTGGCACCAATGCCCATCACCAGGCCGAGACCGTGTTCAAGGCCTTCGGACGGGCACTGCGCATGGCCGTCGAGCCCGATCCGCGCATGGCCGGGATCACCCCCTCGACCAAGGGCGCGCTGTGAGCGCGCCCACGCCCCGATCACCGTTTTCCGAACCCCAGCAAGAGACCCTATTCCCGTGTTGCTGATCCCCGCAATCGATCTCAAGGACGGCCGCTGCGTGCGGCTGCGTCAAGGCCGGATGGACGACGAGACCGTGTTCTCCGACGACCCGGTCGAGGTCGCCGGCCGCTGGGTGGAGGCCGGCACCCGCCGCCTGCACCTCGTCGATCTCAACGGCGCCTTCGCCGGCGAGCCGGTCAACGGCGCGGCCATTCGCGCGATCGCCGCGCGTTACCCCGAGCTACCGATCCAGGTCGGTGGTGGTATCCGCGACGAGCGCACCATCGCCGCCTATCTCGACGCCGGGGTGAGCTACTGCATCATCGGCACCCAGGCGGTGAAGGAGCCCGAGTTCGTCGCCCGCGCCTGTCGCGCCTTCCCCGGTCACGTGATGGTCGGGCTCGACGCCAAGGACGGTCAGGTGGCGATCAACGGCTGGGCCGAGGTCACCGAGCACCGCGTCGAGGACCTGGCGCGCCGTTTCGAGGACGATGGCGTCTCGGTGATCGTCTACACCGACATCGGTCGCGACGGCATGCTCAGCGGTCCCAACGTCGAGGCTACCCGCGCCCTGGCCGAGGCGATCCGCATCCCGGTGATCGCCTCCGGCGGCATCACCACCCTCGATGACGTGCGGGTGCTGGCCGAGGCCGCCGCCAGTGGCATCAGCGGCGCGATCACCGGGCGGGCGATCTACGAGGGCACACTCGACTTCGCCGCTGGCCAGCAGCTGGCCGATCGTGTCGGGGTGCAGCAGGCATGAGCGGGACCGCGAGGTGTGAGGGCGACTGGCTCGATGCCGTCGCTTGGGATGCCAACGGCCTGGTTGCGGCGATCGCCCAGGAACGCGGTACCGGTACGGTGCTGATGATGGCGTGGATGAACCGCGAGGCGCTGCGCCTCACCCGCGAGACCGGGCACGCGGTCTACTGGTCGCGCTCGCGCGGGCGGCTGTGGCACAAGGGCGAGTCCTCGGGCCACCAGCAGGTGGTGCACGACATTCGTCTCGACTGCGACGGCGACGTGGTGCTGCTCGAGGTCGAGCAGCGCGGTGGTATCGCCTGCCACACCGGGCGTCACAGCTGTTTCTACCGTAGCCTCGACGAGAGCGCCGGGTGGCGTGCGGTCGAACCGGTGCTCAAGGACCCGGACGCCATCTATTCCAAGGGCTGAGCCCTACACTTGCAGAAGGTTTGTCACTCCCCATGAACGATGTACTCGATCGCCTGTCCGAGGTCCTCGAGGCGCGCAAGGCCGCCGACCCCGATAGTTCCTATGTCGCCAAGCTCCACGCCAAGGGGCTCGACGCCATCCTCAAGAAGGTCGGCGAGGAGGCCACCGAGACGGTGATGGCCGCCAAGGATGGAGTACCCGAGAAGGTCGTCTACGAGGTCGCCGATCTGTGGTTCCACACCCTGGTGTTGCTCTCGCATCAGGGGCTGGGGCCGAATCAGGTCCTCGCCGAGCTCGAACGTCGCTTCGGTCTCTCGGGGCTGGCGGAGAAGGCCGCGCGCAAGGGCTGAGCCGGTGTGCCAGGGGCTGCCGGGGAGGCCGTGATTGCGGTATGATTGCGCCTTCCCGGCGACCTCGGATATCCCGAGTGTGTGTCCTCGGTGCGGCCGTTCCGGCACGCTTCGGCCCCGATCGTGCTGAGGGCCGGTAGAGGCGATCGACCGACCGCTCGCACACGGGTCGCCCCGGGACACGAATTCTCGATGCGCGCCGACAGTCGTGGTCGGGCGCGTTTCCACTGAGGCTAGAGTCGACCGCCGCACAGGGGTGGTCCGGAGGAGAACATGGGCGCAGGCGGTATCAGTATCTGGCAGCTTCTGATCATCCTGGTGATCGTGTTGTTGCTGTTCGGCACCAAACGGCTGAAGAACCTCGGCTCCGATCTCGGCACCGCGATCAAGGGGTTCCGCAGCGCGATGTCCGATGCCGACAAGGATCGCGAGGCCGAGACAGCGGCGCCCGAGCAGCTGAGCGAAGCCGAGCGTACCGACGCCAAGGCCGCCAGCGGCGCCTCGGCAGAGACCCACAAGCGTCAGTCCTGAGCTGAGCGTCGGACCGGGGAGGCCTGATGGTCGACTGGGGATTCTGGGAGTTCATCCTGATCGCGGTGGTCGCGCTGGTCGTGATCGGCCCGGAGCGACTGCCGCGGGTCGCGCGTATGGCCGGGAAGTGGGTGGGCAAGGCCCGCCGTACCCTGGCCTCGGTCAAGCACGAGATCGATCGTGAGTTCCAGACCGAGGAGCTCAATCGCGTCCTCGAGGAGCAGCGCCGTGCGCGCCCGCTCGAGACCCTCCTCGACGAACCCGAGCGGCGCGCGCCGGACGGTGTCAAGACCTCCGGCGCCGAACGTGTCGATCCCCCGCCGCGGGACTAGCCGCTGCCGCCATCCCTGTGTTCCGGCGTAATCCGGGGCCGTGCACCCCTCGTCCGGATAGAGTCCTGTCATGTCACCTGCGATGCAACCCGATGATCCGGGCGCCGAACAGCCCTTCGTCTCCCACCTGATCGAGCTGCGCGATCGCTTGATCCGGATGGTAATCGCCATCCTGGTGGTATTCCTGGCGCTGTTCCCCTTCGCCAACGAGCTCTACGTCTATATCGCCGCGCCGCTGATGGCGCAGCTGCCCGACGGCAACACCATGATCGCCACCCAGGTGGCCGCGCCCTTCCTCACGCCCTTCAAGCTGGCGCTGGTGGCGGCGGTGTTCTTGTCGATGCCCTTCCTGTTCTATCAGCTGTGGGCCTTCGTCGCCCCCGGGCTCTATCAGCACGAGCGGCGCCTGGCGGTGCCGCTGCTGCTCTCCAGTGTGCTGCTGTTCTATCTCGGCATGCTGTTCGCCTACTACGTGGTGTTCCCGCTGGTGTTCGCCTTCCTCGCCGGCTCGACGCCCGAGGGCGTGGCGATGATGACCGACATCTCGGCCTATCTCGACTTCGTGCTGACCCTGTTCTTCGCCTTCGGTCTGGCCTTCGAGATCCCGATCGCCACCATCTTGCTGGTGGCGTTGCGTCTGACCACGCCGAACGCCCTCGCCGCCAAGCGCCCCTACGTGATCGTCGGGGTGTTCGTCGTCGGTATGTTGCTGACCCCGCCGGACGTGATCTCCCAGACCCTGCTGGCGATCCCGATGTGGCTGTTGTTCGAACTCGGCATCCTGTTCGCCCGCGTCCTGCTCAAGGGACGGTTCGACGAGGATGACGATGACGGAACTGACCCCGATGGTCCGGCGCGCCCGCCGGTGCCTGGTGGGCCCCGCCCCGGTACCACGGTCGGCGGTGAGCTCGATCCTGCGCTCGACGAGGCCTCGCGTTGGCAGCCGTTGAGCGAGGCCGAGATGGAGGCCGAACTCGATCGGATCGATACCGAGGAGGCTGGGTACGAGCCCCCGATCGTTGCGCCGGGACCCGGCGCGATCAACTCGGTAGAGGAAAAGCTCAAGCGTGCCAATCGGCTGCGGGAACTCGACAGCCTGGTTGCTGCCAGACACGTTTTGTACGAGGTGCTCGAGGAGGGAGACGAGGATGCGCGGCGTGTAGCACGCAATATCCTCGCCCAACTCGACGACTGAGCCGTGCACGGAATGTGCGTCAATCGTCAAAACATGAGACTTTTCTGGTGCATAACAGGGGTATTGCTTTTATCAATGGCGTTCATCGGCTAATATCGACCTTTGTCGTCGACTGAGGGATGGTTCGCCATGGGCTCCGGATCGCAGATCCACTACAAGCAGAACCGGCTCAAGCAGCTGCGCGCATTCTGTCATGCCGCCCGGACCGGCAGCGTCAGTGCCGCAGCGGAGAAGATCTTCCTGAGTCAGCCGACGGTCTCGCTGCAGATCCAGGCGCTCGAGCGCGAGTTCGGTACCGTCTTGTTCGAGCGCCGTGGCCCCAAGATCAAGCTCACCCCTGAAGGGGACCTGCTGTTCCAGATGGCCGAGCCGCTGGTCGAGGGTATGGACAAGCTCCACGAGACCTTCGCCACCCAATGCGGCCGGGTCGACCGTGGCACGCTCAACATCGCCGCCGGTGAGTCGACCATCCTCTATATCCTCCCTGATCCGGTACGTGAATTCGTCGACCAGTTCGCCGGGATCGAGCTCAAGTTGCACAACGTCACCGGTCGCGATGGTCTGGCGATGTTGCGTGCCGACGAGGTCGATCTCGCCGTGGGTTCGATGCTCGAGGTCCCGGACGACATCACCTATCGCCCGTTTGTCACCTATCGCCCGACACTGATCACCCCGTCCGATCACCCGCTGGCCGGGCGTGAGACGGTGACCCTGGAGGACATCGCCCCCTATGGTCTGATCCTGCCGCCGCGTCATCTCAGTACCTGGCGCATGGTTGACCTGGTGTTCAAACAGCACAATCTCGGGTATCGGGTGACGCTGGAGGCCGGTGGTTGGGAGGTGATCAAGAAGTATGTCGAACTCGGGCTCGGCATCTCCATCGTCACCGATGTCTGTCTGACCGGGGAGGAGCACCTCAACACCATCCCGCTCGATCACTACTTCCCGAAGCGCAGCTACGGCATCGTGCAGCGTCGCGGCAAGTTCCTCTCACCGCAGACCAAGTGCTTCATCAAGATCCTTGATTCAGCCTTTGCCGACCGGGTCGTGGAGCCCCAGCCCCAGACCGTCGGTGAAGCCGAATGGGAAGACGCCTTCCTGGGTTGATCGACCCAAGAAGGGACGCAATCGCTCCCTGATGCGCCGCCATGTGGCGGTGGTTCACGGGGTGACGGCGGTTCAGTTCCTCATACACCTTGGACGTGTGTCGGAACCGGCTCAAGGACGAACTTGACCGCCGGCCTTCGATCATTTTTTTCGTGCCACCAAACTGGTTAAAAGAATCATTATCACTATGGACCTGACCAAACGCATCGGCCAACGCCTTCGCGCCGCCCGGCAAGAGCAGAAGCTGAGCCTTTCCGACCTGTCCAGCCGGACCAATTCGCTGTCGAAGTCGCGTATCAGCAACTACGAGCAGGGGATTCGCCGTATGGGGCTCGAAGAGGCCCATGAGCTCTCGATGGCGCTGCGCACCGTGACCCCGACCTATCTGCTCTGCCTCGATGACAAGGGGCCGCTCAACACCGAGGAGATGCGTCTGGTGGAGTACTTCCGACTCAGCGACGAGCGTGGCCGTGCCACCATCATCGAGGTCGCTGAACGTCAATCGGAGTTCGGTGTCGCTGCCAAGGCCGCTGTCGCCGAGGAGCCGACCTCGACGCCGGTCGCCGAGGGCGAACTCTCCACCGCCTGAGACCGTTGCCTGACGGTCCCCGTGTCCCGATCCCTAGGATCCAGGTGACACGCCCCGCCGACGGACACGACAACCGCCTCCTGCGGTCGGAGTCCTGGCCCACACCCGCACTGGGTGTGTCCCGCCACCGCCGGCGTCGACAGGGGAAACGCTGATTCACTCAGCGTTTCCCGATTGTGATCTATCTGTAGGCCCCGACCCCGCAGAAGAAACCGTCCTCGTGACCGATCACATAGGTCGTTTTGTCGCGGATCTCGTCACTGCCCGGATGCGGCCAGCGATACTTGATCCAGCCCTCTCCCGCCTCCTTCACCTGCGCAATCATGTCCCGGAACAGGGCGTCACCGTATTGGTCGAACTCGATCAGGTTGCGACCGACCAAGTCGGGCTCGAGCGGGTGCACGAGCATCTCGCCCTCGAGATCCATGCAGAACACATAGAGATCACGGTCGCGATAGCTGCCATCGGCGTCGGCGAAGGCAGCGAAGGCGGTCTCGGCGCCTTGATCCTTGATGAGATCGTGGGCCTGCTCGGCGAGGGCCTTCGCCTCATCCGGGCTTGCCGTCTGCGGGGCGATGGCTGCGGCCGGTGGGGCGGCCAGGGTGAACGCGAGCATGGCCGCGAACAGGGTGCGAATCATGGGGTCGCCCTCCTCTCGTCGCTGTTGTTTGCGTGTACGGTGCTGTCGACCATAGCCGAGCCTACGAGGTCGATCCAGGGGGGAGGCTGGCCAAAATGGACGCGGCACAGGACAATGCCCGGCCGATCCCTTGCCGACACCCGTCATTGAAGGAGCCTGCCATGCCCTCAGTCCGTGCCGTTCCATGCCCTCCCCCGCCGAGTCGTTGATGGCCGCGCGCGATTGGCGGTCCCAGCTGATGGTGCTGGTGGGGGTGGCGGTGCTCGGCACCCTGCCGTTCTGGATCAGCGATCTCGACATCTGGCTGGTGTCGCTGTTCTATCACCCGGGGGCCGATGACCCCTGGTTCGAGGCCCAGGCGCCGCTGTGGTCGGCGCTCTATGTCGCCGCGCCGTTGCTCACCGGGCTGGTGATGCTCGGTGGACTGCTGGTGCTGGTCGCCGCCGCGCTGTGGCCGCGCTTCAGGCGACTGCGCATCCACGCAGTGTTCGTGATCGCCACTGCGCTGCTCGGCCCCGGGTTGATCGTCAATGGCGTGTTCAAGGAACAGTGGGACCGTCCCCGACCCCATCAGACCGAGGCCTTCGGCGGTACCCAGCCGTATCTGCCGCCGCTGCAGATCGGCGACTATGGCGAGGGTAAGTCCTTCCCCAGCGGTCACGCCTCGGTCGGCTTCATGCTCGGTGCCTTCTTCCTCATCTGGCATCGGCGGCGGCCGTGGCTGGCCTGGACCGCTCTTGCCGGCTCGGTGGCCTTCGGTGTGTTGCTCGGCATCGGTCGCATGGCCGCAGGCGATCACTTCGCCTCGGATGTGATCTGGGCCTGGGTGTTCGTCTATGGCACCGCGCTGTTGCTCTATCACGGGGTGCTGCAGGTGCCGCGCCGTGAGCGGGTCGCCGCCTCGGCATCGCCGCCACCGACCCGGCTGCGTCATCCGCGTCTGGCCGCGTTCGGCTATGCGTTGGCGGCACTGGTGATGATCGCGGTGGTGCTGGTGGCCACCCCGCTCAAGCGCATCGAGTACCAGCGCATCGCCGCCGATGAGTTTCAATCCGTGCCCGAGGTGTTACGGATCGAGGCCGATGATCTCGATGTCGCCCTGTTCTGGATCGGCGCGCACGATTGGCGTGCACAGTTGCGCCTGGTCGCGCGCGGCTTCGGCCTACCCTGGAGTCGGGTGGAGAGCCAGCTGGTCGCGCGCGACGGTGTATTGACCTACAGCGTTGCCCATCACGGGCTGTTCACCGAGCGCGACGCCAAGCTCGCGCTCGGTGTGGTCGCCAGTGAGTGGCAACGGGTCGAGGTGATCACCACCGAGGGTGATATCCGCCACTATTCGCCCCCGGCCTCGGTCGGGTTGCCCGAGCTACGACTCGAGACCCGCCACGGCCGGGTGGTCGAGGGCGAGCCCGAGGCCGGCTAACAGATCCGCGGCAGTTGCTCGCCGCTGAGCCAGTCGACCACCCGCGCGCCGCCGAAGCTGGTCTCCATCTGTACCAGCAGCAGCGCGTCCTCGACTACCTCGCCGATCTGGCTGGCGCCCGTCCCGAGTGGGTGGGCGTGCATGGCGGCGAGCAGATCGGTGACCCGGTCACGTGGACAGATCGCCACCAGCTTGCCCTCGTTGGCGATGTGCAGCGGGTCGAGCCCGAGCAGTTCGCAGGCGGCGGCGACCTCGGGGTGGACCGGGATCGCCGCCTCGCGGATCTGCATCCCCACCCCGGACTGGTGCGCCAGCTCGTTGAGACAGGCCGCCAGCCCGCCGCGGGTGGGGTCGCGCAGACAACGCAGCCCCGGTACCGCCGCGAGCATCGTGGCGACCAGTCCGTGCAGCGCGGCACTGTCCGAGTGCACGGTGGTGGCGAAGCCGAGGTGCTCGCGCTCGGCGAGGATGGCCACCCCGTGCTCGCCGATGCCGCCGCTGAGCACGATGGCATCGCCCGGGCGGGCGCGCTCGCCGGAGAGCTCGATGCCCTCGGGCACCACCCCGATCCCGGTGGTGGTGATGAATACCCCGTCGCCCTTGCCGCGCTCGACCACCTTGGTGTCTCCGGTCACTACCCTCACCCCGGCGGCCTCTGCCGCCTGCGCCATGCTGGCGACGATACGGTCGAGTTCGGCGAGCGCGAAACCCTCCTCGATGATGAACCCGGCGCTGAGGTGCAGTGGCCGTGCACCGCCCATGGCCAGATCGTTGATGGTGCCGTGGACCGCCAGCGCGCCGATGTCGCCACCGGGGAAGAACAAGGGCGAGACTACGTGGCCATCGGTGCTCATCGCCAGCCGACCGGACGGGACCGTGAAGCAGGCCTGGTCGTTGCCCTGGGCGAGCAGCGGGTTGTCGAGGTGGCGGCGGAAGATCCCGTCGATGAGTTGGGACATGGCGCGCCCACCGGCGCCGTGGGTCAGCTCCACCCGGCCGTGGCGGAGGTCGAGGGGGATGTGGGCAGTGGGTTGGTTGGTCATCGGATCGGCTCTCCTCGGTAGGCGCGATCGCGCCTGGGTTCCTTGGTCGGGTCAGCCGGTGGCGACCTGCGCGCGGGTCCGGCCATAGCTCCAATAGGCGGCACAGGCGCCCTCGGAGGAGACCATGCAGGCGCCGAGCGGGTGCGCCGGGGTGCAGCCGGTGCCGAACAGACGGCACTCGGTGGGGCGCTTCTCGCCGCGCAGGATCGCCGGGCACTCGCAGCCACGAGCCTCGCGCGTCGGCGCGCACGCGACCGGGAAGCGGCGCTCGGCGTCGAACGCGGCGAACTCGGGGGCCAGCTCCAGCGCGCTCTCCGGGATCTCGCCGAGCCCGCGCCAGGCGAAGCGCTCGCGTACCCGGAAGACCCGCGCCATCAGCGCCTGCGCCTTGCGGTTGCCGGTCTCGCTCACCGCGCGCCGGTACTGGTTCTCGACTCGCGCCGTGCCGGCGTTGATCTGGCGCACCAGCATCAGCGTCGACTGCATCACGTCGAGCGGCTCGAAACCGGCGATCACCAGCGGCAGCCGGTGTTGCTCGGGGACGAAGGCATAGGGGGCGGTGCCGATTAGGGTGCTGACGTGCGAGGGCCCGAGGATACCGTCGATGCGCGCACCCTCGGCGAGGATGGCGGCGAGTGCCGGTGGGGTGAGTACATGGTTGCAGAACACCGAGAAGTTGGCGAGCCCCTCGGTGCGCGCTTGCTCCAGCGCCACCGCGGTCGGCGGGGTGGTGGTCTCGAAGCCGATGGCGAAGAACACCACCTCGCGTCCCGGCTGCTCGCGGGCGATGCGCAGCGCATCCTGGGTCGAGTAGACCATGCGCACGTCGGCGCCCTCGGCGCGGGCCTGGAACAGGGTGCGACGGTCGCCGCCGGGTACCCGCATCAGGTCGCCGTAGGTGCACAGCGTCACCCCGTGGCGCTCGGTCAACGCGATCGCCTGATCGATCCGCGCCATCGGCAGCACGCACACCGGACAGCCGGGTCCGTGGACGAAGCGCAGTCGCGGCGGCATTAATTGCTGCACCCCGTAGCGGAAGATGGCGTGGGTGTGACCACCGCAGAACTCCATCAACCGGTAGTCGCGCCCGGGGTCGACCTCGGCGGCGATGGTTGCGGCGAGGCGCTGGGCGAGGTCGTGATCGCGGAACTCGTCGACGTATTTCATGGTGCATCCCCTGGGGCGGCCAGCAGTCCGGCCTCGCGTATCGTCTCCAGGGTGCGTTCGGCCTCCTCGGGATCAATGCGGTTGAGCGCATAGCCGACGTGGATCAGCACGTAGTCGCCGACCTCGGCGCTGTCGAGCAGGGCGAGCGAGACGCTGCGTGCGACCCCATCGAGTGTGACCTCGGCGGTGTCGCTGGCGTGGTCGATGGCGGTGATCCGGGCGGGGATGGCTAGGCACATGATGGAACCTCGCTGGGGCCGGCGGTCGAGAGGGTCAGGTCGAAGGCGACACAGGGGTCGAGGGCGGCGATCAGCAGCCCGGCGCGCCGGCGCAGTTCGGCCTCTGGGGCCGGGCCGAGGGCTTCGAGCGCCAGCGCCAGTGCCCCGCGCGGGTGGAAGTTCCACTCGGTGGGGGCGAGGATGCAATAGTCGGCGATGTGCCCTCGCGCGTCGAGCTGGACCAGATGGGTGAGCATGCCGCGCGCGGCGGCGGCGCGACCGACGCCGAGACCGTCGTCGAGTGCGCCGCTCGGTCGCGACGCGAGTAGCGGCGGGTCGGCGACCTCGACGAGCAGCGCGACCAGCCGCGCCAGCAGTCCGGTGCCGAGCGCGCGGACCAGCGGCTGGTGGTGCTGGCGGGTCACTGGCGTGGTCTCGCGCGGCGCACCGTCCCAGGTCGGGGCGGTGAGGAATCCGGGATCGGCGAGCCGGGGCAGCAGGTCGGCGAGCGCTCGGTCGTCGAGTGCCGGCAGCGGCGCGACGGTGCTGGCACCGAGCCCGGCGAGGTCCTCGACGATCACCCGCTGGAGCAGTCGCGCCGCCTGGCTGACGCCACTCGCCGCCCAGTCGGCGAGCCGCTCAGGGGTGTCGATACGTGTCAGCCAGTGTGCCGGGGGCATGCCGAAGAGGCGTGCCTCGAGCAGGGTGTCGAGGGCGTCGCGGGTCTCGGCGAGCACCCGCTGGTCGGTCGCTGTGGGCCGGGCGCCGGGGATGAAGAGGTCCGCGTCCGGGGCGAGCGCGGCGAGCAGCGTGCGGGTCAGACCGTGGACTCGGGCGAGCGTCAGGTGATCGGCCGGCTCGTCGAGCGCCGCCGGCCAGTCGATGAGGATGCGCCAGAGGTGCTCGCGCCGGGTCTCGCTGGCCACCGCCGCGGCGCGATCAGCGCGGATCTCGGTGGGCGCGGTGTGCCCTAGGGCGTGTTCGAGCGCGGTGGTGCAGGCACACGCCTGGGCCTGGCCACAGATGCTGTAGAGACGCGGCAACACCCGCGCCGTCTCCGCCGGCGTGCGCCCGATGAACACTTGGCTGGCGGTTACCGGCCGGGTCGAGTGGATCTCGCAGCGTCGCGCCTCGGGGGTGATCCGCAGCTCGATACCGAGTCTGCCGCCTGGCTCCTGCATGCTCAGCCTCCCTCCACGCTCGTCTGTCTGCTGGTCAAACGTGCGCCGGGATCGGACAATGCGCCGACCTTCGGCGATCCTCGCCGGGACGGCACCGCGCTCTGCGCGGTGACCGGTCGCATCCGTTCAGTTCACGACCCACGCACCATGCTCACTCCCGAACAGCTCGCCGGCCTGCGCCGCGACATCGTCTTCATCGCCGAGCCCGGCGGTGTTCCGCTCACCTTCCATACCACCTGGGGACTGTTCTCGCCGCGCGAGATCGACGAGGGTACCCGGCTGTTGCTGCAGTACGTCGAGGTCGCGCCCGACGCCGATTGTCTCGACATCGGTTGCGGCTACGGCCCGCTCGGGCTGTCGCTGGCCGCGCGCGCCCCTCAGGGTCAGACGCTGATGGTCGACAAGGACTTCGTCGCCGTCGACTACGCCAACGCTAACGCCGCGCGCAATGGGCTCGGCAACGCGCGCGCCCAGTTGAGCAATGGCCTGGCGCAGATCGACCCGGCCGCGCGCTTCGATCTGGTGGTGAGCAACATCCCCGCCAAGGTCGGCAAGGAGCTGCTCGCGCTCTTGCTGCACGACGCCCATGCCCGGCTGCGCCCCGGCGGACGGCTCTATGTGGTCACCATTAACGGCTTGCGCCAGTACATGAAGCGCAACCTCGGCGAGGTCTTCGGCAACTACGACAAGCTCAAGCAGGGGGCGCACTACACCGTGGCCATGGCCGAGCGCTGAGCCTCAGTCGCCGCTGGCCTGTTCGAGCAACCCGAGCAGCCGCACCGCCTCGCCACCGATGTCGTTGTCGGGGTCGAGGTCACGGGCGCGCTCCAGTGCGGCCGTGGCAGTGGCGGTATCACTGAGTTGGAGGTTGACGAAGCCGTAGGTCAGCCACATCCGCTGCAGCTCGGGGGCGAGTTCGAGCCCGGTGCGCAGCGCCTCGAGGGCGCCAGCGGTGTCGCCAGTGTAGAACAGCGACAGACCGAGGTCGTTGTAGGCCTCGGGATCGTCGGGTCTGAGTTCGAGGATGCGCTGGTAGTAGCGCACCGCCTCGCCATAACGCTGCGCCATGAATAGGCTATCGGCGCGCTGATGGAGCTGCTCCGGGTCGTTGCCGGTGACCGGCTCGGGCACGCCCTGATCCGGCGCCGCCACCGGGGCCTGGGCGACCTGGATCGGGTTGCGCAGATAGTAGTCGCGGGTGATCGCGAACACCGCGAAGCCGTAGAAGACGAGGAAGACGACGAGCAGCAGCCACTGCAGGGCGGAGAGTCGGGGCATGGTCTGGGATCGGCAAGATGGATGAACGCCTGATCCTAGGAAGGGGCGCGGGGGCTGTCAAACGATCTCCAGCCGCCAGCCGCCAGCCGCCAGCCGCCAGCCGCCAGCCGCCAGCCGCGAGGGAGTTTGAACCGCAAAGACGCCAAGCACACAAAGTGGATTTGATCGGGTGAGATCTCGGTGCCATCGTCGCTCCTGAATGGAGGGTGAAGGCTGGTCGCTCGAAAGGTTTCATCCCGCTGTCTTTATTGATCTCCTTTGAGCCCTTGGCGTCTTTGCGGTTCGAATCAGCTTCCAGCGATCAGCATCCAGCCTCCAGTCGGCGAGGCTGGTGTGCATGATCGGCGATTGACGGGCAAGACGATATCTTCGCGGTTCAAGCCGCTGGCGGCCGCCTGGTGGCGATGTTGGGTTGCCCGTCCTAGAGTCCCGAGGATTCGTCGATCGGTGGTGTATGGGCAACCCAACCTACGGGCTGGGGGCTGGTCGCTGAAGGCTTTTCTCCCCTTTGCGCCCTTCGTGTCTTCGCGGTTCAAACCAGCTTCCAGCCTCCAGTCGGGGAGGCTGGTGTTGCATGATCGTCGATTGACAGGCAAGACGGTATCTTGGCGGTTCATGTCTCACTTTCGCCCATGACTCGCATCCCGCGCGTCTTTGCGGTTCAATCCCTCGATTGGTTTCGACGGGCGGTCCGGCGGTGTCGGTGCGATGAAGCTCAGGCTCTATATCCTGCTGTTCCTGCTGGCGTTCGGGGTCACCCCCTTGATGCTAGCGGTGGCGATCAATCTGCCGCTGGTGCTCGATCGCACGGCGCTGTTCTATCAGCGCGCCTATCTGCAGAACCTGCGCGCCGACTTCCGCGACCTCGACCAGCACCTGGCCAGTCGACACGAGATGATCCGGTTGCTCGCGCGACTGCCCGAGCCGGGGCTGATCCTCGGCTTGCAGGGCGAGACCGAACAGGTGGCGCTGGCGCGTGCGCGCTATACCCGCTGGGTCAACCAGATCCTCGCCGATCAGCGCGATATCATCCAGATCCTCTTCGTCGACAACAGCGGGTCGCTGCGCTTCCAACTCGCCCGCGATGACCACGACCAGGGCTGGCGTGCCACCGAGCACCCGCCACAGCTTCCCGAACCGCGTTTTCTCGAGGCCGGGTTGTCGCTGCAGCCGGGGGCGGTCTTGGTCAGCCGTATCCGTATCGATCAGGAGGCCGGCGAACGTGACCAGCGCCAGTTGATGACCCTGAGCCTGATCAGCCGGCTCGGCGCCGAGGGCGGGGCGGTGGTGATGGCGATCGACGTCGGCGGGTTGGCGCAGTTCTATCGCGACACCCTGTGGGTCAATCATGACGGCAGTTATCTGCGCCCCGGTCGACCCGGTGGGACCGCCGGCGAGGCCTTCGCCGACTTCCCTGGGCTGGCCGAGATCCTTGCCGAGGGCAAGCTCGCGTTGTGGAAGGATCACGCTGGTCGCCAGCTGCTATGGGTGCCGATGTTCCTCACCGAGGACGGTGCGCCGCTGTGGGTCGGGCGCGCGGTCGATCCCTCGCCGCTCGACGCCTTCCGCGATGCACTGATGGTGCGGGTGCTCTCGATCATGCTCGCGCTGGTGGTGGTGGTGATGGTGGTGGCGCGGCTGATCGCGCGGCGGCTCGAGCGCTTCGGTCAGTCGCTCACCCACGGCCTGACCCAGGTGCTGCGTGAGGGGCGGGCGCTGCGCTTTCACTGGCGCGGCCCGCACGAGATCCGTGCACTCGGCGCCCAGCTCACCGCCTTGGCGCACACCCATGCCGAGCACCTGCGCGCCGAGCAGGCCCATACCCGCGAGCTGGAGCGCTCCAACCGCTATAAGTCGGAGTTCCTCGCCAACGTCAGTCACGAGTTGCGCACCCCGCTCAACTCGATCCTGCTGCTGTCGAAGATGCTCGCCGCCGAGAGCGGTGGGCTCGACCCGGCGCAGCGCCGGCAGGCCCAGGTGATCCACGCCGCTGGGAGCGATCTGCGGACGATGATCGACAACATCCTCGACATCTCGCGGATCGAGGCCGGCCAGGTCGAACTCGAACTCGGTTGGGTCGAGCTGCGTCCATTGCTGGCGGCATTGATGGCATTGATCGAGCCTCAACTCACCGAACGGGCGGTCACGCTGAGGTTGGAGATCGACCCGCAGGCCCCGGCGCTGATCCACAGCGATGGCGACACGCTGCGCCAGATCCTCAAGAACTTCCTCAGCAACGCGCTCAAGTTCACCGAGCGCGGTCATATCCTGCTCGGTTGCACGCCGAGCGACGACCCCGAGCTGCCGCTGGCGTTGTACGTCGCCGACACCGGCATCGGGATCGCCGAGGACAAGCAGGGGCTGATCTTCGAGGCCTTTCAGCAGGCCGACGGCTCGACCCGGCGCCGTTATGGCGGCACCGGGCTGGGGCTGTCGATCAGCCGCGAGCTGGCCGAGATGCTCGGCGGACGCATCGAGGTCGAGAGCGCGCCCGGTGCCGGCGCCCGTTTCACCCTATTGCTGCCGCTGGTGGAGTCCGGTGTCGGCGTGCCCGAGTCCAGGCCCTCGTCCGGACACCGCGAGCGGGCCGGGAGCGGTGAGGCCGTCAGCGAGGTCACCGCCTCGGCGGCGGTGGCCTCGGATGCGGCCGGCTGGGTGTTGGTGATCGCCCGTGAGGTGTCGTTGTTGGTGCGCTTGGCCGCGGCACTGAGGCGGCGTGGGCTGCGGGTGCAGACCGCCGCCGATCTCGAAGAGGCGGGCGAGACCCTGAGCGAGGAGGGTGAGGGCTGCATGCTGGTGCTGCTGGCGTTCACCGGGGCGCCCGCGGAGAGCTGTGATAGCATCCTCGGCCTGATCGCGCAGTGCCCGGCGCGCGCGCCGGCAGTGGTGCTGCTGGGCGAGGCCGAGGCGCCGCTGCCGGAGTGCTGTCGCGCGGCTGGCGTCTTCGCGCTGCTTGCCAAGTCCGTCGATGATGATCGGCTCGATCGCCTGCTCGCCGAGGTGCGTGGCCGGCGGACGTCATCGGCGCGGGACGCACACCAGGTCGATCGCGACGCCACGGGACCGGGCGGTGCGGTGCGAGGAGAGCAATGATGGGTCATCACGCCGGATTCAAGCTGCTGATCGTCGACGATCACGCGCACAACCTCTTCACCCTGCGCACCCTGATTGAGCGTCATCTCGACTGCGTGGTGCTCGAGGCCAGCTCCGGGCAGCAGGCGCTCGATCTCACCCACGAGCACGCCGACATCGACCTGATCATCCTCGACGTGCAGATGCCGGAGATGGACGGCTTCGAGACCGCCGCGATGCTCAAGCTGCGCAAGCGCACCCGCGACATCCCGATCATCTTCCTGACCGCCGCCTTCAAGTCCGAGGCCTTTCAGCAGCGCGGTTTCGCCGTCGGCGCGGTCGACTATTTGCTCAAGCCGATCGACGACGACCTGCTGATCAACAAGATCGGCACCTATTTCCGCCTGATCGAGAAGGAGCGCGGGCTCAACCGCCTGCTCGAGCAGCAGGTCGCCGAGCGTACCCGCGAGCTGGCCGAGGCGCGCCAGTACCTCGAGAACATCCTCACCTACATGGGCGAGGCGCTGCTGGTGCTCGCCCCCGACGGCACCATCAAGTTCACCAACCCGGCCGCACGCCACATGCTCGGTTACGAGGAGACGGCGCTGCGCGGGATGGCGATCGGCGATGTCTTCGAGGAGGAGGCCGACGAGCAGGCCGGGGCCTTCATGGGCACCTGGCTCGAGGCGCTGATCCGTACCGGCGCGCTCAGCAAGATCGAGGCGCGGTTCATCGCCAGCGACGGGCGGCGGGTACCGATCCTGTTCTCGCGTACCGCGGTGAGGGATACCCGGGGCGAGATCAGCGATATCATCTGCATTGCCAAGAACATGAGCGGCTATGTCCGGGTCGAAACGGACGAGGCCCTGCCCGCGCCGGGGCCGGCGCGGGAACACTCCTGAGGAGGATGCACGATGATCGATCCGGTTTCGCCCTCGGGCCCCGGTGACGAGGAAGACGCCACCCTCACCGCCAACGCCCTCAAGGCGATGGCCCATCCGCTGCGCTGGAAGATCCTGTGCTCGCTCGGCGGGCGCGAACTCTCGGTCGGCGAGATCGTCGAGCGCGTCGGCACCTCGCAGAGCAACATCTCGCAGCATCTCGAACAGCTGCGCAACAAGAACATCGTGGTCGCCCGCAAGGAGGCCAACCGGATCTATTACCGGATCCGCAACACCCAGCTGCTCGAACTGATCGGCATCATGCGCGAGGTGTTGTGCCCGGCCAACCTCGACGACCGGCCCTAGCCCTGCGCGCCGCCACTCGTCGTTGCGGGGATGTCGTCCCCCTGATCCTTATTACAGAGGAATGTCCATGCTCGACCCCAATCAGTGGTTCTCCGAGGTCGTCACCACCGACGGCTCCGCCTTCTCGCTGAAGATGCGCGCTCGGGTGCACGAGGAACAGACCCCCTATCAGCGCATCGAGATCTACGACACCGAGGGCTTCGGCCATCTGATGGTGATCGATGGCTGCACCATGCTCTCGACCCGGGACAACTTCCTCTATCACGAGATGATGTCGCACCCGGCGCTGTTCACCCATGCCGCGCCGCGGCGGGTGTGCATCATCGGTGGCGGCGACTGCGGCACCCTGCGCGAGGTGCTGCGTCACGACGGCGTCGAGTCGGCGGTGCAGATCGACATCGACGAGCGCGTCACCCGGCTCGCTGAGCGCTACTTCCCTGAGCTCACCGAGGCCAACGCCGATCCGCGCGCGCAGCTGCTGTTCGAGGACGGGGTGCGCTGGATCCGCGAGGCCGCGCCGGCGAGCCTCGATCTCATCATCGTCGACAGCACCGATCCGGTGGGTCCGGCCGAGGGGCTGTTCACCCGCGACTTCTTTGCCGACTGCGAGCGCGTGCTCGCCCCCGGCGGTATCCTCATCCAGCAGAGCGAATCGCCGCTCTATCACACCCAGTTGCTGCGCGACATGCACCGGGCGCTGCGCGAGGGCGGCTTCGACACCACCCAGACGCTGTGCTTCCCGCAGCCGATCTACCCCTCCGGCTGGTGGAGCGCGACCATGGCCGGCAAGGGCGTCGCGCTCGATCGCTTCCGCCTCGAGGACGCCCGCGCCAAGCCCTTCGAGACCCGCTACTACAACGCCGAGATCCACCAGGGCGCACTCGCCCAGCCCGAGTTCCTGCGTCGCGCCCTCGCCGCGACCGACTGATCCTCCCGCCGCCCGGGCGTCCGCCCGGGCCTTGCGCCGGTTGCCCGGCGCGCGTCCGTCTCGTCCGTCGTCTCTCGATACAGGGCCCTGTGGGGTGTGCCATGTCGCGTCCCGATTCGGGGGCTGCGCTCCCGATCGGGGCAGCGTGTGCACGCGTTAATGAGAATAATTGTCATGTACGCGAAATAAGGCGCTGATCGTCCATCTCACCTCGCCAGGATCGGCACGGGACAGGGGCCGAGGTCCGCCGGATGCGCATCCATCCGGAGGGTCTCGGTTCCGCGCCATGGGATCTAGACCGCAAGGTCCGTGTGCTCATGACCCCCTGAATCTCTCTGCCGATGTCCCTCGCCGGTCGCCCGAGGTCGTCATGCGCCGGGTCCTCGACCCGCCGGCTGCTCGCGGCGACCAACGGAGATGACTCGTATGCGGTACTCGAACCGGCGCCGTCGGATCGCGGGCGCGATCCTCGGTGTCTCGCTGCCCCTGCAGGGGCTGGCCGACGGCAGTGATGCGGTGCAGCTCGACACCCTGACGGTGACCTCGCGCCTGAGCGAGGAGTCGCTCGCCGAGATCCCCTTCAGCGTCGACGTGATCGACGCCGGCACGCTCGAGGAGCAGCGTCTGCTCGATCTCGAGGAGGTACTGCGCCAGACCCCCGGGGTCGACGTCAACTCCTGGGGCGGGGCGAACGACGCCAACATCCGTATCCGCGGTGTCGGCTCGCTCTACCAGGTCAGCGCCGAGGACACCTCGGTGGTGGTCAATCTCGACGGCGTGCCGATGTCGAGCCGCCATGCCGCGATGGCGACCCTGGACGTCGAGCGCATCGAGGTGCTCAAGGGGCCGCAGGGCACCCTGTTCGGTCGCAACAGCGAGGCCGGCGCGCTCAACGTCCGCAGCCGTCGCCCGACCCAAGAGGCCGAGGGCTATGTGCGCATCGAGGGTGGCGAGGACGGCCAGCAGCTCCAGGAGGCGGCCTTCAGCGGCGCGCTCTCCGAGCAGTGGATGGCGCGGGTGGCGCTCCGTCACGAGGGCGCCGACAACTGGATCGAGAACCAGCGCACCGGCGATCCGCTGACCTATCGGCGTGGTCTCGCCGCGCGCGCGAGCCTGCTCTGGGAGCCGAGCGCGGCGACCTCGCTGCTGCTGATCTCCGAGCGCCAGCAGCAGGACGGCTATGTCACCAGCATCCTGCTCAGACCCTATGGCGATCCGCCGGTGGTCGACCTCTCGCCCGACGCGGTCGACGACAACCGCAAGGTGGTCGGGCGTCACTCGCTGGAGTTCGGTCAGCGCCTCGGCTGGGGCCAGCTCACCGCGATCAGCTCGCTGACCAGCGCCGATATCGAGGTCGCCAAGGCCTACGGCACCCGGGTCAGCGAGAGGCTCTTCGGCATGCCGATCGAGTACGTCGCCACGGATGACGGCGACGAGCGGGTGTTCAACCAGGACCTGCGACTGTCCTCGCTGCCCGGTGCCGAGGTGTTCTGGGTGGCCGGACTCAATCTGTCGCGCTCGCGGCGGACCTGGGACTCGGCGAGCGCCCTGGAGCAGACGCACTACGCGCGTCGCTTCGACACCCATGGCGAGGCGATCTACGGTGAGCTGACCTATCCGCTCGCCGATGCCTGGAAGCTCACCGCCGGCTGGCGTCACACCTGGGAGGAGAAGCGCTACGGCGCCACCTATCAGCGTCCGACCTCGACGGTCAGCGAGCGGCGGCGTCTCAGTGACAGCTACGACACCGGTCGCCTGGCGCTCTCGCACACGCTCAGCGAGTCGACCAACCTCTATGCCGTCGCCGCGCGCGGCTACAAGTCGGGCGGCTTCAACGACTTCGCCACCCAGATCGCCGACAGCGAGCCCTATCGCGCGGCCACCGTCGACAGCCTCGAAATCGGCTTCAAGCACCATGCGCTCGACGGGCGCTTCGATCTCAGCGGCGCGCTCTTCTACAACCGTGTCGCGGATGACCATCTGCTCGGTTTCGACTACCTGACCATGGCCACCCAGGCGGTCAACGCCGACACCGAGAGCCAGGGCGCCGAGCTCGAGGGCAACTGGCGCATCGGCGCCGGGCTGAGCCTGACGGCGGGAGTGAGCTATACCGACGCGACCATCACCGAGGATGTCGTCGGGGTCCAGGGCGGACGGGTCGCCGCCGGAAACCGGGTGCCCGACGTGGCGCGCTGGAGCGGGCTGGTGTCGCTGTCCTGGCAGTACGCGCTCGAGTCCTTCCCCGGTGGCGCGGCGCCGTTGCTCAATGCCCGGCTCACCCATCGCTATGTCGGCGAGCGCCCGGCCGACCCCCAGAACCGCATCGATCTCGATGCCTATCACAAGCTCGATCTGCGGCTCGGGCTGATGTTCGGCGGCACCGAGTTCTATGTCTGGGGCGACAACCTGCTCGATGCCGACTACGAGCACTACGCCTACTGGTTCCCGCCCGATCTCTCCGTCGGTCTGCCGGCGCAGGGACGCGTCCTCGGGCTCGGGGTGAGTCACCTGTTCTGAACCCAGGGCCGTCCCCGGCGACGCGTGTCGCGGACGGCCAGTCCAGTCATCTATCTGCGGAGGTCATCGATGAACACCGACCCGGACCAGCCCGCGCGCGCCGCGCCCACCGGCACCAGCCCATGGGCGGTGATGCGTCCGGTCCGTGGCCAGATCGGCGTCGCCATGGCGCTGTCGGCCATCTCTACCCTCTCTACCCTGGTCGCTCTCGGGCTGCTCGCCTGGCTGGTGCACGGTCTGATCCAGGACCCCGGAACCATGCCCTGGGTGGCGCTGCTCGGCGCCGCCGGCTGTACCGCGCTCGCCTATGTGCTCAGGGTGCAGTCCTTTCTGCAGTCGCACGCGGCGGCCTTCCGCCTCGAGCAGGTGCTGCGTACCCGGCTCAGTCAGCACCTGGCGCGGATCTCGCTCGGCGAAGCCCAGCGCCTCGGCGCCGGCGCCCTGGCCAAGGTGATGCAGGACGACGTCAAGGAGCTGCACGTGTTCGTCGCCGACAGCACACCGCTCTATGCCCGCGCCTATGTCGCACCGCTGCTCACCCTGGTGGCGCTGCTGTGGCTCGACTGGCGTCTGGCGCTCGGCGCGCTCGCGGTGCTGGCGCTCGGTTTCGTGGCGATGAACCTGGCGATGCGCGACCGCGCCGAGATCAGTCGGCGCTATCACCTGGCGCGCGAGCAGGTTGGCGCGGCGGTGGTCGAGTTCGTCCAGGCGATGCCGGTGGTGCGGACCTTCGACAGCGGTCATGCCACCTTCGGGCGCTACCATCGCGCGCTGGAGCAGTATCTGGAGATCGTCACCCGCTGGTATCGCGAGGCCGGGCTGTCGGCGCGGCTCGGGCTGGCGGTGCTCAACCCCTTGCCGACCCTGGTGGTGCTGCTGTGGTGCGGCGCCCTGCTGATCTGGCAGGACGCGCTCGCCTTCTCCACCTGGCTGGCGGTGCTGCTGGTCGGCACCGGCATGGCCGAGGCGCTGATGCCGCTGATGTCGCTGCTGCACCTGATCGACAAGGCCAAGCTCAGCATCGGCCGCATCGAGCAGATCGAGCGGCTGCCGGCGCTGGCGGTGGCGCAGCGCGGCAAGGAGCCACTCCCGGGCGACACCAGCGTGGTCTTCGAGGAGGTCGAGTTCCGCTACGAGGGCAGCGAGTCGGCGGCGCTCGCCGGACTCGACTTCCGCGTCGAGCCCGGCACCGTCACCGCCCTGGTCGGACCCTCGGGCGCGGGCAAGACCACGGTGGCGCGACTGATCCCGCGCTTCTGGGATGTCACCGCCGGGCGCATCCTGGTCGGCGGGGTCGATGTCCGCGAGATGCGTCCCGAGACGCTGATGCAGCAGGTCGCCTTCGTCTTCCAGGACACCTTCCTGTTCGCCACCTCGATCGCCGACAACATCCGCCTCGGCATGCCCGGGACGGACATGGCGGCGGTGATCGCCGCCGCCCGCGCCGCCCAGGCCCATGACTTCATCATGGCGCTGCCGCAGGGCTACGACACCCAGGTCGGCGAGCGCGGCATCTTCCTCTCCGGCGGGCAGCGCCAGCGCATCACCATCGCCCGCGCCATCCTCCAGGACCGGCCGATCCTGGTGCTCGACGAGGCCACCGCCTTCGCCGACCCGGAGAACGAGGCGGCGCTGGTGCGCGCGCTCTCGCAGCTGATGCGCGGCAAGACGGTGATCCTGGTCGCCCATCGTCTCTCCACCATCCGCGACGCCGACCAGATCCTGGTGCTCGACCGCGGTCGGCTGGTCGAGCGCGGCCGTCACCAGGCGCTGCTCGAGCACGACGGTCGCTATGCCCGGCTGTGGCGCAGCTACACCCAGGCCCAGCAGTGGGCGCTGGGCGCGCACGCCGTCGAGGAGCAGGCCCCCACCGCCAGCGAGGAGACCCCCGCATGAACGCCGAGACCCTGAACCCGGACCAGACCGAGCGCCTCACCCTGGTGCCCTGGCGCGAGACCTATCGACGGTTGCTCACCACCGCCGGCGCGCACGCCCGCGGGCTGCGCGCGAGCCTGCTCGGGCTGGTGGTCGCCGCGGCGCTGCAGGGGTTGGCGCTGGCCTGCATCCTGCCGTTATTCGTCGCCTTGCTGCGCCCGGTGCCGCAGTGGTCGGCGGTGTTCGCCTGGCTGGCGGCGATGACCCTGTTGGCGGCGCTCACCACCGTGGCGCGTTGGCGTGCCCTGGGCTTCGACTTCGACGGTCGGATGTGCCGGGCGACCCACGCACTGCGGGTGCGGCTCGGCGAGCAGCTGCGGCGGATGCCGCTCGAGCGGTTGCAGGACAAGCGCACCGGTGAGCTCAGCGCGATGCTGCTCGGCAACGTCGACGAGAACCTCAACTATGCGCTGACGGTGTTCAACATGATCGCCGCGGCGGTGGTCGCCCCCCTGGTGGCGGCGCTGGTCACCCTGTGGCTGGACTGGCGGGTGGGGCTGATCCTGCTGTTGGTGTTCCCGGCGATCGTGCCGCTCTATCGCTGGCGCCGGCCGTTGCAGGATCGCGACAAGCGTCGTGTCGCCGCCGCCCACAGCCGCACCTATGCCGACATCCTCGAATACACCCAGGGGCTGCCGGTACTGCGCGCGGCCTGCTGCGAGGGCGAGAAGGCCGAGCGGCTGCAGCAGGGTTTCGCGCGGCTGCGCGCGGTCCAGGAGCAGGCCGAGCGCGCTGGTGCCAAGCCCGCGATTCTGATCGCCAGCGTGGTCGAGCTGGGGCTGCTCCTGGTGGTCGCCGCCGGTACCACCTGGGTGGTGCTGGGATCGCTCGACCTGGCGGTGCTGGCGGCGGTGATGGTGATGGTGGTGCGCTTCGCCGAGCCGCTGGCCAACTTCATCAACTTCACTACGGTGCTCGGCATCATCGAGGCGGCGCTCGCGCGCATCGAGGCGCTGCTGGCAATCGCGCCGCTGGCGCAGCAGGAGCCGCAACGCACCCCCGATCGCTACGACATCCGCTTCGAGGAGGTCTCTTTCCGCTATGCCCAGAGCGATGCGCCGGTGATCGATGGCATCGACGCCGAGCTGGCACCGTGCAGTCTCACCGCCCTGGTCGGCCCCTCCGGCTCGGGCAAGACCACGCTCACCCGGCTGTTGATGCGTCATGCCGACGTCCAGGCCGGGCGCATCGCCATCGGCGGGGTGGACGTGCGCGCGATCCCGCCGAAGACCCTCAACGGACTGATCTCGGCGGTGTTCCAGGAGGTCTATCTGTTCGACGACACGGTGCGCGCCAACATCCGCATGGCCCGCCCCACGGCCAGCGACGCCGAGGTCGAGGCCGCGGCGCGCGCCGCCCAGTGCCTGTCGTTCATCGAACGGCTGCCGCAGGGCTGGGACACCCGGCTCGGTGAGATCGGCGGGCGGCTCTCCGGTGGCGAGCGCCAGCGCATCTCGATCGCCCGCGCGCTGCTCAAGGATGCGCCGATCGTGATCCTCGACGAGCCCACCGCCGCGCTCGACACCGAGAGCGAGGTGGCGGTGCAGCGCGCCATCGATGCCCTAGTGCGCGACAAGACGGTGATCGTGATCGCCCACCGGCTCTCCACCATCGCCGGCGCCGACCGCATCCTGGTGATCGACGAGGGGCGGCTGGTCGAGCAGGGACGCCATCAGCAGCTGCTCGCCGCTGCCGGGCGCTATCGCGCGATGTGGGACGCCCAGCAGGCGACCAAGGACTGGCACCTCAAGGAGGCGCTGTCGGCCTGATCCGGCGCGCCGCTGTCGCCTCGCGGGCGTGCGCCGCTGGTGGCGCGCGCCCGTCTCCATTCGTCCGTTCCCGGCGGCGGGATCCGCATCCTGCCGCCGCCCCACCGAGTCCCCCACGATGACGACCTCACATGTCCCCAACCTCACCGGCGTCCCCGAGACCATGCTGTGGACGCTGCACAACCGCGCCAGCGAGGCCGCGCGCCCCGACGGGGTGATCCGCGATCCCCTGGCGCTGCGGATCCATCGCACGCTCGACTACGACTACGAGCGCGCCTTCGGACCCGCCGACTACTCCCACGGCGTGCGCTCGGCGATCTTCGATGCCGAACTGCGCGCCTTCCTCGACGCCCATCCCGACGGGGTCATCGTCAATCTCGGCGAGGGGCTCGAGACCCAGCGCTTCCGTCTCGACTCGGAGCGCTCGCTGTGGCTGAGCGTCGATCTGCCCGAGGCGATCGCCATCCGCGAGCGCTTCATCACCGCGGACGCGCGTCATCTGCACCTGGCGATGAGCGCGCTCGACACCCGCTGGTTCGACCGGGTGCCGCCCGGTCGATCCGTCTATGTCACCGCCCAGGGCCTGCTGATGTACTTCGACCCCGAGGCGGTGGCCGGGCTGTTGCGCGAGATGGCCGCGCGTCTGCCCGGTGCCTGGTTCGCCTTCGACCACATCCCCGGGTGGCTGTCGCGGCGCACCCTGCGCGGCTGGTGGAAGACGCCGCACTACCGCACCCCGGAGATGCCCTGGGGGATCGCCCGTCACCGCATTGCGCCGACGCTGTGTGGTTGGGTGCCGGACCTCGTCGAGGTCCGTGCGCTCGACTTCGTCGCCCCGCGCGGGGCGGCGCGCCCGCTGTCGTGGCTGGTGGCGCGACTGCCGCTGGTGTGGAGGCTGCTGCCGGGGATCACCCGGGTGCGTTTCGCGGGGAGGTGATACAGACAAAAAGAGGGCCCCGGTGAGGGACCCTGAGTGGCTCAACAACAGCGCTGTGAGCGGGGAGAGGCGAGGGCGATCAGCCGGCGCGACGCGTGGCGGTGAACTCGGGATAGGCCTCAAGCCCGCACTCGCCGAGGTCGACGCCGGCGTACTCCTCCTCCTCGCTGACACGCAGCCCCATCACCAGTCGGATCAGCAGCCACACCAGCAACGAGGTGCTGAACACCCAGCCGAGGATGGTGCCGAGCCCGATCGCCTGGGCGGCGAAGCTGGCGGCGGGGTTGGTGAGAGGGACGGCCATCAGCCCCCACATGCCGACCACGCCGTGCACCGAGATGGCTCCGACCGGGTCGTCGATACGCAACCGGTCGAGGGTGACGATGGCAAACACCACCAGTACCCCGCCGCCAGCCCCGATCAGGGTGGCGAACAGCGGCGAGGGGGTGAGCGGTTCGGCGGTGATCGCCACCAGTCCGGCCAGTGCGCCGTTGAGTGCCATGGTCAGATCGGCCTTGCCGAACAGCAGGCGGGCGGTGATCAGTCCGGCCAGGGTGCCGCCGGCGGCGGCCATGTTGGTGTTGACGAAGATCGCCGCCACCGCGTTGGTGTTGTCGAAGCCAGTGAGGGCGAGCTGGGAGCCACCGTTGAAGCCGAACCAGCCGAGCCAGAGCACGAAGGTGCCGAGGGTGGCCAGCGGCAGGTTGGCGCCGGGGATGGCGTTGATCGAGCCGTCCTTGCCGTACTTGCCGCGGCGCGCGCCGAGCAGCAGCACCCCGGCGAGCGCCGCTGCGGCACCGCACAGGTGCACCAGCCCGGAGCCGGCGAAGTCGTTGAAGCCGATCGCATCGAGCCAGCCGCCGCCCCACTTCCAATAGCCCTGGATGGGATAGATCACGGCGGTCATGACGGTGGCAAAGAGCAGGAAGGACCACAGCTTCATGCGCTCGGCCACCGCCCCGGAGACGATCGACATGGCAGTGGCGACGAACACCACCTGGAAGAAGAAGTCGGACATGCGGGCGTGGTTGAGCCCGTCGGCGGCGATGGTCGCGGCGTCGTGGTCACCGCCGAAGAGGAAGCCCCAGTCGAGACCGGGGACGAAGCCGTTGCCAGTCGCCGGGTACATGAGGTCGTAGCCGATGAGCATGTAGGTGGTGCTGGCGATGGCGAACAGGGCGATGTTCTTGGTGAGGATCTCGGCGGTGTTCTTGGCGCGCACCAGGCCCGCCTCGAGCATGGCGAAGCCGGCGGCCATCCACATCACCAGGGCGCCGGTGACGAGGAAGTAGAAGGTGTCCAGGGCATAGACGAGCTGCGTGGTGGATTCCACGGGTGGGACCTCCGAATCGGACTGGGGGGGGGGGGCCCGGGGGGCCGGCGGGGGGGGGGGGGGGGGGGGGGGGGGGGCCGGGGGGGGGGGGCCCCCCCCCCCCCCCCC
>NZ_JAAXKX010000002.1 GCF_012276755.1 Marichromatium bheemlicum | reverse complement strand
GGCTGCACCGGGCCGAGCCGGCGCGCGCCTCCCACCACCTGACCCTCGACGGTGCGCTGCAGGCACGGCTCGAGCCGTTGGCGCTGGCGCGTGCCCGGGCGCTCGGTCCTCGGGTCTCGGTGGCGCTGCTGGTCGCCGATCATCGCGCCGGCACCCTGCTCGCCCACCTCGGCGCGGCCGCGCCCTTCGATCAGGGGCGGCGCGGCTGGATCGACATGACCCGGGCCGTGCGCTCGCCGGGCTCGACCCTCAAGCCGCTGATCTATGCCCTGGCCTTCGAGGCCGGGGTCGCCGACCCGGCCGGCTGGATCGAGGATCGCGTGCGCGACTTCCACGGCTATGCACCGCGCAACTTCGATCGCGACTACCAGGGGCGGGTGCCGGTGGCGCGGGCGCTGCAGCGCTCGCTCAACGTGCCGGCGGTGACCCTGCTCGAGGGGGTTGGGCCGCAGCGCCTGCTCGGGCGGCTGCATCGCGTCGGCGTCGCACCGCACCTACCGCCCGGCGCGCGGCTGGGGCTAGCGCTCGCGCTCGGTGGGGTGGGGCTCTCGCTCGAGGAGCTGTTCGCAGTCTATGGTGCGCTCGCCAACGACGGTCGAGCGCTGGCGCTGCACCACCGGCGCGGCGCGGCGCCGGCCATGTCATCGGCCACACCGCTGGTCGCGGCGGGGGCGGCGCGCCGGGTCGGCGCCATCCTCGCCGCCGCGCCGCCGGCGGGCACCGCGCTGGGGCGAGGGATCGCTCACAAGACCGGGACCTCGTACGGTCATCGCGACGCCTGGGCGCTCGGCTACGACGGGCGTCATCTGGTCGGGGTCTGGGTCGGGCGCGCCGATGGCGCGCCGGTCCCCGGGTTGACCGGCGCCGGTGCGGCGGCGCCGCTGTTGCGCGATGTCTTCGCCCGGCTGGGGCCGGGCTCGCCGTTGCCGGTGCTGCCCCCGGCGCGCGCGCCGGCACCGGCGCTGACGCTCGCGGGGTTGCCGCGCGCGGGGCCGCACATCGCCTATCCGCCGGCCGGGTCGCGGGTCGCGCTCGGGCTCGATACGCCCGGCGCGGCGGCGCTGTTGCGGCTGCGGGTGCACGAGGGGCGGGCGCCCTTCCAGTGGTTTGCCGACGGGGTGCCGATCGGGCGTGCGCCCGTCGCCCGGACCCTGGACTGGTGGCCGCGCGAGCCGGGCTATGTCGATCTCGCGGTGGTCGATGCCCGGGGCGAGAGTGACCGGGTGCGGGTGTGGCTCGAATGAGCTGTCGTGGCGCGGCTGTCTATACTCGCAACCAAACAGTGCGCGCTGTCCGGGGAGGACGATGTGTGGCGGTGGCTGGGTGTGGTGGCGATGATCTGGACGGTGATGGGTGTGGCCGAGCCCTTGCGCATCGGTGGTACCGGCGGTGCGTTGGGGCTTGCCGAGGCGCTGGCCGTAGGTTACGGCGCGTGTTGTGGTGAGCGCCCCCAAGTGCTGCCGAGTCTGGGGACAGGGGGTGGGGTAAGGGCACTGGTCGACGGTCATCTCGATATCGCCTTGGCGGGGCGTGCGCTGAGCGTTGCGGAACGCCAGCAGGTTGGCGAAGTGGTGATCTTCGCCCGTACCCCGCTGCTCCTTGCCGCGCATCCCGAGGTTACCGCCGACGCGTTGGACATCGCGCAGCTGGCGGCGATCTATCGTGGCCAGCGTGTCACCTGGCCCGACGCCAGCCCCTGCCGTCCGGTGCTGCGCGCCGAGTACGATGCCGAGACCATGCTGCTGCGCCGGCTCGACCCACGGCTCGATGCGGCGCTCGATCAGGCCTTCGCACGTACCGATTTGGTGGTGACGCTGACGGCGCAGGAGAATGCCGCGGTGTTGCACCGGGTCCCGGGGAGCTTCGGCTATCTCAGCCGGGCGCAGTGGGCCGCCGAGTCGCTGTCGTTGCGGGTACTGCGTCTCGGCGGGCAGGCGCCGACCCTGGCGGCGCTGGCCGCCGGGCGCTATCCGCTGGCCGCCGAGTTCGCCCTGGTGCTTGCCACGGCCTCCGACGAGCGGGTCCGGGGCTTCGTCGAGTTCGTCTTCTCGGCCGCCGGTCGGGCCGTGCTTGAGGCCAATGGGGCGCTGCTATCGCCGCGTCCAGGGAGCTGAAGAGCGTGCCTCCCGAGGGTGGCCGCAGTCTCGCCGACCTGCTGCAGCTGGTGGTGGTGACGCTGGTGGTGGTGATGGCGCTGGCCGTGCCGGTGATTCACTTCGATGTCCAGCGTCGCTATCTCGACGGTAACCTCACCACCCTCTCGCTGCTTACCGCCGAGCAACTGATGCGCCAGGTGATCGCGCGCAACCCCGAGCTCTGGGCCTATGAACAGGGCCGTATCGCAGGGCTGCTGCGCGATCAGGTACGCGGTGTCGCGGTGCGGCAGGTGGTGTCTAGTGAGGGTGGGGAGACCGTGGTCGAGATCGGTACGCCGTTGCCGGCGCCGTTGTCGACCCATCGGCAGTGGTTGTTCGATGCCGGTCGACCGGTCGGCGCGCTGGAGACCTCGGCCTCGTTGCGTCCCTTGCTGCGTGACTCGCTGCTCTTGGCGCTGGTGCTGGCGCTGATCGGTGGGGTAGGGGTCGCGCTGCTGTGTCGCTATCCGTTGGCTCGGCTGCGCCGCGCCGAACGCGACATCCGCTATCTGGCCGAGCACGACCCGCTCACCGGCCTGCTCAACCGTCACGTGGTCGAGGCGCTGTTCGAGCGTGAGTCGGCGCGGGCGCGTCGTCATCACCTGCAGTTGTCGATCGTCATCTTCGACATCGATCACTTCAAGCGGGTCAACGATCGGCACGGCCACGATTGTGGTGACCGGGTGCTGCGTCAGCTCGCCGGGCTGGTGTCGCGACATGTGCGCGCCAGCGACTATCTGGTGCGCTGGGGTGGGGAGGAGTTCCTGATCCTCTCCACCCATACCGATTTGGCGATGGCTCGCACCCTGGTCGAGAAGCTGCGCCGGCTGGTCGCCGCGCATGATTTCGGGTTGGCGCAGTCGATCACCATCAGTCTGGGGGTGTGCGGTTGCATGCCGGGGGATGGGCTGCACGCGTGTGTGGGGTGTGCTGATGCGGCGATGTATCGCGCCAAGCGCGCCGGGCGCAATCGCTGGTGCGAGGGTGATGGTGTCGATTCCGGTGCGGAGGGGGCTGATGCTTGATCTGGTGAGACGTTTGCAGCGATGGCTGGATGTAACCCGGGCGCTGGACTTTCTCGCGCCACTGGCGCTGCGCCTCTATCTGGCCCCGGTGTTGTGGATGGCCGGAACCAAGAAGTTCGCGAACTTCGACGACACCGTGGCCTGGTTCGGCAATCCGGACTGGGGGCTGGGGCTGCCGGCGCCGGTGCTGATGGTCGCGCTCGCCGCCGGGACCGAGACCTTGGGGGCGGTGCTGCTGGTGGTGGGGCTCGGGGTGCGCTGGGTGGCGGTGCCGCTGATGGTCACCATGGCAGTCGCCGCGCTCACCGTGCACTGGCACAACGGTTGGCTGGCGATCGCCGAGGGCAGTGGCTCGCTGTTTGCCACCGAGCGGACCCTGGCCGCGGTCGAGCGCCTGGCCGAGGCCAAGGAGATCCTGCGTGCGCACGGCGACTATGCCTGGCTGACCGAGTACGGCAGCCTGGTGATGCTCAACAACGGGATCGAGTTCGCCGCGACCTATTTCGTGATGCTGCTGGCGCTCTTCTTCTGCGGCGCCGGGCGCTGGGTGAGCCTCGATCACTGGATTGCGCGACGTCTGTATGATCGTTGAGTGGCGCCCAGGATCGCTGCGGCAGGTTTGATGAGTCGGCCGGGGCGAGGCCCCGGCGGTGTCGTCAGGGCGGGCGCCGTGCGGCGCGCCGGTCAGTAGCGGCCGGGGGCGCGGACGACGTAGTTCTTGAGTTCGGCGCTCTCCTGGTTCATCCGCATCAGGTTGGCGTGGGTGATGCGGAAGATCGCGCGCATCACCTTGTAGACGATGCCTGCGTGTTCCTCGAGCATGGACTCGAAATCAGCCGGCTCCAGGGTCAGCACCCGGGCCTCGCCGACGGCGCGTAGTGCGGCCTTGCGGGTCGAGCCATCGACGAAGGCGCGGGTGCCGGCACACTCGCCGGCACGCATGCGGTGCAGTCGGGCCTCGGCGCCGCCCTGGTCGCGGATCACGTCCATCTTGCCGCTCCCGAGCAGGAACAGGGTCTGGCGTGCCTCGCCCTCCTTCACCAGGGTCTCGCCGTCGCTGAGTGCGACCTCACCCATGCGTTCGGCGAGGACGGCGCATTCGGCGTCGTCGAGTTCGGCGCCCAGGGTCGAGTGCTTGAGCGCCTGGGTCTTGTCGAATTGGCTCATTGTAATAGCTCCGCGTGCTGTAGATACGTGGGGATGCCGGTCGGCAGCCCGTTGGTCCGGTTGCTCCCCGGGACGTCGCCGGCCTGCGCTCCGGTCATCCGCAGGGCGCATACAGGCGTCTCGGGAAGCGGTCAGTGCGCGGTGTGCAGCGCCGTCCAGGCCATCGCAGGCCCTTGTCCGTGATGGGGAAATCTGAGCTGAATCCTACTGGTTCGAGCTGTCTTGCTGCAACTGCGCCGGGCGCGGTCGTGGCAATCTGGCGAGGGTTCGGGGTGGGGCGACGGGGCGGGTTGCTGCTGTCGCCAGTAGGCGACGGGAGGTGACATCATGGCCCGTTGCGTCCTCCGAATGATGACCGTACCGCCCCGGGGTAGTCGTTGCGCCGATGCCCTGATCGAGGTGCGGCCCCCTCGCCATGACGCGCCGCGGGTGCGGCTGGCTCGGGGGCGAGTCATCGCAGCGGCGGCACCACCTCGAGTGCTGTCGGCGCGGTGACCGAGAGGGCCGCGCCGGGGCGGCGTCGCCCAGGTGTCGTTGGCTCAGGTGATGACATCGGGGGCGGCGCGGCCGGTGCGTGACTCGATCTCGGCCAGCTCGCGGGCGGTTGTGATCAGCCCGGCGAGTGCGACCTGGGGATCGAGCTGGTGTTGTGCCGGGTCGGACTCGAAACGCTCGATGTAGACACGCAGCGTCGCCCCCTCGGTGCCGGTGCCGGAGAGGCGGTAGACGATGCGTGCGCCGTCCTCGAAGCAGAGACGGATGCCCTGGTGCTCGGCGCGTCCTCCATCGATCGGGTCGGTGTAGGCGAAGTCGTCGGCCCGTGCCACGCGGTGCGCGCCGAGCGGCTGGCCGGGCAGGGTGGGGAGCCGCTCGCGCAGCGCCGCCATCAGCCCTTCGGCGCCCTCCAGCGCCACGCCCTCGTAGTCGTGACGGGTGTAGTAGTCACGTCCGAAGCGTCGCCAGTGCTCGGTGACGATCTCAGCGACCGATTGGCCACGTGCGGCGAGCAGGTTGAGCCAGAACAGCACCGCCCACAGCCCGTCTTTCTCGCGCAGATGGTCCGAACCGGTGCCGAAGCTCTCCTCGCCGCACAGGGTGATGCGTCCGGCATCGAGCAGGTTGCCGAAGAACTTCCAGCCGGTGGGGGTCTCGAAGTGTTCGACGCCGAGCGCCTCGGCGACCCGGTCGGCGGCCTGGCTGGTGGGCATCGAGCGGGCCACGCCGCGGATGCCCTGGCGGTAGCCGGGGGTGAGATGGGCGTTGGCGGCGAGGATCGCGAGGCTGTCGCTGGGGGTGACGAAGCAGTCGCGCCCGAGGATCATATTGCGGTCGCCGTCGCCATCGGAGGCGGCGGCGAAGTCGAGCCCGTCGATGCCTCGGGTCATCGCCACCAGGGCCGCGGCATGGGTCAGGTTGGGGTCGGGGTGGCCACCGCCGAAGTCGGGCAGGGCCTCGGCGTTGAGCACGGTGCCGGCCTCGGCGCCGAGCCGGTTCTCGAGGATCTCGAGGGCATAGGGGCCGGTGACCGCGTGCATGGCGTCGAAGCGCATGCGGAACCCGCCCGAGGCGAACAGCCCGGCGATGGCGTCGAAGTCGAACAGCGAGGCCATCAGTTCGGCGTAGTCGGCGACCGGGTCGACGACCTCGATACGGGTCGCGCCGAGCGTCAGGGTGGCGATCTGGTCGAGATCAACAGCGGCGCTGTCGAGGGTGAGATAGCGCGTGATCTCCTGGGTGCGGACATGGATGGCGCTGGTCATCGACTCCGGCGCCGGGCCGCCGTTGGCGGCGTTGAACTTGATGCCAAAGTCGGCGTCTGGGCCACCGGGGTTGTGGCTGGCCGAAAGCACGATCGCGCCCTGGGCGCGGTGCTTGCGCACGATGCAAGAGGCCGCCGGGGTCGACAGCAGTCCGCCGCGCCCGACCAGCACCTGGGCGACGCCATTGGCCGCGGCCATACGCAGGATGGTCTGGATCGCCTCGCGGTTGTAGTAGCGTCCGTCGCCACCGACCACCAGGGTTCCACCGACGAGCTCGGGGCGGGTGTCGAAGATCGCCTGGACGAAGTTCTCGAGATAGTGCGGTTGCTCGAATACCCGAACCTTCTTGCGCAGCCCCGAGGTGCCGGGGCGTTGACCTTCGAAGGGGGTGGTGGCGATGATTTGCGGTTCCATCTTCAGACCCTTGACTGGTGGGGGAGATGCCGTCACTGGTTGGTACGGTCGTGCTCGGCGCTCGCCGAGCCGTACACGTCTCCCATGGCGGGGATGCGGTGGCGGGGCGAGGGCTCGATCCCTATGGGTCGCGCAGGTTCAGGGCGCCCATCCCGGGGCGGCCAGCGCTGGCGCTCCGCCGTCCGGGCATTGTATCCCCCCGTCGCCGTGCGACAATACCGGCATGGCCCGGCACGGACCCTGCCGGATGACTCGAACCCCTGGTTCGCAAACGATCTTCATTCCTCAAGGTACACGACAAGCATGACAGTAGAAGCGCACAAGGAAACCCTGGAGTTCAAGGCAGAGGTCAGTCAGGTACTCGACCTGGTGATCCGCTCACTCTACTCGAACAAGGAGATCTTCCTGCGCGAGTTGGTCTCCAACGCCTCCGACGCCGCCGAGAAGCTGCGCTTCGAGGCGCTGAGCGATGACGCTCTGTACGAGGGTGACGCGCAGCTGCGTATCCGCGTCGAGGTCGACCGCGAGGCCGGCACCCTGACCGTCTCCGACAACGGTATCGGCCTGACCCGTCAGGAGGTCACCGAGACCATCGGCAGTATCGCCAGCTCGGGCACCCGTCGCTTCCTCGAGAACCTTTCCGGTGATCAGACCAAGGACAGCAACCTGATCGGTCAGTTCGGGGTCGGATTCTACTCGGCCTATATCGTCGCCGACCGCGTCACCCTGGTCTCGCGTCGCGCCGGGCTCGGCGCCGAGCACGGGGTGCGTTGGGAGTCCGACGGTCGCGGCAGTTACAGCCTGGAGACGGTCGAGAAGGCCGGTCGCGGCACCGACGTCATCCTCCATCTCAAGGAGGATGAGAAGGAGTTTCTCGACAGCTGGCGATTGCGTTCGATCATCGCCAAGTTCTCCGATCACATCGCGCTGCCGGTGGAGATGCGCAAGGAGCACTACGGCGAGGAGGCCGAGGAGAAGCAGGAGGCGGCCCCCGAGTACGAGCAGGTCAATCGCGGCACCGCGCTGTGGATGCGCAACAAGTCGGAGATCTCCGAGGAGGAGTACCACGACTTCTACAAGCACGTCGCCCACGACTTCGAGGCGCCGCTGACCTATTCGCACAACCGCGTCGAGGGGACCAACGAGTACACCTCGCTGCTGTTCGTACCCAAGCGCGCCCCCTTCGACCTGTGGGACCGTGACCAGAGTCATGGCGTCAAGCTCTATGTGCGACGCGTCTTCATCATGGACGAGGTCGACAAGCTCACCCCGCACTATCTGCGCTTCGTCAAGGGCGTGGTCGACGCCGATGACCTGCCGCTGAACGTCTCGCGCGAGATCCTCCAGCACAACCGCAAGATCGACACCATCCGTCAGGCCAACACCAAGCGCGTGCTCGGCGTGCTCGAGACGATGGCGCGCGACGAGCCGGAGAAGTACGGCGCCTTCTGGGACGAGTTCGGTCGGGTGCTCAAGGAGGGGCCGGCAGAGGACTTCGCCAACAAGGAGCGTATCGCCGGGCTGTTGCGCTTTGCCACCACCGCGAGCGAGGGCGATGCCCAGCGCGAGTCGCTCGATGGTTATATCGAGCGGATGCAGGAGGGGCAGGAGAAGATCTACTTCATCACCGCCGACAGCCCTGCCGCAGCGCGCCACAGTCCGCACCTCGAGGTCTTCCGCAAGAAGGGCGTGGAGGTGCTGCTGCTCTCCGATCGGGTCGACGAGTGGCTGGTGAGCCACCTCACCGAGTACAAGGGTAAGTCGCTGCAGTCGGTGACCAAGGGCGACCTCGATCTCGGCGGGCTTGCCGACGCCGAGGACCAGGCCGCCAAGGAGAAGGCCGAGGAGGAGCACGGCTCGCTGCTCGAGCAGATGAAACAGACGCTCGGCGAGCAGGTCGAGACGGTACGCGCGAGCACCCGCCTGGTCGACTCCCCGGCCTGTCTGGTGGTCGGTGAGCACGATATGAGCGCCAACCTCGCGCGGGTGCTGAAATCGGTCGGCCAGGACGCCCCCGAGACCAAGCCCACGCTCGAGGTCAACCTCGAGCACCCGCTGCTCAAGCGTCTCGAGGCCGAGACCGATGACGAGCGCTTCGCCGAGCTGGCGATGGTGCTGTTCGATCAGGCCCAGCTCGCCGAGGGCGGTCAGCTCGAGGACCCGGCCGCCTTCGTCGGTCGGCTCAACAAGCTGATGCTCAACATGATGGTCAGCGGCGGCTGATATCACCTGCGATCACCGCGTTCGTCGCGGTGATCGTCCCACCATCTCGACGCGCCTCGCGCGCGTCGCCCCTCCCGATCGATGGGTGTCACGCCAGGCCGTGGGTCTGGCTGTAGTCCTGCCCGATCCGGCTGTGGCACACTCAAGATCAATGTTTTTCAATCGCAACCAGAATGAGGAGCGTCATGCGCATCATCCTGCTTGGCGGCCCGGGTGCCGGAAAAGGCACCCAGGCCGGCTTCATCAAGGAACACTTCAAGATCCCCCAGATCTCCACCGGCGATATGCTCCGGGCCCACGTCAAGCAGGGCACCGAGCTCGGTAAGGCGGCGAAGAAGATCATGGACGAGGGCGGGCTGGTGTCCGATGACATCATCATCGGCATGGTCAAGGCGCGTATCGACGCCGAGGATTGCCAGGGTGGCTTCCTGTTCGACGGCTTTCCGCGCACCATCGCCCAGGCCGATGCGCTCAAGGAGAGCGGCATCTTCGTCGACGCGGTGGTTGAGATCGACGTCCCCGACGCCGAGATCATCAAGCGGATGTCGGGCCGTCGTGTCCATCCGGCCTCCGGTCGCACCTACCACGTGGTATTCAATCCGCCGCGTGAGGAAGGCAAGGACGATGTCACCGGTGAGGCACTGGTCCAGCGCGACGACGATCGCGAGGAGACGGTCAAGGCACGCCTGGGGGTCTATCATGAGCAGACCGAGCCGCTGATCGGCTACTACTCGGGCTGGGCCGAGGCCGGTGGCGAGGGCGCGCCCAAGTATCTCAAGGTCGATGGTATCGGCTCGGTCGAGGAGATCCGCGACCGCATCCTCAACGGGCTCGAGGCTCGCTGAGCTCACCGCCGATCCGCTGTCGGCGACGATGGTGATCGGCCGCTCCGGATCGTGCGCGTCTTCTGCGGCACGGTCCGGGGTCTGTGCAGGGGCGGTGATTCTGTTACTATTCCCGCTATTCTTTAGCTATCTCGTAGGATATTCGCATGGCCGTCTTGGAGCTCGATACCAACAACTTCGAACAGACCATCAAGGACAACGACTTTGTCGTGGTCGACTTCTGGGCGCCCTGGTGTGGCCCGTGTCGCTCCTTTGCCCCGACCTTCGAGAAGGTCTCGGAAGATCATGACGACATCGTCTTCGCCAAGATCAACACCGAGGCGCAGCAGGAATTGGCGGCCCATTTCCAGATCCGTTCGATCCCCACGCTGATGATCTTCCGTGAGCAGGTGATCATCTTCTCGCAGCCCGGCGCACTGCCCGAGCGTTCCTTCCGCGAGCTGCTCTCCAAGGCCGCCGAGCTCGACATGGAGGAGGTCAAGCGTCAGGTCGCCGAGCAGCAGGACGCGCAGAACGGCTGAGCCCACCGTGCCGACAGTCTGATCGCGCGGCGCCGGGCCTCGTGCCCGGCGTCGGCGTTCTGGTGCACCCGATGATGCAGCCCTGTGCTTATCCCTGGACCGATTCGCTGCCGTTGGTGGCGCGTCCGAACGTCGGCGCGCTGCTGGCGCTGTGCGAGGAGAACTTCGCGCGTTTGGGGCGGCTGGCGCCGGATCTCACCGCGCTCAGCGGGCGGCGGTGCTCGAGGCGCCAGGATGGGGTCGATCTGGTGCTCGAGATCGAGTCGCAGACCCGCTACATGACCCTGCTGCGTCTGACCTACCTGTTCCCGGTGGGCGAGACCGGGGTACGGGCCGATCCGGACGCACGTCTACGCGCCTATCACGACGCTCGCCAGCTCGAGGTGCTCACACTCGAGCAATCGCTGTGGTCGATGCGCAATGGATATGCACCGCCAACGCTCGCGCACAAGTGGCGCGCCAACCTCTTTCTCGCCAAGTGGTTGAATTACTGTCTCGGACAGGGCCACTGTTTCCTCCTCGCCCAGCCTCCGTTCCCGGAGCCGGCTCGGCCCGATCGGCAACAGCCGACCTGCCCCTGAATCCCGGCGTACGAGTCCATCCGTCGACATCCACCGTGGCGGATGTATTGAAATAACCCCTTGCTTGACAAATTTACTAGGAGGGTCGGGTGATCGGGTCCTACTCGGTCTCCTTGTCAATCAATACCTTGCATGGGCATGCGACGATGAGACTCTCAACCAAGGGCAGATATGCGGTGACCGCCATGCTGGATCTGGCGCTGCACGCGGGCAAGGGCCCGGTCACCCTGGCCGATATCTCGGCAAACCAGGGCATTTCGCTCTCTTATCTCGAGCAGCTGTTCGCTGCGCTGCGCGCCAAGCAGTTGGTGCGCGGGGTGCGAGGGCCGGGCGGTGGCTACTATCTCGGCAAGCCGGCCGCCGAGATCTCGATCGCCAATATCATCTGTGCCGTCGACGAGTGGGTGGAATTCACCCGCTGTGGTGGGCGCGAGAACTGTCGCGACGGTCAGCGCTGTCTGACCCATCACCTGTGGGATCAGCTCAGCGACCAGATCTTCCAGTTCCTCAGTGACATCTCGTTACAGGATCTGGTCGAGCGTGGCGAGGACGAGGCCTTTGCCGCCGAGGGCAAGCGCCGGGCGGCCTAACCCCGGGTCCGCGTGCCGTCTTCCCCGACCGGGTACGCGGACGGTGCAATCCCCGTAGACGACCGACTGAACAGCGGGAGCCAAGGATGGTATCCTTCGCGGCTTGTTTCCTGGCGTGGCGGATGAGTCCGGGCGCCAGTCCATGTACCGGACCATGCTTGAGCCGCGATGTCAGCACAACCCGACGGTTTGATCACCATCCAGGACTTCGTGCGCTGGGGCGCGAGTCGTTTCAAGGCCGCTGGCCTGTTCTTCGGACACGGCACCGATAACGCCCTCGACGAGGCCGCCGAACTGGTGCTCGGCGCGCTTGACCTGGATCATTCCCTGCCCGCCGCCTTCCATACCAGCAGACTCACCCTCGCCGAGCGCGAGCACATTGCCGCGTTGATCGAGCAACGTGTCGCCGAGCGGGTGCCGGTGGCCTATCTCACCGGTCGTGCCTGGTTCGCCGGGTTCGAGTTCGGTGTCGACCGCCAGGTGCTGGTGCCGCGCTCGCCGATCGCCGAGCTGCTCGAGGTCGGTTTCGATCCCTGGATCGATCCGTCCGAGGTGAGCCGGGTACTCGATCTCTGTACCGGAAGCGGTTGCATCGGTATCGCTGCGGCGCTGTATCTGCCCGATGCCGAGGTCGATCTGGTCGACCTCTCGCCGGCGGCGCTGGCCGTGGCGCGCGCCAATGTCGAACGCTACGGACTCGATGAACGGGTGCGGGCGATCGAGTCCGACCTCTTCGCCGCGCTCGATGGCGTCTGTTACGACGTCATCGTCTCCAATCCCCCCTATGTGCCGCGTGACGAGTACGAGACCCTGCCCGCTGAGTTCCTGCGCGAACCCGAACTCGGGCTGGTCGCCGCCGATGCGGGCTTGGCGCTGGCATTGCGCATCCTTGAGCGCGCCCCGGCGCATCTGAGTGAGGGGGGGATCCTGGTGCTCGAGGTCGGCAACTCGGCCGCCGCGCTCGAGCAGCGCCTGCCCGAGGTGCCCTTCACCTGGCTGGCGTTCGAGCGCGGCGGGGAGGGCGTGCTAGTGTTGACGCGCGAACAGCTGGTGGCGCATCGGGCCGAGATCGCCGCCGCGCTCGCCGCATGAGGGCGGCGCCTGCCGCGCGACCCCCGGGCCGGCGCGAGTCTGGCTGGGCGTGGTCGCGAACGGAGGCGCCGGACCAAGATCGTGGAAGAGATTCCATTCCATACCCTGCTCGTGCAGATCGACGCGCCCCGGTGGGCCTCGGTGAGCGGGGATGATGCCTGAACGGGCGTTACGAAGAATGCCGTACCGGGCCGGACGCACGGCACCGCTCGGCTGGAGGGTTGATTAGGTGGAACAAGGCGTTTCCTTCGACATTGAGCTGATCCGTCGCTACGACCAGAGCGGTCCGCGCTATACCTCGTATCCGACTGCGGTCGAGTTCGCCGCGTCCTTCAACGAGGCGGCCTACCGCGCCGCCTGTGCACGCAGCAACGAGAGTGGGCGCCCGCTCTCGCTCTATTTCCACATCCCGTTCTGCGATACGGTCTGTTTCTACTGCGCCTGCAACAAGATCGCGACCAAGGATCGCTCGCTGGTCGCCCCCTATCTCGACCGCGTCTATCGTGAGCTGGAGATGCAGGCGGCGTTGTTCGACGACTCGCGTGTGGTCGAGCAATTGCACTGGGGTGGCGGCACCCCGACCTTCCTCAACGACCAGCAGATGACCGAGTTGATGGAGACCACGCGGCGTCACTTCAAGCTCGCCGACGACGAGGTCGGGGAGTACTCGATCGAGATCGACCCGCGCGAGGCCGACGCCGATACCATCGCGCTGCTGCGCCGCCTCGGTTTCAATCGCATGAGCCTCGGCGTGCAGGACTTCGACGAGCGGGTGCAGAAGGCGGTCAACCGGGTGCAGAGCGAGGCCGAGACCATGGCCGTGCTCGAGGCGGCGCGCGCCGAGGGCTTCCGCTCGATCAGCCTGGATCTGATCTACGGCCTGCCGTTCCAGTCGGTCGAGACCTTCATGAACACCCTCGAACGGGTGATCGCGGTCGATCCGCAGCGCCTGTCGATCTTCAACTACGCCCACCTGCCCTCGCGCTTCAAGCCACAGCGGCGCATCCGCGACGAGGACCTGCCGACCGCCGAGGTCAAGCTCGATATCCTCCAGGCGACCATCCAGCGGCTCACCGACGCCGGCTACGTCTATATCGGCATGGACCACTTCGCCCGTCCCGACGACGAGCTGGCCATCGCCCAGCAGGCCGGTACCCTGTACCGCAACTTCCAAGGTTATTCGACTCACGCCGACTGTGATCTGATCGGTATCGGTGTGACCTCGATCGGCAAGATCGACAACACCTACGGTCAGAATCAGCGTGAACTCGAGGCCTACTACGCCGACATCGACGCCGGTCGCCTGCCGGTGTTCCGGGGCATCGAGTTGACCCGCGACGACATCATCCGACGCGACGTCATCACCCGGCTGATCTGTAACTTCGTGCTCGAGATCCCCGCTGTCGAGGCGGCCTGGGGTATCGACTTCAAGACCTACTTCGCCGACGCACTCGACAAGCTGCAGGTAATGGTGGAAGACGGTCTGGTCGAACTCGACGCCGAGCGGATCCGCATCCTGCCGCGTGGCCGGCTGCTGGTGCGTAACATCTGCATGACCTTCGACGCCTATCTCGCGGCCAAGAGCGGCCCGGTCGGCTTCTCCAAGGTCATCTGAGTCGCGCGCATGGAGGCAACAATCGAGTTCGCGGACATCCCCGCTCGGTTCCGGGCGTGCGCGGCCCGCTACGGCGAGGCGCCCGCGTTGTACGACGACAGTGGGGTGCTCGATTATGGCGAGCTCGATCGCCTCTCTGATGCCATGGCCGGGGCGCTGGTCGGCGCCGGTCTGCGCCCCGGTGCCCGTGCCGCGCTGCTTTGTGCCAACGGGCGTGAGTTCGTCATCGCCTATCTGGCGATCCTCAAGGCCGGCGCCACCGTGGTGCCGATCAATCTGTTGTCGAGTGCTCAAGAGGTCGCCTATATCCTCGCGGACGCAGCCCCTGTGCTGTTGCTCCACCAGCCGGCCTTCGCCGCGGTCGCTGAGGCCGCCTGTGCCTGCTGTGCGGGGGCGCCGATCCGGATCGAGCTGGCCGCCGACCGGCCCGACTTCGCCGCGTTGCTCGCACACCCGCCGCTGGCGCCGCGATCCGGGGCCGAGGTCGCGGCGGTGCTCTATACCTCGGGCACCACGGGGCGCCCCAAGGGCGCGATGCTCAGTCACGCCAACCTGATCGCCAATGCCGAGGGTTCCTGGCAGGGCTTCGAACTGGTGCCCGGTGATCGTCTGCTGGTGGTGTTGCCGCTGTTTCACTCCTTCGCTGCGACCACCGCGATGCTCACCCCGTTGCTCCACGGCTTGGCGATGATCCCGGTGGCGCGCTTCGAGCCGCGACTGGTCACCCAGGCGATCGCCCGGCACGGTGCCACCGTGTTCCTCGGCGTGCCGAGCATGTACGGGGTGCTGTTGCGCCATGCCGAAGTCCTGGTCGAGCACTGGCGCGGGGTGCGGCTGTGTATCAGTGGCGGGGCCGCGCTGCCGGTGGCGCTGTTGCGTGAGTTCGAGGCCCGCTTCGAGGTGATCCTGCTGGAGGGAGCGGGCGCGACCGAGTGCAGCCCGGTGTTCTGCGTCAATCGTCCGAGTCTGCCGCGCAAGCCCGGCTCGATCGGGCCGGCGCTGCCGGGGGTGGAGCTGTGTGTGCGCGACCCCGCCGGACAGGTGTTGCCCCGTGGCGAGACCGGTGAGCTGTGTGTGCGCGGTCCCAATGTGATGCACGGCTATTTGGGGCTGCCCGAGGCCAGTCGTGAGGCCTTCTACGATGATTGGTTCCGTACCGGTGATCTGGCGCGGATCGATGCCGATGGTCATGTCTATCTGGTCGACCGGATCAAGGACCTGGTCATCACCAACGGCATGAACGTCTATCCGCGGGTGGTCGAGGAGGCGCTCTATGCGCATCCGGCGATCGCCGAAGTGGCGGTGGTCGGTGATCCCGACCCCAAGCATGGCGAGGTGGTGGTGGCGCACGTGTCCCTGGTCGCCGGGGCCGAGGTTAGTACTGCGGCGCTGCGCGCTTGGTGTCGTGATCGCCTCGGTGCGCACGAGGTGCCACGTCGCCTGGTGCAACACGATGCGTTACCGAAGAACGCCTCGGGCAAGATCCTCAAGCGTGCGTTGCGTCGTTACGGTGTCGAGACCGCTGCCGACGGGCCGCCGGAGGGTGGGGCGTCGGTGTAGATGGCGCTTGGTGGGGCAAAAAACCACGCGTTATACTGAACAACTTTTGATCGTGCGGGCGCTTGCCCGCATTCGTTTTTTCAGCAAGGTGCGGGCCTGATCAGATCCCGGCGCCGACAGGAGATGAATCAATGCAAGTTTCGGTGGAATCGGGTGAGGGTCTCGAGCGTCGCTTGAAGGTCGAACTGCCCGCCGAGCAGATCACCGGCGCGGTCGATCAGCGTCTGCAGCAGCTCGCGCGTAGCGCCAAGCTGCCCGGTTTTCGCCCTGGTAAGGTGCCGATGAAGCTGTTGCGCAAGCGCTATGGCGATCAGGTCCTCGAGGAGGTGTTCGGCGAGCAGGTGCAGTCGACCTTCTACGAGGCGCTCAGCCAGGAGTCACTGCGTCCGGCCGGACAGCCGCAGATCGAGCCCGAGATCGACCTCGAGGCCGACCGCTTCGCCTATGTCGCCACCTTCGAGGTGATGCCGGAGTTGGAGCTGGCCGCGCTCGAGGGGCGCGCGCTCAAGCGCCCGGTCAGCGAGCTCGCCGAGAGCGATCTCGACGCACTGCTCGAGCGGCTGCGTGATCAGCACAAGACCTGGAGCCCGGTCGAGCGTGCCGCGGCGCAGGGCGATCAGCTCACCATCTCCTTTGCCGGCACCATCGACGGCGAGGCCTTCGAGGGCGGCTCGGCCGAGGACGTCGAGCTCGAACTCGGTTCCGGGCGGATGATCCCTGGCTTCGAGGACGGCCTGGTCGGTGCCGCCGCTGGCGAGACCCGGACCGTTGAGGTGACCTTCCCCGAGGAGTATCAGGTCGAGGCCCTGGCTGGCAAGCCGGCGAGCTTCGAGATCACCGTCAGCCAGGTCGCCGAGCCGGTGCTGCCCGAGGTCGATGGCGAGTTCGTCAAGCGCTTTGGCATCGAGGACGGTGACGTCGAGCGCTTCAAGAATGACGTGCGCGAGAACATGGGGCGCGAGTTGAAACAGCGCCTCGAGGCCCGCACCAAGGAAGCAGTGATGGACCTGCTGCTGGAGGCCAATCCGGTCGAGGTGCCGCAGGCGCTGGTGCGCGACGAGATCCGCTCGATGCAGGACGAGATGCGTCGCTCGGTGGGCGCGCAGGGCGATGTGCAGCTGCCCGATGCCCTGTTCGAGGAGGCCGCCCAGCGTCGTGTCGCCCTCGGTCTGATCGTCGGTGAACTGATCAAGCAGCATGAACTCAAGGCCGACCAGGAGCGGGTGCAGGCCATGCTCGACGAGGTGGCCGCGACCTACGAGGATCCGCAGGCGGTGGTCGATTACTACAAGGCCGAGCGTGGTCACATGGCCGCACTCGAGGCCGCAGTGCTCGAGTCGCAGGTGGTCGACCTGGTGCTCGAGCAGGTGTCGGTCGAGGACGAGCCGACGAGCTTCGAGGCGCTGACCAACCCGGGCGCCGCGAGCTGAGCGGCACCTAGCCCGCAGGACGTACGCGCCCGCCGCTAGCGGTGGGCGCGTCACAGAGTCAATACCGCAGAGAGTTGAAGGCGTATCCCATGAGCAACATCGAGAGTCGGACCGACTGGAGACCCGAGGGGCTGGGGCTGGTGCCAATGGTCATCGAGCAGACCGCCCGCGGCGAGCGCTCGTTCGACATCTACTCGCGCCTGTTGAAGGAACGCGTGATCTTCCTGGTCGGCCCGGTCGAGGACCACATGGCCAACCTGGTGGTCGCGCAGCTGTTGTTCCTGGAGTCGGAGAACCCGGACAAGGACATCCATCTCTATATCAACTCGCCCGGTGGCGCGGTCACCGCAGGCCTGGCGATCTACGACACCATGCGCTTCATCCGCCCCGACGTCAGCACCATGTGCATCGGTCAGGCGGCGAGCATGGGGGCCTTGTTGCTCGCCGGTGGTGCTGCGGGCAAGCGCTACTGCCTGCCGCATTCGCGGATGATGATCCATCAGCCGCTCGGCGGCTTCCAGGGTCAGGCCACCGACATCGACATTCACGCCCGCGAGATCCTCTACATCCGCGAGCGTCTCAACCAGATCCTCGCCGAGCACACCGGCCAGTCGATCGAGAAGATCGCCGAGGATACTGAGCGTGATCGTTTCATGGGCGGCGAAGAGGCCCAGGCCTATGGGCTGATCGATCGTGTCATCAGCGAGCGAGGGCCTGCTTCGGGGAAGGAGTGAGCGGTACGACGCCTGGCGTCGCAATCGACTGGAGTCTGGAGGCTTGTCGGGCGTCGCCGCAGTGTGACGACTGGCAAGCCTTCGTCTCTTCACTCTCTTGCCATATAAGCGCAAACCGTTATGATTGAATTCGCCTCGATGGGGATTGCCGGATCCCCATCCCCAACCGACCCCCCGGAGAGCTATTCCCGATGAGTGGAAACAAGAGCGACGAAGGCAAGCTGCTCTACTGTTCGTTCTGTGGCAAGAGTCAGCATGAAGTCCGCAAGCTCATCGCAGGGCCGTCCGTGTTCATCTGCGACGAGTGTGTCGAGCTGTGTAACGACATCATCCGCGAGGAGATGCAAGAGGGCGTCGGCGAGGCCGCCAGCAGTCTTCCCAAGCCGCGTGAGATCAAGGCACGTCTCGATGAGTTCGTTGTCGGCCAGGAGTTCGCCAAGAAGGTACTCTCGGTCGCCGTCTACAACCATTACAAGCGTCTCGAGGTGGCCGAGGCCAAGGAAGACATCGAGATCGCCAAGAGCAACATCCTGCTGATCGGTCCCACCGGTTCCGGCAAGACGCTGCTCGCCGAGACCCTGGCGCGACTGCTCAACGTCCCCTTCACCATCGCCGATGCCACGACCCTCACTGAGGCGGGCTATGTCGGCGAGGATGTCGAGAACATCATCCAGAAGCTGTTGCAGAAGTGCGACTACGACGTCGACAAGGCGCAGAACGGCATCGTCTACATCGACGAGATCGACAAGATCTCGCGCAAGTCCGACAACCCCTCGATCACCCGTGACGTCTCGGGCGAGGGCGTGCAGCAGGCGCTGCTCAAGCTCATCGAGGGGACCGTCGCCTCGGTGCCGCCGCAGGGTGGGCGTAAGCACCCGCAGCAGGAATTCCTGCAGGTCGACACCTCCAACATCCTGTTCATCGTCGGTGGTGCCTTTGCCGGCCTCGACAAGATCATCCAGAATCGTTCCCGCAAGACCGGCATCGGCTTCTCGGCCGAGGTCCACAGCAAGGACGACGGGCGGATGATCGGCGAGCTGCTCAGCGGCGTCGAGCCCGAGGACCTGATCCGCTATGGGCTGATCCCCGAGTTCGTCGGCCGCTTGCCGGTGATGGCGACCCTCGAGGAACTCGACGAGGCGGCGCTGATGCGTATCCTCACCGAGCCCAAGCACTCGCTGGTGCGTCAGTATGCGCGCCTGTTCGAGATGGAGGACGTGGAGATCGAGCTGCGAGAGGACGCGCTGCGTGCGATCGCAACCAAGGCAATGGAACGCAAGACCGGGGCTCGCGGCCTGCGGACGATCATGGAGCAGGTGTTGCTCGACACCATGTACGAGCTGCCCTCCATGGAACACGTCAGCAAGGTCGTCATCGACGCCTCGGTGATCGCCGGTGAGAACAAGCCGTTCCTGATCTACGACGGGATGGAGAAGCAGGCGGCATCGGGAGACTGATCGATCGCGCTGTCCCACCCCCAGGAGGCGGACGGACACCCGCCGCTGGACTGTCCGCCCGCCCTCAATCCAGGTGCGTCGGCGCGTTGAACTGCGCGCCGGCCGCCCCGATCCTTTCCCCATCATCCAATCGTACCGACGTCGGCGTCCGTGGAATGGTCCCAGGGCTCGGCCCGATCGTACCGACCACGGCCCCGCGGGCCGTCGCTTTCAATGAGAACGGGTTTCCATGGCGCAACACGATTCCAACCTGACATCCACGACCCCGCAGGAGCTGCCGGTGCTGCCGCTGCGCGACGTCGTCGTCTATCCGCACATGGTGATTCCATTGTTTGTCGGGCGCGACAAGTCGATCCGCGCGCTCGATACCGCCATGGCGAACGACAAGCAGATCCTGCTGATCGCGCAGAAGAGTGCGGAGGTCGATGACCCCGAGGCCGGTGACCTGCATGAGATCGGCACCCTGGCCAACATCCTGCAGTTACTCAAGCTGCCCGACGGCACCGTCAAGGTCCTGGTCGAGGGTAATCAGCGTGCCCGCATCGAGCGTTTCCTCACCACCGAGGATGCCTTCTCGGCAGTGATCGAGCCGCTCGAGGAGACGCTCGAGGCCGACGAACGTGAGCAAGAGGTGTTGATGCGCTCGGCCGTCGGGTTGTTCGATCAGTACGTCAAGCTCAATAAGAAGGTGCCACCCGAGGTGTTGACCTCGCTCTCGAGCATCGACGAGGCCGGGCGTCTGGCCGACACCATGGCTGCGCACATGTCGCTGAAGCTCGACGAGAAGCAGCGGGTGCTGGAGATGACCGATGTGCAGCTGCGCATCGAGCACCTGATGGGGCTGATGGAGTCGGAGAACGACATCCTGCAGATGGAAAAGCGCATCCGTGGGCGCGTCAAGCGCCAGATGGAGAAGAACCAGCGCGAGTACTATCTCAACGAGCAGATGAAGGCGATCCAGAAAGAGCTCGGCGAGCTCGAGGACGCCCCCAACGAGATCGAGGACCTGGCCAATCGTATCGAGGAAGCCAAGATGCCTCGCGAGGCGCACAACAAGGCCCAGTCCGAACTCAACAAGCTCAAGCTGATGTCACCGATGTCGGCCGAGGCCACGGTGGTGCGCAACTATATCGAGACCCTGGTGCAGGTGCCGTGGAAGAAGCGCTCGCGCATCCGCAACGACATCAAGGTCGCCGAGTCGGTCCTCGACAAGGACCACTACGGGCTTGAGCGGGTCAAGGAGCGTATCCTCGAGTACCTCGCGGTGCAGCAGCGGGTGCGCAAGCTCAAGGGCCCGATCCTCTGCCTGGTCGGACCACCCGGTGTCGGCAAGACCTCGCTCGGTCAGTCGATCGCGCGTGCCACCAACCGCAAGTTTGTGCGCATGTCGCTCGGCGGGGTGCGTGACGAGGCCGAGATCCGGGGCCATCGCCGGACCTATATCGGCGCGCTGCCGGGCAAGATCATCCAGAACCTCTCCAAGGCCGGTTCGCGCAATGCGCTCTTCCTGCTCGACGAGATCGACAAGATGGCGATGGATTTTCGTGGCGACCCGGCCTCGGCGTTGCTCGAGGTGCTCGACCCGGAGCAGAACCATGCCTTCGCCGACCACTACCTGGAGGTCGACTTCGACCTCTCCGAGGTGATGTTCGTGGGGACCGCCAACACCCTCAACATCCCCCCGGCGCTGCTCGACCGTATGGAGGTGATCCGGCTCTCGGGCTACACCGAGGACGAGAAGGTCGCCATCGCCGAGCGTTACCTGATCCCCAAACAGATCAAGAACAACGGCCTCAAGCCTGGGGAACTGGTGATCCGCGAGGCGGCGCTGCGCGACATCATCCGTCACTACACTCGCGAGGCCGGGGTGCGCAACCTCGAGCGTGAGATCTCCAAGATCTGCCGTAAGGTAGTCAAGGAGGTGCTGTTGAAGAAGCGCGACAGCGCTACCACGGTCACGGCCAAGTCGCTCGAGAAGTATCTCGGGGTGCAGCGTTACCGCTATGGTCAGGCCGAGGAGCACGATCAGGTCGGGCAGGTTACCGGACTGGCCTGGACCGAGGTCGGTGGCGAGTTGCTGCAGATCGAGTCGGCACTGATGCCGGGCAAGGGTAAGCTCAGTTACACCGGTCAGCTCGGTGACGTGATGCAGGAGTCGATCCAGGCGGCGATGACCGTCGTGCGTTCACGTGCCGCAGCACTTGGCGTCCCGACCGACTTCCACAGCACCTTCGATGTTCACATCCATGTCCCCGAGGGGGCGACCCCCAAGGACGGGCCGAGCGCAGGTGTGGCCATGTGCACGGCGTTGGTCTCGGCGTTGACCAAGATCCCGGTGCGTTCGACGGTGGCGATGACCGGTGAGATCACCCTGCGTGGCGAGGTGCTGCCGATCGGTGGACTCAAGGAGAAGCTGCTCGCGGCACATCGCGGCGGCATCGAGACGGTGATCATCCCGCTGGAGAACGAGCGCGATCTGGTCGAGATCCCTAAGAACATCAAGCAGCACCTGGAGATCCATCCGGTGCGCTGGATCGACGAGGTCCTCGACATCGCCTTGGTCGAATCGCCGCGCCCGGGTGGTGACACGGCCAAGGCCGAGGAGGCCGAGGAGGAGTCGGCCGAAGGTGCCCGTGAGCTGGGGGCGCCACTGCACCATTGAGGATCGGTCCCGATGCCGATCGACGTCGGTTGGCATCGGGGACCATTCAGCCGCCAGCCCGTAGGTTGGGCCGCCCGCGCAACCCCAGCGACATCGCGCCATCCCAGAACGGGCAACCCAACATCGACGCCGCCGCGGCGTTGGGTTGCCAACGGCAACCCAACCTACGTCCGGGCGCATGTGCAGGCTCACTGCTTTGTGTTTCGCCGTTTTATCGACGGAGTCTGAATCGATCGTTAAGCTGTTGGCCGGTGTCAAAGGGCACCCGGGCGGAGAAATCTGCCATGTCAAGGGTCGGTGCTCTGCTTAACGGCGGGTTTTTGTGGTCAACTGGTACAAAAGCCGGTTGCCCTCGCCGAGACTCCGATTTAGCATGCGTCAATCTTGAAGAAGGCTTGCGCACAGGGGCTTTGCCCCGCGTCTGATGCGTGGCATCCGCCTCATCGTCGTCGCGCAGTCAGTGTGTCCCAAACGAGACAGGTAACAGGGGGATCAATGAATAAGTCTGACCTCATCGAAGCCATGGCGGATGCCGCGGATATCTCCAAGGCGGCGGCCGCGCGTGCCCTCGATGCCTTCACCGACTCGGTCGCCGTGACCCTTAAGGACGGCGGTACCGTGTCGCTGATCGGCTTCGGCACCTTCAGCGTGAAGGAGCGCGCAGCCCGCACCGGCCGTAATCCGCAGACCGGCGCGACCATCGAGATCAAGGCCTCGAAGACGCCTGCATTTAAGGCTGGTAAAGCGCTCAAGGATGCCGTACAATAGCGCTTCGCCTTTGGGGGGGAGCAACTCGATGCCTTCCTCCCAAGCCGAAGGGTGGGGTGCTTAGCTCAGCTGGGAGAGCATCGCCCTTACAAGGCGAGGGTCACAGGTTCGATCCCTGTAGCACCCACCAACACCGAAAAAAAGGTGTTGCAACGAAAAACAATTGCTGTATAATGGCAATTCTTCTGGAGCGGTAGTTCAGTTGGTTAGAATACCGGCCTGTCACGCCGGGGGTCGCGGGTTCGAGTCCCGTCCGCTCCGCCAGATTCGATAAAGAACGGGGCATCCGCAAGGGTGCCCCGTTTTTTTTGGCCCACACCTTCGTTTTTGGATCGATCGCCATGCTTCAATCCATCAGGGATCGTGCCCAGGGCTGGATCGCCTGGGTCATCGTCATCTTGATCAGTGTTCCGTTCGCGCTCTGGGGTATCCAGTCCTATCTCGGCATCAGTGGGGAGACGGTGACCGCGACCGTCAACGGTATCGAGATCACCGAGCGCGACCTCGATCGTCGAGTCCAGCAGACCCGTATGGAGCTGCGTGAGCGTCTCGGTGCTGCCTATGACCCGGCGGCCTTCGCTACCGCCGACCTGCGACGCATGGTGCGCGAGGAGATGATCCGCGAGGTCCTGCTCGTTGAGGTCGCACAGCGACTCGGGTTGCGTGTCTCCGACCAAGAGCTCAAGCTGCGCATCCTCTCCGAGCCTGCCTTTCAGCACGACGGCCGCTTCGACAACGAGGCCTTTCAGCGCCTGCTGCAACTACAGGGGTTGAGTGAGCGGCAGTTCGTCGAGCAGCTGCGTCAACAGCTCACCGGCACCCAGTTGATCCGTGCGGTCGTGGCCAGCGAGTTCGCGACCCAGCGTGAACTCGAACAGTTTCAGCGACTCTCGGCCCAGCAACGTGAGATCGACTATGCACGCTTCGCCGCTGCTGATTATCTGAGTGATGAGCCCGTCGCCGATGAAGCGGTCGATGCCTATTATCAGGAGCACGCCGAGCGCTTCCGCAGTCCCGAGCAGGTCAAGCTCGACTACGTGGTCCTCGACGTCGCCGAGCTGGCAGAGGAGATCGAGATCGACGACGCGGCCCTGCGTCAGGCCTACGCCAGTGAGCAGGCGCGTTTCGTCACCCCCGAGCAGCGCCGGGTGCGGCACCTGTTGGTGGCGCTGCCGCAGCAGGCCGATGACGAGCAGGTGGCGGCGGCCGAGGCCGAGATCACGGCACTGCGCGAGCGTATCCTCGCTGGTGAGTCCTTTGCGGAACTCGCCACCGCGCACTCGGATGACCCCGGGAGCGCCGGGGAGGGCGGTGCGCTCGGCCTGATCGAGCCGGGGATGATGGATCCGGTGTTCGATGAGGCGGTGTTCGCGCTGCCCGAGGGCGAGTTGAGTGAGCCGGTGCGGACCCGCTTCGGGTTCCATCTAGTCGAGGTCGAAGCGGTCCGTCCGAGCGAGACCCAGCCGTTCGAGGCGGTCCGTGAGCAGCTCCATGAAGAGCAGGCTCGCGCCCAGGCCGAGTCGCTCTACTACGACCTTGGCGAGCGTCTGGCCACCCTGGCCTATGAGCGACCGGACAGCCTCGAGCCGGTGGTCGAGGAACTGGGGCTGGTGCAGCGTCAGAGCGACTGGATCGGACGCGAGGGCGGTGAGGGGTTACTCGCCGAGCCCGGGGTGCTGTCGGCTGCCTTCAGTGAAGAGGTACTGATCGAGGGCAACAACAGCGAGCTGATCGAGCCCGATCGCGAGCGCTTGCGGGCCGTGGTGGTGCGGGTGCGCGACCATCGTGAATCGGCGCAGCGTCCGCTCGAGGACGTCCGCGAGGACATCGTCACCGCGCTACGTCAGCAACGCGCCGAAGCGGCGGCGCTGGCCGCGGCCGAGACCGCGCTGGCACAGGTCCGTGACGGCGAGGCCGATTGGGCCGAGGCGATGACCGGCGCGACCCTCGAGTCCGTTGGTCTCGTTGGACGTGGTGCGGCGCTGCCCGATGCTGTGCTTGACCTCGCCTTCACGCTGCCGGCACCGCAGTCGGATGCGCCCGAGCTGGAGGCTGCGGCGCTGGCCGATGGTGATGCCGTGGTGGTGCGTCTGACTCGGGTCGAGGATGGTGAGGTGACGGTCTCCGAGGGTGCCACCAGCATCCCTGAGGCCGGGCTGCTCGCCGAACTCGCCGGGCGTGAGCTCTATGATACGGTGCTTGCTGACATCGAGCGTCGCGCCGAGATTACCCGCGAACCGCTGCCGGAGGCGTCTGACGTCGACTGATCCATCGTCGTGACCGGGGGGCGGGTCCCCTCGGTCTGGGGCACGTGTTGTGAGCGTCGTGCCCTGTTGATCGAATCCGAACCGCCAGGGTGTGGGCCCCCGGGAGTCGTCTCGGAGGCGCGTGCCGGGCGGTTTTTCGTATCCGCTGCACGCCTGTCGTGGGGTCGGGCTGGGGCACCGACCGGGTGTGCCCGGTCGGTCCGTGGCAAGGGTCAGCCGAGGCCGAGGATGTGGTAGCCGGTGTCGACGTAGACCACGTCGCCGGTGATGCCGCTGGCCAGATCCGAGCAGAGGAAGGCGGCAGCGTTGCCGACCTCCTCGATGGTGACGTTACGGCGCATCGGGGTGCGCTCCTCGACCTGCTTGAGCATGTCGCGGAAGTCGGAGATGCCGGCGGCGGCGAGGGTGCGGATCGGCCCGGCCGAGACGGCGTTGACACGGGTGCCGCGCGGGCCGAGTGAGGCGGCCAGGTAGCGCACGTTGGCCTCCAGGCTGGCCTTGGCCACGCCCATCACGTTGTAGTTGGGGACCGCGCGTACTGCGCCCAGATAGGTCATGGTGAGCAGCGCGCCGTTGCGCCCTTCCATCATCGCACGGCCACCCTTGGCCAAGGCGGCGAAGCTGTAGGCACTGATCTCGTGGGCGGTGTTGAAGCCCTCGCGGGTGACCGCATCGACATACTCACCCTCGAGCTGATCACGCGGGGCGAAGGCGATCGAGTGGACGATGCCATCGAGCCCGTCCCACTGCTCGCCGAGCGCGGCGAACAGTGCGTCGATATCCTCGTCGCGGCTGACGTCGAGCGGCAGCACCAGATCCGAGCCGCACTTGGCGGCCATGTCGGTGACGCGCGACTTGAGCTTGTCGTTCTGGTAGGTAAAGGCCAGCTCGGCGCCCTGGCGGTGCATCGCCTCGGCACAGCCCCAGGCGATCGAGCGGTTGCTCGCCACGCCGGTGATCAGAATCTTTTTGCCTTCAAGGAATCCCATGTTCGGTAGTCTCTCGCGTTCGCTGGCCGGGCGCAGGGCGCCGGCGACCGTTCGGGTCGGGATCTGATGAAATCCCGTCCCCCCTTGGATTTTCGGTCAGATCATTCGATGATTGGGGCCGCGGATCGGGGCTCGGGCGCGGACGGCCCGGTCCGTTGGGACCGGGGTCGGGGCGCTGGCGCCGGCTGGGGCTCGACGAGCCCCGTGGCCTCGCCGATCGCGACCGATACCCCGTGTTCGGGGACCGATAACAGTACCGAAACTCGTATTGAGGTGAAAGGGTGTGGGCTAGGGAAACAGGTCGCGGTGAGACGCATGCGGGTGGGCTCAGGCACTCATGTCGAGGTGGGTGGCGATGATGCCGTGGCCTGGCAGCGGGGTTCAGGTTGCTTGGGCGTTGGTGCTGGCACTGGTGTTGGCGCCTTGGCTGGTCGGTTGCGATGACCGCCCCTGGAACGATCCCTATCCGCGTGACACGGCCACCAGCAACACCCTCTACAGCTCCTTCGGCGAGCGGCCCAAGCACCTCGATCCGGCGCGCTCCTACACCAGCAATGAAAACACCTTCATCGCCCAGATCTACGAGCCGCCGCTGCAGTATCACTTTCTCCACCGGCCCTACCAGCTGATCCCGCTTGCTCTGGCCGAGATGCCGCGAGTGCGCTTCTACGATGCCGCCGGCGAGCCGCTGCCCGATGACGCGCCCGCCGCGGCGATCGCCCGCAGCGAGTACGAGCTGCGCGTCCGCCCCGGCACCCGCTACCAGCCGCACCCGGCCCTTGCCCGCGACGCCGAGGGTGCGCCGCGCTATCTTGACCTCGATCCCGGCGCGCTCGCCGGGATCGACACCCTCGGCGACTTCGCCGAGCACGGCACCCGCGAGCTGGTCGCCGCCGACTTCGCCTATCAGATCAAGCGTCTGGCCGCGCCCTGGCTGCACTCGCCGATCAACGGGGTGATGCGCGAGCACATCCTCGGCTTCGCCGCGCTCGGCGAGCGGCTCGAGGCCGAGGACCCGGAGCAGGCGCGCGCCCGGGTGGCGCTGCTGCGCGACACTGAGTTCGAGGGCGTCGAGGTGCTCGATCGCTATCGGCTGCGCATCACCCTCGAGGGCAAGTATCCGCAGTTCTCCTACTGGTTGGCGATGCCCTTCTTCGCGCCCATGCCCTGGGAGGCCGAGGCCTTCTACGCCCAGCCGGGGATGCGCGAGCGCAACCTGGTGCTCGACTGGTACCCGGTCGGTACCGGTCCCTACATGCTCACCGAGAACGACCCCAACCTGCGCATGGTGCTCGAGCGCAACCCCAACTTCCACGGCGAGCGCTATCCCGACAGCGGCATGCCGGGCGATCGTGCCACCGGCATCCTCGATGATGCCGGGGCACCGCTGCCGTTCATCGATCGCGTGGTCTACAGCCTGGAGAAGGAGAGCATCCCGCGCTGGAACAAGTTCCTCCAGGGCTATTACGACTTCTCCGGGATCTCCTCGGACGCCTTCGATCAGGCGGTGCGGGTCGACGCCAGCGGCCGCCCCATGCTCACCGAGACGCTGGAGGCGCGCGGGGTCGAGCTGATGACCGCGGTGCAGCCGACGATCTTCTTCATGGGCTTCAACATGCTCGATCCGGTGATCGGAGGCGACGGCCAGCGCGCGCGCCTGCTGCGTCGGGCGATCTCGATCGCGGTCGACATGGAGGAGTTCATCTCGATCTTTCTCAATGGTCGTGGCGTCGTCGCTCAGAGCCCGCTGCCGCCGGGCATCTTCGGCCATCGCGCGGGTGAGGCCGGGATCAATCCCTTCGTCTACCGTTGGGAGGCGGGGCGGGCGGTGCGCCGCTCGCTCGACGAGGCGCGCACGCTGATGGCCCAGGCCGGCTATCCCGGCGGGCGTGATCGCGACACCGGTCGGGCGCTGACGCTCAACTACGAGGCGGTGGCCACCGGCCCCGACGATCGCGCCCGACTCAACTGGCTGCGCAAGCAGTTCGCCAAGCTCGGCATCGAGCTGGTGATCCGCTCCACCGACTACAACCGCTTCCAGGACAAGATCCGCAACGGCACCGGTCAGATCTTCTTCTGGGGCTGGAACGCCGACTATCCCGACCCCGAGAACTTCCTCTTCCTGCTCTACGGCCCCAACGGTCGGGTCGAGCACCAGGGCGAGAACTCGGTCAACTACACCAACCCCGAGTTCGACCGGCTGTTCGAGCGCATGCGCAACCTCGAGGACGGCCCCGAGCGCCAGGCGCTGATCGATCGTATGGTCGAGATCGCGCGTACCGACGCGCCCTGGATCTGGGGCTTCCACCCGCGCGCCTTCAGTCTCTATCACCGCTGGTATCACAACGCCTACCCCAACCAGATGGCCAACAACACCCTCAAGTACCGTCGTATCGATCCGGCGCTGCGCGCCGAGCTGCGCCGTGCCTGGAACCAGCCGGTGCTGTGGCCGCTGGGGGCGGCCGCCGCCGTGCTGCTGGCGCTGCTGCTGCCGGCCTGGTGGCTGGTGCGCCGGCGCGAGCGGAGTCGTGCGCTATGAGTGCCTATATCCTGCGTCGGCTGCTCTATGCCATCCCCATCCTGATCGGGGTCAACCTGCTGACCTTCGTGCTCTTCTTCGTGGTCAATTCGCCCGACGACATGGCGCGCATGCATCTCGGCGAGAAGCGGGTGACCGCCGAGGCGGTCGCGGCCTGGAAGGCCGATCATGGCTACGACAAGCCGATGCTCTACAACGCCGAGGCCGAGGGGCTGGGGCGGCTGACCGAGACCATCTTCTTCGACAAGTCGGTACGGCTGTTCGTCTTCGACTTCGGCAGCTCCGACGATGGGCGCGACATCGGGCGCGACATCGCCCAGCGGATGTGGCCGAGCCTGGCGATCGCGCTGCCGGTGCTGCTGGTGGGGCTGGCCTTCAACATCAGCTATGCGCTGTTCATCGTCTTCTTCCGCGCCACCTATGTCGATCTGGCCAGCGTGGTGCTGCTGGTGACGATGATGTCGATCTCGGGGCTGTTCTACATCATCGGCGGCCAGTTCCTGCTCGGTAAGCTGTTCCAGCTGGTGCCGATCTCGGGCTACGACACCGGGCTCGCCGGGTTGAAGTTCCTGGTGCTGCCGGTGATCGTCGGGGTGATCGGCGGTATCGGTGCGGGGACACGCTGGTATCGCACCCTGTTTCTCGAGGAGATCGGTCGCGACTATGTCCGCACCGCGCGCGCCAAGGGGCTGGGCGAGCGTCTGGTGCTGTTCCGTCACGTGTTGCGCAACGCCCTGATCCCGATCCTCACCGGGGTGGTGGTGGTGCTGCCGCTGTTGTTCATGGGTAGCCTGATCACCGAGTCCTTCTTCGCCATCCCGGGGCTGGGCAGCTACACCATCGATGCGATCAGCAACCAGGACTTCGCCATCGTCCGCTCGATGGTGTTCCTCGGCGCCGTGCTCTACATCCTCGGGCTGATCCTCACCGACATCTCCTACACCCTCGCCGACCCACGGGTGCGGTTGCAATGAGTGGAGCGATGCCATGCCGTTGATGCCGGTGGTGCTGTGGACCGACGCGCTGCTCTATCTGTTGCTGGTGCTGCTCGGCGGGTTCGCCTGGCACGCCGCGCGCCACGAGCACCTGCGCGCGCCCTGGCGTCGGGTGGCGCGCTCGCGCATCGGGGTGGTCACCCTGGTGGTGCTCGGCTGCTATCTGCTGGTCGCGGTGCTCGACTCGGTGCATCTGCGGCTGCGCCTCGCTGACCCGCCCGGCGCGACGAGCGCCGAGACACGCTACTCGCCCGAGGTGCTGAGCCTGCTCGATCTGGCGCTCGATGGGCTGCGCAGCCAGTCGGAGAAGACCTACTCGGCGCCCTTCGCCACCCATCTCTACGTCAAGGAGGCGATCGAGCTGCCCGATGGCCGGGTGCTGCGCGACTATCCCCGCTTGGTGCATGGTGGCGCCCATCTCGACGACCCCGACGCGCGTGGTCTCGACATCCTCTGGCGCGGGCTGCTCGGCGCGCTGCTGGGGCTGGCGCTGTGGGGGGCGATCCTGTTCGCGCTGAGCGCGGCGCTGGCGCGGCGGCGCGGCATCGCCCCGGCTTTGATGCGCGCGCGCATCAAAGCCGGGCGCACCGAGGTGCCGTGGCGCGCGGCCCTGCTCACCCTCGGGCTGATCCTGGCGCTCGTCGGGGCGGTGGCGCTACTTGCCGGTCACTATCATGTCCTCGGTACCGATAAGGTCGGCGAGGACGTGCTCTACCAGGCGCTCAAGAGCGTGCGCACCGGGCTGCTGATCGGCACCCTGACCACCCTGGTGATGCTGCCCGCGGCGCTGCTGCTGGGGATCATGGCCGGTTACTTCAGGGGCTGGGTCGATGACCTGATCCAGTATCTCTACACCACCCTCAACGCCATCCCAGGGGTGTTGCTGATCGCCGCAGCGGTGCTGATGCTGCAGGTCTACATGAGCAACCACGCCGAGGACTTCGCCAGCCTGGTCGAGCGCGCCGACCTGCGCCTGCTCTTTCTCTGTCTGATCCTCGGTGTGACCAGTTGGACCGGGCTGTGCCGGTTGCTGCGCGGCGAGACGCTCAAGCTGCGCGAGTCGGACTATGTCCAGGCCGCCAGCGCGCTCGGGGTCGGTCACTTCACCATCATCGGCCGTCACATCCTGCCCAACGTGATGCACATCGTGCTGATCACCCTGGTGCTCGACTTCAGCGGTCTGGTGCTGGCCGAGGCGGTGCTCTCCTATGTCAACATCGGGGTCGACCCGACCATGAACAGCTGGGGCAACATGATCAACGGCGCGCGGCTGGAGCTGGCGCGCGAGCCGGTGGTGTGGTGGTCGCTGAGCGCCGCCTTCGTGTTCATGTTCACCCTGGTGCTGGCCGCCAACCTGTTCGCCGACGTGGTGCGCGATGCCTTCGACCCGCGCCTGCGCGGCGCCGCCTGAGCCGTCGTGTCCACCCAACCCCGGAGGTCCCTCGCCGTGATCCGCCATCGTCGCCACGCGTCCGTCATCCTCGTCGTCCCGGGGGGCTGGCGATGAGCGCGCCGCTGCTCGAGGTCGAGGGGCTGAGCACCACCATCGGCGCGGCGCGGGTGGTCGACGGGGTGCGACTGGAGCTGGCACGCGGCGAGACCTTCGCGCTGCTCGGCGAGTCGGGCTGCGGCAAGTCGATGACCGCGCTGTCGCTGATGCGGTTGCTGCCGCCGGCGGGGCGGATCGAGGCCGGCGCGGTACGGCTCGACGGGGTCGACCTGCTGCGCCTCAGCGAGGCCGAGATGCGTCGGGTGCGCGGCGCGCGCCTGGCGATGATCTTCCAGGAGCCGCAGACCTCGCTCAACCCGGTGATGCGGATCGGTGCGCAGATCGCCGAGGCGGTGCGGCTGCACGCGGGCGCCGCCGCGGCGGTGGATGCGCGGGTGCTGGAGCTGCTGCGCGCGGTCGGCATCCCCGACCCCGAGCGGCGCGCGCGCGAGTACCCGCACCAGCTCTCGGGCGGGATGAAGCAGCGGGTGATGATCGCCATGGCACTCGCCGGCGACCCTGAGCTGCTGATCGCCGACGAGCCGACCACCGCGCTCGATGTCACCATTCAGGCCCAGGTGCTGGGCCTGCTCAAGACCCTGCAGCAGCAAAGCGGGTTGGCGGTGTTGCTGATCACCCACGACCTCGGGGTGGTGGCCGAGACCGCCGAGCGGCTGGCGGTGATGTATGCCGGCGAGATCGTCGAGACGGCGACCACCGCCGCCTTCTTCGCCGCGCCCGCGCACCCCTACAGCCGTATGCTGCTCGAGAGTCTGCCGACGGCGGACAAGCGCGGCGCGCGGCTCGCGGCCATCCCCGGGCGGGTGCCGCCGCTCGATCGCGCGTTTACCGGCTGTCGTTTCGTCGAGCGCTGTCCGCGCGCGCTCGCGCGCTGCGTCGAGCAGTTGCCGCCCTGGCACGAGGCCGGGGCGGGGCACTGGGTGCGCTGCCATCTGTGGGACGCCGACCTGGTCGACACCGCCACCGTGGCTGAGCCTGCGGTGGCGGAGGGTGAGCAGGTGCCCGTCGGGGAGGATGCCGCCCCGCTGCTCGAGGTGGCCGATCTCAAGGTGCACTTCCCGATCCACCGCGGGGTGCTGCGCCGGGTGGTCGGGCAGGTGCGCGCGGTCGACGGGGTCTCACTGCGGCTGCGCCCGGGGCGCACTCTGGCGCTGGTCGGTGAGTCCGGCTGCGGCAAGACCACCGCCGGCAAGGCGCTGCTGCAGCTGATCGCGCCCACCGCCGGCTCGATCCGCTACCAGGGCCACGAACTCGCCGGGCTCAGCCATCGCCGGATGCGCCGCTTCCGCAAGGACCTGCAGATCATCTTCCAGGACCCGCATGCCTCAATGAATCCGCGCATGCTGGTCGGCGACGTGATCGGCGAGGGGCTGCAGGCGCTGGGGCTGGCGCGCACCCGCCCGGAGCGGCTGCGCCGTGCCGCCGAGCTGCTCGAGCTGGTGGGGATGCCGGGTGCGGCCGTCGAGCGCTATCCGCACGAGTTCTCCGGCGGGCAGCGCCAACGCATCTGTATCGCCCGCGCGCTCGCCGTCGACCCCAGGGTGATCGTCTGCGACGAGCCGACCAGTGCGCTCGACGTCTCGGTGCAGGCGCAGATCCTCAACCTACTCAAGGATCTCCAGGCCCGTCTCGGGCTGTCCTATCTGTTCATCACCCATGACCTGTCGGTGGTCGCCTATCTCGCCCACGAGGTCGCGGTGATGTATCTCGGTCGGGTGGTCGAGCAGGGGCGGGTCGAGGAGGTCCTCGAGCGTCCGCGTCATCCCTATACCCGCGCGCTGCTCTCGGCGGTGCCGGTGGCCGACCCCCGGGCCGAGCGGCGCACCCTGCGTCTAGAGGGTGACATGCCCTCGCCGAGTGCGCCGCCGCCGGGCTGTCACTTCCATCCGCGCTGCCCCGAGGCGCGTCCCGAGTGTGCCCTGGCCTATCCCGAGGGGCGGGCGGTCAGTGCGACGCATCGTGTCCACTGTATCCTCGTCGAGGCCGAGGGTTGAACGCCCACCGAGGGTGTGATCGTTCAGGCCGATCGTTTTGTAAATGAGAATCTATTTCATTTAAGAGTGATCTGGGTCTATCCTTGTCCTCAAGGTAAGCGAGGAGGGTAGCGACCATGATCAAGACACTCACCTTCGGCACGGTGCACATGACGGTGGCCTTCACCGTGGCCTATGTGATGACCGGCAGCTGGGTCGTCGGCGGCGCCATCGCCCTGGTCGAGCCGGTGATCAACACCGTGGCCTATTTCTTCCACGAGTTGGTGTGGGAGCGGATCCGCGCCCGCCCCTCGGCGCTGGCCGCCGGGGAGGCCCCCTAAGGGGAGATGAGACGGCGAGCGCCACTCGGTGAGGGGGGTGTGGACGGGGTCCTGTTGATCTCTGCGATAGGCTTGATCTGGGCCGGCTGCGCGGCGAAAACGCGACTGCGCAGGGTTGCGTTGGCCTGGCGCGCGGCTTATTTTGGGCCCCCAGGACACGCCGTCCGTGCAACCCGTATTCACTGGACCTCGGATGATCGAAGAAAAGCACATCCTGTGTGTTGACCCGGAACCCGTCAAACTCCGTATCCCCGCCCTGCTCAATCGTCGAGGTATCAAGGTCGCCCTGACTGCGATCAGTAGCCAGGATGCGCTCGACCAGGCCCTGCGCGAACCGGGGCGCTGGGATCTCGTGCTTTGCGAGGCTGGCTGCTTCTTCGATCTGGCCTTCGACGAACGTCTCGAATCGATCGGTGACGGCCTCGATGCCTCGATGGTCCTAGTCAAGCCGCGTGATAGTCAGCTCTCGCCGGCCGAGGGGTATCGCTGGGGGGCGGCCGACGTGGTGATGGTCGGCGATACCGATCATCTGCTAATGGTCTGCGAGCGTGAACTCAGCAATGCCGTATTGCGCCGTCGGTTGCGCCAGCTTGAGCAGTCAGGGGCGATGGTGGCCGAGGCCACCCCGCGCGAGCGACGTCGCGATGACGGGCGCGGGATGGTCATCCCCACCATCACCGACCTGAGCAAGGGGCGAGCGGAGGAGTCCGAACCGCAGACCGAGTTCGTTGCCGAGACCACGGTGCACGAGGCCGGGCTGCCCCCGGATCAACTGCGTATCAAGTCGTTGATCGACGATGGTGGACTAACCCTAGAATTCCAGCCGATCGTGCCGCTCAAGGCTCCGGACCAGCCGCGCAGCCAATTCGAGGCCCTGGTTCGGCTCAAGGACGAGTCCGGCGAGCTGATGCTGCCCGGTGACTTCCTGCCGACCATCGTCCAGGCCGGCTGGATGGGTAAGATCGACCTATGGATCTACCGGCGCGCGCTGACCATCCTTGAGGAGCTGCAACGGGCCGGTCGCACCAATGCCATGCTGTTTGTCAACCTCGCCAGCGAGACGCTGCGCTCGAGTGCCTTGATCAAGGCCATCGGGGGGTTCACCGCAGCGGCGCGGATTTCGCCCGGATCGATCGTCGTCGAGCTGCATCGCGATGCCTTCATGCGTGAACCCGAGGGGGTCGAACAGCTTGCCGAGTTGCTGCGTCTCGGTGGTCATGGCCTCCTCCTTGAGGACCCCGGGGTCGGTGACTGTCGTTTCCTCGAGCGCCACGGGGGGCTGATGACCCATATCAAGCTCAACCGCAAGATCACCCGAGGTCTGGTCGAGGGCGGGATCGATCAGCGCGCGCTCGATCATCTCGTCCGTTGTGCCCACGCGCGCGACATCCGGGTGATCGCGCTGGCCGTTGAAAGCGCGCGGCTGCTGCCGATGCTGTTCACCGCCGGGGTCGATGCCATCCAGGGACATTTCGTCAGCATGCCCTACCAGGACCTGATGTACCCGGCGGTTCAGCGCATCGAATCCGAGTCGAGCTTCATCGACACCTGAGGTGACAGATGCGGCAGACGCAGATTTTCGTCGCCAAGGACGGGATTCAGGGGTACACTAGCCCGTATCAGGATTTCCATCCCGTTTTACTGAAGGTCGTTTCCGTCGCATCTCTCCCCCCTGCGGTATCTCCGCCGATCACCCCCAACCTCGCTCATAGACGTTGTCTGGATACACATGCCCATCGGGCTGTGTGGCGCAGGAAAGGTGTATCCGAAGATCGTGTCGGGACAATGACATTGACGACGATCGATCTCGATTGTCGTCATGTGTTGATGGGTACGGCAATGAAGAACACAAAGACGGGTGGATCATGATGCGATCACTATCTCCGGTTTACACTGGTGAAAGAGCATCGCATAATGACGTCGAAGCATTGGTGGTGCAGGATGCATCACCGTTGAGAACGAATACGCCGGATGCGTGTGCTTGATGGAAGGATAGTTGTGCGGGACCCCATGGAATCGGAGTCCGCTGCCGAGCCGTCGACCTTGTCGCGAGTGCTCGATCAGCCGCCCCCGTGTCGCCAGTTTGTCGGCGCTGCGTGGTCGTCCCGCCCGGAACCAATACCGCTCGATCAATCGCATGGGGCCACTGGTCTCGAGGTCGCTGAGGAGGTTGCTGTCGCCCGGAAGGGCGGGTTGCGACGACTCTGTCGGTGCTCGAGCAGGACGATGCCCCTTCCCCCCGGTCACGACTGCCATGGTCATCCCCACGTGGTGACATCGTGTTCGTGCCCGTGGTGGTAAACCGATCCTCAAGACCCTGCTGGCGGGGTTCGCTGATCGGTGTACCAAGCGGAAGCCTGGTCTCGTTCATCGACTGCGGTCGATAACGGATGTGGTGCGACACCCTGTGTCGTGACCGATTTTGCGGGTGCCTTATGGCCCCGTTCGATTCTTCGCCATGTTGTGGCATGGTGACGAAGCCGCTGCCGTATTGCTTGCGGATGGCGGGTTTTTTAGCAATACCGGCGAGATCAATGCCGGTGCTTTATATTGTGATGAGGTTGATATGCCAGGCGAAATGGTTTCCGGGACGGTGAAGTGGTTCAACGACGAGAAGGGCTACGGTTTCATTGCACGTGAAGGCGGCAAGGACGTCTTCGTGCATTACAGCGCGATCAATGGCGCTGGCCGCAAGACCCTGCTCGAGGGCCAGCAGGTGATGATGCAGGTCACCCAGGGCCCCAAGGGTCCGCAGGCCGAGAACGTCACCCCGGCCTAATTCCTGCTCCCACCTGGCCCCGTTGGGCCGAGTGGGTCAGGACGCGGATCGGGTGCTTGCCACCCGATCCGCCTAGCACTCATGACCATGCGCGCGCAGCGGTTGGCGCTGACTCAGTCGGCGCGCTTGCGAAAGTGCATAATCCCCCAGCTCAGATACCCGGCGCGCCCGGCCTCGACCCAGTGCTCGAGTCCGGTCTTCATGCGTGTCACGTAGTCCGTCGATACCTTGCCGGCGAGCTGTTCACGAGAGGCCTCCAGTACTGCGCCGACCCGGGCATAGTGCACCGGAAGCTGATCGGTGAGATCGACGATCTCGACCTCCTCGAGCCCATGGCGTGCCGCGGCCTGACGATAGAAGGCGAACGAGCCCAGGGTGCTGAGATGGATGCGCTCGAGCACCGGCTGTAGCACCCCGGATGGACAGTCATCGGCCTGCATCGGGTCGGTGAAGACGAAGTGCCCGCCCGGGCGCAACACCCGCGCGACCTCGGTGACCACCCGGTCACGCTCGCCGCTATGCAGGATGGCGTCCTGCGACCACACCAGATCGACGCTGGCATCGCCGAGCGGGATCGATTCGAAACTGCCGTCACGTACCGCGATGCGGCCGTCGAGTCCCTGGTCGCGATTCATCGCGCGATTGCGTGCGTTCTCCTTTTCGCTGAGATTCAGACAGGTCACCGTGCAGCCGAAGCTGGCGGCGAGGTAGCGTGCTGCGCCGCCAAATCCCGAACCGATATCGAGCACCCGGGTCTGCGGGGTGATGGGGGCGGCGATCCCGGCCATGCGTTCGATGGTACGGCGGCTGGCCGTGGCGATCGCCTCGTCGGCGTGTCGGTAGAGGCCGATATGGATGTCTTCGCCGCCCCAGATATGGAAGTAGAAGTTGTCGGCATCCTCGCTGTTGTAATAGTTGCGGGCGGTCTCGACGACCTCGGAGTAGGGCGTACTCATGCGTGCTCGTCCTCCTGGCGATAGTGTTTCTCGGCGACGTGGATGAAGAAGTCGGGCTGGTCCTCGCGATAGGTCTCCTTGAAGTCCCCGTAGGTCGTTACCCGCTGGAAGCCGACCTCGTGCAGCAGCCGACGCAGGTAGTCCTTGCGCAGCGGGAACATGTTGAGATGGAAGACGTGATCGCCGGGGAACTCGTAGCGGAAGCGGGCGAGCGAGTCGTCGACGTGCTCGGGGGTGGCGCGGACGTTGTCGCCACAGTAGTAGAAGTTGTGGCTGGGCTCGACCTGGTGATCGAGCAGGGCGTCGTAGTTGCGCTGGTCGATGATGAGGATGCCGTCGTGACGTAGCGTGGCATAGAACTCGGCGAGCGCCTTGCGGCGGTCACGCTCGTCGAACAGATGGGTGAAGGAGTTGCCGAGGCAGATGGCCGCGTCGTAGTAGTCGTGGACGTCCTGATTGAGCCAGCGCCAGTCGGCCTGGACGGTGCGCAGCAGCTTGCCGTGGCTGCGGGCGTTGGCGAAGGCCTTGGCCAGCATGTTGGGGTTGCCATCGGCGCTGGTGACCTCGAAGCCCTCCTTGAGCAAACGGACCGAGTGGAACCCGGTGCCGGTGGCGACGTCGAGGACCTTGCGCGCCCCGTGCTCGCGCAGCATCCGGACGAAGAAGTCGCCCTCGCTCTGGGCGCGCCCGTCCCAGTCGATGAGCTGATCCCACTTCTCGACGAAGGACTGGATGTATTCGGCCTGGTAGTGATCGGTGTGTCTGACCGCAAGTGGGTCGTTGCCATAGTCCTGGTGCGTATGCGTGGGGTTGTACATGGCTGCGCTCCTTGGGGCCGGGTGATGACGGCACGCGTACGGCGCGAGGCTGGCGGCCGTCGTGACAGGTATCGCCGATACTGGCAATACACGATTAGTCTTCGATCGGCACTGGTCTGTGCCGTGATAGGCGGGGCCTGCCCGCGAGATGCTGCGCGAACGCGTACGGATGTGACGGTCGGATGCCGCCGGATGGTGGTCGGTAGGCACCGACCGGAAGAGGTTTTTATCCTACAGGGATGCCCCCTCGAATCAACTAGGTTGGCGGGTTGCAGCCCCTTAAATTTTTGCTTTGTCTATCAGTGGATTTGATCGCCGGGCGTGGCGTGGGCCTGGTGGTCGGTCGGTGCGCGCCGAGCGTCGGTCAAAGGCGAGGGCAGATGGCGACTCAGACGGGCGAGTACGTTGCGTGTTATTTTGCGCTAGGGGCGATGATGACGCCGAGGCGCTGGATCTGGGCTGCGACCTCCGCGAGAGTGGCTGTGGCGCGTTGTGCATCTCCGATGCGTGCGGCCCGTTCGAGTGCAGACAGCTCGGCATCGAGTGCCGGTACGCCGCAGTGACGGATGACGATGCGCATCTGGTGGACGTAGTCGGCCAGCCCGGGCCAGTCGGCTTCGGCGCAGCAGGTCCGTAATGCCTCGAGCTCGGCAGGTAGCTCGGCGAGCAGCACGGTGAACAGCTCAGCGGCCAGAGGGCGGTCGCCGCCAACGCTGGCGAGCGCTGCCGCGGCATCGTGGATCGGCAGTTCGGATCTGGGGGGCTGCATCCGCGCACTCCTCCGGCGGTGATGCGCCGACTCTAACCCGGGTTCGCAGGGGCGTCCAATCAGGGGCATATCGTCATTGCTGGTGCAGCGCCTGTACCGGGTCGAGCCGTGCTGCGCGTAGTGCCGGCGCCACCCCGGCGAGCAGCCCGAGCACGGCGGCGGCGACCTCGGCAAGCAGCACGAAGTCCCAGGCCAGCTGTAGTGGCACCCCTGGTACGACGAGTCCCGAGACCAGGATCAACACGGCACCGGCGCCGAGACCGCCGAGTCCGCCGAGCAGGGCCAGCAGCATCGCCTCGAGCAGGAACAGCCAGCGGATCTGCTCGCGCCCGGCGCCGAGCGCGCGCAGCAGCCCGATCTCGCGTCGACGCTCGCCGACGGCGATGGTCATGATGGTGAAGATGCCGATCCCGCCGACCAGCAGTGAGATCGCGCCGAGTGCCCCGACCACCGTAGTCAGCGCGCCGAGTACCGACCCGAGCACCGCGAGCATCTGGTCCTGGGTGGTGATGGTGAAGTCCTCGGTGCCATGACGGCGGATCAGCAGCGCGCGTATCCGTTCGGCCACCATCGCGCTGTCGGCGTGGCGGTCGTAGAGCAGGTCGATCTCCATCAGGCCGTCGCGGTCGAACAGTGCCAGCGCCCGCTCGGCAGGGATGTAGAGAGTGTCATCGAGGTCGAAGCCGAGCATCTGACCCTTGCGCGCCATCACCCCGATCACCCGATAGGGTTCACCGCCGACGCGGATACGGGCGCCGAGCGGCGAGCGCTGGCCGAACAACTGCACCGCCAGCTCCGCCCCCAGCACCGCGAAGGCTGGCGGATTGGCGCCGCGCTCGGGGAGGAAGCGACCGCTGGCCAGGCGCATCGACCAGATCTCGGGTACCCCGGGACCGGCGCCGAATACCGTGGTGCGGCGGCTGCGCCCGGCGTGCTCGACGGCGACATTGCCCTGGACCACGGGGACCACCGCCTCGACCTCAGGGAGGCGCGCGAGCGCGCGGGCGTCATCCAGGCTAAGAGGTCGGACGTTGGAGACCAGCGCCCCGGACATCCCCAGGGTGGTGGTGCGCCCCGGCGAGACGGCGATCAGGTTGGTACCGAACTGGCTGAACTCGGCGAGCACGAAGCGGTGCACGCCCTCGCCGATCGCCGTCAGCAGCACCACCGCGGCGACCCCGATGGCGATCCCGAGCACCGTCAACAGGCTGCGACCGGGGCGCTCGCCGACCGCGCCCAGGGCATAACGTATCAGGTCCGTGGTGCGCATCCTCACCTCCGCATCAACGACCATCGAGCGCCGCGACCGGGTCGAGTCGTGCGGCCCGTCGTGCCGGCAGCAGCCCGAACACCAGCGCGCTGCCCAGCGCGGTGAGCACCGCCGCCAGGCTCGCCCAAGGGGGCGCGGCGAGGGTGAATCCGGCGAGCTGGCGGTCGATCGCCCAGAGCAGGGCGTGGCCGCAGCCCAGCCCGGTGAGACTGCCGAGCGCGCCGAGCATCAGGGCCTCGGTGAGGAAGAGTGCGCGCACCTGGGCCGCGCTCGCCCCCAGCGCCTTGAGCAGCCCCACCTCGGCGCTGCGCTGCGAGACCGATACCAGCATCACGTTCATGATCAACACCCCGGCGACCACCAGGCTGATCGCGGCGATCGCCGCCACCGCCAGGGTGAGCGTCGAGAGGATCTGGTCGAAGGTGCCGAGCAAGGCGTCCTGGGTGATCACGGTGACATCGTCCTCGCCCTCGTGGCGGTCGCGGACGACGGCGCGAATCTGCTCGGCGGTGACCGCTAGGTCGGCGCCGACTCGCCCCTGGACCAGCACCCTAAACAGCCCGGGATTGTCGAACACCGCCTGCGCCGAGGCCACCGGGATCAGCGCCAGATCGGCCATGTCGGTGCCCAGCGACACACCGCTGCCGGCGAGCACGCCGATCACCCGGAAGCGACGGTCGGCGATCCGGATGCGTCGGCCGAGCGGGTTGGCGGTGCCGAACAACTCGCGCGCCAGGGTCGCGCCGAGCACAGCCACCGGCGTTGCGCGTTCGGGGGCCGCGGCAGGCAGGAAGCGTCCGGCGGCCAGTGCCAGTTCGCGGATGGCGAGATAGTCGGCGGTGGTGCCGAGGATGCCGACCTCGCGCGCTAGCGCCCCGGTCGAGACCGGGGCCTCACCCATCGCCACCGGGGCGACCCGCGCGACCCCTGGGGCGCGCAGCAGCGCCAGGGCGTCGTCCAGGGTGAGGTCGCGTGGGGTCTCGCCGAGTAGTGGTGGAGCGCCCCCGGTGGTCTCGTTGCGCCCGGGGACGACGATCAGCAGCCGGGTGCCGAGCTGGCTGAACTCGTCGAGCACGAAGCGGCGCGCGCCCTCGCCGATCCCGGACAGGGTCACCACCGCGGCACAGCCGAGGGCGACGGCCAGCAGGGTCAACGCGCTGCGGGCACGATGGGCGACGAGCGCACGCAGCGCCATGGTGAGGGTGTCGCGGGGGCGCATCAATCGGATGCCGCTGCGGTGGTGGCCAGGGCATAGCCGTCACGTCCCTGGTGCTTGGCGCGATAGAGCGCCTGATCGATGGCGCGAAAGAATGTCTCGCGATTGCTGTTGGGGCAGAAGGTTCCGACGCCCATGCTGGCGGTGACTCGTCCAGCGCGGGGGTAGTGGTGGGCGCGGATCGTCTTGAGCAGCGTGCGGGCGAGTACCTCGGCCTGATTGAGGTCCGTGTTGGGTAAGATCAACGCAAATTCCTCGCCGCCCCAGCGCGACAAGCTGTCGCTTGCCCGGGTTCGGGTGGTGAGTAGTTGTGCGAACTCACGCAGCACCGCGTCGCCGATGTCGTGTCCGTATTCATCATTGATCCGCTTGAAGTGATCGAGGTCGAGCAGGATCAGTGAGAAACAGTGCTGCTGTCGGCGGCTGACGGCGATCTCGTGGGTGAACATCTCGTCGAACATGGTGCGGTTCCAGATGCCGGTGAGCGGATCGGTCATCGACAGGATGCGTACCCGGTTGAGTGCTGCCTCACGGGTGTGCTCATAGTAATAGATGATGCCGCCGCCGATGAGCAGCGCGATGGTGATGTTGAACAGCGTCTGGGCAGGGTTGCTGATGCTCCAGCGCCCCCAGCCGTAGACGAAGATGGCGAGGACTGCCGCGACGAAGAGGAGATAGGCGAGGGTGGCGGCACGCAGGCCGTGCAGCGGATAGACGAACAGCGGGTAGAGCAACAACAGCACATAGGGGTTGGTGTCGCCCTGGGTGTGGACGATCAGATATAGCAGCATCGCACCGGCGGTGGACGAGGCCAGCCACGCCGGTCCCTGCAGGCTGGCGTGACGACGAAAGCGCCACAGCGCCAGCAGTGTGGCCGTGACCATCGCTAGCTCGATCAGGGCGAGTCTCGCGTCGCCGATGACGAGGAGATTGAACAGTGCGGCGACGCTCATCACCGCAGTCAGTGTCAGCAGGATGAAGTTGAGCAGCTGCGCGCGCCGAAACAACAGCGGGTCGTGGGCGAAGGGCTGCGGGGTCTCGAGCAGGAGTACGAGTGCCGATAGCGGACGGACCATCACCATCTGCTCGGCCGTGGTCGTGGTCTTGCGCATGGGGCGCTGCTGGGGAGAGCGGAAGGTCTGGGGATGATGACGTCCATAGATTGCGGCCCTCGTGCTCGACTCAGGGGGAACGGATGTGACCGTCGTCCATCAGGATACGTCGTCCGGCGCGTTCACCGACGGCTGGGTCGTGGGTGACGATCACCAGGGTCATGCCCTGTTTGTTGAGCGCCTCGAGGGTGGCGATCACCTCCTCGCCCGAGCGTCGATCGAGGTTGCCGGTGGGTTCGTCGGCGAGCAGCAGCCCCGGTCGCATCACCGTGGCGCGGGCGATCGCCACGCGCTGGCGCTGGCCGCCGGAGAGCTGGTCGGGGCGGTGGTCGGCGCGCTCCGTCAGCCCCAGCCGCTCGAGCGCTTGGGTAACCCGCGCGCGGCGCGCGGCGGGTGCGACGCCGGCGAGCATCAGCGGCAGCTCGACGTTCTCCGCGGCGCTCAGTCGCGGGATCAGGTGGAAGGACTGGAAGACGAAGCCGATCCGGCTGCCGCGCAGCGCCGCGCGTGCCTCCTCGTCGAGGCCGGTGGTCTCGATGTCGTCGAGCCGATAGCGGCCCTGGTCCGGGCGGTCGAGCAGACCGAGGATGTTGAGCAGGGTGCTCTTGCCCGACCCCGACGGCCCCATGATGGCGATAGAGGCGCCGCTGTCGATATCCAGGTCCACCCCATGCAGTGCCTGCACCTGTTGCTCGCCGACAAGGAAGCTGCGACTGATCCCACGCAGCACGATCATGGTGCCGGCTCGATACGGACGCCGTCGGTCACCTCCTCGCCGCCGAGTGAGCGCACCACGCGGTCGCCGGGTGCGAGACCGGAACGGATCTCGGTGCGTTCCCAGTTCTCGATCCCGGTGCGGATCTCGCGTCGCTGCAGTCGAGCGCTGGTCGGATCGAACAGTAGTACGCTCGGCGTGAGGCCGGCCTGGATCGCCGCGGTGGGCAGTTGCAGGACCTGTTCGCGGCGCTCGACCACGATCTCCACGTCGGCGCTGTAGCCGGCGAGCAGCGGCGCGTCGGTCGGCGGTTCGGTCATCACCACCTCGATCTCGACGGTGCGCGCCTGCTTCTCCTGATCAAGGACATAGGGGGCAATCCGTCGGACCACGCCGGTGAAGACCCGATCGCCGAAGGCATCGAGGGTGATCCGCGCCTCCAGCCCGAGGGCGATGCGCGCAGCGTCGACCTCGTCGATGGGGGCGGAAATGTAGTAGCAGGCGTCGTCGATGAGGTCGATCGCGGGGGGCGTGGGGATACCCGGCGGTGACGGGGTGACATATTCATTGAGTTCGCCCGAGACCTCGGCGACCACCCCGGCGAAGGGGGCGACGAGCCGGGTCCGCTCCAGCTCGGCGCGGGCCACCCCGACCTGGGCCTGGCTGACCTCGGCGTTGGCGCGCGCCGCCTCGCACTCGGCCGCGCCGGCGCGGGCGGCGGTCAGGGCGCGGTCGAGCGCCTCCTCCGAGGTCATGGCGCGGGTATCGAGCCGGCGCTGGCGCTCGGCCTCGCGCTCGGCCTGCTCGGCGTGCAGACAGGTGGCGCGGGCGCGGGCCGTGGCCGCCTCGGCCTCACGCTCGGCGAGCTCGACGCGGGCGGCGAGGTCGTGGTTCCAGAGTTCGAGCAACAGCTCGCCGGCGCCCACCCGGTCGCCCTCGTGGACCTCCAGTCGGGCGATCTGACCGCCCAGGCTGGGTGCGAGCCGGGCACGCCGACAGGCCTTGACGGTGCCGGCGCGGGTGTTGGCGACGAGACGCTCGATGCCGCCCTCGCTGACCGCGACCAGCTCGACCCGGGGTGGTCCGGGGCGACTGGCGTACCACCACAGCAGCAGCGCACCGCCGAGCGCGAGGGTGAGCAGGAGGGTGGGCGGTGGCCGTTTCATCGGTGGCGGCTTCCGGGACTGGGCGTGGCGTGTTACGGCACTGTCGCCGGGCGTGGCATGTGGCTCAGGCCTCGCGCCTACCGAAGGCCTCGGTCGGCAGCACCAGCAGCAGTAGCAGCAGCAGCAGGTCGAGACCGGCGATCAGCTCGTGACCGAACAGCGCCCCGATGGTCAGACTGAGCAGCGCGATCAACAGCAGTATCCACCAGCCGGGCAGCCCGGCGTCACGGATGCGCTTGGCAGCGATATTGGCCTGGGCGATCAGCAGCACGGCGGCGATGGCGACCAGGACGGCCAGCTTGATGTCGGCGATCAGCGCCGAGTCCTCAGGGCCCTTGGCGAGGCCGAAGCTGGCCAGCACCAGCAGGGCGATCAGGGCGGCGTGACAGCCGAGATAGGCCAGGCGGGAGAGACGACCGTGCTTGATGTCGCCAAAGAAGATCGTGAGCATGTCTGGGTCTCGTTGCGGGGTTCTCGTTCGGGGCGCGATCGGCTGGCGGTGCGCCCCACGGGTGCGGCCGCTCGGCGCGCGTCCCCCAGAGTATACCCGGCCTGCGTCGCCTGCCCGGCTGCGCTAGCATGCACGACGAACGGTCGAAACCTTGGGGATGGACAGTGTCGCAACGCCAGGTCATCGAGTCATTGCGCGCCGCGCCCCTGCTCGCGCGGCTCGAGCCGACGCAGCTCGAGCGGGTCGCCGCGCGGACCACCCGTCTCACCCTGGTCGCTGAGCAGTCGCTGTTTCTCCAGGGCGATGCGGCCGAGCGCTTCTTCCTGGTGTGCGCCGGGCAGATGCAACTCTACCGGCTCGCGCCCGATGGTGCGCGTAAGGTCATCGAGATCGTCTCCCCCGGACAGACCTTCGCCGAGGCGCTGATGTTCCTCAACCGCCCGAGCTATCCGGTGTGCGCCAGCGCGCTCACGCCGACCGAGCTGATCGCGATCGACGCGGCCGACTTCGCCGCCATGCTGCGCGAGTCGGTCGACACCTGCTTCCTGCTGCTCGGGTCGCTGAGTCAGCGGCTGCGTGGGCTGATCGGCGAGATCGACCATCTCACCCTGCATACCGCCAGCGGTCGGCTGGCGCGCTATCTGCTCGAACGCTTGCCGCCGGAGCGGCGCGCGCTGCGCCTGGAGGTGCCCAAGGGGGTGCTTGCCTCGCGTCTGTCGATCCAGCCCGAGACCTTGTCGCGGGCGCTGCGTCAGTTCGTCGACGCCGGGGTGATCGCGCTCGAGGGGCGTCATGTCACCCTGCTCGATCGTCCCCGGCTGGTCGAACTCGCCGCCCTCGAGCCTGGGCTCGGGCCGGACTGAGCCTCAGGCGGCGGCCAGCGCGCGCGCCAGATCGCCCTCGGGGTCCTGGCCGGTGAGACGCAGGTCGTAGCGCTGCTGCAGGATCGCGAACACCCCGGGGGTGATAAAGGCCGGTGGGTTGGGGCCGAGGGTGATGCCGCGCACGCCGAGGTGCAGCAGGCTCAGCAGCACCGCCACCGCCTTCTGCTCGAACCAGCTCACCACCAGGGTCAGCGGCAGATCGTTGATGCCGCACTCGCAGGCCTCGGCCAGCGCGGCGGCGACGGCGATGGCGCCATAGGCGTCGTTGCACTGGCCCATGTCGAGTAGCCGCGGCAGCCCCAGGTGCTCGCCGTAGTCGTGGTCGCGGATGCGGTACTTGCCGCAGCCGAGGGTGAGGATGAAGGAGTCCGGCGGGGTGGCGCGGGCGTAGTCGGTGAAGTAGTTGCGCCCCTTCTCGGCGCCGTCGCAGCCGCCGATGACGAAGAAGTGGCTGATCGCGCCGGACTTGACCGCCTCGACGAGGGTCGGTGCCTGATCGAGCAGCACCTGGCGGTGGAAGCCGATGGTCGACTCACCGGCGGGCGCCTCGGGGCAGGGCGGGCAGGTCTGAGCGGCGGTGATCAGCGCCGAGTAGTCGCCATCGGGGAGACGCCGGGCGTTGGGGACGCCGGTGGCGCGGATGGTGTAGAGCCGGTCGCGATACTGCTCGGGCGGAATCAGCACGCAGTTGGTGGTGGCCAGTACCGGGCCGGAGAAGGCGGCGAACTCGCGCTTCTGATCCTGCCAGGCGCCGCCGTAGTGACCGGCCAGGTTGGGATGATCGCGCAACCTCGGGTACATGTGCGCGGGGAGCATCTCGCCGTGGGTGTAGACGCGGATCGCGGTGCCCTCGACCTGGCACAGCAGCTCCCAGAGATCGAGCAGGTCGTGGCCGGTGACGAGGATGCCGGGACCGGCCTCGGTGCCCTCGCGCACCTGGCTCGGGGCGGGGGCGCCGAAGGTCTCGACATGGGCCGCGTCGAGCAGCTCCATCACCCGCAGGTTCATCTCGCCGCAGCGCAGACAGTAATCGAGCAGCGCCTCGGGGTCGAAGTTGACGTTGGTCATGGTGACGAACAGCGCCTCTTCGATGAACGCCGAGACGGTCTCGTCGTGGTGGCCGAGGCGGCGTGCGTGATGGGCGTAGGCGGCCATCCCCTTGAGGCCGTAGAGCAGGGTCTCTTGCAGCGACTGTACGTCGGCGTCCTTGCCGCAGGTGCCGGGCGAGTTCACACAGGCGCTGTTGCGGAAGGTCTGTTCACACTGGTTGCAGTACATGGGGCGGTCTCCTGTGGGTGGACGGGGCCTGTCCCGCACCTCTGACGGCGGGGGCGGGCGCAGTCTCGTCCGGTCCCGTCGATTACCCCTTGATGGAGGTCAAATCCGCCCCTGCAGGTCAGAACTCGCCGACCGCCGCCCCCTGCATGATGCTCCAGATGGTGTCGCGCACCCGGGTGGCCGATTGCTCTAGCTCGGGGGGCAGACTGGTGCCGCCGTGGATCATCAGGTCGAGGTTCATGCTGTAGAGGTGCAGCCGTCCTGCGGCGTCCTCGACCAGGGCGATGCGACAGGGCATGAAGCCGCTGTACTCGTTGCGGTGCTCGAGCATCTGGCGCCCGACCCGGGCGTCGCAGAAGGAGAGGAAGTTGACATAGCGATAGGGCTCGCCGGTGATCGCCTCGATCTGCTGATAGAAGGGTGACTCGCCGACGAACAGCAGGTTGTTGGAGACGGCCAGGCTCTTGAGCGAGTCGATCACGTCCTCGACCGTCAGTCCCTCCTCGACCGGCACCGACCACATCATCGCCATGCCGGGGTCGCCGGTCGCGAGCAGGCGCTGGCCGAACTCGGCATAGACCCGGGGCGCCTCAGGGTCGAAGGTTGTGATGAGCGGCGCTAGTCGTGCCGCGCCATAGCCGATGGCGAGTGCGCAGAGCACCCCGAAGATGGCGAACAGGTTGCGGGCGAGTTTCATCCGTGATCCCTCCACTGACGCTGATGTACCCCCTGGCGGGGCGGTGCGCGCCGGTGCGCTCGGCACGCGATCGCGCTTGAACGTGGCGGTGGGCCGGGTGCGCTGGTGTCTCGAGGCGCCAGCGCACCCGGGGTATCCCTGCCGCGGCGCGGGGTGTTGTAGGTCGCGCCGCCGGCCTGAGTCAGCCCTGGGTGAGACGCTGCTCGGCCTCGTGGTACTTGGCGGCGGTGCGGTCGATGATCGACTGCGGCAGCTCTGGCCCCGGCGGGGTCTTGTCCCAGTCGAGGGTCTCGAGGTAGTCGCGCACGAATTGCTTGTCGAAGCTCGGCGGGCTGGTGTCGGGACGGTATTCGTCGGCCGGCCAGAAGCGCGAGGAATCGGGGGTGAGTACCTCGTCGATCAGGTGCAGTCGGCCGGCGTCGTCGAGCCCGAACTCGAACTTGGTGTCGGCGATGATGATGCCACGTTCGCGTGCATAGGCCGCACAGCGGGTATAGATGGCGATGGCAGTGTCGCGTACCTGCTCAGCCAGTTCGCGACCGAGCAGATCGACGGTGCGGGCGAAGTCGATGTTCTCGTCGTGATCGCCGATCTCGGCCTTGGTCGAGGGGGTGTAGATTGCCTCCGGGAGCTGGTCGGCCTGACGCAGCCCCTGGGGCAGGGCGATGCCGCACACAGCGCCGCTGGCGCGATAGTCCTTCCAGCCCGAGCCGATCAGGTAGCCGCGCACGATCGCCTCGACCGGCAGCGGCTTGAGACGGCGCACCACCATGGCGCGATCGCCGAGCGCGGCGAGGATCTCGGGGTCGGTGACCACCGCCTCGACCGGGATGTCCGAGAGCTGGTTGGGGATCAGCTCGGCGATGCGTCCGAACCAGAAGTTGGAGACCCGGGTGAGCACCTCGCCCTTGCCGGGGATCGGTTGTGGCAGCACCACGTCGAAGGCAGAGAGCCGGTCGCTGGCGACCACCAACAGGTGATCCTCGCCGACGGCATAGATGTCCCGGACCTTGCCACGGCCGAGCAGCGGGAGTGAGGGGATGTTCGATTCGTAGAGCGCAGGCATGACGGTTGATCCCAGAACGACAAGGCTGAGATTATAACGGTTTACGCCTGGTTCGTGGGCCAGCGGAGACGATCTCCGCCGCCCGTCGGCGTCATCCAGCGCATGTGAGGTCCTTCGATGAACAAACGCGTGATCTCTACCGATCAGGCCCCTCAGGCCATTGGTACCTATTCGCAGGCGGTACGAATCGGCGATACCGTCTATCTTTCGGGTCAGATCCCTTTGATTCCGGAGACCATGGCCCTGGTCGATGGCGATATCGAGGTCCAGGTGCGGCGGGTCTTCGATAACCTCGCGGCGGTCGCCCGTGCCGCCAACGGCACCCTTGCCGATATCGTCAAGCTCAACGTCTTTCTCACCGATCTGGGCCACTTCCCGGTGGTCAACCAGGTGATGAGCGATTACTTCGCCGAGCCCTATCCGGCGCGCGCGGTGGTTGGGGTGGCGGCCCTGCCCAAGGGTGCCGGGGTGGAGATGGATGCGGTGATGAGCCTGAGCGATTGAGCGCGCACCGCCCGGGCGGGCGAATTGTAGTATTCGGCTGATGGCATACCATTGGCGATAGCCGCCCGGGTCTTCCGGGGCGAACGCAGGCCCTCCACGGGCTCTGGTGCGCGGGCATCGGTCATCTCTCAATCTTCACTCAGCCAGGAAGCGGGTCTCCACATGCGTCGTCTCAGTCTCTTTCTCGTGTTCTGCGCGTCGCTGCTGGTCGCCGGCTGCAGTGCCAGTGCCCAGCAACGTGTCGCCCTCGATCCCTTCTCCAGCGCGGCCCTGCCGTTGACTGCCGACGGTGAGCTGGGGGGCGACTTTGCCGCCAGCGCCCCTGCCTCGCGTTTCGTGGTGCGTATGGCCCGGGAGCATGGCTTCGCCCCCGAGGTGATCGCCGGGGTGCTCTCCGAGGCCCAGCGCGAGCAGTGGATCATCGAGCTGATGGACCGTCAGGCGCCACGCGCCTCTCGTTCCCCGAGCGGGGCCTGGACGCGCTATCGCGGCAAGTTCGTGACCGCCGACAATATCGCTGGCGGGGTGCGGTTCTGGCGTGCCCACACCGCACCTCTGGCACGCGCTAGCGCGCGCTACGGCGTGGCCCCGGAGTACATCGTCGCCATCCTCGGGGTGGAGACACGCTATGGCGGTTATGTCGGCACCACCCGGGTGCTCGACGCCCTGGCTACGCTCGCCTTCGCCTATCCACGTCGCGCCGATTACTTTAGCGGTGAACTCGAGGCCTTTCTGCTGATGGCTCGCGAGTCCGGGATCGATCCGCGCGAGCCGCGTGGTTCCTATGCCGGGGCCATGGGGCTCGGTCAGTTCATGCCCACTAGCTTCCAGCGCTATGCGGTCGACTTCGACGACGATGGGGTGCGTGATCTCTGGAACCCGAATGATGCCATCGGCAGCGTCGCCCACTACTTCAAGGCCCATGGTTGGCGCAGCGGCGAACCGGTGGCGGTGCGTGTGTCGGTGCGTTCGGGGCAGGGTGTCGGGGCGCTCAAGACCGGCTTCAGCAGTCGTCATGGTCGTTCCACCCTCAGTGCCCACGGGGTCGACCTCGATGGTGTGCCGGGGCGTGGAGGCTTGAGCCTGCTGTCGCTCGATGCCCGCGGTGGCCCTGAGTATTGGGTAGGCTTCGACAACTTCCGGGTGATCACCCGCTACAACCGCAGTACCTATTACGCGATGGCCGTGCATCAGCTCGCCACCGCGATCCGTGCCCGTCATGGCGCGGCCTTGGCCGGCCGCTGAGTCGGTCTCAGACGCCGTCGAGTGTGAGGGTCAGCCGTCGGTGCTGCGCGCCGGTGCGGTGCTCGTAGAGGTAGACCCCTTGCCAGGTGCCGAGCGCGCAGCGCCCGTCGCTGATCGGGAGGGTGAGGTCCATCTTGGTGAGGATGGCGCGCAGGTGCGCCGGCATGTCGTCCGGACCCTCGGCGGCGTGGGTGTAGACCGGGTCGCCGTCGGGGGCGAGCCGGGCGAGGAAGTGTTCGAGGTCGTGACGCACCGAGGGGTCGGCATTCTCGCACAACAGCAGCGAGGCACTGGTGTGATGCACGAAGACGTGGCAAAGTCCAGTCATGATGCCGCTTTGGCACACCCGTTGCTGTACGGCGTTGGTGATCTCGTAGGTGCCGCGACCCTGGGTCGCGATGCTGAGGCTGTGCTGTTCGATCATCGGCGAGAGGAGGTCGATCTCCGGGGCCAGTGCTGGTGGCGGGGTCGCGGTACCGTACAACGGCGGGCGCCATGACGGGGCCCGCATGGCGATTAGAGCAGATACCAGCGCCTTGATTCAATCCGCACCAGATCGCACGCTTGCCGACACCGAGGCACTCGACCAGATCCCGGTCGAGCGGCTGCATCGGGTCGGCCCTCGTATTGCCGAGCGTCTCGCCCGGCTGGGGATCCATAGTGTCCAGGATCTGCTGCTGCACCTGCCGACCCGCTATCAGGACCGGAGTCGGGCAATACCGCTCGCCGAGCTGCGGGTCGGTCAGGAGGCGTTGGTCGAGGCCGAGATCAGCGAGGCCGGGATCGCCCTCGGGCGCCGGCGCTCGTTCAAGGTGTGGCTCACCGACGGTGGTCTCGGTGCGCTGATGTTGCGCTTTTTCCACTTCTCTAGTCAGCAGGTCACGGCGCTGCACCCGGGGGTACGGCTGTCGTGCTACGGCGAGGTCCGCCAGGGGCCGCGCGGCCTCGAGATGGTGCACCCAGAATATCGCATCCAGGGGGCGGGGCAGGAGGGGCTCGAGCCTGGGCTGACCCCGGTCTATCCCGCGACCGAGGGCCTGAGTCAGGCGTCGCTGCGTGGTCTGACTGAGCAGGCGCTGGTGTTGCTCGAGACCCGTGCCCCGGCCGAGTGTCTGCCGGCGACTGTGCTCGCGCCGTTGGGGTTGCCGACGCTGAGCGAGGCGCTGCGTTATCTCCACCGTCCACCCGCCGAGGCGACGCTAGAGGCGCTGGTCGAGCGCCGTCACCCGAGCTTCCAACGACTGGCCTTCGAAGAGCTGGTGGCACACCAGGTGAGCCTGCGACGCTTGCGCGAGACCCAGGCGGCGCAGACCGCGCCGCCGCTCGTCGGCGACGGCGCGCTGCGCGCGCGCTTGCGCGCGCGCTTGCCGTTCTCACTGACCCCGGCGCAGGAGCGAGTGGTCGGTGAGATCGCTGCCGATCTCGGCCTCGCCCGGCCGATGCATCGGCTGTTGCAGGGGGATGTCGGTGCAGGCAAGACGGTGGTCGCCGCCCTCGCTGCGCTGCAGGCGATCGAGTGCGGACATCAGGCGGTGCTGATGGCCCCCACCGAGCTGCTCGCCGAGCAGCACCATCGTACCCTTGGTGGTTGGCTCGGCGAACTCGGTATCACTACGCTGTGGCTGACTGGTCGTCACAAGGGGCGTGAGCGCGCCGAGCTGCTGGCGCGCATCGCCTCGGGCGAGGCGCGACTGGTGGTCGGCACCCATGCGCTGTTCCAGGACGAGGTGCGCTTCGCCGAGCTGGGGCTGGTGATCATCGACGAGCAGCATCGTTTCGGTGTGCACCAGCGCATGCGGCTGCGTGAAAAGGGTGGGGGAGAGGGCGCGCTAGCCCATCAGCTGATCATGACCGCTACGCCCATCCCGCGTTCGTTGGCGATGACGATGTACGCCGATCTCGACCTCTCGGTGATCGATGCCTTGCCGCCGGGGCGTCAGGCGATCACCACGGTGGCGGTGCCCGATGGTCGTCGTGAGGAGGTGATCGAACGGGTGCGCGAGGCCTGTGCCCAGGGGCGTCAGGCCTACTGGGTCTGCACCCTGATCGAGGAGTCGGAGGTGCTCGAGTGCCAGGCCGCCGAGGAGACCGCGCGCCAGCTCGCCGAGCGGCTCAGCGGGCTGCGCGTGGGGCTGGTGCACGGACGCATCCGTGGCGCCGAGCGCGAGGCGGTGATGGCCGCCTTCGCTGGCGGTGAACTCGACCTACTGGTGGCGACTACGGTGATCGAGGTCGGGGTCGATGTGCCCAATGCCAGTCTGATGATCATCGAGAACCCCGAGCGCTTGGGGCTCGCCCAGCTCCATCAACTCCGGGGCCGGGTCGGGCGCGGTGCGGTCGAGAGCTACTGCCTGCTGCTCTATCGCGCGCCGCTCTCGGCAGTGGCGCGCGAGCGCCTGGGGATCCTGCGCGCCACCAACAGCGGCTTCGAGATCGCCGAGCGCGACCTGGCGTTGCGCGGTGCCGGTGAGGTGCTGGGCACCCGCCAGACCGGGGCGGTGCAGTTCCGTATCGCCGATCCGCTGCGTGACCAGCAACTGCTCTCAGCCGCCCAGCAGGCCGCCGACCGGGTGCTGAGCGAGCATCGGGGTCTGTTCGAGCCGCTGGTACAGCGCTGGCTCGGGGACCGGGTCGACTACGGGCGTGCTTGAGCGCGGGCGTTGGGCGTCTGTCGGTTCGATCGCGTGCGGCTGTGCGATAATCCCCGCACCTGCAGACGATGCCGGGGCCCGTCTGCTGCGGCCACGTCGTCACGATCCCTGACCGTTCCCCCATCCGCCGTGCCGGCGGGCATCGTCGCCAACTTCACGAATCGGGTGAGAGTCGACCTGCGATATGAGTCTTCAAGAGGTAACAGCTAAGGCGCTGCGTCCCGCCTTCTGGCGTGAGCGGTTGCATGAATATCTGCTGCTGGTGCGGTTCAACCGGCCGATCGGCAGCCTGCTGCTGATGTGGCCGGCGCTCTGGGCACTGTGGTTGGCTGGCGCGGGGCAGCCGCCCTGGTCGGTCGTGCTGATCTTTGTGCTCGGGGTGCTGCTGATGCGCTCGGCCGGGTGCGCGATCAACGACTATGCCGATCGCGACTTCGACGGTCATGTGCGGCGGACCAACCAGCGTCCACTGGCCACCGGTCGAGTGAGCGCCGGTGAGGCGCTGGGCGTGTTCATCGCCCTTTGTCTGGCCTCCTTCGGGCTGGTGTTGATGCTCAACTGGCAGACGGTGGCGCTGTCGGTGGTGGCGGTAGTGCTGACCGCGCTCTATCCGTTCATGAAACGCTATACCCATCTGCCACAGCTCTTTCTCGGTGCCGCCTTCGGTTGGGCGATCCCGATGGCCTTCACTGCGGTGACCGGGACCATCCCCTTCTATGCCTGGGTGTTGTTCGTCGCCACCTTGATCTGGGCGCTGATCTACGACACCCAGTACGCCATGGTCGATCGTGATGACGACCTCGAGATCGGGGTGAAGTCCACCGCGATCCTGTTCGGGCGCTGGGACCGTGTCATCATCGGGCTGTTGCAGCTCATCATGCTGGCGCTGTTGCTGTGGGTCGGCACGGTCACCGGGCGCGGTGGCTGGTACCTGCTGGGGTTGGCGGTCGCCGCCGGGCTCGCCCTCTACCAGCAGTGGCTGATCCGCAAGCGTGAGCCTGGCCCCTGCTTCGCCGCCTTCCTCAACAACAACTACTTCGGCATGGCGGTGTTCGTCGGGCTGGTGCTCGACTACGCGCTCGGCTGAGCGTCGTCATCGATCCGTTGCGCGGCTGGGGCGGGGTAGCGCGCCACCACCCAGGCCGGTAGCCGTGCCTCGTGGGCGTGGTAGAGGGCGTCGGACTCGACGATCACCAGTACCAGTACGGTTGCCATCACCGGCAGGATGCCGGTGCCGGCAACCAGTGCCCATACCGCCTCTTGCATCATCCCACCATAGGTGTAGCCGACCCAGCCGAGGGTTGCGCTCGCCACCAACAGCGACAGCATGGTCAGGAAGATGCGGCTGCGCCGCGCGCACACCTGCCAGTGACACATCACGTACCAGGGGTCGCGCCCGCGGGCGCGGCGCGCGCGCCACAGGGTGAAGCCGAGGATGGCAAAGGAGGTCGTCGGGATCAGCGCCAGCAGCCAGGGGAAGCTGCCGGCGATGCCGCCGATGGCGACCGTCATCAGGATGTGGTTACCGATCAGATTGGTGAGAAAGAGTTCGTGCGGTACCTTGGCGCGGCGAAGTTGGTCGGGGCTGACTGCGAATCGCATCTGAGAGGTCTCCGGCTGTCGGGGCGCGTGGCGCGGCTTGCTGGTCATCCGTGCCCGCCGCACACCGGGCAGTCGGGGTCGGGGGGGAGGGTCAGGCTGCGCCACTGCATGCGCAGTGCATCGAGCAGCAGCAGCCGACCGAACAGCGGCTCGCCGAGGCCGGTGAGGATCTTGATCGCCTCGGTGGCCTGGGTGGCGCCGATGATGCCGACCACCGGTCCGAGCACGCCGCGCACCGCGCAGCCCTCCTCCTCGCCGACCTCGCGCGGATAGAGGCACTGGTAGCAGGGGCCGCCGGGACGCCCGGAGAAGGCGCTGACCTGGCCCTCGGTGCCGATCGCCGCGCCCGAGATCAGGGGCACGCCGGCGTTCATGCAGGCGGCGTTGATGGCGAAGCGGGTGGCGAAGTTGTCGCAGGCGTCGATCACCAGGTCGACATCGGCGACTAGCTCGGGCAGCCGGGCGGCGGTGGCGCTGCCCTTGAGTGGCACCAGCTCGACCTCGGGGTTGAGCGCCGCCAGTCGAGTCATCGCCGAGTCGACCTTGGGTTGGCCGACGGTGGTGGTGTCGTGGACGATCTGGCGGTGCAGGTTAGAGAGATCGACGGCGTCAAAGTCGGCCAGGTGGAGCTTGCCGACACCGGCTGCGGCGAGGTACATGGCGATCGGCGAGCCGAGTCCGCCGAGCCCGATCAGCAGCACGCGCGCCTGACGCAGGCGTTGCTGACCGTCCTCGCCGAACCCGGGGAGCAGGATCTGGCGGCTGTAGCGTGGGTCTGGGGTCATGGTACGGCGTGCGGGACAGCCCCGGCGGCGGGTCTGCCTAGAGATAGCGCCGCCAGTGCTCGGGGCGCTGGTCGCGACAGCCGTGCTCGATCAGCGCGTAACGCTTGGCGAACACCTGCTTGAGACAGTTGCCCTTGCACCTGGGATAGCCGAGATTGGCCCGCTGGGTCTCCTCTGTGTAGTCGTAGAGCGCGCGCTTGACCCTAGGGAGCAATCCGTTGTCGAGGTGCAGCCCGAGTTCGGCGAGTGCCTCTTCGATCTCCCGCAGGGTGAGCTGGAGGACATCGTAGCGTATCCGCAGCAGGGTCGGTGAGGAGGTCTCGGTGAGGAGCACCCCCTCGACCTCGGCGAGAAAGGCCGCCGCGGTCGCGGCCTGATCGGGGTTGGGGTGCAACTCCTGGAACGGGATCTCGCGCTCCTTGATACGGTCGGCGTCGACGCTGTCCATATGGCTGCCCAATGCTGGTCGTGGTCGCGGGCATCGACCCGATCGGGGGGGCCGGCCTGCTGCAATGGTGGCGATATAATCGGGCCTGACGGCGGTTGGGGCGGTCGCCTCCGGGCGGTCGACGCTCGGCCCGCTGTCGAAGAGATGGGAGCACATTTGCCGATGTACAACGACAAGGCCGACCTGGAGGTGTGGCTGCGCAGCCTCCTGTTCTTCGTCCTCTACAACCTGATGGGGATCGTCCACAGCCTGCTCGCGCTGCTGCTGGCCCCCTGGATGGACTTCGCGCAGCGCTATCGTTTCGTCAATCTGTGGTCGCGCGCCACCATGTGGCTGTTGCGCCGGCTTAACGGCATCGAGATCGTCGTCGAGGGGCGCGAGCACATCCCCGCCGGTGAGGCGGTGGTGGTGATGGCCAATCACCAGAGCCAGTGGGAGACCTTCTATCTGCAGTTGCTGGTCTCGCCGCAGGCCACGGTGCTCAAACGCGAGCTGCTGTGGGTGCCCTTCTTCGGCTGGGGGCTGGCGCTGCTCAAGCCGATCGCGATCGATCGCGGCCGCCCGGTCAACGCCTTCAAGACCATCCTCAGGATCGGGCGCGAGCGGTTGCGTGCGGGCATCAGCGTGGTGATCTACCCCGAGGGTACGCGTCAGCCGCCGGGGCGGATCGGACGCTTCAACGGGGGGGGCGCCAAGCTCGCCTGCAAGGCGGGGGTGCGGGTGTTGCCGATGGTGCACGATGCCGGTCGTTGCTGGCCGGCGCGTTCGCTGTTGCGTCGTCCCGGGCGCATCCGGCTGATCATCGGGGCGCCGATCGGCTGTGACGACGGTGATCCTGAACGGCTCAACGCGCGGGTCGAGCAGTGGATACGCGAGACTGCGGTGCGGCGGCTGGGGATGGGGGGCGAGGCGCCGGGGCCGCGTTCAGCGGCGCCCGAGCGTGACCCGGTCGAGTCCGGCGAGATCGTTTAGGGTCGCGACCTCGACGAGCCCGGCGGCGTTGAACAGGGTACGCGCCGCGGCCCCCTGGTCGTAACCGTGCTCGACCATCAGCCACCCGCCCGGACGCAGGCAGCGCCGGGCGTCGGCGAGGATGGCGCGAATCGCCGCCAGTCCGTCGGCGCCCGGGGTCAAGGCGTTGCGCGGCTCGAAGCGCAGGTCACCCTGGTCGAGATGGGGGTCGGCGCCGTCGATATAGGGCGGATTGCTGAGGATCAGGTCGCAGCTCCGGGGGGCGATGGTGGCGAGCCAGTCACTGGCGAGCAGGTCGAGGTCGAGTCCCAGACGGTCGCGGTTGGCGCGTGCCACGGCGAGCGCCGCGCTGCTGCGATCGGTAGCGGTGACCCGCCAGTGCGGGCGTTCGCTGGCCACGGCCAGCGCGATCGCGCCGCTGCCGGTACCGAGGTCGAGCACGGAGGCCCTGTCCGCCGGGCCTCGCGCGAGCGCGGTCTCGACCAAGAGTTCGGTCTCTGGGCGTGGGATCAGGGTCGCGGGGGTGACCCGCAGCTCCAGGGTCCAAAATGCCTGGGTGCCGCGGATGTAGGCGATCGGTTCGCCGTCGAGTCGCCGTCCGAGTTGGGCGGCGAAGGCCGTGGCGGTGGCCGGGTCGAGCCGGCGTTCTGGCCAAGCGCGCTGGCTGGTGCGTGACCAGCCGCTGCACTGCTCGAGCAGTAGCTCGGCCTCAAGTCGCGCCGCCGTGCCAGCTGCCTGGGCCAGCGCCGCGGTGGCCCGGGTCAGGCTCTCGTCGGTGCGCTGCTCGATGAAGAGGCCGGGGGAGGGCGGTCGCTCCACCCTCAGGCGCTCATCATCGCGGCGAGCTGTTCGCCACGGTACTCGGTGAGCAGCGGCTCGATGACCTGGTCGAGCGCCCCAGCCATGATCTCGTCGAGCTTGTAGAGGGTCAGGTTGATGCGGTGGTCGGTGACCCGGTTCTGCGGGAAGTTGTAGGTGCGGATGCGCTCGGAGCGATCGCCGCTGCCGACCTGTAACCGGCGGGACTCGGACTGCTCCGTGGCCTGGCTGCTCTGGGCCTCGGCGAGCAGCTTGGCCTGTAGCAGCGACATTGCGCGCGCGCGGTTTTTGTGTTGCGAACGCTCCTCCTGACACTCCACCACGATGCCGCTGGGCAGATGGGTGATGCGGATCGCCGAGTCGGTCTTGTTGACGTGCTGACCGCCGGCGCCGGAGGCGCGATAGGTGTCGATGCGCAGATCGGCGCTGTTGATCTCGATCGAGTCGATCGCCTCGACCTCGGGCAGCACGGCGACGGTACAGGCCGAGGTATGCACCCGGCCCTGCGACTCGGTCTCGGGGACGCGCTGCACACGATGGGCGCCGGGCTCGAACTTGAGTCGAGAGAATACGCCGCTACCGCTGATGCGCAACACCACCTCCTTGTAGCCGCCGAGTTCCCCGGGGCTCTCGGCGATCGGCTCGGCGCGCCAGCCGAGCAATTCGGCATAGCGCATGTACATGCGCATCAGGTCGCCGGCGAACAGTGCCGCTTCGGCCCCGCCGGTCCCCGCGCGGACCTCGAGGAAGGCGTTGCAGCGGTCGTTGGGGTCGGGTGGGATCAGCAGGGTGATGAGTTCGGGTTCGAGCGCCGCGCAGCGTGCCTCGGCCTCGGCCAGCTCCTCGCGGGCGAGCGCGGCCATCTCGGCATCGGCGAGCATCTCGCGGGCCGTGGCGATGTCGTCCTCGGCCTCGAGATAGCGCCGATAGCAGGCCATCAGCGGATCGAGCTGGGCATACTCGCGGCTGAGATCCCGGAAGCGGTTGGGGTCCGCCTGGGTCTCGCCGTCCGCGAGCAGCGCCATGAGTTCGTCGAAGCGATCCGAGATACGCTCCAGCTTGCCCCGGATCGATGGGTTCATGAATTGGCGGTACGGTTGTTGGTGGTATCGAGCTGGAACAGCTCGTTGGCCGCCTCGAGGATCTCCGCGTCACCGTTACGCGCTGCCTGACGCAGCCGCGAGCTGGGGGTGTGCAGCAGCTTGTTGGTGAGGGTATGGGCGAGGAACTTGATGATCTCGGCCGGGGGCTTGCCAGCGTCGAGCTGGCGCAGTGCGCGGGCCAGCACCTCGTCGCGCAGCACCTCGCCACGGTGACGGTAGTCCTGGATCAGGCCGGCGGCATCGAGCGAGCGCAGCCAGGCGAGGAACTCCTCGGTGTGGAAGGCGATGATCTCCTCGGCCTGCTCGGCGGCGGCCTGACGCGAGCGCAGGTTCTCGTCGATGACCTCCTTGAGGTCGTCGATGGTGTAGAGATAGACGTCGTTGAGGTCGGCGACCTCGGGCTCGATGTCACGCGGCACGGCGATGTCGACCATGAACACCGGACGATGCTTGCGCTTCTTGAGCGCGCGTTCCACCGTGCCCTTGCCGAGCACTGGCAGCGGGCTGGCGGTGGAGGCGATGACGATATCGGCATCGGCGAGATGACCGGCGATCTCGGTCAGGGCGATGGCGAAGCCGTCGAACTGGGCGGCGAGTTCGTGTGCGCGCTCGACGGTGCGGTTGGCGACGATGATCCGTCCGACGCCGTTGTTGTGCAGGTGGCGGGCGGCCAGTTCGATGGTCTCGCCGGCGCCGATCAGCAGCGCGGTCTGCTGCGACAGGTCGCTGAAGATCTGGCGCGCGAGGTTGACGGCGGCGAAGGCGACCGAGACCGGGTTGCTGCCGATGGCGGTCTCGGTGCGGACCGTCTTGGCCACCGAGAAGGTGTGCTGGAACAGTCGACCGAGCAGCTTGCCGGTGGTACCGCAGTCCTTGGCGGTCTGGTAGGCGTTCTTGACCTGGCCGAGGATCTGCGGCTCGCCGAGCACCAGCGAATCGAGACCGCTGGAGACGCGCAGCAGATGGGTGACGGCGTCGCGTTCGGCGTAGGCGTAGAGGAAGGGGTCGATGCGCTCGAGTTCGATGCCGTGGAACTGGCTCAGCCAGTGGCGCACGGACAACTCGGCGCCGTCCTCGACGGCACAGTAGAGCTCGGTACGGTTGCAGGTGGAGAGGATCACCCCCTCGCTCACGTCCTGGCATCCGGTCAGGTCACGCAGGGCACCGGCGATGATGTCTGGACCAAACGCCAGCCGTTCGCGGATGTCGACCGGGGCGGTCTTATGGTTGAGTCCGAGAACAAGCAGCTTCATATCGGTATCTGTCTTGGAATTTCGCTCAGCGATAGGAGAGGTCGGGCTGCCGTTATCGGCGCCGGCCCGGCCATGGGGCGTCACGGTCGCATCATCTCTAAGGGCGTTTACGTCCGAGTTCCTGCCACCGATAGACTGCGCATCCAATGGGTGCAAGCAGCAACATAGTAGCAATTTTTGGGCGCTTCGGACCAATGCCGTTGGCCTGGCTCGCGTCGCAAAAAGGAGGGTGGATTGACCTGGCGCAGTCGTCGTCGAGGTTTCTTCCATCGGCGTGGCGGTGTGGTCATCCGGCCGTCAGGGCGGCGCTTGCCGGTTGCGCGCCGCTGGCGCATGTTGATGCACAATAGAGCCGGCCGGCTGCCGCGTGCAAGCGCCCGAGGCGTCGACGCCATGTCCCGCAGTGTCGCGAGACCCCATTTACCAGAGGCCAAGTGCCGGAAGCCCATGTCATCGATCCCTCTCAAGCCCATCCTCGCCAGTCTGCTCGGACTGTCGCTGGTGTGGTTGCAGCCGCGCCCGGCCGCCGCCGGGGCGGACGGCACCACCCCGGATGCCGAGCGGGTGTTTGCCGTACTCGCCGCCGAGATCGCGGTGCAGCGTGGCGAGCTGGTGCGCGCGCACCACTATTACATGCAGGCCGCGATGCTGACGCGTCGTCCACGCTTGGCCGAACTGGCCGTGCGCAGCGCGATCGCCGCCGACGACGATGAGGCCGCTTGGCGCGCGTTGCGATTGTGGCTGGAGCTTGCCCCCACGGCGGAGGCGGCACACCAGGTGGCCGCCTTCCTCAGTCTCCGTGCCGACGACATGGCCGCAGCGCTCACCCATCTGCGCCGGCTCGTCGAGCTGGCCGGTGACGGGATCGCCGAGGCCTATGCCCAGGTGGTCTCGATCGTCGCCCGTGCCCCCGATGTCGAGACCCGGTTGGCGCTGATGCGCGCGCTGGTCGAGGCTTTCCCGGAGAGTGCCGAGGCCCGCCAGTCGCTGGCGATGGTGGCGGCCAGCGCCGGGCGCTTCGAGCTTGCCGCTACGGCGGCGCGACATGCCTTGGGGTTACGCCCGGACTGGAACAAGCCGCGGTTGTTCCTGGTTCGACTGCTGCTCTCGGAGGGGCGGCGTACGGAGGCCCGGGAGCTGATCGAGGACTTCGTCGCCAACAGCCCGGATGATGCCGCCTTGCGCATGCTCTACGGTCAGCTGTTGGTCGATGATCGCGACTACGGGAGTGCGCGCGAGGTGTTCGCGCGACTGCTCGCCAATCAACCTAAGCAGCCCGATGTGCTCTTTGCGCTCGGTATCCTGTCGCTGCAGCTCGATGATCTCGAGGCCGCATGTGGCTACTTCGAGCGGCTCTACGCCACCGGCCAGCGGCGCGATGAGGCGGCCTTCTATCTCGGTCAGGCCGAGGAGCGTGCTGGGCGCGATCGCCAGGCGGCGTCCTGGTACGCGCGGGTGGGGGATGCCAACCACACCGATGCCCAGGTGCGGATCGCGTTGATCGAGGCCCGCGGTGGCGATCTCGCTCGTGCCCGCGAGATCCTGCAGCGGTTGCGTGATCGCGCCCCCGAGGATGCCATCGCGCTGTACATGGTCGAGGCCGAGATCCTCGCCGAGGTCGGGCAGCCGGGACAGGCGATGGCGGTCTATGCTGCGGCCCTCGAGGTCTATCCGGAGGAGCCGAACCTGCTATATGCTCGCGCGCTCTATGCCGTGGAGCGTGATCGACTCGAGCTGGCCGAGCGCGACCTTCGTCAGATCATCGCCAATGATCCCGAGCACGCCGATGCGCTCAATGCACTTGGTTATACCCTCGCCGATCGCACCGAGCGCTATGACGAGGCACGTGGCTACATCGAACGCGCCTACGCGCTCAAGCCCGACGAGCCGGCGATCCTCGACAGCATGGGCTGGGTGCACTACCGCCTCGGCGACTATGACACCGCGCTCGAGTATCTGCAGCGTGCCTTCGCCGCCCTCGATGATGGCGAGATCGCTGCGCACCTGGGCGAGGTGTTGTGGGAGCTGGGGCGCCACGACGAGGCGCAGGCGGTGTGGGCGCGCGCGCTCGAGGCGCATCCAGGGCATGCCTACCTGACGGATGTGATCGAGCGTTATCGCTCTTCACGGACCGCCGCCGATGACAACCAATCGCAGCCAAGAGAATCGCAACCATGATCGATGCAGCCCTCACCGACAACGACGCCTGGACCGCCTGGCCGGCACCGGCCAAGCTCAACCTGATGCTGCGGGTGGTGGGGCGGCGCGCCGATGGCTATCACGAGTTGCAGACGGTGTTCCAGTTCGTCGATCGTTGCGACCGGCTGCATCTCCGGGTGCGCGATGATGGTGCGGTGTGCCGTGCCGGCGAGCTGCCCGGGGTCGCCGCCGAGGCCGATCTCACGGTCCGTGCGGCGCGGGCGCTGCAGATGGCGAGCGACTGCCGGCTCGGGGTCGATATCCGCTGTGAGAAGGTGTTGCCGATGGGTGGCGGGCTCGGCGGTGGTAGCTCGGACGCGGCCACCACCCTGGTGGCGCTGAACGCGCTCTGGGGCACTGGGTTCGACACCGAGGCGTTGGCTCGGCTGGCACTGCCGCTGGGGGCCGATGTGCCGGTGTTCGTGCGTGGTCAGGCCGCCTGGGGCGAGGGGGTCGGCGAGCGGCTCAGCCCCGTTGAGCTGCCCGAGCCCTGGTTCCTGGTGCTGGCGCCGCCCTGCTCGGTGTCGACCCAGGCGGTGTTCACGCATCCGCGATTGACACGCGACTCGAAACCGATCACACTTGCGAACTTTCTAGACGGGGATGTCGTCAACGACTGCCTCCCTGTCGTCCGCGACGAGTATCCAGCGGTTGCCGACGCCCTCGAGTGGTTGTCTCGATGGGGGGAGGCCAGGCTCACCGGGACTGGGGCCTGTGTATTCGCGGCGTTCGCTGAGCGTGATCAGGCGCTCGCTGCCTGGGAGCAGCGACCGGCCGGGATCGACGGCTTTGTGGCGCGTGGCTGCAATCGTTCTCCGCTGCTCGATCGACTCGATGATTTCTCCGGTCAGGTCGAACGGGTCTAGATTAAGGAACTACGCGACTCGTTGTGTCGCATCCGAACATCGTCTTTCATCTTTTGGGGCGTGGCCAAGCGGTTAAGGCACCGGGTTTTGATCCCGGCATCCCCAGGTTCGAATCCTGGCGCCCCAGCCATATCAGCTCTGCAGCCGCGCAGACAGGAAGATGCCAGTGCCCGCCAGCCACATGATGGTCTTCTCCGGGAATGCCAACCCGGAGCTTTCGGCTGAAATCGCAAGTCGCCTCAATCTCCCGTTGGGCAAGGCCGTCGTCGGCCAGTTCAGCGACGGTGAGGTGATGGCCGAGATCCAGGAAAACGTGCGTGGGCGCGACGTCTTCGTCGTCCAGCCGACCTGTGCCCCCACCAACGACCATTTGATGGAGTTGCTGGTGATGGTCGACGCCCTGCGCTGGGCCTCGGCCAAGCGCGTCACCGCGGTGATCCCCTACTTCGGCTATGCCCGCCAGGATCGGCGTCCGCGCTCGGCGCGGGTGCCGATCAGTGCGCGGATGGTCGCGAAGATGATCGGTAAGGTCGGCGCCGACCGCGTGCTGACCGTCGATCTGCACGCCGATCAGATCCAGGGCTTCTTCGACATCCCGGTCGACAACGTCTATGCCTCGCCGATCCTGCTCGGTGACATCTGGCGCCAGAAGTACGACGACCTGATGGTGGTCTCGCCCGACGTTGGTGGTGTGGTGCGTGCTCGTGCCGTGGCCAAGCGTCTCGACGATGCCGACCTGGCGATCATCGACAAGCGCCGACCGCGGGCCAACGAGGCCCAGGTGATGAACATCATCGGTGACGTGCGAGGTCGCTCCTGCGTGATCGTCGACGACCTGGTCGATACCGCCGGTACCCTGTGTCGGGCAGCCGAGGCGCTGAAGAACCATGGTGCCAAGATGGTGGCGGCCTACTGTACCCACCCGGTGCTCTCCGGTCCGGCCATCGACAACATCACCAATTCGGTGCTCGATGAGCTGGTGGTGACCAACACCATCCCGCTGCGCGGGCCGGCGGCGGAGTGCCCAAAGGTGCGCCAGCTCCATATCGGGGAACTGCTTGCCGAGACCATGCGGCGCATCTCGACCGAGGAGTCGGTCAGCTCGCTGTTCGTCGACTAAAACCGCTTGTGTCGTGTCTTGCTCCGGCGAGACGCGCGACCTGGTCACCTGTTCGAGTGACCACCGAGCGCCGGGGTCCTGGTCGCGGGACCCCGGCGTATTTCATTTGAGTCCCTTATCGATTTGGAGAACGCCAATGAGCGTCGATTTCAACGTCATTGCGCAGCCGCGCGAAACCGTGGGGAAGGGTGCGAGCCGCCGCCTGCGTCGCGCCGGCGAGGTGCCCGCTATCGTCTACGGTGGTCACCAGGAACCGCAGATGGTCACCGTCTCCCACAACGAGATGCTCAAGCACCTCGAGCACGAGGCCTTCTACTCGCACGTGCTCAATCTCACCATCGGTGAGGAGACCTCGACCGTGGTGCTCAAGGACCTGCAGCGTCACCCGGCCAAGCCCTTCATCCTGCACGTCGACTTCCAGCGTGTTACCCAGGACGAGCAGCTGCGCATGAGCGTGCCGCTGCACTTCCTTAACGAGGAGGAGTGTGTCGGGGTTAAGGCCGGTGGTCAGATCGCCCGCTCGCTGACCGAGGTCGAGGTGAGCTGCCTGCCTAAGGATCTGCCTGAGTTCGTCGAGGTCGACATGGCCGCGATGGAGATTGGCGCCATCGTTCACCTCTCCGAGCTGGCGCTGCCGGCCGGTGTGGAGCTGGCTCATGCCGCTGCCGGTGACGAGGTGGTGGTCGCGGTCCACGCTGCCCAGGGTGGTGATGCTGACGACGACGCGTCCGAGGAGGGCGCCGAGGAGGCCTGATCGGTCTCCTGTGTCCGGCGGCATCGGGCCGCCGGGCGCATAATCATCCCTCCCTTCCTGTGGTGTCTTCTGCACCCTGCCTGTCCCTTCAGTACGGAAAGCCCTCTAGATGTCGGATGATGGCATTCGCTTGATCGTCGGTCTCGGTAATCCTGGTGCCCAGTACGAGGCAACACGCCATAACGTCGGTTTCTGGTTCGTCGATGCCTTGGCCAGGTCGGCCAATGCGGACTTTCGCCCCGAGAGCCGTTTCCACGGTGCGCTCTGTCGCTGTGTGGTCGGGGGGTACGATCTGCGTCTGCTCAAGCCCTCGACCTATATGAACCACAGTGGCCGCTCGGTGGCGGCGGTGGCGCATTATTTCGATATCCCGACCGAGCGTATCCTGATCGCCCACGACGAACTCGACCTGCCGGTTGGTACGGTGCGACTCAAGCAGGGCGGGGGGCACGCCGGCCACAATGGTTTGCGTGACTCGATCTCGGCCCTCGGGGGGCGGGATTTTTGGCGTCTGCGGATCGGGATCGACCACCCGGGTGATCGTTCGCTGGTCACCGGTTACGTGCTTGGACGGCCCTCCGGCGCTGATCGTCAGGCGATCGATGGGGCCCTGTGCGATGCCGAGCGTGTGCTCGAGCAGCTACTGCAGGGGCGCTTCCAGCAGGTCATGAATCATCTGCACGCGGGGCGTTGAGCCTCGTGGCGTGAGGACCTCGGTCTGCGTTCCTGCCTGCCGATCCACTCCCATCCGATCTCATGCTGCTGGCGTGAGCATTGCCTGTTCTCATGTTGACGATTGTCGGTCTTTGACAAATCGCAACCGTTCCAGCAGCATCCTTTCCTAACCCCTTGATCAGTCGTCGCCCTGCAGGTGTTGCCAGGCTCGGCGTATGCCTGGGTGGCGTGGTCGCGGTACAGGGAGTGCTCCGCTTGTCGAATACATCGTCTCAGCTCGCGCAATGGAGGGGTCGTGGATGGGATCAACGTTTCGAGGGGCCCTGGTGGTGTCCCTGGTGTTGGGGGGTGTGCCGATGCTTGCGTCGGCGACCAATGGTTATTTCGCGCACGGCTGGGGGGCGCGTTCCAAGGCGATGGCGGGGGTCGCGGCTGCGCTCCCTCAGGATACCCTGGCCGCGGCGACCAATCCCGCAGGGATGGCCTTTGTCGGTGAGGGATTCGACCTCGGTGTCGCCTTTTTTCGTCCGTCGCCGCGTGGTTATGTGGCCAATCCCGATTTCACTGTCGATCCGGCCAGTGGTTTTCCGGCCGGTCCTTTCGTCACTCCCGGCGACTATGACAGTGATGCCGACTGGTTCCTGATCCCGAGCTTTGGCTACAACCGTGCGCTCGGTGCCAACGCTACCATCGGGGTCAGCCTTTTCGGCAACGGCGGCATGAACACCCGCTATCGCGATCGTGCGGTGTGGGAGAATTTCGCCGCGGCGCCGGATCAGCTCGCCGGGCCCCCGGGCGCGGGTGAGATCGCCAGTCCGGGTGGCTTGCTGTTCCTGCCGACCAACCCGCCGCAGCCGGTGACCGATCCCGGTGTGCCGCCACCGCCGGCGGGTAACAACGCCAACCCCAGTGGCTATTTCACCGCCACCACTCCAACCGGTGTCGATCTCGAACAGCTGTTCATCGAGATCCCCTACACCTATCGGCTCGCCGCTGGTCGTCAGGCGCTGGGGGTCGCGCCGGTGTTTGCCATCCAGCGCTTCGAGGCCGAGGGGCTTGAGCCCTTCCGGGGCGCTTCGGTCGCGCCGACCCGGGTGACCAACAGGGGTGGGGCGTGGTCCTATGGCGCGGGCCTGCATCTGGGGTGGTACGGACGGGTGGGCGAGCGTCTGGCGCTCGGCGCCTCTTACCGCACCCGGATCTTCATGACCGATCTCGATGACTACGAAGGACTGTTCGCCGGGGGGGGTGAGTTCGACATTCCGGCGATGCTCAATCTTGGTTTGAGCTATCGACCTACACGTGACTTGACCCTGGCGTTCGACTACCAACGCATCTTCTATGGCGACATCGACGCCATCGCCAATTCCAACGCGCGCGATATCTCCGCTTGCTTCATGCCTGGGAAGAAGCCGTCCTACTGTCTCGGTGGCGACGACGGCTTAGGGTTCGGTTGGAAGACCATGGATGTCTTCAAGTTCGGTGCGCGCTATGACGTCGACGAGCGGCTCAGCCTGATGGGTGGGGTGAGCTACAACAGCGACTTCACCGATGGGTCCGAGGCGCTGTTCAATATCCTCACCCCGGCGACCATCCGCTGGCACCTGACGCTGGGGGCGAGCTATCAGGCAAGTGACCGCGATCGCTTTACCCTGGCCGTGTCCTATATGCCGGAGGAGCGGCTCGACGGCGTCAATCCGAGCCTCACCCAGGGGCAGACTGGCGAGCTCTACATGCAACAGCTCGATATCGAGCTCGCCTGGAGTCGACGGTTCTGAGGGCGAGGAGGGCGGCCGCGCCGAGGCGCGACCGCATGGCGAGAGGTCTTAGGCGGGGGTGGCCGGTGCGCGACCGATCGAGAGGTAGGTCAGGCCGGCGGCGGTGACCTGTTGCGGGTCGAGGATGTTGCGTCCGTCGAGTAGCAGTGGCCGGGTTAGGGTGTCGCGGATGAGGCGGAAGTTGGGGCTGCGGAACTGCGCCCATTCGGTGACGATCACCAACGCATCGGCGCCGACGAGCGCGGCATTGGCGTCCTCGGCGAGAAGGAGGTCGGGGCGCTCGCCGTAAATGCGTTGTGCCTCGTCGGCGGCCACCGGGTCGAACGCCTGCACCTTGGCGCCGGCCGCCCACAGCGACTCCATCAGCACCCGGCTCGAGGCCTCGCGCATGTCATCGGTGTTGGGCTTAAAGGCCAGCCCCCAAAGCGCGATGGTGCGTCCGGCAAGGTCGCCGTCGAACTGGGCCTTGAGTTTGTCGAACAGCAACTCCTTCTGGCGGAAGTTGACTGCCTCGACCGCCTGTAGCAGCTGTGGCTCGTAACCGAGTCCGCGCGCGGTGCGCTCGAGCGCACGGACGTCCTTGGGGAAGCAAGAGCCGCCGTAGCCGCAGCCGGGATAGATGAATTGGTAGCCGATCCGAGGGTCGGAGCCGATGCCGACACGCACTTTCTCGATGTCGGCGCCGACGGTCTCGGCGATGTTCGAGAGTTCGTTCATGAAGCTGATCTTGGTCGCCAGCATGGCGTTGGCGGCGTATTTGGTCAGCTCGGCTGAGCGCACGTCCATCACCATCAGTCGATCGCGGCTGCGGTTGAAGGGGGCGTAGAGCGCACGCAGCAGCTCTGCGGTGCGTGGGTTGTCGGTGCCGACAATGATGCGGTCGGGGCGCATGAAGTCCTCGATTGCTGCCCCTTCCTTGAGAAACTCTGGGTTGGAGACGACGTCGAAATCGGCACTTCGGCCGCGCTCGCTGAGGGCAGCGCGCACGGTGTCGGCGACCTTGTCGGCGGTGCCGACGGGGACGGTCGATTTGTCGACCAGGATGCGGTAGCCGTCCATGTGCTGACCAATGGTGCGCGCGACCGAGAGCACATATTGCAAGTCGGCCGAACCGTCCTCGTCGGGCGGGGTGCCGACGGCGATGAACTGGAATAGCCCGTGCTTGACCCCGGCCTCGGCGTCGGTCGAGAAGTGCAGGCGGCCGGCCTCGCGATTGTTGCGGATGAGTTCGTCGAGCCCGGGTTCATAGATCGGCACCCCGCCGCTGTTGAGTAGATCGATCTTGTCAGGGTCGACATCGATGCAGAGCACGTCATTGCCCACCTCGGCGAGGCAAGCGCCAGTGACCAGGCCGACATAGCCGCTGCCGAAAATCGTTACTTCCATCAGGAGACCTCCGAGTCTGAGTGAATTGATATGAGATGGATTGGGTTGCGTACGGGGGCATGAAGAGAGTATCTTAGGGGACTACTCCGGCGCTGACGAAGGGACGACCTTGGCAAGGGTTTCGAGTCGGCAATCGGTCTCTTGAGTTCCGTCTTCAAGCTTCGCGAGCCATAGTACCAGCTCACGGTGCCCCAGGCGTTAACAAGACCAAGCGGCAGCTAGAGTAAAAAGTTTCAAAAGGGCGTTGACAGGCGCTGTGTAGGCGTCTAAGATAAGCAGCTCTTTTGGAGGGGTTCCCGAGCGGTCAAAGGGATCAGACTGTAAATCTGACGGCTCAGCCTTCGGAGGTTCGAATCCTCCCCCCTCCACCAAGTTTCCTACCTGCGGGTAGGCGTCGCGATGCGGTCGCGACACTGCGGTGATCGGCCTTATGTTGAAGGCGAGCGTCGCAGGCTGGTTCGCCAGTCTTGCGGGTGTAGTTCAACGGCTAGAACCTCAGCCTTCCAAGCTGATGATGTGGGTTCGATTCCCATCACCCGCTCCAAAGAAGAAGGCGCCGTTAGCGCAGTAATAAAGAAAGCAAGTTTGCCCATGTAGCTCAGATGGTAGAGCACACCCTTGGTAAGGGTGAGGTCACCGGTTCAATTCCGGTCATGGGCTCCATTTTCTCGGTACGGTTGCGCGCATCCAGGCGCGCCTGGTCGATTTGAAACATGCGGGGAGCCGTTCATGTCCAAAGAAAAATTCGAACGTAGTAAGCCACATGTCAACGTTGGCACCATTGGCCACGTCGACCACGGCAAGACCACGCTGACGGCTGCGATGACCACGCACCAGGCGCGCAAGTACGGTGGTGAGGCACGTGCCTACGACCAGATCGACAACGCACCCGAAGAGCGCGAGCGTGGTATCACCATCGCCACCGCGCACGTCGAGTACGAGTCCGATACGCGTCACTATGCACACGTCGACTGCCCCGGCCACGCCGACTACGTGAAGAACATGATCACTGGTGCGGCGCAGATGGACGGCGCGATCCTGGTGGTGTCGGCCGCTGATGGCCCGATGCCCCAGACCCGTGAGCACATCCTGCTCTCCCGTCAGGTTGGCGTGCCTTACATCATCGTCTACCTGAACAAGGCCGACATGGTCGACGACGCCGAGCTCCTCGAGCTGGTCGAGATGGAAGTGCGCGAGCTGCTCTCGAGCTACGACTTCCCCGGCGACGACACCCCGATCATCACCGGTTCGGCGAAGCTCGCCCTCGAGGGTGATACCTCCGAGATCGGTGGTCCGTCGATCGACAAGCTGATCGAGGCACTCGACAGCTACATCCCCGAGCCGGAGCGTGCCGTCGACGGCGCCTTCCTGATGCCGATCGAGGACGTGTTCTCGATCTCGGGCCGCGGCACCGTGGTGACCGGTCGTGTCGAGCGTGGCGTGATCAAGGTCGGTGAAGAGATCGAGATCGTCGGCATCAAGGACACCACCAAGACCACCTGCACCGGTGTGGAGATGTTCCGCAAGCTGCTCGACCAGGGCGAGGCCGGTGACAACGTCGGCGTGCTGCTGCGCGGCACCAAGCGTGACGACGTCGAGCGTGGTCAGGTGTTGGCCAAGCCCGGCACCATCACCCCGCACACCCACTTCGAGGCCGAGGTGTATGTGCTGAGCAAGGAAGAGGGCGGTCGTCACACCCCCTTCTTCAATGGCTATCGTCCGCAGTTCTACTTCCGCACCACTGACGTGACTGGTGCCTGCGAGCTGCCCGAAGGCATCGAGATGGTCATGCCTGGCGACAACGTGAAAATGACCGTCAAGCTGATCGCGCCGATCGCGATGGAAGAAGGGCTGCGCTTCGCCGTTCGCGAGGGTGGTCGTACCGTCGGCGCCGGCGTGGTCTCCAAGATCATCGAGTAATACTCGATCTCCGATCGCGCACCCAGAGGGTGCGCGATCCGGAAAACCTAGTTTCTAGGCCAGTAGCTCAATTGGCAGAGCAGCGGTCTCCAAAACCGCAGGTTGGGGGTTCGAGTCCCTCCTGGCCTGCCATACAACCCATCGCTTAGGCGACACGCGATTCCATGAATTCACGCGCAGAAGCCCGTGGCGCCAGCTTGGATACCCTCAAGCTGGTCGCTGCTGCTTTTTTGTTGGTCGGCGGTATCGTTGCCTTCTACCTCCTCAAGCCCCTCTCGACCCTGTTGGCGGTTGTCGGCCTGCTGATCATCTGTGGTGTCGCGGCATTCGTGGCCTTCAAGACCGAGCGTGGTCGGACCTTGTGGCAGTTTGCAGCTGACGCCAGGATGGAGGTGCGTAAGGTCGTCTGGCCTTCGCGGCAGGAAACCACTCAGACCACCTTGGTGGTTATCGTCATGGTGCTGATCGTCGGTATCGTGCTCTGGTTGTTCGACATGATGCTGATGTCGATCCTGCGTCTCCTCACTGGACAAGGTGGCTGAAGATGGCGAAGCGATGGTATGTCATCCATGCCTACTCGGGTTTCGAGGGGCAGGTCAAACGTTCACTCGAAGATCGCATCAAGCGTGCGGGTCTCGAAGAGCTGTTCGGCATGATCCTGGTGCCGACCGAAGAGGTCGTCGAGGTGCGCGGCGGTCAGCAGCGCAGGAGTGAGCGTAAGTTCTTCCCGGGTTACGTCTTGGTCAATATGGAGATGACCGACGAAACCTGGCATCTCGTCAAGAGCGTTCCCAAGGTCATGGGCTTCATCGGCGGAACCGGTGATCGTCCGGCACCCATCCCCGAATCCCAGGCTCAGGCCATCCTGCAGCGTCTTGAGGAAGGCGGCGAAAAGCCACGTCCGAAGGTGCTCTACGAGCCGGGAGAAGTCGTGCGCGTGATCGATGGTCCCTTCACCGATTTCAACGGTGTGGTCGAGGACGTCGATTACGAGAAGAGCCGGGTCAAGGTCTCGGTGCTGATCTTCGGGCGTGCCACTCCAGTCGATCTCGAGTTCTCTCAAGTCGAGAAGGGTTGATCGCAGTCCGTTTCGCCCCCGCCTGGGTGCGATACGGTGCATCCCGGTCGTTGCCGCTGTGGTGGCGACCTTCGTACCAACCCCCCGCCCGGGGGTGTGACATGGGGAGCCAAGGTCTCAGTCCCCTGGCGTTTGCACCCATTGGAGAATCATCGTGGCAAAAAAGATCACAGCCTATATCAAGCTGCAGGTCAAGGCAGGTGAGGCCAACCCGAGCCCGCCAGTCGGTCCTGCACTCGGTCAGCACGGCGTCAACATCATGGAGTTCTGCAAGGCGTTCAACGCCAAGACGCAGGACGTCGAGAAGGGTCTGCCGATCCCGGTGGTCATCACCGTCTACTCCGATCGCAGCTTCACCTTCATCACCAAGACGCCGCCGGCCGCCATTCTGCTGAAGAAGGCCGCAGGCATCGGCAAGGGCAGTGCTACGCCCAACACCGCCAAGGTTGGTGTGGTGACCCGTGAGCAGCTCGAGCAGATCGCAACCACCAAGATGCCCGATCTCACCGCCGCTGATATGGACGCCGCCGTGCGTACCATCGCAGGTAGTGCGCGTGCAATGGGTCTCGACGTCGAGGGGGTGAACTGATGGCCAAGCTGACCAAGCGTACGCGCGCAATCCGTGAGCGTGTCGAGCCGGGCAAACTCTATGCACCCGAAGAGGCCTTCGCGCTGCTCAAAGAACTCTCCCAGGTGAAGTTCTCCGAGAGCGTTGACGTCGCCGTCAACCTCGGTGTCGATCCGCGTAAGTCGGATCAGGTCGTGCGTGGCTCCACCGTGCTGCCCAACGGCACCGGTAAGACCGTGCGTGTGGCGGTCTTCACCCAGGGCGCCAACGTCGAGGCAGCCAAAGAAGCCGGTGCCGATAAGGTCGGTTTCGAGGATCTGGCCGAAGAGGTTAAGGCCGGTAATCTGGACTTCGATGTGGTCATCGCCTCCCCGGACGCGATGCGTATCGTCGGCCAGCTCGGTAAGGTGCTCGGTCCCCGCGGCCTGATGCCGAACCCGAAGGTTGGCACCGTCACCGCCGACGTCGCCGAGGCCGTGCGCAATGCCAAGGCCGGTCAGGTGCGCTATCGCACCGACAAGGCTGGCATTATCCACTGCCCCATCGGAAAGGCCGACTTCGAGCCGGCGCAGCTGCGCGAGAACCTCGAGGCCCTGTTGGCCAATCTGGTCAAGGCCAAGCCGGCTAGCGCCAAGGGCGTATACATGCAGCAGGTCACGGTCTCCACCACCATGGGGCCGGGCCTGACCGTCGACCACTCGGCCCTGGTCTGAGTTCGACGTCTCCGGGCCGCGAGGTCCGGAGTGCGGAGGCCCGACCTCCGCGTCAAAACATCTTTGGGGCCCCGGTCGATTGACCGGGGACCGTCAAAGACCGCAGGTGTCGCCGGGCACGCAGTGGACGTGCGTCTCAGCGACTCAATGGGATCCCCGCCTGCGCAGACGGTGCTCCAGAATCAAGTCAGTGACTGATGACGGCGCACGCTCTCTGCTCGTCGTGGAGACGCAGGATGCGTATTCATGTCGTGCGCCCCGGTAAGACCGGGGTTTATACACTCAGGAGGTGACGAAGTGGCGCTGAATTTCGCCCAGAAAGAAGCGATCGTCGCCGAAGTCGCGGAAGTCGCCAAGAGCGCTTACTCGGCCATCGGTGCCGAGTACCGGGGCTTGACCGTCGACGAGCTGACTCAGCTGCGCGTGGAAGCACGCAAGGCCGGCGTCTATGTTCGTGTGGTCAAGAACACCCTGGCACGTCGCGCGCTGGAGGGCACGGACTTCGCGTGCATGCAGGAGGGCCTCACCGGTCCGCTGATCCTTGCATTCTCGCAGGAAGATCCGGGCTCGGCCGCTCGTGTTGCCGAGGCCTTCGCCAAGGACCATGACAAGTTCCAGGTGCGTCTCATCGCCCTGGGCGGCAAGCTGCTCCCCGCCACGGAGCTCGGCAATCTCGCGAAGATGCCGACCTACGATCAGGCGATCAGCATCCTCATGGCCACCATGAAGGCTCCGGTGCAGAAGCTCGCAGCGACCATCAACGAGGTGCCGGGCAAGCTCGTGCGCACCGTTGCCGCGATTCGCGATGCCAAGGAAGCCGCCTGATAGGCGCTTCCAACCCCGTACCAGTTCGATCAACAGTATTCATCCCTAGGAGATCCCCATGGCCGTTTCGAAAGACGAGATTCTCGAAGCGATTGGTAACATGACCGTGCTCGAGGTCGTGGACCTGATCGAAGCGATGGAAGAGAAGTTCGGCGTGACCGCCGCTGCCGCCGTCGCTGCTGCCCCGGCCGCCGCTGGTGGCGAGGCTGCCGCCGCTGAAGAGAAGACCGAGTTCGACGTCGTGCTCGCCTCGTTCGGCGCCAACAAGGTTGCCGTCATCAAGGCTGTCCGTGGCCTCACCGGCCTCGGCCTGAAGGAAGCCAAGGAGGCCGTCGAAGGCGCTCCGGCGACCCTGAAGGAAGGCGTGTCGAAGGACGAGGCCGAAGAGGCCAAGAAGCAGCTCGAAGAGGCTGGCGCAAGCGTCGAAATCAAGTAAGGGCGCATTGCCTCGCCACGTCTTCGGCGGAGCGTTCGGGCTGGCGGCGACGAGCCGCCGGCCTTTTCCCGTTGGGGCCGAACAACCCCGCGGCGTCTCGCATCGAGGCTCCGACGCCGAGGTTGGCGCTAGATCCCAGATCGGCTGCGCGGCTGATCCTCGCCGACCGCAACCTGCACCAGAGTCCATGCCCCGTTAGGGACCATAGTAAGCACCTCGAGGGAAGGCATAATGGCCTATTCGTTCACCGAAAAAAAGCGCATCCGCAAAGACTTCGGCAAGCGTCCCAGCATCCTGGACGTGCCGTTCCTGCTGGCCACGCAGATCAACTCTTATCGCGAGTTCCTGCAGGTCGATACCCCTGAGCGGGGGCGGCGGGACGTCGGATTGCATGCCGCCTTCAAGTCCGTTTTCCCGATCGAGAGCTATTCCGGCAATGCCGTCCTCGAATATGTGAAGTATCGGCTCGGCGAGCCGGTCTTCGACGAGCGCGAGTGTCACCTGCGCGGCGCCACCTTCGCCGCACCGCTGCGCGTGCTGCTGCGCCTGGTGATCTACGACAAGGATGCCCCCGCCGGCACCAAGGTCGTCAAGGACGTCCGTGAGCAAGAGGTCTACATGGGCGAGCTGCCGCTCATGACCGAGACCGGCACCTTCATCATCAACGGCACCGAGCGCGTCATCGTCTCGCAGTTGCACCGCTCGCCCGGTGTCTTCTTCGACCACGACAAGGGCAAGACCCACTCCTCGGGTAAGCTGCTGTTCTCCGCGCGCGTCATCCCCTATCGTGGTTCCTGGCTCGACTTCGAGTTCGATCCCAAGGACAACGTCTTCGTGCGTATCGACCGTCGCCGCAAGCTGCCGGCGACCGTGTTGCTACGTGCACTCGGTTATACCGTCGAGGAGATCCTCGAGCGGTTCTTCGAGACCGACACCTTCCATCTCGCCAAGCGTCAGATCTCCTTCGACCTGGTCCCCGAGCGGTTGCGCGGCGAGACCGTCGGCTTCGACGTCAAGATCGGCGACGAGGTGCTGGTCGAGTCCGGTCGTCGCGTCACCGCGCGCCACATTCGTGAGCTGCAGAAGGCCGGCGTCGAGCAGCTCGAGGTCCCGATTGAGTTTCTGCTCGGACGCATCCTCGCGCGTGATCAGATCGATACCGATACCGGTGAGGTGCTGGCCGAGGCCAACAGCATCGTCACCCCCGAGGTGTTGCAGACCCTGTTCGAGAAGGGCATCGAGCGCATCGATACCCTGTTCGTCAACGACCTCGACCAGGGCCCTTATATCTCCGAGACCCTGCGCATCGACAACACCACCAGCGATCTCGACGCCCAGATCGAGATCTACCGGATGATGCGCCCGGGTGAGCCGCCGACCAAGGAGGCCGCCCAGAACCTGTTCCACAACCTCTTCTTCACCCCGGATCGCTACGACCTCTCCGCAGTCGGTCGGATGAAGTTCAACCGTCGTCTCGGTCGCGAAGACGAGGAAGGTCCGGGTGTGGTCTACGACGGTCACTACTTCCGTGACCGGGCCGATAGCTTCTCCCAGGAACTCGTCGCCAAGTACGGCGACAGCTCCGACATCATCGATGCGCTTAAAGTGCTCGTCGAGCTGCGCAACGGTCGCGGTGCGGTCGACGACATCGACCATCTCGGCAATCGCCGCATTCGCTGTGTTGGTGAGATGGCCGAGAACCAGTTCCGCGTCGGCCTGGTGCGTGTCGAGCGTGCGGTCAAGGAGCGTCTCTCGCTGGCCGAGTCCGAGGGGCTGATGCCGCAGGAGCTGATCAACGCTAAGCCGGTCTCGGCGGCGATCAAGGAGTTCTTCGGCTCCAGCCAGCTCTCGCAGTTCATGGACCAGAACAACCCGCTCTCCGAGGTCACCCACAAGCGCCGTGTCTCGGCCCTCGGCCCGGGCGGTCTGGCCCGTGAGCGCGCCGGCTTCGAGGTGCGTGACGTGCACCCGACCCACTATGGTCGCGTCTGCCCGATCGAGACCCCGGAAGGCCCGAACATCGGCCTGATCAACTCGCTAGCGGTTTACGCTCGCACCAACGCCTACGGCTTCCTCGAGACCCCCTACCGGCGGGTCGAGAACGGTCGCGTCACCGACGAGATCCACTATCTCTCGGCGATCGAGGAGGGCAACTATGTCATCGCTCAGGCCAACGCCGCGCTCGATGAGCATGGCCAGCTGAGCGACGCCCTGGTCTCCTGCCGTCACGCCAACGAGTTCACCATGAAGGCACCCGAAGAGGTGAACTACATGGACGTCTCGCCGCGTCAGGTGGTGTCGGTGGCCGCCTCGCTGATCCCCTTCCTCGAGCACGACGACGCCAACCGCGCCCTGATGGGCTCGAACATGCAGCGCCAGGCGGTGCCGACGTTGCGTGCCGAGAAGCCGTTGGTCGGCACCGGCATCGAGCGCGTGGTGGCCAAGGACTCCGGCGTCTGCGTGGTGGCGCGTCGCGGTGGTGTGATCGAGTCGGTCGACGCTGCGCGTATCGTGGTTCGGGTCAACGACGACGAGGCCCTGCCCGGCGTGCCTGGTGTCGATATCTACAACCTCACCAAGTACACCCGTTCCAACCAGAATACCTGCATCAATCAGCGCCCACTGGTACGCCCCAACGATGTGGTGGCGCGTGGTGACGTGCTCGCCGACGGGCCCTCGACCGATATGGGTGAACTCGCCCTCGGCCAGAACCTGCGCGTGGCCTTCATGCCCTGGAACGGCTACAACTTCGAGGACTCCATCCTCATCTCCGAGCGGGTGGTGCAGGAGGATCGTTTCACCAGCATCCACATCGAGGAGCTCTCCTGTCTGGCGCGCGACACCAAGCTCGGCCCGGAGGAGATCTCCAGCGATATCCCCAACGTCGGCGAGGCGGCGCTCTCCAAACTCGACGAGTCGGGCATCGTCTACGTCGGTGCCGAGGTGCGCGACGGTGACATCCTGGTCGGCAAGGTCACGCCCAAGGGCGAGACCCAGCTCACCCCCGAGGAGAAGCTGCTGCGCGCGATCTTCGGTGAAAAGGCCTCGGACGTGAAGGACACCTCGCTGCGCTTGCCCACTGGTATGAACGGCACCGTGGTCGACGTCCAGGTGTTCACCCGCGACGGCGTGGAGAAGGACAAACGTGCCCAGCAGATCGAGGAAATGGAACTCGATCGTGTGCGCAAGGACTTCGCCGACCAGCAGCGGATCATGGAGAACGACACCTTCCACCGTGTCGAGCGCATGCTCGTCGGCAAGGTTGCCGACGGTGGTCCTGGTGGTTTGCGCCCCGGCGCCGAGGTCACCAGCGAGTACCTGAGCGACCTGGTGGCACGCGGTTCGCGCGATCTCTGGTTCGAGATCCGTATGCAGGACGAGGACATCGCCACCCAGCTCGAGGCGGTTGCTGCGCAGGTCAAGCAGCAGCGCGAGGAGTTCCGCGAGCGCTACGAGACCAAGAAGCGCAAGATCGCCAGCGGCGACGACCTCGCCCCGGGCGTGCTCAAGATGGTCAAGGTCTACGTGGCGGTGAAGCGGCGCATCCAGCCCGGTGACAAGATGGCCGGTCGTCACGGTAACAAGGGTGTCATCTCCAAGGTGGTGCCGATCGAGGACATGCCGTTCTCGGCTGACGGTGAGCCGGTCGACATCGTCCTCAACCCGCTCGGCGTGCCCTCGCGCATGAACGTCGGTCAGGTGCTCGAGACCCATCTCGGCTGGGCCGCCAACGGTCTCGGCGTGAAGATCGGCAAGATGCTCCAGGCCCAGGCCAAGGTCGCCGAGCTGCGCGAGCTGCTCGACAAGATCTACAACAGCAGCGGCAAGCGTGAGTCGCTCGACGATCTCGGTGACGACGAGGTCCTGGAGCTTGCCCAGAACCTCACCAAGGGCGTGCCGCTGGCCACCCCGGTGTTCGACGGCGCTACCGAGCAAGAGATCAAGGCCATGTTGCGTCTGGCCGATCGTGACAACACCGCGCAGGGCGTGCCTAGTGGTCAGACCATCCTGTTCGACGGCCGCACCGGTGAGCAGTTCGAGCGTCCGGTCACCGTCGGCTACATGTACATGATCAAGCTCAACCACTTGGTTGATGACAAGATGCACGCCCGCTCCACTGGCCCCTACAGCCTGGTCACCCAGCAGCCGCTCGGCGGTAAGGCGCAGTTCGGTGGTCAGCGCTTCGGTGAGATGGAGGTCTGGGCATTGGAGGCCTATGGTGCCGCCTACACCCTGCAGGAGATGCTCACGGTGAAGTCGGACGACGTCAACGGTCGGACCAAGATGTACAAGAACATCGTCGACGGTGACCATCGCATGGAGGCGGGTATGCCCGAGTCGTTCAACGTGCTGGTCAAGGAGATCCGCTCGCTCGCGATCAACGTCGAGTTGCAGCAGGACTAACCGAGCCATCAAGCCGCGGGACGCATTCCCCCTCGCGGGAGGGGGAGTGCGTCCTTTCAATGATCTGGCGACCGTGCGGTTCGTGCCTCACCGCACCCTACGCACCACGCACGTGACGCATGTGGGGCTAGCGCTTAGCCGGTTATCGCAGGCAGGAGATTAAGGTCTTGAAAGATCTACTGAAAATCATCAAGCAACAGGGCCAGGCACTCGAATTCGACGCGATCAAGATCGGACTTGCCTCCCCCGAGATGATCCGTTCCTGGTCCTTCGGCGAGGTCAAGAAGCCCGAGACCATCAACTATCGCACCTTCAAGCCGGAGCGCGACGGGCTGTTCTGCGCCAAGATCTTCGGCCCGATCACCGACTACGAGTGCATCTGCGGCAAGTACAAGCGCCTCAAGCACCGTGGTGTGGTGTGCGAGAAGTGTGGCGTCGAGGTGACCCTGGCCAAGGTGCGCCGTGAGCGCATGGGGCATATCGATCTCGCCAGCCCGGTGGCGCACATCTGGTTCCTCAAGTCGTTGCCCTCGCGCATCGGCTTGCTGCTCGACATGACGCTGCGCGATATCGAGCGCATCCTCTACTTCGAGTCCTTCGTGGTCATCGACCCGGGTCTGGTGCAGGAACTCGAGCGTGGCCAGCTGCTCAACGACGAGCAGTACCTAGAGGCGCTCGAGGCCTATGGCGACGAGTTCGACGCGCGCATGGGTGCCGAGGCGGTCTACGAGCTGCTGCGCACCATCGACATGAACGCCGAAGTGCGGCGGATGCGCGAGGAGATCGAGAGCACCAACTCCGAGACCAAGATCAAGAAGCTCTCCAAGCGTCTCAAGCTGCTCGAGTCGTTGCTCGAGTCGGGCAACCGTGCCGAGTGGATGATCCTCACTGTGCTGCCGGTGCTGCCGCCGGAGCTGCGTCCGCTGGTGCCGCTCGACGGTGGCCGCTTCGCGACCTCGGACCTCAACGATCTCTACCGTCGCGTCATCAACCGCAACAATCGACTCAAGCGTCTGCTCGATCTGGTCGCACCCGACATCATCGTGCGCAACGAGAAGCGCATGCTCCAGGAGTCGGTCGACGCGCTGCTCGACAACGGCCGTCGTGGTCGGGCCATCACCGGCACCAACAAGCGTCCGCTGAAGTCGCTCGCCGACATGATCAAGGGCAAGCAGGGTCGCTTCCGCCAGAACCTGCTCGGTAAGCGTGTCGACTACTCCGGGCGTTCGGTCATCGTCGTCGGTCCCTACCTCAAGCTGCACCAGTGCGGCCTGCCCAAGCGCATGGCCCTGGAGCTGTTCAAGCCGTTCATCTTCAGCAAGCTGCAGTTGCGTGGTCAGGCGGCCACCATCAAGGCCGCCAAGAAGATGGTCGAGCGTGGTACCCCCGAGGTCTGGGACATCCTCGAGGAGGTCATCCGCGAGCACCCGGTGATGCTCAACCGCGCGCCGACCCTGCACCGTCTCGGCATCCAGGCCTTCGAGCCGGTGTTGATCGAGGGCAAGGCGATCCAGCTCCACCCGCTGGTCTGTACCGCCTTCAACGCCGACTTCGACGGCGACCAGATGGCCGTGCACGTGCCGCTCTCGCTCGAGGCTCAACTCGAGGCGCGGGCGCTGATGATGGCCTCGAACAACATCCTCTCGCCGGCCAACGGTGAGCCGATCATCGTGCCCTCGCAGGACGTGGTGCTCGGGCTCTACTACATGACCCGTGAGCGCATCGGCGCCAAGGGTGAGGGGAGCCTGTTCTCTGGGATCGACGAGGCGCGCCGTGCCTACGAGACCGGCCACGCCGACCTGCAGGCGCGCTGCCGGGTGCGTATCCACGAGGTGATCCAGGACCAGGACGGCAATCGCCGTGAGCAGACCTCGATCAAGGAGACCACCTTGGGGCGCGCCCTGGTGTTCGCCATCGTGCCCAAGGGCATGCCCTTCGACCTGGTCGATCGCGCCCTGGGTAAGAAGCAGATCTCGCGCCTGATCAACGTCTGCTATCGCCGTCTTGGTCTCAAGGACACCGTGGTCTTCGCCGACCAGATCATGTACCTGGGCTTCCGCATGGCGACCCGTGCCGGGGCCTCGATCGGCCTCGAGGACATGGAGGTGCCGGAGGAGAAGACCGAGATCCTGGCCAGCGCCGAGAAGGAGGTCAAGGAGATCCAGGATCAGTACTCCTCAGGTCTGGTCACCAACGGCGAGCGTTATAACAAGGTCGTCGACATCTGGTCGCACACCAACGACCGGGTCGCCAAGTCGATGATGAGCAAGCTCGGTGGCTCGGTGGCTGAGACCCGCCCGGCTTACGAGGCGCTGCGTTTCCTCGGCGAGTATCGCCAGGCCGTCTACGAGCTGGTCGCCGATGACGCCGAGCAGTATCTGGCCGCGCGTCGGCTGTTCGACCGGCTGCAGGGCACCGCGCTCGAGATCTGTGACCGCCTCAAGCGCGGCGCGCTCGACACCGCAGCCTTCGCCGCCGAGATCGATGCCCTGGTCGCCGGCGCACGCGCCGAGATCGATGTCTTCGGTGACCTCGATCAGGTCGACTCGGTGGAGATACGTACCCGGGTCAAGAGCGCCCTGGCCGCGCTCGATCAGCGTCTGGCCGAGCAGCGTCGTCAGGACTCGTTCAACTCGATCTTCATGATGGCCGACTCCGGCGCACGTGGTTCGGCGGCGCAGATCCGTCAGCTCGCCGGTATGCGTGGCCTGATGGCCAAGCCAGACGGTTCGATCATCGAGACGCCGATCACCGCGAACTTCCGCGAGGGTCTGAACGTCATCCAGTACTTCATCTCGACCCACGGTGCGCGTAAGGGTCTGGCCGATACCGCGCTGAAGACCGCCAACTCGGGTTACCTGACCCGCCGTCTGGTCGACGTCGCCCAGGATATGGTGGTGCTTGAGCAGGATTGCGGCACCGACCAGGGCCTACTGATGGCACCGATCATCGAGGGTGGTGACGTGGTCGAGCCGCTACGCGAGCGCATCCTCGGTCGCGTCGCCGCCATCGACGTCTATCGTCCCGGTACCGACGAGCTGGTCTGCCCCGCGGGCACCCTGCTCGACGAGCGCTGGGTCGAGCGCTTCGAGGAGAAGGGCATCGACCAGGTGCGGGTGCGCTCGCCGATTACCTGTGAGTCGCGTCTCGGCGTCTGTGCCCAGTGCTACGGTCGTGACCTCGCGCGTGGCCATCGGGTCAACATCGGCGAGGCCGTTGGTGTCATCGCCGCGCAGTCGATCGGTGAGCCGGGTACCCAGCTCACCATGCGCACCTTCCACATCGGTGGTGCGGCCTCGCGTGCCGCGGCAGTCAGCAGTATCGACATCAAGAACAGTGGTTCGGTGCGGCTGCACAACATCAAGACCGTCGAACACCACTCGGGTAACCTGGTGGCCGTGTCGCGATCCGGTGAGCTGACCGTGGTCGACGAGCGCGGCATGGAGAAGGAGCGCTACAAGGTGCCCTACGGCGCCACCCTGCGGGTGGCCGATGGTCAGCAGGTCAGCCCCGGCGACGTGGTCGCGACCTGGGATCCGCACACCCATCCGGTGGTCACCGAGGTGGCCGGTAAGCTCGCCTTCGTGGACTTCATCGAGGGTGTCACGGTGCAGGCCCAGACCGATGATGTGACCGGTCTGACCTCGCGCGTGGTCATCGACCCCAAGCAGCGTCCTGCCGCCGGCAAGGATCTGCGCCCGATGGTCAAGCTGCTCGACGAGCAGGGCAACGAGCTCAACATCGCGGGCACCGATCTGCCGGCGCGTTACTTCCTGCCCTCGGGCGCGATCGTCAGCGTCGACGACGGTGCCCTGGTCGGGGTCGGTGACGTCCTTGCCCGTATCCCGCAGGAGTCGAGTAAGACGCGTGACATCACCGGTGGTCTGCCGCGCGTGGCCGACCTGTTCGAGGCGCGCAAGCCGAAGGAGCCGGCCCTGCTCGCCGAGGCCAGCGGGACCATCAGCTTCGGTAAGGACACCAAGGGCAAGCAGCGCTTGGTGATCACCACCGACGATGGCGAGACGGTCGAGGAGCTGATCCCGAAGTGGCGTAACGTCAACGTGTTCGAGGGTGAGCGTGTCGAGCGGGGTGAAGTGATCGCCGATGGCGAGCTGGCACTGCACGATATCCTGCGCCTGAAGGGCGTGACTGCGCTGGCCGAGTACCTGGTCAAGGAGATCCAGGATGTCTACCGGTTGCAGGGCGTGAAGATCAACGACAAGCACATCGAGGTGATTGTTCGCCAGATGCTGCGCAAGGTCGAGATCACCGCCTCGGGCGACACCCGTCTGTTGCGTGGCGAGCAGGTGGAGTACACCACTGCGCTCGACGAGAACAAGCGGATGATGGCCGAGGGCAAGCAGCCGGCGCTCTACGAGCCGCTGTTGTTGGGGATCACCAAGGCCTCGCTCGCCACCGAGTCGTTCATCTCGGCGGCCTCCTTCCAGGAGACCACCCGAGTGCTGACCGAGGCGGCGGTGCGGGGCTCCGTGGACCACCTTGCCGGCCTCAAGGAGAACGTCATCGTTGGTCGTCTGATCCCCGCCGGTACCGGCCTGTCGTCGCACATCGAGCGGCGGCGCAAGCGTCAGCTCGAGCTGCAGGCCGCGGGTGGCAAGGTCGAGATGGATGCCGAGGAGTTGGAAGAGGCACTGAAGAAGGCACTCAACACCTCTGCGGCGGACTGACCGCAGCATGCCGAAAGGCATTTCATTCCAAGAAAGATCGGGCAGTTAGGGAGGTTGACACGTCTTTGGTCACTCCCTATACTGCTCTGTCTCAGCTAGCCGGCCGAAGGGTTGGCTGGCCTTATTTTTTCTTGGTCCGGTTCCTTGGTCTGGGCAAACCCGCCCGGTCCCCGAGTCAATCGATCGAATCCGTGCGGACGTACTGGCTGCGATGCGGCCTGCTGCCGTGCAGGCGTCGTTTGACTCCCTGAATTTGGCGCCTGGGCGCCCCTGGAGACTGATTGCATGGCAACGATCAACCAACTCGTGCGGAAGCCCCGCAAGCGGAACGTGGCGAAGAGCAATGTGCCGGCCCTCGAGGCTTGTCCGCAGCGTCGTGGTGTCTGCACCCGTGTGTACACCACCACCCCGAAAAAGCCGAACTCCGCACTGCGTAAGGTCGCTCGTGTGCGTCTGACCAACGGCTACGAGGTGGCTTCCTACATCGGTGGTGAAGGGCACAACCTGCAGGAGCACTCGGTGGTGCTGATCCGCGGTGGTCGTGTCAAGGACTTGCCGGGTGTTCGCTACCACACCGTGCGCGGTACGCTGGATACCTCGGGTGTCGAGAAGCGGCGTCAGGCACGTTCCAAGTACGGCGCCAAGCGCCCGAAGAGCTGAGTCAGTATCCCAGATTAGGTCGGAGTAGATCATGCCGAGAAGACGCGTTGCCGCCCGTCGCCAGATCCTGCCGGATCCCAAGCACGGAAGCGAGCTGTTGACCAAGTTCATCAACATGATGATGGAAGACGGAAAGAAGTCCGTCGCCGAGCGCATCATTTATAACGCGCTCGATCAAGTCGCCGAGAAGAAAGGCGCCGAGCCCGTCGAGCTGCTCGAGCTGGCGATGGAGAACGTGCGCCCCGCAGTCGAGGTCAAGTCCCGCCGTGTCGGTGGTGCGACCTACCAGGTTCCGGTTGAGGTGCGTCCCGCGCGTCGCAACTCGCTGGCGATGCGCTGGCTGATCGATGCTGCGCGTAAGCGCTCCGAGAAGTCCATGGCGCAGCGTTTGGCCGGTGAGCTGATGGACGCGGCAGAGTCGCGTGGCTCCGCGGTCAAGAAGAAAGAAGATACGCACCGCATGGCCGAGGCCAACAAGGCCTTCTCGCACTACCGCTGGTAGTTTCGCAACGCATTTTTTGATCAATCAGGGCGGATTCAGTCGTGGCACGTAGCACCCCAATCGAGCGGTATCGCAACCTTGGCATCATGGCGCATATCGATGCCGGGAAGACCACCACCACAGAGCGCATCCTGTTCTACACCGGGGTCTCTCACAAGATTGGTGAAACGCATGATGGCTCGGCCACCATGGACTGGATGGAGCAGGAGCAGGAGCGTGGTATCACCATCACCTCCGCAGCGACCACCTGCTTCTGGAAAGGCATGGATCGCGACCGCCCTGAGCACCGCATCAACATCATCGACACCCCCGGGCACGTCGACTTCACCATCGAAGTCGAGCGTTCGCTGCGTGTGCTCGATGGTGCTTGCGCCGTGTTCTGTGCCGTCGGTGGCGTCGAGCCCCAGTCCGAGACGGTGTGGCGTCAGGCCGACAAGTACGGCGTGCCGCGTATCGCCTTCGTCAACAAGATGGACCGCATGGGCGCCAACTTCCTGCGCGTCGTCGGTCAGGTCGAGGATCGTCTCGGCGCCAACCCGGTGCCGATCCAGATTCCGATCGGCGCCGAGGAAGACTTCAAGGGTGTCGTCGACCTGGTGCGCATGCAGGCGATCTACTGGGACGAAGACAGCCGCGGCATGGAGTACGAGGCGCGCGACATCCCCGAGGATCTGGTCGAGCTTTGCAACGAGTGGCGTGAGAAGATGGTCGAGGCCGCGGCCGAGGCCAACGAAGCGCTGATGGACAAGTACCTCGAGGGCGAGACGCTCAGCGAGGACGAGATCAAGGCCGCGCTGCGTGAGCGTACCCTGAAGAGCGAGATCGTGCCGATGATGTGCGGCTCGGCCTTCAAGAACAAGGGTGTGCAGGCAATGCTCGACGCCGTGCTCGACTACATGCCCTCGCCGGTCGACGTGCCCGCCATCCGCGGCATCCTCGACGACAAGGACGAGACCGAGGCGACCCGTGAGTCTAACGACGATGCGCCCTTTGCCGCGCTGGCGTTCAAGATCGCGACCGACCCCTTCGTTGGCACCCTGACCTTCTTCCGCGTGTACTCGGGTGTGATCAGCTCGGGCGATACCGTCTTCAACCCGGTCAAGGGTAAGAAGGAGCGTGTCGGCCGCATCCTGCAGATGCACGCCAACGAGCGTAAGGAGATCAAAGAGGTCCGCGCTGGCGACATCGCTGCGGCAGTCGGTCTGAAGGACGTCACCACCGGTGATACCCTGTGCGACCTCAATCAGGTCATCACCCTCGAGCGCATGGAGTTCCCCGATCCGGTGATCTCGGTGGCGGTCGAGCCTAAGACCAAGAGCGACCAGGAGAAGATGGGCATCGCGCTGCAGAAGCTGGCGCAGGAAGACCCCTCGTTCCGCGTCCACACCGACGAGGAGTCGGGTCAGACCATCATCTCCGGTATGGGTGAGCTGCACCTCGAGATCATCGTCGACCGTCTGCGTCGCGAGTTCAAGGTCGAGGCCAACGTCGGCGCACCTCAGGTCAGCTATCGCGAGACCATCCGCGCGACCGTCGAGCAGGAGACCAAGTTCGCCCGTCAGTCCGGTGGTCGTGGTCAGTACGGTCACGTGCACATCCGCATCGAGCCGCAGGAGGCCGGTGCCGGTTACGAGTTCGTCAACGCCATCGTTGGTGGCGTGGTGCCGAAGGAGTACATCCCTTCGGTCGACAAAGGTATCCAGGAGGCCATGAAGAACGGCATCATTGCCGGCTTCCCCATGGTCGACGTCAAGGTCACCCTCTACGACGGTTCCTACCATGAGGTCGACTCGAGTGAGATGGCGTTCAAGATCGCCGGCTCGATGGCGATCAAGGAAGGTGCTGCCAAGGCCAAGCCGGTGCTGCTCGAGCCGGTCATGAAGGTCGAGGTGGTGACCCCCGAGGAGAACATGGGCGACGTCATGGGCGACCTGAACAGCCGTCGCGGCATGATTCAGGGAATGGAAGACGCGCCTTCCGGCAAGATCATCCGTGCCGAGGTTCCGCTGTCCGAGATGTTCGGCTATGCGACCGACCTGCGCTCGGCGACCCAGGGTCGCGCGACCTACAGCATGGAGTTCTGCAAGTACAACGAGGTGCCCGCCAGCATTGCCGAAGCGGTCTCCAAGAAATAGTAACGATTGTTAAGGGTAGAGCGGGATGTCCAAAGAGAAATTCGAACGTAGCAAGCCGCACGTCAACGTTGGCACCATTGGCCACGTCGACCACGGCAAGACCACGCTGACGGCTGCGATGACCACGCACCAGGCGCGCAAGTACGGTGGTGAGGCACGTGCCTACGACCAGATCGACAACGCACCCGAAGAGCGCGAGCGTGGTATCACCATCGCCACCGCGCACGTCGAGTACGAGTCCGATACGCGTCACTATGCACACGTCGACTGCCCCGGCCACGCCGACTACGTGAAGAACATGATCACTGGTGCGGCGCAGATGGACGGCGCGATCCTGGTGGTGTCGGCCGCTGATGGCCCGATGCCCCAGACCCGTGAGCACATCCTGCTCTCCCGTCAGGTTGGCGTGCCTTACATCATCGTCTACCTGAACAAGGCCGACATGGTCGACGACGCCGAGCTCCTCGAGCTGGTCGAGATGGAAGTGCGCGAGCTGCTCTCGAGCTACGACTTCCCCGGCGACGACACCCCGATCATCACCGGTTCGGCGAAGCTCGCCCTCGAGGGTGATACCTCCGAGATCGGTGGTCCGTCGATCGACAAGCTGATCGAGGCACTCGACAGCTACATCCCCGAGCCGGAGCGTGCCGTCGACGGCGCCTTCCTGATGCCGATCGAGGACGTGTTCTCGATCTCGGGCCGCGGCACCGTGGTGACCGGTCGTGTCGAGCGTGGCGTGATCAAGGTCGGTGAAGAGATCGAGATCGTCGGCATCAAGGACACCACCAAGACCACCTGCACCGGTGTGGAGATGTTCCGCAAGCTGCTCGACCAGGGCGAGGCCGGTGACAACGTCGGCGTGCTGCTGCGCGGCACCAAGCGTGACGACGTCGAGCGTGGTCAGGTGTTGGCCAAGCCCGGCACCATCACCCCGCACACCCACTTCGAGGCCGAGGTGTATGTGCTGAGCAAGGAAGAGGGCGGTCGTCACACCCCCTTCTTCAACGGCTATCGTCCGCAGTTCTACTTCCGCACCACTGACGTGACTGGTGCCTGCGAGCTGCCCGAAGGCATCGAGATGGTCATGCCTGGCGACAACGTGAAAATGACCGTCAAGCTGATCGCGCCGATCGCGATGGAAGAAGGGCTGCGCTTCGCCGTTCGCGAGGGTGGTCGTACCGTCGGCGCCGGCGTGGTCTCCAAGATCATCGAGTAAGGATATGAGCAGCCAAAGAATTCGTATTCGACTGAAGGCGTTCGATCATCGTCTGATCGATCAGTCCGCACGCGAGATCGTCGATACCGCCAAGCGCACCGGCGCCCAGGTTCGTGGTCCGGTTCCGCTGCCTTCCAAGAAGGAGCGCTTCACGGTGCTGGTCTCCCCGCACGTCAACAAGGACGCGCGTGATCAGTACGAGCTGCGCACCCACAAGCGCCTGATGGACATCGTCGATCCGACCGACAAGACGGTCGATGCGCTGATGAAATTGGATCTGGCCGCGGGCGTCGACGTCCAGATCAAGCTGAGCTGAGGACGAAACGATGACGATCGGAGTTATCGGGCGTAAGGCTGGCATGACCCGGCTGTTCAACGAGGACGGGGAGAGCATCCCGGTCACCGTGATCGAGGTCCAGCCTAACCGTGTGAGTCAAGTCAAGTCCGCCGAGACCGATGGCTACCGCGCCATCCAGGTCGCCTTCGGATCGCGTCGCGCCTCGCGCGTGACCAAGCCGATGGCGGGCCACTTCGCAAAGGCCGGAATCGAGGCCGGCGAGGTGCTGCGTGAGTTCCGTCTCGAAGACGAAGAGGGTACCGACCTCGAGGTCGGTCAGGAGATCTCGGTCTCCATCTTCGAGGCTGGCCAAAAGGTCGACGTGCGTGGCGTGACCAAGGGTCGCGGCTTCGCCGGCACCATCCGCCGCCACCACTTCCGTGGTCAGGATGCGACCCACGGCAACTCGCTGTCGCACCGTGCGCCGGGTTCCATCGGGCAGAACCAGAGCCCGGGCCGCGTGTTCAAGGGCAAGAAGATGGCCGGCCAGCTTGGTGCCGCCAACCGCTGCCAGCAGGGTGTCGAGGTCGTGCGTGTCGACGCCGAGCGTAACCTACTGCTGGTCCGTGGCGGCGTGCCCGGCCCGGCTGGTGGCCGCGTGGTCGTGCTGCCGTCCGTGAAGCAGAAGAACAAGGGTTAAGTCCATGGAACTCGCCATTCGAAACGACAACGGCGGTGCCAGCGTGCAGGTCTCGGACACCGTTTTCGGGGCCGACTTCAAGCCCGGTCTGATTCACCAGGTGGTCACCGCCTACATGGCCGGCGCCCGCGCCGGCACCAAGGCCCAGAAGAATCGCTCCGCCGTCTCCGGCGGTGGGGCCAAGCCGTGGCGCCAGAAAGGCACTGGTCGTGCTCGCGCTGGTACCAGCCGTAGCCCGCTGTGGCGCTCCGGCGGCGTGACCTTTGCTGCGCAGCCGCGTGATTACAGCCAGAAGGTCAACCGCAAGATGTATCGCGGTGCCGTGCGCTCGATCCTCTCCGAGCTGGTGCGCAGCGAGCGTCTGGTGGTGGTCTCCGAGCTTGCGCTCGCCGCCCCCAAGACCAAGGAGCTGCTCGCGCTGCTCGCTGGCCAAGAACTCAACGACGTGCTGATCCTCACCGACGGCATCGATCCGAACCTGTTCCTGGCCGCGCGCAACCTCAAGGGCGTCGACGTGATGTCGGCTCAAGAGGTCGATCCGGTGAGCATGATCGCCTTCGAGAACGTGCTCGCGACCGAGGCGGCAATCAAGAAACTCGAGGAGCGCCTGGCATGAACAATGAGCGTCTGATGAAGGTGCTGCTCGCGCCGATCGTCTCCGAGAAGTCGACCCGTGCCGCCGAGTCTGGCCAGGTCGTGTTCCGGGTCGCAACCGACGCGACCAAGCGTGAGGTGAGCCAGGCCGTCGAGCTGCTGTTCGAGGTCAAGGTCGACAGCGTGCAGATCCTCAACGTCAAGGGTAAGGCCAAGCGCTTCGGTCAGCGCCTGGGCAAGCGTCAGGACTGGCGCAAGGCCTATGTGCGCCTGGAGGCTGGTCAGGATATCGATTTCGGCGGCGGCGCGTGAGCGCAGCGGCGGACAGCAACGGATAGACCAAGATGGCAATCGTAAAGACCAAACCGACGTCCGCCGGGCGCCGCTTTGTCGTGAAGGTGCAGTCCCCCGAACTGCACAAGGGCGCCCCCTACGCGCCCCTGATCGAGAAAAAGACAAAGAACGGCGGACGTAACAACTTCGGACGCATTACTGTGCGCCACCAAGGTGGTGGTCACAAGCAGCGTTACCGTGTTGTTGATTTCAAGCGTAACAAGGCTGGTGTGCCGGCAGTGGTCGAGCGGCTCGAGTACGACCCGAACCGCACGGCTCACCTGGCACTGCTGAAGTATGCCGATGGCGAGCGCGCCTACATCATCGCCCCCAAGGGCTTGACTGCAGGCGATCGCGTGCAGGCTGGTGAAGACGCTCCGATCAGCGTCGGCAACTGCATGCCGCTGCGCAACATCCCGGTCGGCACCCTGGTGCACTGCATCGAGATGCGTCCGGGCAAGGGCGCCCAGCTCGCCCGTTCGGCCGGTGCATCGGCCCAACTCGTCGCGCGTGATGGCGCGATGGCCACCCTGCGCCTGCGCTCCGGTGAGATGCGCAAGGTGCACGCCGACTGCCGCGCCGTGATCGGCGAGGTCGGTAACTCCGAGAACAGCCTGCGGAAGCTCGGTAAGGCCGGCGCGACCCGCTGGCGTGGCGTGCGTCCCACGGTGCGTGGTGTCGTCATGAACCCGGTCGATCACCCGCACGGCGGTGGTGAGGGCCGGACCTCTGGTGGTCGTCATCCGGTCACCCCCTGGGGTGTGCCGACCAAGGGCCATAAGACGCGTAAGAACAAGCGGACCGATGGCATGATTGTGCGTCGTCGCGGCCGCAAGTAAATAAGGCGAGGTTGAGCAAGTGCCACGTTCGATTCGAAAAGGACCCTTTGTGGACCACCACCTGATCAAGAAGGTGGAAGAGGCGGTCGCCCAGAACAGTAAACGGCCTATCAAGACCTGGTCGCGTCGCTCCATGGTGTTGCCGGAAATGGTTGGGCTGACCATCGCAGTCCATAACGGGCGTCAGCACGTGCCGGTGCTCGTCAACGAAAACATGATCGGCCACAAGCTCGGCGAGTTCGCGCTGACGCGCACCTTCCGCGGGCACGCTGCCGATCGCAAGGCGAAGAAGCGCTAGTCGGAGACCCGCAATGCGAGCCGAAGCAACATTGAAATACGCACGGGTCTCTGCCCAAAAGGCCCGTCTGGTCGCCGATCTGATTCGCGGCCAGCATGTCGAGGAGGCCCTGAATACCCTGACCTTCAGCAACAAGAAGGGCGCCGAGATCCTCAAGAAGGTCCTGGAGTCCGCGATCGCCAACGCCGAGCACAACGAAGGCGCTGACATCGACGAGCTGAAGGTCGCTGCGATCCAGGTCAACGAGGGTCCGACCATGAAGCGGATTCGTGCACGTGCCAAGGGCCGTGCCAACCGCATCATGAAGCGTACCAGTCACATCAGTTTGACGGTGTCGGAAGCGTAAGGAATTTCAGGGGACCAGTATGGGACAGAAAGTTAATCCGAACGGCATCCGACTTGGCATCGTCAAGGACTGGACGTCCAAGTGGTATGCAAGTTCGAAAGACTATGCCGATCTGCTCAACACCGACCTGCAGGTGCGCGGCTTTTTGCGCAAGAAGCTTGCAAAGGCCTCGGTGAGTCGCATCCAGATCGATCGTCCGGCGAAGAACGCCCACATCACCATCCACACCGCGCGTCCTGGCGTGGTGATCGGCAAGAAGGGTGAGGACATCGACAAGCTGCGTGTGCAGGTCTCGAAGATGATGGGGATCCCGGTGCACATCAGCATCGAGGAGATCCGCAAGCCTGAACTCGACGCTCAGCTCGTCGCTGAGGGTATTGCCCAGCAGCTCGAGCGCCGCATCATGTTCCGTCGTGCGATGAAGCGCGCGCTGCAGAACACCATGCGTCTGGGTGCCGAGGGCATCAAGATCAACGTCGCCGGTCGTCTGAACGGTGCCGAGATCGCCCGCAGCGAGTGGGCCCGTGAGGGTCGCGTGCCGCTGCACACCCTGCGTGCCGATATCGATTACGGCTTTGCCGAGGCGCAGACCACCTATGGTGTGATCGGCGTTAAGGTCTGGATCTTCAAGGGCGAGGTGTTCGGCGACCAGGTCCCCGAGGAACCGGCATCCAAGGCGGCCGGAAGAAAGGGTTAAGTCATGCTGCAACCGAAACGCACCAAGTTCCGAAAGCAACACAAGGGCCGCAACCGCGGTCTTGCCCAGAGCGGCAACGAGGTCAGCTTCGGCGAGTTCGGCCTCAAGGCCGTCGGCCGTGGTCGGTTGACCGCACGCCAGATCGAGGCAGCGCGTCGTACCATCACCCGTCGCGTCAAGCGTGGCGGTAAGCTGTGGATTCGCGTCTTCCCTGACAAGCCGATCTCCAAGAAGCCTCTCGAGGTTCGAATGGGTAAAGGTAAGGGTAACGTCGAGTACTGGGTCGCTCCGATCCAGCCCGGTCGGATGCTCTACGAGATCGAGGGCGTCAGCGAGGAGCTGGCACGAGAGGCCTTCAAGCTCGCCGCCGCCAAGCTGCCCGTGCAGACCACCTTTGAGAAGCGGACGATCCTGTGATGAAGGCTAACGAACTCCGACAGAGCAGCCTCGACGAGCTGCAGACGCGGCTGATGGACCTGTTGCGCGAGCAGTTCAACCTGCGGATGCAGCAGGGCACCGGTCAGCTGTCCAAACCCTCGCAGATGAAGGCCGTGCGCCGGGATATCGCCCGGATCAAGACGGTCATGGCGGAAATGGCGGGCAAGCAAGCATGAGCGACGAGAACAACAGCAACCGCATCCAGGAAGGACGCGTCATCAGCAGCGCGATGGACAAGACCGTGACCGTGCTCATCGAGCGTCGCGTTAAGCATCCGCTCTATGGCAAGTTCATGCGTCGTTCGACCAAGATTCATGCCCACGATGAAGAGAACATCTGTAACCAGGGTGATCTCGTCCGTGTCGAGCAGTGCCGGCCGCTCTCCAAGACCAAGACGTGGCGTCTGCTCGAGGTCATCGAAAAGGCGCGCTGAGGCGACGCGCTTCGACAATGTCCCGGACGTTCGCTCGTTTCGTCGCTCGTCCGTCTCGCGATTCGCTCAGCAGCCGGTTTAGCCCCGGAATCAGCAATAGGCGTAGGTAAACAAACATGATTCAGATGCAGACCAATCTCAGCGTCGCTGACAACAGCGGCGCCCGGAGCGTGCAATGCATCAAAGTGCTTGGCGGATCGCATCGGCGCTACGCGGGCATCGGCGATGTCATCAAGGTCACGGTCAAGGACGCGATCCCACGCGGCAAGGTCAAGAAGGGCGACGTGTTCAACGCCGTCGTTGTCCGCACCCGTAAGGGCGTGCGTCGTCCCGACGGTTCCCTGATCCGCTTCGACGGCAATGCCGCCGTGCTACTGAACAACCAGCTCCAGCCCATCGGCACCCGCATCTTCGGCCCCGTCACGCGCGAACTGCGTGGCGAGCGCTTCATGAAGATCATCTCGCTGGCGCCCGAAGTGCTGTAAGGAGACGACGGCATGCAAAAGATCAAGAAGGGTGATGACGTTACCGTCATTACCGGCAAAGACAAGGGTAAACGTGGTACTGTGCTGCGCGTCGTTGACGCCGAGCACGTCATCGTTGAGAACGTGAACATCGCGCGCAAGCATCAGAAGCCGAACCCCCAGGCCGGCGAGCCTGGCGGTATCGTCGACAAGCCGATGCCGATGCACGTCTCGAACGTGGCGCTCTACAACCCGCAGACAGGCGGGCCGGACCGCGTCGGTTTCAAGATCCTGGAAGACGGTCGCAAGGTTCGCGTGTTCAAGTCGAACGGCGAAGTCGTCGACGTCTGACCGAAGGAAGCGAGATGTCCACCAGACTACAGACAGAATACGAACAGCGCATCGTCGGTCAGCTCAAGGAGCGTTTCAGCTTCAAGAGCGTGATGCAGGTGCCGCGCATCGAGAAGATCACGCTGAACATGGGTGTGGGCGAGGCCGTGGCCGACAAGAAGGTCATGGACAACGCCGTTGCCGATATGCGTGCCATCGCTGGTCAGCAGCCGATCGTCACCTACGCCCGCAAGTCGGTCGCAGGCTTCAAGATCCGTGAAGGCTGGCCGATCGGCTGCAAGGTGACCCTGCGTCGCGAGCGCATGTACGAGTTCCTCGATCGCCTGATCAATGTTGCCATCCCGCGTATCCGCGACTTCCGCGGTCTCAGCCCCAAGGCCTTCGACGGGCGCGGCAACTACTCGATGGGTGTGCGTGAGCAGATCATGTTCCCCGAGATCGATTACGACAAGATCGACGCGCTGCGCGGGCTCGACATCACCATCACCACGTCGGCTCGGACGGACGAAGAAGGACGGGCTCTGCTCGAGGCGTTCAACTTCCCCTTCCGTACCTGAGGTAGAGACCATGGCGAAAAAGAGCATGATCGCGCGCGATCGCAAGCGCACCCAGATCGCCGCCAAGTTCAGCGCCAAGCGTGCCGAGCTCAAGGCTGTGATCAACGACCGTAACGCCACCCCTGAGCAGGTCGACGAGGCCGTGCTGAAGCTGCAGAAGCTCCCGCGCGATGCCAGTCCCTCGCGTCAGCAGCGTCGCTGCCGCATCAGTGGTCGTCCGCATGCCGTCTACCGCAAGTTCGGTCTGGCGCGCAATAAGCTGCGTGAGGCCGTGATGCGTGGCGATGTCCCTGGCGTTGTCAAGGCAAGCTGGTAGAATTCCCGCCTCGGGCCTTCTGGCCCGAGCACACTGAAAACCCAAACCCCCCCAATGGGTATCGCACCCCCAGCGGTGGTCTGACCCGAGGAGAAGCCAATGAGTATGTCGGATCCGATTGCGGATATGCTGACGCGTATCCGTAACGGCCAGCAGCGCGGCAAGTTCACCATCGTGATGCCGTCCTCCAAGCAAAAGGTTGCGATTGCGAACCTGCTGCAGGAAGAGGGCTATATCGCCGACGCGCAGGTCGAGGAGAACGAGGGCAAGCCCCAGCTGGTCCTCAGACTCAAGTACTATCGCGGCAAGCCCGTGATCGAGTACCTCAAGCGCGTCTCGCGCCCCGGTCTGCGTATCTATCGCAGCAAGGACGAGCTGCCCCAGGTCTGGGCCGGTCTCGGCGTTGCGATCGTCTCCACCTCCAAGGGTCTGATGACCGACCGCGAGGCCCGTAAGGCGGGTCACGGCGGCGAGATCATCGCCTACGTCGCCTAAGGGAGGGTCGGTACTATGTCACGCATTGCAAAGGCACCGGTCACCATCCCCAACGGGGTCAAAGTCGAGCTTCAGGGTCAGGACGTCAAGGTCTCCGGCCCCAAGGGTTCGATGGAGTGGACCGTGCATCCGGCGGTCCGCGTCTGTGAGCAGGACGGTCAGCTGCTGGTCGAGCGTGCCGAAGGGTACGAGAAAGACTGGGCCATGGCCGGTACCACCCGGGCGCTGATCAACAATATGGTTGTGGGTTGTGGCACGGGCTTCACCCGTAAGCTGACCCTGGTTGGCGTGGGTTATCGCGCCCAGGCCAAGGGCAAGGTGCTCAACCTCAACCTTGGCTTCTCGCACCCGATCGATTTCCCGGTGCCCGAGGGCATCACCATCGAGACCCCGAGTCAGACCGAGGTCGTCGTCAGCGGTGCCGACAAGCAGCAGGTCGGCCAGGTCGCGGCGAAGATCCGTGGGTTCCGTCCGCCGGAACCCTACAAGGGCAAGGGCGTGCGTTACGCGGACGAGAACGTCCTGCGTAAGGAAGCCAAGAAGAAATAAGGGGTCTAGGCAATGGATAAGAAACAAGCTCGTCTGCGCCGCGCGGCGCGGGCTCGCGCCAAGATCCGGGAGCTCAGTGTCTTCCGTCTGTGCGTGCACCGTACGCCTCGGCACATCTACGCCCAGGTCATCGCCCCCGAGGGCGACAAGGTCGTGGCCAGTGCCTCGACCCTCGACAAGGACCTGCGTCAGTCGATCGAGGGCCACAAGGGCAACATCTCCGCCGCGGCCATCATCGGCCAGGCGATCGCCGAGCGTGCCCGCTCCGCTGGTGTGGAATCGGTCGCCTTCGATCGTTCCGGCTTCCGCTATCACGGCCGTGTCAAGGCGCTTGCCGATGCCGCCCGTGAACACGGACTGAAATTCTAAGGACTCGACCATGGCGAACTTCAATCCAAAGACAGAAGGCGACGAGCTTCTGGAAAAGCTGGTAACCGTCAACCGGGTTGCCAAGGTGGTCAAGGGCGGACGTCAGTTCGGCTTTGCGGCGCTGACCGTGGTCGGTGACGGCAAGGGTCGGGTCGGCTTCGGTCGCGGCAAGGCGCGTGAGGTGCCGGTGGCGATCCAGAAGGCGATGGAAAACGCCCGCAAGAACATGATCGAGGTCAAGCTCAACGGCACCACGCTGCAGTATCCGCTGCAGGGGCGTCACGGCGCGGCTCGCGTGTTCATGCAGCCGGCCTCCGAGGGTACTGGTATCATCGCCGGCGGCGCGATGCGTGCTGTCTTCGAGGTGCTCGGGGTGCAGAACGTGCTGGCCAAGTGCATCGGCACCAACAACCCGATCAACGTCGTCCAGGCGACCATCGAAGGCCTGCGCAAGATGAACGACGCCGAGCTCGTCGCTGCCAAGCGCGGCAAGACCGTCGAAGAGATTCTGGGGTAAGCGATGGCTGACAAGAAGATGATGAAGGTCAAGCTGGTGCGCAGTGTCCATGGACGTCTCGAGCGTCACCAGGCCTGCGTCCGCGGCCTCGGTCTGCGGCGCATGCACCAGGTCGTCGAGGTCGAGGACACCCCTTGCACCCGCGGCATGGTCAACACCGTGTCCTACATGGTTAAGGTCGTGGAGGAGTCTTGAGATGCGACTCAATGAGCTGAAGCCCAACGAGGGCAGCCGCAAGGCCGCCAAGCGCGTCGGTCGTGGAATCGGCAGCGGACTCGGCAAGACCTGTGGCCGTGGCCACAAGGGTCAGAAGTCGCGTTCGGGCGGTTTCCACAAGGTCGGCTTCGAGGGCGGTCAGATGCCGCTGCAGCGGCGCTTGCCGAAGGTCGGTTTCCGGTCGCGTAAGGCGCTGGTCCAGGCCGAGGTGCGACTCAACGAGTTGGCCCTGGTCGAGGGCGATACCGTCGATCTCGGCGCACTGATCGCTGCCGATGTGCTGAATCGTCGCATCCAGTCGGCCAAGGTCATCGCCTCGGGCGAGATCTCGCGGCCGGTGACCGTGCGCGGTCTGGGCGTGACCAAGGGCGCGCGCGCAGCGATCGAAGCGGCGGGCGGCAAGGTCGAGGACTAATCGGGAAGGCGCGTAGCAGATGGCCAAGAACGTCGGATCCATGGGAAGTGCGCTCGGTGGCATGGGGCGGTTGACCGAATTGCGGCAGCGCTTGCTGTTCGTGCTCGGCGCACTGCTCGTCTATCGTATCGGTACCTTTATTCCGGTCCCGGGCGTCAACCCCGAGGCCTTGGCCATCCTGTTCGACCAGAACCAGGGGTCGATCCTGGACATGTTCAACATGTTCTCGGGTGGGGCCCTGGAGCGCGCCAGTCTGTTCGCGCTGGGCATCATGCCCTACATCTCCGCTTCCATCATCATGCAGCTGATGACGGCAGTCCTGCCGAAGCTCGAGCAGCTGAAGAAGGAAGGGGAGTCGGGACGGCGCAAGATCACCCAGTACACCCGCTACGGCACCGTGGTGCTCGCAACCTTCCAGGCTATCGGTATCTCGATGGCGTTGCAGGGGCAGACTGCGGGTGGCTCGGCGCTGGTCTCTCACACCGGGCCCGGGTTCGTGTTCACCGCGACCGTGTCGCTGGTGACCGGGACCATGTTCCTGATGTGGCTGGGCGAGCAGATCACTGAGCGCGGCATCGGCAACGGCATCTCGCTGATCATCTTCGCGGGTATCGTCGCCGGTCTGCCCTCGGCGCTCGGCGGCACCCTGGAGCTGGCTCGCACCGGTGAGATGAACTCGCTGGCGGTGCTCGCGTTGTTCGCCCTGGCGCTGGCGGTCACCGCGTTCGTGGTGTTCGTCGAGCGGGGTCAGCGACGGATCACTGTCAACTATGCGCGGCGCCAACAGGGGCGGCGGATGATGCAGGCGCAGAGTACGCACCTGCCGCTCAAGCTCAACATGGCCGGTGTCATCCCGCCGATCTTCGCCTCCAGCATCATCCTCTTCCCGGGGACGCTGGGGCAGTGGTTCGGTAGCAACGAGGATCTGCGCTGGCTGGCTGACATCACCGCGAAGCTCTCGCCCGGTGAGCCGGTCTACGTGCTCTTCTACGCGACGGCGATCATCTTCTTCTGCTTCTTCTACACCGCGCTGGTGTTCAATGCGAAGGAGACGGCCGACAACCTCAAGCGCTCTGGGGCTTTCATTCCGGGGATCCGTCCGGGGGAGCAGACGGCGCGCTATATCGATACCGTCATGACCCGGTTGACGGCAGCAGGCGCGATCTACATCACCGCTGTCTGCTTGCTGCCTGAGTTCCTGATCGTGGGTTACAACGTGCCGTTCTATTTCGGCGGCACCTCACTGTTAATCGTAGTGGTCGTGGTCATGGACTTCATGGCGCAGATTCAGGCTCACCTGATGTCGCATCAGTACGAGGGCCTGATGAAGAAGGCCAATCTGAAGTCGCCCGGCGCCGGCATGTTGCGCTGAAGAAGGCCCCGACTCTTAGGAGACAAGAATGAAAGTGCGAGCATCGGTCAAGAAGTTGTGCAGAAACTGCAAGGTGATCAAGCGGAATGGAACGGTGCGGGTCATCTGTTCCGACCCCCGTCACAAGCAGCGCCAGGGTTGACGGGATCCCGTTGACTACAGTAGGTATTTTGTTATACTGCGCGGTTTACCCGCTGAGCATTTAGGACTGAGGGGTTCGTAGCTATGGCCCGTATCGCCGGCGTCAACATTCCCGACAAAAAGCACGCCGTGATCGCGTTGACCGCGATCTACGGCATCGGCCGCACCCGCGCGGGCGAGATCTGCGACGCGGCAGGCATTCCGCGTGACACCAAGATCCAGAGCCTCACCGAGGAAGAGGTCGAGAAGCTGCGCAGCGAGGTTGCCAAGTTCTCCGTCGAGGGCGATCTGCGTCGCGAGGTGTCGATGAACATCAAGCGCCTGATGGACCTCGGCTGCAACCGCGGCATCCGTCATCGTCGCGGTCTGCCCCTGCGTGGTCAGCGCACGCGCACCAACGCACGGACCCGTAAGGGGCCGCGTCGTCCGATCAAACGCTAAGCGCTCAGGCGCAGCAGATTAGCTGGATTACGTCGAATGGCTAAACCGATTCGCAGCACCAAGAAAAAGGTCAAGAAGCAGGTTGCAGACGGCATTGCGCACGTCCATGCCTCCTTCAACAACACCATCATCACGATCACCGATCGTCAGGGCAACGCCTTGGCCTGGGCCACCGCTGGTGGTTCGGGCTTCCGCGGTTCGCGCAAGAGCACGCCCTTCGCGGCTCAGGTCGCCGCCGATCGTGCCGGTCAGGCCGCCAAGGAATACGGCCTGCGCAACCTGGACGTGAACGTCAAGGGTCCGGGGCCGGGACGTGAGTCCGCCGTGCGCGCACTCAACAACGCGGGTTTCAAGATCACCAGCATCACTGATGTGACCCCGATCCCGCACAACGGCTGCCGTCCGCCCAAGAAGCGGCGCGTCTGACAGATCAACAGGAAGAGACATGGCACGTTACACAGGCCCAACCTGCAAGCTGGCGCGTCGCGAGGGGACCGATCTCTCCTTGAAGAGCCGCGCGCGCGCTCTGGATACCAAGTGCAACCTCGAGAAGCAGCCCGGGCAGAGCACCGACCGTCGTCGGCGTCTCTCCGACTACGGTCTGCAGCTGCGCGAGAAACAGAAGGTGCGTCGCACCTACGGTGTGCTCGAGAAGCAGTTCCGCAATTACTACAAAAAGGCCGCTGCCACCAAGGGTGCCACCGGCGAGAACCTGCTCCAGCTGCTCGAGCGTCGTCTCGACAACGTCGTCTACCGTATGGGCTTTGGTGCTACTCGCGCCGAGGCACGTCAGCTGGTCAGTCACAAGGCCATCCTGGTCAACGGCCGTATCGTCAACATCCCCTCCTTCCAGGTTGGGATCGATGATGAGATCGAGGTCCGTGAGGCGTCGCGTAAGCAGGTCCGCGTGCAGAATGCACTGTCGCTGGCCGAGCAGTACGGCTTCTCCGACTGGGTCGAGGTCGATACCAAGGCCATGAAGGGCGTCTTCAAGCGTGTTCCCGATCGTTCCGATCTGCCGGCGGACATCAATGAATCGCTGATCGTCGAGCTGTACTCCAAGTAAGGAGCTTCCAGAGGGGCACTAATGACTGACGCTATTGGCGAATTTTTGAAACCACGCATCGTCAAGGTCGACCTGGTCGATGGCAGCCCGAACCACGCCAAGGTTTCGCTAGAGCCCCTGGAGCGTGGTTTCGGGCACACCCTGGGCAATGCGCTGCGCCGTATCCTGCTCTCCTCGATGGACGGCTATGCCGTCACCGAGGTCGAAATCCAGGGCGTCCTTCACGAGTACACCACCCTTGAGGGGGTGCAGGAAGACGTGCTCGAGATCCTGCTCAACCTCAAGCAGCTTGCGATCACGCTCGACGGCAAGGACGAAGCGACCTTCACCCTGAGCAAATCCGGCCCGGGGCCAGTGACCGCCGCTGACATCGAACTCGACCACTCGGCCACCATCGCCAACCCCGAGCTGGTGATTGCCAACATCACCGAGGGTGAGTTGAGCATGACCTTGACCGTGCGTCGTGGCCGTGGCTACGAGCCGGCGACCGCGCGTGAGGGTGAAGAGGGTGAGGAGCGACCGATCGGCAAGCTGCCGCTCGATGCTTCCTACAGCCCGGTGCATCGTGTCGCGATCGATGTACAGTCGGCGCGTGTCGAGCAGCGTACCGATCTCGACCGTCTGGTGATCGACCTGGAGACCAACGGCACCATCGACCCCAAGGAGTCGATCCAGCGCGCCGCGACCATCCTGCGCGATCAGCTCTCGAGCTTCGTCGTGCTCGAAGGGACCGGGGCCGCGGACAGTCAGTCCGTCGAACAGCGCGATGAGTCGCCCTACGACCCGATCCTGCTGCGCCCGGTCGACGACCTGGAGCTGACGGTGCGTTCGGCGAATTGCCTGAAGGCCGAGAACATCTACCTGATCGGCGATCTGATCCAGCGCACCGAGGTGGAGCTGCTCAAGACCCCGAATCTCGGCAAGAAGTCGCTCACGGAGATCAAGGACGTGCTCGCCACGCGCGGTCTCTCGCTGGGGATGCGGCTCGAGAACTGGCCGCCTGAAAACATCGCCGAACTGAGCGTCCGCTGAGCGCGTTCAGGTTCTAGAAAACAACACTCGATCACAAGATATTCGGGAAAAGGATCATGCGTCACCGCAAAGCCGGAAGGCATTTGAATCGCACCAGCTCGCACCGCGAGGCGATGTTTCGCAACATGGCAGCCTCGTTGTTCCAGCACGAGCTGATCAAGACGACGGTGCCGAAGGCAAAAGAGCTGCGTCGGATCGCCGAGCCGCTGATCACCCTGGCGAAGGAAGATTCGGTTCACACCCGCCGTCAGGCCTTCGCACGTCTGCGCGACAAGGACGCCGTGGGCAAGCTGTTCGCTGAACTCGGTCCGCGTTACCAGGGCCGCCCCGGCGGCTATCTGCGCATCCTCAAGTGTGGCTATCGTTCCAGCGACGCGGCCCCGATGGCCTATGTCGAGCTGGTCGACCGCCCGGTGCAGACCGAGGTCGAGGACGAGGACTGAGTTCCGACGTTTCCGGCGTGGCCGCATGAAAAAAACCGGGCATCTGCCCGGTTTTTTTTCGTCCCGAGGTTGTCTGCATGAGGTCCATCGTGATGGAGATCCCGGCCATCGAACGTATTGCCCTGGTCACCGATTTCGGCGCCGGCCCCTATCTCGGGCAGATGCAGGCCGCGCTCGATGCCTGCCTGCCCGATCATGCGGTGATCGACCTGATCCACGATCTGCCGCCCTTCCGTCCCGATCTCGCCGCCTATCTGCTGCCGGCGCTGGTGCGCGACATGCCCCCACGTACCCTCTATCTCTGCGTCGTCGATCCCGGTGTCGGTGGGGTGCGTGACGGTGTCATCGCACGCATCGGCGAGGACTGGTTCGTTGCCCCGGACAATGGTCTGCTCGCGCCGCATCTGATGGCCGGGGTGGGGCAATGCTGGCGGATCGGCTGGTTGCCGCCACGGCGCAGTGCGACCTTCCACGGGCGCGACTGGTTCCTGCCGGTAGCCGCGCGATTGTGCCGGGGCGAGGACGTCGGCCCCATCCCGCTCGACCGGCCCGTAGGGCACGACTGGCCGGGGATGCTCGATCGGGTCCTCTATGCCGACCATTATGGCAATCTGATGACCGGTCTGCGGTCGGCCGACCATGCGCAGTGCCTGCGCGTCGGCGAGCGTCTGTTGCCCTGGGCGCGCACCTTCTGTGCGGTCGAGGCAGGCGGGGCCTTCTGGTACGAGAATGCGCTCGGGCTGGTCGAGATCGCGGTCAACCAGGGCCGCGCTGATCGAGTCCTTGGCCTGGCTCCCGGCGACCCGGTTGGGCCATTCGTCATGCCGGAGTGACGGCGCTGCGCGTTCCGGGTGCTAGAGTGATGGCATCCGTGCGCGGCATCGGTCGCGCCCAACTCGGCGGGAGTCAAGGCATGGCAGGTTTCGGCGATCTACTCGGTTCACTGTTGCAGAACAACCTCTCCAGCACCGGGACGCAGCGTCTTACCCAAGGGCTGGGGCAGCACTCCGCTACGTCCGCTGAGGGTGGTGGCGGCGGTCTGAGCGCACTGCTTGATGGCGCGCGCGGGGTGCTCGGTCAGGCTGCCGACAACCCGCTCCAGGCCGGTGGGCTGGGGGCGGCGCTTGGCTCGGTGCTCGGTGGCGGCGGGGATGCGGTACGTGGTGCGCTCACCGGCGGTGCCCTGGCGATGCTCGCCGGGGTGGCCTACAAGGCGCTCGCCAACGCCGAGGGGCAGGGCGCTGCCCAGCCACCGGCGCCACCGGCGGCGCTGCCCGAGCCGGTGCAGGCTGATGCCGCGCGTGACGACAAGGCGCGGTTGTTGGTGCGGGCGATGATCAATGCCGCCAAGGCCGACGGCCAGATCGGGGTCGACGAGATGCAGCGGATCGTCGACCAGGCCGCGGCGAGCGGACTCGAGGCGCAGGTGCGTCAATGGCTCGCCGACGAACTGCTGCGCCCGCTCGACCTCGACGCTTTTGCCGCCGAGATCCCGGACCGGGAGACGGCCGCCGAGGTCTATGCCGCCTCGCTGCTGGCGATCGAGGTCGATACCCCGGAGGAGCGCGCCTATCTCGACGGCCTGGCCGCGCGCACTGGGCTGGGCTCCGAGGTTACCGCCCAACTCCAAGGCGCCCTCGGGGTCGCTGGCTGAGCGCGCGCCCGGCTCGACTCAGCGCTCCTCCGTCCCGCCCTCGTCACGACGCTTGCGGCTCAGCGGGGCGTGGCCGGCCTCGACCCCTTTGCTCGATGGGGTGCGGCGCTTGCCGATGTTCTTGCGATCACGGTGGCGCTGCTTGTCCTTGGTCTTGGCCGCACTGCGCGCTGTCACCTTCTTGGTCTTGGCGCGATCAGCCGGGGTCTTGCGCCGCTTTTTCGCCGCCGCCCCCTTGAAACGCGCCTCCAGCCCGTCGATCGCGCGCCACTCGAGGTCGAGACCGAGGAAGCGGCTGATGCTCTCCATGCGATTCCATTCGGTCGAGCCGACCAGGTTTACGGCGACGCCTTGCTCACCGGCGCGGCCGGTGCGACCGGTGCGGTGTAGATAGTCCTCGCCGTTACGTGGTACCTCGAGGTTGAACACCCGCTCCACCCCGGGGACGTCGATCCCGCGCGCGGCCAGATCGGTGGCCACCAGTACCCGCACCTTGCCTTGGTGCAGCAGCCCCATCACCCGGTTACGTTCACGCTGCTCAAGCTCGCCGTGGAGCACGGCGACCCGCTCGCCTTGAGTGCCGAGCCAGGCGCCGAGTTCGGTGGCCAGGTTGCGGCTGTTGACGAACACCAGCGCCTTGTCGAAGGACTCATGGGTGAGCAGCCAGCGCAGTTGCTCACGCTTGTGCGCGATCTCGTCGCTGAGTAGGCACTGGTGGCGGATGTCGGGGTGGGCCTCGCGCACCGCGTCCAGGGTTAGTCGCAGCGGATCGTCGAGCAGGATTGAGGTGATGCGTTCCAGGCCTCGCCGTTCCAGGGTGGCCGAGAACAGCAGTGACTGGCGTGCCGGATTGCTGTTCTCGATGATGGTCACCACGTCCTCGACGAAGCCCATCTCGAGCATCCGGTCGGCCTCGTCGAGCACCAGGAACTCAAGCTCGTCGAGCTCGGTGCGGCTGTGCTCGAGCATCTCGCGAAACCGCCCCGGGGTGGCGATCAGGAACTCCGGGTTCCTGCGTAGGGTGGCGATCTGGTGGGCGCGCGAGTCACCGCCGGTGATGACCCCGACGCCGAGTCGGGTGTGGCCGCCGAGGCGCATGAAGTGTTCACGCACTTGGCGTGCCAGCTCGCGGGTCGGCACCAGGATCAGCGCCCGGGTGCCGCCGTCGGGCTTGGGGGTCTCGAGCATGTGCTGCATCAGCGGCAGCAGGAAAGCGGCGGTCTTGCCCGAGCCCGTGGCGGCGCAGACCATCAGGTCGCGCCCGTCGAGGGCGGGTTCGAGGACCGCCTGCTGGACCGGGGTGGGTTGCTGATAGCCGGCCTGCTCGATGCCACTCAGTAGAGTCGGATCGAGCGGATAGTCGGTGAAATGCATGTTCATGAGGGGAAACCTGGGGGTTCTGGCGCCCGCCCGGGGTGGGCGCGGGCTTCAGGCGCGCACGCCGGGGGCGGCGCGGTCCTGGCGTTCGAGGGAGACGAAGCGCTGGTCGTCGTCGACGGTGAGGCAGAAGTCGCCGTGGATCCCGGCGCTGCTGACGAAGCGGCGCAGATTCACTGCAGGCAACGACAGGGTGCGCCCGTCCTGCACCCTGACCAAGACCCGTGCCGCAGCACCGCTGTAGTAGCGCAGGTATTCGCTGGCCGGGATGTCAAGGGAGAAGTAGTAGCGTTGCATCGTCGGGTCTGGGGCGCGGTGATCGGCACATTGTAGCCGCATGATCGGCTCCTGTCCGGGGGACGTACCCGTTGAAAAGTAAATGAGAGGCGTTATTTGTATTGATGAGAGCATTGATGCCGACACGGCAAAAACGGTTGCCTCGGTGCTCGTCGATTCGATTGCAGATCGTGGGGCTCGCCCCGAAGGAGAAGTGGAGATGCGTGCGTTCCTGGGTGGTTCGATGGCTGCGGGTATGGTGTTGGTATCGCTGATGGGGTTGGGTTGGACCCAGGGCGTCGAGGCGGCAGTATCCGGGGTGTTCTAGGGCGGGTGTTGCGACCCTCGAGCGGGGCGTTCACCATCGTCCCGTCATCCACTCACTGAAACGTCGTGATGCACACCCTCAAGCTCAATATGCGCGATATCGCCCGTTCCGGGCACGTCACCCGCTGGCACTCGGTGCGCTGTGCCCGCAACCAGACCCTGGCCGAGCACCACTATCTGGTGGCGATGATCACTCGCGAGCTGCTCACTCGGGTGATGCCCGAGGCGCCGGGGCCCGAGGTGCGGCTACAGGCGCTCGAGTATGCGTTGGTGCACGACGCCCCTGAGCTGCTGATGGGCGACATGCCCTCACCGCTGAAGCGCCGCGTCGCCGAGGTGGCGGGTCGCGCCGATCCGCTCGAACGGATCGAGCGCGAGATCGCCCCCGAGGTGGTCGCGCGTAAACAGGCGTTGCGCCATACCCCGTTGGCCTTCATCGTCAAGCTCGCCGATCTGATGGATGCCTGTCTGTTCATCCGTGAGGAGGGCATCGGAGCCCATGCCGCAGCAGTCGCCGACAAGAGCGAAGCGGCGCTGCGCGACAAGCTCGCCGAGGCACGTGGCGCCTTCCCGACGCTCGACTGGACCGAGGTCGAGCGTCTCTATGCCGAGATGGCCGGTTGCGCTGGGACCGACAACCGAATGCTGCTGGAGTGAATAGCGGGCACGCTCAGACGTGTTGACGCACCGCGCGGGGGCGCACGCTGCCGACCACCGCCTCGGCGGCGAGGCGACCACCGACCAACGCCCAGTGGATCGAGGTCGGTCCAGCCGCTTCTCCGCACAGCCATAGCCGTTCACCGCGCTGGGGTGCCTTGGTCTGCGCCATCACCGGCGGGCGCTGTAGCGGTAGTGCCTGGGGGATGCGATGGACCGCAAGCCGCTCCCACTCGGCGACCGACTCCCCGAACCAGGTCACCAGTTCACGCCTGAGCTGGGTCTCGAGGGTGTCCGGGTTGTGGCTAGCGCCGAGACAGTTGACCGTCACCAGGGCGCGTTCCGGTGGGGCATAGTATTCGGAGAGGTTGCTCGGGCACAGCAGGCTGTTGATCACCCCTCGACCGCTGCCGTTGATCACCAGCTCGTTGCCACTGAACGGTGGGTGGGGGGCGGCGAAGTGGATGCTGGTGGTGGCGCGCATCGGTTGCTGGGGCTCGCCGAGCAACGTCGCGGCGGTGTTGCCGTCGGTGGCGATCACCACCGCCCGGGCGCGCAGCCACTGCCCTGAGGCGAGCTGTACCCGCCCGCGTTCGAGTCGCTCGACCCGACTGCCGAGCCGGATCACGCCGCTGGGCAGACGTGTGGCGAGTTGGCGTGGGAGCTGTTCCATGCCCTGGGCAGGGAGTGCGGTGTCGCCGAGCGCGAAGGCGCGGAAGACGAACTCGAAGGCGTGACTCGAGATCTCGAGTTTGGGGTCGAAGAAGACCCCGGAGAAGAACGGCAGGAAGAAACGCTCGCGGATCCGTGGCGAGAAGCCGAGTGCCTCGAGGCGTGAGGCGGCGCTGGTTTCGGGGCGGGTGTAGAGCGTGGTGAGATCGCCGGCGAGTGCCTGGTGGCGGAATCGCAGCAGCCGCCACTTGTCGGCGACTGTGCCGACGGGGGAGGTGATCATCTGGGGGAGGCGCAGTGGGCGGCGCCAGACGTCGCTGACGCGATGCAGGCGGCCGTCGAACCAGCTCAGTGCGCCGGGGTAGAAGGGGCGCAGGTCGAGTCGCTGGTAGTCGAACATGCGTCGTGCCTCCGGGTACCAGGTCTGAAGCACCTGGAAACCGCGGTCGAGCAGGAAGCCGTCGCGTCGCTCGGTGGCGACGCGTCCGCCGATGCGTTCGCCGGCCTCGAGCACCAGGGGGGTGAGCCCGGCCTCGTGAAGATGGACGGCGCAGGCGAGGCCGGAGAGCCCGGCGCCGATGACGATGACGTCTGCGTCCATGGGGTGCCTCGATCTGATTGCGTCGCTAGCGGTGACCCCGGACGGGGGCGACGCGCGATTGGGTGACTCAGGGATTGAGGTTGTGGCGATCCGGGGTGAGTTCCAGCGTCGCGCGTCGCGGTGTTGCGGTCAGCTCGGTGTCAGGCAGGAAGGGCCGGCACAGGCGTTGACCTCGACGGTGAGGTGGGCGATGCGGTCGAAGTCGGCAAGCAGCTGCTTGTAGTGTTCCACTGGGCGTGGCTCGTGGGTCACCAGCGAGATGATGGCGGCATAGTGGTTGGCGCCGACGCGCCACACGTGCATGTCGGCGACGCGGTTGTCGGCATCGGCCTCGATTGCCGCACGCATGGCCTCGCGGTAGCGGGGCTCGATGCTGGTGTCGACCAGGATCGGTGTGGTCTCACGCAGCAGCCCATAGGCCCAGACGGTGATGATGGCAGCGCCGACCATACCCATCACCGGATCGAGCCAGTGCCAGCCGAGCAGCTTACCGGCGAGCAGCGCGGCGATCGCCAGCAGCGAGGTCAGCGCATCGGCGATGACGTGTACATAGGCCGCGCGCAGGTTGTGGTCGTGATCGTGGTGGTGGGCGTCGGGGCCATGGTGGTGGGCATGGCCATGGTGGTGGTGAGCGTCCTTGAGCAGCAGGGCGCTGGCGAGGTTGACCCCGAGCCCGAGCAGGGCGACCAGGATCGACTCGTTGAAGTGGATGGTCTGCGGGTCGATCAGCCGCTGCAGCGACTCGATCAGCATCATCAGCGCGACGGTGCCGAGCGCGATCGCGCTGGCGAAGCCGCCGAGCACGTTGATCTTGCCGGTGCCGAAGCTGTGCGCGGGGTCGTGGGCGTGACGAGCGGCATAGCGATAGGCGAGGATGGCGATGAGAAAGGCGGCGACATGGGTGCCCATGTGCCAGCCGTCGGCGAGCAGGGCCATGGATCCGTAGACGGTCCCGGCGCCGATCTCGACGACCATGGTGACTGCGGTCAGGGCGAGCACGTAGTAGGTGTTGCGTTCGCCGCGATCGTTGTGGACTGCGAAGTCGTGGCTGTGTTGCCAGCGCTCGAGGGTATGGACGTGCATCTTGGGGCTGGTTGAGTGGGGTGGTTGTCTATGGACCGGTCGATTCTGCTCCGGTCCTCTGTGCTTGCCAGGCCCCGCTCAGACTGGAGCGGGGCGGGCTGGGTCGACGGTGATGGGCTCAGAACTCGACGGCGAGTTGCGCCAGGATGGTATTGGCCGACTCGCCGGTGCCGCCCTCGGCACGGTCGTAGTCGGTATCGTACGACCATTCCAGCGACAGTGCGGTGTTGTCGAAGATGCCGACCGAGACGCCGACCAGCCAGCGCTCTTCCGGCAGCTCCAGTGCGAGGGCCTCGGTGGAGCCCTGGTAGGCTGCTGCGGCGACCACCTCCTTGCCCATCACCTCGAAGGTATAGCCGGCCTCGATGTTCCAGGCGGTGGGCTTGGCGCCCTGGCCCTCGAAGCTGAGGCTGCCGACCTCGAACTCCTCGGTGGCGGCGAGATACTCACCGATCAGGTTGAAGGGACCGAAGGCCGCTGCGGCACTGGCGGTCCAGCCGCCGGTGCGCTCGGTGGCGTCGCCCAGCCCGGCGCGATTGTCGGCGATCACGTCCTGCAGGGTGTCGGAGTCGCCAAGGTCGCTGATGTAGCCCACACCGAGACTCCAGGCCCGGTCGTCGAAGGCTTGGGCGAAGCCGAGGTTGGCGCCCCAACTGCCGATCTCGTTCTCGCCATCGATCTTGCGATCGCCGTTGAAGGTGTAGACGCTGCCGTTGAAGTCACCGTGGACGAAGCCAAACTGGGCGCTGGTCTCGCGGGTCTCACCGATCTCCTTGGTCAGCGGGCTGGAGATCAGGTTGCTCTCGTAGTTGCCGAAGGGGACATAGAACTGACCGGCGCTGAGGAACAGCGGGCTGTGATCGAGGTTGGCGATGGTGACATAGGCGTTGTCGACCTCGAGGTCGGTGTCGTCTTCCTCGTAGAGCAGCGAGGCGTTGGCCTCGACCCAGTCGTTGACCTGCGCCGCGATGCCGAGTTCGAAGGTCGCCAGCACGATGTCGCTCTCGTCGCTGCCGGTATAGGGGCTGGTGTGGTTGGCCTCGACCTCGATCAGGCCGGCGATCTCGATGTTCTGGAACCAGCCGCCGCCCCAGTTCTGCGCCATCCGCTTGTCCTCGAGCGTGGTCTCGAGACGCTTGATGCGTTCGGGCTGGCCCGCGAGTGCCGCCTGCTGTTCTGCGATCAATCTTGCCTGTGTCTGATTCTCTTGCTCGAGGCGCATGACGCGTTGCTCGAGGGTGTCGGCATGGGCTGGGATCTGACCGGCGAGCGCGAGCGTGATGGCGGCCGAGACGGTGCGTACGGACATGTTGCTGACTTCTCCTGCGGGATAGTGACAAACGCGAGCGGGTGCGTTACGTAAAGACGGCAAAGCATACATTAACGCGAATCGTTTTTGTTTATGATTTAATGACAGGGTACTTGTCAAGCATGACCGTCGTTCACGACGAGGTCGTGAACAGGAGGTGTCAGGGGGGTGATATCGCTGCTTGAGGGGCGTCGAGCGGGGCAAGGAGCCCGGCGCCTGAGAGGCGCCGGGTCGAAGGATCAAGCGCTTTCGCGGGCGATCTCAGGCTGTCGGAGTTGATCGATCGAGGGGGCCGCCTCGGTCCGCAGGCGGTGGGCAACTAGGTCCTCGATGGTCAACACCGGCATCTGGTGACGCAGCGCGAAGTCGACGATCTCGGGTAGCCGCGACATGGTGCCGTCAGGGTTGGTCAGCTCGCACAGTACGCCAGCGGGGGCAAACCCGGCCAAGCGCATTAGGTCGATCGTGCCCTCGGTGTGGCCGCGGCGGGCGAGGACACCGCCGGGACGGGCTCGTAGCGGGAACACATGTCCTGGGTGGGACAGGTCCTCGGGGCGGGCGTCGGGGGCGACAGCGGTGCGGATGGTGGTGACGCGGTCGGCCGCCGACACGCCGGTGGTCACGCCCTCGCGCGCCTCGATGGTGACGGTGAAGGCGGTGCCGTTACGGCTGGTGTTGTGCTCGACCATCATCGGTAACTCGAGCTGGCGCAAGCGCTCTTCCTCGAGGCAGAGACAGACGATGCCGCTGCACTCGCGGATGAGCAGCGCCATCTGTGCCGGCTCGATGGTTTCGGCCGGGAAGATGAGGTCGCCCTCGTTCTCGCGGTCTTCGTCGTCGACGAGCAGCACGCCGGAGCCTGCGCGCAGGGCGGCGATGGCGTTGGCGACACGCGTTTCGGGGTCACCGAAGCGGTTGAGTAAGGGAAATGCTTGGATCTGATTCATGGCTCGCTGAAACGACGTCCGAGTGATCTGAATCAGGGCAGTGAAGGGGAGCGGGCACAGCACGGTCGCGCCCCCACGAGGGGACGGACCGGGTCGCGACCCTATCCTCTGTCATCCGGACTCTCACCGTCGGCCCCGGAGTCTCACCGGATCTGCTGACCCCGCCGTTGGCGGCGGGCGCTCGCGGGCTGTCCGCATCTCGCGGAGTCACCGCCGGTCGGGAATTTCACCCTGCCCCGAGAATAGGTGCGCCTTGAGTTTGGTCGAGTCGATGTCCGCACGCTGCGAGCATCGGCGAGGCCGGATCCGGCCGGTGTGGCCCGGGCGGCGTCTCCCAAGGTGCTGAGTGCGGGGTCGCTTGGATCCCGCGCGCGATCGTTCACTCAAATGGTTGCATGGATTGCGGGTGGCGACGTACGACCGTTGGTCGGTGTCGCGACACTGAACGGGGGCTGGCCCCGTCGGTCCGTCGCTGCGACCTGGGGGTCGCGCCGACGCCGCCTCCCTGCGGCGTCCGGATGCCGGAGGGGTCCGGCATCAGGGGAAGCGGCGGGTGCCGATTCCCCTAAATACTATGGGGTCTAAGTTTGGGCTTGGCAATCCCGTGGGAGTCAGCTCAGGCTCGGCTCGGCGTTGCTCGCGGCGGCACTAGCGCGTCGCTTGGCGGCCTGGCTCAGCCATTTGTCGACCAGGTTCTTGAGTGCGATCAACAGCCCCAGGCCGATGAAGGCCCCGGGTGGCAGGATCGCGATCAGCGCGCCCTGGAAGTCATCGCCGAGGGTCATGGTGAGCCCACGCGCGGCCTCGCCGAGCAGCAGGTGGGCCTGGTAGAAGAGGGTGCCTTGACCCGCCAGCTCGCGTAGCGCGCCGAGTGCCATCAGCACCAGGGTGAAGCCGGCCCCCATCGCCAGTCCGTCGACCAGGGCACGATCGACCCGGTTCTTCGAGGCGAAGGCCTCGGCACGACCGATGATCGCGCAGTTGGTGACGATCAAGGGGATGAACAGCCCCAGCACTAGATAAAGCTCGTAGAAGTGCGCCTGGATGGTCAGCTCGACGGCGGTGACGAAGGAGGCGATCACCAGCACGAACACCGGCAGCCGCACCTCGGGGCGTACCAGGTTACGGATCAGCGAGATGGTGACGTTGGAGAGCACCAGCACCGCGGTGGTCGCCAGGCCCATGCCGAGGCCGTTGGTTGCGCTGGTGGTGGTCGCCAGCAGCGGACAGAGTCCGAGCAGGGCGACGAGTGCCTGGTTGTTGTGCCACAGCCCCTCGGTGACGAGTGACAAATAACCTTGCTCCTTCGCCATCAGGAGGCCTCCTGGTCGGTCGTGGTGCGCCGCGTCGCGGTCTGGGTCGCGGGTTGTTCGTAGAGACGCTCCCCCTGTTGCTCGACATAGATCAGGGTGTTCTTGACCGCCTTGACGATGGCGCGTGGGGTGATGGTGGCGCCGGTGAACTGATCGAAGTCGCCGCCATCGCGTTTCACCGCCCAGCGCTCGAGCGGTGGATCGCCGAGCGAGGTGCCGGCGAAGTCGTAGACCCAATCCGACTTGGCCTCCTCGATCTTGTCGCCGAGCCCGGGTGTCTCGTGGTGGGAGAGCACCCGCACGCCGCCGACGCTGCCGTCGGTGAGCACCGAGACCAACAGGCGGATGGGGCCGGCGTAGCCGTCCGGGACCACCGGTTCGAGGATGACCGCCACCGGTGCCTCGCCCTTGCGGACCCGGTAGACGCGGGTGGTGTCGGCGCCGAGCAGCTCGCGGGCGCTGACCTCGATGGTGTCGGTGAGCGGGTCGTTGTCGGACTCCCCGGCGGGGAGGATGGCTGCGAGTTTGCGCTCCATGGCCTGGCGCTGGTTCTCGGCGATGCGATCGGCCATCACCGTCTGGGTGATCACCACCAGGGCGACACCACTCACGGCGAAGGCACTGAGTACGAAGGCGGCGAGCAGGATGGGTTTGATCTTCATCGGGCGCGTTCTCTACCGTGTCCGAAGACGCGAGGCTGGGTGTAGTAGTCGATGGTGGGGGCGGCGATGTTCATCAACAGCACCGCGAAGGCGACCGCGTCGGGGTAGCCGCCCCAGGTGCGGATCACGAACACCGTGGCGCCGATGCAGGCGCCATAGATCAGCTGGCCGCGGCGGGTGGTGGTCGCAGTGACCGGGTCGGTGGCAATGAAGAAGGCGCCGAGGATGGCCGCGCCGCTGAACAGATGGAAGGCCGGGAAGGGATGGGTCTGGGGGTCGATCAGCCAGAACAGGGTGGCTAGCGAGAGCAGCCCGGCGAGCATCGACACCGGGATGTGCCAGGTGATGGTACGTCGCCACAGCAGGTAGAGCCCACCGAGCAGGAAGGCGGCGCTGATCCACTCCCAGCCACGCCCACCGAACACGCCCCAGAGCGCGCTCTGGTCGCGGATCTCGGCGATGGTCAGCTGCTCGTCGAGCTGGGTGCGCATCTCGTCGAGTGGGGTCGCGGCGGTCACCGCGTCCCAGTCGACCCCGGCGGGCAGCACCTGATGGAGGATCATCGCCAGCGAGTCGCTGAACGACAGGTCGATCCCCGAGAGCAGCTCGGGGGCGAGCCAGTTGGTCATCGCCACCGGGTAGGAGACCAGCAGGAAGACATAGGCGGCCATCGCCGGGTTGAAGGGGTTGTAGCCGAGCCCGCCGTAGAGCTGTTTGACCAGCACGATGGCGAACAGCATCCCCAACAGCGTCATCCACCAGGGCAGGGTCGGCGGTATCGAGATGGCGAACAGCACCGCGGTGACCACCGCGCTGAGATCCCCCAGCGCCGGTAGCACCGGACGACGGCGCAGCAGCAGTACCAGTGCCTCGGCGAGCACCGCGAAGCCGACTGCGAGGATGACGTTGACGAGCACGCCCCAGCCGAAGAACCAGATCATCGCCAGCACCCCGGGCATCAGCGCGAGCAGCACCTGGAGCATGACGCGATCGACCCGGTTGACCCGAGGGACGTGGGGGGAGGAGATCAGTGTGCTAGTCATGCGGATTCACGAAGCTCGAAAGGGGTTGCGGGATCTGGGGGAGTGGCGCCGGCGGCGCTCAAGCGCCGTCGGCCGGCTCGCCGGTGCCCTGTTGCTTGGCCGCGGCGCGGGCGCGCGCCGCGGCGATCGCCGCCTGCTTGGCCTCGCTGCCGGCGTTGTCCCCGGCCTCGGCCTTGGCCTTGGCGGCGAGCGCCTCCTTCTTCTGGCGCAGTCGCGCCTGGCGCTCGCGCTCCTGGCGCTCGAGACGGGCCTGCTTGGCCTCGTGGCGTTGGCGTGCCTCCTCGGCCTTGCGCTTTTCCTGCTCGCGCGCCCACACCTCGGTCTTGGCGTAGCGGTAGTACTGCACCAGCGGGATGTGACTGGGACAGACCTGGGCGCAGCAGCCGCACTCGATGCAGTCGAACAGGTTGTAGTCCTGGGCGTGGTCGAAGTCCTTGGCGCGGGCGAACCAGTAGAGCTGCTGGGGCAGCAGGTTGGCCGGGCAGGCGTCGGCACAGCGTCCGCAGCGGATGCAGGCGAGCGCTTGGCCGGGATCCGGGGCCTCGGCGGCGGTGAGCGCCAGCAGGCAGTTGACTGGCTTGGTCACCGGGACGACCTGATCGTGTAGTTCGAAGCCCATCATCGGGCCGCCGCAGACGAGCTTGCGCGGCTGTTCGCGATAGCCGTCGCAGTGGGCGATGAGCTCGGCCGCCGGGGTGCCGATGCGCGCCGCGAGGTTGCGCGGGGTGGTGATCGCGCGCCCGGTGACGGTGACCACGCGCGAGATCAGCGGGCGACCCTCAAGCACCGCCTCGGCCACCGCGTGCGCGGTGCCGACGTTCTGGCAGACGATGCCGATCTGCGCCGGGATGCCGTGGCTCGGCACCTCCTTGCCGGTGAGGATGCGGATGAGCTGCTTCTCGCCGCCGCTCGGGTAGCGCGTGGGGATGGCCACCACCTCGGCGCTGGCGCGCAGGTCACTCTCGCCGAGGGCGAAGCGCATCGCCGCGATCGCCTCGGGCTTGTTGTCCTCGATACCGATCAGTACCCCGGGGCCGCCGAGCAGGTGGCGCATGATCCGCACCCCCTCGAGGATGCGGCTGGCGCGCTCGCGCATCAGGCGGTCATCGCAGGTGATGTAGGGCTCGCACTCGGCGCCGTTGATCACTAGGGTGTCGATGCGCCGGTCGGGTCCGGGGTTGAGCTTGACCCCGGTGGGGAAGGAGGCCCCACCCATGCCCACGACCCCGGCCCAGCGGATACGCTCGCGCACCTCGGCCGGATCGAGCTGGGCGTAGTGGGTCAACGGCTCGGGTAGTTCGGCCCAGGTGTCCTCGCCGTCGGTCTCGATCACCGCGCAGAGCGCCGAGAGCCCGGAGGGATGGGGGACTGGGCGCGCCTCGATGGCGATCACGGTACCCGAACTCGAGGCGTGCACCGGGGCGCTGACATAGCCGTCGGCGGCGGCGATGCACTGGCCCTTGAGCACGCGCTCGCCGACCTCGACGAGCACCCGCGCCGGGGCCCCGATGTGCTGCTGCAGCGGGATCACCAGCTGCTTCGGGATGGGGGCGACGGTGATCTCGCTGGCGTTCGACAACGCCTTCTCGTCGGCGATGTGGATGCCGCCGTGGAAGGTCCACAGGCGACGCTCGCTGGTGGGTACGGGGGTGGCTGCCATGTCGGGTCCTCGGGATCAGGCGGCCGCGCGCCGGGTGTCGGCCTGCTGCTGCGGATAGGGCCAGCGCCAGGAACGGATGTCGGTGGCCACCGGCACCATGCGGATGCAGTCGACCGGGCAGGGGGCCAGGCACAGCTCGCAACCGGTGCAGGCCTCGTCGAGCACGGCGTGGAGTTGCTTGGCGGCACCGACGATGGCATCGACCGGGCAGGCCTGCAGGCACTTGGTGCAGCCGATGCAGTTCTGCGGGTCGATGTGGGCGACCGCCGGCAGCTTCTCCTCAGCGTCGAGTGCCACCGGGTCGCGCCCGAGTAGGTCGGCCAGCGCCTGGACGGTGGCCTCGCCGCCCGGTGTGCATTTGTTGATATCGTCCTCGCCCCGGGCGACGGCCTCGGCATAGGGACGGCAGCCGGGGTGGCCGCACTGGCCGCACTGGGTCTGCGGCAGCAGGGCGTCGATCTGATCGGCGATCGGATCGCCCTCGATGTGGAAGCGGATCGCCGAATAGCCGAGCAGCAGCCCGAACACGGCGGAGAGTGCGGCGAAGGCGAGGATGGCGGTCAGCATGGTTCTCAGACGTTCAACTCAGTTCGCGACCAGGCCGGCGAAGCCCATGAAGGCGAGCGACATCAGGCCGGCGGTGACCAGGGCGATGGCGCTGCCCTGGAAGGGTTCGGGGACGTCGGCGACGGCCACCCGCTCGCGAATCGCGGCGAACAGGGCCAGCACCAGCGAGAATCCGAGTGCGGCGCCGAAACCGTAGAGGGTGGCCTCGACCAAGGTATGCTCGGCCTGCAGGTTGAGCAGCGCGACGCCGAGCACGGCACAGTTGGTGGTGATCAAGGGAAGGAAGATCCCGAGCACCTGATAGAGCACCGGGCTGGTCTTGTGCATCACCGTCTCGGTGAACTGCACCACCACGGCGATCACCAGGATGAAGGCGATGGTGCGCAGGTACTCGATGCCGAGCGGCTCGAGCAGATACGCGTTGACCAGCCATGAACTGACCGAGGAGAGGGTCAGCACGAAGGTGGTGGCCAGACCCATGCCGGCGGCCGTCTCGAGCTTCTTCGACACCCCCATGAAGGGGCACAGGCCGAGGAACTTGACCAGGACGAAGTTGTTGACCAGGACCGTCCCGACCAGGATGAGCGCGTATTCAGTCATGCCGTCTTCGTATCGGAATTGAGACTCGGGGTCGGCGACGCGCTCGCGCGCGAGGGGCACCGACGAGGCGGGCGAAATTCTCTAAGAATACGCGCCCGCATGAACCGCGACAACCGCTGCAACCGATCGCGCATCCTCTGCCAGGATGCAGGGTGCTATATCCAGTCTGAACCCGTCGGGTTCGGGCTGTCACCGTGCCGATTGTGGGGATTGATGCGAGAGGGCTCCACCGCATTCGTCAACCGCTGGCGCCTGCGGGTTCCCGGTCGAGCCGGGGCCGCACGCCCCGGCTACGCGGTCACTTCACCCGCATCCCCGGCTCGGCGCCGCTGTCGGGCGAGAGGATGAAGAGGTCGCTGCCGCCGGGGCCGGCGGCCAGCACCATGCCCTCGGAGACGCCAAAGCGCATCTTGCGTGGGGCGAGATTGGCGACCATCACCGTCAGTCGACCCTCGAGGTCGGTCGGGTCGTAGGCGGCGCGGATGCCGGCGAAGACGTTGCGGGTCTCGCCGCCGAGGTCGAGGGTGAGGCGCAGCAACTTCTTTGCACCCTCGACCTGTTCGGCCGCAGCGATGCGGGCGATGCGTAGATCGAGCTTGGCAAAGGTGTCGAAGTCGATGGTCTCGGCGATCGGATCGGCCTCGAGGTGCGGATTGACTGCCATCGCCGGTTGTGGCGCGGGTGTGGAGGCGGCCAGGTCGGCCTTCGATGCCTCGATCATGGCCTCGATCTGGTCCGATTCGATGCGCCGCATCAGCGGCTTGAAGCGGGCGATCTCATGGTCGAGTAGGGGCGTGGCGAGGGCCGACCAGGTCAGCGGCTCGACCTGGAGGAAGGCCTCGGCCTCGGCAGCGGTGCCGGGCAGGATCGGGCGCAGATAGCCGATCAGCAGCCGGAACAGATTGATCCCCATCGAGCAGATGCCGTGCAGCTCTTGCTCGCGCCCGTCCTGCTTGGCGACCACCCAGGGCGCCTGCTCGTCGATGTACTGGTTGGCGCGATCGGCCAGGGCCATGATCTCGCGCACCGCGCGGGCGTATTCACGGCCCTCGTAGGCGGCGGCGATGCGCTCGCCGGCGGCGGCGAACTCGGCAAACAGCTCGGGCGCGGCTAGGGTCTCGGCGAGCCTGCCGTCGAAGCGCTTGGTGATGAAACCGGCGCAGCGGCTGGCGATGTTGACCACCTTACCAACCAGGTCGGCGTTGACCCGGGCGGTGAAGTCCTCGAGGTTGAGGTCGATATCGTCGACCCCGGCGCCGAGCTTGGCGGCGAAGTAGTAGCGCAGATACTCGGGGTCGAGGTGGTCGAGATAGGTGCGCGCCTTGATGAAGGTGCCGCGCGACTTCGACATCTTCTGCCCATCAACGGTGAGGAAGCCGTGGGCGAATACCGCGTTGGGGGTGCGGAACCCGGCGCCGTGGAGCATCGCCGGCCAGAATAGGGCGTGGAAGTAGACGATGTCCTTGCCGATGAAGTGGTAGAGCTCGGCCTCGGAGTCGCTGCCCCAGAAGCGGTCGAAGTCGAGCCCGGGCTGGCTGGCGCCGAGCCGGTCGCAGAGGTTCTGGAAGCTGGCCATGTAGCCGATCGGGGCGTCGAGCCAGACGTAGAAGAACTTGCCGGGGTGATCGGGGATCTCGAAGCCGAAGTAGGGGGCGTCGCGCGAGATGTCCCAGGACTGTAGTCCGGCCTCGAACCACTCGTCGAGCTTGTTGGCCACCTGGGTCTGCAGCCCACCGCCGTGGGTCCACGCCTTGAGCATCTCCTCGAAGTCGCCGAGCTTGAAGAAGTAGTGATCGGACTCGCGCTGCTCGGGTACCGCACCGGAGACGGCCGAACGCGGGTTCTTCAGCTCGTTGGGCGAATAGCTCGCACCACAGGCCTCGCAGTTGTCGCCGTACTGATCGGCGGCACCGCACTTGGGGCACTCGCCCTTGATGAAGCGATCGGGTAGGAACATCTGCTCGACCGGGTCGTAGGCCTGGGTGATGGTGCGCCGCTCGATATGGCCCGCCTCGCTGTTGCGGGCATAGATCAGCCCGGCGTAGTGCCGGTTCTCCTCGGAGTGGGTCGAGTGATAGTTGTCGAAGCCGATGCGGAAGGCGGCGAAATCGGCCTGGTGTTCGGCGCTGATGCGCGCGATCAGCGTCTCGGGTTCGATGCCCTCCTGACGCGCGCGCAGCATGATCGGGGTGCCGTGGGCGTCATCGGCGCAGACGTACCAGCAGTTGTGCCCGCGCATCTTCTGAAAGCGCGCCCAGATGTCGGTCTGGATGTACTCCACCAGGTGTCCGAGATGGATCGGGCCGTTGGCATAGGGGAGGGCGCTGGTGATCAGGATGTCGCGGGTCGTGCTCATGAATGGGCTCGGATGATTCGGGAACGGGGGGTGAATGCCCGCTATTATTCCACGACTGGCGCGATAGCGGCCATGGGGGCGTCGGCGGTCAGCTTCCAGCCCCCAGCTGCCAGCCGCCGGCGCCAAGTTTCTCCACTGGAGGCTGAGAGCTGGAGGCTGGAAGCTTGCAATCAGCCGTCAGCCGTCAGCCGTCAGCCGTCAGCCGCCAGTCACCAGCCATCAGCCATCAGCTGTCAGCTGTCAGCTGTCAGCCGCCGGCGCCAAGTTTTCCCACTGGAGGCTGAGAGCTGGGGGCTGGAAGCTTGCAATCAGCCGTCAGCGTCAAGTTTTCCCGCTGGAGGCTGCGGGCTGGGGGCTGGCCGCTGATGGATCCGCTTGCCCCGCCGCGCGGCTTTGCGCTTGAATTAGCAGTTTCTGATACCAACACTGGCGTCAAGCCCGCGCGGCGTCGTCGCCGACGGATTCCCCGCGCGCCCGCCCCGACCCTCTGGCGCGCGGACCTGTCCTCACACGGAGTACCGCATGTCCGAACCCACCAGAGAAGCCATCGAGACCGCTATCAAGTCCTACCGGGAGCCGCACCTGGGGCGTGACCTGATGGCCGCGCACGCCGTGCGCGACATCACCATCGACGCGGGGCGGGTACGCATCGCCATCACCCTCGGTTTCCCCGCCGCCGGGGTCCGTGCCGAGATCGCCGAGGCGGTGCGTGCGCCCGTGGCCGCGCTGCCCGGGGTCGATCAGGTCGAGGTCGAGGTCGTCAGCGAAATCAAGGCGCACGCGGTGCAGAAGTCGCTCAAGCCGATCGACAACGTCAAGAACATCATCGCCGTGGCCTCGGGTAAGGGAGGTGTCGGCAAGTCGACCACCGCAGCCAATCTGGCCCTGGCGCTCGCCGCCGAGGGCGCCAAGGTTGGGCTGCTCGATGCCGACATCTACGGTCCCTCGCAGCCGCGCATGCTCGGCATCACCGGTCAGCCTGAGTCGCGCGACGGCAACACCCTGGAGCCGATGCAGCGCTATGGTCTGCAGGCGATGTCGATCGGTTTTCTGATCGACGAGGAGACGCCGATGATCTGGCGTGGCCCGATGGTCACCCAGGCCCTCGAGCAGCTGCTCAAGGACACCAACTGGTCGGCGCTCGACTATCTGGTGATCGACCTGCCGCCGGGCACCGGCGACACCCAGCTGACCCTGGCGCAGAAGGTGCCGGTCTCGGGCGCGCTGATCGTCACTACGCCCCAGGACATCGCCCTGCTCGACGCGCGCAAGGGCCTGAAGATGTTCCAGAAGGTCGAGGTGCCGGTGCTCGGTATCGTCGAGAACATGAGCATCCACATCTGTTCCAAGTGCGGCCACGAGGAGCACATCTTTGGCGAGGGTGGTGGCCAGGCGATGTCCGAGCAGTACGGCGTCGAGCTGCTCGGTGCGCTGCCGCTCGACATCGCCATCCGTGAGCAGGCCGATGGCGGTAAGCCGACAGTGGTTGCTGCCCCCGAGTCGCGCTCGGCCGAGATCTATCGCGAGATCGCCCGCAAGACCGCCGCCAAGCTCTCGCTGCAGGCCAAGGACTACGCGGCCAAGTTCCCGCGCATCGTGATCGAGAACAACTGAGGCTCGAGTCGCCTGCCGCCAGCCGCCGGGAAGTTTGAACCGCAAAGCCGCGAAGGGCGCGAAGAAGGGAAGAGCCTCCAGTGATCAGCCTCCAGCCGCCAGTGGCTGCCTGTCTTCGAGTGTTGGCCGGAAACGCACGCCAACCGATAGCCGGCAGTGAATGGGGAGGGGCGCTATCGTCGAGGCCAGTCCCTCCACTGGCGGCTGGCCGCTGATGGCTGGCAGCTTGAATCCTTTGCGTGCTTTGCGGCTTTGCGGTTCAAAGCAGCCTCCAGCGATCAGCCTCCAGCCGCCAGTGGCTGCCTGTCTTCGAGTGTTGGCCGGAAACGCACGCCAACCGATAGCCGGCAGTGAATGGGGAGGGGCGCTATCGTCGACGCCGACCATCCACTGGCGGCTGATGGCTGGCAGCTTGAATCCCTTCGCGCCCTTCGCGGCTTTGCGGTTCAATCTCCTGGCCGCTGGCCGCTGGCCGCTGGCCGCTGGCCGCTGGCCGCTGGCCGCTGGCCGCTGGCCGCTGGCCGCTGGCCATTCGCTTGCTTTGTGTTCTTCGCGTCTTCGCGGTTCTATCCATGCTTCCTTGACGTGCGCTAACGGGTTAAAGTAACCGGTTTTTTCACGAACGAGGATGCCGCGATGGCCATCAAATCAGATCGCTGGATTCGGCGCATGGCCGTCGAGCACGGGATGATCGATCCCTTCGAGCCCGGGCAGGTGCGCGAGGGCGAGGGGGGGCGCATGATCTCCTACGGGACCTCGAGCTATGGCTACGACGTCCGTTGCGCCGACGAGTTTAAGATTTTCACCAACATCAACTCGGCGGTGGTCGACCCCAAGGCGTTCGACTCCAACAGCTTCGTCGACATCCAATCCGATGTCTGCATCATCCCACCCAACTCCTTTGCATTGGCTCGGACGGTGGAATATTTCAGGATCCCGCGCAACGTGCTGACCATCTGTTTGGGCAAGAGCACCTATGCGCGCTGCGGGATCATCGTCAACGTTACCCCGCTCGAGCCCGAGTGGGAGGGGCACGTGACGCTCGAGTTCTCCAATACCACGCCGCTGCCGGCGAAGATCTATGCCAATGAGGGTGTGGCGCAGATCCTCTTCCTCGAGTCCGACGAGGTCTGCGAGACCTCTTACAAGGATCGTGGCGGCAAGTATCAGGGCCAACGCGGGGTGACCCTACCCAAGTCCTGACCGACCTGGGCGGGGACATCTCTCAGGGAGGAACCCGCCCATGACCTTCGATCGATCGACCAAGCTGTTCGTCGTCCTCGGCGGCTTCTTCGTCTGCAATGCGCTGATCGCCGAGCTGCTCGGGGTGAAGATCTTCGCCCTGGAGCCGACCCTGGGGATGGCGCCGCTCGACTGGCAGCTGTTCGGCCAGAGCGGCTCGCTCAATTTCACCGCCGGGGTGTTGTTGTGGCCGGTGGTGTTCGTGATGACCGACATCATCAATGAGTACTACGGGCGTCGCGGGGTGCGGCTGCTCTCCTATCTCACCGTCGGGCTGATCGTTTACACCTTTGTCTTCGCCTATCTGGCGATCCTGCTCGCCCCGGCCGAGTGGTGGGTGGGCATCCAGTCTGCGCGCGGGGTGCCGGACATGCAGGCGGCCTTTGCGGTGATCTTCGGTCAGGGGATGTGGATCATCGCCGGTTCGGTGATCGCCTTCCTGATCGGTCAGCTGATCGATGTGACGGTCTTCCACCGCATCCGTCGCGCCACCGGGCCGCGCTGGGTGTGGGCGCGTGCCACCGGTTCGACCCTGGTCTCGCAGCTCATCGACAGCTTCGTGGTGCTCTACATCGCCTTCGTGCTCGGGCCGCAGCGCTGGTCGCTGGAGCTGTTCCTGGCGGTGGGCACGGTCAACTATCTCTACAAGTTCGTGGTTGCGGTGGCGCTCACCCCGGTGATCTATCTGGTGCGCGCGCTGATCGAGCGCTATCTCGGTGCCGCCCGTGCCGAGACCCTGCGTGCCCACGCCGCCGGAATCGAGAACTGACCAGCACAACACACCGTTGTTGCCCGCTGCCACCCTCCGGCTCGGCTATGGTGGCAGTGAGACCCGTTGCCGCGTGGTCGCGGGTCGGGCGGGGCGTCCATGGTGCCCCGGTGTGAAGGCAGCGATGGAGGATGACGAGATGATCTCGGCTATCAACCAGGGGTTGCAGGGGATCCGCGTCGGTACCGAAGGGGTACGTCAGAACGCCGCTGAGATCGCCAGCGCGCAGACCCTCAACGGCCCGGGTTCGACCCGCGAGCTGGCCGAGCCGCTGGTCGAGCAGACCCAACACCTGCGTCAGGTCGAGGCCTCGAGCAAGGTGGTCGCGGCCGGTGACGAGATGATCGGTAGCCTGATCGATGTGATGGCCTGAACTCAGGCCCCGAGTTGCCCCTCGGGGGTCTCGCCGGCGCTTACCCCGGGCCGCCGCCCACCGCCACAGACCTCTGTATAGAATCCCAGCATCCGTTCAGCCAGTGCTGGCGCCGACCAGGATTGGGCGTGCGCCGCAGCGCCGCGCGCCAGGCGTGCCCGTAACTGGTGGTCGCTGAGTACTCGTAGCGCCTGTTCAGCAAAGATCTGTTCGTCCTCTGGGACGATCAGTGCGCCCTTGTCGTCGGCCCCGGCGAGCACCTCGGCCGTTCCCATCACCGCAGTCGAGACCACGGGGACGCCGAGCGCCATCGCTTCGAGCAGCACCAGCCCCTGGGTCTCGGTGCGCGAGGCGAAGACGAAGGCCTCACCGGCGCGATAGCAGTCCTCGAGGCTGCCGTCGCGGTCGAGATAGCCGGTGAACAGGGTGTTGTCGGCCAGCCCCAGGTCGCGTGCCTGGGCCTCGAGTTCGGCGCGCGCCGGCCCCTCGCCGACCACTACCAGCAACACCTCGGGAAGGTGCGTCTTGATCCGTGCCAGCACACGTAGCACGAAGTCGATGTTCTTCTCGAAGGCCAGACGGCTGACGTGCACCAGTAGCGGACGGTCGGCGGCGATGCCGTGACGCGCGCGAAAACGTGCGCCATCGCCGCGGCTGAACTGGCCAAGCTCGATCCCGGTGGGGATCACCTGCGCCGGGGTGTGCACGCCATAGCGCTCGAGCACCTCGAGCATCGCCCGCGAGGGCACGGCGATGGCGTCGACGTCGTTGCACTGGGCGGCGGAGAAGCGCCGCGCGGCCCAGCGCATCCATGCCGAGGGTAGCCAGGGCACGTAGTGGTGTAAGTACTGCTCGAAGAAGGTGTGATAGCTCTCGATCACCGGTACATCGAGCCGGCGTGCCAGCCCGAGTCCGAGATAGTGGGCGAGGAAGGGGGTCTGGATGTGTACCAGATCGAATCCGGCCGCGGCCAGTCGGTGGTGATGACGCCGCAGTCTGCGTGGGCGCAGGATCCGGTCCTCGGGATCGATCGGGAGATAGCGCGAGGGGATGCGCAGGATCTCGAAGGGTTCGTCGTCTGGGCTCGATTGAGCGTACTCGGGGGCGATCAGGGTGACCGCATGGCCGCGCTCGACGAACTCGCGCGCAAAGGTCTGGATCGAGGTCGAGACCCCGGTGACGCGGGGGAAGTAGACATCCGAGATCATCAAGACGCGCATGGCGATTCCGCTGGGCAGCCGACAAACCGCGCAATCATAGCCTCAGGGGATCGCCAGTCGCCAGCCGGATCGAGCCGCCAGGGCAGGCGCGAGCGATATCAGCCGTCAGGAAGTTTGAACCGCAAAGCCGCGAAGGGCGCGAAGGGATTCAAGCTGCCAGCCATCAGCGGCCAGCCGCCAGTAGGTGGACGGCCTCGACGATAGCGTCACGCTCCATTCACTGTCGGCTACCGATTGGCGTGCGTTTCCGGCCAACATTCGAAGACAGACAGCCGCCAGTGGTGAGGCGCGTTGGTGCTGGAGTCTTGTGCATCCAACATCTTCGCGTCCTTTGCGGCTTTGCGGTTCAATCTCCTGGCCGCTGGCCTTCACCTGGCGGGCTCCTTTGCGCTTCAATCCAGGCCTTGCCCGGCGCGTACGGCCTCGGGTGTTGGTCCACTTTCACAAGGAAACCGAATTCATGCACGATCGATCCTGTACTGGCGCCTCGGGCGCCATTGTCTTGATGCTGGTCCTGACGCTGGGGGCCTCGGTGGCCTGGGGCCAAGCGCCCTCGGCAGCGCTCTGGGGCTATGGGGTCAAGCCCTGTGGTGAGTTCCTGGCAGTGGCGCCTGGGGTGGAGGCCCCGACGGCGCTGGCCGACCCCGAGTATCTGCACTATCGCGAGTGGCTCGCCGGTCTGATCTCTGGGCTGAACCTCGCCACCGGCGGTGATGTGTTGCGTGGCGCCGCGCTGGATGCAGCGCTGGCCCGGGTGCAGGCCTATTGCGAGGCCGATCCCAGGCAGGACTTCTTCAACGCCGCGCTGCGCCTGCTGCGCGCCCTTCAGCAGGAACCGCAATCTGGCGACTGAGCCCGGCCGTCACGAAATGGTCATATCTCGTTCATGGAACGTGCATCGCCGCCGACCACAATACGACGCTGCCATTCAACGCCCACTGGGAGCTTTCCATGAACAAGACGCTCGTCGCCGCGGCCGTCACCCTCGCCGCGGCCTCTCTGTCGTCACAGGCCATGGCCCGCGACTCCATCTACATCGTCGGATCCTCGACCGTGTTCCCCTTCTCGACCGCGGTGGCCGAGACCTTCGGCCGTAACACCGATTTTGCGACTCCCAAGGTCGAGTCGACCGGTTCCGGAGGGGGGTTGAAGCTGTTCTGCGCCGGTGTTGGTGTCGATCACCCCGACATCACCAATGCCTCGCGGCGGATGAAGGCCTCGGAGTTCGAGCTGTGCCAGGAGGCCGGCGTCGAGGACATCACTGAGGTCAAGATCGGTTATGACGGTATCGCCATCGCCAACTCGCGCGAGGGCGAGCGGCTTGATCTGTCGCTGCGCGACATCTGGCTGGCGCTGGCCAAGGACGTGCCTAACGAGGCCGGCGAGTTGGTTCCCAATCCCTACCAGACCTGGAACGAGGTCAACCCGGACCTGCCCGAGATCACCATCGAGGTGCTGGGGCCGCCGCCGACCTCTGGGACCCGTGACGCCTTCGTCGAGCTGGCAATGGAGGGGGGCTGCAAGACCTACGACTTCATCAAGGCGATGAAGCAAGAGGATAAGTCCAGGTACAAGGCGGTCTGCCACGGCATCCGTGAAGACGGGGCCTATGTCGAGGCTGGTGAGAACGACAACCTGATCGTGCAGAAGCTGGTGGCCAACCCCGATGCGCTCGGCATCTTCGGCTTCAGCTTCCTCGATCAGAACGCCGATCAGGTGCAAGGCTCCAAGGTCGACGGTGTCGAGCCGACCTTCGAGAGCATCGCCGATGGCGACTACCCGGTCTCGCGTTCGCTCTTCTTCTACGTCAAGAACGCGCACGTCGGCACCATCCCTGGGATCGCAGAATTCGTCGCCGAGTTCACCGGCGAGCAGGCCTGGGGTCCCGAGGGCTACTTGGTCGACAAGGGCCTGATCCCGCTGCCCGAGGCGATGCGCGCCGAGGTGGCCAGCGCTGCTCAGTCGTTCGCGCCGATGTCCCGGCCCTGAGTCCAGCCCTGATCATCGCGACCAGGGATGGTCGCCCTTTCCTGGATCGGCGCCCCGCGGGGCGCTGATCGTCGTTCGTCTAGCTCGCCGGGAACCCAATGCAAGACTGGATCCTTCTCCTCGTGCTGCTCGCGGTCATGACCGCGGCCTATCACCTCGGACGTCGCCGTGCGGTCAGCGGTGTTGGCGGTCCGTCGCAGGTCCACCGCCTGCATTCGCTGCCTGCCTACTACGGGCTCTATGCCGCGCTCTGGGCGGGCCTGCCGGCACTGTTGTTGCTGGCGCTGTGGACTGGTCTGCAGGATCAGTTGGTGTTGATGCTGTTACAGGCGCAGCTGCCTCGGGAGATGACCGCCGGGCTCTCCGAGGGGCGGCTCGGGCTGCTGGTCAACGACATCAAGAATCTCGCCTCGGGGGCGATGGTCTCGACCGAGGTCTCCCCCGAGCTACAGGCCGCCGCTGCACAATACGCCCGGCTCGATCGCCTCGGTCGCTGGTCGATGTGGGTGGCGGTGCTGGCGCTCGCGCTGGGCTGTGGTTGGATTGCCTGGGGGCGTGCCCGTCCCCGCTTCAAGGCGCGTAATCAGGTCGAGACCATGGTGATGGCGGTCATGGTGATCTTCTCCTCGATCGCCATCCTCACCACCCTGGGGATCGTGCTCTCGGTGCTGTTCGAGTCGCTGCGTTTCTTCTCCATGGTCTCGCCGCTGGAATTCTTCTTCGGCACCCTGTGGAGCCCGCAGACGGCGCTGCGTGCCGATCAAGTCGGGGCCAGCGGCGCCTTCGGCGCGGTGCCGCTGTTCACCGGGACGCTGATGGTCTCGGCCATCGCCATGCTGGTCGCCGTCCCCATCGGTCTGCTCTCGGCGATCTATCTCTCCGAATACGCGCCACGACGTCTGCGCGCCGTGGCCAAGCCGGTGCTCGAGGTGCTGGCCGGTATCCCCACGGTGGTCTACGGCTTCTTCGCCGCGCTCACCGTCGCCCCCTTCATCCGCGAGCTGGGCCAGTCGGTCGGGCTCGATGTCGCCTCCGAGAGTGCGCTTGCCGCCGGGTTGGTGATGGGGGTGATGATCATCCCCTTCGTCTCCTCACTCTCCGAGGACGTGATCAACGCGGTGCCACAGTCGCTGCGTGACGGCTCCTACGCGCTCGGTGCGACCGAGTCCGAGACCATCAAACGGGTGATCATCCCGGCGGCGCTGCCGGGCATCGTCGGCGGTGTCCTGCTCGCCGTCTCGCGCGCCATCGGCGAGACCATGATCGTGGTGATGGCTGCAGGGTTGGCAGCCAACCTCACCGCCAATCCGCTCGACAGCGTTACCACGGTCACGGTGCAGATCGTCACCCTGCTCACCGGCGATCAGGAGTTCGACAGCGCCAAGACGTTGGCCGCCTTCGCCCTCGGTTTGACGCTGTTCGCCGTGACCCTGGTGCTCAACGTCCTCGCCCTTCACATCGTGCGCAAATACCGTGAGCAATATGACTGATCAGACCCCGGCGAGCGCGCCGCACAAGCGCACCATCGATGCGGTCAACGCCAGCCTCAAGCGCCGCCGTGCCAAGGAGCGTCGTTTCCGCCGGCTCGGTGCCGCGGCGGTGGCCCTGGGACTGCTGTTCGTGGCGTTGCTGTTCGCCGACATCGTCGGCAAGGGCCATACCGCCTTCCAGCAGACCTATATCAAGCTGCCGGTCGTGCTCGAGCGCGCGCAGATCGATCCCGAGGGTAGCGGTTCGGCCGAGGTCATCGCCCGTGCCAACTATCTCGGCATCATCCGCGCGGCGCTGCGCGCGCACTTCCCCGAGGTCACGGCCCGGCGCGACAAGCGCGCGCTCTATCAGATGGTGAGTGTCGGCGCGCCGCAGCTGCTGCGCGATCGGGTGCTCGCCGATCCCGCGCTGATCGGCACCACCGCCGAGGTCTGGCTGCTCGCCGACGATGACATCGACATGGTGGTCAAGGGGCAGATCGATCGCACGCTGCCGGAGTCCAAGCGTCGGGTCAAGGATCAGACCCTGGGTTGGATCGAGCGGCTGGAATCGGAGGGGCGCATCACCAAGCGCTTCAATACCATCTTCTTCACCAATGGCACCTCGCGCGAGCCCGAGCTTGCCGGCATCGCCGGGGCGCTCGCCGGGTCCTTCTACACCCTGGCGCTGACGCTGCTGCTGTCCTTCCCGATCGGCGTGGGCGCGGCGATCTATCTCGAGGAGTTCGCGCCGAAGAACCGTTGGACCGACCTGATCGAGGTCAACATCAACAACCTCGCGGCGGTGCCCTCGATCGTCTTCGGCCTGCTCGGGCTGGCGGTGTTCATCGGCATCTTCGGGGTGCCGCGCTCGACCCCGCTGGTGGCGGCGCTGGTGCTGACCCTGATGACCCTGCCGACGATCATCATCTCCAGCCGCGCGGCGCTGAAATCGGTGCCGCCCTCGATCCGCGAGGCCGCGCTCGGGGTCGGTGCCTCGTCGCTGCAGACCCAGTTCCATCATGTGCTGCCGCTGGCGCTGCCGGGCATGCTCACCGGCGCCATCATCGGTATGGCCCAGGCGCTCGGCGAGACCGCGCCGCTGCTGATGATCGGCATGATCGCCTTCATCGTCGACGTGCCCGCCGGCTTCACCGATCCGGCAACCGTGCTGCCGGTGCAGATCTTCCTCTGGGCCGACAGTCCCGAGCGCGCCTTCGTCGAGCGTACCTCGGCCGCGATCATGGTGCTGCTCGCCTTCCTGATCCTGATGAACCTTGCCGCGGTGCTGTTGCGGCGTCGCTTCGAGCGACGCTGGTGAGCCCGCGTCCTGTCCTGAGCTTCCGAGGCTAGACCCTATGATTACCACGGTAGAAGAGATCCAACGCAGCACCTCCACCGCGATGCGCTCGGGCGAGCTGGCGCGGGTGCGAGAGTCGCGCGAGACGGTTGGTGACTACAGCGTACCCGATGCGCGCATGCGTTGTCGCGATATCGAGGTCTGGTACGGTGACAAGCGTGCCATCCACGGCGTCAACCTCGACCTCGGTCGTAACGAGGTGCTGTCGATGATCGGGCCTTCGGGCTGCGGTAAGTCGACCTTCCTGCGCTGTCTCAATCGCATGAACGACACCATCGACGGTTGTCGGGTCAGCGGCTCGATCCAGCTCGATGGCGAGGAGATCTACGACCGCGCGCTCGATCCGGTGCCGTTGCGTGCCCGCGTCGGCATGGTCTTCCAGAAGCCCAACCCCTTCCCCAAGTCGATCTACGAGAACGTCGCCTACGGGCCGCGCATCCATGGGCTGACCACCAGTAAGGCCGAACTCGACGCCCTGGTTGAGACCAGTCTGCGCAAGGCTGGGTTGTGGGACGAGGTCAAGGACCGGCTCGAGGCCCCCGGCACCGGGCTCTCCGGCGGTCAACAGCAACGCCTCTGTATCGCCCGCACCATCGCCGTCTCTCCCGAGGTGATCTTGATGGACGAGCCCTGTTCGGCGCTCGATCCCATCGCCACCGCGATCATCGAGGAGCTGATCGACGAGTTGCGCGCCAACTACTCGATCGCCATCGTCACCCACTCGATGCAGCAGGCCGCGCGTGTCTCCCAGCGTACCGCCTACTTCCACCTCGGTGACCTGGTCGAGGTCGGTGAGACCAATCAGATCTTCACCAACCCGCAGCATCGCTTGACCGAGGACTACATCACCGGGCGCTTCGGTTGACCGGGGGCGGGAACGCGTTCACCACTGGCCGGGGGGCGGTGCGGACCGTCGTGTCGATCCAGACCGTGTGACCGAGGACGACATCACCGGGCGCTTCGGCTGAACCGGGAGGCCAGGGAGGCATTCATCGAGGGCCGGGGTCCGGCGCGGAGCGCCGCGCCGATCCAGCCTGCCCGCAGCATCATGAGGCCGCAGATGACAGAGTCGATCAACCCGCCCATCACCGATCTTGCCCGCGGCCATACCGTCAGCCGTTACGATCAGGAATTGGCCAAGCTGCGTGGCATCATCCTCGAGATGGGGGAGCACGTGGTCGAGCAGATCCAGGCCGCGGTCTCGGCGCTGGTCTCGCGAGAGGAGAACCTCGCCTTCCGGGTGCTCGACCGTGAACCGCAGGTCGATTTCCTCGCGCTCGATGCCGACGAGGAGGTGTTTCGGGTGATCGCCCGGCGCCAGCCGACGGCGATCGATCTACGCATCGTGCTGGCACTCTCGAAGATTGCCGGCGATGTCGAGCGCGCCGGTGACAAGGCCGCGCGTATCGCCCGCCAGTCGATCGAACTCGATGCCCTCGGAGGCGGTGAGGACCTGCTCAGCCCGAGGCTGCGTGCGGCGTTGAGCACGCTCGATGCGTGCGCCTGCTGTATGTTCGAGCGTGGCATCAGCGGGGTTGCGCGTTTCGATGTGCGTATTGCGCTCGATATCTTCGAGCGTGAGCCGGCACTCTACGAGGCCTCGCACGCGGTGCGCGCGTTGCTCAGCGATGCCGAACAAGAGGGATTGAGCGCGCGTCAGACCGTCTGTGTGCTCACCTCGGCCCATGCGCTCGAGCGCATCGGTAACCATGCCGCCAATATCGCCGAGCAGGTGATCTATGTCGCCGAGGGACAAGATGTCCGCTTTCGCAACCGTGAGATCCTGATCGAGACGTTGCGGCATCGCACCTTGTAGTCGTGCTGGCTGGTGTCGCGCACCAGGTTCCCCCAGTGGCACTATTGTTTTTCGCGTGGTCGACCCAGACAATGGTGTACGGGTCGGGACGTGCCGGCGGTGTCGGTACGCTGTCCGACCAGTGCATTCATCCTGAACACAGGGGAGCATCCATGTCGAGTGAAGGCTATCACGAGCCCATCGAGGAAATGACCGACGAGACCCGCGATATGCACCGGGCCATCGTCTCGTTGATGGAGGAGCTGGAAGCAGTCGATTGGTACAACCAGCGTGTCGATGCCTGCAAGGACGACGAGCTGCGGGCGATCCTCGTCCACAATCGCGACGAGGAGAAGGAGCACGCGGCCATGGTGATGGAGTGGATCCGCCGCCGCGACCCGACCTTCGACAAGGAGCTCAAGGACTATCTGTTCACCGAGAAGCAGATCGCCCACCACTGACCCGGTCCCGGCCGTCGGCCGGGAGGACCGAGCCGGCGAGCCTTGGTGCCGACTGGTTAAACGAAAACGCCCCTGGCGATCACGCCAGGGGCGTTTTCATATTCGCCCTTGCGTTAGCGTAGGGCGTGTCCCGAGTCTATCTCCACCGACATGAAGAGGTCGCGAACGAAAGCGGGCCGAGTCCGTGCTCGCCCGTTGCCGGTGGCGCCAGCACTGCCGTCAGCGCGCCATCCGTGCGCTCATCCTCCATTGACGGCTGACGGCGGCGCGCTACTTCTCGCGCGGATAGGGCCAGGCGAGGATGCCACCCTCGAGCACCTTGACGTTGGTCCAGCCGTTGGCCTTGAGCGCCGCGGCGGCCTCGTAGCCGCGCATCGAGACCTTGCAGTAGAGGATGATCTCCTGAGACTTGTCCGCAGGCAGCTCGTCGAGCCGTGAGCGCAGCGCGCCGACCGGGATCAGGTGCTCGCCGATGCCGAGACGCTCCTCCTCGTACTCCTGCGGGGTGCGGGTGTCGATGATGAAGCACTCGGCGCCGCTGTCGACGCGCTGCTTGAGCTCGGCGGCCGAGAGCCCCTGCATGAGCCCCTTGAGCTTGTTCTCGAGCACGTGTGCCGAGACGATCACGTGATCGAGCGCGAGCGAGTAGGGCGGGGCGTAGGGCAGGTCGGCGTTGGTCAGCTCCTCGATGCCGAGTCCGCCGCGGATGGCCATCGCCACCGTTGCCACGCGCTTGCTGGCATCCCCCGGGCCGATGCACTGGAAGCCAATGATGCGTCCAGTGGTGCGCTCGGCCACCATCTGGCTGATCAGCACCTTGCCGCCCATGTAACCGGGGATGTCGAGCCCGGAGATGGTCACCGTCTCGATGTCGGTGATACCACTGGCGCGGGCCTGTGCCGCGTTGAGCCCGGTGAAGCCGATGGTGTAGTCGAACACCTTGCAGATACCGGTATGGGTGATGCCAGGGAAGCTGGCGCTGTCGGGCTCGATCAGGTTTTGGCCGATCACCCGACCCTGGAGGTTGGCCAGGTCGCCGTAGGGCGCGCGCACCTGCTCGCCGGTGATCAACGAGCGGCACTCGACACAGTCGCCGGCGGCATAGATGTCGGGGTCCGAGGTCTGCATCTGCGCGTTGACCTTGATGCCGCCGAGCGCGCCGATCTCCAGCCCGGCGGCCTCGGCCAGGGCGATGTTGGGACGCACCCCGACGGCGACCACCGCCAGCTCGCAGGGCAGCTCGGTGCCGTTGTCGAGCTTGACCCCAGCGAGCTTACCCTCCTCGCCGAGGAAGGCGGCCACACCGTTGCCGGTGATGATGTCGGCGCCCTGACGGCGCACCTCGTTGGCGACTAGGTGGGCGAGCTGAGGATCGAGGAAGGGCAGGATCGAGTCGGTCTTCTCGATCACCGTGGTCTGGATCCCGGCCAGGTGCAGCGCTTCGCAGACCTCGAAGCCGATCAGCCCGCCGCCGACGATCACCGCCTTGCGCACCTTCCCGGCATCCCGGATGGCGCGCAGCGCGTCGGCGTCACCGAGCGACTGCAGGGTGTGGATGCCGTCGAGTTCGGTGCCCGGCACCGGTGGGCGCAGCGGGGTGGCGCCGGTGGCGATCACCAGCCGGTCGTAGGGGAGGGTGCGGCTCTCGCCGCTCGGCAGGTGGGTGCAGGTGACGGTCTTGGCGGTACGGTCGATGTGCGTCGCCTCGGTCTCGACCAGTGCCTCGATCGCCTTGGCCTTCTGGAAGAAGTTGGGGTCGCGGACGATGCCCGCCGGGGTGCAGATGAGCTGGCTGCGGTCGTCGAAGACCCCGCCGACGTAGTAGGGGAAGCCACAGGAGGCCATCGACAGGTCGGCCTCCTTCTGGATCAGGGTGATGGATGCGTGCTCGTCGAGACGGCGGGCCTTGGCCGCGGCCTTGGGGCCGGCGGCCGAGCCACCGATGACCACGATCTTGAGCGGTTGCGAGGACATTGTCGGATCCTTCGGAAGGTAGGGTGGAACTGATCACGCCGGGGCGCGAGAGGCGGGGCAGTGTGCCCGCGGGTCATCGGGATCGACGTGACGAATCGCAATCGGTTCCCGACGACCCGATGGTGGGCTGACTCAGGTCATCAGATTCTTGTCCCTGAGTCGCCACTGGAAGTGGCTCAGTAGACGTGAGCGCACCTTCTTCTCCTTGTGCTTGGCGGCGGCGGCGAGGCGTTTCTCGGCGACCCCGGCGAGGATCTCCTGCGCCCCCTTGGTGTTGTCGTCGGGGGGCGTGCGCTGGGTGTAGTTGCCGTTGGCGTCCATGTCCCAGGCCGCCCGCGAGTCGGCGAGCTGGACGTCGAGGATCAGTCGTAGCTCCTGGCGCAGCTCGGGATTGTCGACCGGGGCATGGACCTCGACCCGGCTGTCGAGGTTGCGGCGCATCATGTCGGCCGAGCCGATGAAGTACTCCTCCTCGCCGTCGTTGTGGAAGTAGATGATGCGTGCGTGTTCGAGGAAGCGCCCGACGATCGACACCACCCGTGCGCGCTCGCTGATGCCTGGCAGCCCGGGGCGGAAGCGGCAGGTGTCGCGGATGATCAGGTCGACCTGTACCCCGGCGCGACTGGCCTTGTAGAGCGCGCGGGTGACCTCAGGGTCCTCCAGCGCATTCATCTTCATCTGGATCAGGCCGTTGCCGGCACGCTGGTGGTGGCGGATCTCGCGGTTGATCTTGTCGATGATGACGCGCTTGAGGGTATAGGGCGCGGCGAGGATCTTGCGGTAGCTCGGCGGGGGCGAATAGCCGGTGAGATAGTTGAACAGCTCGGTGAGGTCCTGGCCGATCTCCTCGTCGCAGCCGAGCATGCCGAGGTCGGTATAGAGCTTGGCGGTGCCGGGGTGATAGTTGCCGGTGCCGATATGGTAGTAGCGACGCAGCTGCGAGTAGTCGCGGCGGACCACGAAGATCAGCTTGCTGTGGGTCTTGAGACCCATGACCCCGTAGTTGACGTGGATGCCTTCGCCTTCGAGTCGGCGCGCCCATTGAATGTTGGCCGCCTCATCGAAGCGCGCCTTGAGCTCGACCAACACCGCGACCTGCTTGCCATTGCGCGCGGCCTTGATCAGCGAGTCGAGGATGGCCCCGGCAGAGGTGCGATAGAGCGTCATCTTGATCGCCAGCACCTTGGGGTCCTCGGCGGCGGTGCGCAGGAAACGCTCGACCGAGGTACTGAAGGGCTGATAGGGGTGTTGGAGCAGGATCGGCCCGTTCTCGCGGATGATGTGGAAGATGTTGCGCCGGTCGTTGGCGAGCAGCGGGTGATCGACCGGGCGGTGCGGGCGGTCGTGGAGTTCGGGACGGTCGAGCCCGGCGAGCTCGAAGAGATCGCGCAGCGCCATCATGCCCTCGATCTCGAAGACGTCGGCGACCTCGTCGAGCCCCAGCTCGGCGGCGAGCATGCCGCGCTGGATCGGCTGCATCCCGGGCTCGATCTCGAGGCGAACGATAGGGGCGAAATGGCGCTCGCGCAGCTCGGTCTCGATCATCTCCAGCAGATCGTTGGCGGCCTCGGCGTCGGGCTCGACGATGGCGTTGCGGGTGATCCGGAACAGCGCGCAGGAGTCGATCTCCATGCCCGGGAAGAGCATGTCGAGGTTGTTGACGATGAGGTCCTCGAGGGTGACGAAGGTGGTGCTGGCGTCGATTGCGATCAGCCGCTTGGAGACGTCCTTGTTCACCGGCACCTTGACCCGCGCCATGTAGACCTCACTGCCACCGGGGAAGCGTAGCGTCACCAACAGGTTGAGGGTGAGGTTGGAGATGAACGGGAAGGGGTGCGCCGGGTCCACCGCCAGGGGCGTGAGCATCGGGAAGATATTGGCGCGGAAGTGCTCGCGCAGCCGGGCGCGGGTGTCCTCGGTGAGGGCATCGTGGCGGACGATGTGGATGTCGCGCTCGGCCAGCTCCGTCATCAGGGTGTCGTAGATGCGCTTGAGATCTCCCTGAAAGGCGCGCACCGCCGCTTGGCACTCCTGTAGCTGCTCGCTCGGGGTGCGGCCGTCGACGCTTGGGGTATGGACCCCGGCGGCGATCTGCTGCTTGAGTCCGCCGATGCGTTTCATGAAGAACTCGTCGAGGTTGTTGCTGGCGATCGCCAGGAACTTGACGCGCTCGAGCAGCGGGGTGCGCGGGTCCTCGGCCTCGTGCAGTACCCGACGGTTGAACGACAGCCAGGTGAACTCGCGGTTGAGATAGAGGCTGGGGGCGTCGAGGTCGATCTCTTCGTGGACCGGGGGCTGGGGCTCGCCGACCGTCTCGATCGGGATCTCGGCCTCGACGGCCTGCGGATCTGCGCTGGTGCTCATTGCATGTTCCCTGGCGATGCGGCGTGAATCATCAAAGTCTAATCCTCCATTTTATCCCGAAAGCCCATGACCGTTGGGTGACGGCCCCCTTGGGGCGACGTTCGGGTATACAATCGCGCCATGCAGCACAGCGATCCCGATGACCTCTTCGACCGCGCAGAGATGCCGGTCGCGCCCTTCGAATTCAATGCCGACGTCGCCCGTGTCTTCCCCGACATGGTACGCCGCTCGGTGCCCGGCTATGCCGATCTGGTTGCGCTCTGCGGGCTGGTGGCGCGGCGCGTGGCGCGGCCCGGAACCCGTTGCTACGACCTCGGCTGTTCGCTCGGCGCGGTCAGTCTGGCGATGCTTGCCCGCACCCCCTCCGGGGTCGGGATCGTCGCCGTCGACAATGCCCGGGCGATGGTCGACGGACTCGCGCGCCGGCTCGCCGAGGTGCCCGGGGGCGAGCGGGTCAGGGTGTGCTGTGCCGACGTGCGTGAGGTCGAGGTCGCTGACGCCTCGGTGGTGGCGCTCAATCTCACCCTGCAGTTCCTACCACCGCAAGCGCGCGCCGGGCTGCTCGCCCGTATCCGGGACGGGATGGTCCCGGGCGGGGTGCTGGTGCTGGCCGAGAAGGTGCGCTTCGACGATGCCGCCGAGGCGGCCCTGGTCACCGCATTGCACGAGGACTTCAAGCGCGCCAACGGCTACAGTGAGCTGGCGATCGCCGGCAAGCGTGCCGCGCTCGAGCGGGTGCTGGTCCCGGAACCGGCCGCGGCCCATGAGCAACGGCTGCGCGAGGTCGGTTTCACCCGTGTCACCCGACTCTATCAACATCTCAACTTCGTCGCCTGGGCCGCATGGACCTGATCCCCTTCGCCCCCTTCCTCGATCATCTCGCCGGAACCCCGCTGGCGCCTTGGCGCACCGCGCTGGCCGAGCGGGTGGCGCAGCGTCTCGGCGCCGGCGCGCACGGTGATCTGCCGCACTGGGAGGCGGCGCTGTCGCGACTACCCGAGCTACCGTCGGGCGAGGTCATGCTCGATGCCCCGTGTGTCGGGCTCGCCGGCGCCACCCTCACGCCCGAGCAGCACGGAGTGTTGCGCGAGACGCTGATGGCCTTCCATCCCTGGCGCAAGGGGCCTTACTGCCTGCACGGGCTGCACCTCGACACCGAATGGCGCTCGGACTGGAAGTGGGAACGGCTGCGCGAAGCCATCGCCCCGCTCAGTGATCGCTTGGTGCTCGATGTCGGTTGCGGGAATGGCTATCACGGCTGGCGGATGCTCGGCGCCGGTGCTCGGTTGGTGCTGGGGATCGACCCGACGCAGCTGTTCGTGATGCAGTTCCAGGCGATCAACCGCTATCTCGGCACGGATCGGTTGAGCGTGCTGCCGCTCGGTATCGAACACCTGCCGACACACCTGACCGGCTTCGATACCGTGTTCTCGATGGGGGTGCTCTATCATCGCCGCTCGCCGATCGACCATCTCGCTGACCTGCGCCGGTTGCTGCGTCCGGGCGGCGAGCTGGTGCTCGAGACCTTGGTGCTGGAGGGCGGCGATCAACGGGTGTTGGTGCCGCCGGGGCGCTATGCGGCGATGCGCAACGTCTGGTTCATCCCCACCGTGGCCGCGCTGCGGGTGTGGGTGGCGCGCTGTGGCTTCGACCACATCCGAGTCGCCGACGTCAGCCCGACCACGATCGAGGAGCAGCGCGCCACCGACTGGATGCACTTCCAGTCGCTCCCGGACCAACTCGACCCGGACGACCCTCGCCTGACGAAGGAAGGACACCCGGCGCCGGTGCGCGCGGTACTGGTGGCGCGCCGGGCTGGGTGACGATGCGGCCCCCGGTTCGGTGGAGCCGTCGATGCCTCATGGAGGGTGAAGATGTCGATCCCGGAGGTGGTGATCGCGTGCTGGAGCCATGACTTCGAGCCGCACCGTATCCCGGTGCCGGTGCTGCCGGACGGGTGTCGCGATCTGATCTGTGTCCAGGCGCGGGGGGTTGCGCCGTGCTGGATGATCACGCCGCTGTTCGATCACGTGCACCAGCCGCGCCTGGCGTGCCCCGAGACGCGGATGGTCGGCTATCGGCTGTATCCCGATGCCCGGCTCGATCAGGGTGCCTTGCTCGGCGCGGTGGCCGGGTGCGACCCCGCCGACCGCGTAGCGGTGGAGACGGTGCTCGCGGCGCATGCGTGCCGCGATCCCGTACTCGCTGAGGCGCTCGCCGGTCTCGCCGATGCGCCACGCCCGCTCGCCCAGAGCGCACGGCAGTGTGGGCTGAGCCTGCGCAGCCTGCAGCGGCTCGTCGGCGGGCGCAGTGGCCGCCCGCCGCTCTTCTGGCATCAGCTCGCGCGGATCCGCCGTGCCGGACGGATGCTCGACGGCGAGCGACCGCTGGCCGAAGTGGCGTTGTGCGCCGGGTTCGCCGATCAAGCGCACCTGAGCCGGGCGTGCCGTCGCTGGTTCGGGCTCTCGCCGGCACGGCTGGTGCGGGACCCCGAGCTGCGTTGGCAACTCGGGCAACCGGGCTACGATGGCATGGCGATCGGCGAGCAGAGTTCGACCAGATAGCCGTCGGGGGTTCGGACATAGGCCGTCGTCTGTCCCCAGGATTCCTCTTGCACCTGCTGGACCACCACGGCCCCGGCGGTCTGCGCTCGCTCCAGGGCTGCGGCGACGTCTGTGGTCTCGATGGCAATCTCGAACACCGGTGCGTTCGGCTCCGGGATGCCCGGTTTCTTGCCGAGCTGACGCATCAGGGTTCGCGAGGAGAAGGCGAGCCGGGTTTCGCCGGTGTCGAGTTCGCCATAGTCGCCGCTCTCGTCGACGAAGCCGGTGCTGAATCCGAAGGCGTCGTGGAAGAAGGCGAGGCTGCGGGCGACGTCCTCGACGTAGAAGATGGTGTATGCGAAGCGCATGATGTCGATCTCCCTGGTGACGATGGAGCGGTCAGTGGATCACCGGGTGGGGTGTCCAGGCTTGAACGAACGCGCCAAGGTGCCCTGTCGACACTCGGCGCGAGTCCTTGATGTGTTCCCGATGAGGTGGTGTCGATGAGCCGTTTCCCCGAACAACTCAGGCGCAAGGAGCAGGGCGAGGAGGACAGCTATTTCGCGCGGCGCGATCGCGAGTTGGTCCAGGCGCTCGCCGCCGCGCCCTGGGTGGTCTCTGGTGGCCAGAGCGGGGTCGATCGCGCCGCGCTCGATGCCGCGCTAGCGCTGGGGCTGAGGTGCGGGGGCTGGTGTCCGCGCGGGCGGCGTGCCGAGGACGGCGTGATCGCCGCGCGCTATCCGCTGCGCGAGACCCCGAGCGCGGATTATCCCGAGCGCACCGCCTGGAACGTGCGCGACAGCGATGCCACCCTGATCCTCTGTCGAGGCGTGCCGAGCGGTGGCACCGCGCTGACGCTGCGGCTGGCGCGCGAGCAGGGCAGGGCGGTGCTGGTTCGTGATCTGGAGGGCGAGCCAGCGATTGCGCCGGTGCTCGACTGGCTGGTGGCCGAGGGGGTGCGGGTGCTCAACTGTGCCGGTCCGCGTGAATCCGGCGCGCCCGGCATCCAGGATGAGGCCCGGGTCTGGTTCACGACCCTGTTCGACGCTTGGCGAACGCGCCGTGCGCACCACGGCGCAGACTGATCGCGTGCTCAGTCGAGCACGCCCTCCGGGAGCTGCATGGTGATGCAGTGCAGGCTACCGCCTTGGCGGATCAGCGGGCGGGCGTCGATGGGGATCACCTCGCGGTCGGGGAAGCACTCGCCGAGCACGGTCAGCGCCTCGGCATCGGCCGGATCGTCGTAGACCGGGACCAAGACCGCACCGTTGATCACCAGGAAGTTGGCATAGCCGGCGGGTAGCCGCTCGTCGTCCTCGTCATAGACCGGGCGCGGGCTCGGTAGTGCTACCAGCCGGTAGGGGCGGCCCTCGGGGTCGCGCAGTGCCTGGAGTTCACGTTCCATGGCGGCCAGTTCGCGATGATCGATATCGTCGGGATCGCTGCTGCGGGTGTAGCAAAGGGTGTCGGGGGTGCAGAAGCGCACCAGGGTGTCGATATGGCCGTCGGTGTCGTCGCCGCTGATTGCGCCGTGCTCGAGCCAGAGGAAATGACGGATGCCGAGCCGAATGGCGAGCGCCTGCTCGATGTCGGCGCATTGGTGGTCGGGGTTGCGGTGGGGGTCGAGCAGGGTGCGGCTGACGGCGAGCAGGGTACCCTGACCGTCGGTCTCGAGCGCGCCACCCTCGACCACCAGTTCGCACATCTCCAACTCACAATCGCCGAAGGTGCCCTGGTCGGCGACCGCGCGGGTGATGCGGTTGTCGAGCCCGGCGGGGTATTTACCGCCCCAGCCGTTGAAACGAAAATCGAGCAGTAGCGGTCGACCACGCCCGGTGAGTACGGTGATTGGCCCATGATCGCGAGCCCAGGTGTCGTTGCTCGGTGCGGTGGCCAGGCGCAGGCGCTCGGTCGCGGCACCGGCCTGTTCGCAGCGGGCGTGGACGGCGGTGGCGTGCGCCGGGTCGCGACAGACGATCAGTACTGGCTCGAAGGCGCTGATCCGCGCCGCAAGCTCGGCATAGAGCGTCTCGACCGCCGCGAGTTGATCCACCCAATCGGTCTCGTCATGAGGCCAGGTGAGCATGACCCCGCTCTGGGGTTCCCATTCAGCAGGCAGTCGGCGCATGGTCGGTGTCTCGGCTGTTCAGCGATGCCGCGTCGCGCACTCCCGGCGACGGGCGAGAGGGCCGCTGTGGCACGTGATCCGGTGCGGCCGATGTTTGCAAAGATTGTGTGGATTCGACGCCCGCTTGTAAATCCCGGCGCGCCAGCCGTCAGGAAGTTTGAACCGCAAAGGCCCAAAGGGCGCGAAGGGATTCAAGCTGCCAGCCATCAGCGGCCAGCCACCAGTGGATGGTCGGCGTCGACGATAGCGCCACTCCCCATTCGCTGTCAGCGACCGGTTGGCGTGCGTTTCCGGCCAACATTCAAAGACAGGCAGCCACTGGCGGCTGGAGGCTGGTGGCTGGAAGCTCTTCTCTCCTTTGCGTCCTTTGCGGCTTTGCGGTTCAATCTCCTGGCCGCTGGCCGCTGGCCGCTGGCCGCTGGCCGCTGGCCGCTGGCCGCTGGCCGCTGGCCGCTGGCCGCTGGCCGCTGGCCGCTGCTGTTCCTACGTCGTCGCGGACTTTGTGGTTTAATCCATCCCCATGTTCCATCCCCTGTCACTCTACATCGGTCTGCGCTACACGCGTGCGCGTCGGCGCAACCACTTCATCTCCTTCATCTCGGGGATCTCGATGGCTGGCATCGCGCTCGGCATCGTCGCCCTGATCGTGGTGCTGTCGGTGATGAATGGCTTCCACAAGGAGATCCAGCAGCGCATCCTCAGCATGGCCTCGCACGCCACCCTGAGTGATCCCTTCAGAGGCGGCTTGAGCGACTGGAACGGCGTACTCGAACAGGTGCGCAGGCATCCCGAGGTGGTTGGTGCGGCGCCCTTCGTCGAGGTCCAGGGGATGCTCGCCAACGGCTCGCGGGTGAGTGGGGCGATGGTGCGGGGGATCCTGCCGCGTGAGGAGGATCAGGTCGCCGAGCTGCGTCGCGACATGGTCTCAGGCTCGGTCGACGACCTCGTCGACGGTGCGTTCAACATCGTCCTCGGTCGCGATCTCGCCGGTTACCTGGGGGTTGCGCCGGGCGACAAGGTCACCGTGGTCACGCCGCAGGTGAGCGCTACCCCGGCCGGGGTGATGCCGCGACTCAAGCGCTTCACGGTGAGCGGGGTGTTCTCGGTGGGGATGGCCGACTACGACCGCAACGCCGCCTTCATCCACATGCGTGACGGGGCGCGGCTGCTCGGATACGGCGATAACGTCTCCGGGGTGCGGCTCAAGCTCACCGACATGTGGGCTGCACCGCAGCTGGCGCGTGAGATCGCCTATGATCTCGGCGGCGCCTACCGGGTGCTCGACTGGACCCAGGTGCACAGCAACTTCTTCAGTGCGTTGGCGATGGAGAAGCGGATGATGAGCATCATCCTCTTCCTAATCGTCGCCGTGGCCGCCTTCAACATCGTCTCGACCCTGGTGATGGTGGTCACCGACAAGCAGTCCGACATCGCGGTGTTGCGGACCCTCGGTGCCTCACCTGCACGGGTGATGGGGGTGTTCATGGTCCAGGGGACGGCGATCGGGCTGATCGGTACCCTGGTGGGGGTGGTCGCCGGGGTGGTGCTGGCGCTCAACGTCGAACCCGTCGTGGCCTGGATCGAAGGCATGTTCGGGGTGCATTTCCTCGATCCCTCGATCTACTACATCAGCACATTGCCCTCGGATGTGCAGTGGATCGATGTGTTGCGGGTGGGTGGTGCGGCCTTCGCGATGTCGGTGCTGGCCACCCTCTATCCGGCCTGGCGCGCGGCGCGGACCGATCCGGCGGAGGCGCTGCGGTATGAATGATGCGAAGGCGCCGGGCGCGGTGCTCGAGACCGTCGATCTGGTCAAGACTTTCTGCCAGGGGCCGACCGAGGTCGGGGTGCTGCGCGGGGTGGATTTCCGTGTCGGCGCCGGCGAACGGGTGGCGATCGTCGGTGCCTCGGGTTCGGGTAAGAGTACCCTGCTGCACTGTCTCGGTGGTCTCGACCGGCCGAGTGGTGGGCAGGTGTGCTGGCGCGGCCAGGACATCGTCGGGCTCTCCGAGGCGCGGGTCGGGCGGTTGCGCAACCGTCATCTCGGCTTCGTCTACCAGTTCCACCACCTGCTGCCCGAGTTCACCGCACTCGAGAACGTGGCGATGCCGCTGCTGATCGGCGGCATGCGTCCGCGGCTGGCGCGTGAGCGCGCGCTCAACCTGCTCGCTCAGGTCGGGCTGGCGCATCGCGGTGCTCACCGCCCTGCCGAACTCTCCGGCGGCGAGCGTCAGCGCGCGGCAGTGGCCCGCGCCCTGGTCACCGAACCCGATTGTCTACTCGCCGACGAGCCGACCGGTAACCTCGATCGCAACACCGCTGCTGGTGTCTACGAGCTGATGCTCGAACTCAACCGCGATATCGGTACCGCGTTGGTGATCGTCACCCACGACCTGGAGCTGGCGGCACGCATGGATCAGCGCTGGCGGCTCGACGAGGGGGTGCTGGTGACGGTCGAGGACAGCGCCCGGTAGCGCTCCCGCCGGCGCTGGATCTCGCGCATCAGCAGCCAGCGCCAGAGCATCTGGATGATGAGATAGCCGACCACTGCGCACAGCGTGGCGCAGACCAGTGAGCCGAGCAGGAGTGGCGCGAGGACTGCCAGCCAATTGTGCCAGTCGATCCAGAAGTGCATGTCGAACCCGACCACGGGCTGGTCGGTCATCCAGCAACCGAGCGCGTAGGCACCGTAGAACATCGGCGGGATGGTGATCGGGTTGGAGATCCAGATCAGGGTCACTGAGATCGGCAGATTGACGCGGAGCACGATCGCCAGCCCCGTGGCCATGAACAGATGACCGAGCGGTGGTAGGTACATCACGAACAGACCGACCGCGACCGCACCCGAGACCGAATGTCGGTTGAGGTGCCAGAGGTTGGGATCCTGGAGTAGCTTTCCGAAGATACCGAGCTGCCGATTTTCCAGGATCACCCGGGGGTCTGGCATGACCCGTTTCAGCGATTTCTTCACGCGGAGAGTCCGCCTGGTCTCAACTGTCGAGGCAGGCGGCAAGTATAGGCCAGGTCGCGGTGCTGGTGTGCGGTGCGCCGCCCGGGTCAGGACTGCGGTCCGCAGGTGCTGATCGGCGCGGCGCTCGCCTTCGTCCTCGGTGTCGTGGGGGTGCTGGTGTTGCCGGTGCTGCCGCCGCCGGGGTGGTTGGTGGCGAGCGCGCTCGTGCTGCTGCCGGGGTGGCGGCGTCGGTCTGTGAGGATGGCGGGCGCGGCACTGCTCGGGGTATGTTGGTCGTGGTGGTCGCTGGCCGCCCTGGTTTGTCATCCCTTCCCCGACACGCTGGCGCGGGTGCCTCTGGTGGTCGAGGGGCGCATCGAGACACGACCGGTGCGGCGGGGCCAGGCCACCCGTTTTCTGTTCCGGGTCGAGCACGCCCGCCATGGCGGTGAGACGATCGCCTTTACCGGGCGGGTCCGGTTGTCCTGGTATCGCGACGCCCCGGTGCTGCATCCCGGTGAGCGCTGGCGGCTGCCGGTACGGCTCAAACCGGTGCACGGCTATGCCAATCCAGGCGGCTTCGACTACGAGCGCTGGTTGTTCGTGCGCCAGGTGGTGGCGACCGGAAACCTCCGTGCCGGGGAGCCCGCGCAGCTGCTCGATCCCGGTCCTGGAGGCTACTGGTTGGCACGGTTGCGTCAGCGCCTTGGCGATCATCTCGCCACCGTGCTCGGTGACGCCCCGGCGCTGGGTGCGGTGCAGGCGCTCACCCTGGGGGTGCGCGATGCGCTGACCTCGCGTGACTGGGAGATACTCACCCGCACCGGCACCAACCACCTGCTGGCGATCTCCGGGTTGCATGTCGCGGTGATCGCGGGTGCGGTCTTTGCGTTGGGGCGATGGTTGTGGTCGCGCAGTCGTCGCCTGACCTTGTGGTTGGCCGCGCCTCGCGCGGGTGCCGTGATGGCGACAGGTGCGGCGCTGGGGTATGCGGGCCTCGCCGGTTTCGCGATCTCGACCCAGCGCGCGCTGATCATGATCGCGGTGGTACTCGGTGCCTTGTTCTGGTTGCGGGTGCTGCGTCCCTGGCAGGGGTTCGTGCTGGCACTCGCCGGGGTGGTGGCGCTCGACCCGCTGGCTCCGCTCGGTGTCGGTTTCTGGCTCTCCTTTGGCGCGGTCGCGGCGATCCTGCTGGCGCTTGCCGGGCGGTTACCGAGCCGCACGCCGTGGCGACGTTGGGGGCAGGTGCAGTGGGCGGTGAGCATCGGGCTGTTGCCGCTGCTGTTGCTGCTGTTCGCCCGCGCCTCGCTGGTCGCGCCCCTGGTCAACCTGGTGGCGGTGCCGCTGTTCTCGCTGCTGTTGCCGTTGTTGCTGGTCGCCGCGGTGCTGAGTCTGCTGCCCGGGCTGGAGGCGCCGTTGCGCGCCGTTGCCTGGCTGCTCGAGCAGGGGCTCGTCGGCCTTGGCTGGGTCGCCGACCAGCCGTGGTCGGCCGTTACGCTGGCGTCGCGCCCGTCCTGGGTGTGGTTGGCCGCGATCTTAGGGGTCGCGCTGTTGCTCGCCCCGCGTGGGCTTCCGGGGCGCTGGCTGGGCCTGGTGGGGCTGGCGGCGCTGGTGCTGGTGCGCCCGCTGTCGCCCCCATCGGGGGCCTTGTGGTTGACCTTGGTCGATGTCGGTCAGGGACTGGCGGTGGTGGCACGCACCCATGAGCACACCCTGGTCTATGACACCGGTCCAGGTTTCGCCAGTGGCTTCGAGACCGGCAGCGCGGTGCTGGTGCCGCTGTTGCGCGCCCAGGGCGTTGAGCGGGTCGATCGACTGGTGGTCAGCCATGCCGATCGTGATCATGCCGGCGGGCTCGTGGGGCTGCGCCGTGGCGTGGAGGTCAGGCGTATCGATTCGGGCGAGCCGGCAGCGCTCGGCCTCGACGGCGTCGGGCGCTGTCGGGCCGGGGAGGGCTGGGTGTGGTCGGGGGTGCGCTTTCGCTTCCTGCACCCGGTGACCGGAGGTGGTTCGGGCAACGACGCCTCCTGTGTGTTGCGCATCGAGGTCGGGGATGTCTCGGTGCTGCTCACCGGCGACATCGGCGCTGCGGTCGAGCGCCAGCTCGTCGAGCGCCATGGCGCGGCCCTGCGCAGCACCGTCCTGGTGCTTGCCCATCACGGTAGTGCCAGCTCGTCGAGCGCGACGCTGCTCGAGGCGGTTGCCCCCGAGCTGGCGCTGGTCGCATCGGGCTATGCCAATCACTACGGCTTCCCCGCCGAGGTGGTGTGCGCGCGGCTCATCGCGCGTGACATCGAGACGCGCGGGACGGCGCACGAGGGCGCGCTGAGGCTGCGTCTCGAAGCCGAGGGGGTGGCGCTCGAGCCCGGCTGGCGTGCCCGCCATGACCGGCTTTGGCGCCACCGCCCCGACGCCGGTTGCGCACCGCGCTGCCCCTGGGCCTGCGGTCGCGCCCGCACCCTTGCGGCCTGGTTCGTGCCGCTGCCGGCCCCGCTTACCGCGCCGACCTGTCGGGAGCGAACGCCAACCATCAGCCGGACGGATTGAACCGCAAAGACTCAAAGAGCGCCAAGGGAAGGGAGTGTTGCGCTTCCAGTGATTCGTGATCGCGCCTCAACAGAGCGCTCGCACTTAAATCCTTTGTCTTCTTTGGGTCTTTGCGGTTCGTATCGGCGGCCGATGCCCCGATGGCTGGAGGTCGAGCGCTTCGAGTATCATGAAGGGTCGGTCTCGGCCCATCCGGGTTCGGGGTCATTTGTCATAGCCTGCGCCGAGGAGTTCGCCCTTGCTAGATCTGATGTACGCCGGCGGCTGGTTGATGGTGCCGATCATCGCCAGCTCCGTGGTCGCCACCGCGATCGTCATCGAACGCGCTTGGATGTTGCGCCGCACCCGCATCATGCCGCCGGGGCTGTTGGCGCGGATCTGGCAGCTCTATCGCCTCGGTCAACTCAGCGATACGCAGATCGAGGAGATTCGCTATGGGTCGCCGCTGGGGCGCATGCTTGCCGCCGGGCTGGCCAATCGGATGCACTCGCGAGAGGTGATGAAGGAGGCGATCGCCGAGACCGGTCGTCAGGTGGTCGTCGAGTTGGAGCGCTTCCTCAATACCCTGGGCACCATCGCCGCAGTGACTCCCTTGCTCGGCCTGCTGGGGACGGTGCTGGGGATGATCGATGTCTTCGCGGTGATCGTCGAGGCAGGGGTCGGTGACCCCGAGGTCCTTGCCGGCGGGATCTCTGAGGCGCTGATCACCACGGCCGCCGGCCTCGCGGTGGCGATCCCGACGTTGATGTTCCATCGCTTCTACGACAATCGTGTCTCACGTCTGGTGGTCGACATGGAGGAGCTGGCTCTGCGCCTGATCGAGGTGATCAAGGGTGAGCGTGAGGATACCGTGGAGGGGGCGGCATGAATCTGCGCCCCCAACGCAAGGCGGCGATCGATATCAACCTGACGCCGTTGATCGACGTGGTCTTCCTGCTGTTGATCTTCTTCATGGTCTCGACCAGCTTCAAGGACGAGGCGCGGCTGCGAGTACAGTTGCCCGAGGCCGATGGCGCACCGGCCCCGGCCGAGGAGCCGCCCGAGACCCTGACCTTGGTGATCGATGCCGAGGGCACCTTCTTCATCGGCGAACAACGCGTGCTCGGTGATGATGCCGCGACCCTGGCGCGGGCGATCCGCAGCCATCTCGCCGGGCGTGGTTCCGCGCCGGTGCTGATCCAGGCCGACGCCAAGACCCCACACCAGGCGGTGATGACTGCGCTCGATGCCACCGCGCGCGAAGGACTCAATCAGGTCGCCTTCGCCGCGACCCGCAATCAGGAGGCGCCATGAGCGAGTCACCCGCTGCAGCGCCGGCCAAGGCCAGCGCGATCTATCGCCGCCTGCTCGGCTACGTCCGCCCCTACTGGCGGATGTTCTCCGTCTCCATCGTCGGCATGCTCGCCTTTGCGATCACCGAGCCGCTGTTCGCGGCGATGATGCAGCCGTTGATCGACGGCAGCTTCGTCGAGCGCGACGAGACCGTGGTGCGGATGATGCCGATCCTGCTGGTGGCGCTCTTCCTCGGTCGCGGCATCGCCGGCTTCATCAACAACTACTGTCTGAGCTGGGTCGGGCGGCGGGTGGTGGCCGATCTGCGTCAGCAGATGTTCGAGCACCTGCTGCGTGCGCCGACGCGCTATTTCGACAACACCGGCTCGGGCCATCTGCTCGCCAAGCTCACCTATAACGTCGAGAACGTCGCCACCGCCGCGACCTCGGCGGTCACCACCCTGGTGCGCGACGGCTTCACCGTGCTCGGGCTGATGGCCTACATGCTCTATCTCGACGCCGAGCTGTCGGTGATCTTCCTGCTCATCGGTCCGTTGATGGCCGGCGCCATCAAGTACGCGACCAAGCGCTTTCGCCGTCACAGCAAGCGCATCCAGGACCGTGTCGGTGAGCTCACCCATGTCGCCCAGGAGGTGATCGACGGCCATCGGGTGGTCAAGGCCTTCGGCGGTCAGGCGCGCGAGGCGCGTCACTTCGGCGCGATCAACGAGAAGACCCGTTCGCTGCAGATGAAGATGATCGCCACCGAGGCGGCGAGTGTGCCGCTGGTGCAGCTGATCTCGGCGATGGCGATCGCGGTGATCGTCTATCTCTCGACCATGCAGGGGCTGCAGGACAACATCTCGGTCGGCACCTTCATGTCCTTCATCGTCGCCATGGCGCTGCTGCTGCCGCCGGTCAAGCGTCTGACCTCGGTCAACGCCCATCTGCAGCGCGGCATCATCGCCGCCGAGAGCCTGTTCGAGCTGCTCGACGCAGAGGAAGAGGACGATCGCGGGCGCGGCGAGGTTGAGCGGGTCGCCGGACGCATCGAGTATCGCGGCGTCACCCATCGCTACAGCCCCGACAAGCCGCCGGCGATCCGCGAGCTGGAGCTGAGCGTCGCCCCGGGCGAGAAGATCGCCCTGGTCGGGCGTTCGGGCAGCGGCAAGAGCACCATCGCCAGCCTGTTGCCGCGCTTCTACGACCCCAGCGAGGGCGAGATCCTGATCGACGGCACGCCGATCCGCGACCTCTCCCTGGGCTCGTTGCGCCGTCAGATCTCGCTGGTCACCCAGGACGTGGTGCTGTTCAACGACACCATCGCTAACAACATCGCCTATGGCCAAGCCGAGCCGCCGAGCCGCGAGCGGCTCGAGCAGGTCGCCGAGAGCGCGCACGCGCTGGAGTTCATCCGCGCCCTGCCGCAGGGCTTCGACACCGTGGTGGGGGATCGGGGCGTGTTGCTCTCGGGCGGTCAGCGCCAGCGTCTGGCGATCGCCCGCGCGATGCTCAAGGACGCCCCCATCCTGATCCTCGACGAGGCGACCTCGGCGCTCGATACCGAGGCCGAGCGCCACATCCAGGCCGCGCTGCAGGAGCTGATGGAGGAGCGCACCACGCTGATGATCGCTCATCGGCTCTCGACCATCGAGCGCGCCGACCGCATCCTCGTGCTTGATGCCGGGCGCATCGTCGAGCAGGGCAGCCATCAGGCGCTGCTCGAGCGCAACGGCTATTACGCGCGGCTGCACCGGCTGCAGTTCCACGACGGTCTCGCGGCCGAGGACTGATGCGCTGGATCGATCCAGACCGTGTCTGGTACGCCCGGCACTGGCTCGGCATGCTACTCGCCCCGCTCGGTGCGCTCTACTGCGTGCTCGCCATGCTGCGACGGTTGGGCTTCCGGCGCGGCTGGTTGGCGAGCACGCGGTTGCCGGTGCCGGTGGTGGTGGTCGGTAACCTCAGTGTCGGCGGTACTGGCAAGACCCCGGCGGTGATCGCCTTGGCGCGGTGGCTGCGTGAGCAGGGCTGGCGACCGGCGATCCTCACCCGCGGCTATGGCCGGCGCGAGGACGGGGTGCGCCGGGTCACGCCGGGCGATGTCCCCGAGCAGGTCGGTGACGAGCCGCTGCTGCTCGCGCGCCACGCCGGCTGCCCGGTGGTGGTCGGTGCCGATCGGGTGGCGGCGGGGCGCTTCGCGCTCGCCCACTGCGACTGCGACCTGTTGCTCACCGACGACGGATTGCAGCACTACCGTCTGGCGCGCGATATCGAGATCGCCGTAGTCGACGGCCGCCGTGGTCTCGGCAACCGGCGCTGTCTGCCGGCCGGGCCGCTGCGCGAGCCGCCGCGCCGGCTCGAGACGGTCGACCTGGTGCTTTACAACGGCGCCGCGGCGCCGCCGGGGGCCGGGCGGATGCAGCTGGTGCCGGGCGCGGCACTGGCGCTCGACGGCACCGGGCGCAGCCGTCCGTTGGCGGCCTTCCGGGGGCAGCGGGTGTGCGCGGTGGCGGGGATCGGCAATCCCGACCGCTTCTTCGCCATGCTCGAGGCGCACGGTCTGGTGCTCGACCCGCGCCCCTATCCCGATCATCACGACTTCACTGCCGCCGAGGTCGCGGCCTGGCCCGCGGGGCCGGTGCTGATGACCGAGAAGGACGCGGTCAAGTGCGCCCGGTTCGGTGGCGGTGATCACTGGTATGTCCCCGTCGCGGCCGAGTTCGATGCCGACTCGCTGGCGGGGCTGTTGACTCGACTGGCAAGGGTGAAGAGGCATGGCTAAGGGTTTCAAGGTGGTGATTCCGGCGCGTTACGGTTCCTCCAGGCTGCCGGGCAAGCCGCTGCTGGAGATCGCCGGGGAGCCGATGATCCGGCACGTGGTGGCGCGGGCCTGCGCCAGCGGTGCCGACGAGGTGGTGGTGGCGAGCGATGACGCGCGCATCCTCGAGGCCTGTGCCGGGCTCGGCGCCGCGACCCAGCTGACCGCGACGGAGCACCGTAGCGGTACCGAGCGGGTCGCTGAGGTGATCGCTACGCGTGGTTGGGAGGCCGACACCGTGGTGGTCAACCTGCAGGGCGATGAGCCCTGCATGCCGGCGGCGCTGATCGACCAGGTCGCCAGCGACCTGGCCGGGTGCGAGGGCGCGGGGATGGCGACCCTGGCCTCGCCGATCCGGCGGGTCGAGGCGCTGTTCGATCCGCACGTGGTGAAGGTGGTGACCGATGTCAAAGGCTTCGCGCTCTACTTCTCGCGCGCGCCGCTGCCGTGGCATCGCGACGAGTTCCTCGGCAGCCGCGCAAGCCTGCCCGAGTCGGTGACCTTCCTCCGTCACATCGGGCTTTATGCCTATCGCGCCGGGTTCCTCGAGCGCTACCTCGCCTGGCCGCCGGCGCCGCTCGAGGTCGCCGAGTCGCTCGAGCAGCTACGCGTGCTGTGGCACGGTGAGCGCATCCATGTCGGTATCGCCGAGCGCACCCCGGGGCCTGGGGTCGACACCCGTGAGGACCTGGGGCGTGCCGAGGCGTGGATGCACGAGGACGGTTGAACGCACGGATGTGTTCAGTGCCGCCGGCCGATGGCGGGCGTGAGGGTGTCGAGCAGCTCGCGCAGCGGTGCCGAGGGGCAGCGGTGACGGTCGAACAGCGGTACCTGTAGCAGGGTGTTGCGCCGCTGGCGCGGACGGCCGTACTGGTCGGCCTGGATCTCGGCGGCGTGTTCGTCGTCGGACTCGAGGATCAGCAACTCCTCGCCGGGGAGCAGGTCGATCAGTCGCCAGGAGGTGCCGCGCAGCCGACAGCGGCGCCCGAGCAATGTGCGGACCTGGTGCAGCAGCGCCTCGCGGTCGTGCCTGCCCTGTGGGGTCGTGGGTCTGGTGTGCATTGCGCCTCCTGAGTGGGCTGTCGCCGTCGTCTCGGCCTCCGTGCCGTGTCTGTCCCTGGCTCGATGATGGCGTCGTGGGGGCGCGCTTTCCAGTCGTGTCTCGCGCCCCCAGGTCAGGGTCTATGACCGGGCGTTGTGACGGGAGATCAAGACCATGTCCAAGCGAGCACTGATCATCCATGGCCTCGGCGCCGCGTTCGTCTGGGGCGTGGCCATGCCTGTGGCCGGGGCCGATGCTGCTGCGGTCGGTGCCGCGCAGGCCACTGGCGCCGGCGGCTGGTTGCGACTCGAGGGCGTCGCCCGCGAGCCCGCCGGGCGCCGCCCGGCGCCGACCCGGCAGCCGGGCACGCGGCTGCTCGAGCAGCGCCAGGATGAGCGGCGCGCCTGGCAGTCGCTGCGGCGTGAGTCGCGTGCCGCCTCTCCATCCCTTGACGCCCCGGCGCGCGACAGCGGCGGCTGGCGGTTGCGCCTCGAGCGCCAGGGCGCCGCCCAGGCGCGCCAGCGCGAGGCGCAGCGGCTCAGGCGTGAGCGCACCGGCGACTGAGTCCGGCGCCGGGCGCTGCTATGATCGGGGCGGTGTCAGTCAGTGATGGAGGAGTCGCGAGGTGAAACGCGAGATCAAGGCCAGGATCCTGTTCGTCTGCATGGGCAATATCTGTCGCTCGCCGACTGCTCACGGGGTGTTTCGCCAACTGGTGCGTACCCAAGGGGTCGAGCACCTGGTCGAGATCGACTCGGCCGGCACTCATGCCTATCACGTCGGTAACCGCCCGGATCGGCGTGCCAGCGAGACGGCGCGCGCCCGTGGCATCGACATCGATGACCTGCGCGCGCGTTGCGTCGGCGCCGAGGACTTCGAGCGCTTCGACTATGTGTTGGCGATGGATCAGGACAACTACGCGCATCTCGCCGCGCTCTGCCCGCCCGGGCTGGAGTCGCGCCTGGGGCTGTTCATGGACTTCGCCCCGGATTACTCGCAGCGCGAGGTGCCCGATCCCTACTACGGTGGTCGGCGCGGCTTCGATCAGGTCTTCGACATGGTCGAGGCGGCCGCGCGCGGGTTGTTCGACGACCTCAACGCGCGTTTTCTGTGACCTCGGCGCCGTCGCGCTCGGGGCGGCGTTCGGTGAGTGCGCCGTAACGGCTGTGATGGCGGTAGTGGCGTAGATCGCGCCGCAGCGATTCGGCCAGGTGCAGTTCGAGGTCGTGCGGGTGGATGCCGATGCGCAGCCAGCCGCGGGCCCGCGCCCGACTGCGGTTGAGGCGGTTCCACAGCCCGATGGCGCGGGCGCGCCCCGGGGTATCGGCCTCGTAGCCGAGCATCGGTACCGGTTCGAACAGTCCGCTTTCGGCCGAGAGGATCCCGGAGAGGTACTCATAGCGCTCGAATGGCAGCTCGGCGAGCGCCGAGCGTGCGATCCGGCCCATCGCCCAGGCTGGCGGGACATAGAGTCCGGGCGCCTCCAGCCCCTGTTCACCGAACCAGGCATGGCAGCGCTGGACCAGGGTGCTGATGCCCGCGGCGTCGAGTGCCAGGTGTTCGGCGACATCGCGCGAGACGAGCCGGGCGTGCAGGCGATGGTACCAGCCGCCATAGCTGGCGACACGATGGTGCCAACCGTGTCCGGCCAGCTCGTAGCCGCGCTGTTGCCATTGGTGCAGCCGCGTGATCGCCGCCTCGTCCCAGTCCCCGCCGGGGACCACCAGCAGGGTGACCGGGTAGACCCGTTCGGCCTCGAGCAGGGCAAGCAGGCGCTCGACCTGGGGCAGGGTCTCGGGCATTACGTCGTGCACCGAGACCAGGGTCCTGGGGGTGTCGTCAGTCGCGCATGTCGACGCTGTGTCCATGATCGCCGGAGAGTACCGATAGCCAGTGTTGAAGGTTGCGGCGGTTGATCTCGATCGCCGCCGCTCGCGCCAGCCGAGCCTTGCGCTCGCGCAACGCCGGATCGAGGTCGCGCAGCCGTGCCAGGGTGTCGGCGAGGGTCTCGTCCTCGCCGATGGCGTGTAGCCCGCGCCCGAGCAACTCCCAGCTGAGGATACCGCATGCCGAGGAAACCACCACGGTGCGAGCGCGCGCCATCGCCTCGAGTGCGATGGTACCGAAGGACTCGACCCGGGAGGGAAGCACCAGGGCATCGACCGAGTCGAGCAGGGCCATGATCTGGCCGCGTCGCACCCAGCCGAGGTGCTTGAGGTTGGGATGTTCGAGGCAGCGTTGTTCGAGCCAGGGGCGCAGCGGCCCGTCACCGGCGACCAGGAACTCGATCTCGGGGAGCTGGCGCGCGGCCTCGACCACGCTCTCGAGATTCTTCTCCGGGGCCAACCGGCCGGCGAACAAGACCCGTCTGAACTGCGGCGAGATGGGGCGTGGCGGTTGGTCGAGGAAGCGCTTGGCGATCGGCGTGGCCATCAGCGCGGCGCGGTTGGCGCCGATGCGTCGCGCCACCTCGACCATCTCGTGGGAGTTGGCGAGCACCAGCTGGCTGCGGCGAAACAGCATGCGGTGACAGGTGCCGAGATAGGCGTTGGCCACGCGCGCGCGCAGGCCGCTCCACTCGGGGAAGAGGTCGGTGAGTGCCTCGAAGTGGGTGTGGAAACCGACCACCAGGGCGATCTCACGCCGCCCAGCTAGGTGCATGCCGAGCATGCCGAAGGGGCCGGGGGTGGGCACGACGATGGCGTTGGGCCGCAGTCGGCGCAGTCGCCCACTGACCAGCGGCCAGGAGGGGACCAGTAGCCTCTGGGTGGGGTCGCCGGGGAGCGGGAAGGTCAGTCCGCCGTGCCAGCTGCCGTGGCGATAGCGTGGTGCAATCAACTCGACCCGGGCGCCGGCGGCGCGCAGATGGTCGGCGAGGTCGCGATAGTAGGCGCCGACCCCGTTACGCTCGGGTGCGGCGTCGGAGAGGATGGCCACGCGCAGCCGTGAGGCGTCGATCGGACGAGACGACTGGGGGAGGGGCGGCTGGTGTGGGCGTTGGGGACTCAGCATGGCAACGCGGTTTCCGTGGCTCGCGTGTGGTCGACGGCGCTGACAGCGGTCGTACTCGTGGCCTCGACGTCGATGGTGCGGGCGTGCAGGCGTCGGTAACAGGCACCAAGGTCGTGTTCGATGCGCGCGGCATCGAGCCCGAACTGTGCGAGGCTGTACTGGTGTGCGCTGCGATAGCGGCGGGCATGGTGCTGATGCGCCTGGAGCCGGGCGCGGTAGTCGGCCTCCAGGGCGAGGCCGAGCTGACGGTAGATGGCCTCGATGCTCGGGCCGAGCCGCTCGCGTAGCTGCTCCATGCTCACCCAGGCACAGCGCTGGCGCGGGACCTCGGCGAGGACTCGTTCGAGATTGTGGTAGTAGAAGCCGAGTTGTTCGGTCATGCGGCGCTCGAGCGCAGGCGCGATGGCGGCGGCGCCGAACAGCGTGGCGCCGCCGGCGATCGCGCTCAGCTGTGAGGGGAGGGTCTGCTGCGGGGCGCGCAGACAGACCACGAAGCGCGCGTCGGCATAGCGCGCGCGCAGCGCCCCGGCGAGCGGGGCGAAGGCGGCATTCTTCGACAGCAGACGCTTGTCCTGGCCATGGACGTAGAGGTGGCGCTGCAGGCAGCGGTGGTAGTGCTCGAGGAGGCGGCTGCGCAGCGGCTCGGGCATGTCGCGGTCGAAGGTGCCCATGCGCCATAGTCGCGTCGAATCGGGGAAGGGGAGGACGAGGATGAAGCAGGCGAGCGCCGGCAGCAGTGCGAAATAGTCCTCCTCGGGGTCGTCGAGACGCATGCTGTGGATCGCATCGAGGGCGCCGAAGACGTGACGCTCGCTCCAACGCAGCACCCGGGCGAGCGGGGCGCCGAGCCGGGCATCGAGGCGACCGAGCCCGAGCCAGAAGCGCCGGGCGCTGATCGAGAGCGCGAACAAACACTCCCAGGTGGTGAAGGTGGTGAAGCCGGGGTCCTTGGCCAGCACCCGGTGGAGATGGGTGGTGCCGCTGCGTGGCACCCCGAGGACGAACAGTGGCTCGCGGACCTGGACCTGGCGATAGTCAGGGTAGAGCAGCTCGTCGAGTGCTAGCCCGAGCCAGTGGATGAGCTGGATCAGGGCGAACAGCGGCACGAAGCCGAGCATCAGCAGGGGGCGGATGTAGCCGGCCCAACCGGCGCCGCGCCTGGGGACGAGGGCACGCAGGGCGAGCCCGAGAAGGTGCAGTTGGCTGGAGAAGAAGAGTCTGAACATCGTCCGTCCTCTGCCCGAGCACTGCTGCAGGGCGTGCGCGCAGGCTCCAGTGGTGCATGCGTGCGGGTCGTCGTCGACGACCCGCACGGGTTCAGGGTGACCGCAACAGGGCGGACCCTAGCACGCACGAGGTGACGATCGCGACCTCAGTCTCCGCCTTTCTGTGCGATACGTTCGCGACCGCTCGCTGGCGGACTGGGGGGCGTGTCGGTCGTGCTGCCGGCCGATTGCGGCTTGGCCGCCGCGGGCTTGGTCTCGCTCGCCGGGGCCTTGGGCGCGGCACTGGGTGCGGCGTCGGCCGGCTGGGGTTTGGCCGCCGCGGGCTTGGCCTCGCTCGCCGGGGCCTTGGGCGCGGCGCTGGGTGCGGCGTCGGCCGGCTGGGGCTTGGCCGCCGCGGGCTTGGCCTCGCTCGCCGGGGCCTTGGGCGCGGCGCTGGGTGCGGCGTCGGCCGGCTGGGGCTTAGCCGCCGCGGGCTTGGTCTCGCTCGCCGGGGCCTTGGGCGCGGCACTGGGTGCGGCGTCGGCCGGCTGGGGCTTAGCCGCCGCGGGCTTGGTCTCGCTCGCCGGGGCCTTGGGCGCGGCACTGGGTGCGGTGTCGGCCGGCTGGGGCTTAGCCGCCGCGGGCTTGGTCTCGCTCGCCGGGGCCTTGGGCGCGGCACTGGGTGCGGCGTCGGCCGGCTGGGGCTTGGCCGCTGCGGGCTTGGTCTCGCTCGGCTGTGCCGTGCTTGACTCGGTGGCGCGTGTCTGCTGCCGGGGCTTGGCGTTGGCGCGCTCGTCGCCGGTTTGCGCCCTCGGTACGGCCGCCGCCCCGTGGTCGCTGGCGGCCTTGGCGGTGCCGGTCGTGTCTGCGGTGGCGGGACGGGGTGACTCGGCCGCGGTGGCGGGCGGCAGCAGCGCCGTGGTCTCGGGCTTGGTCTCGCTAGTCGTCGTCGAGCGCGATGATGCCGTCTCGGCCGTCTGCTCCTCGAGCTTTTCGGTGCGAGGCTGAGCCTTGCCGTTGGCCTGCTCGTGGCCCGTGCTGGTCTGCGACTCGTTGTTGCCGCCGGTCGGGTTGGTGCGGCGTCGGTTGCGCCCGCCGCGTCGCCGCCGGGCCGAGCGCGGTCGTTCGTTGTTACCCTCTTGCGCTGCCCCCTCGCCGCTACCCTGGGGTTGCTGTTCGTTCACACCGGCAGCAGGCGCCTGTCGGGGTTGCTCCTGAGCGGGCGTGGCCTCGGCGCCTTGATGTGGTGGTTGGGCGTCGCGGTTGCGCTCGTCGTCACCCTTGCCCTTGTTGCTGCGGGTGCCGTTGTCGTTGCCGTTGCGACGGGGACGATTGCGGGTGGCGCTACCGCGCCGGTTGCGGTTGTCGCCGTTGCGACCCCCTCGCCCCCCCTCATCGCCTTCGCCACCGCGGCCCTCCGGGCTCGGGCGCTTGCGCTCGCGGCTCTTGTTGTTGGCGTTGTCGTTGCGATCACGCGGGTCGTTGCGGTTGGCGTTGCCTGCCTTGGGCTGTGACGACGACGTGCCCTGGGGGGCGCTGCTGCCGTCGACCTGGCGCGGGGCGAACAGACCACTCCAGATACGTTTGAGCAGGCCCTCGGGTTCGCTGGGCGTCGCTCCCTGCAGGCCCACCGGGGTCTTGGGGGTGCTGCGCTGGGCCGGGCGCTGGTGGTGTTGGGGGGCCGGGGTCGCAGGGGTGACCTGCTTGACCGCCGGTTCCTCGATACGTGGTGGTGTGGTCAGGCGGGTGTAGCGTGAGTCGGCCTCCGCCTCGGGCGGTGTGGCGGCGATCTCGTAGCTCTGTCGGCCCTCGTCCTGCTTGGTGACGTCCTGGGTGCGGATGCGCTCGATCTGGTAGTCGGGGGTGAGCAGGTGCTCATTGGGCAGCAGCAGGATCTCGACCTGTTGACGGTGCTCGATGTCGACGATGGTGCGGCGCTTCTCGTTGAGCAGGAAGGTGGCGACGCTGACCGGCAGGTGGGCGAGGATGCGCTGGGTGTTGTCCTTCATCGCCTCCTCCTCGATCACGCGAAGGATCGACAGCCCCAGCGACTCGACGCCGCGGATGGTGCCCTGGCCCTTGCAGCGTGGACAGACCTGCTGGCTCGATTCGCCGAGCGAGGGGCGCAGCCGCTGGCGCGACATCTCCAGCAGGCCGAAGCGCGAGATCCGCGCCACCTGGACGCGGGCGCGGTCCTGCTTGAGCGCCTCGCGCAACCGGTTCTCGACCTCGCGTTGGTTCTTCGGTGGGGTCATGTCGATGAAGTCGATCACGAACAGCCCACCGAGGTCACGCAATCGCAGTTGGCGGGCGATCTCATCGGCCGCCTCGAGGTTGGTGTTGAGTGCCGTCTCCTCGATGTCGGCGCCCTTGGTGGCGCGCGCCGAATTGATGTCGATGGCGGTGAGCGCCTCGCCGTGGTCAATCACGATCGAGCCGCCCGAGGGCAGGCGCACCTCACGCTGGAACGCCGACTCGATCTGGCTCTCGATCTGGTAGCGGGTGAACAGCGGCACCTCGTCGTCGTAGCGGCGCAGCTTCTTGATGTTCTGCGGCATTACCTGACGGATGAAGGTCTCGGCGCGTTCGTAGACGGCGGGGTCGTCGATGACGATCTCGCCGATGTCGGCGCGCAGATAGTCGCGGATCGAGCGGATGATGACATCGCTCTCCTGATAGATCAGGAAGGGTGCCTTGCGCTGCTCGCCGGAGGTCTCGATCGCCTTCCACAGCTGCAGCAGATAGTCGAGATCCCACTGCAGCTCCTCGACGCTCTTGCCGACCCCGGCGGTGCGCACGATCAGGCCCATGTCCTCGGGGATCTCGAGCTGGCTCATGGCATCGCGCAGTTCGCTGCGATCCTGGCCCTCGATGCGACGCGACACCCCGCCGGCGCGCGGGTTGTTGGGCATCAGCACCAGATAGCGCCCGGCCAGCGAGATGAAGGTGGTGAGCGCCGCGCCCTTGTTGCCGCGCTCCTCCTTGTCGATCTGCACCACCACCTCGCGGCCCTCGCGCACCGCGTCCTTGATGTTGATGCGCGATCCGGGCTTGACCGAGTCGGGCTCGAAGTAGGCGCGGGCGATCTCTTTGAGGGGGAGGAAGCCGTGGCGTTCGGCACCATAGTCGACGAAGGCGGCCTCGAGGCTGGGCTCGACGCGGGTAATGGTGCCCTTGTAGATGTTGGCCTTTTTCAGTTCCCGGCCGGGGGATTCGATGTCGAGATTGTAGAGCAGTTGACCGTCGACGGTCGCGACGCGCAACTCTTCCGGCTGAGTTGCGTTGATCAGCATTCTTTTCATGTTGTTCCTTCTCTCACCACGGCGCGTGTCCCGTCGTGGGGGACGGTTCGCCGCGGACCCCCGGTGGCTGACCTGGGGGCGGCTCGGCGCGTTGCCGTTCGTCCCACGGTGAGCAAGGATCCGACGGCATCAGCACTGTCCGTTCGGTCGCCTCCAGACGGGACCCGGAACGGGCACGCGCGCATGAACTATCGTTGACGGACGCTGGCGGGCGCCCGCGGGTTCTTGTCCCCGTCCGCGTGGAGGGGGAGGTATTCGGAGCGGCGCGGATGGTGCCGGATGCGTTGGCCTGCCTTGACGCACGGCGCGCGGAACGCAGAGGGTGTAGAATGCGCGATTGCTCGCTGCTCGAGTCCGCGCGCCATACCCCATGCTGCCCTCGGGCAGGCGTGGTTAAGATGTCGAAAGACGGCTTCCGGCGCGAAGGCAACGTCCCGGCCGGTTTCGAGTGGACGCGGACCAACCTTCAGCTGCGCTCGCCGCTCCGGGAATGATCGATATTCCACAGGCCAGCGCAAGCGATTCATGGTAGCAGCGAAGACTATTAGCATCAATTGAGCCAACAAGGCAAGGCTATCCCCTTTGAGTCCACCAGATCCCCATCCAGATCCCGCGCTGGCCAAGGGCGGCGCGGATACCGGGCCGCGTCTGGTCCGCGTCGATGCCGAGTCCGACGGACAGCGTGTCGATAACTTTCTGCTCCGTTTCATCAAGGGCGTCCCGCGCAGCCATCTCTATCGCATACTCCGTCGTGGAGAGGTGCGGGTGAACAAGGGGCGGGTCAAGGCCAATCACCGGCTGCGCGCCGGCGACATGGTGCGTATCCCGCCGCTGCGCCTGCCCGAGCAGCGCGCCCCGGCGCGCGCGCCCGCGGGCTGGCTGAGCCGGCTCGAGGGTGCGGTGCTCTACGAGGACAACCGTCTGCTGGTGATCGACAAGCCCTCGGGGCTGGCAGTGCACGGCGGCAGTGGGCTGAGCTTCGGGCTGATCGAATCGCTGCGCCAGCTCCACCCCGGTCGCGAACTCGAGCTGGTGCACCGGCTCGATCGCGATACCTCGGGCTGTCTGGTGGTGACCAAGCGGCGCAGCGCACTGCGTGAGCTGCACCGGATGATGCGCGAGGGTGGGGTGGAGAAGCGCTATCTGGCGCTGATCGGTGGCGAGTTGCCACACGCCGAGATGACCGTCGATGCGCCGCTGTGCAAGAACGTGCTGCGCGGGGGCGAGCGTATGGTCAGCGTCGATCCGGTCGAGGGCAAGCCAGCGCGTACCCGTTTTCGCCGGCTGCGCCGCTTCCAGGCCGGGTCGCGGATAGCGACCCTGGTCGAGGCCACCCTGATCACCGGCCGGACGCATCAGATCCGCGTCCATGCCACCCATCTCGGGGCCCCCCTCGCCGGGGATCCCAAGTACGGTGACGACACCTGGAACCGGGAGCTCAAGGCGCTCGGGCTCGATCGCTTGTTCTTGCACGCGGCGGCCCTGAGTTTCCGTGCCGAGTACATGAACCGACCGTTGCACGTCGAGGCCCCCTTACCGGAGACGCTGCAGGGGTTGTTGGACGCACTGGAGGAGCGCGCGTGAGTTTCGAGCTGATCGTTTTCGACTGGGATGGCACCCTGATGGATTCCGAGGCCCATATCGTCGATTGCATGCAGCGTGCCTTCGTCGAGCTGGGGCTGGAGCCGCCCCCGCGCGAGGCCGCGCGCGAGATCATCGGACTGAGCCTGGAGCGGGGCACGCGGGAGCTGCTGCCGGGGGCTGAGCCCGAGATCTATGAGGCGCTGATCCTCGCCTACCGGCGTCGCTTCCTCGGCGCCACCCCGAACGCCTCGGCGCTGTTCGCGGGCGCCGTCGAGGTGCTCTCGACGTTGACCGAGCGCGGCTGTCGGCTGGCGGTGGCCACCGGCAAGAGTCGCGCCGGGCTCGATAAGTCGCTGCGCGAGACCGGGCTCAGCGGCTTCTTCCACGCCACCCGTTGTGCCGATGAGACCTTCTCCAAGCCCCACCCGCAGATGCTCTTCGAGCTGATGGACGAACTCGGCGCCACCGCCGAGGAGACGCTGATGATCGGCGACACCGAGTTCGACATGCAGATGGCGCGCAACGCCGGGGTGGCGGGGCTGGCGGTGAGCTACGGCGTGCATGCCCCGGAGCGGTTGCTTGCGCACCAGCCGCTGGCCTGTATCGATAGGTTGAGCGCGATCCCGGGGTGGCTTGCCGCACGCACCACGAGCGAGAACTGAAAACAGCACGGAGACTGAACGATGCAGTGGCGATTCTGGAGACGGTGGCGCAAGACAGCGATGCCCGATCCCGACCAACCCGGCTGGGAGCGGGCGCTGATCAACCAGCTGGCGCTCGATTACATGCGCGAGCGGCGTCGCTCACGGCGCTGGGGGCTGGTGCTCAAGCTGCTGATCCTGGCCTATCTGGTGGGGCTGGTGGTGGCCGCCTCGGTACGGGATTGGGATCGGCGTATGGCGGTGACCGAGCCTCATGCGGCGTTGATCGACATCGACGGGGTGATCGCCGCCGACACCGAGGCCAGCGCCGATCGGGTGGTCAGGGCGTTGCGCAAGGCCTTCGACAACGATCAGGTCGAGGGGGTGATCCTGCGCATCAACAGCCCCGGCGGCAGCCCGGTGCAGGCCGGCTACATCAACGACGAGATCGGCAGGCTCAAGGTCGAGTATCGCGAGGCCCATGACGGCGACGATCTGCCGGTGTATGCGGTGGCCGCCGATCTCTGTGCCTCGGGGGGCTATTACGTCGCCGTCGGCGCCGATGCCATCTATGCCGACAAGGCCAGCCTGGTCGGCTCGATCGGGGTGCGTATCGGTAGCTTCGGGCTCGATCGCCTGCTCGCCGATCTCGGTATCGAGCGCCGGCTGCTCACCGCCGGTGCCAACAAGGGCATCCTCGATCCCTTCTCGCCGCTGCCCGAGTCGCAGCGCGTCTTCATCCAGGGCGTGCTCGACACCCTGCACCAGCAGTTCATCGAGGTCGTCAAGACGGGGCGTGGCGATCGCCTCCAGGGCGGCGACGAACTCTTCAGCGGGTTGTTCTGGAGTGGCGAGCAGGCCCTCGAACTGGGCCTGATCGATGGTCTGGCGAGCGCCGGGACGGTGGCGCGCGAGCAGCTCGGCACCGAGGCCGTGGTCGACTACACCCAGAAACGCGACCTGCTCGATTCCTTCGCCGAGCGACTCGGTGGTGGCATGGCCGCGGCGCTTGGTGGTCTGTTCGGTGGGTTGGACGCCAGCGTGCTGCGCTGAGACCGCATGCTGCGGCGCGCCACACGCCCGCAGCATGGCCCCGCGATCAGTCGCCTAGGGCCGCCTCGATGGCGTCGAGATCGAGCCGTTCGAGATAGGCCTCGAGCGCACCCTTGTCATCCAGCCCCGACCCCTGGGCCTGGATCACCAGTCGGGCGCCGACCATCAACGTGATCTCGTAGTCCTCGCTGTCGGCGGCATGCTCGACCATGCCGCGATGCCCGGCGAGGGCGTAGGGTTTGAGGTCGGGGTTGCCCTGCATCATCATCGGCATCGACAGCGCCATGGTCAGCATCGGCATCATCGGTGAGTCGGCCATCAGGTTGAGTGTGATCTCGGCGCCGTCCTCGCGGGTGTAGCGACGGCTCAGGTGGGTGCCGGTGATCATGCTCGCCATGCCTCCGGACTCGGCCACGGCCTCATCGGCCCGCCAGCCATCCAACGGCTCGGGCAGCAGCTTGAGCAGGTTGGCGCCGATCTGTTCCTGGATCTCGGCGATGGCCGCCTCGAGATGACCGATGGCGCCGCGCAGGCTGTTTTCCTCGTAGGCCGTCGCGGCCGCCTCGAGTTGCTCGATCACCGGATCCTCGGTTGCGCTTACGCTCAGTGGCAGACCGAGGGCGAGGAGGGCGACGTACAGCGGACTGGTGTGTCTCATGCGAGGTCTCCGTAGCGTGGTTCGCAGCGCGATTATCCCCCGAACCGGTGGTGCAGGCAGCTGCTCATTCTGCTGGCGTCGGTTGCCGCCCCGCCCAGTCGCGCGCGAACTGCCAGGCGGTGCGTCCGCTGCGCGAGCCGCGTCGTAGTGCCCATTGCAGTGCGGCCTGCTCGATCGTCGGCCAGTCGTCGCTCCCCCCCATCGACCCCAGTCGTTCCAGCCAATGGCGCACCACCGCCAGGTATTGCGCCTGGTCGAAGGGGTGGAAGGAGACCCACAGCCCGAAGCGATCGGACAGCGAGATCTTCTCCTCGACCGACTCGCCGTGGTGCAGCTCGCCGTCGACCACCCGGGCCTCGCGGTTCTCGGAGTGGAACTCGGGCAGCAGGTGGCGGCGGTTGGAGGTGGCGTAGATCAGCAGGTTCTCGGGGGTGGCGGCGATCGAGCCGTCGAGCGCGGCCTTGAGCGCCTTGTAGCTCGACTCGCCGGGCTCGAAGGAAAGGTCGTCGCAGAACAGGATAAAGCGTTCGGGGCGATCGCGGATCAGCGCGAGGATGTCGGGCAGCTGTAGCAGGTCGTCGCGGTCGACCTCGATCAGCCGCAGGCCCTGTTCGCGCAGCGTATTGAACACGGCCTTGATCAGCGATGACTTACCGGTGCCGCGCGAGCCCCACAGCAGCACGTTGTTGGCGCTGCGCCCGGCGAGGAACTGCTCGGTGTTGCGCAGGATCTCCTGCTTTTGCCGCTCCAGCCCGAGCAGGTCGTCGAGCGCGAGCCGGTGCGGCGCGGGCAGTGCCTGCAGCTCGCCGCCGTGGTCGCCGCGCCGGCGCCAGAGGTAGGCGTGGGCCGACCAGTCGGGTGTCGGGGTGTGGGGGACGAGCACCCGCTCGAGACGCTCGATCAGGGTCTCGGCGCGGGCGAAGAGGTGTTCGAGTTCGGACATGGGCATTCCTGGGGTGGCGGCGCCTGTGCAGATGGACGGGCACCCGGGGTCGGATCTGCCCGGACGACCGGCGCCGCCGGGGCGGCGCCGGGGCGGGTCAGGCCGAGAGCTTGCGGTACTTGATGCGGTGGGGCTGGTCGGCGTCGGTGCCGAGTCGGCGGTGACGGTCGGCCTCGTAGTCGGCGTAGTTGCCCTCGAACCAGGTCACCTGCGAGTCACCCTCGAAGGCGAGGATGTGGGTGGCGATGCGGTCGAGGAACCAGCGGTCGTGGCTGATCACCACGGCGCAGCCGGGGAAAGTGAGCAGTGCCTCCTCGAGCGCGCGCAGGGTCTCGACGTCGAGGTCGTTGGTCGGCTCGTCGAGCAGCAACAGGTTGCCGCCGCGCTTGAGCAGCTTGGCCAGGTGGACGCGGTTGCGCTCACCGCCGGAGAGGTCACCGATGCGCTTCTGCTGATCGGAGCCCTTGAAGTTGAAGCGGCTGCAGTAGGCGCGTGAGGGCATCTCGTAGCGACCGACGACGATGTTGTCGGCGCCGTCGGAGATCTCCTCCCACACCGTCTTGCTGTCGTCGAGGGTGTCGCGGCTCTGGTCGACGCAGGCGATGTCGACCGTCTCGCCGATGCGCAGGGTGCCGGCATCGGGCTGTTCCTGTCCGGTGAGGATGCGAAACAGCGTGGTCTTGCCCGCGCCGTTGGGACCGATCACGCCGACGATGCCGCCCTTGGGCAGGTTGAACGAGAGGTTGTCGTAGAGCAGTCGCTCGCCGTAGCCCTTGCGCAGCCCCTCGGCCTCGATCACCAGGTCGCCGAGCCGCGGGCCCGGCGGGATGTAGATCTCGTTGGTCTCGTTGCGCGACTGGAACTCCTGCGACTGCAGTTCCTCGAACCGGGCCAAGCGTGCCTTGCTCTTGGCGTGACGGCCCTTGGGGTTGCTGCGTACCCAGTCGAGCTCCTGCTTCATGGTCTTGATGCGCGCCTGCTCCTGCTTCTGCTCGAGTTCCAGGCGCTTTTCCTTCTGCTCCAGCCAGCTCGAGTAGTTACCCTCCCAGGGGATGCCGTGACCACGATCGAGCTCGAGGATCCAGCCGGCGACGTTGTCGAGGAAGTAGCGGTCGTGAGTGACCGCGACCACGGTGCCGGGGTAGTCGTGGAGGAAACGCTCGAGCCAGGCGATCGACTCGGCGTCGAGGTGGTTGGTCGGCTCGTCGAGCAGCAACATGTCGGGGCTCGACAGCAACAGCCGGCACAGCGCCACGCGGCGGCGCTCGCCGCCGGAGAGCTTGGTGACATCGGCCTCCCAGGGCGGCAGACGCAGCGCCTCGGCGGCGACCTCAAGGGTGTGGTCGAGGTTGTGACCGCCGCTGGCCTCGAGCAGGTTCTCGAGCTCGGCCTGCTCTTGGGCGAGGGCGTCGAAGTCGGCGTCGGGCTCGGCATAGGCGGCGTAGACCGCCTCGAGACGTTCGCTCGCTTCCTTGATGTGGGCGAGCGCCTCCTCGACGTTGCCGCGTACGTCCTTGTCGGGGTCGAGCTGCGGTTCTTGGGGCAGATACCCGACCTTGATCCCCGGCTGCGGACGCGCCTCGCCCTCGATCTCGGTGTCGAGCCCGGCCATGATCTTGAGCAGGGTCGACTTGCCCGCGCCGTTGAGGCCGAGCACGCCGATCTTGGCGCCGGGGAAGAAGGACAGGGAGATGTCACGCAGGATGGTACGCTTGGGCGGCACGATCTTGCCGACCCGGTTCATCGTGTAAATGTACTGAGCCATGAGGTCCTTGCGGTCGTTGTCGAGAATCGGGTGATGGTCCGGGCGCGGCGGGGCGCCCGGGCCGAGGTGTTGCGCCCCGGACGAGGGTCCATTCTGCGCTGCCCCCCGGGAAAAGTCCAAGCGCAGACGACCGCCCACGACCGCTGTCCCGAGGAGTGAACGCGATGGCAGTAGCAAGCCCGCCGGTACTCGGCTTCGTCGCCCCCAGCGGCACTGGCAAGACCACCCTGTTGTGCCGATTATTGCCGCGACTGCGCGCGCGCGGGCTGCGGGTGGGCTGCCTCAAGCATGCCCATCATCGTTTCGATGTCGATCATCCCGGCAAGGACAGCTTCGAGCTGCGTGCGGCCGGCGCCGAGCAGGTGCTGGTGGCCTCGCGCTGGCGCTGGGCGCTGATGGTCGAGACTCCGGAGACGGGCGCCGATCCCGACCTCGAGACCCTGCTCGCGCGGCTCGATCCGGGGCGGCTCGACCTGGTGCTGGTCGAGGGTTTCAAGCAAGCCGACTATGCCAAGATCGAGGTCCATCGCAGCGCGCTCGGGCTCGCACCGCTCTATCCCGAGGACCCGGCGATCATCGCCGTGGCTACCGATCGACCCTCACTGACCGCCCCGGCGCCGCCCCGGCTCGCGCTCGATGACCCGGAGGCGGTGGCCGAGTTCGTGCTCGAGTGGTTGGCCGGGGAGGGGGGCGGTAGGCGGGGCGGCTTGGGTCAACGTAGGTATTGACGCGCGAACGCGGCGCCCGGCAATGGACGGCTGAACAGATAGCCCTGGTAGGCGTCACAGCCGGCCCGCCGCAGGAAGTCGCGCTGGGCCTCGGTCTCGACGCCCTCGGCGAGTACGCGCAGGTTGAGGTTGCGCGCCATGGCGATGATGGTCGCGGCGATCTCGGCATCGTTGCGGTCCTCGGGGATGCCCTGCACGAAGCTCTTGTCGATCTTGAGTTTGTCGATCGGCAGTTGCTTGAGATAGGCCAGCGAGGAGTAACCGGTGCCGAAGTCGTCGATCGAGAGGGCGATGCCGAGCGCGCGCAGCGCCTCCAAGGTCTCCATGCCGCGGCGGTCGTGCTGCATCAGGGTGCTCTCGGTGAGTTCGAGCTCCAGCAGCTCCGGGGGGAGGCCGGTGAGCTGAAGTTCGTGGCCGATGTGCATGGCCAGATCGGGTTGGGCGAATTGGTGGCTGGAGAGGTTGACTGCCAGGGTCAGCGGTGGGGCGCCGGCCTCGATCCAGGCCTGGAGCTGGCGACAGGCGCTGGCCAGTACCCAGGCACCGAGCGGGATGATCAACCCGGTCTCCTCGGCCAGGGGGATGAAGCGGTCGGGGGGGATCAGCCCTGCGTCCGGGTCCTCCCAGCGTACCAGCGCCTCGACTCCGGTGACCCGGGAGGTGCGCATGTCGACTTGGGGCTGGTAGTGGAGCACTAGCTCCTCGCGTTCGAGCGCACGCCTGAGGCGTGATTCGAGCGAGAGCCGGGCATTGGCGGCGCGGGTGAGCGACTCGGTGTAGTAGCGGTAGGTATTTCGCCCCTGTGACTTGGCCTGGTACATCACGGTGTCGGCGTTGCGCAGCAGCTGGGTGGTGTCGGTGCCGTTGTCGGGATAGAGGCTGATGCCGATGCTCGCGCCGAGATAGAGCTCGCGTCCGCCGGAGAGGTGGAAGGGCTCGCCCATCAGCTCGATGATCTGTTGGGCGAGGTTGCCGGCCTCGTCGGGGCGTTCGATCGACTCGAGCACCAACACGAACTCGTCGCCGCCGAGGCGCGCGAGGGTGTCCTCGGTGCGGCAACGTGCGTGCAGTCGCTCGGCGACGACCTGCAGCAGCTCGTCGCCGAGCGGGTGGCCGAGGCTGTCGTTGACGTTCTTGAAGCGATCGAGGTCGATGAACAGGACCGCGACCTTGCGGCCGTTGCGCGCGGCGCGATGGATGGCGTGTTCCAGGCGCGAGAGCAGCAGTAGCCGGTTGGGCAGGTCGGTGAGTGCGTCGTAGTGGGCGAGGTGCTCGAGCCGGGCCTCGGACTGCTTGACCTGGCTGATGTCGGAGAAGATGCCGACATAGTTGGTGGTCGCGCCATGTTCGTTGCGCACCCGGCTGATGGTGAGCCAGGCGGGAAAGAGTTCGCCGTTGCGCCGACGGTTCCAGACCTCACCCTGCCAGTGCCCGGTCTGCAGGATCGAGGCCCACATCGCCTGATAGAACTGACGGTCGTGGCGACCCGACTTGAGTAGGCTCGGGGGGTGCTCGAGGGCCTCCGTCTCACTGTAGCCACTGATCTCGGTGAAGGCCTGGTTGACCACCACCAGCCGCTTGCCGGCGGCGTCCGTGATCATGATGCCCTCGTGGGTGTTGTCGAGTACCGCGGCGGCCAGTCGTAGTCGCTCCTGGTCGTGGAGGCGCTCGGTGATGTCCTGGCCGACCCCGGCGATACCGATCACCTCGCCCTGTTTGTCGCGCACCGGGACGCCGTTGTAGCGGTAGCTGCGGATGCCGTTGACGGTCTGGGTACGACCCTCGATCTCGCAATAGCCATGGCTGAGCGCGGCGGCGATCGCCGGCTTGAGCCGGGGCGCGTCGGCGGCGACGAAGAGTTGCTCGAGCGGTAGCTGGCGTAGGGTCTCCGGACCGTATCCGGTCTCGGCCTCGACGCGCTTGTTCCACCACAACAGTCGCCCCTCGAGGTCGACCATGTAGAGGGTGTCGTGCACGGCCTCGGTGATGGCACGACTCTCGCCATAGGCACGCAAGATCTCCTGCTGCGCGCGCTTGGGTTCGGTGATGTCGCGCACCGACTCGATGGCGCCGACGACGCGGCCCTCGGGGTCGCGTAGCGGCGAGGCGACCGAGCGCAGGTAGACCCCACGTCCCTGATCGAGATGGGGGTTGAAGACCTCGGCGGTGAGTTGGTCGCCCTCTTGCTGCTGGAGGTTGTCGTAGGGGTGGGTTGGGTGGTGCTCTGGGGCGAGGATGAGGTCGACGAGCAGGGCTCGGCGCTTGCCGTAGAAGGCCAGGGCATAGGCCTGATCGCCGGTGCCGATGATCTGCTCGCGCGTGACTCCGGTCATGCGCTCGACGGCGAGATTCCAAGCGATCACCCGGCCCTCGGCGTCGACGGCGAAGGTGGCGTCGGGGAGAAAGTTGATGATGTCGGTGAGGCGTCGTTCTGAGGCGCGTAGCGCCTCTTGGGCGCGGGTCCGCTCGGTGATGTGGCCATACTCGCGCAATACCCGTTCGAGCAGGCGCGGCATCTGGGTGAAGGTCTCGGGGGACTTGACGACATAGTCGAGGGCGCCGGCCTTCATCGCCTGTACCGCCATCTGCTCATCGCCCTGACTGGTCATCACCAGCACCGGGTAGCGGATCTCCTGCTGGTCGCCGGGGAGCAGCTCGTAGGCCTTGCCGTCGGCCAGGTTGAGGTCGGCGATCACCGCATCCGGCGGTTGGGCGGCGATCGCTTGCAGCGCCTCGGTCAGGGTCTGCGCGATCCGGGGTGGGCTGAAGCAGGCACTGTCCTCGAGGGCCCGCGCGACTGCCTCGGCGTGCGCCGGATCGTCCTCGACGATTAGTACGGAGAGGGGGCATTGTGTCATGGCGGCCTCAGTCGGGATAACGGTTCCAGGCCAGCCAATAGTGTTTGAGCGAGTCGAACAGCTGGGCGAAGGTCTCGTAGTCGGTGGGCTTGACCAGATAACTGCTGGCTTGGTTGGAGTAGGCGCCGAGCACATCCGGTGGCGCGGCAGAGGTGCTCAGGACCACCACCGGGATGCGCCGGAGTTGGGTGTCGGCCTTGATCCGGCGCAGCACCTCCAGACCGGCGACCTTGGGCAGGCGCAGGTCGAGGAGGATGAGGTCGGGACGCGGGCTGCTCTCGGGGTCGCTGAAGCGGCCTTGACGGAACAGGTAGTCGAGCGCCGCCTGGCCGTCCTCGACGTGGGTCAGGCGCGTCGGCAGGTGCTTGGCCTCGAGCCCTCGGCGGGTGATCTCGGCATGGGCCGGGTCGTCCTCGATCAGTAGGACCGAGAGTGTCTGTTCAGGCATGGCCGCCTCCAGCGCTGTACCGCGCCTCACCCCGGTGGTCGGAGTGAGCCGGTCTCGCCGACCTTGAACTGATCGGCGAGTTGCTGCAGGACCTCGCCGAGCTGGGCCAGCTCCTGGCTGGCGCTGGCGGTGTGCTGGGCGTTGCCGGCGGCCTCCTCGGAGAGGTCGGAGATCTTGATCACGCTGCGGTCGATCTCCGAGGCCGCGACTGCCTGCTCCTCGGCCGCGCTGGCGACATGGGTGTTCATGTCGCGGATGGTGGTGATGGCCGAGACGATCTCGGCGAGCGCGTCGTGTGCCTGACTGGCCTGCTGCAGGGTCGAGGTGGTGAGTTGCTCGCCCCGGTTGATGGCGGTGACCGCCTCCTGGGCGACCGCACGCAGGTTCTGGATCATCTGTTGGATCTCGGTGGTGGACTGCTGGGTGCGGCTGGCGAGGGTGTGGACCTCGTCGGCGACCACCGCGAAGCCCCGGCCCTGTTCGCCGGCGCGTGCGGCCTCGATGGCGGCGTTGAGGGCCAGCAGGTTGGTCTGTTCGGCGATGGCGCGGATGACATCGAGTACGGTGCCGATCGAGACACTCTGCTCGCTGAAACGGCGCACCGCATCGGCGACCTGGGCGATCTCTTGGGCGAGGTGCTGGTTGGATGATTGCACCTCGTCGACCGTGGCGCTGCCCTGGCGGGCACTCTCGTCGGCGGTGAAGGCCGAGGCGGCGGCGTCCTCGGCGCTCTTGGCAATCTCCTTGATGGTGGCGGTCATCTCGGTGACTGCGGTGGCCACCTGCTGGACCTCGCCGCGTTGCCGTTCGATACCGTCGTTGTTGGACTGGGTGATGGTCGAGAGCTCCTCGGCGGCGGTGGCGAGTTGTGCGGTGGCATGGGCCATCGCGCCGATGGTGCGCTCGGTCTTGTCGGCGAATTCGTTGAAGCCCACCGCCATGTCGGTGATCTCGTCGCGGCCGTTGGTGTCGAGGCGCTGGGTGAGGTCGCCATCGCCCTTGGCGATACGGTGCATGGCGCGGGCGGCGGCATCGATTGGTTTGATGATCGAGCCGGCTGTGAGCGCGACCATGAGCATCACCAATGCCAGCATGGCGGCGCCGAGCCCGCCCATCAGTGTCGCGTGACGCCAGAAGGCGGTGTCGACGTCGTCGATATAGATCCCGCTCGAGATCATCCAGCCCCAGTTGGGTTCGAGCTGTGAGAAGGCGAGCTTGGGCTCCGGGTGGTCCGAGCCGGGTTTGGGCCAGAGATAGTGGACCGAGCCGCGGCCGTCACGCTCGACCTGTTCGAGCAGTTCGGCGACGAAGCGCTTGCCGTTGGCGTCGGTCTGTTGGCGTCCGTCGTTACCGACCAGCTCGGGCTTGATCGGGTGCATCAGCATGAGACCGCGACGATCGCGTACCCAGAAATAGTTGTCACCGTCGTAGCGCATCGTGCGCAGGGCCTCGAGCGCCGCACGCTCGGCGGCGGCGCGGGTGAGCGTTCCGCTCTCGGTGCGCTGCTGATAGTGCTCGACGACGCTTTGCGCGGTCTCGACCAGTTTCTGGACCTGAGTGAACTTCTCCTGGAGCAGGATCGACCGCATCTCGTAGAGGGCGAGCGTCACCCCGGAGGCGATCCCGACCAGTACCAGCGCCGAGAGGATCCATAGACGATGCTTGATGGTGAGTGACCGCATGAACTGCATGTTCGCTCCTCGCTGTCGTCAACTGTCTATTGCCTACGGCGCTGGTCGGTGACCCTGGCCGGATTCCCCGGCGGCGATGGGGATGGGCGGGGGCGGTCGACGCGTTGGGCGTCTCCAACCACGGCCCTGATAGAGGAATGGCAGCAAGCCGTGGCGTAATCAATCGATCCCCTCGGGAAAAGCGCGGCCGGTGCCGACGCGATCACGGGTTTTCGGTATGCGCAGGCCGTGCCCCTGCCGGCGGGCCGTTTCAGCGAGGTGGATGCGATGGGCGAAGAATCCAATCGGGCGGCGCCGGTCAGCGCCGGCGCACTGGTGATTGCCGCCGATGGGACGATCTGTCAGGTCGATGCCGACTGGGTGGCGGAGCTGGGGCTTGAGGTCGCGGCGGTGCTCGGTCAGCCGCTCACCACGGTGCTCGATGTGCCGCCCTCGTGGGCGGTGCTGAGTGACTCGCGGCCCTGGCGTGGGATGTTGCGGTTGCGGGTCGGTTCGCCCCGTTGGCGGCAGTGTCGGGTGGATCTGGTGCCGGTCCTCGATCAGGCGGGGCGGATGCGCTGTTGCACCCTGATGTTCGAGTCGGGCGCAGTCGCGGCGGCTGGCGCGGCGGGTCGGGCACAACTGCTCGAGTCGGTCGTCGATGCCGCCTCGGACGCGATCATCGTCGCCCGGCTCGAGCGGCTGGAGGTGATCTATGCTAACCGTGCCGCGCACCTGCTGTTTGGCTGTGATGCGGATGCGCGCGACATGATCGGCCGCGCCGGCGCGCCGTTCTGGCCACGCCATGACCTCGGGGTGCTCGAGGCGCTGTTGCCCCAGGCGCTCGCCGGTGGTTGGCGCGGCGAGTTGCGTCAGCAGCGCCTCGACGGCACCCAGTTTCTGGCCGATGCGACCATCTTCGCGTTGCCCAGCGCGACAGGCGCCCCCGAGTTGGTGGCGGCGATGTTGCGCGATCTCAGCGCACAGCAGCAGACGACGCGAGAGCAGCGCTTGGCGCACTTCGCCCTGGAGCACTCGGGGGACGAGGTCTTTCTGCTCGATGCCGAGGCGCGCTTCGTCTACGTCAACGACAGCATGTGCGCGACGCTCGGCCTGGCGCGCGAGCGCCTGTTGGGCATGGCCGTCCCCGATATCGATCCGGTGTTCCCGCCGCAGCAGCTCCCCGAGGTGTTCGCGCGACTCCGCGAGGAGTCGTCGATCCGTGTCGAGACCGTCCACCAGCGCAGCGACGGCACGCGTTTTCCGGTGGAGGTCGTTTCCAACTATTTCGTCGTCGACGGTGCCGAGTTCAACTGTTGTATCGGTCGTGACATCACCGAGCGGGTCGCTGCTGAGCGTGCGCTCGAGGCCTCGCGCGAGTATCTCGACACCCTCATCGATGCCCTGCCCGATGCCCTTTTCGCGATCGACGCCGAGGGCATGGTCACCATCTGGAACCGGGCCATCGAACAGATGTCCGGGATCGCCAGGGAGGCGGTGCTGGGGCGTGGCGCACGCGCCTATGCGAAGGCCTTCTATGGCGAGTCGCGCCCGATGCTGATCGACCTGGTGTTCGCCCCGGCCGCGGTCGCCGAGCAGATCGAGTGTCACTACGACCAGGTCCAGCGAGACGGCGATGTGTTGCTCACCCAGGTCCATCTGCCCGGTGTCTATGGGGGGCGTGGTGCCCATGTCTGGGGCAAGGCGGCACCGTTGCGCGATGCCGCGGGACAGGTCTTCGGCGCGCTCGAAATCATCCGCGATGTCAGCGAACTCAAGGAGGCCGAGCGGGCGCTGCGCCTTAGCGAGGCACGCTTCCGCTCGGTGGTGAGCAATACCCCGGTGATGATCTTCGAGTTCGATGCCGACGGCGTCTTCCAGCTCTGCGAGGGCAGCAGCCTCAAGACCCTGGGGTTGGTCCCCGGGGCCCTGGTCGGGACCTCGGTGGCCGGGTTCTTCGGTGCCGAGTCCGGGGTCGTGGCAGGGATCGCTCGGGCGCTTGGCGGCGAGGCGGTACAGTTCACCGCCAACCTCGGTCGCCAGGTCTTCGAGACCTATTTCAACCCGGTCCGTGATCCCGGTAGCGCTGCGGCGGCGGTAATCGGGGTGGCGGTGGACGTCACCGAACGGACCGAACGCGAGGCCGAGTTGCGCCAACGCACCGACGAGCTGACCCGCTTCACCTATACCGTCTCCCATGACCTCAAGAGCCCGCTGGTGACCATCCGTACCTTCCTCGGCTTTCTCGAGCGCGACCTCGCCGGCGGCGATGCGGCGCGTGTGGCCAAGGACCTGGACTTCATACGCAATGCCTCGGAGCGGATGACCCGATTGCTCGACGAGCTGCTCGAACTCTCGCGGATCGGTCGGCTGATCAACGAACCGACCGAGTTCAGGCTGCACGAGGTGATCGAGGAGGTGCTCGCGCTGGTCGCCGGACGCATCGTCGAGCGCGGGGTCGAGGTGGTGGTGCACGAGGCCCCGGTGTGGGTCCAGGGGGATCGACCGCGCCTGACCGAGGTGTTCCTCAATCTGCTCGACAATGCCGTCAAGTTCATGGGTGAGCAGCCAGCGCCGCGCATCGAGATCGGTGTCGAGCGTGAGGACGAGGCGCTTGTGGTGGTGGTCGCCGACAACGGCAAGGGCATCGACCCGCGCCATCTGCACAAGATCTTCGGGTTGTTCGAGCGCCTCGACCGCGAGGGGGACGGGACCGGTATCGGTTTGACCCTGGTGCAGCGCATCGTCGAGGTCCACGGTGGCCGGATCTGGGCCGAGTCACCCGGCCCCGGGCTGGGCGCGCGCTTCTGCTTCACCCTCGGCGCCCTCGAGCTGCGTCCGGACGGGTAGCCTCAGCGTTGCCAGAACGACGGGGTGAGCAGCACCAACAGGGTGAAGATCTCGAGCCGGCCGAGCAGCATGGCAAAGCACAGGATCCATTTTGCCGGGTCGTAGATGTCGGCGAAGTGCGGGCCGACCTGCGCCAGTCCGGGGCCGAGGTTGTTGATACAGGCGGCGACCGCCGAGAAGGAGGTCAGCAGATCGAGCCCGGTGGCCGCCAACATCAGATACATCAGCACGAAACAGGCGACATAGAGCGAGAAGAACCCCCAGATGGCATCGATCACGCGGTGGTCGATGGTCTTGCCACCGATGCGTACCGGTAGCTGCGCGTTGGGGTGGACCAGGCGCCCGATCTCGCGGATGCCCTGCTTGATCAGCAGCAGGAAGCGGATCACCTTGATGCCGCCGCCGGTGGAGCCGGCACAGCCGCCGACGAAGCTGGTGAACAGCAGCAGGATCTGCAGGAAGGGCGGCCAGAAGTAGAACTCGGCGGTGGCGAAGCCGGTGGTGGTGCCGATCGAGACGGCCTGGAACAGGCCCTTGGTGAAGGCATCGTCCCAGGTGATGAAGGTGTCCGAGTGATAGAGCCCGATGGTGGCGATGGTGGTCACCGTCGCGATGATCAGCAGGTAGAAGCGCCACTCACTGTCATGGAGATAGACCCCAAGGCTGTGACGGCGCACCGCCATGAAGTGCAGCGCGAAGTTCATCCCCGCCAGCAGCATGAACACCACCGCGATCATCTCGATCAGGGTGCTGTCGAAGTGGCCCATGCTGAGGTCGTGGGTCGAGAAACCGCCGATGGCCACGGTCGAGAAGGCGTGACCGATAGCGTCGAACAGGGTCATGCCCGCGCCCCAGTAAGCCAGTGCGCAGGCCACCGTCATCCACAGATAGATATACCACAGCGCCTTGGCCGTCTCGGTGATGCGCGGGGTGAGCTTGGAGTCCTTCATCGGCCCCGGCATCTCGGCGCGATAGAGCTGCATGCCACCGATCCCGAGCATCGGCAGCACCGCGACGGCCAGCACGATGATTCCCATACCGCCGAGCCACTGCAGCTGTTGGCGGTAGAAGAGGATCGACTTGGGCAGGTCGTCGAGGCCGACGATCACGGTCGCGCCGGTGGTGGTCAGCCCCGAGATCGATTCGAACACCGCATCGGTCGGCGACAGCACCGGGTCGGTCGAGAGCAGAAAGGGCAGGGCGCCGGCCAGTCCCAGGGTGGTCCAGAACAGCACCACCACCAGGAAGCCGTCGCGTAGTCGCAGCACCGCGTGGTGGCGCATCACCGGCAGGAAGATCAGCAGCCCGGCGCTGAACAGGATGGCGAAGGCGACCAGGAAGGGCCAGGTCTCGCCGTCGGCATAGATCAGCTCCACCGCCACTGGTGGCAGCATGGCGAAGCTGAACACCGCCAGCAGCAGGCCGAGGACCTTCTGTACCGCAGCGAACTTCATCATAGCCTTAGAGGAAGGTGACGCCGACCTGGAACAGACGCTCGACCTCGGGGATGCGGCGCTTGTCCTGGAGGAAGAGGATGACGTGGTCCTCGGACTGGATCCGGGTGTCGTGGTGGGCGATGAGGACCTGGTCGCCGCGCACCAGGGCACCGATGCTTGCCCCCTTGGGCAGACGGATCTCGGCGATGCTGCGCCCGATCACCTTGCTCGAGGTCTCGTCACCGTGGGCGATGGCCTCGATCGCCTCGGCTGCGCCGCGGCGCAGCGAGTGCACCATCACCACGTCGCCACGGCGCACGTGCTTGAGCAGGCTGCCGATGGTCGCTTGCTGTGGCGAGATGGCGACATCGATCGCCCCGGACTGTACCAACTCGACGTAGGAGGGGCGATTGATCAACGCCATCACCTTGCGCGCGCCGAGCCGCTTGGCGAGCATCGCCGAGAGGATATTGGCCTCGTCGTCGTCGGTCAGGGCGCAGAATACGTCGGTGCTCTCGATGTTCTCCTCGAGCAGCAGGTCCTGATCGGCGGCGTCGCCGTGGAGCACGATGGTCTTCTCCAGGTCCTCGGCGACTTGTTTGCAGCGTTTCAGATCGCGCTCGATGATCTTGACCCGGAAGCTGCGCTCGAGCGCGCCGGCCAGGCGGGTGCCGATGTTGCCGCCCCCGGCGATGATCATCCGCCGGTAGGTCTTGTCGAGCCGGCGCAGCTCGCCCATCACCGCGCGGATGTGCTCGGGCGCGGCGACGAAGAAGACCTCGTCGTCGACCTCGATGACGGTATCGCCCTCGGGCTGGATGGCGCGGTCCTGGCGATAGATCGCCGCCACCCGCGCCTCGATGTTGGGCATGCGCTGGTGCAGGGTACGCAGCTCCTGACCGACCAGCGGGCCGCCGTAGTAGGCCTTGACCGCCACCAGCCGGATGCGTCCCCCGGCGAAGTCGAGCACCTGCAGGGTGCCGGGGTTCTCGATCAGGCGGATGATGTAGTCGGTGACCAGCGCCTCGGGGCTGATGGCGACATCGATCGGCAGCGCGTCGGTGCCGAACAGACGCGGTTGGTCGAGGAAGCTCTGGGCGCGTACCCGAGCGATCTTGGTCGGGGTGTGGAACAGGGTGTAGGCGACCTGGCAGGCGACCATGTTGGTCTCGTCGCTGTTGGTCACTGCGATGATCATGTCGGCGTCCTCGGCGCCAGCGCGCGCCAGCACGTCGGGGTGGGCGCCGTGGCCGTAGACGGTGCGCAGGTCGAAGCGATCCTGCAGCTCGCGTAGCAGCGCCGGGTTGTGATCGACGACGGTGATGTCGTTGGCCTCGCTGACCAGGTTTGCCGCCACCGAGGTGCCGACCTGGCCGGCGCCGAGGATGATGATCTTCATGCCGGGATCGGTCCTCGGGCGGTCGCCAGTGGCCAGCTGCCAGCTTCCAGCCACCAGTGCTCAGTCGCCAGTCGCCAGCCTCCAGTCACCAGCTTCCAGTCGCCGGTTTCCAGTTGCCGGCTGCCAGTCTCCAGCTTCCAGCGGTCTGTCGGTCCCTGGCGACGTGGCGTGCGCGCCGCCGAGCCGCGGCTGGTGGCCGAGCGCTGGTGGCTGGCAACTGGTGGCTGGTCGCTGGCCGCTGGCCGCTCGATCCTCATCGCCGTTCCTTGATCTCGATGCCGAGCGAGCGCAGCTTGCGATAGAGATGGGTGCGCTCCATCCCCGCCTCCTTGGCCATCTTGCTGACGTTGCCGCCGTGCTTCTCGAGCTGGTAGTCGAGATAGGCCTTCTCGAATTGCTCGCGCGCCTGGCGCAGGGGCTGATCGAAGGAGAGCAGCCCCTCGAGCGCCTGGGCCTGGACCGGTGGCGGCGCACCGAGCGCGCTCTCGACCTCCTTCTGGCTGATCTCGTCACCCGCGCCGAGGATCAGCACCCGTTGCACCAGGTTCTTGAGTTCGCGCACGTTGCCCGGCCAGGTGTAGTTGCGCAGGAAGTTCTGTGCGCCGACGCTGAAGCGCCGGTAGGGCAGTTTCTCGTGGGTGGCGAAGTAGTCGAGATAGAAGTTGAGCAGGTCGGGGACGTCCTCGGCGTGCTCACGTAGCGGCGGGATGTGCAGTGGCACCACGTTGAGATGATAGAAGAGGTCTTCGCGGAAGCGCCCGGCCTGGACCTCCTCTTCGAGGTTGCGCTGGCTGACGGCGACGATGCGTACGTCGATGCGTACCGGCTCGCTGCCGCCGATGCGCAGGAAGGAGCCGCTGTCGAGCGCACCGAGGAGCTTGGCCTGGGCGTCGAGCTCCATGTCGGCGACCTCGTCGAGCAACAGGGTGCCGCCGGCGGCCTTCTCCAGGCTTCCGTAATGGATGTGCTCGCCCTCCTCGGTGCCGAACAGCTCGCGTGCGGCGTTGCCGCCGGCCAGGGTGGAGACGCTGAGATCGACGAAGGGGCGCTCGCGCCGCGCGCTCTGCGAGTGCAGATAGCGGGCGAAGGTCTCGCGTCCGCTGCCGGCGTCACCGGTGATCAGCACCCAGGTGTCGTGCTGGGCGATGCGCTTGACCTGTTCGCGCAGCCGCAGCATCGCCGCGCTGCGCCCGACCGGCTCGTGCACCAGCGGGGTACGGCGCTTGAGCCCGATGTTCTCCTGATGGAGCTTGTCGGCCTCGAGCGCGCGCTCGACGGTGAGCAGCAGCTTGGCCATCGACAGCGGCTTCTCGAGGAAGTCGTAGGCGCCGAGCCGGGTGGCCTCGACGGCGGTCTCGACGGTGCCGTGCCCGGACATCATGATCACCGGGCAGGGCAGGGAGTCCTCTTCGGCCCACTCCTTGAGCAGGGTGATGCCGTCGAGGTCGGGCATCCAGATGTCGAGTAGGATCAGGTCGGGGCGACGGTCGCGTAGTGCGTGTCGGGCCGCCTCGCCATTCTCGGCGCCGGCCACGGTATAGCCCTCGTCCTCGAGAATGTCCTGGACCAGGCCGCGGATGTCGGGCTCGTCGTCCACGACCAAGATATGGGTTGCACTCATGTCTCTGTCTGTGTTCCTCGCGCTTGGGCGTCCTGGAGCGGGGGCTGCCAGACGGGTAGGCGGATCTCGATCCGGGCGCCGGAAGCTGTGTTTTCGACGACGATGATACCGCCGTGTTCCTCGATTATCCTCTTGACGATCGCCAGCCCCAGTCCGGTGCCCTTGGCCTTGGTGGTGACATAGGGTTCGAACAGTCGTTCCATCAGGTGGGGCTCGAACCCCGGACCATTGTCACTGACCTCGAGCCAGCAGCGCTGCTGTTCGGCCTCTTCACGTACCCCGGTGGTGACGTGGATACAGCCGTCGGCACGCCCCTCGAGCGCCTCCTGGGCGTTCTTGATCAGGTTGTGCAGCACCTGGCGCAAGCGCAGTGCGTCGCCGTTGATCTGATGGGGGCCAGCCGCCAGCCTGACCTCCAGTGCCCCGGCACCGGCGCTGCGGTAGAGGTCGAGCACCTCTCGTACCAGGCGGTCGAACACCAGCGGTTCGGGGCGCAGTTGCGGTGAGCGGGCATAGTCGGAGAAGTCGTTGACCATCGCCTTCATCGCCTCGACCTGCTGGATGATGGTGTGGGTGGCGCGGTCGATGACCCGGGCGTCGGCCTCCTCGGCCTTGCGCAGCAGCTTGTGGCGCAGCCGCTCGGCCGAGAGCTGGATCGGGGTCAGTGGATTCTTGATCTCGTGCGCTAGGCGTCGCGCCACCTCGCCCCAGGCCGCCTCGCGCTGGGCGGTGATCAGCGAGGTGATGTCGTCGAACACCACCACGTGCCCCGGTGCCTCGTCGTCGCCGCCGGGCAGCGGACTGCCGCGACACATCAGCGTCTGGCTGCCCTCCTGGCGCTGCAGTCGGACCTCGGCGCGCCAGGCGCGTCCGCTCACCACTTGGTGGTGTACGGTGTCGGTCCAGGGGCTGAGCCAGGGATGGTGCGCGGCGATCTGGTCGAGATCGACTGGTGTCGTGGTCTCGGCGATGGCGAGGTCGAGGATCGCGCGCGCGGCCGGGTTGGCGGTGCGCAGCCGGTGCTCGGCGTCGAGTGCCACCACCCCGGAGGAGAGCCGACCGAGTACCGTCTCGAGATAGTTGCGCTGGGTCTCGACCGCCTGCTGGCTGCGTTCGGCCTCGTCACGGGCGCGGGCGATGCGCCGTGACATGGCGTTGAAGGAGGCGACTAGGAAGGCCAGCTCGTCGTCGTGACGCGGTAGCGGGATCTGCTGTTCGTAGTTGCCCTCGGCGATGGCGCGGCTGGCGCGGGCGATGTCGGCCACCGGGGCGACCAGACGGCGCGCGGTGTGGAAGGCGACGATCAGCGCCGCCATCAGGCTGAACAACAGCACCAACGAGAGCGTTAGCGAGAAACTCAGCTTGAGCGAGTTGCGCAGATAGGCCAGCTCGGTGTAGCGGTTGTAGGCCGCTTCGAGTTGCCCCGAGAGCTCGCCGATACGTGCCGAGGTGGGGAAGATCGCCTGCATCTGCATCGGTCGTCCGAGTGGGTCGTTGACCAACACCCGCACCACCAGATCGGCGCCCGGCACCGAGTCGAGGCCGACATAGTTGTTGCCTGCGCGCACGCTCTGCTGGATCTCGCGCTCGGCGTGGTTGGGGACCAGCTTGGTCGGATCCTCGCTGGCGTTGGCCAGCACCTGACCGCCGCCGCCATAGACGGTCAGCTCGATCGCCCCGGCCTGGCGGCGCAGGCTGTCGAGGCTCAGTGCGATCGCCGTCGACGAGCGGTCCTCGATGCTCACCAGCAGTTGCTCGGTATACTTGGCCAGCACCCGCTGGTTGAGATCGAGCGAGGCCTGGTTGAGCACCAGGGCGTCCTCCATCGCCTGACCGATCTCGACATCGAACCAGCTGTCGATGCCGCGCAGCAGGAAGCCCAGGGAGAAGTAGTAGACGGTGCCCACCGGCAACAGCGAGAGCACCGCAAACAGTGCCACGATCCGTGCCGTGAGTCGTGATCCGGCCGCCTGCTGGCGGTAGCGTCGAACCAGACGGACGACGTTGAACCCGACCAAGAGTGCCAGCATCCCCAGCCCGGCGAGCACGGCGAAGAGCAATGGCACGAAGGCGCGACTGAGCGCCTCGGAGTTGGTCACCGAGTCGCGCATCAGCACCAATACCACGAACAGCGCCGCGATCAGGATCGCCACCGGCAGGGTGCCGAGCCCGAGCCCGCGTAACCGGCTCACGGACGCAGGGGCCATTGGGTCCACCCGCTCGAGAGCTTCCAGGCGGGTTTGAGGTAGGCCATCGGGCGCAGCGGCAGGGGCAGCGCCTCGATCTCCAGGGCAGTGCGCAGTCGCACCTCGTAATCGCTATCGGCGGCGAGCCGGTCGGCACTGAGCAGATGGATGTCGAGGAGTTCGCCGAGCGCGCGTAGCGCCGCCTCGCGCGAGACGAAGCTGCGCCCCTCGGTGTCGGGCAAGGTGTAGACCTGGTAGCGTTCGGAGAGCGGCTTGTAGCGGATGGCGCGGCGCAGTTGCAGGTCGGCGAGACTGTCCTCCCACAGCCAGGCGCCGCTGCGACGGACCTGGATGTGGACCAAGACCGTCAGCGGCACGCCGTTGTCGAGTGCCTCGAGCGCCTCGGCGCTGAAGGCATAGTCGATCTCGGCGCTGAGTCGGTAGCCGCCCTCGTCGTCGAGTCGGGTGTCGAGTCGCTGTACCTGGAATTCCTCGCCCGCAGCCGCCGCCGAGACCCAGGCGAGCAGGGCGCCGAGGATGAGCGTCGTCCACCGGGTGCGCGCACGCCTGAACCTCATGAGGCCGGTTTCTCGAGCAAGGCGTAGTAGAAGCCGTCGCTGCCACCGGGACTGGGCAGGAGCTGGCGACCATGGGGGCGGGTGCGGCCGGGGTCGCCGGGCAAGGGGCACTCGCGGGCCTCGGGGTGACGTTCGAGGAAGGCGGCGACCTGACGATGGTTCTCGTCGGCGAGCAGTGAGCAGGTGGCATAGAGCAGCCGACCGCCGGGGGCGAGCAGTGGCCAGATCGCCTCGAGGATGGCGCGCTGTTGCGCACAGAGCGCGGCGATGTCCTCGGCGCGGCGCAACCACTTGATGTCAGGGTGGCGGCGGATCACCCCGGTGGCCGAGCAGGGCACGTCGAGGAGGATACGCTCGAAACCGGGCGCGGCCCAGTCGCCCTCGGGGTGGGCGGCGTCGGCCTCGACCAGGGTCGCGTGCAGCCCGAGCCGGTCGAGCAGCGCGGCGACCGATTGCAGTCGCTCGCCGTCGACGTCGAGTGCGGTCAGCGCCAGTTCTCCGCCGGCGCGCTCGAGGATCGCCGCGCTCTTGCCGCCGGGCGCGGCGCAGGCGTCGAGCACCCGCATCCCGGGCGCGGCCTCGAGCAACTCGGCGGCGAGTTGAGCGCCGGCGTCCTGCACCGACACCCGCCCCTCGGCAAAGCCGGGCAGCTGCTCGGTGGGGCGGGCGCGGGCAAGGGTCAGCCCCCGTGGACAGGCGTCGAGTGGGGAGGCCTCGATGCCCGCAGCGGCCAGCTCGGCGAGATAGTCCGCACGCGTGCCGCGCAGCGGGTTGACCCGCAGGCTCAGCGGTGCGCGGGTATCGCTGGCGGCGATGATCTGCTCCCAGTCCTCGGGCCAGTCATGGCGCAGTTGTTCGCGCAGCCACTCTGGCACCGGCCAGCGTACCTGTGGTTCGGTATCGACCGCCGCGAGCAGGGCCTCGCGCTCGCGCAGGAAGCGGCGCAACAGGGCGTTGACCAGCCCGGCCTTCCCCGGTCGCGAGAGTTGGCGGCTGGCCTCGACCGTGGCCGCGACCGCGGCGTGCGGCGGGGTCTTCATCGCGGTGAGCTGATAGAGCCCGATCAGGATCAACGCCTGTAGTTCGCCCTCGCGCCTCGGCAGTGGTCGGTGTAACAGTCGCGCGGCGATGGCCTCGAGTCGGGGCAGGGTGCGCAGTGCGCCGTAGACCATCTCTTGGATCAGGGCGCGATCGGGCCCCGAGGGTGTTGGGCGCAGCTGTTGTAACACCCGGGTGAGCGACTGACCACGATCGCGCACCCGGTGCAGGGCGCGGGCGGCGGCGGCACGGGCGCGGGCGCCGCTGGCATCGGTCTGGGGGGCAGGGTGGTGCTCAGCCAAGCAGGACACCCTCGAGATCGCGGGCGTTGATGAAGGCTGCGGCCTCCATCGGGCGCTTGCCCGATGGTTGGAGTCGGGTGAGGCAGAGCAGACCATCGCCGGTGGCGACGCGGATGCCGTGTTTGTCGGCGCCGACGACACGACCGGGTCCGTCCGTGGTCGGCGTGCTCAGGGCGTGAGCGGCCCAGATCCGCAGTGGTTCGCCATCGAGTCGGGTGTGGGCGACCGGCCAGGGGTCGAAGGCGCGGACCTGACGCTCGATCGCCGCGGCCGGGGCGCTCCAGTCGATCTGGGCCTCGTCCTTGGTGAGCTTGTGGGCATAGGTCGCGGCGGCATCGTCCTGGGGGGCGGGGGTGCGGCTGCCGTCGGCGATCCCGGGCAGGGCCTCGAGTAGGGCCTGGGCGCCGAGTTCGGCGAGCCGGTCGTGGAGGCTGCCACCGGTCTCGTCGGCGGCCACGGCGGTCTCGAGTCGATGATAGACCGGGCCGGTGTCGAGCCCGGCCTCCATCTGCATGATGCAGACCCCACTGGTGGTGTCACCGGCGAGTACCGCGCGCTGGATCGGCGCCGCGCCGCGCCAGCGTGGCAGTAGCGAGGCGTGGACATTGACACAACCCAGTCGGGGGGCGTCGAGCACCGCCTGGGGCAGCAGTAGACCATAGGCAACCACCACCATCAGGTCGGCCTCGAGCGCGGCCAGCTCGGCGCGTGCCTCGGCATCGCGCTTGAGGCTCTGGGGCTGGTAGACGGCGAGCCCGTGGTCGAGCGCGAGCTGCTTGACCGGGCTGGCCTGGAGCTTGCGCCCGCGCCCAGCGGGGCGATCGGGCTGGGTGTAGACGCCGACCACCTGGTGGCCCGCGGCGATCAGCGCCGCGAGGCTCGGACAGGCGAAGTCGGGCGTCCCGGCGAAGATGATTCGCAGTGCACGCATGGATGAATCGGTCTGGGTCTGGGTTGGGGACGGGCGGACTGCTGACGAGGGTGGCATCAGAGCGCGGTTTGATGCGCCGTGTCGGCGGCATCGTGGTGGCGTTTGTTGACCTTCTCGAGCTTGCGGCGGATGCGCTGACGCTTGAGCGACGAGATGTGGTCGACGAACAGTTTGCCACCGAGGTGGTCAAGCTCGTGCTGGATGCAGACGGCCAGCAGGCCTTCGGCGTCGAGGGTGAAGGGGTTGCCGTCACGATCGAGGGCCTTGACCCGGACCCGCTCGGCGCGGGTGACCTGCTCGTAGAAGCCGGGGACCGACAGGCAGCCTTCTTCCATCTGTTCTTCGCCTTCGCGCTCAAGGATCTCCGGGTTAATCAGGCACAGCGGCTGATCGTGGTTCTCGGAGATGTCGATCACCACGACCTGCTTGTGGACGTTGACCTGGGTGGCGGCGAGGCCGATTCCGGGGGCCGCGTACATGGTCTCGAGCATGTCGTCGATCAGCCGCCGGATGCTGGCGTCGACCTGGTCGACCGGTCGTGCCGCCTTGCGCAGCCGGGGATCGGGGAAGGTGAGGATTTCGAGCATGGCCATGGTTTACGAGTTTGGTCCGCGAGTGGAAGGGGGCGCGCTACCTGCGCTACTATCGGAATCAATACTATACCCCGTATTGGGGGCAGGTGAATCCCGTTTCGACCGTCACGGAGGATCCATGCGCGTTCCCTGCTTGCTTCGTACGCTGGCACCATTGCTGCTGGCTGGTCTGCTCTCGGCACCGGTGTCTGCGCAGGTGGAACTTGCCCCCGATGCCCCAGAGCGCTATGTGGTCCGTGCTGGCGACACCCTGTGGGAGATCGCCGGACGTTTTCTGCGCGACCCCTGGCGCTGGCACGCGTTGTGGCGCGCCAATCCCGAGATCGTCGACCCCGATCTGATCTACCCCGGCGACCAGCTCGAGCTGGTCGAGATCGATGGCAGGCCGCAGCTGCAGCTGACCCGAGGCGGTGGCGCGCGTACCGTTGGCCACCAAGACGGGATGCGGGTGGTCAAGCTCTCGCCGCAGGCGCGGTCGATCTCGCTCGAGGATGCGGTGCCGATGATCCCGGTGGCCTCGATCGCCCCCTTCCTCACCCAGCCGCTGGTGGCCGATTCCAACCAGGTCGAGCACGCCCCCTATGTGGTCGGTTTTCCCGACGAGCACATCGTCGTCGGTACCTTCGATGCGATCTACGTGCGCCGGATCGACACCACGGACTCGACCCGCTACCAGGTGGTGCGTCCGGGGAAGGCGTTGCGTGATCCTGACACCAATGAACTGCTCGGGTACGAGGTCGAGTTCGTCGCCACCGCCGCGCTCGAGCGCCCAGGTGACCCGGCCAAGCTGCGCATCGCCCGTGCGGCTCGCGAGATCGGCATCGGTGACCGGGTGATTCCGGCCGAACAGGAGCGCCCGCTCGAGAACTTCTATCCCGAGCCGGCCCCTGCCGGGACGCGCGGTCGCATCCTCTCGGTTCTCAAGGGGGTCTCGCAGATCGGTCAATTCGATGTGGTGATCCTCAACAAAGGGGAGCGTGACGGCATCGAGACCGGCCACCTCTTCGAGGTCTTCATCGGTGGCGAGATCGCTCGCGATCAGGTACGCCGCGGCGGCTTCGACTGGAACTGGCGCGATGACTCGCCGCTCGACAGCGAGTTCTGGTACGGCGATTTCTCCTTCGATGGCTGGCGAGCCGATCCGGCCGGGGAAGACGGGATGCCGCTGCATGCCGATATGAGCCGGGGACGCGGCACCTACCTCAAGCCCTATGAGCGTGCCGGTGTGCTGATGGTGTTTCGTGTGTTCGATAGGGTCAGTTTCGCGCTGGTGCTCGATGCCTATCGAGCCATGGCCGTCGGCGACCGCATCGCACCGCCGCCACGCTGAGCGTCGCTGCGGTGACACCGCCCGCGCTTGAGGCCTGGCTGGCCCTACTCAATGCCCCAGGGATCGGGCCGCGCACCGCCGCCGCCCTGGTCGCGCGCTATGGCGATCCGCAGGCGGTGCTGGCCCAACCGGCGCGTCAGCTCAGTGCCGCCGGGTTGCGTCCGGAGACGATCGCGGCCTTGGCCAACCCGGCACGAGAGCCGATCGAGCGGGTGTTGCGCTGGGCCGAGCAGCCACGCGCCTGGGTGCTCACTCGTGACGATCCGCGTTATCCCGAGCGTCTCTCCCAGCTCGATGATGCGCCGCCGCTGCTCTATGTCCGCGGCGACCCGACGTTGCTCGCCGAGGCCCAGCTGGCCATCGTCGGGAGCCGCAATCCGACCCCCGGCGGCACCGAACTCACCCAGGCCTTTGCTCGTGAGCTGGCCGGTTACGGGCTGGTGGTGACCAGTGGGCTGGCCGCCGGTGTCGATGCCGCGGCGCATCGTGGTGCACTCGAGCGCGGTCGTACCATCGCGGTGCTCGGCACCGGCCCGGATCGGGTCTATCCGGCTGCGCATCGCGATCTTGCCCACCGCATCGCCGACAACGGTGCGCTGGTCAGCGAGTTCCCGCCCGGGGTCGAGCCCTTGGCGCACAACTTCCCCAGACGCAACCGCTTGATCAGTGGCCTGTCACTGGGGGTGCTGGTCACCGAGGCGGCGCTCAAGAGCGGTTCGCTGATCACCGCCCGGCTCGCCCTCGAGCAGGGGCGCGAGGTGTTCGCGGTGCCGGGCTCGGTGCGCAACCCGCTGGCACGTGGCTGTCACGCGCTGATTCGCGATGGCGCACGGCTGGTCGAGGAGGCGCAGGAGGTGCTCGTCGAGCTGGCGCCGCAGTTGCGTGCCTTGATCGCGCCCCTCGCCGACGGTGGGTCGCCGTCGGTCGGATCGGCACCGCTGGCCGGGCTCGATGACACCGCCGTGCAGGTGCTGGCGGCGATGGGGCGGGATCCGGTCGCGCCCGATGAACTCAGCGAGCGCACTGGGTTGTCGGCCCAATGCATCCTCTCTACCTTGTTGGTCCTGGAGCTTGACGCTCATGTATCATCGCTGCCGGGGGGTCGCTATTGTCGTCGCGACGCCACCGACCGCGATGATGCGCCGGCGTCCGGGTGAGCGGCACGTCGCGAGGCCAGTGACGATCCCCCGAGGCGCAATGCCGGCGCCGCTTTCCGCCAGCTCCTGGCTGGCGCCGCCCACGAGGTTGGCTGATGTACGAAAACATGGTCGATGTTCTGATCTATCTCTACGAGAACTATATGGACGGTGAGGCACAGCCCCCCGTCGACCAGCGCGCGCTCGAGGATGAACTCTCCGAGGCCGGTTTCACCGGCGATGAGATCGAGAAGGCGCTGCGTTGGCTCGACGAGCTGGCCGCCGAGGTCGAGGCCCCGCAGTATCAAGACCACATGGTCGGCGCGATTCGCATCTACGCCGAGCAGGAGTGTGTCAAGCTCGACGTCGAGGCGCGTGGCTTGCTGTTGTCGCTGGAGCAGAACGGGATCCTCGACCCTCTCAGTCGCGAGCTGGTGATCGACCGGTTGGTGGCACTCGATGCGTTGCTGGTGACGGCCGATGAGGTCAAGTGGGTGGTGCTGCTGGTGCTGATGAACCGCCCCGGTCGCGAGGATGCCTTCACCCAGATGGAGGAGATGGTCTATGAAGAGGGACAGGTCTATCTTCACTGACGGGCGTTGTACCGGGTCGCGGCCCGACATCGGGCAGCGGCTGTGCTCTGTCCCCCTTGTGGGGACTCTGAGCGCACCGCTAAACTGCCAGCGTCCCACGCTGGTCTGACCCCGGCGTCGGCACTCTCCGCGTGCCCGTCCCGGTGCGGCAGCCAACCGTTGCGCATCGGCCACGCCGCCGCACCCTGGCCATCGGGTCAGGGGCGGCCACCGCTTCGACCCCGATGGCCGGTATCCCCGGCTGGGGCCTCCGTCACACCCACAATGGCCGACCAAGACCACAGATGAATCTCGTTATCGTCGAATCACCTGCGAAGGCAAAGACCATCAAGAAATACCTCGGCCCGGACTTCGACGTGGTCGCCTCTTACGGCCATGTCCGCGATCTGGTGCCGAAGGAGGGTGCGGTCGATCCCGAGCAAGGCTTCGCGATGAAGTACCAGGTGATCGAACGCAACGAGAAACACGTCCAGACCATCGCCAAGAAGCTCAAGGTGGCCGATGCCCTGTATCTGGCCACCGACCCCGACCGCGAGGGTGAGGCGATCTCCTGGCACCTTTACGAGTTGCTCAGGAACCGTCGCCAGCTCGGTGAGCGTACCGTGTACCGGGTGGTGTTCAACGAGATCACCAAGCGTGCGGTGCAGGAGGCGGTGGCCCACCCCCGCGAACTCTCACTCGACATGGTCAACGCGCAGCAGGCGCGGCGGGCGCTCGACTATCTGGTCGGCTTTAACCTGTCCCCGTTGTTGTGGAAGAAGATCCGTCGGGGGCTCTCGGCGGGGCGGGTGCAGAGCCCGGCGCTGCGCCTGATCTGCGAGCGCGAGGCCGAAATCGAGCGCTTCGAGCGCCAGGAGTACTGGACCATCGAGGCCGACGCGGACAAGGACGCCAAGCGTTTCGTCGCCAAGCTGATCCAGTTCGAAGGGGCCAAAGTCGAGCAGTTCTCGATCACCGACGGCGAACGCGCCGAGACGGTGCGCCAGCAGCTCGAACAGGCCGCCGCCGGCACCTTGGTGGTCGAGTCGGTCAAGCGCAAGCAGCGCAAGCGTCACCCGGCGCCGCCCTTCACCACCTCCACCCTGCAGCAGGAGGCCGCGCGCAAGCTCGGCTTCACCGCCCAGCGCACCATGCGCGTGGCTCAGCAGCTCTACGAGGGTGTCGACGTCGGCGCCGGTGCCGTCGGTCTGATCACCTACATGCGTACCGACTCGGTCAACCTCGCCCAGGAGGCGCTCGAGGAGATCCGTCAATGCGTTGCCGATCGCTACGGCGCCGATCACCTGCCGCCGCAGCCGCGCTTCTTCAAGACCAAGTCGAAGAACGCCCAGGAGGCCCATGAGGCGGTGCGCCCGACCTCGGTGCTGCGCGACCCGGCCTCGCTCAGGCCCTATCTCAACCAGGAGCAGCAGCGTCTCTACGAGCTGATCTGGAAGCGCACCCTGGCCTGCCAGATGGCCCATGCGTTGATCAACCAGGTCGCGGTCGATCTCAGCGCCGGTGATGGCAACCTGTTTCGCGCCACCGGCTCGATGGTCGCCGAACCCGGCTTCATGCGGGTCTATCTCGAGGGGCGCGACGACGCCAAGGGCGGGGACGACGACGAGGAGCGGATGCTCCCGGAGATGAACGAGGGCGATCACGTGACTCTGCTCGGGATCCGCCCGGAGCAGCACTTCACCGAGCCGCCGCCACGCTATACCGAGGCCTCGTTGGTCAAGGCGCTGGAGGAGTTCGGCATCGGTCGTCCCTCGACCTATGCCACCATCATCTCCACGCTGCAGGATCGCGAGTACGTGGTGCTCGACAAGAAGCGCTTCCTGCCGACGGATGTCGGGCGGGTGGTCAACCGCTTCCTCACCGAGTATTTCACCTCCTATGTCGACTACGACTTCACCGCCCGGCTCGAGGACGACCTCGATGCCATCTCGCGCGGTGAGGTCGATTGGATCCCGATCCTCGAGCGCTTCTGGAAGCCCTTCAAGGAACAGGTCGATCATACCCAGGCCAACGTCAAGCGCAGTGACGTGACCCAGGAGCGTATCGACGAGACCTGCCCCAAGTGCGGCGGTCAGCTCTCGATCCGGCTCGGGCGCAATGGTCGCTTCATCGGTTGCACCAACTATCCCGACTGCGACTACACCCGCGACCTCAACCCCGACCAGGGTGAGGCCGAGGCCCCCGATGTGGTCGAGGGGCGCAGCTGTCCCGAGTGCGGCTCACCGCTGGAGATCAAGCGCGGGCGCTATGGCAAGTTCATCGGCTGCAGCGCCTACCCCAAGTGCCGCCACATCGAGCCGCTGGAGAAACCCGAGGACACCGGCGTGCCCTGTCCCAAGTGCGGCAAGGGCACCCTGCAGAAGAAGAAGTCGCGCCGCGGCAAGGTATTCTATTCCTGCTCGACCTATCCCAAGTGCGACTACGCGGTCTGGGACCAGCCGCTCGACGAGCCCTGTCCGCGTTGTGGTTGGCCGGTGCTCACCCTCAAGGTGACCAAGACCAAGGGCGCGGCCAAGGTCTGCCCGCAGAAGGAGTGTGGGTACCGTGCCCCGGTCGAGCCGTCAACGGCCACGGGTGAGACCGAGTGACCACCGAGTTGCCACCGGCCCAGCGTCATCGCGTCCGACTCGCCGCCGCCTGGCTGCGTGCCGGAGCGGTAGTGGCCTATCCCACCGAGGCCGTCTACGGGCTCGGTTGTGAGCCGCGCGATGGTGCGGCCGTGGCGCGGATCCTCGAAATCAAGCAGCGTGATCCGGCCAAGGGGTTGATCCTGATCGCCGCCGACTTCGCCCAGCTCGAGTCCTATGTCGAGCCGCTCGATGTCGCGCGCATGCGCGAGGTCCGGGCGAGCTGGCCCGGTCCCAACACGTGGCTGCTGCCGGCGCGTCCGGACACCCCTGACTGGCTCACTGGTCGCTTCTCCACCCTGGCCGTCCGGGTCACCGCGCATCCACTGGCTGCAGCGCTGTGTCGCGCCTATGGTGGTGCCATCGTCTCGACCAGCGCTAACCGCGCCGATCACCCCCCGGCACGCGATGCCCGCGTGCTGCGCCTGGCGCTTGCCGATGATGGGCCAGACCATATCCTCTACGGCGCCTGTGTCGGCGCCGAGCGCCCCTCGACCATCCGTGATGCGCTGACCGGGCGAGTGTTGCGCGGCTGATTGTCGGCGGCGTCTTGTGTCTGCTCCGCGGCGTCGATACCTGAAGGTATGGCCATAGCGTGACCCGTGTCGGGGGGGCAGATGTTCAATGCGACAGCGACGGCGATTCGGTGGGTCGAACAGGGCTGGGTCCCGGATGGATTGACGCGCAGCGGCATCCGTGCGCTGTTACGTCGGCGCCTGGCGAGCCTGCCGCAGGACGATTGCGAGACGGCGCTGGCACAGCAGCGTGCGCTGATCGCGCAGATGGATGCCGCAGCCATCGCCGAGGTGCCCCAGCGCGCCAACGAACAGCACTACGAGCTGCCGGTGAACTTCTTCGCGACCGTGCTCGGGCCGCGGCGCAAGTACAGCTGTTGCTACTGGCCCGAAGGGATCGACCGGCTCGAACGGGCCGAGGACGCCTCACTGGCCGTGACCTTGGAGCGAGCCGGGATCGTCGAGGGGCAGCGCGTGCTCGAGCTCGGTTGTGGCTGGGGGCCTTCAGCCTCTATCTGGCCGAGCATCTGCCGGGCTGTCATATCACCGCTGTCTCCAATTCACACGCCCAGCGCCGCTTCATCGAGGCCGAGCGCGAGCGGCGGGGGCTCGATCACCAGCGCTTCGAGGTGATCACCGCTGACATCAACGACTTCCAGCCCTCCGGGCGCTATGACCGCGTGGTCTCGCTGGAGATGTTCGAGCACATGCGCAATCATCGCCGGCTGCTCGGTCGTATCCACGACTGGTTGATCCCCGGTGGATGGATGCTGATGCATGTCTTCTGTCACCGTGACCACCCCTACCTATTCGAGGAGGAGGGGGTCGACGACTGGATGAGTCGGTACTTCTTCGCCGGCGGGCTGATGCCGAGCGACGATCTGCCGCTGTACTTCCAGGAGCGGCTGCACCTGATCGATCGCTGGCGCTGGAACGGTCTGCATTATGCGCATACCCTCGAGGCCTGGCTGGCGCGCATGGACGGTGCCCGCGAGCGGCTATGGCCGGTATTCGAGCAGACCTATGGGGTAGGGGCGGCGTTGTGGTGGCAACGTTGGCGGCTGTTCTTCATGGCCTGCGCCGAGTTGTTCGCCTTCCGCCACGGCCAAGAGTGGTACGTCGGGCACTATCTGTTCGAGCGTCCGGCGTAAGACCCATGAACCATGACATCGGTGCGACTGTGCTCAAAGCTTGAGTCCGGCGGCGAGCCCAGCGAGGAAGGCCGCAGTCCCGGAGAGATTGGCCGCGATCAGGTCGAAGAGTGCCTGGGCGTGTGCGCTGGTCCAAGCGCTCCAGGTATCGTAGTGCCCCTCGAGCCCGGCCCAGTTGATCTCCACCACGCCGATCGATTGCAGCCCGACCAGGGCGATCAAGATCAACCCGCCCACCACCAGCGCCACCTTGAAGGCGAACTTGAGCGCGAAGCCGAGCGCCAGCCCGACCATGAAGGAGAAGCCCAAGGTGAGGAAGAAACCTTGGTCAAATAGCTCGCCGGCATCGGCGCTGAGCGTTGCGGGGGACTGCGCTTGGGCGCCTCCTGCCCCCCAGAGCAGTGGCAGCAAGGGCAGCGCGCGCAGGTGACCAGTGCGGGACGAACGGATCGGGTCGGACATGCGGGGTCTCGGTCAATACGGTCAGCGGAAACCGGGGCATTATCCGGGGAACGCTGCTCAGTCGCCAGTCGCCATCGCAGGAGAGCGTCGAACCGCAAAGCCGCAAAGATCGCGAAGGAGAGAACAGCGGTATGCCGGGTAGGCGTCGACATCGACGTTGACGCCTACCGACGAACCTCGCCGCTCACCTTCGGTGGGCGCCCTGTGCTTTGCCCGCTAGGGACTGAAGGCCTTTCTCCCGCCCCCCCTTGGCGTCCTTTGCGACTTTGTGGTTCAACCTTTAAAGCCGCCAAGATCGCGAAGGAGAGAACAGCGGTATGCCGGGTTGGCGGTGACATCGACATCGCCGCCTACCGACGAACCTCGCCGCTCACCTTCGGTGGGCGCCCTGTGCTTTGCCCGCTAGGGACTGAAGGCCTTTCTCCCGCCCCCCCTTGGCGTCCTTTGCGACTTTGTGGTTCAACCTTTAAAGCCGCCAAGATCGCGAAGGAGAGAACAGCGGTATGCCGGGTAGGCGGCGACATCGACGTCGCCGCCTACCGACGAACCTCGCCGCTCACCTTCGGTGGGCGCCCTGTGCTTTGCCCGCTAGGGACTGAAGGCCTTCCTCCCGCCCCCCTTAGCGTCCTTTGCGACTTTGTGGTTCAACCTTTAAAGCCGCCAAGATCGCGAAGGAGAGAACAGTGGTATGCCGGGTAGGCGGCGACATCGACGACGCCGCCTACCGACGAACCTCGCCGCTCACCTTCGGTGGGCGCCCTGTGCTTTGCCCGCTAGGGACTGAAGGCCTTCCTCCCGCCCCCCCTTGGCGTCCTTTGTGGCTTTGCGGTTCAACCTTTGCGGTTCAACCTTTTGGCCGCTGGCCTCAGCCGCCCTCGGTCTCCGCCTGGAAGAGTTCCAGGCGCGCGGCCTGGCTGACGGCGACGACGGCGGGATGGCGCAGGCGGCGCTCGGCGGAGATCGCGTAGTAGCGCTCGCGCACCGCCTCGGTTGCGCCGATCGTCTCGACCCCGTGCTGGCGTCGGGTCTCCTCGGCGATCACGCTGGGCGAGACGAAGACCCCGACACCGGCCTGGCCGAAGGCCTGCATCAGCGCCCGGTCCTCGAACTCGCCGACGATCCGTGGGCGGATGTCGAGCTGGTCGAGCCACTGCATCAGCGCGCCGCGTAGCGCGGTGTTGAGCGCCGGGATCAGCATCGGTGCCTGGTGCAGCGATTGTGGGAAGCCAGCACGGTAGCGCTCGGCGAGCGCCGGGGCGGCGAAGAAGGTGATGCCGCACTCGCCGAGGGGGTGGTTGAAGGCGCGGACGTTGAGCGCCCCGGCCAGTGGGGTGTCGGCGAGCACCATGTCGAGCTTGTGCACCGCGATGTCGGCGAGCAACGCCTCGAGCTTGCCCTCGCGACAGTGGATGCGCACCGGTTCGGCTAGGTGCAGCGCCGGCTCCAGCAGCCGGTAGGCGACCATCTTCGGTACCACGTCGACTACCCCAACGGTGAACTGCAGCGGTCGGCCACTGGTGCGTCCTTGCAGCGCCTCCTCCATCTCTGCGCCGAGGCGGAAGATCTCGTCGGCGAAGTTGAAGGCCAGACGACCGGTCTCGGTCAGGGTCAGACCCCGGCCGCGACGATCGAACAGCCGGGTGCCGAGCTGCTCCTCGAGCACCCGCAGCTGGCCGCTGATGGTCTGCGGGGTGAGGTGCAGTGCCTCGGCGGCGCGGACCACGCCTCCCTCCTTGGCGACCATCCAGAAGTAGTAAAGATGCTTGTAATTGCTCCCGCGCATCGCCTTCTGTTCGTTTTTTTCGATATCTGATCTGGAAAAGATTCGAATTATATTGATCGAAACCTTGTCTTACACTCTGTTGTCACTGGCAGTGGAGGGCCCCGTCAATCGACGGTGTGCGACCACCACAAGAACATCAAGAGGTAATCCGCAAGATGAATGCACAGGACCAATCCGCGATCGAGGGGCTGTTTCAGCGCCTGCAGCAGGCCGAGACCCAGTCCGGTCAGCGTGATCCCGAGGCCGAGAAGCTGATCCACGACATGATCGCCCGCCAGCCGGCGGCGCCCTACCTGATGGCCCAGGCGGTGTTGGTGCAGGAACACGCACTCAAGAATCTGCAGGGGCGTGTCGAGGAACTCGAGAAGCAGCTTGCCGAGCGCCCGCAGCAGAGTAGCGGTGGTTTCCTCGGCGGTCTGTTCGGCGGCGGCGCCCAGCAACAACAGCAGGCGCCCGCCCGCCAGCCGCGTCAGTCGAGTGGCGGTGGCTGGGGTGCCGGGCGTGGCGCGCAGCCGCAGGGCCAGGGCGCGGCGCCCTTCCAGCAGGGGCAGGCTGGTGGCGGCGGTGGTTTCCTCGCCGGTGCGGCGCAGACCGCGATGGGCGTGGCCGGTGGCGTGCTGCTTGGTAACGCCATCGCCGGCATGTTCGCCGACGACGCCGAGGCCGCCGACATCCCCGCCGAGCCGGAGATGCCGATGGAGCCGGAGATGATGCAGGACCCGATGGAGGCGATGCCCGAGGACGAGGGCGCCTTCTTCGACGACTTCGGCGGCGAAGAGGAGTTCTGATCCCGCCCCAGCCGGACGGGTTGCCGGGCCCTCAAGTCCGCGCCGTCCGGCGCAGCAGGCGGCGGCCATCGGTCGCCGCCACCACCGCGATGAATCCCGCCAGGATGGTTGCGCCCACCGCCACCGACGACCAGCCCCGCGTCTCGGTCAGCCATTCGCCGAGCAGATAGAGCCCGATGCCGAAGGCGAGATAGCCGAGCACCCGCCCGACCTCGTAGGGCACCGGGTAGTAGCGCCGTCCGAGCAGATAGGACAGCGCCACCATGCTTGCGTAGCACACCAGGTGCGCCCAGGCCGCACCGACATAGCCGTGGATCGGCACCCACCACCACAGCAATACCACCGTGATCGCGGCACCGATCAGCGAGACCCCGGCGCCGAGCAGGGTGCGGTCGGTGAGCTTGTACCAAATCGATAGATTGACATAGATCCCGAGCAGCATGCCGGCGATCAGCAGGATCGGGACCACGTCGAGTCCCGCGCGATACTCGGGGCCGACGAAGTAACCGAACAGCTCCAGGAACAGCGAGACCACCAGGAACAGGAAGACACAGCAGATCACGAACCAGTTGAGCACCAGGGCGTAGACCGTGCGGGCGTCGTGCTCACGGGCATAGGCGAAGAAAAAGGGCTCACCGGCGTAACGGAAGGCCTGGATGAACAGCGCCATCAGGATCGAGAGCTTGTAGCAGGCGCTGTAGATGCCGAGCTGGGCGAGGTTGGTGGCGTCGTCGTAGGGCAGCAGATACTTGAGCGCGGCGCGATCGAGCATCTCGTTGATGATGCCGGCCATGCCGATCACCACCATCGGCGCCGAGTAGCGGATCAGGCTGCGGAACAGCTCCCCCTGGAAGCCGCCGAGACCGTCGCGTAGCTGTGGTGCGAGCAACCCGAGCTTGATCAGGCTGGCGATGAGGTTGGCGATGAAGACATAGCCGACGCCGATGGCCGGGTCCCACAGCGCCCCCAGGAACGAGTTCGGATCCTGCTCGAAGGCAGGGCGACAGAGACCGACGAAGAACACCGTCAGCCCGATGTTGGCGCCGATCTCGAGTAGCTTGATCACGGCAAAGTGCATCGCGCGCTCCTCGGCACGCAGTCGCGCGAAGGCCGCGGCGCCGAGCGCGTCGGCGGCGAGGATGGCCGCGCACCACCAGATGTACTCGGGGTGCTCGGGGTGGCGCAACAGCGCCGCCAGAGGCTCGCTGACCAAGAAGATGGCGAGTAGAAACAGCAGGTTGCCGACGAGTAGCGTCTGTACCACGGTGCCGTAGACGCGCTCCGGTGCCCAGGTCTCGCTGTTGCGGAAGCGAAAGTAACCCGTCTCCAGGCCGAAGGTGAGCACCACCGCGAGAAAGCCCATGTAGGCGTAGAATTCGGCGACCACCCCATAGGACTGGGGCGCGAAGCTGTAGGTCAGCAGCGGTACCAGCAGATAGTTGAGAAAGCGTCCGAGGACACTGCTGACACCATAGATGGCGGTCTGCGAGGCGAGTCGTCTAAGCGGGTTCAAGGTCGGTGGTCTCGGCTTGCGGGCTGGGCGCTACATTCTAACCCCGGGCTGGTCATGGTGCCGCGCACCCTGCGAACCTGGCCCCATTGCTGTTGATCGCGACCTTTGACGGTGCGAACTGAACCAGATCATGGTGCAATAACCGGGATCTCAAGCGATGGATGTGCCCTCGGATGTACGATTTCTCTCTCGCCCTTGCGCTCTACAACCTGTTGCCCGTGCTCGTCACCGGTCTGGGGTTGTGGTGGTTGCTCGGCTATCTGCGTGACCGCGCCGCGCCCGCGCAGGCCATGGCCCGGCTCGGTGCGTTACTGGTCTTCGCAGCGGGTGTCGCCAAGGCGAGCTGGAAGCTGTTGGTGGTCGCCCTCGGGGTCGATCTCGATTGGCTGGCCAACGCCCTCTTCCCGCTGCTCGGCCCCGGCTTCACGTTATTGGCCGTGGCGCTGTGGTCGAGTGCGCGCGCCCCTTTGCGGCGGCCCTGGCGACTGGTCCTGGGGACGGTGGCGGTGATCACCGGCATCGCCCTGGTGCGGGTCGAGCTACTCGGGATCGAGCGCGGCTGGCTGTTGCCGCTGTTGCTGCTGGCGGTGTCGGCCAAGCTGGGGGTAAGCGCACTGTTGCTGAACGCAGCGTTGCGGCTGCGTCGCTGGGGCGTGGTGGTGTTGTTCACCCTCGAGCTGATGGTGATGCTGGCGCTGCCCTCGCTCGCAATGACCGACCCCAAGCCGGCCTCGTTGCACTGGACCGAGCAGTCACTGACCCTGTTCGGGATGGCGTGTTTCGCCCTCGGGGTCCGGGGGTTGTGGCGTGCGACCTGGCGCGCGACCATTCGCGCGCGCCAGGATCGACTGCGCCAGCGGGCGCGGCACTAGGGGTGGCCGTGGCTTCGCTTTGGGTCCGGCCGACGCGCCTCGATGAGATCGAGGCACTGCCCGAGATCGAGCGCTCCGCGGACACGTTGTTCAGGACCGTCCCCGGGCTGGCCTGGATCGCCGATGCGCCGGTGCTGTCGGTGTCAGCACACCTGGAGGCGGTTCGAGCGGGCACCTCTTGGGTGGTCGGTGACTCGGCGCGACCGGACCCCTGGGGGTTTCTCTGCGCCGAGTCGGTAGGGCGGACCCTGCACCTCTGCCAGCTGGCGGTGTGTCGCTCACATCAGCGTCGAGGTGGTGGTCGGTTGTTGGTGCAAGCCGCGCTGGATTGGGCGCGGGCCCGTCACTGTGTCGCGCTGACCCTGACCACCTTCCGCGACCTCGGCTGGAATGCGCCCTTCTATGCCGCCCTGGGATTCCAGGTGGTGGACGCCTCCCGGCTCGGGCCCCGGTTGCGTGCGATCTTGCAGGCTGAGGTCGCTCAGGGCCTGGCATCGCACCAGCGGTGTGCGATGCAGCTGTCGCTGGTCGATGACCTGCTGTGGCAGGATGTCGACTGAGTCGACTGCCATCGTTTCCGTCGAGCGTGCTGTGGTGGTGATGCCGTCGAGGGTGGGAGCGATGAACGTCGCCGCTGTTGTGGTGCTCGCTGCCGCGTCAGGGTCAAGGGGGGCGGGCTGGTCTGGAGGCGGGAGCCGTCTCGTTCAGGGGTGTGCCATCGATGGCCGATTCACTGCTCATCATCGAGGATGAAACCGATCTCGCACAGGCACTGTCGCATCATTTCGAGCGGCAGGGGTGGGAGGTGCAGAGTGCGGCGACGCTCGCTGCCGCCCGTGGGTTGGTGCTCGACTCGGCGTTCGAACCGGCGGTGATCCTCGCCGATATGAGTCTCCCCGATGGCAATGTCCTCGATCTGCTCGAACAGGCGCGCAATGGTGCCGCGCCGGGGGAGTGGATCCTGCTGACTGGCTATGGCGGGGTGGCCGATTCGGTGCGGGCGCTGCGCCTGGGTGCCTTTGACTTCCTCGAGAAACCCTGTCCGCTCGACCGGTTGGAGATCGTCGTCGCCGGTGCCCGGCGCAGCGCCTTGGCACAGCGGCGGCTGCGCCTCCAGGCCAGCGCCGAGGGGCGGCGCTATTCGCCGGCGTCCTATCTCGGCTCGAGCGCCGTCACCCGTCGTACCCGCGCGCTGATCACACGACTTGCCGAGGTGCCCTTCAGTGCCCTGGTGATCGGTGGGGAGACCGGCACCGGCAAGGGGCTGGTGGCGCGCATTCTCCACCACGCCGGAGCACGGGCCGGTGGCCCTATGATCGAGGTCAACTGTGCGGCGCTGCCGCGCGAGTTGCTCGAGTCCGAACTCTTCGGTCACGAGGCCGGCGCCTTCACCGGGGCCAAGGGGCGTCATCGTGGTTATCTCGAGCAGGCCCATGAGGGGACCCTGTTCCTCGACGAGATCGCCGAGATGGACCTCGAGCTGCAGACCAAGCTGTTGACCGTGATCGAGGATCGGCAGCTGCGTCGGCTCGGTGGCGAGCGTGCCCTCGGCGTCGATGTGCAGATCATCGCCGCGAGCAACTGCGATCTCGAGCAGCGGGTACGGGAGGGGGCCTTCCGTAGCGATCTCTATCACCGATTGAGCGTCTTTCGGCTCGATCTGCCGCCGCTACGCGAGCGTCTCGACGATCTCGAGGAGCTGGTGCCGGCCCTGGTGGCCGAGTACAACGCCCGTTCCGGGCAGCGGGTCTGCGATATCCCCGAGATCGTCTACCAGCGCATGCGTGACTACCCTTGGCCGGGCAATGTGCGCGAGCTGCGCAATGTCGTCGAGCGCGCGGTGTTGTTGGCGCGCGGCCCGGTGTTCCCGCTCGAGTGGATGCAGCTCGATCGCCTGGTCGAGCGTCCGGCGTCGGGGGCGCAGCGCGTCGGTGATCGGGTGGTCATCCCGCTCGATGGCAGCATGGCACTGGCCGAGATGGACCGCTATATCATCCGCACCGCGCTCGAGCGTAGTGGTCACAACGTCACCGCCACGGCGCGAGCGCTCGGTACCACCCGCGAGACGCTGCGCTATCGCATCCAGAAGTACGGGTTGCGAGGCCCGGAGCGCTGAGTCCAGCCGCCGCCTTGCAATGGTGAGGGGCTTGGCTAAGGTCACGGTAGGGGCGGACGCCACCGCTCCGTCACCCTGGCACAGGAGGGCAGATCATGCAGATCGAACACTGGCATGCCCAGCGCGACGGCGCACTCACCGAGGCGAGCATGCGGCGCAAGCTCGAGGCGCGCGGCTTCGAGACCCGTCTCGACATCTATCCCCCAGGGACCTTTCTGCCCGATCACGATCACGGGGTCGATCGCATCGATGGGGTTATCTGCGGGCGGATGCGGGTCGGGATCGGCGAACGCAGCCTGGTGCTCGAACCCGGCGACCTGGTGGTGATCCCCAAACACACCTTCTATCAGGCCGAGGTCATCGGCGACGAACCGGTGGTGAGTCTGGCCGCCGCTCGTCAGGCGGCGGCCGAGTCGGTGGCGCTCAAGCGATCCACAGGGTCTTGAGATTGAGGAACTCGGCGATGCCGGGCGCGCCGAGTTCGCGACCATAGCCCGAGTCCTTGATTCCGCCGAAGGGCAGGCGCGGATCGCTCTTCACTAAGCCGTTGACGAAGGCCGCGCCACAGGCCATGGCGCGGGCGAAGCGCTCGCCGCGTGCGGCATCGGCACTCCACACGCTACCGCCGAGCCCGAAGCGCGAGTCGTTGGCCACCCGTAGTGCCGCGGCCTCGTCGGCCACCCGGATCACCGTCGCCACCGGTCCGAACAGCTCGTCGTCATAGGCGGGCATCCCCGGCCCGACCCGGTCGAGCAGGGTCGGCGCATAGAACCACCCCGGTCCCGGTTGCGGTTGCCCGCCGCAGCGCAGCTCGGCGCCGGCAGTGCGACTCTGCTCGACCTGCTGGTGCAGGGTCTCGCGCAGGTCCGCGCGCGCCAGCGGCGCGAGCGTGGTGGCGGGGTCGCGTGGATCGCCCGGCACCAGCGCCTCGACCCGGGACTGGAGCCGCGCGACGAAGTCATCGGCCACCGCCTCGACGACGATGAAGCGCTTGGCGGCGATGCAGCTCTGTCCGGCATTGATGAAGCGCGACCGGGCGCCGGTCTCGGCGGCGCGTTCGAGGTCGGCGTCCTCGAGGATCACGCAGGCATCGGCGCCGCCGAGCTCGAGTAGGCTCTTCTTCAGGTTCGCCCCGGCGATCCCCGCCACCCGGCGTCCGGCGCGCTCGCTGCCGGTGAGGCTGACGGCGCGCACCCGTGGATCGGCGACCACCTGCTCGGCGGTCTCGGCATCGATCAACAGGGTTTGAAACACGCCCTCGGGTGCGTCGACAGCGGTGAACAGCTCGGCGATCGCCAGCGCGCAGCGCGGCACGTTGGAGGCGTGCTTGAGTAGTACTACGTTGCCCGCGGCCAGCGCCGGGGCGGCGCAGCGCAAGACCTGCCAGAAGGGGAAGTTCCAGGGCATCACCGCCAGCACCACGCCGAGCGGCTGGTGCGCGAGCAGGCTACGGCTGGCGTCGGACGTGAGCGGGATGTCGGCAAGCTGGGTCGCGGCGTGCTCGGCGTAGTAGTCGCAGACCAGGGCGCACTTGTCGATCTCGGCCTCGGCCTCGGCCTCGGCGCTGAGCTTGCCCATCTCGTCGGTGATCAGGCGGGCGAGCCGGGTGCGTTCGGCGCGTAGCCGCCGGGCTAGGGCGCGCAGCAGGGCCAGTCGCGTGGTCAGGGGTTGTGCCGCCCAGGTGATGGCGGTGCGCTCGGCGCTTGCCAGTGCCTGCTCCAGCGCGGTGGCGCTGGTCGGCGCGAAGGTTGCGTAGACGTTGCCGGTCGCGGGGTCGATCGATTGCAGTGTCATCTGGGGCTCCTGCGGCGAATGGTGGAAATCATTGTCGCGCCCTGGCCGCGGGGGCGTCGAGTCGCCTGCACGAGCGTATCGCGCGGGCTGTCATGGCGTGGTGCCTGGGTGGATAAGCCCCGGCAGGCTGGTGCTTTTCAACCATTGTTCGATCGCGCGAATGGCCCAGGTCGCGGGCCATGCCACCGTGTGATTCGGTGAGGGTGATTCGGTCAGGGGGCGAGGTGTCTTGATGAGGCGCAAGATCGCGTGGGGATGGGGCCGAGTGGGGTTACCGCAGGGCTGGGGTGGCCTGCGGCACCGGTGGTCGGGATTGCGCCGGGGCGACCATGGCTGAGGCGGGACCGCTCTATCTGGTCGACGATGATCCGGCGCTGCGGAGCGCTCTGGCGATGCGGTTGCGTTTGGCCGGTTACCGGGTCGCAAGCTTCGCCTCGGGGGCCGGTCTGCTCGGTGCGCTTGCCGAGGATGCGCGAGGCTGTGCTGTGCTCGATCTGTGCATGCCGGAGATGGATGGGCTGGAGCTGCAGCGCGCCCTGCGCACTCGGGCCCCGGGGGTGGTGGTCGTCCTGCTCTCGGGGGATATCGATGCCGGGAGTCTGCAGTGTGCGCTACAGCAGGGGGCTGCGGCGGTGCTGCAGAAGCCGATCTCGGGGGCGGCGCTGATCGAGGTCCTCGAGCGTGCCTTGGCTCAGGGGCGGGCGATCTCGCCGGGGTCTGGCTAGAAGCCGAACTCGGAGAGCAGGTCGTCGACGAGGTCCTGCTTGAGCGCCGCCGGGGTGCTTGAGCCGTTGACATCACGCAGCAGCTGGGCCTTCTGCTCGACGTTTTCGAGCGAACTGTCGTGCTGGATGTTGAGGATCACCAGTACCTCGACGAGCCAGTCGCGGATCTGGTCGAGATCCTCGATCAGTTGCTCCATGCGCTGGCGGGCGACGTCTTGATAGGACTGAGAGGCGACGATGTCGAACAGATGGTGCTTGATCTGGCTGAGTCGTTGGGCGTGCGTCGGGTCTGCCGTCTCGGTCTGGAGCTGCGTCTCGAGTTGCTCGATCTCCAGGGAGAGTCGGTCGGCATTGTCGAGGACCTGGCCGGTCGATTGTGACATCAGCTCGATGACGTTGCGTGCGTGGCTGGCCGCGTTCGGTGCCTGTTCGCCGGCGTTGGTCAGCGGCGTCTCGGCGCTCTTCATATTGACCACTAGCGCGTTGATCTTCTGCGCCAGCACCGAGAGCATGCCCTCGGCGTCGATGTCGATATCGAGTCGTTCGTACTCGCCGTTGAGGATCGATTCGGTGGCCTTGACCAGTGAGGCGATGCTCTCGTCGATGTTCTGCGGATCTGCCATGGGTCCCTCGCGACGCCGGGTCGCGGTTATCTGTTGTATTTGTGATCTTTGTAGAAGGCCGCCTTGGCGGCGTACATGCGTGCGTCGGCGATCTTGAGCAACGATTCCGCCGGGGCGCGGTCAGCCCCGCAGGCACCGAGGCTGAGGGTGACCGGGAAGTGCTCTCCCGGCGCCATCTCGATGCTGACGTCCTTGAAAAGGTCGTCCTGGAGGCGCTCGATCAGGGCCTCGGCCTCGGCCTCGGTGGCGCCCGGGAGCAGCATCACGAACTCGTCTCCGCCAGTGCGCGCGACGATGTCGCAGCGTCTCACGGCGCGGGTGATGCGCTCGGAGACCGTTAGCAGCAACCGGTCGCCGGCCTCATGTCCGTAGCGGTCGTTGGCCTGTTTGAGCCGATTGATATCTGCCAGTACCAGGGCGTGTGGTATCGCCCTGGTGGCATGATCGCGCTGCGCCGCCTCGAGGGCGGCGTGCAGGTAGCCTCGATTGTATACCCCGGTGAGGGGGTCGGTATTGGCCTTTGCTTCGAGTTGGCGCATCAACCGGCGGTTGTGCAGATAGGCACCGAAGGGCTCGAAGAAGAGGCTGGCGAGGGTGGCCGTGCGTGTCGTCTCGCCGGGGCGCCACCAGGCCTCGCCGACCCGCCTGCCGTCGCCGCCGACGATCTCCAGACGGTCGAGCCCGGTCGGTGTGTCGCTGGGGAGCTCGCCACGGTGGATGGTGCCCGAGGCCTCACCGTCGAGTGCGATCGCCGCTGCGCTGCTGCCGCAGGCGGCCATGAACAGCTCGAGCAGTTCGCCGGCGACGTGGCTCGGATCGGGATTGCTGCGCATCAGCGACTCGAGGTGTAGTAGTGCGGAGAGGATGTCGTTCTTGCGGGTGATGGTGAGGCGCTGCGCGCGGATCTCCTCGATCAGCCGGATCTCGCGGGAGGTGTCGCGAAACAGCAGCAGCGCGTTGCCGTCGCCGGTATCGATCAGCTGTTCGGTGTAGTAACGCTCGCCGCTGCGGTGCTTGGTCTTGCGGCCATTGCCGAGATTGAAGCCGGCGCGTGCCGGGCAGTTGCCACAGGGTGCATCGAGGCCGAGCAGCCCGTGACAGGTCGTTGCCGTCTCCCCCAGAGGAAAGCGGGTCCGGGCGGCGGCGTTGCGACGCAGGATGCGGAACTCGGCGGAGATCGTCACCAGGGCATCGGGGAGATCGTCGAGGAGTTGGCTGAGTCCGTGTTGCTCGAGCACGGCCTGGCGCCGCTGTTGTTCGAGGATGATGCGCCTGGCCTGGGCCTCCTTGCGCGCTAGATCAGCGCCCTTGAGTGCCTCGATCTCGCGACTGACATCGACCAGGGTGATGACCAGTCCGCCGTCGCTCGGGGTCGGGGACTCCTTCAGATAGTGTTCGTGTCCGGCGCGGTCGTGGACGCTGCGCGCCAGTGTTGGTTGGGGGGGGGGGCGAGTTGCCGGGCAGTCGTCGCAAGGGGTCGCACGCCCGGCCAGCACGCGGTGACAGTGATCGCCGACGGGGTCGTACCCAAAGAGGCTGTGTGCCGCCGGGTTGGCGGTGTGGATACGGTAGTGCCCATCGACGATCAACACGGGCACGGCGATCGCCGTGAGCAGGCGGCGGCTGGGGGCGGTTGTGGTAGATACCTCGTGATCCGGTGGGGGCTGTGATGGCATTGTGGTCGAAACAGGACGAGGGCTGAGCGATGTCTGTGGACCAGACGGATGCGGGCATGGTCCTGTGCCGGTCACGCCCGCACTGCAGGATACCCGCAATGGCCGACGGGTGTCGGCTCGGTCTGGTCAGACTTCGTCGTCGTGCCGGTGAGAATAGATCGGGGCGCCGCCGGTTGTGCTCAAGGTCGTGGTCCAGTTCCTGCTCGGGCGCGCCGATCGTCTCCGGCATGACCGCGCGGCGGTCTCTGGCCCGCCGCTGGTCGGGTTGGATAAGGGGCGCCGATCCAGGTCACGGGCCGAGTTCGACGCGCATGGCTGCGGCGAGGCGTCGCGCCACCTCGGTGTTGTCGTAATAACCGTCGAAGCGCCAGGCCTCGACGCCGGTGGCCAGCACCGGGACTGGCACTGCGGTGTGCGAGAAGGAGGCCCAACCGATGCCGGCGCGGCGGTTGAGTAGATGGGTGAGGGTGATGATGAAGGGGTTGTGGTTGCCATAGCGCAGGGCATCGGCCTCGGCGCTGCCGTCGCTGTGATCGTGTGCGACCTTGTCGTAAGCGGCCTCGAGAAGACTGCGCGCGTGGTCGCTGAGGTCATCGGCGGTGGTCGTGGTCAGCCCGGCCCCGTCGAGGCCGAAATGGCTCGACACCAGTGCCCAGAGCCCGGGGGGGATGTCGGGCGGGGCGGGGGTGTGTCGTGCCAGATAGGGGGTGAGGACCTGGTCGTCGAAGTCGTCATGGGCCAGGTGTTGCCGGGCGAGGATCTCGAGGGCGGAGGTGTGGGCGGTGGCGCGGGTGCCGAGGCTCATGCCACCGCATTCGTGATCGCCGGTGACCACGATCAGGGTGGCCTCGGGGTGACGGGTGCCGAAGTCGGCGGCGATGCGGATGGCGTCGTCGAAGGCGATGACCTCCTCGATCACGGTGCGGGCATCGTTGGCGTGCGCGGCCCAGTCGATCTTGCCGCCCTCGACGACGAGGAAGAAGCCCTGTGGATTGTCGAGTAGTTCGATGCCCTTGGCGGTGAACTCGGCGAGGCTGATCGATCCCTGATAACGCTCGCTGGAGGATTCACCGGCCTGGCGGTTGAGCGCATAGGGTATGGCGTTGGCATCATCGAGATAGGGGTTGATGGCCAGTGTCGGTCGACCCCGGGCGAGCGCGGTGAAGGCGGCGCGATCGGCGGCGTACTGGAAGCCGCGCGCGGAGGCCTGCTCGCGCAACAGGGCATAGCGTTGTGCGTCGCTCAGTCCGGCGTACTCGAGTCCATCCCAGCGATCGACGCGCAGCCCGCCACCGGCGAAGTAGTCGAAGCCGCTCTCGAGCAGGGCCTGACCGATCCGTTGGTAGTCGTTGCGATGGGCGACATGGGCATAGAAGGCCGCCGGGGTGGCGTGATCGAGCGACACGCTGGTGACGATCCCGACCTTCATTCCCTTGTCCTTGGCCAGTTCGGCGAGGGTGGTGTAAGGGCGGGTGGCCGTCGGATCCATGGCGAGGATCCCGGTGTTGGTCTTGTGTCCGCACGCCAGTGCCGTGCCGGCGGCCGCTGAGTCGGTGATCAGGCGATCGTTGGCCGCGCTCGTCTGCATGCCCTGTACCGGGAACTGGCTCATGCGCAAGGCCACCGACTTGATGCCACCGGGTTCGGCGTCGTCCTGGCGTCGTGCGCCCAGATAGGCCTCGGCGGCGTGGATCTGGGCGCTGGCCATCCCGTCACCGATGAAATAGAAGATGTACTTGGGTGCCGCACTGACGCCGGGGGCGCTGAACCCAAGCAGCAAGGCGGTGGTCAGTGCACCCCAGTTGGTCTTGCGCATCGCTGTAATCCTCCTGTGACTCGAGGGCCGGGGCAGGCTCGGGTATGCCACGTCCTGGTGGCGGTGGATGACCGTGATACCTGGATGGGGCCGGTCAGCCGTGGGGATGACGAGTCGAGGACCGGCCGTCGCGATCAGTGCTCATCCTGGCGTGGATGGCGCGCAGGTTCCAGTCGACTGGGGTCGGCGGTCCTGCCTTTTGTCGGTCCGCGGTCTACCTTGGAGTCAGGGAGGGCAGGATGCAGCGTGCGGCTGCGTCAATTCGACGATCGATGCTGGAGGTGACGATGGCTGATTCGACCCCGTGCCACCAGGACCTGTTCGATGACCAGGGGTTTCTCGAGGACCCGGCGCTGTGGAGCCGCGATCTGGCGCTGGCGATCGCCGCCGAGCTGCGTCTCGGTGAACTCACCGAGACCCACTGGGATCTGATCGACCGCCTGCGTGGCGAGTATTTGCAGGGGCGGGCGCGGCCCGATCCGTGCCGCGCCCTCGGGTTGCAGGAGGATTGTGCCGAGCGTCTGTTTGGCGGCATGGCCGTGGCTTGGCGAGTGGCCGGTCTGCCGGCGCCGGTCTCACCGCCGCATACCCCATGGTCGTCCCGTGCTGGCGCTTCTCGTCAATTGCGCTGAGCCGCCGACCGGGGCGTCAGTGCTTGAGGCATGTGCCTTAGCGCGGGGTGTCGGTCGTCTGCTCGAGCCGATCCCCGGCTTCTTCGACCGCTTCGGTGGCCGCCTCGCGTGCCTGTTCGAGCTGCTCCCCGAGCTGCTCGACCTGTTGGTCAATCTTGCGCCCGGCCTCCTCGGCGGGACCCTCCTGCTCGCATCCGGCGATCAGCGGCAGGGTGAGTGCGAGTGCGGCCATGAGCACGAGGTGGGGCAAGTGGCTGGTCATCGCGATGGTCCTCGGTGTTGGTTGCTGTGGTGCCGCCCGGGCCGGGCGAACGGGACGATGGTGATCGAGTGTCTCGTGGCTTGATTCGTGCTTTGTGTCTTGATGGAGATGGGGCGAGGAACGACCTGCTCCAAGCCTCGACGATGTCGGCGAGGTGACGTTGCGCATCGCAACAAGATGAGCGGTCATGAGGTATGGGGGCGGTGCCCTGTACCCTTGCCTGTACCAGGGACGGAAATCGCTGCAGGTGGCCGATTCGATCGCCCAGCGGATGCCCTGAGCCGTGTGCAATCCGCTGTGCAACCAGACCACGGAGAAGCACGATGATCGACAACGACCTCATTGGCGATGACGCCCCTTCAGCCAGGGTTCGCCTGTCTCGCTGCTGGAGATGTCCTGTCGCGCGCTGGGGGCGCGGTCCGCGACCGCTGCTGACCCGGGTGTCGCCACGGCTCGATGTCTGCCGGGTCCCGGGAGGTGAGCAGGCGCGTGAACTCGCGCGCACCTGGCTCGAGACGACGGATCAGGGGCGTTGGCGGCTTGCCCCACAGACCCGTGCCGCGCTCTGTGTCCTCGGTGGCGATTCCGCCCCTTGGGAGACGCTGATCGCCAGCAGTTTTGCCCGGACCGGGCGGCGCTTGCGCCGGCAGGGTTGAGCGCGTAGTTGGGTGGTTCTAATCCACCACCGCGACGGTGGATTGGCACCAGTGTGGTGGATGTCTGTCTCCAGCCCCTCCCGCCGCGCTCTGTCATGGCCCGGTGCATGGCAGATCTTCGCCATTCAAAGCGGTTAGGATCTCGCCCCGGCCCTGGTATCGACCTCGTGCCAGGGTCGGGGCTGCTGCTGTGTGGTGTACGGCACAGAGGAGGTGCCGGCTTACGCCGCAGGCGGGGCGGTTGGGCCAGGGTCGCAACCGACCCAAGGGGTTGTCGGGGCCGGATACCGCCACCTTGGCGATGAGGACCCGGAGACGCCCTGCGCGTGCAGCACATCTCCTGGCGCAGGTCTTCGGTCTTGTAAGTGCGCTGGCGCGCACCCGCTGATCGCCATGGGCGCGGTCTGTCCATAAGGTCCCGCGTACTGGTCGGCCTCTCCCGTATGCCGTTCGTCCTCGCCGCTGGCGCGTTGGTCGGTGGGTGCTCGATCTGGCTTGACCCGTCTGCCGGGCTTGCCTAGGGTGGAATGCGGCCCCCTAGCCGCCCTCCGCGCCCGCGAGACCAGCTGACGATGCAGACGCCGCCGTCCGTGCCTGGACACCCGTCCCCTGACCCCGCTGTTACCCTGTCCTTCGGGTTCGAGTGGGAGATGTCTGCTGTGTGCATGCGCTATGACCCGTTCGGTGCCGAGCTGCTCGGGCTCGCCGCCGGTGAGTGTGAGGAGCCGCGGGCACGCTTTCTCGAACGCATCCATCCCGGCGATCGCTCCCTGTTGCTCAATGCCATTGCCAGCCGTACCGCGCAGCGTCCGGCCTATCGAGTCCGCTACCGCGTCGATCGCAGCGAGGCCGAGGCGCAGGTGTTCGAGGAGCATGCCGTGGTTCGCTTCACCGCCGCAGGCGTCCCGCATGTGCTGCAGGGGGTGATCACCGATATCAGCCGTGAACGGGCCCATGATCAAGCGCTGCTCGATCAGCTCACCGAGTTCGAGGCGATCTACGACTGTGCCCCGGTGGGGCTGTGCGTGCTCGATCAGGGATTACGTTTTCGCCGTATCAATCGCCGCATGGCGGAGATGAACGGTGTCCCGGTGGCCGCGCACATCGGTCGCAGTCTGCCGGAGGTCCTGCCGGCACTGGCCCCGCAGCTGGTGGCGCTGGCGCGCCACGTGCTTGCCGGTGGTGGGGCGGTGCGCGACCACGAACTCCATGGCGAAACCCCCGCCACACCCGGGGTGCGGCGCCATTGGCGCACCAGTTGGCTGCCACTGAATACGGCGAGAGGCGAGGTCTGGGGGGTCAGTGTCGTCGTCCATGAGATCACCGCGCAACGTCGCACCGAGCGGCGCTTGGCCGATTCCGAGTCGCGCTTTCGTAGCATGGCCGAGACCGTGCCCGATATCCTCTTCATCGCGGCCCCTGATGGTGCGGTGGTGGATTTCAACCAGCGCTTCACTGAGGTGACCGGGATCGCGTACGCCCAGGCCCTCGGCGAGGGGTGGCGGGCTGCGGTGTATCCGGACGATCGCGAGGTGGTCGCCCGGACCTGGGCGCGGGCCTTGCGCGAGCACCGCGAGTTTCTGCTGCGCTATCGGTTGTGCTGCGCCACCGGGGGGTATCGCTGGTTCGAGGCCCGTGCTCGTCCGATCTGCGGTTCGAGCGGTGAGCTACTGCACTGGTTCGGTAGTGTCTCCGAGATCGATGAGCTGGTGCGTGCGCGTGAGCGTCTCGAACAGCTCGATCGACAGAAGAACGATTTCCTCGCCGTCCTCGGTCACGAACTGCGCAACCCGATGGCGCCGGTCCGTAATGCCATCGAGCTGATGCAGGCCCTGGCACCGGCCGAGCCGAGATTGCGCGAGGCGATCACGGTAGTCGATCGTCAGGCCCGTCACATGGAGCGGTTGCTCGACGATCTGCTCGATGTCTCACGGGTGATCCGTGGCAAGCTGCACCTCGAGCGTGCCGTGCACCCTGTCGGCGAGGTCGTCGAGCATGCGCTTGATGGTGCGCGTGCCCTGTTCGAGTCACGCCAGCAGCGCTTCACCCTCGAGTTGTCCGACTCGGTCGCTTATATTGATTGCGATCTGTCGCGCCTCGCACAGGTCTTGGTCAACCTGTTGACCAATGCCGCCAAGTACACCCCCGAGGGTGGCGAGATCAGACTCAGTGTCGAGCCCGCGCCCGATGTCGTGGCGTTGCGGGTGACCGACAATGGCGAGGGCTTCGCGCCGGAGCTCAGCGATGGTCTGTTCGAGCCCTTCATCCAGGGCGGGCGGGGCCATGAGCGCCCCGCCAGCGGTCTCGGGCTGGGGTTGGCGATCGCGGCGCGTCTGGCCGAGCTGCACCAGGGGCGGATCGAGGCACACAGCGCCGGACGGGGCTGTGGTGCCGAGTTCGTGCTGTGGCTGCCGCGGGTGTGGCCGGCGCACGCGTCGCCGCCAGCGCCAGCGGCTCCGGCGCGGCTGCGTGGGGTGCCGGTGTTGGTCGTCGATGATGATGTCGACATGCTGTCGAGCATGGCGCGATTGCTCGAGTGGATGGGGCATCCGGTCCAGGTCGCCCACTCCGGGCATGAGGCCTTGGCCGTGGTCGCGGGGTTTACGCCGCGTCTGGCGCTGCTCGACATTGGTATGGAGGGGATGGATGGGTTGGAGACGGCGCGGGCACTGCGCGCTTACCAGCCCGATCCCGAGCGGCTGTTGCTGGTAGCGGTCTCGGGGTATGGCGCCGAGACCCTGGGGGAGGCGCTCGCGGCCTCGGGGTTCGATCTACACCTGACCAAGCCGGTCGGCCGGGCGCGTCTGGAGGCGCTCTTGCAGCGGGTCGTCGCGCAGTCTCCTGACTCCGGCCCCGGTCTTGCGTGACTTGTCCGTGACCCTGCTTGGACCCATGCCTGACATGGGTCCGTGATCGAATCCCGAGGAGTCCACCATGGCGCACGCCGATGCCCAGAGATGGCGCCGGTTGGTCGAGCTGGAGTGCCGCTCGTTGCTCGCTGAACAGGCCCGACAGCTAGCGCATGCATTGCGTACCCCGCTCAGTATCGTCGAGTTGACCTGTGAGACGCTGCAGTTGGAGCTGGCGCAGGACGACGACAAACAGACGCGTCTGGGCCGGGCGCTGCATGCCTCCACACGTCTGTCCTCGACCTTGACCGAGACCCTGCGTACCAACGCCGTTGATGAGCAGCCGGTGGCGTTCGCGGTGGCGCCGCGAGCCGCGCGACTGGTTAACGAGCTTGGTGGTGAGGTCGATTGCCCCGACTCTGTTCTTGGGTGTCGGGTACTTTTGGTACCCGAGGCGCTCGATGCGGCCTTACTGCATGGTCTGCGGCTGCTCGGTGATGCACCTGTGCCGAGGTTGAGCTGTGGTCTCGAGGCGGGACGCCTGGTGCTGCGTCTCTCCAGTCCAGATCCGGCCCCGGAGCTGGTGCCGCTGCACCAGCTCCGGGTCCAGGTCATCGAGCGTCTGGCCCGTGATGGCGGTGGCTGGGTGCGGCTCGAGCCTGCTGCGATTACGTTGTCTCTGACCCCGGAGCCAGCCCCTTGAGGTTCGCCGATATCGCTGTGTTGCCCTGGGGTTGAACCTCACCGCCGCCTTGGCGCAGGATGCGTCGCAGCAGACGTGCATGAGACCTCGCAGGGTCCATGGACAGGTGGGCGTGGTTGCCAGGCTGGCTCCAGCACCAGGCCCTCGCACGCCGTCGCGTCCTGGGTGCATTCCGTGTTCGTCCGGGGCGGGACGACCCAGGAGAATGACGATGACGATGCAGTACGCCCCCTTGGCCGACTTCGTGCGCGCGCTCGACTTCGCCGCTGACAAGCACCGCGACCAACGCCGCAAGGACGAGCGCGCCTCGCCCTATATCAACCACCCGATCGCCCTGACCCGGGTGCTGATCGATGAGGCCGGGGTGACTGACCCCGTGGTGCTCTGTGCCGCGCTGCTGCACGACACCATCGAGGACACCGCCACCACCGAGGCCGAGCTGGTCGCGCACTTCGGTCGTGAGGTCACCGCCGTGGTGCTCGAGGTCAGCGACGACAGGTCGTTGGCCCAGCAGGAGCGCAAGCGGTTGCAGATCGAGCACGCCCCGCAGCTCTCCGAGCAGGCCCGCTTGGTCAAGCTCGCCGACAAGATCTGCAACCTGCGCGATATCCTCGACTCGCCGCCGCCGGACTGGAGCCGCGAGCGCCAGCGCGCCTATTTCGATTGGGCCGGACAGGTGATCGACGGCCTGCGCGGGACCCACGCCGCGCTCGAGGCGGTCTTCGATCAGGTCCATGCCCAGGGGCGCGAACTCTGAAGCGGTGTCTACGACAGCGCCGTTAGCGCCTGCTCCAACCAGCTGAACCCCACCCGCTCCTGCTCCAGGCGGAGCCGTTTGCCGAGGCGTTGCTCGACCAGGTCCTCGAACAGCGCGCGCTCGTCCGCGTCCAGGCGGCTGAGTGGCTGGGTGAAGGGTTGGGGCTCGTGCCCCCAGTGATCGCGGTGGGCGAGCAGGGTGGCGCGATCCATCAGCAGTGACTCGACCCCGGGGAGGTGTGCGCGCAGCCGATCGAGGATGGCGAAGCCGTGGGTGTCGATGTCGCCCCAGTAGTGCAGGGCGCAGTGCTGCAGCCACTGGGCCTGGGCGAGTGCCTCCCAGCCGTAGCCGGCGCCGAAGATCACGATCGCCCCGGCTACCGGCGGGAAGGCGAGGAAATTGGTCTCGTTCTCGGTGATGAACACGCGTCGCAGCGGTAGTGCGAGGGCGGCGAAGCTCGCCGCGTCGAGGGTGATATCGGGGCAGTCGGGGGCGCCGGGCAGTAGCTCGGGGTCGAGCACCCGGAAGCGGATGCGCACGGGCTTGTCGCGAAAGCCGTAGCGGGGCGCGAACTGCTGGGCGCCGCTGTAGGCGCTGTCGATCGCCGTGGCCGGGAGCAGCAGGTCGAGCCACTCAGCGAGCACCGCGCGATGGGTCTCGATGAACTTGGTGTGTACCCCGGGGATGTCGACCTGACGCAGATAGATCCCGGGGCGGGGATGGGCGAGACACCACGCGGTCACCGCCAGCAGCGCCGACCAGTGCTCGGCCAGCTCCAGGGCGCGCAGCGGACGGCGTGCCAGCCAGGGCCGCAGCCCGGGGCAGCGCTGCTCGGTCTCCACGACGAGACAGCGGAACGTGCTGACGGCGCCACGCTTGCCGATCAGTGCGCAGGCGGCCTCGGTGTCGTCGACCCAGAGCCGGGCGGGCAAGCGCTGGGGGCCGAGCGCGCGGTGGTGCAGGGTGCGCCACTCGATGCGCAGGTGCGCCAGTGCGTCGAGGGTGGCGACCCACTGGCGCGCCTCGGCGAAGCGTTGGCCGAGTTCGGCCGAACTCGGCGCCTTGAGTGCCAGCCGCAGTGGTTGGGGATCGGGTTCGAGCACTCGGCGCAGCAACTCGCCGCGCGTCCAGTGGCGCTGTAGCTGGGCGCGGATCGCCTCCGGGGTGGTCCAGCTCATGCCGGGGCGGTCGCTGCGGTGGCGCTCGCCGGCTGCTTGCGGTCGCGGTACTCGGCGATGCTGAGGTTGCGTAGCCGCGAGGCGCGCCCCTCGAGGTTGTCGACGAAGCCGACATGGCTGACGAAGGGCTCGATGATGTGGATCTTCTGCAGCGGGGTGACGATCAGCAGCTGCAGGTTGAGTTGCCCGAACAGCTCCAGCCCGTAGCGCGCCGACTCGTCGGAGCCGCGCCCGAAGGCCTCGTCGATCACCACGAAGCGGAACGAGCGCGAGCGCACTGCGCCCCACTCCAGCCCGAACTGATAGGCGAGGCTGGCGGCGAGGATGGTGTAGGCGAGCTTCTCCTTCTGACCGCCGGACTTGCCGCCGGAGTCGGAGTAGTGCTCGTGCTCGCTGTCGTCGCTGCGCCAGCGCTCGCTGGCGGCGAACAGCGACCAGTTGCGCACGTCGGTGACCTTGTCGGTCCAGCGCCGGTCGCTCTCGGTCTGGCCGTCGCGACCGCGGAAACGGTCGATGATCGCCTTGACCTGGAGGAAGCGGGCCTCGGAGTACTGGCCGCCGGCCTCTCCGAGGGTCTCCTCGGTGCAGGCGCGCAGCGCCCTGCGAAAGTCGCGGATCTCGGCGTCCGGGGTGGGCTGCGACTCCAGGGCGATATAGCGCCCGGGGCTGTAGTCGATCTGGGTCAGGGAGGCATTGATCTGTGCGATGCGCTCGGTGATGGTGTCGTGCTCGCGCAGCAGCTGGGCGTTGAAGCTGGCGATCTCGTTGATGGTGTTGACGTTGAGCTGTTCCTTGAAGCGGGCGACGAAGCGCGGCAGGTCGTCGCGTTCGAGCTGCGCGAGTAGCCGTCGGTACTCGGACGCGGCGGCGAGGCTGGCGTCGATCTCGGCGGTCTCCAGGGGGTAGCGCTCGCGAAAGCCCGACATGCGCTTGATCAGCCCCTCGGTGAGACGGTCGAGCTGCTTCTTCTGTGCGTCGATCCGCGCCTGCAGGCGCTCGCGCAGGTCGCGTTCGCGGTTGTCGCACGACTCCAGGGTCAGGCGGTGCTCGCCGAGCAGCTCCTGGCGCAGCGTCTCGAGCTGCTTGAGGCGCGCCGGCTCGAGCGGCTGCTCGGCGAGCAGCGTCTGCGTCTGTTGGCGCTGCGCCTCGATACCCTGCAGCCGGTAGCGCGCGCCGCTGAGTGCGTCGCGTGTCGCCACCAGCGCCTGCTCGCGTTGACGTTGTGCCTGTTCGGCCTGTTCGAGCTGGGCGTTGAGCTGGGCGAGGGTGTCGGAGGCGCTGGCCAGGCGGGTCTGCTCCTCGCGCAGTCGCGCGATCTCGGCCGTCGGGCTGTGCCAGTCGAGTTCGTCGTAGCGGCTGAACTCCTCGAGTCGGGCGAGCGTCTCGAGCCGACCGGTGAGCCCCGCCTGCTCCGCCTGGAGCGTGGCGATGGCGGCGCCGATACGCTGCAGCTCGCCCTCGAGCTGGTCGCGTTGGCGCTCGAGCGTGGCGAGCTTGGCGGCGTTGCTCCAGCCGAGGACGTAACGGCTGCGATCGTCGAGACGGTGGCGATCGTCCTTCTCGTGACGCCCGCTCGGCCCCTTGACTTGACCGGCGCGGGTGAGCGCGCGCGGCTCACGGCGGAACTGTGCCTGGGTGTCGCAGCAGGCGACGTCGAAGCGCTGTGCCAGGGCCTGTTCGAGCCAGCCGAGACAGGGCGCCTCGGGCTTGATCTCGAGCTTGCGCAGCAGCGAGTCGGGGTGCAGCCGGGGCGGGGTGTCGCGGTGCGGCGTGCGGACATGGTAGTAGACCAGCCGCCCGCGTAGCTGGTTGCGCTCGACCCAGTCGGCGACCGCTGCGTAGTGCGCGTCGGGGACCAGCAGCGACAGGGCGAAGCTGTGTAGCAGCCGCTCGGCCGCGCCCTCCCAGTCGCGCGCCTCCTCCCGCACCCGGATCAGCTCGCCGGCGAAGGGCATCGCCTCGGGGTTGAGATCGAGCGCCGTGCACAACGCCTCGCGGATCCGCACCTGTCGGTCGTCGATGTTGCTGCGACGACGCCTCAGGCTGTCGATCTCGGCGCACAGCGCCTCATGCTGCTGTCGCCCCTGGCGCAGCGCAAAGGCCTGCTCGGTGTGCGCGTCCTGCAGCTCGGCGGCACGCGCGCGCAGCGCCTCGCCCAGGCCGGCGAGGCGTTGGCGCTGGGCGCTGAAGGCCGCCGCATCGCTCGCCGCCGGCTCGTCGAGGTGCGCGCTCAGCGCGCCATAGCGCTCGGCGCGGCGCTGACGCTCGTCACGCAGTCGGCCCTGGCGCTGGATCTCGAGCGCGAGGCGCTCGAGCCGGTCGCCGCCGTTGTCGTGGATCGCCTGCTTGAGCTCGTCGATGGCCAGGCGCGCGCTGGTCGACTCCGTCTCCAGTTGCTCGACGCCCTGTGCGGCCTCGTCGTGTTCGCGCTGGTGCTTGGCGAGGCGGCGCTCGAGCAGCTCGAGCTTGAGTCGGGCGAAATAACCGCACAGCGCCTCGCGACAGCCGACCAGGGCATCGGTCTGGGCGAGCAGGGTGTCATGGCGGTCGAGGTCGGCGACCATGGGGCGCAGCAGCTCGACCTGGTGACGGGCCTTGAGCACCGCCTGGTGGGCGACGTCGAGGTCGTCGAAGTGGCCGATCAGGGCCTGGATGCGCGCCTCCACCGCGAAGGGTTCGAGCATGTGGGTGCGCACGAAGTCGGTGAGGTTGCCGACCGACTTCATCGACACCGTCTGGTGGAACAGCTCCAGCGCTTGGGGGTTGTCGATACCGAGACGGCGGCGGAACCAGGCGGCATAGCCCGGGTAGCTGTCCTCGAGGTGCGCGCCCGAGTCGCGCAGCCGTCTGCGCAGTCGGGTGAGGTCGCTGCCGAAGTCGGTGAAGTCCTCGGCGATGCGCAGCGCGCGCTCGGCGCCGACGAAGAAACGCGCCGGTTGGGCCTGCGGGTCCTTGATCCAGAACACCTGGGCGAGGCTCACGGTCTGATCGTAGCCGGCGTTGTGGAACACCCCGAGGATCACCGACAGGGTGTTGTGGTCGCGCAGCCCCACCGGGCGGGCGCTGCCGCTGATCGCGCTGCGCTCGGATTTGTAGTGGCCGAGGACATAGGAGCGCAGGGTGCGCTCGCGGCTGCCGGCCCCGGCGGCCTTGTTGTAGGCGATGCGTTGCGCCGGCACCAGCAGGGTGGTGAGGGCGTCGACCAGGGTCGACTTGCCCGAGCCGATGTCGCCGGTGAGCAGGGCATTACGCCCGTCGAGCTCGAGCCCCCACACCCGGCCGTCGAAGGTGCCCCAGTTGAGCACCTCGAGCCGCTGCAGCCGGAAGCCCGAGCGGCTGTCATCGGCGACGAAGTCGAGTCCGAGGTTGAGTGGTGGCTGCTGGGGATCAGTCATCAGTGGTGTCCTCGGAGGCGCTCGCCGCCTGTACTAGGCGCGCCTCGAACGCGGCCAGCCACTGGGCGTCGACGAAGGCCTTGATGATGCGCCGTACCTCGTAGCCGGGTGGTGCGTCGCTGCCCGGGGTGGGCTTGAGCCGCCGCAGGAAGCCGAGTTCGACGACGCGGTTGATGTGGGTCTCGATCTGGTCGATCAGCCGTGCCTCGTTGCTGGTGTCGGGGAGGAACACGCGCATCAGCTCGACGATCTCCTCGCGCTCGAGCACCAGCCGAGTCTCGCCGCCGCTGGCATCGAACTCGACGAGCTTCCTGCGCAGCAGCGCCAGCAGCAGGCTCACCGGAAAGGACAGGGGGCGGCGTGCCACCAGTCGCGGTGTGCGGTTGGCGTCGTCCTCGTCCGCGGGGCGGCTACGCAGGAAGGCATAGCCCTCGGCGGGGTCGAGCGCTAGCTCCAGTCCGAGCACCGCGACATAGTCGCGCACCTGGGGCTGGAGCGCGAGCAGGTCGCGCCACAGCGGTGCGTTGTCGTCGCGGTAGAGCACGCCCTTGAGCAGGTGGATGACGACCGGCGAGAGGGCGGGTGGCGCGCTGGTCGAGGCGATGGCGTCTGCGGTGTCCATGGTCTCAGGGGACGAAGATCAGGCGTGGCACCTGGGCGACGCGGCGGTGGTGCTGGCCATCGGCGTCGGTGACCTCCCAGGCAATGGGGTCGGTGGCGTGCTCATCGAGCACCGTGGTGAAGGTCTCGCAGCCGAGCTGCAGATAGGCGGTCAACTCGGCCAGCCCCTGGCGCAGCGGCTGTGTCTCGATCAGCTCGCGCAGGCTGATCTGATCACGCCCGTGCAGCATCCGGCGGATATGGCGTTCGAGTCGGCCCTTGTCGACGACGACCTGAGAGAAGAGCGCTGCCGGGTCGGGGGCGGCGATCTCGTCCTCCGGCAGCGGGTCGTCGAAGCGTGGTTGCAGCGGTGGGCTGTAGAGTGGGCGCTCGAACGGCAGGTTGATGCTCGGGGCCATGGCCTCGAGCCGCATCAGGGTGCCCGTCGGTGGTGTCTCGCGCAGCGCCAGCGCCTGGGTCTCGATGCCACGCAGGATGTCCATGATGCGGCGGTTCTCGAGCCAGGCCTGGTCGTCGAGGAAACGGCGTAGCTGCTGCGAGAGCTGGGCGACCGTGCGCTGGGTGTGCTCACCGGCCTCGAGCCAGTCGTAGTGGACGCGGCGCAGCCGTGCGTCGGGCTCGAGCGCGGCGATCGCCGGCAGCGCCAGCACCTGCTCGAGCAGCCGCCCGAGCTCTTGCTGACGGCGGCTCGACATCAGCAGGTCCCAGAAGGCGCGGAAGCTGCGCCCCTGGTCGGAGTCGTGGATGGCGTCGCGCTCGCCCATGATCTCCTCGAGCAGTTCACCCTTGCCGCCGTCCCACAGGGTGATGCGCTCGCGCACCTTGCGGTCGAGCTGGCGGAGGTTGTGCTCGACCTCGCGGAAGTCGTTGAGCAGCTCGCGGGCGAGTTGGGAGAACTGCTGGAAGCGTTCGCGCAGCGCGGTCTCGTCGAGCAGCGGCAGCTCGCCCTGGCGTACCCGCTCGATCTCGGCGTCGAGCGTGTCGCGTTTGCGCCGCAGCTCGGCCAGGTGCACGGTGGGGTCGGTCTCGCTGCCCTCGTGCATCTGGCGCAGCAGGTCGAAGAGGGTCAGCAGTCGTGACTCGGTGCCGACGAAGCGCCGCGCCTCGAGCCGACCGAGCCAGGCGATCGCCTGCTCGGTCGCCGGGGTGAGGTCGAACAGCGCCTCGTCGCTACCCGTGCGATAGAACTTGCGCAGCCAGCCCTTGTCCGGCCCGGCCCAGTCGTCGAGATACGCGCGTGCCGAGCGCGGGAAGGCTTGGGGATCGTCGCGCTGCTGGCGCAGGGCATAGAGGGTGTCCTCCAGGGCCGCGGCGAGATCGGCCGCGGCCATCACCCGGACGTTGGGTGCGATGAACACCCGATGGAGGAAGCTCGCCACCAATGGGGCGTGCTCCGAGCGCAGCAACCGCCAGGCCGGGTGATGATCGCGCAGGGTCTCGAGGGTGGTGATGTCGAGCGGCATCGCGTCCGTCCGTTGGGGAGCCGTCGCTCAGGCTAACGACAGTGGGGCGTGGTTGGCAACTGCTGGGACAACGCCCCGACCGAGAGCTGGTTCAACAGCTTCAAGCACAAGCGCATCTTCGTCGAGCGTTTCCCGACCCGCGAGGCGATGCGCGCAACGGCCTTCGAGTACATCGAGGTCTTCTTCAACCGCAAGCGACTGCACTCGACACTCGGCTATCGCTCACCCGTCGAGTTCATACAACAGTTGGGAGGCAAGGTAGCGCCGCGACCAGACGGCCGCATGAGACCAACCCCGTGGGGGTCGAAAAAACAGGGGAATCTCACTCGTGAACGATGCGATCCCCGCGCAACAAAAAAGGCCAACCATGACTGGTTGGCCTTTGCTGCTTGCTTGGTGGAGGCGGCGGGAATCGAACCCGCGTCCGCAAGCCCTCTGCCCTCGGTCCTACATGCTTAGCCCACTCTATTGTTTTTAGCCTTCTGCCGCCCGAAGGGCAGGGCGATCAGTCGGCGATTCCGTTAGGTTTTAGTGGCTCAGGTCCGGACTCCCGTCACCACGATCCTGTGTGAGGTTACCCCTGGAATCCGCCGCCCACAGGCAAGTGACGGTCAGAGGCCCGCTGGGATTAAGCAGCGAGAGCGTAGTTGTCGTCGTTGGCAACTATAAGTTTGCGGAGGGTTTTACGAGGTCAACCGCACCTCGGCATGCACCTTAGGTTTCGCGACCCACGTCGAAGCCAGTCGCCCCCAGGTAATCGGATCGACACTATAGAAGAGCCGGGGTTCCTCGGCAAGGGGCGTGATCCCGCCGGGCAGGGTTCAGTTGCTCTTGAACAGTCGTTCCTTCTCGCGTTGCCAGTCACGATCCTTCTCGCTGGTGCGCTTGTCGTGTTGCTTCTTGCCCTTGCCGAGGCCGATCTCGAGCTTGGCGCGACCGCGCTTCCAGTACATGGCCGTGGGCACCAGGGTGAAGCCGGCGCGCTCGGTCTGGCCGATCAGGCGGTTGAGCTCGTGGCGCTTGAGCAGCAGTTTGCGTGAACGCGTGGGGTCGGGGTTGACGTGGGTGGAGGCGGTCTGCAGCGGCGAGATGTGGGCGCCGATCAGGTAGCCCTCGCCGTGGAGGATCTTGACGTAGCTCTCCTTGAGCTGGATGCGCCCGGCACGCAGGCTCTTGACCTCCCAGCCCTCGAGTACGAGGCCCGCCTCGAAGCGTTGCTCGATGAAGTAGTCATGGCTCGCCTTCTTGTTGAGCGCGATGGTCGAGCCGCCGTCGGTCTTGTTCTTCTTTCCTTTAGCCATGTCGCGAGTGTAATCGATAGTCGAGGTGGGGCGGAACGGAAGGCGAGCGCCTGTCCAGCCCCCATGATACGCATATCCGCGGCCTTTGGCTTGCAAGGGATAGGCTAAGCGGGTAGATTACCCGGCTCGATCAGACGGAGTCTTTGCCATGCGAGCGCCACTGATTGCAGGGAACTGGAAGATGAACGGCAGCAAGCGCGATGCGCGCGCGTTGCTCGGCGGTGTCGCCGCAGGTGCCGCCTCGCTCCAGGGAGCTGAGGTCGCGGTCTGTCCCCCTTTCCCTTATCTGGCGCTCGGTGAAGCCGAACTCGCCGACAGCGTTGTATGTCTCGGCGCTCAAGATGTCAGTACCGAGTCCGCCGGTGCCTACACCGGTGAGGTTGCGGCAGCGATGCTGGCTGAATTCGGCTGTCGCTACGTGATCTGCGGACACTCCGAGCGCCGTGACTATCACGCCGAGTCAGACACCTTGATTGCGCGCAAGTTGCAGGCCGTGATCGCCAATGGGATGCGTCCTATCCTGTGCGTGGGCGAGACCCTCGAGCAGCGTGAGCGTGGCGAGACCGAGGCGGTCATCGGTGCACAGCTCGATGGTGTCCTCGGGGTCGTTGGTATCGAGACCTTCGCTGATCTCGAACTCGCCTATGAGCCGGTCTGGGCGATCGGTACCGGCAAGACCGCAACCCCAGCGCAGGCGCAGCAGGTCCACGCCTTCGTGCGAGCGAAGCTTGGCGTATCGGATCGGCGTATTGCGCAAGGCGTACGGATTCTCTACGGTGGCAGCATGAAGCCCGGCAATGCCGCCGAGCTGCTGGCGCAGCCGGATATCGACGGCGGGCTGATCGGCGGCGCGTCGTTGGACGTTGATGATTTTCTCGCGATCTGCCGGGCCGCAGAGGCGGCGGCAGGTTAGCCCAGGGTAACGAGTCAGGCATGCAAACCATTTTGACAATTGTCCAGGTCTTCCTGTCGCTGGGTCTGATAGGCTTAGTGCTCATTCAGCACGGCAAAGGTGCCGACGCTGGAGCCGCTTTTGGAAGCGGTGCATCGCAGACTGTCTTTGGTTCACAGGGGTCAGGTTCTTTTCTGACACGTGCGACCGCGATCATTGCGACACTGTTCTTCCTGACCAGTATGGCGCTGGCCTATTTCGCGACCCAGGTCGGTGAGCCCGAAGGCTTCATGGAAGATATGGACGAGGCTGTGTTGATCGAGGCTGCGCCGGAAACTCTGGTGCCGTCCGACGTGCCCTCGATCCCTGGTGTGGAGGCGGACAATACCGCAACGCCGGGTGCTTCCGACATCCCTGCAGTGCCGGCCGCAGAAATTTCTGTTGACAGCGACGAAAATTCTGCTAGTATGGCCGGACCAGCTGACGGGGAGCAGGCAGATCCATCTGCTGAAGCCGAAAGCAGCGAATAAAATTTATTGCCGACGTGGTGAAATTGGTAGACACGCTATCTTGAGGGGGTAGTGGCGAAAGCCGTGCCAGTTCGAGTCTGGCCGTCGGCACCAAACAGCAAACGGCATACCAGTTCACTGGTATGCCGTTTTTTTATGCTGGAACAGAAACTCCAAACTATTGATATTATTAATAATTTGGATTTAGCGGCGAGTTGACACTATTGTTGACGCTGCACTAGACTGAATCTTCCGGCTTTATAAGCAAACTATGAATCACGGGGGTCAAGGTGCTCGAGAACTATTTGCCCATCCTGATCTTTATCCTCGTGGGGATCCTGGTGGGTGTCGGATCGCTCGGGCTCGGATATCTGTTGGGGCCACGCCGGCCGGACCAGGAGAAGGATTCCCCCTACGAGTGTGGCTTCGAGGCCTTCGAGAACGCACGTCTGAAGTTCGACGTTCGTTACTATCTGGTCGCAATCCTCTTTATCCTGTTCGATCTGGAGATCGCCTTCCTCTTTCCCTGGGCGGTTGTGTTGGATGACCTCGGGGTGTTCGCCTTCTGGTCGATGGTGATCTTCCTCGGCATCCTCGTGGTCGGCTTCATCTACGAGTGGAAGAAGGGCGCACTGGAATGGGAATAGAAGGGGTTCTTGAAGAAGGCATCGTCACCACGACGGCCGATAAGCTGATCAACTGGGCGCGTACCGGTTCGATGTGGCCGATGAGCTTCGGCCTGGCCTGTTGCGCGATCGAGATGATGCACGCCGGCGCCGCTCGCTACGACCTCGACCGCTTCGGCATCATCTTCCGCCCGAGCCCGCGTCAGTCCGACGTGATGATCGTCGCCGGCACCCTGGTCAACAAGATGGCCCCGGCCCTGCGCAAGGTCTACGACCAGATGGCCGAGCCGCGCTGGGTGATCTCCATGGGCTCCTGTGCCAATGGCGGCGGTTATTATCACTACGCTTACTCCGTCGTGCGCGGATGCGACCGCATCGTGCCGGTGGACGTCTATGTGCCCGGTTGTCCGCCGACCGCCGAGGCGCTGCTCTACGGCATTCTGCAGCTGCAGAACAAGATCCGCCGAACGAATACCATCGCCCGCTGAAGCAGTCTCCATAATCCATGTCTACAGAGCACCTGACCCGCAACGCCAGGCTGGATGCGCTCGCCGCCACCCTTCGCGAGCAGCTCGCCGAATACGACTGCGAGCTGCTGGAGCAGTTTGGTGAGCTGACCCTGGTGGTACCCGCCGAGCACCTGCTCGACGTGTGTCTGACCCTACGTGACCACGAGGCGCTGCAATTCGAGCAGTTGATCGACGTCTGCGGCGTCGACTACGCCGCCTATGGCCAGTCTGAGTGGGAGACCGAGACGGCCTCTTTCACCGGGTTCGGTCGCGGTGTCGATCGCGACCCGAAACTCACCCTCGACGACCCCAAGCGCTTCGCGGTCGCCTACCACCTGTTATCGTTGGCCTACAATCGGCGCCTGCGGGTGCGGGCCTATGCCGGTGGCGCTGAACCAATGGTCGATTCCGTGGTCGATATCTGGCCGTCGGCCAACTGGTTCGAGCGCGAGGCCTTCGATCTCTACGGCATCCTCTTTCGCGGCCATCCCGATCTGCGCCGCATCCTCACTGATTACGGTTTTGTCGGGCACCCCTTCCGCAAGGATTTCCCGCTCATCGGTCAGGTGGAGATGCGCTACGACGCCGAGTTGGCGCGCGTGGTCTACGAGCCAGTCTCCATCGAACCGCGGGTGTTGGTGCCTCGGGTGATCCGTGGTGATGCGCCCGCCGGGCCCGACCTCAGTCAGGAGACAGGTGATGCCTGAGATTCGCAACTACACCATCAACTTCGGTCCCCAGCACCCCTCGGCTCACGGTGTATTGCGTCTGGTGCTCGAACTCGATGGTGAGGTCATCCAGCGTGCCGATCCGCACGTCGGTCTACTCCATCGCGCCACCGAGAAGCTCGCCGAGAGCAAGCCCTATAACCAGAGCATCGGTTACATGGACCGGCTCGATTATGTCTCGATGATGTGCAACGAGCACGGTTATGTGCGCGCCATCGAGCAGCTGCTCGGTATCGAGGCGCCGGAGCGGGCGCAGTACATCCGCACCATGTACGACGAGATCACGCGCATCCTCAACCATTTGATGTGGCTGGCCGCGCACGCGCTCGACATCGGTGCGATGAGCGTGTTCCTCTATTGCTTCCGTGAGCGCGAGGACCTGTTCGACTGTTACGAGGCGGTCAGCGGTGCGCGCATGCACGCAGCCTATTACCGTCCGGGCGGCGTCAATCGCGACCTTCCCGAGCGCATGCCGCAGTACGACAAGGCCGGCAGCAAGTGGCACGGCGCCAAGGAGATGACACGGCGCAACGCCAACCGCCAGGGCTCGTTGCTCGACTTCCTCGAGGACTTCACCGAGCGCTTCCCCAAGCACATCGATGAGTACGAGACCCTGCTCACCGATAACCGCATCTGGAAGCAGCGCACCGTCGGCATCGGTGTGGTCTCGCCCGAACGCGCCAAGGCGCTTGGCTTCACCGGGCCGATGTTGCGTGGCTCGGGAATCGCTTGGGACCTGCGCAAGAGGCAGCCCTACGCGGCCTACGACAAGATCGACTTCGACATCCCAGTGGGGGTCAACGGCGATTGCTACGACCGCTATCTGGTCCGCGTCGAGGAGATGCGCCAGTCCAATCGCATCATCCGTCAGTGCATCGACTGGTTGCGTGCCAACCCGGGTCCGGTGCGCATTGATGATGCCAAGGTGATCGCGCCGTCGCGCGAGCGCATGAAGGAGGACATGGAAGCGCTGATCCATCACTTCAAACTCTTCAGCGAGGGCTATTGCACGCCGCCTGGCGAGGTCTATGCCGCGGTCGAGGCGCCTAAGGGCGAGTTCGGTTGCTACATCGTCTCCGACGGAGCCAACAAGCCCTATCGGCTGAAGGTCCGTGCCCCCGGCTTCCCCCATCTGGCCGCCATCGACGAGATGGCGCGTGGTCACATGATTGCCGACGTGGTAGCCATCATCGGGACGCTGGATATCGTCTTCGGGGAGATCGATCGCTGATGAGTTTTCGTACCACACCGCTCACTGTCGCCCACGATCGCGACAAGTCGACCCTGTTCACTGCAGAGCTGCGTGAGGCGATCGACGCCTTGCTGACCCGCTACCCCGAGGACTGGCAGCAGTCGGCGGTGATGCCCGCCCTGACCCTGCTGCAGGACGCCAACGGGGGCTGGCTCACCCGCGCGCTGATGGACGATCTGGCGGTCTATCTCGACATGCCCGAGGTCGCCGTCTACGAGGTTGCCACCTTCTACGGCATGTACGACCTCGAGCCACAGGGCCGGCACAAGGTCTGTGTCTGTAACAGCGTCTCCTGCATGCTGCGTGGCTCCGAGGAATTGATCGAGCACGTCGGAGAGAAGTACGGGGTACGTCCGGGCGAGACCAGCGACGATGGTCGCTTCACCCTCAAGGAGGTGGAGTGTCTCGGCGCCTGTCGTCATGCCCCGGCGGTGTTGGTCGACAAGACCTACCACGAGAACCTCTCGCCGGAGGCGCTCGACGAACTCATCGATGGGCTGGAGTGAGACATGGTCGAGAACCAGAACACCGTATGCTTTCGCACCATGCACCTCGACGCCGCGACCCGCCACGGCCTCGAGGCCTATCGCAGCGTCGGCGGCTATGCCCAGTGGGAGCGTATTCTCCGCGAGCAGCCCGACCCCAATGACCTGATCGAGGAGGTCAAGCGCGCCAACCTGCGTGGGCGGGGTGGGGCGGGGTTCCCAACCGGCTTGAAGTGGAGCTTTATGCCGCGGACCGCGCCGGGGCAGAAGTACATCGTCTGTAACTCCGACGAGGGCGAGCCCGGGACCTGCAAGGATCGCGACATCCTTCGCTTCAATCCGCACCAAGTGATCGAGGGCATGGCCATCGCCGGTTACTGCATCGGTGCCACCGTCGGTTACAACTATATCCGCGGTGAGTTCTACGAGCCGATCGCGCGCTTCGAGGAGGCGCTGCGCGAGGCCTATGAGGCGGGGCTGCTGGGGCGCGATCTGCTCGGCTCCGGGGTCGACTTCGACATCCATGTCCACTGTGGGGCCGGTGCCTATATCTGTGGCGAGGAGACTGCGCTGCTCGAGTCGATCGAGGGCAAGAAGGGCCAGCCGCGCTACAAGCCGCCGTTCCCCGCCCAGCAGGGCCTCTATGGCTGTCCGACCACCATCAACAACACCGAGTCCTTGGCCTCAGTGCCGGTGATCCTGGAGCGTGGCGGGCAGTGGTTCCTCGAGCAGGGGCGGCCCAACAATGGTGGCCCCAAGCTGTTCTCGGTCAGTGGCCATGTCAATCGCCCGAATAACTTCGAGGTCCCGCTCGGCACCCCCTTTCGCGACCTCCTCAAGATGGCCGGCGGGGTGCTCGATGACCGCCCGCTCAAGGCGGTGATCCCCGGTGGCTCCTCGGTGCCAGTGGTGCCGGGTGAGATCATGATGCAGACCGACATGGATTACGACTCCATCGCTAAGGCCGGCTCCATGCTCGGTTCGGGCGCGGTGATCGTGATCGCCGAGGGCACCTGCATGGTGCGTGTGCTGCATAACCTCTCGCACTTCTACATGCACGAGTCCTGTGGTCAGTGCACCCCGTGTCGCGAGGGCACCGGCTGGTTGGCGCGGGTGCTCAAACGCATCCTCGACGGGCAGGGACGTGCTGAGGACCTGGAGCTGCTCGAGAGTGTGGCCGGGCGTATCGGTGGGCGCACCATCTGCGCCCTCGGCGACGCCGCGGCGATGCCGGTGCAGAGCTTCCTCAAGCACTACCGGCACGAGTTCGCATACCTGATCGAACACGGCCGCAGCATGGTTGCCTGACGGCTGTGCCCTTCGATCCTTCCTCTGCCGGCCGGTGGCACGCGCCACCGGCGGCCATGATTCCATGAGCAGACGGTGTCCGCCGCGGCGGACACCCTGGCGCCCCGTAGCGAGTGCACCTCGGGCGTCTCAATGCGGCCCCTCGGGGGTCGCGTCACTGGTGCCGATCGAGAGACCTTAATGACGGACAAGATCACCATCGAGATCGACGGCCGTGCCTGTGAGGCAGCGCCGGGGGAGATGATCATCGCGGTCGCCGACCGTGAAGGCATTACCATTCCCCGCTTCTGCTACCACAAGAAGCTGTCCATTGCGGCGAACTGTCGGATGTGTCTGGTCGAGGCCGAGGCCGGCGGTCGCCCCTTCCCCAAGCCGGTGCCGGCCTGTGCGACCCCGGTCAGTGACGGGATGAAGGTGCAGACGCGCTCACCCAAGGCCATCGACGCCCAGGAGGGCACGATGGAGTTCCTGCTGATCAACCATCCGCTCGACTGCCCGATCTGCGACCAGGGCGGTGAGTGTGAACTGCAGGACGTGGCCATGGGCTACGGCGGTGACGTGTCGCGCTACAGCGAGCGCAAGCGGGTGGTCGAGGACGAGGACCTCGGCCCGCTGATCGCCACCGAGATGACCCGCTGCATCCACTGCACCCGCTGCGTGCGCTTCGGCGCCGAGATCGCCGGGGTGCGTGAGTTGGGCGCCACCGGTCGCGGTGAGGCGATGCGTATCGGTACCTTCGCCGCTGCGGCCGTCGGGCACGAACTCTCGGGTAACGTCATCGACCTCTGTCCGGTCGGTGCCCTGACCTCCAAGCCCTATCGTTTCCAGGCCCGCGCCTGGGAGCTGACCGGTCGCGATAGCATCTCCCCGCACGACGGGGTCGGCGCCAACCTGCGCCTGCACGTGCGTCGCAACCAGGTGCTGCGGGTCCACCCCAACGACAACGAGGCGGTCAACGAGACTTGGCTCGCCGACCGCGATCGCTTCAGCTACGAGGGCCTGCACGCCGCCGATCGCCTCACCCAGCCGATGATCAAGCGCAATGGCGCCTGGCAGGCAGTGGCCTGGGGCGAGGCGATGACCCTGGTCGCCGAGCGGCTCAAGACCACCGAGGCGGCAACATGCGGCTGGTGGCTCGCGCCCAACGCCACCCTCGAAGAGCTTTATCTGGCACAACGGGTGGCGCGTGGTCTCGGGTGTCGCGATATCGACAGCCGGCTGCGTCAGCAGGACTTCCGCGACGATACGGCAGCGCCGCTGCGCCCCTGGCTCGGTTGTACCATTGCCGAACTCGAGACCCGGCGTGCGATCCTGGTGGTCGGCAGCGACCTGCGTCAGGAACAGCCGCTGCTCGCCCATCGTATTCGCAAGGCCGCGCTCGCCGGCGCCGGGGTCGGTTGCGTCAACCCGCTCGAACTCGAACTCCATCATGGAGCTACCCAGCTGGTGGTCGATCCGGCGGCCTTGCCCGCGGCGCTGGCGGCGATCGCCAAGGCGCTCGACTGTGCTCCAGAGGGCGCGGGCGCGGCGCTGATCGCCGCCGCCGAGCCCGATGATCGACATCGTGCGCTCGCCGAGCTGCTGCGCGCCGGTGAGGCCGAGCAGGGTGGTCTGGTCGCGCTCGGCGCGCTCGCCGTCGCCCACCCCGATTACGCACTGATCCGCGCTCTGGCCGAGACCATCGCCACGGCCAGCGGTTGTGCGCTCGGTTGGCTGCCGCCGGCGGCCAACAGCGTCGGGGCGTACCTCGCCGGGGCACTGCCCCAGGTCGGTGCCGGCGGCGTTGCGCTAGAACAGCCCGGGCGTGCGCTCGACGCGATGCTCGCCGAGGCGCCGCGGACCTTGGTGCTGTGGGGGGTCGAGCCCGAGCGAGATCTGATCGATCCGACGCGGGCGATGGCCGTCTGTGAGCAGGCCGAGTTCGTCGTCGCCTGCTCGGCCTTCCGCTCGCCGGCGCTGGAGACGGTCGCCGACGTGTTGCTGCCGATCGGCGCCTTTGCCGAGACCGCTGGGACCTTCGTCAACGCCAGCGGTACCTGGCAGTCGTTCCAGGGCGCGGTAGCGCCCCCGGGCGAGGCGCGTCCCGGCTGGAAGGTGCTGCGGGTGCTTGGCAATCTGCTCGATCAGCGTGGCTTCGACTACACCAGCGCTGCCGAGGTGCGCACCGAGCTCGCCGAGCAATGCGGCGAGATCACCCACGATAACGCCGCCCGGGCCGCGCTCGAGGCGCTTGAGCCGCGTCTCGCCGAGGGGGGGCTGGTGCGGGTCGGTGGGGTGCCGATCTATGCGCTCGATGCTCTGGTGCGTCGCGCCCCGGCGCTGCAGCGTACGACCATGCCGCGTGCGACCCTCGCGCTCTATCTGCATCCACAACAGGCCGAGGTGCTGGGGCTGGAGGAGGGCGCTGAGGCGACCCTGACCCAAGGCGGGCAGACGCTCACCGGTGAGGTCAGGCTCGATGCCCGACTCGCACTGGGGTGTGCCTGGGTGCCGGCAGCGGTCGCGGGTAGCGAACGGCTCGGTGCCCAGATCGGCCCGATCGAGATCGCCGGCGGCGGCCTCCAGTGAGGATGATGCGACTATGATCGAACTGTGGAATAGCCTCCCGGTGGTGATGCAGATCCTGCTCAAGATCACCGCCATCCTGGTGCCGCTGCTGTTGCTGGTGGCCTATTACACCTATGCCGAGCGTAAGGTCATCGGTTACATCCAGATCCGTATCGGCCCCAACCGGGTCGGTTGGCGGGGGTGGTTGCAACCGATCGCCGATGCCTTGAAGCTGTTGTTCAAGGAGGTGGTGATTCCCTCCAAGGCGGATAAGGCGCTCTATCTGATGGCCCCGGTGATCACCATCGGTCCGGCGATGGCCGCCTGGGCGGTGATCCCCTTTGATGCCGGGCTGGTGCTCTCGGACATCAACGCCGGGCTGCTCTATGTGCTGGCGCTGACCTCGCTCGGGGTCTACGGCATCATCATCGCCGGCTGGGCCTCCAACTCCAAGTACGCGTTGCTCGGTGCGATGCGCTCGGCGGCACAGATCGTCGCCTACGAGATCGCCATGGGCTTTGCCCTGGTCGGGGTGCTGGTGGCCGCCGGGAGTCTCAACCTCGGCGCCATCGTCGAGGCCCAGGCCGGGAGTGTGTTCACCTGGTTCTGGTTGCCGCTGCTGCCGCTGTTCGGGGTCTATTTGATTTCCGGTGTGGCTGAGACCAACCGTGCCCCCTTCGATGTCGCCGAGGGCGAATCGGAGATCGTCGCCGGTTTCCACGTCGAGTACTCGGGGATGGCCTTCGCGGTCTTCTTCCTCGCCGAGTACGCCAACATGATCCTGATCTCGGCGCTGAACGCGTTGCTGTTCATGGGTGGCTGGCTGTCGCCGTTGCCGCAGTCCTGGGTCGCCGGAGTGCCGCTGCTCGACGATGGCTTCCATTGGTTCGCGTTGAAGACCGGCTTCTTCATGTTCCTGTTCCTGTGGTTGCGCGCGACCTTCCCGCGCTATCGCTACGACCAGATCATGCGCCTGGGCTGGAAGGTGTTCATCCCGATCACGATCGTGTGGATCCTGGTCGTGGCGCTGGCGGTGGTCTATCGGCTGCCGCCGTGGTGGTCGGCGTGATTGCGGAGGAGGCGAGATGCTGAAACACGCGCAAAAGTATGTGCAGAGCCTGCTCCTGGTCGAGCTGTTCCGGGGGCTGCGGGTTACCGGTGGCTATCTGTTCAAACGCAAGTTCACGGTCCAGTACCCGGAGGAGCGTGCGCCGCTCTCGCCGCGGTTCCGTGGCCTGCATGCGTTGCGTCGTTATCCCAACGGTGAGGAGCGTTGCATCGCTTGTAAGCTGTGCGAGGCCGTCTGCCCGGCGCTGGCCATCACCATCGAGGCCGAACCGCGCGAGGACGGCTCGCGGCGTACCACGCGTTATGACATCGATCTGTTCAAGTGCATCTACTGTGGTTTCTGCGAGGAGTCCTGCCCGGTCGATTCGATCGTCGAGACCGGGATCTACGAGTACCACTTCGAGAACCGCGGTGAGCACATCATGACCAAGGACAAGTTGCTGGCGATCGGCGACAAGTACGAGGCCGAGATCGCCGCGGCGCGGGCGGCCGATGCGCCCTATCGATGAACGGGATCACGCGCCGTCTCGCGCATCCAGAAGACTAGGGATCAACCATGGGCTTTGAAAAGTTTCTGTTCTACGTCTTCGCCGCCATCACCGTGCTGGCGGCGGGGATGGTGGTGACGCGGCGTAATCCGGTGCACGCGGTGCTCTATCTGGTACTCGCCTTCTTCTCCAGTGCCGCGCTCTGGCTGTTGCTCGAGGCCGAGTTCCTCGGTCTGGTGCTGGTGCTGGTCTATGTCGGCGCGGTGATGGTGTTGTTCCTGTTCGTGTTGATGATGCTCGACATCGATCTGGCGACGCTGCGTGCCGGCTTCATCCGCTATCTGCCACTCGGAGTGGTGATCGCGGTGGTGATGGCCGTGCAGATCCTGCTGGTGGTCGGGCCGGGTAACTTCGGCGCCGAGCAGTTCCCGACGCCGGCTGCGGCAGCGGCCGATGTCTCCAATATCGAAGAGGTCGGGTTGCTGCTCTATACCGATTATGTCTATCCCTTCGAGCTGGCCGCGGTGATCCTGCTGGTAGGCATCATCGCCGCCATCCGCTTGACTCTGCGCCGGCGACCCGGCACCAAGTACCTCGATCCCACGCAGCAGATCCAGGTGCGCAAGGGGCCGGATCGAGTGCGGTTGGTCTCGCAGGTTTCCACGGCCGGGCTGCGCGAGGAGCAGGGCGCGCGGGATGTTGCACAATCGCAAGAGGATGGGTCCGCATGATCGCGCTCTCCGACTATCTGATCCTTGGTGGTCTGTTGTTCTCGATCTCGGTGGCCGGGATCTTCCTGAACCGCAAGAACCTGATCCTGCTGCTGATGTGCATCGAGCTGATGCTATTGGCGGTGAACATGAACTTCGTGGCCTTCTCGCACTTCCTCGGCGACGTCACGGGGCAGGTGTTCGTCTTCTTCATCCTCACCGTCGCCGCCGCCGAGGCGGCGATCGGACTGGCGATCCTGGTGGTGCTGTTCCGCCGCCGGCGGTCGATCAACGTGCAGGATCTCGACGTCCTGAAAGGGTAGGGCGCACGCCGGTGCCGAGGCGCCGGCGGTCCCTGGGAATCGTCGTTGCGGGCGCCACCCGTGGATACGGCAATTAGAGCGAAAGAGCAGAAATCAAGATGGAAAACGTCTACCTGACCATCGTGCTCGCGCCCCTGGTCGGCGCCATCGTCGCCGGCTTCTTCGGCGGCAGGATCGGCCGCGTGGGCGCGCACTCGGTGACCATCGCCGGCGTGGGCCTCTCCACACTCCTGTCGTTGTGGGTGCTGGGACGCTTCATCTGGGCGGATGAGCCGGTGTTCGACGGCGCCGTCTACACCTGGCTGGTCTCCGACGGCATGCGCTTCGAGGTCGGCTTCCTGGTCGACAAGCTCACCGCGATGATGATGGCCACGGTGACCTTCGTCTCGCTGATGGTGCATATCTACACCATCGGTTATATGGCCGACGACGCGCACAACTGGCCCGAGGGTGCGCTCACCGGGCGCAACAGCTATCAGCGCTTCTTCAGCTACATCTCGCTGTTCACCTTCTCGATGCTGATGCTGGTGATGGCCAACAACTTCATGCAGCTGTTCTTCGGGTGGGAGGCCGTGGGTCTGGTCTCTTATCTGCTGATCGGCTTCTGGTCGACCCGCGACAGCGCTACCTTCGCTGGTCTCAAGGCCTTCCTGGTCAACCGCGTCGGTGACTTCGGCTTTCTCCTCGGCATCGCCGCGGTGGCGATGTACTTCGGCACCCTCGATTACGCCGAGGTGTTCGCCGCCGCCCCGGGGCTGGCCGGTACCGAGGTGGCGCTGTTCGGCGGCGTCTCGCTGATGACCCTGGTCTGTGTGCTGCTGTTCATCGGCGCCATGGGTAAGTCGGCGCAGGTACCGTTCCATGTCTGGCTGCCCGACTCGATGGAGGGCCCGACCCCGATCTCGGCGCTGATCCACGCCGCCACCATGGTCACTGCCGGTATCTTCATGGTCGCGCGGATGTCGCCGCTCTACGAGCTCTCCGAGGTGGCGTTAAGCTTCGTGCTGATCGTCGGTGCCACCACCGCCTTCTTCATGGGGCTCGTCGGTCTGGTGCAGAACGACATCAAACGGGTGGTCGCCTACTCGACACTCTCCCAGCTCGGCTACATGGTCACCGCACTCGGTGCCTCGGCCTATGCCGCCGGCGTCTTCCATCTGATGACCCACGCCTTCTTCAAGGCGCTGCTGTTTCTCGCCGCCGGCTCGGTGATTATTGCGGTGCACCACAACCAAGACATCCGTCAGATGGGCGGGATCCGTAAGTACATGCCGATCACCTGGCTCACTGCGCTGATCGGCTCGCTGGCGCTGATCGGCTTCCCCGGCTTCTCCGGCTTCTTCTCCAAGGACGCGATCATCGCCGCGGTCAACCAGACCGAACTCTTCGGCGGCGGTTATGCGGCCCTGCTGCTCACCCTCGGCGTGCTGGTGACCGCGCTCTACAGCTTCCGCATGTACTTCCTGGTGTTCCACGGCAAGCCGCGGATGGATGATCACACCCGCGAGCACCTGCACGAGACCCCCAAGGTGGTGACCATCCCGCTGGTGATGCTGGCCATCCCCTCGGTGTTCATCGGCTGGTTCGCGATCGAGCCGATGCTGATCAACGACTGGTTCGCCTCGGGTGACTGGAGCCCGATCATGGTCGCCCCCGAGCACGACACCCTGGCGCACCTGCGTGAACACTGGCACGGTCAGGGCGCCTTCGTGATGCACGCCCTCGGCACCCCGACGCTGATGCTCGCGCTCGGTGGTCTGGTGTTCGCCGCGCTGGTGTGGTGGGCGATTGCCGCGCGCAAGCCCGACATCGACGCCAAGCTGCTCGCCCTCGGCGGACCGCTGACCCGGCTGCTGCAGAACAAGTACGGTTTCGACGACTTCAACCAGCGCTTCCTCGCCGGTGGTGCGCGGTTGCTCGGCCAGACCTTCTGGAACCGTGGCGACCAGACACTGATCGACGATGGCATGGTCAACGGCTCGGCGCGCAGCGTCGGTCGCATGGCCGGCGTGCTGCGCTTGTTGCAGACCGGTTATCTCTACCATTACGCCATCGCGATGATCGTCGGTCTGGTCGGCCTGATGACGATCTTCGTGACCCTCTGACGCGCACAGGGAGACGCCCCGCATGTATCAGTTTCCGCTGCTGACGCTGCTCATCTGGCTGCCGATCGTCGGCGGTATCGCCGTGCTGGCCAGTGGTGACAGGTCAGCCTCCACCTCCAAGTGGACCGCACTCGGCTTCGCCGTGCTCACCTTCGTCTCCAGCCTGTGGCTGTGGTTCGGCTTCGATCCGGGCACCGCCGAGATGCAGTTCGCCGAGCGGGTGGCCTGGATCCCGACCTTCGACGTCTATTACGCACTCGGCGTCGATGGCATCTCGATGCCGCTGATCATCCTCACCGCCTTCATCACCATCTTCGTGGTGATCGCCGGCTGGGAGGTGATCAGCTACAAGCCGAGCCAATACATGGCCGCCTTCCTGATCATGGAAGGGGTGATGATCGGTGTGTTCTCGGCGCTCGACGCGGTGCTCTTCTACGTCTTCTGGGAGGCGATGCTGATCCCGATGTTCATCATCATCGGGGTCTGGGGCGGCCCGAACCGGGTCTATGCGACCATCAAGTTCTTCATCTACACCTTCTTCGGATCGGTGTTCATGCTGGTGGCGCTGATCTATCTGTACTTCCAGGCCGGCAGCTTCAGCATCCTCGACTTTCACGCCCTCGAGCTGGGGATGACCGCGCAGACGCTGATCTTCATCGCCTTCCTGCTCGCCTTCGCAGTGAAGGTGCCGATGTTCCCGGTGCACACCTGGCTGCCCGACGCCCACGTCGAGGCGCCGACCGGTGGTTCGGTGATCCTGGCGGCGATCATGCTCAAGATCGGCGGTTACGGCTTCCTGCGCTTCTCGATGCCGATCGCCCCGGACGCTAGTGCCGCGCTCGCCTGGCTGATCATCGCCATGTCGTTGATCGCGGTGGTCTATATCGGCTTCGTCGCCCTGGCTCAACGCGACATGAAGAAGCTGATCGCCTACTCCTCGATCGCCCACATGGGCTTCGTTACCCTCGGCTTCTTCATCGTCTTCGCCATCGTGCAGAACTCGACGGCCGGCGCCGGCGCGGTGATGGGGGTTGAAGGCGGTCTGGTGCAGATGATCTCCCACGGGTTCATCTCCGGCGCGCTCTTCCTCTGCGTCGGCGTGCTCTACGATCGGGTGCACTCGCGCGAGATCGCCGATTACGGTGGCGTGGTCAACACCATGCCCTGGTTCGGTGCCTTCTTCGTCTACTTCGCCATGGCCAACTCGGGGCTGCCGGGCACCTCCGGGTTCGTCGGTGAGTTCATGGTCATCCTCGCCACCTTCCGCGCCAACTTCTGGTGGGCGTTGCTGGCGGCCACCACCCTGATCCTCGCCGCGGCCTACACCCTGTGGATGATCAAACGGGTGGTGTTCGGGCCAGTGGCCAACGACAAGGTCGCGGCGCTCAAGGACCTCGATCGGCGCGAGACCTTCAACCTCAGCGCGCTGGCCGCGGTGGTGCTGGCGCTCGGTCTGTGGCCGGCGCCGCTGCTCGAGGTGATGCACACCTCGGTCGAGCACCTGGTCACCCAGGTCACGACCTGTAAGCTGCCGGCCGAGGAGGTCGGTGCCTGCGTGCTCAGCCGGCCCGAGCCGCTCGCTGCTGTCGCCCAACCCTGACCCCTATGTCGCGTGCAGGCCCGGGACGATGGTCCGACTGACCGTCGTCGCGGGCGCCGCAGACGCGGATCTACTCTCACTGGAAGATTCACATGCACTTCGACGCCGCCAACCTCTTGCCGATCCTGCCCGAGATCGCGGTGCTGCTCACCGCCGCCATCGTGCTCGTGGTCGATCTCTACATCGATGAACGTCATCGCGAGGTGATCCACGGACTGACCCTGATCGGTCTGGTGGTCGCCATCGCGCTGACCGGCGTGGTCGGTGGCGGCGCCACCGAGCTGGTGTTCGCCGGTAACGTGGTGCGCGACCCGTTGGCCGACCTGCTCAAGGGGGCGATCCTGGTCGTCAGCCTGCTGGTGTTCATCTACGCTCGTCCCTGGCTGCGCGATCGCGGCATGCTGGTCGGCGAGTTCTACATGCTTGGTCTGTTCTCCATCCTCGGCATGTTGGTGATGGTCGCGGCCAACAGCTTCGTCACCGTCTATCTCGGCCTCGAGTTGCTGGCGCTGAGCCTCTATGCGCTGGTCGCCTTCGATCGTGACTCCTCGCGTGGGGCCGAGGCGGCGATGAAGTACTTCGTGCTCGGTGCCCTAGGCTCGGGCATGCTGCTCTACGGCATCTCCATGGTCTATGGCGCCACCGGCTCGGTCGAGTTCGGCGCGGTGGCCGAGGCGCTCGCCACCCAGGGCATGGAGAACAAGGTGCTGGTCTTCGGCCTGGTGTTCATGGTCATCGGCATCGGCTTCAAGTTCGGCGCCGTGCCCTTCCACATGTGGTTGCCTGATGTCTACGAGGGTGCGCCGACGCCGGTGGTGCTGCTGCTCGGCAGTGCGCCGAAGATCGCCGCCTTTGGGCTCGCCATCCGCCTGTTGGTCGATGGCCTGGGCAGCCTCCAGGCCGATTGGCAGGGGATGCTGCTGATCTTGGCGGTGTTGTCGATCGGACTGGGCAATGTGGTGGCCATCGCCCAGCGCAACATCAAGCGGATGCTCGCCTACTCGACCATCTCGCACGTCGGTTTCATCTTCCTCGGACTGCTCGCCGGCACCGAGCAGGGCTATGCCGCGGCGATGTTCTACACCATCACCTATGCGGTGATGGCCACCGGCGCCTTCGGTATCCTCATCATCCTTAGTCGCAAGGGCTTCGATGCCGAGCGCATCGAGGATCTCAAGGGGCTCAACGAGCGTGACTCCTGGTATGCGGCGATGATGGCCCTGGTGATGTTCTCGATGGCCGGGGTGCCGCCGCTGGTTGGCTTCATGGGTAAGCTGTTGGTACTCGAGGCGGTGGTACGCATCGGCTTCGTGTGGCTGGCGGTGGTGGCGGTGATCTTCTCGATCATCGGTGCCTTCTACTACCTGCGGGTGGTGCGCTACATCTACTTCGACAAGCCCGAGGAGGATGCGCCGGCGCTGGCCAGCAGCGGCGGGGTGCGGGTGGCGATGTCGCTCAACGGGTTGGCGTTGCTCGCGCTCGGGGTGTTCCCGGCGACCCTGCTGGCGTTGTGTCAGTCGGTCTTCGGCGCCTGATCCAGGCACGCCACGGCGATCGTCGTGGTGTGTCGCTCGGCATTCCTTGTCTCATGGTGATGACGCGCGGCGTGGCGGTTGTCTCGACGCGTTCGCGCAAGCTACCATGACCGCTTTGCTCTAATGGAGTCCACGCATGTTACGCGGCAGCATCGTTGCGTTGATCACGCCCATGCACGCCGATGGCACGGTCGATGAAGAAAGCCTAGGCGCGCTCATCGACTGGCATGTCGAGTCCGGGACCACGGCGATCGTCGCCGTCGGTACCACCGGCGAGTCGGCCACCCTCGACGAGGATGAGCACTGTGCGGTCATCCGCCGTTGTGTCGAGTTCGCCGCTGGGCGTATCCCCGTCATCGCCGGTACCGGCGCGAACTCGACGCGCGAGGCCATCGCGCTGACCCGTTGCGCCCAGTCGGCTGGGGCCGACGCCGCGCTGCTGGTCACCCCCTACTACAACAAACCGACGCAGGAAGGACTCTATCTGCACTTCAAGGCGATCGCCGAGGCCGTCGACCTGCCGCAGATCCTCTACAACGTCCCTGGACGGACCGCCTGCGACATGCACACCGAGACGGTGGTGCGACTGGCCACGATCGATAATATCGTCGGCATCAAGGACGCGACCGCAGATCTCGCCCGGTTGCCGGCGTTGCGCGCGGGTTGCGGGCCGGACTTCGCCCTCTACAGTGGTGACGACGCCACCGGCTGCGAGTTCATGCTGCGTGGCGGTGACGGGGTGATCTCGGTGACGACCAACGTCGCCCCGCGCCAGATGCAGGCGATGTGCGCTGCGGCGCTCGCCGGTGAGCGCGAGCAGGCGTTGGCCCTCGATCAGGCGCTCGCCGGCCTGCATACCGAGTTGTTCGTGCAGTCCAACCCGATCCCGGTAAAATGGGCCGTCTCCGAGCTGGGACGCAGCCCGCGCGGGATCCGGTTGCCGTTGACCTGGCTCTCCGATGAACATCACGGACGCGTCAGGGCCGCCATGGAGCGGGCTGGTCTCCTCTGATCCCCACGCCAGGCCCGGGGCGTGTCGTCTGCCGTGACGGCGTGTCCCGGTTGGCGCCCCACGCGTCCCCCAACTCCACTGAGAGGTTGCCGACGTTGAGAGCAAGTTTCTGGCTGCCCGGTGTCTGTGCCGTGGCGCTCCTGGTCCCCCTGATAGCCGGTTGCGGTATGTCCGCCATCAATGAGGCGCTACCCGATCAGCGTCTCGCCTACAAGCACCAGCGTGAGGCGGGTGAAAACCTCGAGATCCCACCGGATCTGGTCGGTAGCAGCTTCGACGACGCGCTCGATGTGCCTGGGGTCGTGGGCGGCACCACCACCTACTCCGAATACTCCGGTTCGCGCGCAGCGCGCTCTCGTATCGCCGCCTCGGGGTCGACCGAGGTCCTGCCCGAGGTCTCCAATGTCGATCTCGAGCGCCGGGGCGACGAGCGTTGGCTCGAGGTCGAGGGCTCGCCGCAGCAGGTGTGGTCGCGGGTCGTCGCCTTTTGGCGCGAGCAGGGCATCCTGCTGCTCGAACAGGACCCGACGGTCGGGGTGATGCGTACCGACTGGCTCGATAATCGTGCCGAGATCCGCAAGGACTTCGTCACCCGGATGCTGAGCAAGGTCGTCGAGGGCGTCTATGCTACCTCGACCCGCGACCAATATCGGGTGCGTATCGAGCGCGGGATCAAGGCGGGGACCACCGATATCCATCTCAGCCATCGCGGCATGGAAGAGAAGCTGGTCACCAATACCCTGGGCGACAGTGAGCGCACCGTCTGGGAGCCGAGCGGGCGTGATGCCGATAAGGAGGCCGAGATGCTGCGCCGGCTGATGGTCTATCTCGGGGCCTCGCAGCAGCGTGCCGCCACGGCACTCGCCGCCCGTGGTGGTGTGGCCGAACAGCCGCGAGCCCGGCTGCTCGATCGAGACGGTGTCCAGGTGTTGGCGATCGACGAAGAGTTCCGCCGCGCCTGGCGCCTGACCGGTTCGGCGCTTGATCGCGCCGGATTCGCCGTCGAGGATCGCGATCAGAGCAACGGTCTCTACTATGTCCGTTACGCCGGCGCGACCGGCGAGGGGCGTGGGTTGGCCGACGAACAGCCGGGGATGTTCTCGCGCCTGGCCTTCTGGCGCGACAAGGACAAGGATGGTGTTGGGGTGCAGCGCTATCAGATCCAGGTCGAGGGCGACACCCAGACCTCCCGCGTGCGGGTGCTCGACGACAAGGGGCGGATCGATGATTCGACCAGCGCTGAGCGTATCCTCGCACTGTTGCAGGCCGAGATCCGCTGACGCTATGACTGGCGGCCGAAGGGGCGCTGCGTGAGTGGGGTTACCGCCCTCGGCAACCCCTTAGCTGCCGCCATTGCGCCGACTGGTCTCTGAGCCGGCGGGCTCCGGGACCCTCGCCGCACCCCGGTCGCCCCGCCGGTCGATCGCGGGGTGTGGTGTTCGGACGGCCCAATCCAAGCCCCCAAGACCCAGTCGTCTTCCCGCCTTCCGGTGCCCTCGGGGCTAGGCCGGTGTGCGGTCTCGCTTAGTCCTCGGCCTCGGCCAGCCAGCCCTGCAACGCGTTGACCAGTGACTGTGCCTGGGCGCGGCTGGAGATATTGAACTTCGACTGCTGTCGATACTCGCCGCTGCGCTTCTGATAGCGGCGGATGGTGAACTTGTCCGGGCCATAGCTGTTCTTGGCGCGGTCCCAGTCGCGATAGCGGAAGACGATGGTCGTCCAGCTCCCCTTGGTGAGGATCACCTTGTCGAGCTCTTGGGTGGTTTCGATCCCGTCCTCGACATAGCGCACGGACAGGTCATCGACCGTTTCGGTCATTGCATGGATCTCCTTGATGATGATGGGCGGGCCGGGCTCAGTCGTCGCCGTGCGCGCCGTTGCGCAGCAGCAGTCGCTCGATGTTGCCGGCGTCCGCGCCGACCCCGGGCTGGCGTGCCAGCTCGAGGGGGAGGCGTCCGTTGCCATCGGCGCGGTTGACGTCCGCGCCATTGTCGATGAGTCTGGAGACGGCGTCGAGATGGCCGCCGGCGATGGCCAGGTGCAGCGCGTTGCGCCCTTGGTCGTCGGGCTGATCGATGGCGGCACCCTGCGTGAGCAGGAAGGCATGGACATCGCGGTCGGCGTTACCGGCGGCGGCCAGGTCGAGTAGCAGTTGTTGCGGCTCGAAGTTGGCGCCGGCCTCGATCAGCATCTCCGCGAATAGGATCTTGCCGTTGCCCAGCGCCACCTCGAGCGGGCTCTGGCCGGCGTGGTTGGGCCGTTCCGGATCAGCGCCGTACTCGAGCAGGACGCGCCCGATACTGACGCGGTTGGTGCGGGCGACGATATGGAGTGGATAATCGCCGGCCGCGTCGGGCTGGTCGTCGATCCCCTCCCAGTAGAGGTGGCGCTTGACCTGGTCGAGGTCGCCGACCTCGAGCGCACGGAATAGGTTGAGCGTCGGCGGTGGCGGTTCGCTACAGGCGCCGAGCAGGACAACGAGCAGGATGAACAGTAAACGATGCATCGGATGACGGGTGAAATCGCCGGCGACAAGGCTCGGTCGATGGTAAAGCCAGCCCTCGGGGCGGCGCAAGCCGCGCGTCGGCGCGCTGGAGGTGAGCGATGATCGGTAAGTTACTGCTGACCCTGGTGGTGATCGTCGGTGCCTCACTGGTGTTGCGCTCGCGTTGGCGGCGCGCTGCCGGGGTGTCGCAGGGGCGGGCGCCGGTGGTGCCGGCACGTGCACTGCGTTGGACGGCCGCTGGGCTGGTGGTGGTGATGGTCGGTGCCAGCACGGTCTATCTGCTGCGTGACTGGCACCAGGACCACGCGGTGGTCGAGGTGCGGGTGATCAATGTCGCCAGTGGTGCCGAGACCCGCTACCTGGCGCGGCGTGGGGCGGTCGAGGGTCGTCGCTTCCGCACCCTCGAGGGCATCGAGGTGCGGCTGGCTGACGTCGAACGCATGCTCCTGCTCCCGACGGCTCAGGTCGATGCCCCTGGGCCGTAGTGCTCGCCGCCGCTGGCGGCATAGTGTTCGAGCACGGCGATTGCGCGCGGGCGCAACAGGTCGCGGGTGACGGTGATGCCGCGTTGCGCATAGCCGGCCACCCAGTTCTCGGGCTTGTCGCCCTCGTCGAAGCCGATCGCGCGCACGTCGCTGTCACGTGCCCCACAGCACAGTGCCTCGACCCCGCTCCAGGGGATCGCCCCCATGCACATGGCACAGGGTTCGGCGCTACTCACCAGCACGCAACCGCCGGGACAGGCGCGCCCCAGGTCGTCGTCGCCGAGGCGTTGTTGTGCGCTCGCCAGGGCCAGCATCTCGGCATGGGCGAGCGAGCAGTGGCTGGGGCCGACCCGATTCACCGCGGCGCCGAGCAGTTGGCCATCGGCGCGTGTGAAGACCGCTGCGGCGAAGGGGCCGCCGCTGTGCTGGCGCACAGTCTCCTCGGCGAGGGTGAGTACCAGCGCCATCTGCGCAGTCGGGTCGGTGAGGGTCGAGGGCTGGTGCGCGAGCAGGGCGGGCAACCAGTCGGGGTGGGTGATGTGGATCGCTTGCATGATGATCGACTCGAACGGGTCAACGGACCCCTCGATACTGGCATGCGCCGCCCCCTTGGGGAAGGGGGCTTGAATTCCGCCTCTGACCCTTAACCTCTCTGACTGATCGCGCCGCCGGTGGCGGTGTCGGCACCCATGATCAGTTGGAAGGGAGATGATGATGCGTGATTCGATCCGTGCCCTGACCTGTGCCGGGCTGCTCGTCGCGACCCCGGTGCTGGCCGACTGGACGCTCGATCCTGAACGCTCGCGGCTGAGCTTCGTCTCGATCAAGTCCGGTGATGTCGGTGAGGTCAACACCTTCGAGGAGGTGCATGGCGTCGTCGGTGACCAGGGGGATGTCACCGTAACGCTGATGCTCGACAGCGTCGAGACGCTGATCCCGATCCGCAACGAGCGGATGCGCGAGCTGTTGTTCGAGACCACCGATTATCGCGAGGCGGTGCTCGAGGCCAAGGTCGATCCCGAGCTGCTAGCCGGGCTCGAGGTCGGGGCGATGATGCCGCTGACCGCCGAGGGGCGGCTGTCGCTGCACGGTGAGCGCCAGCCGATGACCATCAGCATGCAGGTTGCGCGACTCGACGAGACGACCTTGATGGTGGCCAGCACCAAGCCGCTGATCGTCGATGCCGAGAAGTTCGGGCTGAGTGATGGGGTGGAGCAGTTGCGTGAGATCGCTGGGCTCGAGCGCATCGCTCGGGCGGTGCCGGTGACCTTCGTGGTGACCTTTGTCGCCCAGCCTCAGGCGCCGGAGTGACTGGTGTCAGCGACCGACGACCATCCTGGCATCGCTTGACTTGTCTCGGCCGAGTTTGGACACTCGGCAGACGCGGCCGAGCCGCGTGGCGGTCTCGGCGACCGGCGCGCGGGGTCAGACCCCGGGGCATGGTGCCGTGGGGCGCGGTCGCGAGCGTGACGAGGTTCGTTTAGCCATGAAGTGGTATGCCATCCTGCTGGGTGCGGCGATCGGTGCGATCGGCGGCATCGCGGTGGGTTATTTCCTGATCCCGCACCTGCTGCCCAGCAACGACGCGACCCAGCCGCTCGAGGGCGCGTTGCCCAGTGCGCAGCCGGCCGTCGCTGTGATCGCGGCGATGCCCGTGCAGCAGGCAGCCTGATTCCGCCTGGTGCACCAACGCCGACCTCGGCCGGCGTTGGTGCACACCGTTCTCCACGTCCCCTCAGAATCCCTCGGTCGAGGTGAAGAGTCCCACGCGCAGATCCTTGGCGGTGTAGATGGTGCGACCGTCGACCTGGACGATGCCGTCACCGATCCCGAGTACCAGTTTGCGGGTGATCACCCGCTTCATGTCGATGTGATAAGTGACCTTGCTCGCCTGGGGCAGGACCTGGCCGGTGAACTTGACCTCGCCGACGCCGAGCGCGCGCCCGTGCCCCGGGTTGCCGATCCAGGCCAGGTAGAAGCCGACGAGCTGCCACAGTGCATCGAGCCCGAGACAGCCGGGCATCACCGGGTCGCCGGGGAAGTGACACTGGAAGAACCACAGGTCGGGATTGACGTCGAGTTCGGCGAGGATCTCGCCCTTGTCGTGGCTACCGCCGAAGTCGGCGATGCGCAGGATGCGGTCCATCATCAGCATGTTGGGGACCGGCAGCTGGGCATTGCCGGGCCCGAACATCTCACCGTGGCCACATGCGAGGAGTTCGTCCCGGTCGAAGGAGGCTTCTTTGGTCATGATCGTGATTCTGCTGTCAGGAATGGGCAGCGGCGGCGCCGTTGACGACGCCGCCACTCGAGGAACGGCGCCATGCTGGGCCGTCAGCGGGGCGGGGGGGGGGTTGCCGCCCCACCGCCGGGTCAGGCGGTCTGCTGCAGGCGCTCGCGCACGAAGTCGACGATGGCTTCGACCGCAACGAGCTGCATCTCGGCGTCACGACGGCCCTTGTACTCCACCATGCCCTGGTCGAGTCCCTTGTCACCGACGACGATGCGATGGGGGACGCCGATCAGCTCCATGTCGGCGAACATGAATCCGGGGCGGGCGTCGCGGTCGTCGAGCAGGACGTCGACACCGGCCTTGCGCAACGCGTCGTAGAGCTGCTCGACGGTCTCGCGCACCCGGTAGGACTTACCCATGCGCATCGGTACCAGGGCGACCTCGAAGGGGGCGATGGGCGCTGGCCAGCAGATGCCCTTGTCGTCGTGGTGCTGCTCGATGGCGGCGGCGACCACGCGCGAGACGCCGATACCATAGCAACCCATGGTCATCGCAGTGGCGCGTCCGTCCTCGCCGAGCACCGTGGCCTTCATCGCTTCGCTGTATTTGCGTCCGAGCTGGAAGATGTGACCGACCTCGATGCCTCGGGCGATGGTGAGGGTGCCCTGGCCGTCGGGGCTGGGGTCGCCCTCGACCACGTTGCGCAGGTCGGCGACCTCGGGCAGCGCCAGGTCGCGCTCCCAGTTGAGCCCGAACCAGTGCTTGCCGTCGCTGTTGGCGCCGGCGGCGAAGTCGGCGGCGACCGCCACGGCGCGGTCGACGATGCAGGGGAGCGGCAGTTCACGCGGGCCGAGCGAGCCGGGGCCAGCGCCGATTGCGGCGCGGATCTCGGCCTCGCTGGCCATGCGCAGCGGGCTGGCGACCTGGGGCAGCTTCTCGGCCTTGATGGCGTTGAGTTCGTGATCGCCACGCACCACCAGTGCGACCAGCTCGGCCTCGCAGTCCTCGGCGGCGGCGACCACCAGGGTCTTGACGGTGCGCTCGATCGGTACCCCGAAGCCTTCGACCAGATCGGCGATGGTGCGGGTGTCCGGGGTGTCGACCAGGCGCGCCTCCTCGCCCGGGGCGGGGCGCGCGGCGCGCGGCGCGACGGCCTCGGCCAGCTCGACGTTGGCGGCATAGTCGCTAGCATCGGAGAAGGCAATGGCGTCCTCCCCGGAGCTGGCGAGGACGTGGAACTCGTGCGAGGCGCTGCCGCCGATGCTGCCGTTGTCGGCCTGTACCGGGCGGAAGTCGAGTCCGCAGCGGGTGAAGATGCGGCTGTAGGTGGCGTGCATCTCGCGATAGGTCCGCTCGAGCGAGTCGTCGTCGAGATGGAAGGAGTAGGCGTCCTTCATCAGGAACTCGCGTGAGCGCATCACCCCGAAACGGGGGCGGATCTCGTCGCGGAACTTGGTCTGGATCTGGTAGAAGTTGATCGGCAGCTGTTTGTAGCTCTTGATCTCGTTGCGTGCCAGGTCGGTGATGATCTCCTCGTGGGTGGGGCCGAAGCAGAACTCGCGCTGGTGACGGTCACGCAGCCGCAGCAGCTCCGGGCCGTACTGTTCCCAGCGTCCCGACTCCTGCCACAGCTCGGCCGGCTGGATCGCGGGCATCGAGACCTCGAGCGCGCCGCTGCGGTCCATCTCCTCGCGCACGATGCGCTCGACCTTGCGCAGCACCCGCAGTCCCAGCGGCAGCCAGGTGTAGAGGCCGGCGGCGAGCTTGCGGATCATGCCGGCGCGCAGCATCAGCTGGTGACTGGCGATCTCGGCGTCGGCAGGGGTTTCTTTGACGGTGTGCAGTGGGAATTGGGATGTGCGCATTGGGGCAGGCGTGAGGACGTAAAATGCGAGAGTTTAGGGTGCAACGGGGGTGAGCACAACGGGCGTGCCGATAGCACGCTCGTCTTCGGATGCTTGCACCCAGGCGATACCTTCTTCATTGTGTTGCTCTGTGCGCGTTCCGCACAGGACGTGCAGTCTATAATGAAGGGATAATCATCATACGCGGAACCAGCCGGGCTCCGTGTAGTTGGCGCAATGTGATCCTCTCGATGAGCAAGCAAGCAGAGTCCAGTTACCACGAGCGGCGCACCCAGGCACGGATTCACGCCGAGATTCCCATCAAGGTTCGGCTGCCTGGACGTGATCGATCCGTCTCTGCGCTCAACCAGGATCTCTCCTGGGGTGGGGCGCGCTTCATCATCACCGACAAGGCGCTCAATGGTCAGCTGCCGAGCCGTGAGGGCGGTCCGCTGACGTTGTTGCTGCCCTGGACCGGCGGTGGCCAGATCACCGCCGAGGCCGATGTGGCCCGGGCGCAGCGTTTCGCCGACGGTCGCTGTCAGGTGGCGGTGCGCTTTCGCAGCCTGTCGCCGCGCAGTCAGGCGCGGCTCGAGAAGCTGCTCAACATGCTCTGTCCCCGCGACGGGGGGAATGGCCCGGCGTTGGTGCGTGAACTCAACATCACCATGGCTGATGCCAGCGACATGCGCCATACCCTCAAGCAGGTCGTCACCGGCGAGGTCGCGCTCAGCGCCTTCGAACGCTATGACGTCGACCAGAGCATCCGCCTAGTGATCCGAGGCGATGGCGACCTGCCGTCGCTGCGGCTGCGGGCCCGGGTGCTCGAGGTCGACGAGGCGCGTAGTGCCGATGCCAACTGGCCCGCCCTTTATTCCCTGCGCTTTGCCATCGAGCACCCGCGCCCGATGCTCAAGAAGCTCGTCGAGTTGCTGCTCGAGCAGCTGCCGAGCGATTGGAAGAGCCAGGAGTCGAGCTATGCCGAGGCCCCGGACTGGTTGCGCGGCGCGCATCTGGCCAGTCCCAGCGAGGTGGTGCCGGTCTCGGACGATGTCTGTTCGGCGCTCGAGGCACGTTATCCCGATGCCCTCAACTATCTGGCGCTGGTGTGGGGTGATCCTGAGGCCTTCGACCTGCGTTTCCAGGACCTGATCCTCGGTGAGTATGCCGAACCCGGTGGCTGGCCGGAGGATGCCTGGGAGGAGCTGGGTCTGCTTCAGGATGTCCACGATCTGGCCTTCGGGGTCCCGAGCGTGCGTGACAACCCGTTGCGTGGTGGGCGGGTGATCTGAACCTCGGCCTGGCTTGACCCCCGTGCTGGATGCCTGTAGTTTCGATCCTTTTTCAACCATTTTCACCTGTTTCCCCTGGCGCCGCCCTCGGCCCCGCGTGCTCGACCGTATCGTGGTCGAGGTGGTCGCTGTGGTTCGTCGAGCGTCGTGGTGTCGGGGTGGGTGATCGGAGGTCGTAGAGGTGACACTGTCAGTGGAGCCGGATGAGATGGGCGCGGACGCGGCCGAGGGGCTGTCTGGACCGCTGTTGAGTGGCGGCGAGATCGTCGTCCAGGCACTGGCCGACGAGGGCGTCGAGTGCGTATTCGGCTATCCTGGTGGCGCCGTTCTACACATCTACGATGCGCTCTTTCGGCATGGCGCGTTGCGTCATATCCTGGTGCGCCACGAGCAGGCTGCGGCCCATGCCGCCGATGGCTATGCCCGTTCCACCGGCAAGTGTGGTGTCTGCCTGGTCACCTCGGGACCCGGTGCGACCAATGTGGTCACCGGTATCGCCACCGCTTACATGGACTCGATCCCGATGGTGGTGCTCACCGGACAGGTCTCGACCCCGGTGATCGGCAGCGATGCCTTCCAAGAGGTTGACACCGTCGGCATCACCCGGCCCTGTGTCAAACACAACTTCCTCGTCAAGGATGTGCGCGACCTGGCGCTGACCATCCGCAAGGCCTTCTACATCGCGACCTCCGGACGTCCGGGACCGGTGGTGGTCGACATCCCCAAGGATGTTACCGACCCCGGTATCAAGGTCCCGTATCACTATCCGCGCGAGGTGCGGATGCGCTCCTACAGCCCCATCGAGAAGGGGCACTCGGGGCAGATTCGGCGCGCCGTGGAGCTGATGCGTGCGGCCAAGCGTCCGGTGTTCTACACCGGCGGCGGGGTGGTGCTTGGCGAGGCCTCGGGGTTGCTGACCGAGTTGGTGCGTGAGACCGGCTTCCCGATCACCAGCACGCTGATGGGGTTGGGGGCCTATCCGACGACCGATGAGCAGTTCCTCGGTATGCTCGGCATGCACGGGACCTACGAGGCGAACATGGCGATGCACGAGACCGATGTGCTGATCGCCATCGGGGCGCGCTTCGACGACCGTGTCACTGGCAAGATCGAGCACTTCTGCCCGAATGCCAAGATCATCCATGTCGACGTCGATCCCTCCTCGATCTCCAAGAACGTCAAGGTCGATGTGCCCATCGTCGGTCAGGTCGGCAAGGTGCTCGAGGAGATGCTGCGGCTCTATCGCGAGCATCCGGTCGGTGCCGAGGCCGACACCGCGCGTGCCGCCTGGTGGGAGCGGATCGGGCAGTGGCGCGCGCTCGAGTGCCTCCAGTACGACCGCACCAGCTCCGCGATCAAGCCGCAATTTGCCATCGAGACCCTGCACAAGGTCACCAAGGGGGATCTCTACCTGACCTCGGACGTCGGTCAGCACCAGATGTTCGCGGCCCAGTTCTACCCCTTCGAGAAGCCGCGGCGCTGGATCAATTCCGGCGGACTCGGCACCATGGGCTTTGGTCTGCCGGCGGCCATCGGCGTCCAGCTCGGCCATCCCGATGCGCAGGTCGCCTGCGTCTCCGGCGAGGCGAGTATCCTGATGTGTATCCAGGAGCTGGCCACCTGCATGCAGTACGGACTGCCGATCAAGGTGATCCTGCTCAACAACGGCTACATGGGCATGGTGCGGCAGTGGCAGGAGTTCTTCTACGATGGCCGCTACGCCCACTCCTACGTCGACGCGGTGCCCGACTTCGTCAAGCTCGCCGAGAGCTTCGGTCATGTCGGTATGCGTGTGGAGCGCCCAGAGGAGCTGGAGTCGGCGATGCAGGAGGCGTTCGCGATGACCGACAGGTTCGTGTTCCTCGACGTCGTGGTCGATCCCACGGAGAACGTCTATCCGATGATCGCCGCCGGCAAGGGCCAGCACGAGATGCAGCTCTCCCCGAGCCTGTCCGATCGAGAACTGGCCTGAGCGCTGCGCCGATACAAGACGAGAAGATCACATGAGACACATCATCGCCGTGTTGCTCGAGAACGAGGCGGGCGCGCTGTCGCGCGTCGCCGGGTTGTTCTCCGCCCGTGGCTACAATATTGAATCCCTGACCGTCGCCCCGACCGACGACCCCACGTTGTCGCGAATGACGCTGGTGACCACCGGCAACGACGACATCGTCGAGCAGATCAAGAAGCAGCTCAACAAGCTCGTCGACACCGTCAAGCTGCTCGATCTCTGCGAAGGGCCGCACATCGAGCGCGAGATGATGCTGATCAAGGTGCGAGCCGAGCGGCGTGACCGCGAGGAACTTAAGCGCCTGGTCGACATCTTCCGCGCCAAGATCATCGACGTCACCGACACCAGCTACGTCATCGAGCTGACCGGTGCGACCCACAAGCTCGACGCCTTCATCGATACCGTGCCCGAGGGGCTGATCATCGAGGTGGTGCGCTCCGGGCCGACCGGGATCTCCCGTGGCGAGAAGGGTCTGACCATCTAGCCCTGGCTTCATGCGGCGCTCGTACCACGGTGTCCGGGCGCCTTCTTCTTCCATATCCGTCGCCGCGCGGATATCACCATCCGATAGGATCCACACCCAATGAGCATCAACGTTTACTACGACAAAGACGCCGACCTGTCCCTCATCCAGGGCAAGCAGGTCGCCATCATCGGCTATGGCTCGCAGGGCCACGCCCATGCCAATAACCTCAAGGACTCTGGCGTCTCAGTGACCGTGGGCCTGCGCGAGGGTTCGTCCTCGGCGGTCAAGGCGACCAATGCCGGGTTGACCGTGAAGTCGATCGAGGAGGCCGTCGCTGGTGCCGACGTGGTGATGGTGCTCGCCCCCGACGAACACCAGGGCGCGCTCTACCGCGACCAGATCGCCCCTAACATCAAGCAGGGCGCAGCGCTCGCCTTCGCCCACGGCTTCAACGTCCACTTCGGCCAGATCGAGCCGCGTGCCGACCTCGACGTCATCATGATCGCCCCCAAGGGCCCCGGCCACCTGGTGCGCTCGACCTACACCCAGGGCGGCGGCGTGCCGAGCCTGATCGCCGTCTACCAGGACGCCACCGGCCAGGCCCGCGACATCGCCATGGCCTACGCCTCGGCCAACGGTGGTGGCCGTGCCGGCATCATCGAGACCAGCTTCCGTGAGGAGTGCGAGACCGACCTCTTCGGCGAGCAGGCAGTGCTCTGCGGCGGTCTGGTGTCGCTGATCCAGAACGGCTTCGAGACCCTGGTCGAGGCCGGCTATGCCCCTGAGATGGCCTACTTCGAGTGCCTCCACGAGGTCAAGCTGATCGTCGACCTGATCTACGAGGGCGGCATTGCCAACATGCGCTATTCGATCTCCAACACCGCCGAGTATGGTGATCTCACCCGTGGTCCGCGCGTCGTCAACGCCGAGTCCAAGGCCGAGATGAAGCGGGTGCTCGAGGAGATCCAGTCGGGTCAGTTCGCCAAGGAGTTCATCCTCGAGAACCAGGCCGGCGCGCCCTCGCTCAAGGCCCTGCGTCGCATCGGCGCCGAGCACCAGATCGAAGAGGTCGGCGAGCGTCTGCGCGAGATGATGCCCTGGATCCGCGAGCAGAAGCTGGTCGACAAGACCCGCAACTGATCGTCCCCGCTGGGGTGGTCGCGCGACCACCCCTCACCCGCGCCCTGCCGGGCGCGAGGTCCTCTCCCTCATCCCCCGCCGTCTTTGTCCCCGTCGGTGAGTGCCTGTGGTGGCAGCTCGACGCGGATGAGTTGACCGCCATCCTCCACCAGCAGGGTGCCTCCCAGCGCCTGTAGTCGCAGCTCGAGTAACTGGCCGAGCGTCGTCCCCGGGAGCGCGTTGGCCGTTGCTGGCGCAGCGATCACCAGGCTGATCTCCAATCCTCCTCGGGGCGCGTCGGTAAAGCGGATCCGTGCCAGCGGATAGTGCTCGAGCAGGGTGCTGAGCGTGTCGAACATCAGCAGCCGGGTGCGACGGGTCGTGATCGCAGGCCCGGCCTCGAGTTCGAGAGAGGGGGGGGGACGCCCTGCTGACGTTTCTACCAGGACCAGGCGTGAGAGCGCCTCGGCCAGACCGAACTCGTAGAGCAAGGGGGGGCTGAGTCGGGCACAGACCGCACGCATCGAGCCGATGGCGTCGTTGATCAGTTGATAGACGCGGTGCAGCGTTTGTTGGGAGGCGGTGTCGCTATCGCGCGCCAGGCGCTGGGTGGTGAGTGCTGCGGCGGTGAGTAGTTGCATCGGGTCATCATGGAGGGTGCGGGCGAGGCGATGGGCCTCCTCTCCCTGGGTGACCCGTTCGTGATCGAAGCGTCGCACCAGGTCACGCATCGTCTCGTTGGTTTCGCCGCGCAGGCGGACCTGCGCGACCGCCAGTGGTAATGCAATCCCGATCAGCACTAGCAGCACCTGATAGAGCGGGGTCAGCGTCGGGGTGCCGAGCAGCCCGATGGCGAACAGGGTCAGTAGCTCGAGGACGCACAGCAGCACCAGGGTGGTGCGTGGTCCGAGGGCGGCGCCGAGCACCACCGCCAGTGGCAGCGTCAGCAGCATCGCCGCTGGCGCCAGCGCGAGCAGGTCGTGCCCGGCCAGGGGGGTGGCCAGGAGTGCAAGCAATAGCGCCAATCCCAGGGTGGCCTGCATCGCCTCGCGTAGCGAGGGCAAGGGCTGGCGTGGGCTGCGGCGATGCTGGCGCAATGACAACAGCGCTGCGGTGACCAGCAAGGAGATGAAGATCGCCCCGGCCTCACCGGGTGGGCGGGCCTCGGTGTCGGGCAGGAACGGTGCCTGCACCGCAGTGGCCACGAGTGCGGTGGCGGCGATGGTCAGCAACGCGGTGATCGAGGGGGTGGGGGAGGAGCGCCCCTGGCTCAGCCAATAGCCGAGTGCACCATAGAGGGGTAGGGGGGCGAGTGTCGCGACCAGGTTGGTCTCCGCGCTGCTCAACAGCGCCGTCACCAGGGTGGCGAGCAACGGCAGTAGCAACGCCCGCACGCCGCCGAGCATGACTGCCGCCAAGGTGAGGGCCGCCTCGGGGGCGCAGAGTGGTCCTGCGGGCCAACCTGGGGTCTGCTGCAGCAGGATCCAAAGCGGGACGTAGCTCAGCGCCAGGAACAGCGCGCGCACGATCATCCTCCTGGAGACGCCAGGCGCCCTGGGGCGCTTCGGTATCCGTTCAGCCGCGCTCGCGGGCGCGGCCGACCGGGCACATGGAGCGGCTAGGATAGAAGAACGACCGGCAAAAGGCGATTGCGCGATCAGCGATTTCGAGGTCAATTCACCAACAGCGCGCCCTGGGCGCGCTCATGGCAGCGCTGTTCCCCCTGTGCGAGCAGCGCCTCCGGGGTGATCGCCTCCTCGGGGTAGCAGGCAAAGCCGACTCGGGGGTGGAACCGGTGGGCGGTGCCTGCCAACTCGATGGGGGTGGTCAAGGTGGCATGGATACGCTTGGCCACGCGCGCGACCTTGGTCTGGCCGGTGATGTCGCTGAGCAGGAGTGCCAGGCGGGTGGTGCCGATTCGGGCCAGATGGTCCTGGCGTCGGCGGCCGTGCTGCAGGCGTTGGACGCAGGTTAGCACCAGCGGCTCGATCCGTGCGGGATCGGTGCGGCGGCAGGCATGGTCGAGATCGATCACCAGCAGTGCGCAGGCGTGGTTGAGACGACGGTGCTGCTGCAGTAGGCGATCGAGCAGTTCAATGAAAAGGGGTTGCTCGAGCCGGGGGCAATGGCTGCGATCGGCATCGCGTCGTGGGACCTGGCGCAGCACCAGCGTGTAGCCGCTGGTGCCATCGGGTGCGGGGAGGATGCGACCGTCGATGGGGAACAGGGCGCCGTCGTGGTGCTGCCCGAGCAGTCCGGCATGGCTGAGGTCGATCCCGTCCGGATGAGGGCTGCTGTCGAGTTGTTGTAGCAGGTCGCTGAGGCGCTGCTGGCTCTGGCGTGCGACGAGGTGCTTCCAGGAGGCGCCGTGGAGTTGGGTCGGGGTGTGGCCGAACAGGTACTCGACACCGCGATCACAAAGCTCGATTCGTTCCTGTGCGTTGATGCAGACGAAGACCTCGGGCGTTGTCTGCGGTGGCGCATAGGGCGCGTGGTGTGAGGCATGCACCACCCTGGCGTAGGGTGGCGTGCCGACTTGCCCCGGATGATGGTCGGACTGGACGTCGGGCGAGTTCATGGGTGAATGGTGTCTTGCTGCAACTGGTTGGGCATTGGTCCCCGCTGGGCGGGGTGCTCGTGCGCCGCGCCGGCTCTCGGGGCGGGGCTGGACGAGCCAATGTATTCGAGTTTCATTGTCCCAGTGCGGCGATGACGCTAAGATCAGGGATCCCCTGATGCCGGCATCGGGGGATTATCTCGATCGAGTCCTCCTGTCTGGGGCGATCTTCACGAAACGTGTCTTGATCGGTGGCATACCTGCAAGTGAACGACCCCGTAAAACGTATTCTCATCGTGGATGACCATCCGCTGGTTCGGGCCGGTCTGGCGAGCCTGATCGCCGCCGAACCGGACCTCGAGGTCTGTGGTGAGGCCGAGACCCTGCGCGAGGGGCTGCGATTGGTGCGCGAGCTGACGCCCGACCTGACCATCGTCGACCTCTCGCTCGAGGATGGCAATGGTCTGGAGCTGATCAAGCGGCTCAAGGTCCACGATGCGGAGATCCGCATCCTGGTCTGCTCGGTGCACGAGGAGGCGCTGTTCGCCGAGCGCGCCATCAGCGCCGGTGCGCTCGGCTACATCAACAAACACAAGGGAATCGACGAGGTGATCGCCGCGGTGCGCCAGACCCTGGCCGGGCGGATCTATCTCAGTGCCGATATGCAGCAGCGCTTCGTCGAGGGGTTCGCCCAGAAGCGGGCGCCGGCGCAGTCGCCGGTGGAGCTACTCACTGACCGCGAGTTGCAGGTGTTCATCCTCATCGGTGAGGGGGTGTCGAACGCTCGCATGGCCGAGCGGTTGCATCTCAGCGTCAAGACCATCGAGACCCATCGCGAGAAGATCAAGCGCAAGCTGCAACTCTCCTCGGCCGCCGAGCTGGTGCGCTACGCGGTCCAGTGGCAGCTCGAGCAGGGGTGATCGAAGGGGCTGCATTAGCCACGCACGAAGGACATGAACTCGGCGCGGGTGCGCTGATCACTCTCGAAGGTGCCGCGCATCGCACTCGAGACCGTGGTGCTGCGCTGCTTCTGGACCCCGCGCATCATCATGCAGGTATGGCTGGCCTCCATCACCACCGCCACGCCGTGCGCGCCGAGATGTTCCATCAACGCGTCGGCGACCTGATTGGTCAGTCGTTCCTGGACCTGTAGCCGGCGCGCGAAGGCGTCGACGACGCGCGCGATCTTGCTCAAGCCCACCACCTTGCCGTTGGGCAGATAACCGACGTGCGCGTGCCCGAAGAAGGGCAGCATGTGGTGCTCGCACATCGAGTAGAACTCGATGTCGCGCACGATCACCATCTCCTTGGCATCCTCCTCGAACAGCGCCTTCTTGATGATCTCCTCGGCCGACATCTGGTAGCCGCTGGTGAGGAAATCGAGCGCCTTGGCCACGCGTAGCGGGGTGCGCTTGAGGCCCTCGCGCTCGGAGTCCTCGCCGAGTGCGTCGAGCATCTCGCGTACCAGTCCCTCCTTGCGCGGATCATAGACCTCTGTCTCCGATTCGGCCTCGAAGCTGGTGGCGTAGTGACTGTGGGTGACGATCTTCGGGGCGCTCGCTTGTTCTGCCATCTGATGCCTGGTCCATTGCTGATCTGAAAGACGTGACCGGGCCGGTCTCGGGGCTTCGGGACCGTGCTCGATCCAGCTCCGACAATGGGGATGGAAAGAAAAAACGGAATGGTCGCTGACCCTTGTTGTGGGTCGTACACGTCGCGTCGGTGGAAACACGTTTCGGTGTCGGTTACCATAACTGCCCGATTCTTCGCGAAATCCAAGATCTGCGGACGAAAGGCCATGAGTGCTCAGCCGATCGGTCCAGCCAGTCTCCCCACCCCCACCGCGTGTTGCGGTGCGGTCCGTTCCGGGGTCACGAGCCGTTGATTTTCAATGGCGTCGTGTCTACGCCCCTCGGTCATTGCGGGCCACCCCTCGTGGATTGGCCGTCCTCTCGTTTCGAGTCCGACCCCGGTCGGCTGCCGTGGATGTCTTCGCCCAATCCTAGGAGAACCTGACTATGTGTGGTTTCTGCGGTGAGATCCGCTTCGACGACCTCCCGGCGAACCTTGACGCCCTGAGTGCCATGAATGCGGCCATGACACCGCGGGGCCCCGACGGTCATGGGGTCTGGCAGCAGGGCGCGGTGGCGCTCGGTCATCGTCGGTTGTCGATCATCGATCTGAGCAACCATGCCGCGCAGCCGATGGTCGACAGCCAGCTTGGTCTCTCGATCGCTTTCAACGGGTGCATCTACAACTACCGTGAGCTGCGCAGCTCGCTCGAGGGCAAGGGCTATCGCTTCTTCTCCGAGGGTGACACCGAGGTGGTGCTCAAGGCTTTCCACGCCTGGGGCGATGCCTGTGTCGAGCGTTTCCACGGCATGTTCGCCTTCGCCATTGCCGAGCGTGACAGCGGGCGGTTGACCCTGGTGCGCGATCGGCTCGGCATCAAGCCGCTCTATCTCGCCGAGGTCGCCGGCGGGCTGCGCTTTGCCTCGACCCTGCCGGCGCTGCTCGCCGGCGGCGGCGTCGACACCGAGATCGATCCGGTGGCGCTGCACCACTACATGCACTTCCACTCGGTGGTGCCGGCGCCGCACACCATGCTCGCCGGGGTGCGCAAGCTCGCGCCGGCGACCATCCGCGTCGTCGAGCCCGATGGCCGTCAGCGCGATCGCTGCTACTGGTCGCCGAGCTTCGAGCCGTTGGCCGAGGAGCGTGGACTCGGCTACGAGGACTGGCAGGAGCGCGTCCTCGCGGCGCTGCGCACCGCCGTCGAGCGCCGTCTGGTGGCCGATGTCGACGTCGGTGTGCTGCTCTCCGGCGGGCTCGACTCGAGCCTCATCGTCGGCCTGCTCGCCGAGCACGGCCAGCGCGGACTCAACACCTTCTCGGTCGGCTTCGAGTCGGTCGGCGGCGAGGCCGGTGATGAGTTCCAGTACTCCGACATCATCGCCCGTCACTACGGCACTACCCATCACAAGATCCGTGTCGACTCGGCCGCGCGGCTGCTCCCGGAGCTGCCCAACTGCGTGCGGGCGATGTCCGAGCCGATGGTCAGCCATGATGTCATCGGCTTCTACCTGCTCTCGCAGGAGGTGGCCAAGCACGTCAAGGTGGTGCAGAGCGGGCAGGGGGCCGATGAGGTCTTCGCCGGCTATCACTGGTACCCGCCGATGGTCGGCAGCAGCGACCCGGTCGGTGACTATGCCCGCGCCTTCTGCGATCGTAGCCATGCCGAGTTCTGCGAGGCGGTCGATCCGCGCTTCCACGGCGCCGACCACAGCCGCGCCTTCATCGCCGCGCACTTCGCCGGCGCCGGCGCCAGCGATGCGCTCGACAAGGCACTGCGGCTCGATCAGCAGGTCATGCTGGTCGACGACCCGGTCAAGCGGGTCGACAACATGACCATGGCCTGGGGGCTGGAGGCGCGCGTGCCCTTCCTCGATCACGAGCTGGTCGAGCTGGCGGCGCGGATGCCCGGCGAGCACAAGCTCACCGACGACGGCAAGGGCGTGCTCAAGGCGATCGGGCGCAAGATCATCCCCAGCGAGGTGATCGATCGGCCTAAGGGCTATTTCCCGGTCCCGGCGCTGAAGTATCTGCGCGGCGAGGTGCTGGAGACGGTGACCGACCTGGTGCGCTCGCGCCGTGCCCGCGAGCGCGGGCTGTTCCGCTCGGAGTATGTCGAGCACCTGCTGGCCGCGCCGGACGAGCACATCACCCCGCTGCGCGGCTCGAAGCTGTGGCAGGTGGCGTTGCTCGAGCTGTGGCTGCAGGAGCACGGGATCTGAGCGCGGGTGGCGTCAGGGAAAGACACCTGCCGGGCCGCCCGGCATGCGTTGAATCATGCGCTCGCAGCCGCCGCGCGGTGACTGCGAGCGCTTGGCCAGGGGTTCGGCCGGATGTCTTCGAGCGGACCTCGCCCTGGCGCCCGAGCGACGTCATCCGATCCATGCCAGTGACGCAGACAGGACAGCCAGCATGACCATGAAAGAGCGCATCCACCACCGCCTCGAACGCAGCCGGGCCCCCTCGGTCAAGAACTGGGACCGCCAGCCACGGGCCGATCAGACCCTGGGGCAGTCGGCCAGTGTCGACTGTGGCTGGGGCCGGTTGCTGTTCGGGCAGACCTTCACCGACCCGGCCGAGATCGCGCGCGCGCTCCAGCAGGAGCGCCCCGGCACTCGCGATGTGGCCCTGTACCTCAATGAACCCCACGTGGTGTTGGCGCAGGCACCGCAAGACCTCTTCCTCGACCCTTCACACACCTTTCGGCTGTGGTTCGAGCGCTATCAGTCCTGTCATCGCCGACCCAAGGGCTTCCACATTCGCCTCTTGAACTGCCATGCCGACGCCGAGGCGATGCAGCGCCTCTACATCAGCCGTGGCATGGTGCCGCCAGGGGCAGACTTCATCTGGGCGCATCGCACCTCCAAGGTGCTGACCTACTGGATCGCCGAGGACGAACAGGACGGCTCGCTGCTCGGCGTGGTCAACGGTGTCGATCATGCCGCCGCCTTCGATGATCCCGAGAACGGTGCCAGCCTGTGGGCCCTGGCCGTCGACGCCCAGGCCCCCTATCCGGGGATCGGTGAGGCGCTGGTGCGTCAGGTCGCCGAGTCCTATCTAGCGCGTGGACGTGCCTTCCTCGATCTCTCGGTGATCCACGACAACAGTAACGCCATCCGGCTTTATCAGAAGCTCGGTTTCGAGCGTGTCCCGGCCTTCGCGGTCAAGAACAAGAATGCCTTCAACGAACCCCTGTTCATGGGGCGTCAGCCCGAGGTCGACCTCAATCCCTACGCCACCATCATCGTCAAGGAGGCGCGGCGGCGCGGTATCGGGGTCGAGGTGATCGATGCCGAGGCCGGTTACTTCGCGCTGACCCTCGGGGGGAGGCGGGTGGTGTGTCGCGAGAGCCTCAGCGAATTGACCAGTGCGGTGGCGATGAGCCGTTGCGACGACAAGGCCGTCACCCATCGGCTGTTGCGTCGGGCCGGGCTACGGGTGCCGGAGCAGACCCGCTTCCAGGCGCTCGACCAGGCCGAGGCGCTGCTCTCGCGGCTCGGCAGCCTGGTGGTCAAGCCGGCCCGCGGCGAGCAGGGGGCGGGGATCAGTGTCGACATCCGTGACCCGCAGGCGCTGGAGCTGGCGATCGCCGGGGCCAGGCGGGTCTGTGACACGGTGATCCTCGAGGAGTACGTCAAGGGTGACGACCTGCGCGTCATCGTCATCAATTATCAGGTGGTGGCTGCCGCCATCCGCCGCCCGGCACACGTCGTCGGTACCGGGCGGCACAGCATCCGCGACCTGATCCAGGCGCAGAGCCGGCGCCGACGCGCGGCCACCGGTGGCGAGAGCAGCATCCCCATGGATGACGAGACCGGCCGTTGTGTGCGCGAGGCCGGCTGGGTGCTCGACGACATCCTCCCCGAGGGGCGCGTATTGCAAGTGCGCAAGACCGCTAACCTACACACCGGCGGCACCATCCACGATGTCACCGCTGCGCTGCACCCGACGCTCGCCGAGGCGGCCGAGGCGGCGGCGCGCGCGCTCGATATCCCGGTGACTGGGCTCGACTTCATCGTGCCCTCGGTTTCCGAGCCCGAGTATGTGATCATCGAGGCCAACGAGCGCCCGGGGTTGGCCAACCACGAGCCACAGCCGACCGCAGAGCGCTTCGTCGACCTGTTGTTCCCGCAGACCGCGACCCGGGAGGAGTCCACTTGAAGCTACCTGCCATCGACTCGAGTTATCTGGTCGATATCCTGCTGAAGCTGTTGTTCACCCCCAGTCCCTCGGGCTATACCGACCGGGTGGTCCATCTGGTGTGCGAGGAACTCGAGCGCCTCGGCGTGCCCTTCGAGCTGACCCGGCGCGGTGCCATCCGCGCCACCCTCAAGGGCAAGGTCTCTCAGCCCGATCGCGCCGTGGTCGCCCATATCGACACCCTTGGCGCCATGGTCAAGGGACTCAAGGACAATGGCCGGTTGCAGTTGGTGCCGGTGGGACACTGGAACGCGCGTTTCGCCGAGGGCGCGCGCGCGACCTTGTTCACCGATACCGGCCAGCTGCGTGGCACCATCCTGCCGATGAAGGCCTCAGGGCACACCTTCGCCCCCGAGATCGATAACCAACCGGGCGGTTGGGACCATGTCGAGTTCCGGATCGATGCCCGGGTCTCGGACCTCAATGGGTTGTTGCGCCTGGGTGTCCATGTCGGCGACTTCCTCGCCATCGACACCTGTCCAGAGCTGACCGATACCGGTTTCATCAACGCCCGTCACCTCGACGACAAGGCCGGCGCCGCGGTGCTGCTGGGGGCGATCGAGGCGGTGCAGCGCGAGCGCCCCGAGCTGCCGGTCGACTGCCACCCGTTATTCACCATCTCCGAGGAGGTCGGCTCCGGCGCCTCGGCGGCGTTGCACCAGGATGTCGCCGAGATGCTCACCATCGACAACGGCACCACCGCGCCGGGACAGAACTCGAGCGAGTTCGGGGTGACCATCGCGATGGCCGACCAGAGCGGCCCCTTCGACTACCACCTCACCCACCGCGTCATCCAGCTCTGCCAGGAGTTCGCCATCTCTCACCAGCGCGACGTCTTCCGCTACTACCGCTCCGACAGCGCCGCCGCGCTCGAGGCCGGCAACGATGTGCGTACCGCGCTGGTGACCTTCGGCGTCGACGCCTCGCACGGTTACGAGCGCATCCATCTCGATGCCCTGGAATCGCTGGCGCGATTGGTCGGGGTCTACATGCAGGCACCGCCGCTCTTTAGTCGCGACCGCTACGAGATGGGGCCGCGCGCCGGCTTCCCGATCCAGCCGGGCTAGTCGTCGGGACCGCCGTAGACGACGCGGTTGCGTCCGGCGCGCTTGGCGCGATAGACGGCCTGGTCGGCACGATCCAGCACCATCTCGAGCGGTTCGTCGGCGCGTCCGCAACCGACCCCGATACTGGCGGTGGTAGGGACGTGGTGATCGCGGCCAATCGCCCGGCGCAGCTTCTCGGCGATACGCCGGGCATCCTTCGCTCCGGTCTGCGGTAGCACCACCAGGAATTCCTCGCCGCCCCAACGCACGCACAGATCACTCTTGCGGGTGTGGCGACACAGCACCTTGGCGAGCCCTTGCAGGGCCGCATCGCCGGCTTCGTGGCCGCAGCTGTCGTTGATGCGCTTGAAATGATCGAGATCGATGAACAGCACCGCATAGGCACAGGTGCGTCCATGGAGGTGTGCCATCGAGCGATCGAGGCCGCGGCGGTTGAGCAGCTGGGTCAGCGGGTCGCGTTCGGCCTGCTCGCGGGCACGACAGTGTGCCAGCTCGGCGTCGGTGATGTCGTGCAGGGTGAGCACGAATCCCCCCTCCTCGGGCAGGCGGCGACACTCGGCGAGCAGGTAGCCCGTCTGGCCCTGGTGATCGACCTGGAGCTTGACCGGTCCGGAGGTCGCCGCCGCCTCGATCCAGGCCGGCGAGGGAGTGAAGGGGTGACCGTTGAGGGTCTTGAAGTAGTGACAGATGCAGCCGCGCTCGCGCTGGAAGCGCTCGAGGTCGGTGATCCCGAAGTACTCACGCAACGCACTATTGGCCTGATGCAGCAGCTGGCCGTCGCTGATCCCGATCATCGCCGGGTTGAGATCGATGATCTGGGTGAGCAGCGCGCGCTCGCGCTCGAGCGCCTGGCGTAGCCGGACCTCCTCGGTGACGTCCTTCTGGTTGGAGAAGAAGTAGCGGATGGTGCCGTCGGGGGCCCGGATCGGGGTGATGTTCCAGGAGACCCAGTAGGGGGTGCCGTCCTTGCGATAGTTGACGGCCTGGCCGGAGAAGTCGTGGCCGTGCTCGAGATCGTGGCGGAGTCGGTCGAGTACCGCGCGTTCGGTGCGCTCGCCCTGGAGGATTCGCGGCGTGCGCCCGATCAGCTCGGCGCGGGTGTAGCCGGTCATGCGCTCGAAGGCCTTGTTGACGTAAAGGATCTGGGGGTGGTCGTCGTCGAGCTCGGCGGTGGTGATGATGACGCTGGTGAGTGCCGCGTCGAGGACCACGAGCAGTTCGTCGGAGGGGATCTCGCCGGCAGTGAGGTCGTGTTCGGCCATGGCTGGGCGTAGTGCGGACACGGGGTCGATCCTGACCGGGTATCCAGGTTCAAGGGTCGGAGTGGCCGTGTCTCCCTGGGCCGGACCTGTGCCGTTGCGCCACCCCTCTGCCGCCGTCGGCGTCAAGACGCCTCTGGTTGATGGTCGAGAATACGTGAGATCCGGGGTCGGTGCATCACCCGGATGTCGATGTTGTGCGCCCGCCCCCCAGGTCGGAGGCCGCCTGGGGGCGTGACCGGTGCTCAGTCCTTGGCGGCGGTGTTGATGCCGAAGGGCACATAGGCCGGGCACCAGCCGATCAGCGCGGTGGCCAGCGGCACCAGGCCGATGGCGCCGAGCCAGTTCTGGGCGATCAGGCCCCAGAGCAGCAGCACTGCGCCGATGGCCAGACGGATGTTGCGGTCGGTGGAGCCGATGTTCTTGGTCATGTCGTTACCTCGTCGATGGGTTGATGGTCGAGAGGTTAACGCGCGGCCTCGTGGCGCTCTGTGACTATGTCACCGAGCGGGGACGGCGAGCAGTCGCTCGACGCCGTGGAGCTGCCAGCGCGCGGCCAGCCGCTCGATGGCGAGTGCTGCGCGCACGCTGTTGCCCGCAGCGTCGAGCCGCGGCGAGTAGGCGGCGATCGCCCCCCAGCCGGGGACCACGGCGAGGATCGCGCCGCTCACCCCGCTCTTGGCCGGCAGCCCCACCCGCTGCCACCACCGACCGCTGTCCTCGTACATCCCGGCGATCGTCATCAGCGCCAGGACGTCGCGGGCATGAGCGGCGGTGATGATGCGCTCATCCCCGCCGGGCGCGATCCCGGCGTTGGCCAGGGTTGCGCCCATGTGGGCGAGCGTGGTGACATCGACGGCGACGATGCAGGCCTCGAGATAACGCGAGACGGCGTCCTCGACCTCGCCCTCGAGTCGCCCGGCCGCCTGCATCTGATAGGCCAGGGCATAGGTCTGGGCGCGTGGCGTGGCGCGCCATGCCGACTCGACGGCCAGTGGGCGGCCGGCCAGTCGCGCGTAGAACCCGAGCAGCCGGGCGCGCTTGGTCGCCGGATCGGGGCCGCGCAGATAGCTGTGGGTGGCGATGGCACCGGCGTTGACCAGCGGGTTCTGCGCCGTGCTCGGGCGGATCGCGCCGGCGGCCAGCGAGTTGTAAGGCAGGCCGGTGGCATTGGTGCCGATCCGCGCGCGCATGAACCCGGCGCCGCGTTGCTCCAGCGCCAGGGCGTAGGTGAAAGGCTTGGAGACCGACATCAGCGGAAAGTGCGCGGCGGTGGGGCCGACCCCCAGGGTGCGACCGTCGACCAGGGTCAGCGCGATCGCCAGGTCCTCGGCGCGGGTTCCCGCCACCGCCCCGGCGTAGACCTCGCCCGCATGGTTGTCGCGCAGCGCGGCGGCGACCGCGCGCAGGTCCGCGTCGAGTCGCCGCTGGGTCGGTGTCGGCGCACCCGGCGCTGGGGACATCTCCGGTGTCGCGGGCGGGGGCGCAGGCGCGGTGCAGCCACCGACCAACAGCGCGAGGACGAGGGCCGACAGTGCGCGCATCGATGACCTCCGTGGTCTCATCAGTCGATCCAACCGAGCAGGTCGCGCGCGATCGACCAGCGTTCGCGTGACTCGGCCACCCCGTGGCCGAGTACCCAGTAGTCGTAGAGGCGGGTGAGTGCGCCGCCCTGCTGTTGCAGCAGCAACCAGTTGTCGAGATAGGCCTTGAACAGGGTGTCGTCGCGGGCGAGCGCGAAGGCCAGCGGGATACGCGCCACTGGCTTGGGAACCACCAGGCTGTAGCGCGGGTGCAGCAGGGTGTGGCTGGAGCCGATCATCGCCAGGGTGACCAGGGCGTGGGCCTGCTCGGGTGTGTCGAAGAAGTCCTCGATGCGCTGCAGACGGACGATCTCGGCCCCGGGCAACAGCCGGCGGATGTGTGACTCGTAGAGCCCCAAGCCACTGAGTACGGCGATACGCAGCCCCGGCTGCTCGCGCAGCCGCTCGACGCTGGCGAACAGCTTGCGCTGCTGGTCCGGGACCACGAAGGCCAGCCCATCGGTGACATAGGGCGTGGTGAAGCTCGCCCGGCGCGCCCGCGCCGGGGTGATGGTCAGCCCGGTACCGATGAGATCGCACCAGCCGCTGTCGAGTCGCTCGACGAAGCGGGTGCGCTCGATTGCAATCAACTCGAGCTTGACCCCCAGGGTGGCGGCGAGACGGTGCATCAGCTCGATGTCGTGACCGATCAAGGTGCCCTCGGCGCCGCGATAGGACTGCGGCAGCAACTCGGGGACATAGCAGGCGCGCAGCAGTTGGCGTGCCTCGATGCGATCGAGCGTCGAACCGGTGCCGGTGGAGGGCGGTGGCGCGTCCGCCTCATCGCGCCCGAACACCTCGGTGCTCGGCCAGGGGGCCTCCATCAGGGTCATGGCGCGCACCGCGTCGTCCTTGGTGTAGCGGTTCTCGACGAAGTGGGTGAAGAACAGATTGATCGCCATCAGGGTGGCGCCCAGCAGCGCCGCCGTGGCGCCGAGAAAGAGCCCGAGCCGGCGCCAGCGGACCTTGAGGATGCCGACCACCGAGGCGGTCACCAACAGCGACAACGCCACCGTGTGGACACCGGCGAGCAGGGTGCCGAAACGCCCGGTGAAGACGTCGACGGTGACGAACAGGTTGAACATGTCCGCCGGGATCTGCATCAGATCGAGCAGGAAGGGCAGGGCGATGACCACCTCGCCGAAGAAGCTCACCAGCCCCGAGGCGAGGAACTCGGGGTATTGTCCCGGGGCGATGTCGTTGCCGGCGAACCAGCCGGCGAAGAGCACGAAGGAGAGCGCGATCAGTTTGCCGAGATTGGGGATGTTGAAGTTGATCGGGGTGATCACGTCGACTACCCCGGAGGCGCGCTCGCGATCGACCCCGGCGCGCTCGAGGATATCCTTGGTCGATTCGGCGAGCAGCGGCAGCACGATCAGCAGCGAGCCGGTGGCGAAGGCGGTCACCAGGGCGTCGCGGGTGCTGCGCAGGGTCTCGGCGAAACCGAACGGGGTCAGCGCCGAGACCAGTCCCGGCACCACCCACAGGCTCAGCAGCAGGGCCATGGCGACATAGGTGACGATATAGACCTGGAGGCGACCGAACTCCTCGACGCTGATGGTGCCGGCGGCGACCGCGGTTAGCGCGAACACCCCGATGGGCGCCAGGCGGGCGACGAACTGGGCGATCAGCATCAGCGCGTGGGCGTACTGCTCGAGGCTCTGTACCACCAGTTGCTTGTCGTCGAGCATCGCCGTGGCCAGCCCCATGGCGATGCTGAACAGCACGATCGCCGGGATCACCCCCTCGGCGAGCGAGGCGAAGGGGTTGGCAGGGATATAGAGCGCGAGCAGGTCGGTCGGTGGTGGCTCGGCGAGCAGGGCGGAGCTGTAGAAGGAGGCCGAGAGCCAATCGGGATAGCCCAGCGGCATCAGTGCCACCACCGCCAGGATCAGTCCCCAGAACACCAGGATCAGGCCGCCGCCCTTGAGCGCGAGCAGCCGGATCTGCGGCATGTGCAGATGACCGATGGCGGCGATCAGCGAGACCACGATGTAGGGGATCACGGTCATCTGCAGCAGGCCGATGAAGATGGTCCCGAGCGGCTCGACCACTGTCACCGACTCGCCGAAGAACAGCCCGGCGAGGAGGCCCGCCACCAGCCCGATGATCACCTGGGTGGAGAGCCCGAGCCGGGGGAGCCGGCGGCGTCGCCCCCGGCTCATCGCGCCACGTCCTCGGGGGTTGGCAGGGCGTTCCACAGACCACGGAATCCGGGGTTCTCGAGCAGCCGTTCGAGCACGGCCGGTGGGAGGCCGGGCTCGCCGCCGTCGGCAACGAGATGGCGCTTGAGCAGCGGGTTGAGCAACAGCGCGTGACGGCCCGCCGCGGCTGCCGCCGTGGGTGCCCCGCGGGCCGTCTCGATCATCGCCAGGGTGAGCCAGGCGGTGTCGTTGCGGGGGTCGAGCCGAGTCGCGCGCAGGGCCTCGGTACGGGCTCGGGCGAGGTCCCCGGCGGTGATCGCCTCGTCCCCGGCGAGGAGCGCCTGACAGCGCTCGAGGGCGAGCTGGGCGAGACGGATGTCGAGCAGGCGCGCGAGTTCGCGGATCGGTGCCGGGTGGTCGTCGACACGCAGGTCGATGAGCCGGTCGCTCTCGCCCTGATAGCCGGCCCCGGCACGCACCACCAGCAGTGCGGCGGACTGGCGTCCGCGCTGGTCGCCGCCAGCGGCCTGACCGGCGGCGAGCGCGGCGACCAGTCGTGAGGACAGGGCGCCCGGGGTCGACTCGAAGGCGGCGGCCATCGCCGCGACCACCTCGGGACCGGCGAGCAGATTGCCCTGGACGGCATAGTGTGCGCCGCTGCGCCCGCCCGACCACGGCAGGGTCTGGTCGCCGCTATGGGTCAGCGGCGCACCCTGGAGTGTGATGATGCCGAGCTGGCGCGCGTTGCGCAGCGGGTCGTCGGCGAGCAGTCGGCGCAGGGTCTCGGTCGGGCCGACCCCTTCGGCGAGCAGTGCCAGGCCACGGCGACCGTGCTCCAAGCTGCCCTGGGCTTGGGTGGCCAGGGCGCCGACCCCGGCGCGGGCGTGGGGGACGACGGTGCCGACGCCGAAGTATTTCGACTGCACCGCAACCCCGAGCGTCGCGGTCGTCGGGTCGCGGGCGACGATCGAGAAGGTGGCCTCGACCGGGGCGGCGATGCCGAGCCCCAGCGTCAGCGCTAGGAGCAAGAGACCGGCACGGGGCGGAGCGGGGAGGAATCGAGCCATGGGCGGCGCCTGTCCTGGCGTGTCAGCGTCGATGGAATCTCGATGGTAACTTTTTGTGTGCGATTTGCCGAGTGCCGATCCAGCCTGGCGCCTATCCCATCGCGTCGCGTGCCTCGAGCAGGCCGGGGTCGAGTAATTCGATACGACCGCGTCCGGTGCGCAGCGCGCCGCGGCCCTCGAGTTCACCGAGCAGCCGGGTGATCACCTCGCGCGAGCTGCCGAGTTCGACGGCCAGCGCCTGATGGGTGGTGTGCAGCATCGCCGGTCGTCCGGCGGCCTGCCAGCGATGCAGCAGCAAGGCCGCGAGGCGCTGATCGAGCGGCTTGAAGAGGATCGCGTCGAGCACCCCGAAGACTTCGCCGAGCCGGTCGGCGACCAGCCCGAAGACGAACTCGCGCCAGGGCGCCGATACGCCCATCCAACGGCGCACGTCGGCGGCGCCGACGACCACCGCCTCGATCGCCGTTTCGCACACCGCAAAGGCGGGGAAGGGCCGCGCGCTGAGGATGCAGGTGGCGGTGACCACACAGCTCTCGCCCGGGCCGATGCGATACAGGGTGACCTCGCGACCGTTCTCGCCGAGCTTGTAGATCCGCGCCGTGCCCGCTAGCGCCAGTGCCAATTGCGAACAGCGGCCACCGTCGTGGCAGATGATGTGTCCGGCCGGCAGCCGCGCGGTAACGGCGCTGGCGAAGAAGGCCGTGCGGAAGTCGTCCCCGGCGTCACGGAGGAAGGCGAAGCGTTCGAGCAGCCGTCTCTGCTGTAGGGGGTCCTGGATCATCTCGGGGTGTCGTGGCGCGGCGCGATGAGATGGAACAACAGCAGTGCGCCGAGCCCGCTGCTGGCCATGCCCAGTAGCAGTGGTGCCGGGCTGGTGGCCTGGGCCAGGCTGACCAGGGTGGCCGCCGTGGCGCCGGCGCCGAAGCGCGCCGCACCGGCGAGCGCCGAGGCGGTCCCGGCCAGACGCGGGAAGAAACTCATGAAACCGGCGGTGGCGTTGCCCAGCACCAGTCCCATCATCCCCAGATAGAGCGCGGTGGTCGGTGCCAGCAGCCAGATCGGTGGTGCGCCGTGGAGTGCCAGCCCCAGTGCCACGAGTGCTACCATCGCCTGGGTGGCGAGCCCGATGGCGAGCAGACGGTCAGCGCCGAGGCGGGGGATCAGTCGGGCATTGAGGGTCGCCGTCACCATGGTCAGGGCGACGTTGGCGGCGAACACCAGCCCAAACTGGCCGGCGCCGAGCCCGTAGTACTCGATATAGACATAGGGCGAGGCGACGATGAACACCATCATCCCGGAGAAGCTGGTGGCGCCGGCGAGCAGATAGGCGAGCGCGGCGCGGTGGCCGCACAGGCGCAGATAGTTGCGCAGGATGTGGCCGAGGTCGAGACGATGACGGTGCTGGTGGTGCAGGGTCTCGGGGACCAGCGTGAGGAATAACACCAGTGCCGCCGCGCCGATCGCCAACAGCGCGATGAACACCGCGCGCCAGCCACCGAGCCCGATCACCAGCGCGCCCAGGGTGGGGGCGATCAGCGGCGCGAAGGACATCACCAACATGATCAGTGCCATGACGCGGGCATAGTCCTCCTTGTCGAAGAGGTCGCGCACCAGCGCCGGCACCGTGACCGCCACCGCCGCGCCGCCGAGGGCCTGGAGCGCCCGCGCGCCGATCAGTACCGGCAGGCTCAGTGCCAGGGCGCAGCCGAGCGCGGCGGTCATGAACAGCCCCAGCCCGGCGCTGATCACCAGGCGCCGCCCGAGCACGTCGGAGAGCGGGCCGATGACCAGCTGGGCGAGGGCGAAGACACCGAGATAGATGGCCACGCTGAGCTGTGCCAACTCGATCGGCCCGTCGAGCGCGCGGGCGATCTCGGGCAGGCCGGGCAGGTACATGTCGATGGCGAAGGGGGTCAGCGCCGCGAGCAACGCCAGGGGGAGGACCAGGGCTGGGCTGGTCGGGGCGATGGCGCGTGTCATCGGGGTGTGAGTAGTGCCTCGAGCCGCGCCGGGGTCTCGAGCAGGGGATTGTGACCGGCGCCGGGGATGACGTGGAGCTGGAGTGTCGGGCGCAGCATCGCGACCCGACGCGCCAGGTCGAGGAACTTGGCATCGTCCGCGCCGACGATCCAGCGCAAGCGGCCGGGGTGGCGGGCGAGGGTGGTCCAGGTCGGCGGCATCTCGCCGAGCCCGAGCACGGCGAGCGCGGCGGCCAACCCCTCGGGGTCCTGGGCGAGGCGTTGCTGGCGCTGGCGGGTGAGTGCGGCGGGGGTGGCGCGGGCCTGGGTGGCGAACAGCGGCAGCTGCTCCCAGGCGTCGACGAAGGCGCCGATGCCCTGCTCGCGCAGCAGTTCGATCCAGCGCCGGTCGGCCGCGCGACGGCGCGCCCGCGCCGCCGCATCGACGAGCCCCGGATTGGCCGAGATCAGGGTGGCGCGCCGAAAGCGCTCGGGTGCGGCCTGCAGCAGCCCGAGCGCCACCCGGCCGCCGAGCGAGTAGCCGATCAGCTCGTCGATCGAGGGCGGTAGCTGGGCGAGCAGCGCGGCGATGGTGCTCGCGAAGTCGCCCCGTGGGGGCGGGGCAGCGCCGTGGCCGGGGAGGTCGATGGCCAACGCCGCAGGGTCGTGCGCGCACCGCGCCGCCCAGTCGGCGGCGGTGCCGGTGAAGCCGTGCAGCAGGAGCCGGCGTGGTGCGGTCGCGCTCACACCGGAACGATCAGAGCGAGGCCTCGGCGGTGCGCGCCTCGGCCTCCTTGTCGCGCTCGATCAGGGCGTAGGCCGAGTGGTTGTGGATCGACTCGAAGTTCTCCGCCTCGACCACGTAGTAGCGGATACGCTCGTCCTCGTTGAGTCGCTTGGCAACGTCGCGCACCATGTCCTCGACGAACTTGGGGTTGTCGTAGGCGTGCTCGGTGACGTACTTCTCGTCGGGGCGCTTGAGGAGACCGAAGAGTTCGGAAGAGGCCTCCGCCTCGACCATCTCGATCAGCTCCTCGATCCAGATGAAGTCGCGCATGCGCACCTGCAGGGTGACGTGCGAGCGCTGGTTGTGTGCGCCATAGGCGGAGATCTTCTTCGAGCAGGGGCACAGGCTGGTGACCGGGATCACCACCTTGACCTGCAGCGCCGGCTCGCCGTGACGGATCTCGCCGATCAGCGTCACCTCGTAGTCGAGCAGGCTCTCCACCCCCGAGACCGGGGCGCGCTTGCGCATGAAGAAGGGGAAGCGCATCTCGATGTGTCCGGCCTCGGACTCGAGCCGGGTCGACATCTCGGCGAGCATGTCCTGGAAGGAGGCGACGCTGATTTCCTGCTCGTGATTGTTGAGCACCTGCACGAAGCGCGACATGTGTGTTCCCTTGAAGTCGTGCGGCAGGTAGACGTACATGTTGAAGGTCGCCACCGTGTGCTGCTCGCTGCCATTGCGATCACGCACCCGTACCGGATGGCGGATGTCCTTGATCCCGACCTTGTCGATGGCGATATGACGGGTGTCGGCGCTCCCCTGAACGTCGGCGATATCGGCGGTCGCGGTGCAACGGTTGGACTCGAGCGCATGCTCCATGGGTTCGCTTCCTCGACGGATCGGCGGAAAAGAGGTATTGCCACAAACCCTGGGGGTGTTGCGGCGATAAGACAATGGGTCTGATTTCGATGCCTGCCCGGGTCGCCCCGGGCGGTGACGGGGCGCTCAGCTGCGCCGAGTGCTCAGCCCCTCGGCAATGGCGGTGAGCGCGGCGGCGCGTTCACCGAAGATGCTGATCGCCGAGAGTGCCTCGTCGGTGAGCTCACGGGCCATCGACTTGGCCTGGGCGAGACCGAGCAACGACGGGTAGGTGGCCTTCTCGAGCACCTGGTCGCGGCCGGCGGTCTTGCCGATGAGCGCGGTGTCGCCCTCGACGTCGAGCACGTCGTCCTGGATCTGGAAGGCCAGGCCGATGCACTTGGCATAGCGGTCGAGCCGCTCGCGCTGGTCGTCGGTGGTGTCGCTGCGGGCGAGCAGGGCCATCTGTACAGCGGCACGGATCAGTGCGCCGGTCTTGTGGATATGGATGTGCTCGAGCATGGCGACGTCGAGCTGGGTGCCCTCTCCCTCGGCGGCGAGGTCGAGCGCCTGGCCCCCGACCATGCCGCGCGACCCACTGGCGCGCGCCAGCGCGGCGACCATGCCCACGCGGCTCTCGGCGGAGAGCCCCGGGGCCTCGGCCAGCGCCTGGAAGGCGATCGTCTGCAGGGCGTCACCGGCGAGGATCGCGGTGGCCTCGTCGTAGGCACGGTGGCAGGTCGGTTGGCCACGGCGCAGGTCGTCGTCGTCCATCGCCGGGAGGTCGTCGTGGATCAACGAGTAGGCGTGGATCAGCTCCACCGCGCAGGCCGGCTGGTCGAGCAACTCAGGGTCGATGCCGAGCGCCTCGCCGGTGGCGTAGGTCAGCAGCGGGCGGATGCGCTTGCCGCCGCCGAGTACGGTGTAACGCAGTGCCTCGTGCAGGCGTGCCGGCTCGACGTTGGGGTTCGGCAGCAGTCGCTCGAGGGTGTGCTCGACGCGCGCCTGATAGCGCGAGCGGAAGGCGTCCAGATTGTTCTCAGTCATGGGTGTCGAAGGCTTCTGGCTCGGCGTCCGGCCGAGCGTCGGTGAGGATGCGTACCCGCTGCTCGGCCGCTTCCAGTGCCTGTTGACAGGTCCGGGTGAGGCCGATGCCGCGCTCGAAGGCGCCGAGCGACTGTTCGAGCGTCATCTCGTCCTGCTCGAGGGCGTCGACGATCGATTCCAGTTCGGCGAGGGCCTGCTCGAAGGTTGGCGGGGATTGGTCGGGGGCTTTCGTCATCGGGTTTGAACCGGTGTTTGCAGGTACGGTACCGTAGGTCGGTTGAGTGGTCAAACCAGCGCGTCTTGCGCGCCGCTCCCTCTCGTTCACCACCCCGCCACAGGAAGATCCAGCACGGCCATGACCGGCAACTACGACGCCTCAGCCATCGAGGTCCTCAGCGGTCTCGACCCGGTGCGCAAGCGCCCCGGGATGTACACCGACACCACCCGTCCCAACCACCTCGCCCAAGAGGTGATCGACAACAGCGTCGACGAGGCGCTCGCCGGTCACGCCAGGCGCATCGAGGTGGTGGTGTTCGCCGATGGCTCGTTGGTGGTTGCCGACGACGGTCGGGGCATGCCGGTCGATCTGCACCCCCAGCTCGGCCAGCCGGGCGTCGAGGTGATCCTCACCAAGCTCCATGCCGGTGGCAAGTTCGGCGGCGGCAGCTATCGCTTCTCCGGCGGGCTGCACGGGGTCGGTGTGTCGGTGGTCAACGCCCTCTCGACACGGCTCGAGGTGTGGGTGCGTCGTGGCGGCCAGGAGTCGCACATCGCCTTTGCCCATGGCGAGAAGATCAGCGAACTGAGCGTGGTCGGCAGCGTCGGGCGCAACAATACCGGTACCCGGTTGCGTTTCTGGCCTGATCCCAAGTACTTCGACAGCCCCAAGTTCGCGCTCCGCGCGCTGACCCATCTGTTGCGCGCCAAGGCCGTGCTCTGCCCCGGTCTGGAGGTGCGACTGCGCGACGAGACCACCGGCGAGCAACAGCAGTGGTGCTACCAGGACGGGCTCAAGGACTATCTGCTCCAGGCCCTCGGCGGCGCCGAGCGCCTTCCCGAGCAGCCCTTCGTGGGTGACATGCAGGGTCCGAACGAGGCGGCGAGCTGGGCGCTGGTGTGGTTGCCCGAGGGCGGCGAGCCGGTGGCCGAGAGCTATGTCAACTTGATCCCGACACTGCAGGGTGGCACTCACGTCAATGGTTTGCGCACCGGGCTGACCGAGGCGGTGCGCGAATTCTGCGAGTTCCGCAACCTGCTCCCGCGCGGCGTGCGACTGACCCCGGACGATGTCTGGGGCCGCATCGCCTACATCCTCTCGGTCAAGCTGATCGACCCTCAGTTCTCTGGCCAGACCAAGGAGCGGCTGTCCTCGCGCGAGTGCGCGGCCTTCGTCTCCGGGGTGGTCAAGGATGCCTTCAGTCTGTGGCTCAACCAGCACGTCGAGAGCGGCGAGCGCATCGCCGAGCTGGCCATCGGCGCGGCCCAGGCGCGGTTGCGCGCCGGGCGCACCGTCACCCGCAAGAAGGTCACCCAGGGGCCGGCGCTGCCGGGCAAGCTCGCCGACTGCACCGCCACCGACCCCGAGCGCAGCGAGCTGTTCCTGGTCGAGGGCGAGTCGGCCGGGGGGTCGGCCAAGCAGGCGCGCGATCGCGAGTTCCAGGCGATCCTGCCGCTGCGCGGCAAGATCCTCAACACCTGGGAGGTCGATCCGGCCGAGGTGCTCGCCTCGCAGGAGGTGCACGATATCGCCGTGGCGATCGGGGTCGATCCGGGCAGCGACGACCTCTCGCGGCTGCGCTTTGGCAAGATCTGCATCCTCGCCGACGCCGACTCCGACGGCGCCCATATCGCCACCCTGCTGTGCGCGCTCTTCCTGCGCCACTTCCCGCGACTGGTCGCTGAGGGACACGTTTATGTGGCGATGCCGCCGCTCTATCGCATCGATGTCGGCAAGCAGGTCTTCTACGCCCTCGACGAGGACGAGAAGCAGGGCGTGCTCGATCGCATCGCCGCCGAGGGGGTTCGGGGCAAGGTCGGCGTGCAGCGCTTCAAGGGGCTCGGTGAGATGAACCCGGCACAGTTGCGCGAGACCACCATCGCCCCGGATACCCGCCGTCTGGTGCAGCTCACTGTCGATCCCGAGGATGGTAGTGCCGAGCTGCTCGACATGCTGCTGGCCAAGCGGCGTTCTGCGGATCGACGCCGTTGGTTGCAGCGTAACGGTGATCTCGCCGAGGTTTGAGCCTTAGCGCGCCGCGCGCGTTTGCTCGGGGGACGTGGGTGCGAAGGCGGCGATGAGGTTGAAGCAGGCGCGCGCGTCCTCGGACATGTCGACGAAGTCGAGGGTGCGTGTGCGCCAGCGGGCGAAGTCGAAGTCGCGCTCGAGGTGTTCGAGATCGCGAAAGCCCATGCTCCAGTCGGTGAAGATGCGCTGCTGCAGTGCCCCCTCGTAGACCACCCGCACGCCGTGATGGCGTCGATCCTCGCGCAGGCGCTCGAGCAGGCGCAGCAGCCGGGGGCGGCTGCCCTCGAGCAGCTGCATGAAGCTGCCGTTGAGATAGAGCAGAAAGCCGGTAATGCCCTGGCGCCGATTGGCCTCGCGTGATTCCCCGAGCAACTGTTGGAGCTCCCGGGGATTCATGGGCTCGGTGGCCTCGCTGACATAGAGCAGGACATAGAGGTCGTGCTCGGCCAGTGGCGTGGCCGGCGCCGGTGCGCTGGTCTCGAGCAAAGCGCTCAGGGTCTCGGCCGGCAGCGGGCGATAGAAGTGGTAGCCCTGCACATAGTGGCAGCCGATATCGCGCAGATAGTCGAGCTGGTGTGTGTTCTCCACCCCCTCGGCGATCACCCCCAGGTCCATGGCGCGCGCCATGCTGCAGACGGCCGAGACAATGGCGCGGCTGTCGTTGCGCTTGTCGAGCCCGTCGACGAACTCGCGATCGATCTTGAGTGTGCTCACCGGCAGGCGCAGCAGCTGGGCGAGCGAGGAGTAACCGGTACCGAAGTCGTCGACCGCCACTCGCAGCCCGTGCTCGGCGAGCTGGCGCAACATGCCGAGGTTGAAGTTGACGTCGCTCATCAGCGAGGTCTCGGTGAGTTCGAGCAGGATGCGCGAGGGGTCGGCGCCGGTGTCAGCGAGAATGGCGGTGAAGTCATCGACCAGGCCGGCGTCGTTGAGCTGACGCGCCGAGACGTTGACGCTGATATAGGGGGCGTGGGCGGCACCGAAGCGTGTCCGCCACTCGGCCTCGGCCTGGCAGGCCTGGCGAAAGACCCACTTGCCGATGGGCACGATCGCCCCGTTCATCTCGGCGATGGGGATGAAGTGCGCGGGTGAGACCTCGCCGCTGTTCGGCGACCAGCGCAACAGCAGCTCGGCGCCGCGGATCCGTTGGGTGTCGACGCTGAGGATGGGCTGGAAGCGCACCGTCAACTCGTCGCGCTCGATTGCCTGACGTAAGCCGTTGCTGATGTCGAGCCGCCGCTTGGCCTGCTCGTGGATCTCCTCGCTGAACAGCCGCGCGTTGTCGCGTCCTTGCTCCTTGGCCGCATACATTGCGGTATCGGCGTTGCGTAGCAGGTCGTCGGCGTTGTGGGTGGTGCCGTGGCCGAGCGCCAGGCCGATGCTGGCGGTGGCGAACAGCTGGTGGCCGTCGAGCTGCAGCGGCTCGCGCAGCAGGTCGTTGATGCGCGTGGCCAGGGCGGTCAGCATGGGGGGGTGGTCGATGCGGTCGCAGAGTACCACGAACTCGTCCCCGCCGAGCCGCGCCACGGTGTCGCCGGGGCGCACATGGTTCATCAGTCGTTGGGCGTTGGCCTTGAGCAGGGCGTCGCCGGTGGCGTGGCCGTGGCTGTCGTTGATCAGCTTGAAGCCATCGAGGTCGATGAGCAAGACGCCGACGCCGTGGCCCTGGTTGCGCGAGCGGGTCAAGGCATGGGCCAGTCGCTCGCGGATCAGCGTACGGTTGGGCAGTCCGGTGAGGACGTCGTGCGAGGCGCGCCACTCCAGCTCTTCCTCGGCGATCTTGCGCTCGGTGATGTCGCGTAAGGTCACCACCAACACCCAATCGTCATCACCCCTGACCTTGGAGATCGAGACCTCGGCCGGAAAGGGGGAGCCGTCCTTACGATAGCCGCTGACCTCGGCCCGCATCCCCATCCGTCGCTCCTGTTCGGGGCCATTGAGGAAGTGTTCGATGAGCTGGGCGTGGCGCTGACGGTACTGGGGCGGGATGAGCTGTTCGACTGGCAGTCCGACCATCTCGTTACCGCGATAGCCGAACAGCTCGCTGGCGCGACGGTTGGCCTCGAGCACGACCGACTCGGTAGTGATCGCTAGGATCGCGACATCGGCCATCGACAGCATCTGCTCGGAGACCCGGCTGGCGCCGAGGTGGGGCGTCACGGTCTGCGGATCGATGCAGGCGAGGGTGTAACCCGGGTTGGTGTCGGCGCCCAGGCTCGGCTCGGCGGTCACGGTCATCTGGCAGCGTCGCCCGTCGCTCAGCCGTGCTTGCAGGACCCCATGCCATTCCTCGCGCTCGCGGAGGGCGGCGTGGATCTCGGCCAGTGGCGGGTCATCGTCGGCCCATAGCCGCGTGAGCGGTGCGCCGAGCAGGGCCAACTCGTCGGCGATACCCCAGAGCCGCAACAAGGCGCGATTAACGTACTCGATCCGATCCTCGGCATCGACCCCGGCGACGGCCACCTGTGGGACCTGGGCGCGGCGGTGAGTGGGGGCGTCGGGGGGCGTGGCCGGTGCCGGGCGCGGTAGGAGGTGACAGTAGCGTTCGGGGATCGTTGGTGCGGTGAGCCCGAACGACTCGATGATCTCGAAGCGGCCATCGAAACCGCAGCGGGCCAGGTGGCCGTTGACTGCCGCGTGGTGGGTGGCCGGGTCCATCCGTACCCTTCCCTGGGGGGCCTCGAGGTCGACCGCCTCGAGTGCCTCGATCACGGCCTCGGTGGCTACCGTGCCGGCGCGGGCGACGGCCTGGGCGAAGGCGTGGACACAGACATAGGTGCCCTCTCCGAAGTTGGTCAGCACCCCGCGTCCCTCGGGGTGGAGCGCGTCGACCTCGGGCAGGGCGCTGAGTGCGCGCAGATAGCGGTCATTGGTCGCGGTGTCGAGCGTCATGAAGTAGGTGTTGCTCGAATAGAAGCCCTCGCGTACCTCGGGGGCGAGGCGTGCGGCCATCGCCTCGTCGAAGTGGCCCATCACCACCGTCATGCGTGACTTCAGCCCGAGCTGGGTGAAGCGGGTGAGCAGCTCGATCTGGTCGACGCCGGCGAAATAGGGCACGAAGACATCGGCCCCGGAGCGGGCGACCCGATTGAGCAGGGCATCGATGCGCAGGCTGCCGAAGGGGAGGTAGTCCTCGCCGACGACCTCGCCGCCGCACTGCTTCAGCGCCCGTTTGGCGGCGTCGATCGAGCCGTGCGGCCACTCGTAGTTGTTGCCGGCGAAGAACATCTTGGGGCCGGCCAGCCGCGCCATGTAGGGGATCATGTGCTCGATCTGCTGGTTGGGCAGGGCGGCGAAATTGAAGAAGTAGCGGTGGTGGATGCTGCCTTCGTAGAAGGAGAAATTGAGGTAGGGGACGCGCCGCGGCAGCGAGACTTGGCCGGCCACGGCGATGCGCGCGTTCGATAGCAGGTTGCCGATCAGTGCTGCGCAGCCGTGTTCGTCGAGCAGGCGGGCGGCGGCGGGGACCGCGGTCTCCGGTTGACTGCCGTCGTCGACGATGACGAGTTCGAGTGGGCGACCGAGGACGCCGCCGGTGGCGTTGATCTCGGCGCAGGCGATGCGTCCGGCCCAGGAGATCTCCGGGCCGTAGAGTGAGACCAGGCCGGTGAGCGGCGGCATCAGTCCGAGTCGGATCGGGGCGATGTGAGACATGCGAGTCCTGATCGAGCTGGATTGGGCTGCACCGGGTCGAGCGGGGCTCGATCCGGTGCAGCGTTCTCGATGGACTAGATGTGGTCGCTTCTCAGCCGCTTCCAGGTGGTGTCATGCGCCCGGTGCCGGCTGGCGCAGGGCGCCTCGCTCAGAGCTGCTTGGTGCAGAAGTACCAGTCGGTGCACTCACAGTCACTGTCGGCGACACGCTGCTCGACGGCCTCGACGGTGGCCGGCGGGGGCACGATCACGGCCTCGCCCTGGTGCCAGTTCTCCGGGGTGGCGACTCCATGGGTGTCGGTGGTCTGCAGCGCGCGCAGCAGGCGCAGGATCTCATCGACCGAGCGGCCATTGCTCATCGGGTAGTAGAGCATGGCGCGCAGCACCCCCTGGGGGTCGATGACGAAGGTCGCGCGTACCGCCGAGGTGTCGCTGGCGCCCGGCTGGATCATGCCGTAGTCGTGGGCGACCCGCATCGACAGGTCGGCGATGATCGGGAAGCCGATCTCGACGCCGAAGCGCTCCTTGATGTTGCGCATCCAGGCAACATGGCTGAAGTGACTGTCGATCGACAGCCCCAGCAGCTCGCAATCGAGTGCCTGGAAGTCGGACTGGCGCTTGGCGAAGGCCATGAACTCGGTGGTGCACACCGGGGTGAAGTCCGCGGGGTGGGAGAACAACACCAGCCAGCGACCGCGATAGTCCTCCAGGGTGCGTCGACCGTGGGTGGTGACGGCGTCGAAGGCCGGTGCCGGCTCGTTGAGGCGCGGCATGGCGGGGGCGGTGGTGTTCTGGGTCTCGGTGGTCATGCGGTGATTCCTCTAAACATTGGGGGCTGATTCAGAGTCCCGGCTCGGTGCCGGTGGACAGGGACTAGCTTATTGACCCCGTTGATTAGAGGGAAATCGTTTGTGTGGATGATGGCGATCGGTCCTTCTGATTGAGGTTTGTCAATCGATCGTCATCGTGTATGGGGTGTCGAGTCGAGCAGCTGCGCGGCCGCGTCACGGACGCGCTCGATCAGGGCCTCACGACCGCTGGCCCGGTCGTACTCGATCAGCCGTGCGGGCGGCCGTAACTGCAGTGCGACGGCGACCAGTAACGAAGCCGCGTTCGGTTCGATCCGTCCTGCTCGCAGGGCGGCGGCGAGGCGGGCCCGCACCAATGCGGCCAGTGGGGCCAGACTGGCCTCGAGGGTGCGGTGGGCGGTGGCGAAGGCCATGAGTTCGGCGCCGTCCTCGGCGCTGTTGTCGGCGCCTGGGGGCAGCGCGGTGAGTAATGCCAGTGCGGTCCCGGGGGCGAGAGCGCACAACGGCCCGGCGAGCAGGACCCCGATCCGCGCACCGAGCCGGCGCTCGGCACGGATCACCAGCCGTTCACCCGCCGCCGAGCAGGCCGCGAGCAGCACCACTGCGTGTTCGCCGCTGGCGGCGTTGCGGCTGGTGCCGATCTGCGCCAGTCGCCAGCCCTGGCCGCGCCAGAAGGCGAGCAGCTCGGGGGTGGCGCCGAAGCTGGTGCCGACCAGATCGAGGCCCTCGGCGCGTGCCGCCGTCTGCAGGGTCGTCAGTAGCCGCGTGCCCAGTCCGTGCCGCCGCAGCGCCGGGTGGGTGGCGATGCGCACCACCCGCAGTGCGCGCAGCGCCGGGGCCTCGGCTAGCCCGGCATGGGCCGAGAGGGTCTGCGGCAGCAGATGGCCGCGCGGGCGCCGGCGCCCCTCGAAGATCGCCGCGCGCAGCGCCGGGTCGTCGATGCCGCCCTCGGCGCTGGCGATCAGGGTCGCCACCACCCGGCCCGCGAGCCGACAGGCATAGACTCGCACCCCGGGGCCGTCGAGCAGCATCCGCAGGTCCGCCGGGCGGGTCTGGTAGTGGGCCTGGACCAGCAGCCCGAACAGTGCCCCGAGCGTGGCCTCGTCCGCGGCCAGGGTGTCACGATCGAGGCGTTCGCAGGTGATGCCCGCGAGTCCCCCGCTGGTCGGTGGGTCGATCGCGGGGATGGCCGCATCGAGCAGCAGGGCGCGGAAGCCCAGCGCCTCGAGCGGGTCGTGCGCGGCCCAGCGGATCGGTTGTTCGAGCCGTTCGAGCCGCCACCCCGGGGTGTGGCGCTCGAGCGCATCGCGAAAGCGCAGCGCGAACCCCCGGCCGGTGCCCTCGTAGCCGTGGACGGTGGCGGCGAACACCAGTCGCCGGTAGCGGTGCAGCAGTCCCTCGAGCAGGGGCGCAGGGATCGCCGCGGCCTCGTCGACCAGCACCAGATCGGCAGCGGGGTGGCGGTCGAGCAGGTCGGCGGGGGCGACGAAGTCGAGCCCCGGGTGGCGGCCGGCGTGTCCGAGCAGGGTTGCTGCCGCGCCCCGGTTGGGGGCGGTGACGAGGATGCGATAGTCCTCGGCCTCGGCGAGCAGCCGCCGCGCGGCGATACCGAGCGCCGTGCTCTTGCCGCGCCCGCGATGGGCGCTGAGCACCAGTGGGCGATGAGCGCGCCCGCGCGCCACCCGCAGCACCGCCGCGATCGCCCGCGCCTGATCGGCGCTCGCCGCGCCCTCGGCGTCGGCGGTTGGCGCCAGGGCCGGGGCCGGCGCGGGGGTGTCGGGTTGCGGCCAGTGGGCAGGGGGCTGCGACTGGTCGATATGGACCAGCGCGGGGTCGCTCGCCAGCACCCGCGCCAGCCGCGCGATGAAGCGCCCGCCCGGTTGTGGCGGATGGGGCCAGGGGGCGAGGCGCGCGGTCTGCGGGTCGGTCAGGGTCGACCAGTCGGCCAGCGGTGGGGTCAGCAGCAGCAACAGCCCACCGCCGATCAGCGCGCCGGTGGCGGCGCCGAAGGCGTCGGGGTCGAAGCCGCCGTGGGCGTCGTAGACCAGCAGGGCGAGTTCGCGCCCGAGCAGCTTGCGGGCAGCGCCCAGCGGTTCAGCCTGGGGTGGGCTCGCGCGTGCCGAGAGCCAGGTCGTCGCCAGCCCCGGTAGCGCCGCGAGCACCGCCAGCGCCTGACGCTCACACCAGCCGACCTCGCCGCTGACCAGCAACATCCGGCGCTGTCGACACCCCAGCGCCTCGGCGCGTAGCGCCCGCGCCAGCGCGACGATGGCCGTTGCTTGTGGTGACGGGCTCGGCATGGTTCAGGCGTCAGCCTTCGCTCGCCAGCGGTTTGAACCGCAAAGACGCGATGCACACGAAGGGATGAAAGGCTGCTGGAGGAGAGGCGATCTGGCGATGATCACAACGCTTGTATACCGCCTCCCACGGCAAACAGTCGCTTTCTTTGCGCCCTTCGCGTCTTTGCGGTTCAACAGCTTGCAATTGTCCCCCGGCGGCGCTCAATCGCGTGCGGCCAGGCGCTCGCCCCAGGTGCGGGCGCGGGCGAAGGTGTCGGCGGCGTCGAGCTGGGTGGGGGCGCCGTCGCGCAGCACCTGGCGGCCGTTGATCCAGACCTGGCGGACCTGATGACTACTGGCGGCGTAGACCAGCTGTGAGGCGGGGTGGTAGACCGGCTGGGTGTGGGCGTCGCCGAGGTCGATGGCGACGATGTCGGCGGCCTTGCCGACCTCGAGCGAGCCGATCTCCTCATCGAGCCCGAGGGCGCGCGCGCCGTTGATGGTGGCCATGCGCAGCGCGGCGCTCGCCGGGACGGCGGCGGCCGAGCCGGAGACGCCCTTGGCGAGTAGCGCGGCGGTGCGCATTTCGCCGAGCATGCTGAGATCGTTGTTGCTGGCCGCGCCATCGGTGCCGAGGGCGACGTTGACCCCGGCCTCGAGCAGTTTGGCGAGCGGACAGAAGCCGCTGGCGAGCTTGAGGTTGGACTCGGGGCAGTGAACGACATGGGCGCCGGTGGCGACGAGCCGCTCAATCTCGGCGTCCTCGAGCTGGGTCATGTGCACCGCCAGCAGCGACGGGTCGAGCAGCCCGAGTCGGTCGAGCCGCGCCAGCGGTCGCTGGCCGTGATCGCGCAGCGACTGTGTGACCTCGTCGCGGGTCTCGTGGACATGGATGTGGATCGGGATCTCGAGCTGGTCGGCGAGGGTGCGCACCCGGCTCAACGGCGCGTCGGAGACGGTATAGGGCGAGTGCGGGGCGAAGGCGACGCGGATCAGCGGGTGGCCGCGATAGCGCTCGTGCAGTGCCAGCCCCTTGGCGATATAGCCGTCGGCGTCGGCGGCATAGCCGGTGGGGAAGTCGATCACGATCATGCCGATGACCGCGCGCATCCCCGCCTCTGCGGTGACCTGGGCGCTGACCTCGGGGTGGAAGTACATGTCGTTGTAGCAGGTCACGCCGCCGCGCAGCATCTCGAGTACCGCCAGGCGGGTGCCGTCGCCGACGAAGCCGGGTTCGACCCAGCGCTGCTCGGCCGGCCAGATGTGCTCGTGCAGCCAGGTCATCAGCGGCAGGTCATCGGCGAGCCCGCGCATCAGGCTCATCGCCGCGTGGGTGTGGGCATTGACCAGCCCCGGGGTGAGCACGTGGCCGGGGAGTTCGATCACCCGCTGCGCCTCGATGCTGGCGCGCGCCTCGGTCGAGGGCAGTAGTGCCTGGATACGCCCCTCGGACACCGCGATCGCATGGTCGTCGAGCTGGCTGTCGGCGGCGTCGACCGGGAGAATCCACGGGGCATGAATGAGGAGCTCGGCTTGCATCGATAGGGGTCCTTTGGTGACTGCGGCAAAATCGGGGACAATGCGCGCAAAATGCCACAAGGAGCCTTTGATGGAAACTGCAACCCCGTTCGTCCCTACCCCCGATGACGCCGTGCGCTGGCAGGATGATCGTCTCTATCTGCTCGACCAGCGGGTGCTGCCCGCGCGCATCGAGGTGCTGGCCTATGACGATGCCAGCGCCGTCGCCGAGGCGATCCGCGACATGGTGGTGCGGGGCGCGCCGGCGATCGGTGTGGCCGCGGCCTATGGTGTGGCGCTCGCCGGGCGCACCGCCTTCGCCGCCGCCGGGGCGGGTTGGAAGCAGGCCATCGAGGGTGATCTGGAGCGGCTCGCCGGGTCGCGTCCGACGGCGGTCAACCTATTCTGGGCGATCCGGCGGATGCGCGCGCTGATCGCCACCCTGGACGCCACCGACCCCTTTGCCGCGCTGCTCGCCGAGGCGCGCGCGGTGCACGAGGAGGATCGAGCGTCCAATCGGCGTATCGGTGAGCTGGGCGCGGCGCTGATCACCGCGCCGACCGAGATCATTACCCACTGCAACGCCGGCGCGCTGGCCACCGGCGGCTATGGCACCGCGCTCGGCGTGGTGCGCGCCGCGCACGCCGCGGGTAAGGTCGAGCGCGTCTATGCTGACGAGACCCGGCCGTGGATGCAGGGCGCGCGACTGACCGCCTGGGAGTTGATGCAGGACGACATCCCGGTCACCCTTCAGGCCGACTGCGCCGCCGCCAGCCTGATGGCGCAGGGGCGGGTCGGCTGGGTGGTGGTCGGCGCCGATCGCATCACCGCCAACGGCGACGTCGCCAACAAGATCGGCACCTATGGTCTGGCGGTGATGGCGCGTCATCACGGCATCCGTTTCATGGTCGCGGCGCCGACCTCGACCATCGACATGGGGCTGGCCACCGGCGCCGAGATCCCGATCGAGGAGCGCGATTCGGCCGAGCTGCTCGGCTGCGGTGGCAACCCGGTGGCGCCCGCGGGTTGCGCGGCGCGCAACCCGGTGTTCGACGTCACCCCGGCGGCGCTGGTCGATGCCATCGTCACCGAGCGCGGGGTGGTGCTCGAACCAACCCCCGAGCGGATGCGCGCGTTGATGGGCTGAGGCCGGCGTCGGATTGGACCTTGGGCCGCGCGCCTGTTATCCATAGATCAAGGGGGCGGCGCGCTGGGCCCCGGTTCCTGATCCGCGATCCTCACAGATGGAGACCCTCATGGCCTGTCCACGTTGCCAGACGCTGCCCCTGACGGCCTCGGCGCGGGGCGAGCTGTTGCTGACCTTCGCGGTACGCGAGCTGCGCGACAAGTGTCTCGACTATCTCGAGCAGGCGCTGCTGGTCCACCGGGTCGAGGGGATGGTGGTGCGCTTGCCCGACACCTGCCTGCTCGGCTTCCTCGAGCGGCTGCGGGTCGAGCAACCGTTCAACGCCCTGGAGCGCGAGGGCATCCTGGCGTTGTTGCTCCCCCCGGGCGAGGACCTGGATTTCCACGCCTTCACCCGTGCCCATTCGCTGGAGCGCTGGTTCTCCCTGCTGGCGGCGCGTCCGTTGCTCGAGATCCTCGAATATCAGCGCTTCGTCAGTTGGTTCCAGCCGATCGTCTCGATCGCCGACGGCGCCGTGGTCGGGCACGAGGCGCTGCTGCGCGGGCGGCTGCCGGACGGTGGGTTGATGTTCCCGGGCGAGATCTTCTCGCTGGCTGCGGCCAACGACCTGTTGTTCCAGGTCGACCGCCAGGCGCGCGCCGCGGCACTGCACTGCGCCGCCGCCCAGGGGCTCGACGGACTGCTGTTCATCAACTTCCTGCCGACGGCTATCTACGACCCGGTGCACTGTCTGCGCAGCACCGTCGGTTGGGCGCGCAAGCTCGGCATCGATCCCGGTCGGATCGTCTTCGAGGTGGTCGAGACCGAGCGCGTCGGCGACACCGAGCACCTCAAGCGTATCCTCGATTTCTATCGCGACGCCGGCTACCGGGTGGCGCTCGACGACGTCGGCAGCGGTTACGCCTCGCTCAACCTGCTCGCCCAGCTGCGCCCGGATATCATCAAGGTCGACATGGAGATCATCCGCGACATCGATCGCGATCCCGCTCGCCAATCGATCTACCGCGCCCTCGCCGGTATCGCCGCTGAACTCGACATCGAACTCCTCGCCGAGGGCATCGAGACCGAGGCCGAACTCGACTACGTTCGCCGCCATGGCGCCGACCTGGCCCAGGGCTATCTGTTCGGACGCCCCGGTCCCGGGGTGGCTGGGGGCTGAATGGAGGGTCGCTGCCAGCCGCCAGCCGCCAGCCGCCAGGAGATTGAACCGCAAAGCCGCAAAGTGCGCGAAGAAAGCGACCAGTCTTCAGCAAGCAGCCTCCAGTGTCGGTTTGCGGTCGACCGCGACGCGACGAGACAACCCAGCCCCTTCACTGGAAGCTGGCGGCTGGAAGCCTTTCTCCATCTTCGCGCCCTTCGCGCCTTGGCGGTTTGATCCTCTCGGCGGTTCGATCTTCCCTGGTCGCTGCTTCCCCGCCCAGCGGATCGTCTCCAGCGTGGCTTGGCGCGGCGTGGTAGAATCGACAGGTTCAGAACACGCATCAGGGGCCTCGCTCTGAGGTTCCCTCAAGCACGCTTACAGCCGGTTCACCACACCCATGCCAGAATTCGCCAGAGAAGTCCTGCCCATCAATCTCGAGGACGAGATGCGTCAGTCCTATCTTGATTACGCCATGAGCGTGATCGTGGGGCGCGCGCTGCCGGATGTCCGCGACGGTCTCAAGCCCGTGCACCGCCGGGTGCTCTTCTCGATGCACGAGCAGGGCAACGTGTGGAATCGCGCCTATCGCAAGTCGGCGCGCGTCGTCGGTGACGTCATGGGTAAGTATCACCCCCATGGCGATTCGGCCATCTACGACACCATGGTCCGCATGGCCCAGCCGTTCTCGATGCGCTGCCTGCTCGTCGACGGTCAGGGCAACTTCGGTTCGGTCGACGGCGATCCGCCGGCGGCAATGCGTTATACCGAGGTGCGGATGACCCGCATCGCCGACGCGCTGCTCGACGACCTCGACAAGGAGACGGTCGATTTCACCCCCAACTACGACAACACCGAGCAAGAACCCTCGGTGTTGCCGGCGCGTTTCCCGAACCTGTTGGTCAACGGCTCCTCGGGTATCGCTGTGGGCATGGCGACCAACATCCCGCCGCACAACCTCAACGAGGTGATCGACGCCTGTCTGGCGATCATCGACGACCCCCTGGTCGATCTTGAGCGCTTGATCGAACTGGTGCCCGGCCCGGATTTCCCCACCGGCGCCTTGATCAACGGGGTACGGGGCATCCGCGAGGCCTATCGCACCGGCCGAGGCCGGGTGGTGATGCGCGCGCGCGCCGACTTCGAGGAGCAGAGCCGCAGCGGTCGCGAGGCGATTGTGGTCACCGAGCTGCCCTATCAGGTCAACAAGGCGCGTCTGCTCGAGCGTATCGCAGAGCTGGTCAAGGAGAAGAAGATCGAGGGTATCGCCCAGGACGGGCTGCGTGACGAGTCCGACAAGGACGGTATGCGTATCGTCATCGAGCTCAAGCGCGACACCCACCCCGAGGTGCTGCTCAACAACCTCTACCAGCACACCCAGATGCAGCAGGTGTTCGGCATCAACATGGTGGCCCTGGTCGATGGTCAACCGCGCACCCTCAACCTCAAGCAGATCCTCGAGTACTTCCTGCGTCACCGTCGCGATGTGGTCACCCGGCGCACCCTCTACGAGCTGCGCAAGGCGCGCGATCGCGCCCACGTGCTCGAGGGCTACGCCATCGCCCTGGCCAACATCGACGAGGTGATCGCCACCATCAAGGCCTCGCCGAGCCCGGCCGAGGCGCGCGAGCGATTGATGGTGCGGGCCTGGGCGCCGGGCGCGGTCAGCGACATGCTGGCGCGCACCGGGGCCGAGCAGACCCGCCCGGAGACGCTCGATCCCGGCTTCGGCATGACCGAGGCGGGCTACCGACTGAGCGAGCGCCAGGCCAAGGCGATCCTCGACCTGCAGCTGCATCGGCTCACCGGGCTCGAGCAGGAGAAGATCCTCAAGGAGTTCGAGGAGATCCTCGCCCGTATCGGCGAGCTGCTGGCGATCCTCGGTGATCCCGAGCGCTTGATGGCGGTGATCCGCGAGGAGCTGGAGGCGGTTCGCGAGCAGTTCGGCAGCGCGCGTCGCACCGAGATCCAGGTCGACCACACCGACCTCACCCTCGAGGACCTGATCGCCCCCGAGGACCTGGTGGTGACGCTCTCCCACCAGGGCTACGTCAAGGCCCAGCCGCTCAGCGACTACCAGGCCCAGCACCGTGGAGGACGTGGCAAGAGCGCGACCTCCTTCCGCGAGGAGGACTTCATCGATCGGTTGTTCGTGGCCAATACCCACGACACCGTGCTCTGCTTCTCCAGTCGCGGCCGGGTCTACTGGATCAAGGTCTACGAGCTGCCCCAGGCCGGGCGTAGCGCGCGCGGTCGACCGATGGTCAACCTGTTGCCGCTCGAGCAGGGCGAGCGCATCACCGCGCTGTTGCCGGTGCGTGATTACGAGGACGGCTACTTCGTGTTCATGGCCACCAGCGCCGGCACGGTCAAGAAGACGCCGCTCAAGGACTTCTCGCGCCCGCTCTCGCGCGGGATCATCGCCATCGATCTGCACGAGGACGAGTACCTGGTCGGGGTGGCGATCACCGACGGCAACCAGGACCTGATGCTGTTCACCTCCGCCGGCAAGGCGGTGCGCTTCTCCGAGGAGCAGGTGCGGGCGATGGGGCGGACCGCGCACGGTGTGCGCGGGGTCAAACTCCAGCCCGAGCAGCGCGTCATCTCGCTGGTGGTCCCCGAGCCCGGCACCGTACTCAGCGTCACCGAAAACGGCTATGGTAAGCGCACCACCGTCGATCAGTTCCCGACCAAGGGGCGCGGGACCCAGGGCGTGATCGCCATCCGTACCTCGGAGCGCAACGGCGAGCAGGTCGGTGCGGTGCTGGTGCTGCCCGGTGACGAGATCATGCTGATCACCGAGCACGGTACCCTGATCCGGACCTCGGTCGATGAGGTCCCGGTGGTCGGGCGCGATGCCCAGGGCGTCAAGCTGATCAATCTCGACGAGGGTGAGCGGTTGGTCTATGTCGAGCGCGTGGTCGCGCTCGATGAGGACGAGGATGGCGCGGGTGACGCGTCCGAGGCCGCGCCCGAGGCGGGTGCGGATGCCGCGACGCACGACTGACAATCCTGATTCTGTGTTAGGGGAAGAGTGAGAATGGCTCGAGTGTACAATTTCAGCGCCGGGCCAGCGATGCTGCCCGAAGCGGTGCTGCAGCAGGCCCGCGAGGAGATGCTCGACTGGCAGGGCACGGGGACCAGCGTGGCCGAGATGAGCCACCGTGGCAAGGCCTTTGTCGCCATCGCCGAACGTGCCGAGGCCGACCTGCGCGAGCTGCTGGGCATCCCGGACAACTATCGGGTGCTGTTCCTTCAGGGGGGGGCCTCGAGCCAGTTCGCGATGGTGCCGATGAACCTGCTGCGCGGCAAGGGCGAGGCCGATTACGTCAACACCGGCACCTGGTCGAAGAAGGCGATCGCCGAGGCGCGGCGCTACTGCGCGGTCAATGTCGCCGCCAGCACCGTCGACGAGCCGCTCGGTCGGGCCCCGGCGCAGCACGAGCTGGCGCTCAGCGGCGAGCGTGCGGCCTATGTCCACTACACCCCTAACGAGACCATCGCCGGGGTCGAGTTCTCCTATGTCCCCGAGACCGGCGTGGTGCCGCTGATCGCCGACATGTCCTCGACCCTGCTGTCGCGTCCGATCGAGGTCTCGCGTTTCGGGTTGATCTATGCCGGCGCCCAGAAGAACATCGGCCCGGCCGGTCTGACCATCGTCATCGTTCGTGACGATCTGCTCGGTCAGCCCCTGGCGGCGACCCCGACCATGTTCGACTATAAGGTCCACGCCGACGCCGACTCCATGTACAACACCCCGCCGACCTATGCCTGGTACCTGGCCGGTCTGGTGTTCCAGTGGCTCAAGGCGCGCGGTGGCCTGGAGGCGATGGCCGAGGTCAACGCCCGCAAGGCGGCGTTGCTCTACGACACCATCGATGCCTCCGACTTCTATCGCAACCCGGTGGACCCGGGGTCGCGCTCGTGGATGAACATCCCCTTCACCCTGGCCGATCCGGCGCTCGATGCCCGTTTCCTTGAAGAGGCCGCGGCTGCGGGGCTGACCGCGCTCAAGGGGCATCGCTCGGCCGGCGGGATGCGCGCGAGCATCTACAACGCCATGCCCGAGTCCGGGGTCGAGGCGTTGGTCGCGTTCATGCGCGAGTTCGAGCGTCGTCACGGCTGAGGCCGCGCTCTGGCGCATTGCGGCGCCCTTTATCCCTGCAGGAGGCCGAGCGGGCATGTTCAGGATCCAGACCTTGAATCAGATCGCGGTGGCCGGGCTCGAGCGGCTGCCGCGCGAGCACTACGAGGTGGCCTCGGAGATCGTCCATCCGGATGCCATCCTGCTGCGCTCGGCGCCGTTGCAGGCGACGGCGGTGCCTGCCTCGGTGCGCGCCATCGGGCGTGCCGGCGCCGGCACCAACAACATCCCGGTGGCGGAGATGACCGCCCGTGGCGTGGCGGTGTTCAACACCCCGGGGGCCAATGCCAACGCAGTCAAGGAGCTGGTGCTTGCGGCGCTGTTGATCGGCTCGCGCAACATCGCCCAGGCGCTGCGCTTCGTCGACGGTCTTGACGGCGATGACGCCACCATCCAGCAGGCGGTGGAGCAGGGCAAGCGCGCCTTCGTCGGCTTCGAGCTGCCGGGGCGTACCCTCGGGGTGATCGGGCTCGGTGCGATCGGGGTCAAGGTGGCCAACGCCGCGCGCGCATTGGGGATGCGGGTGATCGGCTACGATCCCACCATCACCGTGGCCCGCGCCTGGCAGCTCGAACACGATGTCGAGGCCGCGCACAGCATCGACGAGGTGCTCGCCCGTGCCGATTGCGTCACCCTGCATGTGCCGCTGACCGACGACACCCGTCATCTGATCGATGCTGCACGTATCCGCGGCATGCGCCAGGGGGCGTTGCTGCTGAACTTCTCGCGCCGCGGCATCGTTGACGATGCCGCGGTGCTCGCGGCGCTCGACGCCGGGCGCCTCCACGGCTACTGCTGCGACTTTCCCAACAACCAGCTCAAGGCCCACCCGCAGGTGGTGGTGCTGCCGCACCTGGGTGCCTCGACCCGGGAGGCGGAGGACAACTGTGCAGTGATGGTCGCCGAACAGCTGCGCGACTATCTGGAGAACGGCAACGTGACCCATTCGGTCAACTTCCCCGAGATCGTGCTGCCACGCAACGGCGGCGCACGTATCTCCATCGTCAACAACAACGTCCCCAACATGGTCGGCCAGATCTCGACGCACCTCGGTACCGCCGGACTCAACATCCTCGATATGCTCAACCGCTCGCGTGAGACCATCGCGGTGACCCTGATCGATGTCGATCGCCCCTGTCCGCCGGAGACGCTCGCCGCGCTGGCGGCGATCGATGGGGTGTGCTCGGCGCGCGTGCTCGAACCGCTGCCGGAGGCGTGCTGACCATGGCCGATCATGCGCACGATCAGGACGGGCTCGATCGGGTCCGGGGGCGCATCGACGCCATCGACCAGGAACTGCTCGATCTGATCAGCGAGCGGGCACGCTGTGCCCAGCGCGTCGCCCAGATCAAGACCGAGACCGACGGTCGGGCGGTGCAGTTCTACCGCCCCGAGCGCGAGGTGGCGATCCTGCGCCGGGTCAAGGGCGCCAACCCGGGGCCGCTCGACGGCGAGGAGGTGGCGCGGCTGTTTCGCGAGATCATGTCCGCCTGCCTGGCGCTCGAGCGCCCGCTGCAGGCCGCCTTCCTCGGTCCCGAGGGCACCTTCACCCAGGCCGCGGCGATCAAGCACTTCGGCCACTCGGTGGTGACCCGGGCGATGGCCACCATCGATGAGATCTTTCGCGAGGTCGAGGCCGGTTCCTGCGACTTCGGTGTGGTGCCGGTGGAGAACTCCACCGAGGGCGTGGTCAGCCATACCCTCGATCTGTTCATGGCCTCGCCACTGGCGATCACCGGCGAGGTCTCGCTGCGTATCCACCATCATTTGATGAGCGCCGAGACCGAACTCGGTGCGATCCGTACCGTCTACTCCCACCAGCAATCGCTCGCGCAGTGTCGCGAGTGGCTCGATCGCTATCTGCCGCACGCCGAGCGGGTGGCCGTCGGCAGTAACGCCGACGCCGCGCGCACCGCCGCCAAGGAGTCGGGCGCCGCGGCGGTGGCCGGCTATCAGGCCGCCGAGATCTATGGGCTGGAGCTGCTCGCCGAGCGTATCGAGGACGAGCCGGGCAATACCACCCGCTTTCTCGTCATCGGCAAGCAGGACGCACCGCCGAGCGGTCAGGACAAGACCAGCCTGCTGCTCTCGTGTCGTAACGAGGCCGGGGGCTTGCATGCCCTGTTGATGCCGCTGGCCGCCCATGGCATCAGCATGACCCGGATCGAGTCGCGGCCCTCGCGGCGTGGTATCTGGGACTATGTCTTCTTCGTCGACATCATGGGGCACCGTGACGACCTGCCGGTCGCCGCAGCGCTCGAGCACTTGGAACGCCAGGCGCTGTTGTTCAAGGTGCTGGGTTCCTATCCGGTCGCGGTGCTGTAGGGCCGGATAGCACCGCGACCGGTTCGGTCGCAGCCATCCTCTCCGACCCCACGGGGCGGTCGCGCCGGCGACGGGCCGCGGGGTCGATCATCTTCAAGGACGTTCCGCCCCTCGCCGGGGACGGACAAGATCATCGCGAGTCTGCATCATGCCCAATCAAGAGAACCCCTTCCTCGAGATCGCCGCGCCCTGGGTCGCCGGTCTCTCACCCTATGTCCCGGGCAAGCCGATGGCCGAGCTCGAGCGCGAACTCGGCATCACCGATGCGGTCAAGCTCGCCTCCAACGAGAACCCGCTCGGCCCCGGTCCCAAGGCGCGCGCGGCGATCGCCGAGGCCTGTGGCGACCTCGGGCGCTATCCCGACGGCGGTGGCTTCGAGTTGCGCATGGCGATCGCCGCGCATCACGACGTCTCGCCGAGCACGGTGACCCTCGGTAACGGCTCCAACGACGTGCTCGACCTGATCGCGCGCGCCTTCCTCCAGCCCGGCACCGAGTCGGTGATCTCCGAGCACGCCTTCGCCGTCTATGCCATCTCCACCCAGGCGGTGGGCGCGACCGCCCGCATCGCCCCGGCGCGTGATTACGGGCACGACCTCGAGGCGATGACCGCGCTGGTCAACGAGCGCACCCGGGTGGTGTGGATCGCCAACCCCAACAATCCGAGCGGCACCTGGCTCGATGCCGCCACGCTCAAGTCCTTCATCGAGGCGCTGCCGCGCACCTGCCTGGTGGTGATCGACGAGGCCTATACCGACTACGTCAACGAGCCCGATTTCCCCGACGCCACCCTGTGGCTGGAGAATCACCCCAACCTGATCGTCACCCGCACCTTCGCCAAGGTCCACGGCCTGGCGGCGTTGCGCGTCGGCTACGGCCTGAGCCACCCCAAGGTCGCCGACCTGCTCAATCGGGTGCGCCAGCCGTTCAACGTCAATGCCCTGGCTCAGGCCGCGGCGGTCGCCGCGCTCGATGACCGCGAGCACGTGCGTGCCTCGGTCGAGCTCAACCGCGCCGGGATGCGCCAGTACACTGCGGCCTTCGCGCGCCTGGGGCTCGACTTCATCCCCTCGGTGGGCAACTTCATCACCGTCGACCTCGGTCGCCCGGCCGCGCCGATCAACGATGCCTTGTTGCGTCTGGGCGTGATCGTGCGACCGGTGGCCAATTACGGGCTGCCCAATCACCTGCGCATCAGCATCGGCCTGGAGGCGGAGAACGCCCGCTGCATCGCCGCGCTCGAGCAGGTGCTGGGACGATGATCGCGCGGCTCGCGGTCATTGGTGTCGGGTTGATCGGCGGCTCGCTCGCCCAGGCGCTGCGCGAGGCCGGGGCGGTTGGCGAGGTGGTCGGTTGTGGGCGTTCGCGGCCCAACCTCGAACGGGCCCGCGAGCTGGGGGTGATCGATCGCTTCTGCCATGACCCGGCCGAGGCGGTCGTCGGCGCCGACATGGTCTTTCTCGCCGTGCCCATGGGGGCGATGCGCGGGGTGCTCACGGCCATCGCCCCAGCGCTCGCGCCGGGGGCGGTGGTCACTGACGGCGGCAGCGTCAAGGGCAGCGTGGTGGCCGATGCCGGCGCGGTGTTTGGCGCGCCGCCACCGTTCCTGGTGCCGGGGCACCCGATCGCCGGCACCGAGCGCAGTGGGGTCGAGGCCGCCTTTCCCTCGCTCTACCGCGATCGTCGGGTGATCCTCACCCCGGTGGAGCAGACCGCGTCGGCGGCGGTCGATCGGGTCGAGGCGATGTGGCGGGCCTGTGGTGCCGAGGTGATGCGGATGAGCGTGGCCCACCACGACGAGGTGCTGGCCGCGACCAGTCATCTGCCGCACATGCTCGCCTTCGGTCTGGTCGATACCCTGGCGCGGATGCGCGAGAACGATGAGATCTTCCGCTATGCGGCGAGCGGTTTCCGCGACTTCACCCGTATCGCCTCGAGCAGCCCGGAGATGTGGCGCGACATCTGTCTGGCCAACCGCGAGGCGTTGAGCGCGATGCTCGCGCGCTTCAGCATCGAGCTGGCCGATCTCGCGCGGCTGATCCGCGAGGAGGACGGCGACGAGTTGCTGGCGTTGTTCGCGCGCGCCCGCGAGGCACGCGACCGTTACGTCGACGGCGTGCGCTGATCGGTCGCGTGCGCCTCGAGCGGCGCGAGCAGGGTCTCGAAGGCCGCTGGCGCGACGTACTGGATGACGGTCTCGCCATCGGCGGCGAGGGCGACGTCGATGCCGTGTTCTGGATAGAGATGATGGACGACGCCGCTCTCGGGCTCGACGAGTTGCTGCGCCGGTTGGCCGAAGCGGCGTTCGATCAGTGCCGGATCGAGCCGTGCTTGGGGCAGATAGGTGATGGCGCGGATCGGCGCGGTGGCGAACGCGGCCTCGTCCTCGGGGGCGAGACGGACCTTCTTGTCGCCGCTCGGCAGCTGGCTGATGCGCAGCCCGCGGGCATAGGCTGCGGCCAGCTGCTCGGTCGCGATCTCCAGGGTGAGGACGAAGTCGGCGCGTAGTCGGTGTAGGTGCAGGCGTGAGAAATAGGCCTCGACGCTCAGACGGGGTGCCTGCGCGTCGCCGGCACGGAACAGGTTCAACTCGCCCGACTCGCCGAACAGGGCGCGGGCCTCGGCCAGGGTGCTGGCGCCGAGGGTGAGCCCGAACACCCGGGTGGTCCCGTCGGTGGTGAGATCGACCTGCCAGGGCAGGCGTGCGCCACCAGGGGGTGTTGGATCGGGCATCAACAGTGCGAGCCCGAGGACGGCGAGCAGGGCGGCGAGGAGGATCCCGGGGACCAGGGCGCGATCCATGGCGTGTGCTCCAGGCTCAGTAGGGCAGCAGTCCCGCGACCACTCGTCGGTCCTCATCGAGCAGGATGTTGAAGGTACGGCAGGCGGCGCCGGTATCCATGAACTCGATGCCGACCCCGCGTGCGATCGCCTCGCGATAGACCGCAGCGGCGGGGAAGACCTGACGCGCCCCGGTGCCGATGATGATCACCTGGGGGTGGTCCTCGAGCAGCGCGGCGATGTGCTCGGAGGTGAGTTCCTCGGCGCGCGCCGGTCCCCAGTCCGGATCCAGTCGCTCGGCCGACACCAGCAGGGCGTGGGTGTAGGCGTGGTCACGGATCCGTGTCCCCTCGGGGCCATAGCCCTGGACCCGATTGCTGCCAGCGTCTTCTGTTTCGGTGAATTTCATGGTCCCGACCATACCCCAGGGCCTGGGAGCGGACAAGCCGGGCGGGCGTCGGTAAGATCGAGCCTCGACCTGTCGGCCGCCGGGTGTGCGTGCCGACCTCCGCCGGTAGGATCTGTTCGTCAGGTCAGGTCAGGTCAGGTCAGGTCAGGTCAGGTCAGGTCAGGTCAGGTCAGGTCAGGTCAGGTGCGCGGGCGCGGGCGCGGGCGCGGGCCGCGTGTTGTCTCCCCCCTGGTCCTGTGTGCTCGCGTGGCTCAACCTGACGACGGTGGACCGGCACCGTTCATCACTGGAGTCCTTGCCATGCTCGTTCACTTCCAGACCAGCGCCTATGCCACCATCACCATGTTCGGCGAGGTCGCCGTACCCCTGATCAAGTTGATGGGGCACAGCGGCAGTGTCCCTGGCGCGCTGCTCGCCGCAGATGTCCCCCAGGCGCTGGAGCGGTTGCGTACCGCGGTCACCGACCATCCCGGGTTGACCCTCGATGCGCCGCATCATGGCGAGGACGATGCGCCGCGTCACGTCAGTCTGGCTCACCGGGCCCTGCCGCTGATCGAACTGCTCGAGGCCGCGGCCGCCGCCGAGGTCAATGTGATGTGGGACCACTGATCCGGTCCCGTGAGGCGACCACGCCGGGGGCCGCGATGGCCCCTGGCGTGGGGTCGGGTGAGTGCGATCAGGGTCAGTCGGATGCGGCCTCGCGCGCGGCGATGTAGGCCAGCGCCTTGTCGATGCGGCGCAGGGTCGCCTCCTTGCCGACCAGCATCAGTGTCTCCTCGATCCCCGGTGAGGCGGCACGCCCGACGATGGCCACGCGCAGCGGCTGGGCGACCTTGCCCATCTTCACCTCGAGTTCCTCGGAGACGCGTTCGACCACGCGCTTGAGGTCGTCCGGCTGCCAGTCCTCGTAGGCCATCATCTCGAAGGCCGCGCGCAGTCGCTCCAGCGGTTCACGGGCGACCGGGCGAAGGTGTTTCTTCGCCGATGTCTCGTCGAATTCGTCGAAGTCCTGGTAGCAGAAGGTGCTGATCCGCGCCAACTCGGCGAGGGTCTTGGCGCGCGCGGCCTGGGCCTTGACCACATCGGTCAGCTCCGGGCCGGTGCTGGGGTCGACCCCCAGCTGTCCCAGGTGCGGACTGAGCAGCCGGGCGATGCGGGCCGGCTCGGCGTGGTGGAGATAGTGCTGGTTGAGCCAGTCGAGCTTGTCGGTGTTGAAGGCCGAGGCGGCCTTGTTGACCGCGCTGATGTCGAACAGCTCGATCATCTCCTCGAGCGAGAAGATCTCCTGGTCGCCGTGCGACCAACCCAGGCGGACCAGATAGTTGAGCAGGGCCTCGGGCAGGTAGCCTTGCTCGCGGTAGGACATCACGCTCACCGCGCCATGGCGCTTCGACAGCCGCGCCCCGTCGTCACCGAGGATCATCGGTACATGCGCATACTTGGGGATGTCGCAGCCGAGCGCGCGCAGGATGTTGATCTGACGCGGGGTGTTGTTGATGTGGTCGTCGCCGCGGATGACGTGGGTGATGCCCATGTCGGCGTCGTCCACCACCACGGTGAGGTTGTAGGTCGGGGAGCCATCGCTGCGACGGATGATGAGGTCGTCGAGTTCGGCATTGTTGAACGGCATCCGCCCACGGATCATGTCGTCGACCACCACCACGCCATCGGCGGGGTTCTTGAAGCGGATCACGTGCGGCTTGTCGGGGTCGACCTGGCGGTTGCGGCAATGCCCGTCATAGCGTGGTTTGACCTTGCGCGCCATCTGATCCTCGCGCAGTTGGTCGAGTCGCTCCCGGGGGCAGTCGCAGCGATAGGCCAGCCCCTTGTCGAGCAGCTCGTCGATGACCTGGTTGTAGCGGTCGAAGCGATGGGTCTGGTAGAAGGGCCCCTCGTCGTAGTCGAGCCCGAGCCAGGTCATGCCCTCGAGGATCGCGTTGACCGACTCCTCGGTCGAGCGTTCAAGGTCGGTGTCCTCGATCCGCAGCACGAACTGCCCACCGTGCCTGCGGGCGAAGAGGTAGCTGAACAGCGCGGTACGGGCGCCGCCGACGTGCAGATAGCCGGTTGGAGACGGTGCGAATCGGGTACGAACGGTCATGGGATTCCGGATCGGTTGTGATGGGAGTGAGCGCAGATTCTAGCAGAGCCGGTCGCCGTAAACGCGGATCGCCGGCCATTGGCCGCCTGGTCGCGCCGAGAGGGTGTCGTGCGCTCGGGAACGCGGCGATCGGTACGCCGGTGCCCGTCTGCGCGGCGGTGTCTCGTCCAGGCCACGCCCGCTGAGGATCGGCGCCACAATAGCGGCAGTCGGCCGTGCGACCAAGCTGACGCCCACGAGCGGGCGCGATAAAATGTACGGTTTGTCGTCCAACCCTTCGACTCCCTGAGACATCATGACCGACGCTGCCGAGCCGACCCGCACCAATTTCATCCGCCAGATCGTCGAAGCGGATCTGGCCGCCGGGACCCACGACCGGGTGGTGACCCGTTTCCCGCCCGAGCCCAATGGCTATCTGCACATCGGCCACGCCAAGTCGATCGTGCTCAACTTCGGGCTGGCCGAGTCGTTCGGCGGGCAGTGCAACCTGCGCTTCGACGACACCAATCCGCACAAGGAGAACGTCGAGTTCGTCGAGGCGATCCAGGCCGACGTGCGCTGGCTCGGCTTCGAGTGGGGCGGCCAGGCGTTCTTCGCCTCGGATTACTTCGAGCGGCTCTATGGTTTCGCCGTCGAGCTGATCGAGCAGGGGCTGGCCTATGTCTGCGAGCTCGACGCCGAGCAGATGCGCGAGTATCGCGGTACCCTCACCGAGCCCGGTCGCCCGAGCCCGTGGCGCGATCGTCCGGTGGCGGAGAACCTCGAGCTGTTCGCGCGGATGCGCGCCGGCGAGTTCCCCGACGGCTCGCGCACCCTGCGCGCGCGTATCGACATGGCCGCGCCCAACATCAACCTGCGCGACCCGGTGCTCTATCGCATCAAGCACGGGGTGGTCCATCACCAGACCGGGGATGCCTGGTGTCTCTACCCGACCTATGACTTCACCCACCCGCTGAGTGACGCCATCGAGGGTGTCACCCACTCGCTCTGCACCCTCGAGTTCGAGGACCACCGTCCGCTCTACGACTGGTGCGTCGAGCACGTCTCGGTGCCGAGCCGGCCGCGTCAGATCGAGTTCAGCCGGCTCAATCTCGAGTACACCGTCACCAGCAAGCGTAAGCTCACCGAGCTGGTCGCCGAGGGGCACGTCGAGGGTTGGGACGATCCGCGCATGCCGACCATCGCCGGGCTGCGTCGGCGAGGCTATACCCCGACGGCGTTGCGCGAGTTCTGCGAGCGTATCGGCGTGACCAAGTCCGAGAACCGGGTGGAGATGGCGATGCTCGAGAGCACCATTCGCGACGACCTCGACGCCCACGCGCCCCGGCGCATGGCGGTGCTGCGCCCGCTCAAGGTGGTGTTGACCAATTACCCCGAGGACGAGGTGCTGAACATCAGCGCGGCCAATCATCCCAAGGACGAGTCGATGGGTCACCGCGAGGTCCCCTTCGGGCGCGAGCTCTATATCGATCGCGCGGATTTCGCCGAGGTCCCGCCGAAGGGCTTCAAGCGGCTGGTGCCGGGCGGCGAGGTGCGGCTGCGCAACGCCTATGTGATCCGCTGCGACGAGGTGGTCAAGGACGCTGCCGGCGAGCTCGTCGAGCTGCGCGCGAGCATCGACCCGGCCACCCTCGGCTGCAAGCCCGAGGGGCGCAAGGTCAAGGGGGTGATCCACTGGGTCGCCGCCGCGCACGCGGTGCCCGCCGAGGTGCGTCTCTACGACCGTCTGTTCCGGGTGGCGATGCCCGGCGCCGAGGGGCAGGACTATCGCGACGACATCAATCCCGACTCGCTCGAGGTGCTGGTCGGCTGCATGCTCGAGCCGAGCCTCGGCGGGGCGCGCCCGGGCGAGCGCTTCCAGTTCGAGCGCGAGGGCTATTTCGTCGTCGATCCCGACTCGACGGCGCAGCGCCCGGTGTTCAACCGCACCGTGGGGCTGCGCGACAGCTGGGGTAAGGCCAACGGGTGAGTCGACGCGAGACCGACGCAACCGATCCGGCGGGGCTGCGCCTCCCGGTGCGCAAGCGCCTGGTGCCCGGTCTCGCCCTGCGCGCCTATGCTGCGCTGGCGTCGCCGGGGGCGGTGTTGCGTCTGTTCCGCCGCGAGGCCGAGCTGGCCTGCGCCATCGCCGTCGGGCTCGACGAGGCGCGGGGGCGGTGCGCGCTGCGTATCCGTCGCGTCGCCGGACTCGAGCCCGGTGGGCGGGACTGGTCGGTCTACATGGTGCTCGATCACCTGGTGATGGTGAATACCGCCGTCACCGCGCTGGTCCACGCCCTTTGCGCCAGTCCGGGCCATCGCGTCGAGATCACGTCGGTCGACGCCACCCCGCACCTCGATGCCGGACCCGATCGTATCGATGCACTGCGCGCGAGCGTCGAACACCACACCGAGGTGATCGAGCGGCTCGGTGTACTCCATGGTCGCGAGTCCTACCCCATACTTGGCTCGGTCCCCTCAGCGCCCGTCAGTGGCGCGCCCGTCTCCATCGCGTGCAGATCCAACGCATCGCACGTCGTCTCGACTGATTCAACCGCAGGATACCGATGTCAGCCTTTATCTCCGCCGTCCCCGCCGAGGCCTCCCCGGCCGACCGGCTCGCCGCCCTGACCCGTCTGCACCATGCGCTCGAGGGCTGTCGTCGCTGCCCGGCGATGTTCGGCCCCTCGGTGCACAGTGCCACCCTGATCTCACCGGTGATGCTGATCGGTCAGGCGCCGGGTACCCGCGAGATCGAGCAAGGGTTGCCGTTCTGCTGGACCGCGGGCAAGACGCTGTTCCGATGGCTCGGCTCGATCGGTATGGACGAGCCCATCTGTCGCGAGCGGCTGCTGATCAGCGCCGTGTGTCGCTGCTTCCCGGGCAAGAACCCCAAGGGCGGGGACCGGGTGCCCGATGGCGAGGAGATCGCGCGGTGCGCCGAGTGGTGGCGCGGTGAGCTGGCGCTGTTGCGCCCACGGCTGGTCATCCCGGTGGGCAAGCTCGCCATCGCCCAGCTGATGGACTTCAAGCGGCTCAACGAGGTGGTCGGTCAGCAGTGGCGCTATCGCGACCCGGCCGGTTGGGAGGCGGACATGATCCCGCTGCCGCACTCCTCTGGGGCCTCGACCTGGTTCAAGATGGAGCCGGGCAAGACCCTGCTGGCCGAGGCGCTGGCGCTGATCGAGGCGCACCCGGCGTGGCGCGCGCTGCGCGCCGATCACTCCTTGGTGGTGAAGTAGGGGAGACTGATCCCCCAGCGGATCGCTGCCATGCGCAGCAGGAAGACCAGGCTCCCGCCGGTGACGGCGGCGACGCTGGGGTTGATCTCCAGCTCGAGCATCGCCAGGAGCACCAGGGCTCCGAGCCAGGAGGCGGTGGCATAGAGCGGGCCCTGGAACACCAGCGGCTCCTCGTTGCAGAGTACGTCGCGGAGGATGCCGCCGACCACCCCGGTGATCACCCCCATGATACTCGCCACCAGCCAGGGCGCATCCCAGGCGAGCGCGGCCTTGGTGCCGGTGACGGTGAACAACGCCAACCCGAGCGCGTCGGGGATCAGGAACAACCGTGCCGGTAACGAGAACACCCGCGCCAGGAAGAAGGTGAAGAGCGCCGCGCCGAGAGCGACGATCGAGTAGGTCTGGTCGGCGATCCAGAACACCGGGCGATCGAGCAGCAGGTCGCGCAGCGAGCCGCCGCCGAGTGCGGCGGCGAGCGCCACCACCACCATGCCGAAGAGGTCGAAACGCTTGCGCCCGGCCTCCAGTACCGCGGCGGCGGCCATCATCGCCACCGCCGCGAGGCTGGTGCAGTACATCAGCAAGTCGAGCGGGATGTGCAGTTGGGTCATGTCGTGACGGATCTAGAGGGGGCGAGAGGACGGCTGCGGTGGGTCAGTCCGCTGTCTGGTCGAACAGCTCGGGCTCGACCGGGGTGCGGCGGCGCAGCCCGAAGTGGTCGTAGGCGGCCTGGGTGGCCATGCGCCCGCGCGGGGTACGCATCAGAAAGCCCTGCTGGATGAGATAGGGCTCGAGCACGTCCTCGATGGTGCCGCGCTCCTCGCCGATCGCCGCGGCCAGGCTCTCGACCCCGACCGGGCCGCCGTCGAACTTCTCGATCACCGCCTCGAGCAGGCGTCGGTCCATGTGGTCGAAGCCCTGGGCGTCGACCTTGAGCATCTCCAGTGCGCGATCGGCGACGGCGGCATCGATGTGGCCGTCGGCACGGACCTCGGCATAGTCGCGCACCCGGCGCAGCAGCCGGTTGGCGATGCGCGGGGTGCCGCGCGAGCGGCGCGCGATCTCGGCGGCGCCGGCGGTGTCGGCGGCGATGCCGAGCAGTCGCGCCGAGCGCTCGACGATGGTGGTGAGGTCGGTCGCGGAGTAGTACTCGAGTCGCTGGACGATGCCGAAACGATCGCGTAGCGGCGAGGTCAGCAGCCCGGCGCGGGTGGTGGCGCCGATCAGGGTGAAGGGCGGCAGGTCGAGCTTGATCGAGCGTGCCGCCGGGCCCTCGCCGATCATGATGTCGATCTGGTAGTCCTCCATCGCCGGGTAGAGCACCTCCTCGACCACCGGGCTGAGCCGGTGGATCTCGTCGACGAAGAGCACGTCGCCCTCCTCGAGGTTGGTGAGCAGCGCGGCCAGGTCGCCGGGCTTCTCCAGCACCGGTCCCGAGGTCTGGCGTAGATTGACCTGCATCTCCTGGGCGATGATGTGGGCGAGCGTGGTCTTGCCGAGCCCGGGGGGGCCGAAGATCAGCACGTGATCGAGCGCCTCAGCGCGAGCCCGGGCCGCGCCGATGAAGATCTCCATCTGGTCGCGGACCGCCGGTTGGCCGACATAGTCGGCGAGCGTCCGGGGACGGATGGCGCGGTCGAGCATGCCGTCGTCGGTGGCGGCCTGGGGGCTGATGATACGGTCTGGGTCGGTCATGTCGCGGTTGGGTTTGGGCAAGGGGTTGGTGTTCGATGCGCCTATGATAGGGGATGCGCGTGTCTGCCGGTGGCGCCGCGTGCCGTGGGTCGTGCCTGGATCGACGTCCGTCCCGGGGTGGCGTATGGTCCGCGCGACGATGAGCGGAACGCTTACAGTGATCGTAACGAGGAGCGAGCATGCCTAACGCAAACAGCCGACTGTTGCTGGAGATCGACGCCGCGATTCGCGAGATCAATCGTCGTCACATCAACCCCGCGATCTCGGAGCTGACCCTGAGTGATCTCAACCCGGTGATCGAGATGGTCGCGCGCGCGCGTGCCAGCTATCTGAAGGCCTTGTTCGAGATCGCCACCAAGTGCGACGGCGAGCTGCCGGGCAAGGATGCGGTGGCGCGGTTGCACGCGCTGCGATTGCGTTATGAGGAGTTGGTCAAGGGGATGCAGGCGTTGGAGACGGCGATCGAGCGCGAGTACCTGGACGTGCGCCAGCGCTGAGTCGGCGCGCCCGGTCGGCGCGCCCCGTACGCCTAGCTCAATCGTGGAGTTCGCGCACGAAGACCTCGGGGTGCTGGACCTTGAGGGCGCTGCCCGGGAAGTCCTCGGGGTTGGCGGTGATCAGATAGTCGAGGCCTTGGGCCCGGGCGCACTCATGGGCCAGTGCATCGTCGAGATAGTTCCAGCCGAGGCGCATCGCCGCGTCGATGACGTGACCATCGACCGGCGCGATCTCGAACAGGTTACAGAGTTGGCCGAGGGTGCCCCGGGCGAGCGACTGCCCCTGGGTACGGGCGAAGAAGGTGTGCAGCTCGTCGATCGCGCTGGCACAGACATAACCGCGCACCTGTCCCCTGGTGACCAGGGCGAGGGCGGCGTATGCGGCATCGTCACGGTCGTCGTCGGCGCTCATGGCCGCGGTCAGTACGGTGACATCGAAGAGTGCCTTGGGTGTCTCGGACATCGTTCATTCCCTGTGGTGTCTGTCAGCCGCGTCGGGCCGTTGGCAGCGGGCTGCTGCGCTGTCGCGTGATCAGGCAGGTCAGACTTTCCATGTCCGGTTTGCATCGTTGCGGACCGATGCAATGCGCCCGATCAAGCGTTCCTTATACGCAAGGCATTATCGTGTGACAAGCGTCACTTTTTGTGTTCGGCGGGCCTCTAGGTGGCCGTCCCTCCGTCTGGCTCGACCGGCATCGGCGCGATCTTCCAGATCCGTTCGGCATACTCGTGGATCGCCCGGTCGGAGGAAAACCGGCCCATGCGTGCGGCGTTGAGGATCGACATCCGCGTCCAACGGGCGCTGTCACGATAGACGTCGCTGACGTGATCCTGCGCCTCGAGATAGGCGCGATAATCGGCCAGCACCATGAAGGGGTCGTGATTGATCAGCTGGTCGGTGAGGGGGCGGAACAGGCTGGTATCGCCGTGCGAGAACAGCCCGGAGTTGATCAGGTCGATGTCGGCGCGTAGTTCCGGATCGTCGTGATAGTGCTCCCAGGGGTGATAGCCCTCGGCCTGACGGCGCGCCACCGCGGCGGCATCCATCCCGAAGAGGAAGAAGTTCTCGGCGCCGACGGCCCGGCGGATCTCGATGTTGGCGCCGTCGAGGGTGCCGATGGTCAGTGCCCCGTTCATGGAGAACTTCATGTTGCCCGTCCCCGAGGCCTCCTTGCCGGCGAGCGAGATCTGCTCGGAGAGGTCGGCGGCGGGGTAGAGGCGCTGCGCGTTCTTGACGTTGAAATCGGGCATGAAGGCGACCCGGATGGTGCCGTTGACCGCGGGGTCGTGGTTGATCACCTCGGCCACAGCGTTGATCAGCTTGATCAGCAGCTTGGCGGTGAAGTAACCGGGCGCGGCCTTGCCGCCGAAGATGAAGGCGCGCGGGGTGATGTCGTGATTGGGGTCCTGCTTGATGCGCTGATAGGTACGGATGATGTGCAGCACATTGAGGTGCTGGCGCTTGTACTCGTGGATGCGCTTGGCCTGGATGTCGAAGAGCTGCGCCGGGTCGAGGTCGACGTCGGCGCGGGTGCGCAGCCACTCGGTCAGATCGCGCTTGGCGGCGGTCTTGATCTCGCGCCAGCGGGCCTGGAAGGCTGGGTCGTCGGCATGTTCCTCGAGTCGGCGCAGCTGCTCGAGGTCGCGCGCCCAACCGGTGCCGCCGCAGACCTCGCTGATCAGCCGTCCCAGCCGCGGGTTGCTGACCATGATGAAGCGTCGTGGCGAGACCCCGTTGGTGACGTTGGTGAAGCGCTCGGGCCAGAGGTCGTGGAAGTCGCGCAGGATGGTGGTGCGCACCAGCTCCGAGTGTAGCTCCGCCACCCCGTTGACCTGATGACTGCCGACCACCGCGAGGTGTGCCATGCGCACTCGGCGCTCGCCGTCCTCGCCGATCAACGACATCCGCGCCACCCGCGCATCGTCGGCGAAGAAGCGCACCCGTACCTGATCGAGAAAGTGCTGGTTGATCTCGTAGATGATCTCCAGGTGACGTGGTAGCAGCCGCTCGAACAGCGCCACCGGCCAGGTCTCGAGTGCCTCGGGCAGCAGGGTGTGATTGGTGTAGCAGAAGGTGCGGTGGGTGATGCCCCAGGCCTGCTCCCAGTCCATCAGGTGCTCGTCGAGCAACAGCCGCATCAGCTCGGCGATGGCCAGGGCCGGGTGGGTGTCGTTGAGTTGGGCGACGAACTTCTGGTCGAACTGCTCGAGTGGGCCGACGGTATTGAGATGCAGTCGGATCATGTCCTGCATCGAGCAGGAGACGAAGAAGTACTGCTGCTTGAGCCGCAGCTCCTTGCCGGCCTCGGGCTCGTCGTTGGGATAGAGGATCTTGGAGATGGTCTCGGCCTCGATCTTGGCGTGGACCGCGCCGTAGTAGTCGCCGATGTTGAAGGCCTGGAAGTCGAGCGACTCGGCCGCCTCCGATTTCCACAGTCGCAACAGGTTCACGTTGTCAGTGCCAAAGCCGAGGATCGGGGTGTCATAGGCCATGCCCTGGATCACCATCGCCGGTACCCAGCGGGTGCGCCACTGGCCATCGGCGTCGCGATAGCGTTCGGTGTCGCCGCCGTAACAGACCGGGAAGCAGATCTTTGGCCGCGGGATCTCCCAGGGGTTGCCATTGCGCAGCCAGTTGTCGCTGACCTCGACCTGCCAGCCGTCCTCGATGCGCTGATCGAAGATGCCGAACTCGTAGCGGATGCCATAGCCGATGGCGGGGATGCCCAGGGTCGCGAGCGAGTCCATGTAGCAGGCGGCCAGCCGCCCCAGTCCACCGTTGCCGAGCCCCGGTTCCTCCTCCTCCTCGAGCACCGTGGTGAAATCGAGTTCGAGGTCCTCGGCCGCCTCGCGTGCGGCTTGGCTGATGCCGAGATTGATCAGGGTCTTGGCCAGGTGCGGGCCGAGCAGGTACTCGGCCGAGAGGTAGCAGACGGTACGGGCATGGCTCGATTTGAACAGCTGCGCCGAGCGCACCCAACGCTCGAGCAGTCGGTCGCGCGCGGTATAGGCCGCGGCCATGTAGAGGTCGTGAGGGGTGGCGACCTCGCGAAAACGCCCCTGGATGAAGAACAAGTTGTCGATGTAGGCCTGCTTCAACGCCTCCTTCGACATCCCGGTGCGGGTCGGTTCGCGGGGCTCACAGGGCTGCTTGGGGGGATGCGCCTTGCTCATCGGTGACTGACGCCTCGGTATGGAATAGGGGGATGGCGGGAAGGGGCGCGCCGACGCGCGCCCCGGCTGGCTCAATAGGGCCAGGTCCAGTCGTCGATATCGGGCTTGTCGACACCATGCTCGAAGGCATAGTTGCGGCACTCGATCTGCATGTCGCGTAGCCGTTCCTTGACATGGGCGCCGGCCACCTGCAGTCGCGGTACCCGGTCGATGGCATCGATGGCGAGGCTGAAGCGGTCGATCTCGTTGTTGATCGCCAGCTCCAGCGGGGTGTTGATATTGCCCTTCTCCTTGTAGCCGCGCACGTGCATGTTGCGGTGATTGGTGCGGCGATAGGCGAGACGGTGGATTAGCCAGGGATAGCCGTGGAAGTTGAAGATCACCGGCCGGTCCTTGGTGAACAGGCTGTCGAAGTCGGCGTCGTTGAGCCCGTGGGGGTGTTCACCGGCCGGTTGCAGGCGGAACAGGTCGACGACGTTGATGAAGCGGATACGGATGTCGGCGAAGTGCTCACGCAACAGCGCGGTGGCCGCCAGCGCCTCCTTGGTGGGGATGTCGCCGCAGCCGACCATCACCAGGTCGGGCTCGCCGCCCTGGTCATTGCTTGCCCATTCCCAGATGCCGATGCCCTTGGTGCAGTGCTTGATGGCCGCGTCCATGTCCAGGTACTGCAGGTGGTTCTGTTTGTCGGCGACGATGACGTTGATGTCGTCGCGGCTGCGCAGGCAGTGGTTGACGGTCGAGAGCAGGGTGTTGACGTCCGGGGGCAGATAGATCCGCGTGACCTCGGGGTTCTTGTTGACCACCACGTCGAGGAACCCCGGGTCCTGGTGGGTGAAGCCGTTGTGGTCCTGGCGCCAGACGGTGGAGGTGATCAACAGGTTGATCGAGGAGATGCGGGCACGCCAGGGGATGTCCTCGCAGATCGACAGCCACTTGGCGTGCTGATTGTACATGCTGTCGATGACGTGGACGAAGGCCTCGTAGGTGGCGAAGAAGCCATGTCGACCGGTGAGCACATAGCCCTCGTACCAGCCCTCGAGGGTGTGCTCGGAGAGCATCTCCAGCACCCGACCGTCGGGCGAGAGTTCACCGCCGTCGGCGTCCTCCTCGCGATAGTCGCACAGCCACAGTTTCTTGCTCACCTCGTAGATGGCGTCGAGCTTGTTGGAGGTGTTCTCGTCCGGGCCGAAGACACGGAAGTTGTCCGCGTTACGCGCCATCACGTCGCGCAGCATCGCCCCCAGCGGTCGGGTGTTCATCGCCCGCTCGGTGCCCGGCCGGCTGATCGGCTGGGCGTAGTCGCGGAAGTCGGGCAGGCGCAGCGCCCGTCGCAGCAGGCCGCCGTTGGCATGGGGGCTGGCGCTCATGCGCATCTCGCCCCGGGGCGCGAGTGCCTTGAGTTCGGGGCGCAACCGGCCCTGTTCGTCGAACAGCTCCTCGGGGCGATAGCTGCGCATCCACGCCTCGAGCTGCTCGAGATGGCCGGGGTTGTCGTGCATCCCCGAGAGCGGTACCTGGTGGGCACGCCAGAAGCCCTCGACACGCTTGCCGTCGACCGCCTTCGGTCCAGTCCAGCCCTTGGGGGTGCGTAGCACGATCATCGGCCAGTGACAGCGACTGGCCTGGCCGCTCTCGCGCGCCTGTTGCTGGAAACCACGGATCTCGGCGATGCAGCGATCGAGCGTCTCGGCCATGCACTGGTGCATCGCCATCGGGTCGTCGCCCTCGACGAAGTGCGGCGTCCAGCCGTAGCCGCGCATCAGGCTGGCCAGCTCCTCGTTGGGGATGCGCGAGAGCAGGGTGGGGTTGTTGATCTTGTAGCCGTTGAGATGAAGGATCGGCAATACCGCACCGTCGCGGATCGGGTTGAGGAACTTGCTCGAGTGCCAAGAGGTGGCCAGCGGACCGGTCTCGGCCTCGCCGTCGCCGACGGCGACCGCGACCAAAAGGTCCGGGTTATCGAAGGCCGCGCCGAAGGCGTGCGAGATCGAGTAGCCCAGCTCGCCGCCCTCATGGATCGAGCCGGGGGTCTCGGGGGTGCAGTGCGAGCCGATGCCGCCGGGGAAGGAGAACTGCTTGAAGAAGGCGCGCAGGCCTTCCTCGTCCTCGCTCTTGTTGGGGTAGACCTCGGAGTAGGTGCCCTCGAGATAGATCGGGGCGAGTACGCCGGGGGCGCCATGACCGGGACCGGCGAGGAAGATGGCCGGCTGGTCGTAGGCATTGATGATGCGGTTGAGATGGACGTACATGAACGACAGTCCAGGGCTCGCGCCCCAATGACCGAGCAGGCGCTGCTTGAGATGTTGCTCGCGCAGCGGTTCGCGCAGCAGCGGGTTGTCCCGCAGATAGATCATGCCGACGGCCAGGTAGTTACAGGCGCGCCAGTAGGCATCGATCTTCGTCAAAAGCTCGGGGGACAGACTCGCGTCGGGATGCGCGACGGGGGTGACCATTGCAGACTCCTCAATCGATGATTGTGTGAGCTCAGGGGATCACGATAGACGATGGCCAGGGGGATGGCTAGAGACGGTTGATGACCACACGACGGGAGCGCACGGCGGTGCTCGGGTGCTAGTGGCACCCGGCGAGGCACGGATTGTGGGCGGTAGGGATGGCCTCGTGTGGTGTGTCGAGGCGTGTCCCGGCGTCGATCTTAATGACGCAGCGGTGAGAGTGCCGTGACCATCAGGGCGCGGATGCGCGACTGGGTCCGGTCACGCCAACAGCGCCACACATCGGCCATGATCCAGCGCGCGGCCTGCAGCTTGAGTCGACACAGCGGACAGTCGCCCCGCAACCGGCTGCGGGGGCTGCGACGTGAGGGCGATTTGGCATTGGTCGTGGGTTTTCGTGTACGATGGGGCGCGAGGACCGCCGCCGGGCGTGATTGATGGATCAATGGAGTCAGAGTGGAAGATATAGCGTCTGCATCCAAAGGATGGTGGGGATGATGCTCGACCACCAGGCTGGCGCAGGCAGGATTGCAGCGCACCTCCATCACCCCGGGCAGATCGCGCAGCGCCTTGCTGAGCGTGCGCCCGGTCCCCGGCTCGGCGAGCAGCAATGGAACACGCAGCCGGAGACGCCCCGGCACCTGGTGACAGATCGAAAACGGGGGCAATTGCCCCTGGTGTGCAGTAGGTGCGGACGGCATCACTGGTTCCTCCGAAGGACACTCCAACCATCTCGAGACTCGTCGAGTCTAATCCCCAATCGGCCTCTCTGCAAACGTGAATCGTTATTGTTTGCGATGAGTGGCTGCGTTACCTTTATCCCCCAATCAGGATTGGCCGCCGAGGTGTCGCGGCCGTCCCCGGTGTTCCATCGCCAGCAATCTGGCCCGTACCCGGGGCGGTGTGTTGCGCGAGACCAGCGGGCGCGTCCAGCGGCACCGTTGCAGAGACGGCGCCACAATCCATCCATCCAAATGGAGTCACCATGAGCGAACACACGTCAGAGGCGCAGCAACGGCCGGGAATGTCCGGTGGCGGTCAAGAGGGGGCGCCGACACGACACGGCGAGACGGGCCAGGGTAGCGCTGGTCCCGCGCCGGCCGGGGGCGCGCCCTGGCCCCAACAGGGGGCTGATGGCGGCATGGGGATGCATGCCGCCCGTCAGCCCGACTGGGGTGCGCCGGCGCCGGGATATGATCCCTACGCGCCTCAGGGGTATGCCTATGGTCCTCAGGCGCAGGGCGGCTATGGCCCTCAGCCTGGGCCGCAACAGCCGCAGTGGGGCCCAGGCATGGTCCCTCCGCCCCCTGGTTTCTACCCCGGGGCGATGCCGCCGCATGGGTTTGCCCCCCAGCCTGCGCCCCATCCGGAGTGGGGCGGTTATGGGGCTGCGCCCGGCGCCCACCATCCCGGTGCCTACCCGGGACAGGGTGCGGGCGCGCAGAACGGGGCCGGACACGGCCATGGCGTTGCCGAGTTGGTCGAGGAGCTGGCCAGTGGTGGTAACGGTCTCAATAGTCTTTCCAAGCTGGTCGACTTCAATGACACCGACTTCTGGAAGGGGGCGTTGCTCGGCGCGGCGGCGGTACTGGTACTGAGCAATGGCTCGGTCCAGCGCACCCTCTTCGGTGCCGCCGGCAAGGGGCAGGGCGAGACCGGGGAGCAGGGCGGATGAACCAGCCCCCCCTTGTCTGGCCGGCCTCCTCACCTGTGGCCGCTCCCCAGGCGCCAGCCATCAGTAGCGACTGTGGTTCATTGGTGCGCCTGGCTACCCTGGGCGCGGTGATCGGTGGCAGCCTGGCCGCAGCGCGTCAGTTCGATCGTATCCAGGCCGGTGAGCAGCTCCCCAACCTGGCCCTGGTCGAGACCGGCAAGAGTGCCGTGGCCGCCGGGGTAGCCACGGCCGCCGCCGGGGCCGTGGCCTCCTCGGTCGCCGACCAGGGGGCACTGCGTCTGGGGCTGATGTTCCTGGCTGGTTCGGCGGTCTTCTACGGGCTGCGTCAATGGACCGAGGGAGAGGGTGATGAGTGATCAACGTCAGCGTCATCAGCATGGGGTCAGAAAGAATCTCGCCGAGGGCATCGGCGGGCTGGTCACCGGCGCGGCCGTGGTGATGTTGCTGCGCGGTCTTGCCAAGGCGCGTGGTAACCGCAACCGGCAAGCGGTGCCGGACAACGAACGAACGACGACAGGAGATTCGGCATGAACAATCCGTACGGCTATCCGGGGCAGGGCGGCCAGGGCCACCCGGCGGGTACGGCCCAGGGACAAGCCCAGGGTGGACAACAGTATCAGCAGTATCACCAGGGGGGTCTACCGCCGCAGGGGCAGGGCTATTACCAGGGCTACCATGTGCCGCCGCAGGCGATGGCGCAACCGCACTGGTATGCCCAGCAGAACCAGCCGGGGGCCTTGACGACGCTGTCGCGCGACCGCTTCCTCAAGGGGTTGGTGATCGGTGCCGCGGCCACCTATCTGCTCACCAACGAGCAGGTACAGCGTACCGCGATCAACGGTATGGTCCGCGCTTGGGCGATGGTCCAGGGCGGCGTCGAGGAGATCAAGGAGCGCTTCGGTGATGCCGAGGCCGAGTTGCGTCACGCCACGCAGCGCCAGGATCCCTGAGCTTCGCCCATCCCAAGCCCGCGCGAGCGGTGGTGCGCCACCGCTCGCGCCCACCCCAGGACCCCAACTCGTGACCCCTTCCTTGCCTGCGCTGCGCTATCACATCGTCCATCAATTGCCCGGTCGCCTGCGGCTGCGGTTGCCCGCCCTGGGTGCACCGGGATGTCGCCCGGAGGCATTCGAATGCTGGTTCGAGGCCCTGCCCGAGGTGCGCGAGGTGCGTGCCGCGTTGGCGACGAAGTCACTGGTGATCGTGTTCACGCCGACAACGGAGGCGCGTCTGCGCGTACTCGAGCGACTGCGGGCCTATGTGCCCCATGTCGCCGAGGTGTCGCAGCCGTTGCCCGAGGCCGCGCCGGAATCGGGGTTGGCGCCAGTGGCGACCTCGCTGCTCGCGTTGGCCCTGTTGCCGTTGTTGCCGGCATCCTGGCGTCTGGGCGTGGCGCTGGCCAGTGCCGCGCCGACGCTGGCGCGCGGGGTCGACACCCTGGTCAACGAAGGGGTCAAGGTCGAGGTCCTCGACGCCGTAGCGGTAGGGCTCTCGGCGGCGCGTGGCGAGGTCTATGCCGCCACCGTCACCGATCTGTTGCTGCGCCTCGGCGCCTATCTCGAGGAGCGGACCGCGCACCGCTCCGACCGCATGCTGGCGCGGCTGCTGCGTCCCGACCCGGCACCGGCCTGGGTCGAGCGCGACGGTGAGCTGGTGCGTGTGCCCGGTGATCAGGTTCGGGTCGGTGAGGTCATCCAGGTCGGCCCGGGGGAGCGGGTCGCAGTTGACGGCCGGGTCATCGATGGTGTTGCCCTGGTCGATCAATCGGCGGTCACGGGCGAGGATGTGCCGGTGCGCAAATCGGTCTATCGACGGGTGATCTGTGGCTCGGTGCTGGTCGAGGGACGGCTGCGTATCGAGGCCACGCAGGTCGGTACCGAGACCACCTCGGCGCGGGTGGCGCAGTTCATCGGCGAGGCGCTGGCCAAGCGCTCGGTCACCCAGAGCGAGGCCGATGAACTTGCCGATCAGCGCGTGGCGCTGACCCTGGGGAGCGGCGCGGCGGTCTACGCCGCCACCCGTGACCTGCGGCGGGTGCAATCGGTGTTCTTGGTCGATTATGCCTGCGCGCTCAAGCTCGGCACCCCGGTGGCGATCAAGTCGGGGATGGCGCGGGCGGCGGCGAGCGGGGTGCTGATGCGCGGTGGTGATGCCATCGAGCAGCTCGCCGGTGTCGACACTTTGGTGTTCGACAAGACCGGGACCCTGACCCACAGCGAGCTGGCGGTCACCGATGTCGAGGTGTTGGCCACCCACCCGGGGTGTGGCGAGTGCGATCTGCTCGCGCTGGTCGCCTCGATCGAGGAGCACGCCTCGCACCCGATCGCTAGTGCCGTGGTCGATGCCGCACAGGCGCGTGGGCTCAAACATATCAGCCATGGCGAGGTCGATTATCTGGTCGCCCATGGGCTCTCGGCCGATGTCGCCGGGGGGCGGATCATGATCGGCAGCCGGCATTATCTCGAGGAACACGAGGGTGTCGACTTCGCACCCTTCGAGTCACGCATCGACAGCTTCCACGACGCCGGTAAGATCCTGCTGTTCGTGGCCAATCGTGAGGGCCCAGTGGGGTTGATCGCATTGCGCGATACCCTCCGACCCGAGACCCCGGCGGCGTTGGCGCGACTGCGTGCGCTCGGGATCGAGCGGTTGGTGATGATCAGTGGTGACCGGCGCAGCAAGGCCGAGGCGTTGGGGCGTGAACTTGGCTTCGACGCGGTGCATGCCGAGGTCGCACCCGAAGACAAGGCCGCGATCCTGATGCGCCTGCAGGAGACGGGGGCCAAACTTGCCTTCGTCGGCGACGGGGTCAACGACGGGCCGGCGCTCGCTGCCGCCGACGTCGGTATCGCCATGCCGCGCGGCGCCGATATCGCTCGCGCTACTGCCGACATTCTGCTCACCGACGACCGTCTCGACGCGGTGGCCGACGCTCGTGCCCTGGCGCTTGGCACCATGCAGTTGATCCGCAACAACTTTCGCGCCGCCGTCGGTATCAATACCGCGATCCTGATCGGGGCGGCGAGTGGCCGGATCTCACCCCTGGCCAGCGCCGTCCTGCACAACGGCACCACCCTCGGGGTGTTGTTCAATGCCCTGCGGGGTGTGAACGTCGACCGTGTCGAGGCGACCCGGCGTGACTGAGGGCGGGATCAGCCGGGCGGGAGGTGGGCGCGGACCGGGGCGCCGAAGAAGGCCAGTACCGTGAGGTCTTCCTCGATATCGAAGAAGGCGTGGCTGCAGGCGGCGTGCACGTACATCAGGGTGCCCTTCTCGACCAGCCGCACGGTGTCACCGACCCGTAGCTGCGCGCGCCCCTCGAGCACCAGATAGAGCTCGTCCTCCTCGTGGGCGCTGGCCATGTCCTTGGAACCGGCCGGTAGATGATAGACCGAGCAGGAGAGCGACGGGGTACGCAGGAATTCCTTGAGTGCGACACCGTTGTGATCGACGCTCGCGATCAGGTCGTCGAGCTGGAAGAGGAGCCAGTCTGCGTCTTTCATGAAATCTTCAATGCTCCGGCAGGGATGGGAAGGGGACACGCGCGTACACGCCTCCCGCTGATCCGTCCGAAAATAGCAAGGTTGCCGGCAAGAAACAAACGCGTACCCCTTGTTTCTGGATTGATTGATAACTATTATCGATAACTGTTCGCGTTCGCGCCTTCGGGTCGTCCCGCGAGGTCGTCCCTCGTTGTCCGATCACCCCGACGGGATCTGGTGGTGCGCGACGTCGACATGGATGCGGTGGTTCCTGAACCGATGATCGCCGGCGCCGGGCCAGGCACATCGATGACCTTCCTGCGACAAGAGTTCCGAGGCTTCCATGCGTCATTACATCCATCATGTCCCTGGGCGATTGCGGGTCCGTTCGGCAGCATTGCGTTGTCGCTCGCTACTCGACGGCGAGGCGCAGCGCCAGCTGTTGGCGCTCGAGGGCGTGCGTGAGGTGCGCTTCAATCCGCGCGCATCGAGTCTGACCCTGCTTTACGATCCCGAACGGATCGGCCGCGCACAGTTGCTCGCGGCGCTCGAGCAACACGGCTGTGTCGAGGTCGGGCCGGGCACGGGCACGCTGACGAACACGGCCGGTCACCTGTTCGGCAAGGCCCTCGTCGGCGCCTTCGTCAACAAGGCTGTCGAACGCTCGGCCTACAAACTGGTGAGTGTTTTTATCTAACCCCGCCGTTTGGCGTCCGTCCCTGAGCGGGCGGGCGCTCGGCGTCGCTGCTCAGTCTGCCCGCATCGGTCGAGCGAGCAGGTCGTCGATCTCGCCATAGGGGATCAAGACCCGCTGCGCGCCGGCGGCATAGGGGGCGACCGCATAGGGTGGGAAGATCACCGTCAGTCCGTCGGGGCCGGGTAAGAGCCACTGATAGTTCTCCGACACGGGCGCGGTACCCTGATGGATCCAATCGCTGTCGGCGCCGAGCAGATCGCGTTCGGCGAGTGCCGCGCGGCTGTGTCGAGCCAAGCGCTGGAGCCAGGCGCTGTCGGTGCGGAACAGTGCTGCCGGGTCGAGCGGGCGGGCCGTGGTCAGGTCCAGCAGCAGCGGCGCGAGCAGCGGCATGCCGTGCGCCCCGCCGTCGTATTCGTAGCCCTCGAACACGATCACCTGAAGCCACTCGGTGCGATGCCCCGCCTCGCCCTCGAGCGCGAACGACCAGGCCGGACCGAGCGGTGGCTCGGGCTCGGCCAGGCGTTCCTCGGTCCTGGCGAGAAAGCCGTCGACCTGGTCCTGGACGTACTCGCGCACCGCGCGATTGATCGCCTCCGCCGCCCCGGCGAAGCGCGGATAGCTGGCCTCGAGTTGGTAGTGCGGACCGCTATGAGTGAGCTGCGCCCGCGGTGGTGCCAGTGCCTCGAGGCGTTGCTGATAGTGCTCGCGCAGGCAGGTCCGATCCGGACCGCAGCGGTTGCGCGCGGCCAGCCAGCGGCGCTGGGCCTGGCGCAACGCCTCGCGCTCGGCGGGCGGGCGCCCCGCCTGCGCGGCGCGGTAGTGATCCGCGAGCCGGGCATCGAGGGCATCGAGTTCGGTATCGGTGCAGATGGCGTGCTCGACCGGGGTCGAGGCGCGATCGCAATCGAACCCGGCGGCGCCGGCGAGCGGTGGCAGCAGTACGATCCCGAGCAGTGCGGCGGTGGCATGGTGGGTCATCGTCATCCGTTTGCTTCCTCATCTGAGTGCGTCGAGCGTCTCGCGGGCCCAGTCGATGGCTTGGAGGTAGCGCGTCGAGAGCCATCCGGCGGAGACGACGAGGTCATCGGGGGGGCGCGCGTCGGGCTGCTCGAACCCCTCGATGATCTCCAGCGCCAGCCCCATGCTCCCTTCATGATTGAGCAAGGCCGTACGCAACTCCGCTCCCAGGCGCATCTGTTCGACGATGTCCTCGAGGGCGATGCCGAGGAAGCGCTCGAGCGCTGAGAGCAGCCCCAGGGTGAAGTAGCGCTGTGCCTCGTTCCCGGGGGCGAGCACGGGGGCGAGCAACTCGCCCATGCGGGCGCGTATCAGGATCTGCTCGATCGCCACCGGTGAGCCCGGGGTGCGGCGCAACATCAGCAAGAGCGCCCAGTGACGGATGGTGGTGCGGCCGAGCACGAAGAGGGCGTGCTCGATCGATTCGACCGGCTCCTGGCGGCGGAAGCGGGGGCTGTTGGCGAGGCGTAGGATCTCGAGACTGAGCGCCGCGTCGCTGGTGATGGTCCGGCTGATCTCGGTCACCGAGGCGTCGGGTCGTTGTAGGAGTTCGATCAGGCGCACCAATGCGAGCGCCGCGCCAGCCAGGCGCTGTCCCTCGACCACGTTGGGATAAGAGAGGTAGAACCCCTGGAAATAATCGAATCCGAGCCTGCGGCAGCGCGCGAGTGTCGCCTCATCCTCGATCTTCTCGGCGACCAGGGGGCGGGCATGGGCGCTGAGGCGGGCGTACTGCGTCTCGAGTTGCTGTGCCGTGCAGGCCCGGGCATCGAGCTTGACCAGATCGATGGACGCGAGCACGTGCGCTGGCGGTATTCTCGTGTCCGGGCAGCGCAGCGCGATCCTAAACCCCTGCTCTCTGAGCAAGCGGATGCCGGCCAGGGTCTGGGGGCCGATTTCACTGGTTGCTGGCAGCTCCAGTACGGTGCGTTCGGCGGGTAAGGCGGCGATCACCTCGCGCCCGATGAAGCGTGGCGAGAGGTTGATGAAGGCGAGTCGATCGCCGACCAGGTTCTCGACACCGATATCGACGAAGGCGGTGCGCAGCAGCTCGGTGGTGGCCCAGTCGGCGTCGTTGATCTCGGCGCTGTCGGTGTGTCCGGCGCGAAACAGCAGCTCGAAGGCGGCGATCTCGGCATTGGCGTCGAAGATCGGCTGACGACCGACGAAGACCGGGCGCATGTCGCTTGCGCCGTGGGGCAATCTTGACATCAGGGCGCCTCGCGTAGCGCGCCGCACGCGCGCAATTCCTCCAGGGTGTTGACGGCCAGGGGGCGCAGGCACGCGCGGGCGTGAGCGGCCGCCTCGAATTCCCCGGCGCGGGCGGCCTGTTCGAGTGTGGTGGCGGCGCGGGCGAGGGTGGTGGCGCCGATGTTGCCGGCGCTACCCTTGATGGCGTGGGCCAGTTCGCCGCACTCGCTCAGTGGCAGCGCCTCCAGGCGCTCGAGCTGTACGGGCAGCTGTTGGGCGAAGGTGAGGACGATGGCGTCGAGCTCCCCACCGAGCAGGTCGCGTAGCTCGCTGAGCGCCTCGGGGTCGATATGGGCCATGGTGATCTCCTCATGCTGATGACGCTGGTGGATGCCGTGCGACCCGCGGTCGTTTGCTTCGACCTGTCCTGCCTCAACCTTGGATCGCGTGCGATCGGGTGAGACGGAGGACTAGATGGGGACGCAAGCGCACGATACGCAGGGGGCGGACGTGCACGGTCGGGTGCTGGTCGTCGATGACGATGCCCCGACCCGGGGGCTGATTTGCGGTGCGTTGCGACGCCAGGGGTTCGTCGTCGAGCCGGCGGTCAGTGGTGCACAGGCGCTTGCGTGCTTTGCGCGCAGCCCGCCGGATCTGGTGTTGCTCGATGTCCGCATGCCGGGAATGGACGGGGTCGAGGTCTGTCGGCGGATCCGCGCCCTCGAGGTCGAAGGCGTCACGCCGGTGATCATGGTCACCGGGGCCGATGAGGTCGAGACCCTCGAGGCTGCGCTGGAGGCCGGGGCGACCGATTTCATGGTCAAGCCGATCAACTGGTCACTGCTGATCCAGCGCGTTCGCTATGCGCTACACGCGGGTGCGCTCAGCCTGCAGGTGCAGCGCAACCATCAACACGAGCGCGTGGCGCGTCGCATCGCGCGTCTGGCCTTCTGGCAGTGGTCGCTGGCCGATGATGCCTTGTCCTGGTCGGATGACGCGCCGGCATTGCTCGGGGTTGACCCGGAGGCACTCGGGCGACTGTCCTCGGTGTTGGCGCTGGTCCATCCCGCAGACCGCGCCCGGGTCGAGCGCATGGTGCAGATGGCTGGGGGCGGTCGGGGACAGCTCGAGTTCGAGTTCCGATTGTGCACCGAGGCGGGCGAGCGCCTGTTGCGGGTGGTCGGGGAGCGGGCCGAGTACGACACCGATCGTGTCCTGGGGGTGCTCCAGGACCTCACCGAGATGCGCCGCACCGAGGCCCTGGTCGACTATCTATCGCTGCATGACGAGCTGACCGGCCTGGCCAACCGGCGGCTGTTCCTGCGCCAGGCCGACGCGATGCTGCATGCGGCGGCTGAGACCGGGGTGCTGGTCGGCTGGATCGATCTGACCGAATTCCATCGTCTCAATGACGCACTCGGCGAGTCGACCGGCGACCAGCTGTTGGGTCGGTTGGCGCGTCGGCTCGAGCTGGCGGCCCCCCCGCCCGAGGCCGTCGCTCGGGTCGGGGGGGATGAGTTCGCGGTGCTGCTGTGTGGCGCCGATCTACAGACGTTGCAGGCGCGCTTTGCCCAGTTGCTGCGCGCACTCGGGCAGCCCTATCCGGTCGAGGGGCGTGAGCTGGTGCTGACCCTGAGTGGTGGGGTTGCCTGTTATCCGCGCCATGCCAACGACGCCAAGCAGCTGCTCGCGTTGGCCGAACAGGCGCAGCGGCTGGCGCGGGTGCGTGGCACGCTGAGCGAGGAGGCGCTGGCGGAGCCGCAGCTGCGCCAGGGGTTGTCGGCTGCGCTGGAGCTGGAGCGGGCATTGCACGGTGCGCTCGAGCGCGAGGAGTTCCATCTCCACTACCAGCCGCAGCTCGAACTCGACTCGGGGCGGGTCGTCGCGGTCGAGGCGTTGCTGCGCTGGCGCCACCCGCGCTGGGGCGAACTCTCGCCGGCGCGTTTCGTCCCGCTGCTCGAATCGCTCGGGCTGATCCAGCCGGTCGGTGCCTGGGTGTTGGAGCAGGCCTGTCGTCAGTGTGTTGCCTGGCGCGACCTGGGGCTGGGGGTTGCGGTCAATCTCTCGGCGCGTCAGTTCCTCGACCCCGGGCTGTTCGGGTTGATCGAGCGGGTGCTCGGTGAGACCGGGGTCGATCCCGGACGTGTCGAACTCGAGATCACCGAGCGCTTGGCGATGCAGGAGCCGGAGGCGGCCGTCGAGCTGCTCGGTCGCTGTCGCGCGCTCGGGCTCAAGGTCGCGATCGATGATTTCGGCATCGGCTATTCGTCGCTCGAGTATCTGCAGCACTTTCCGCTCGACGTGCTCAAGATCGATCGTGCCTTCGTCGCTACCGTCACCCGCGGGCGACGGGCGCGGGCGATCGTGCGTGCGATCACGGTGATGGGGCAGAGCCTGGGGTTGACGGTGATCGCCGAGGGCATCGAGACCCAGCGTCAGTACGATTTCGTCGAGGCGCTCGGGGTCGATCAAGGGCAGGGGTATCTGATCGGACGGCCGCTCGCGGCCGCTGCGCTCGAGGCGCTGTTGGACGCCTTCGAGCCGCCGGGAGTGGCGCGATGAAGGCGGCCTCGCCGGGTGATGAGACCGAGGTGCTCTATGCGCTGGCGATGGCCATCGGCGAGAGTATTGACCTCGAGCCCATGGTGCGCCGCTTCCTGGTCAGCCTGGTGCGCCTGCTCGAGGGCAACGGCGCGGCCGTGCTCCAGCTCGAGCAGGTCTCCTCGGCGACACCGCCGTTGTGTTGTCTGTTGCCGCGCAACCTCGCGCGTACCCCCTGCTATGCCGATTTCTGGGAGCGCTGGACGCCGCAGCGGCTGTATCAGACGCTCGCTCAGCAACCCGGTGGTCTGCCGTTGGTGGCGGTCGATTCACGCTGAGCCCTGCATGCCTTTCGTCTCGATGGTTTCGGGGTGCTGTTGCTGCTGCGCGGGGCCGATGTCGGCGTGCTCTCGAGCCAGTTCCAACGCGCCTTCGTGCCATTGTCGCGCCGCCTCGCCAATGCCGCGCGGGGCTGCCTGTCCGAGGCCGAACTGCGTCATCAGCGCGCGCGTCTGGAGTTGGCGGCGGCCATCGCCGGGCTCGGGGTGTGGGAGTGGCAGCCGCAAGCCAATCGCCTCGACTGGGACCCGCGCATGCTGGCCCTGTATGCGTGCGATGCCGAGTCCTTCGGTGGACGGCTGGAGGATTGGTTGCAACGCATCCACCCCGAGGACCGGGCGCGAGTGGCAGCATCATTGCGCGCGGCGAACCCTTTCGAGACCGAGCTGCGGGTGCTGCTCCCCGGCGGGGAGCCGCGTTATCAGCGCGTTCAGGCCTCGAGCTGTGGTCATGCGGATCGAGCGATGCCGTGTCTGACCGGGGTCGCCATGGACATCACCTCGTGGAAACGGGTCGAGACCGAGCTGCGCGAGGCCAAGGAGATGGCCGAGTCGGCCAACGCGGCCAAGAGTCGCTTCATCGCCAACATGAGTCATGAGATCCGCACCCCGATGAACGGTATCATCGGCATGACCGAGTTGGCGCTCGAGACCGAACTAACCCCGACTCAGCGCGATTATCTCGCCATCGTGCGCACCTCGGCCGGGACCCTCCTGACCTTGCTCAACGACCTGCTCGACTTCGCCAAGATCGAGGCCGGTCGGGTCGAGCTCGAGCACATCTCCTTCGATCTCGTCGAACTCCTCACTGGTACCCTCAAGCCGCTCGGCACACAGGCCGCGGCCAAGGGGGTCGAGCTGGTGCTCGAGCTCTCGCCGAGGCTGCCCCGGCACCGCGTTGGTGATCCGGCGCGGCTGCGCCAGGTGTTGGTCAATCTCTGTGACAACGCGATCAAGTTCACTGCCGCTGGTGAGATCCGGGTCAGTCTGGAGACGGCCGTATCCGCGCCCGCCGAGTGGTTGGTGCTCACGGTTGCCGACACCGGCATTGGGATCCCGCCCGAGCAGGTCGGGGGGATCTTCGAGGCCTTCGGCCAGGCCGATGTCTCGATCACCCGCCGTTACGGTGGGACCGGACTGGGGTTGAGCATTACCGCGCGTCTGGTGGCGTTGATGGGTGGCCGGATCGAGGTCCAGAGCGAACCGGGGCAGGGCAGTTGTTTCCGTGTTGAGCTGCCCCTTCCGCGCGATGCCGGTGTCGGCGCCAGTGATGACGACGATGCACCGCGTCTCCACGGCCGGGCGCTGGTGGTCGAACCGCATCCGCTGGCGCGGCGTACTCTGAGCGGTTGGCTCGAGGGCTTGGGGCTGAGCGTGGTGGGCACCGCGACGGAGGTCGCCGAGGGCGATGCCCGTGGCGTGCCCCCTTGGTGTTGGCACTGATCGCGGCGCGTGAGGATGGTTTGGCGCTGGCCGAGCGACTGGTCGAGACCGGTCTAGTCGCGCGCCACCGGTTGGCGCTGCTCGCCTATGGGCTGCAGGGTGAGGAGGCGCGTCGCTGTGCTGGCGCCGGTTTCGCGGTATTGACCAAGCCGGTGAGTCCACGAGAGATCTTCGGGTTGCTGCGGGCGCTCGATGGGCCGCGTCCGGCGCCCTCGAGCACCGTCGCCGTGGCGGCGTTACCCACGGGGACGCGGGTGCTGCTGGTCGAGGACAACCTGATCAATCAACGCCTGGCGCGGGCCTTGTTGGAGCGCTGGGGGTGTGAAGTCACCCTCGCCGAGCATGGTGCCGAGGCGCTCGCGCGGTTCGTGCCCGGGCGCTTCGATCTGGTGTTGATGGACATGCAGATGCCGGTGCTCGACGGGCTCGGGGCGACGCGCGAGATCCGTGCGCGCGAGGCCGATCAGGGCAGACGGGTGACGATCGTGGCGATGACCGCCAACGCCATGGCGAGCGACCGCGAGGCCTGTCTGGCGGCGGGCATGGATGCCCATGTCCCCAAGCCGTTGCGTCCCCGTCAGTTGCTGGCGACCCTGCGTGAGCAGCTGGCTGCGGGGCGTGAGGGCTAGTGCACCCGTCGCCGCGCGTGTGGCCAGTGGTCTGCCCGGAATCAGCCGTCGCGTCCCGGTGCGCGTGCCTGCGCGATCAGGGTGTCGGTGATCTCGAGCAGGTCGCGATAGCTGCTCGCCCCCTGACCGAGTACGGCATAGCGGCCCGCCACCGTGATCCGAGGGACGGCGCGGATGCGGTAGCGTTGGACGAGGCGATCACTGCGCGCGATCTTGGCCTGGATGTCGAAGCCGTCGAAGAATGCGGCGAAGCGGTCGCGTTCGACCCCCTGCGCCTCGACCCAGTCGAGGATGGCCTCCGGGGTGTAGAGTCGGTGACGTTCATCGTGCAATGCCTCGAACACCTTCTGATCGAGGCGGGGCAGCGCCTCGCTCGCCTCCAGGGCGTAATAGAGTCGGGCGAGATTGGCCCAGGCGGTGCGACCGAAGGTCACCGGGACACGACGGAAGGCCACGTCCTCGGGTTGGCGCTCACCCCAGGCCTTGATCAGTGGGTTGAGGTGGCGGCAGTGGGGGCAGCCGTAGGAGAAGAACTCCAGGACCTCGATCTTGTCGGGATCGTCGCCCGGCTGGGGTGGGTCGATGGGGCGCCAGTCGTGGCCCTCGACCAGCGCGTTGGCCAGCGTCGGCGGGGACACGGTGAGGGCGCCGAGCCCACCGACCAGGGTGAGGTTGAAGTGTCGACGGCTGAGCGGCATCGCAGTGCTCTCCAGGCTCGAGGGGCGGGGACGGCGGTGGCGTCCGCACCCCGGGGTTCGGGGTCGCCGGGCGGTGCCCGGCACGATCAATCCTGCCCGTCGTCGACGGGCGGACGTGCGGCGCTCGCAATGAGCGCCCAGGTGGCGGCGAGGGCGCCGAGGATGAAGGCGATCGCCCCCCAGTTGGCCAACGACAGGCCGAGGATCTGCAGCCCCGGATCCTCGCAGAAGCCGGTGGCCAGGAACAGCCCCGGGGCGTATTGGCCGAGCCACTCGATCAGCTGCTCGATGGGGCCGAGTTCACCACCGATGCAACTGACCGCGCCGGGCGGTTGTAGTTGCAGCCAGCTCTGATAGAGCGCGCTCCAGGCCCCGCCGAGGGCGGTGATCACCGTCAGATAGCCGAGGACACGCACGCCCAGTGCCGTGCCGAGTGCGAGCAGGCCGGCGAGGGCGAACAGCAGGCGTTGGAAGATGCACAGATGACAGGGATCGAGCAGTAACCACTCGGTGAGCGCCACGCTGAATCCGGCCACGCCAAGTCCTCCGATCGCCAAGATGAACCAGATCGAACGGGGCTTAGGGCGAAACATCGCGATGACTCCTCGGCGTGTGAGAAAATGATGCGCTTGACCGGCCGTGCTGGCGCATCAGCGCCGGGGCCGGATCGAGAAATCATACCGAAAACCGGTCTGGGCGCGCGCGCGCCGCTGAGACGTTTGCGAGGTTTGAGAGAGACTGATGAGTTTGGCCTTTGTCGCTGTGATTGTCGGTCTGGTGCTCCTGGTCTGGAGCGCGGATCGATTCGTCGAGGGGGCCGCGGCGACCGCCGGTCACCTCGGGGTGCCGGTGTTGCTGATCGGCATGGTGGTGGTCGGGTTCGGGACCTCGGCCCCGGAGATGGTGGTCTCGGCCTTCGCCTCGGCCCAGGGCAATCCGGGGCTCGCGCTCGGTAACGCCTATGGGTCGAACATCACCAATATCGCGCTGATTCTGGGTCTCACCGCGCTGCTCAGCCCGATTGCGGTGCACTCGCGGTTGTTGCGCCGTGAGCTGCCGCTGCTGGCGCTGGTTACCGCGTTGGCGGTCTATCAGTTGTGGGATGGTGAGCTGTCGCGGTTCGATGCCTGGGTGCTGTTGGCGGTCTTTGCGCTGGTGATGGGCTGGACCATCGTCCAGGGGATGCGCGGGCGTGGCGATGCGCTCGGCGGCGAGATGGCGCAAGAACTCGATACCCACCCGCTACCGCTGGGTCGCGCCCTGGGGCTGCTGGCGCTGGGGTTGGTGGTGCTGCTGGGGAGTTCGCGGCTGCTGGTCTGGGGGGCGGTCGAGATCGCCCACGGCTTCGGTGTCAGCGATCTGGTGATCGGTCTGACCATCGTCGCCATCGGTACCTCGCTGCCCGAGTTGGCCTCCTCGGTGGCGGCGGTGCGCAAGGGCGAGCACGATCTGGCGCTGGGTAACGTGATCGGCTCCAACCTGTTCAACACCCTTGCCGTGGTCGGGATCGCCGGGGCCATCCATCCGGCCGCGATCGCCCCCGAGGTGCTCTCGCGCGACATGGTGGTGATGGTGGTGCTGACCCTGTCGTTGTTCGTGTTCGGCTATGGCTGGCGGCGCCAGGGGCGGATCAATCGCATCGAGGGCGCGGTGTTGATCGCTTGCTATCTGGCCTATATGGGCTATCTGTTCGCAAGCGTTAGCGCGGCGGCGGGGGTGGCCTGATCCTGTGACGATCGACGCCTCTTGCTGTCTGTCGCACCGATCCATTGCAGGGTTGCCGGGATCGGGGTCCTGTAGCCGATAGCGAGATAGCGGGAGAGTGATGTGCTGAGCCGAGTGCGTATCAGTGTGCAGCTTGCCGTCGCCGGGGTGGCGGCCATCCTGGTGACGGTGGCGTTGATCCTGCCCAGCGTCTTCCATCATTTCGGCGCGCTCTCCGAGCGCGCCGAACAGCGCCAGCTCCAGGACCTGTTCCTGACCTTGCGCTCGACGATCGATCAGGAGGCGGCGCGTGCCGTCTCGCTCGCTGCCGCCGTTGCCAACCTCCCGGAGGTACGCGCCGCCTTCGCCGCCGGCGATCGTGAGCGGCTGCGTGCGCTGACCCTGCCGTTGTTCGAGCGTATGCATGAGCCCTTCGGGCTGGTGCAATTCCAGTTCCACACCCCGCCGGCAACCTCCTTCCTGCGTCTGCACATGCCCGAGAAGTTCGGCGACGATCTCTCCGGGTTCCGCAATACCGTGCTCGCCACCAATCGCACCCGTGCCTCGGTCAGCGGGCTCGAGGAGGGCCGCGCTGGGTTGGGGATCCGCGGCATCGAGCCGGTGTTCGCGCCCGACGGGCGTCATATCGGTTCGGTCGAGTTCGGGCTCTCCTTCGGTGAGCCCTTCTTTGCCGCCTTCACCGAGCGCTTTGGCGCCCGCGCCCAGCTCTGGTTGCGTCGGGATCAAGGCTTCGAGCCCTTCGCCAGCACCCTCGAATCGGACTCGCAACTCACCACCACGGAGCTGCAGCAGGTCATGGCGGGGGCGCGCATCGAGCGGCAGATCCGCGTCCAGGGTAGACCGCTGGCGCTGTTGGCCACGGCGATCACCGACTATGCCGGTGAACCGGTGGGGGTCGTCGAGCTGCGGCTCGATCGCAGCGAGGACGCCGCGGCCTTCAGTCGCGCAATTCGCGATGCCCTGTTGTTCACCCTGCTGGCGCTGCTCGTCGGGGCCGGGCTGACCTGGCTGCTGAGTCGTGCCATTGCGCGTCCGATCCGCGTGGCCGCGGCGCGGATGCACGATATCGCCCACGGCGACGGCGGCCTCACCCTGCACCTTGATGAGCGCGGCGGCAATGAACTCAGCGAATTGGCGGCGGCCTTCAATGCCTTTGTCGACCGCATCCACGACCTCATCGGCGAGTTGGTCGGGGGCAGTGATCGGTTGAGCGAGGCCGCCGCCGGGTTGTCGGCGACCAGCGAGCATATTCACGCCCAGCTCGAGCGCCAGCGTTCGGGGACCGATCAGGTCGCTACCGCCATGACCGAGATGACCGCCACCGTCGCCGAGGTCGCGCGCAATGCCACGCGCGCGGCCGAGGCGACCCGTGACATGGAACGCGAGGCCGGCGGTGGCGCGACGGTGGTACGCGAGACGATCACCGCGATCGAGACCCTAGCCGTGGCGGTGGAGGATGCCGCGAGCGTGATTACGCGGCTCTCTGACGATGCCGAGGCGATCGGTCGTATCCTCGAGGTGATCGGGGGGATCGCCGAGCAGACCAACCTGCTCGCACTCAACGCCGCCATCGAGGCGGCGCGTGCGGGCGAGCAGGGGCGCGGTTTCGCGGTGGTCGCCGATGAGGTACGCAACCTCGCCGGGCGCACCCAGTCGGCTACCCACGAGATCCAGGGGATGATCGAGGCGCTGCAGGGGGGGACCCGCGAGGCGGTCGCGGCGATGGCCGACGGTCGGGCCAAGGCCGGCGAGAGCGTGGCCCAGGCCGGGCGCGCCGGGGCGTCGCTGGAGCGGATCACCGGCGAGGTGAGCACCGTCAACGACATGAACGCGCAGATCGCCAGCGCCGCCGAGCAGCAGCGCGCGGTGGCCGAGGAAATCGATCGCAATCTCTCCGGGATCAGTCACGAGGAGGATGAGATCGCCACCGTCTCGCGACGCATCGCCGAGGCCGCCGAGGCGATGGCCGCCCTCGCCGCCGAACAGCAGGCGCGGGCGCGTCGGTTCAAGGTCTGAGCCTCAGCCGAGCACCCCGAGCAGGGCACGGCCCACGCCGCTGAGGCTCTCCCCGGCGATCAACCCGGCGGCCGTGGCGAGCAGGAAGCGCTCGGCCAATCGTGGGCGGTAACGTGCGAGGGCGTGCCCGACCAGACTGCCGAGACAGAGGGTGAGCGAGAGCGAGGCCGGAATCACCATCGCCAGACCCAAGGCCGCCGCGCTCGGCACCCGGTGTGGCCCGTAGCGCGATTCGAGCAGGGTCAGCGTGATCCCGCAGCCGGTGGCGACGAGGAGCGCCGTGAGTGCACTCGGTGGCAGTGCCGCAAGTCCCTGGTCCAGGGTTTCGGCCACCACCTTCCAGGTCGCCACCGCCGGGGCCGGCCACTGCTCGGTGATCAGCATCGTCGCCGGGTCCGGGATCAGCTGCAGATAGACCAGACTGCCGACCAGGCTGCCGACGGCCACCCCCAGGCACTGTGCGATCACCTGATGCCCCGGGGCGGTACCGACGGCGTGTCCGGCCTTGAAGTCGTTGAGCAGGTCGGCGCTCTGACCCGCCGCGCCGCCGGCGACATTGGCGCCAATCAGGTTGGCCGTCTGATCACCTGGTGCGGTGATACCGCTGCTGAGTTGCGAGACCTTGCCGATGGCGCCGATCGGCGGGATGCCGGTCTCGCCGACCACCCGCGCTGCCACCATCGCCAGCACGAAGGCGATCGGTACCGTCAACAGTGCGAGCAGCCAGTGGATGTCGAAGAGCAGGGTCTGGGCGAGTACCACCAGGGCGCTGGCGAGCGCCAGCCCGAACCGGCGCATCCGTATCGCGCCATCGTCCTCGCTGGCGTCCTTCGTGCGGGCGTTGTGCACGGCGCGCAGCTGGATCACCAACCGGGTCAGGGTCGCGGCGACCAGCAGCGCCACGCCTGGCCACAGCAGCCACTCGATCATGGTCGCGAACCAGCTTGCCGTCGGGTCGTTCGCGCCCGGCAGGATGAATCCCCCATACAACCCCAGTGGGCCGAGCAGCGCCCAGGCGATGAGCGCGCCGAGCAATAGCGAGAGCCCGGCGCGTACCCCGATGATGGCGCCGAAGCCGGCGAGCATCAGCGAGGGATCGAGGCTGAGGGTGAGATTCTTGGCGCTGATGGCCGGTGCACCGGCGAGGGCGCCACTGGCCGGCAACTCGAACCCGAGCCCCGGACGCGGCAGCGGCCAGCGCCCGCTGTCGAGCCACTTGATCGCTGCGGCCAGCGCGCCGCTACCGAGCAGGATGCGTAGCCTGAGCCGCGTCTCGTGGCCATGGCGAAACATTTCTTGCAGGGTCTCGGCGGTCGCTCGGCCGGTGGGGAAGGGCAGTGGGGTGCGCACGATCAGTCCGGCGCGTAGATACCAGGCGACCCAGATGCCGAGGAAGCTGACCGCGAACACCCAGGCGATCAGTTCGCCGGCGGGCAGGTTGTCGCCGGAGAGCATCGCCAGCGCGGGGATCGGCGCGACCAATCCCCCCGAGATGATGTTGGCCGCCGAGGAGGCGGTGGTCTGGGTGATGTTGCCCTCGCCGATGGCCAGCGGTGCGCTCAGGCGCAACCGTGCAAACACGGCCCACAACCCGCTGGTGATCAACAGCGCCACGATCGAAACATTGAACGACCAGCCGATCTTCAGTCCGGCGTAGACGTTGCAGGGGGTAAGCAGTGCACCGAGCAGGGCGCCGCTGATGAGCGCGCGGGTGCTCAGTTGTCGTTGCGTGTCCATGTGACTCCCCGGTCCTGGTCAGGGTAGGCATGGTAACCATGGATGCGAATGGGTGCGATCCGTGTTCGTTGTGACGGCTCAGGCCCTTCGGCTGTGTTAGCATGGCGCGCATCCTATGCGATGACTTCCGTCCGGGGCCCGGCCCTGGATCCTCTGCGGCGCGCACGCGCCCGGCGCTGGCGAAGCGCACACGACGGGCACCGTCACTTCATTCGCCAACCCCTTTGGATAGCCGTACCCATTTGGTTCTGCGTCCTCTTCTGACTATCCACAGAGGAGCTTTGTCATGTCCTACAACAATGCCCAGCCCCAGCGGGCGGTGGCGGCCAAGCCCGCCCGTCCGTTCCGTGTCCATACTCAGCGTACCCTCGATCGTATCGAGGCGTTGCGTGGACTCCCCGCCGACCACCGCTTCGCGATGAAGGTGGTCTCGACCGTGTTGCCGTTTCGTGTCAACGACTATGTGATCGAGGAACTGATCGACTGGGACCGCATCCCCGATGATCCGATCTTCCAGCTGGTGTTCCCGCAGCAGGGGATGCTCAGCGAGCGCCACTTCGATCGCATCGCCGATCTGCTGCGCGCCGAGGCCGAGCCCGCCAGGCTTGAGGCGGCGGTACGCGAGATCCGCGCCGCGCTCAATCCGCACCCGGCCGGACAGCTCGAGAGCAATCTGCCCAAGCTCGACGGCGAGCGCCCGCTCGAGGGGCTGCAGCACAAGTATCGTGAGACCGTGCTGTTCTTCCCCAGTCAGGGGCAGACCTGTCACGCCTATTGCAGCTTCTGCTTTCGCTGGGCGCAGTTCGTCGGCGACAAGTCGCTGCGCATCGCCTCGAACGAGGCCTCCGGGCTGCACGACTACCTGCGCCAGCATCGCCAGGTCACCGATCTGCTAATCACCGGCGGCGATCCGATGGTGATGAAGGCGCGTCATCTCGAGGCCTATCTCGAACCCTTGCTGCGCCCCGAGTTCGACCACGTGCAGAGTATCCGCATCGGTACCAAGGCGCTGACTTTCTGGCCCCACCGTTTCGTCGACGATGCCGACAGCGATCAGCTGATGGCGCTGCTCGAGCGCTTGGTGGCCCATGGTAAGCATGTTGCGCTGATGGCCCACACCAATCACTGGCGCGAACTCGACACCAACATCGCCCACGAGGCCGTCGCGCGGTTGCGTGCCACCGGTGCCGAGATCCGCAGCCAGGGCCCCTTGCTCGCCCACATCAACGACAACCCCGAGGTGTGGGCGCGGATGTGGCGTACCCAGGTACGACTCGGCATCATCCCCTACTACCTGTTCGTGCAGCGCGACACCGGCGCCCAGCACTACTTCGAGGTGCCGCTGGTGCGTGCCTGGGAGATCTATCGCAAGGCCATCCAGCAGGTCTCCGGGCTCGCTCGTACCGCGCGTGGGCCGAGCATGAGCGCAGGACCGGGCAAGGTCGAGATCCAAGGCGTGACCGAGGTCGCCGGTGAGCAGGTGTTCGTGCTGCGCTTCCTCCAGGGGCGCAATCCCGACTGGGTCAATCGCCCCTTCTTCGCCCGCTTCGACCCCAAGGCGACCTGGCTCGATGACTTGGTGCCGGCCTTCGGCGCGGATCGCTTCTTCTTCACCGACGAGTATCTCACCCGTTGGCCCAGCGCTCAGGCGGCGCGGATCGCCGCGGTGCGGGCGCCCGAGCCGCTGTTGCCCGAGGTCTCCGGGCTCTGATCCGGGGCGGTGAGCGCTCCTTGCGAACGCTGCTGGCGCCGCCCTCGGCTTGATCCCGGTCAGTCGGCCTGTTGCAGAGTCGGGGTGGGCGTTGACTTGCCTCCGCCGATCGGACTTAATCGGCGCCCTCGATTCCGCGGTGGCCCCTGGACGCAGCTCCGGGGCTGAAACGGGAAGACCGGTGCGCCGATCCTCGTCGATCGGCCAGTCCGGCGCTGCCCCCGCAACGGTAGACGAGTCAGGATGCGACTGATGCCACTGTGTCGATCATGGGAAGGCGTCGTGTCCGGGGCCGGCGTGGCCCGCTCGTGAGCCCGGAGACCGGCCTCGGAATCAGGACTACGCCGGCGCAACCTGGCCGGTGGGTCCGTCAAGCCGGGGCTGCGTGGGGAAGCCGGGCGGGGGGCAGGGTCGGCCGCGCGTATGCGTGGCGCGATAGCGCCTGTCCGCTGCTCATCCAGCCCTTACCGATGATCGATCCCTGCGGGTGAGCAGGGGTGAGTGAGGAGCCTGAGATGAAGCATCCCTTGATGCTGGTGGCGCTGGCCGCGCCGTTGAGTACCCCGGTCTGGGCACAGACCGATTCCCAACTGCTGGAACCGACGGTGGTCACCGCCACCCGTACCGCCGAGCCGGCGGGCGAGACCCTGGCCACGGTGAACGTGATCGATCGTGCCGAGATCGAGCGCCGTCAGGCCCGCTCGGTCCCCGAACTGCTGCGTACCCTGCCCGGGGTGAGCGTCGCCCAGAGCGGCGGTCCCGGCCAGTCGGCCTCGGTGATGCTGCGCGGCACCAATTCCGACCACGTGCTGGTGCTGGTCGACGGGGTGCGCGTCGGCTCGGCGACCCTGGGTACGACCTCGCTGCACGATCTGCCGGTGGCCCAGATCGAGCGCATCGAGGTGGTGCGCGGGCCGCGTTCGAGCCTCTACGGCTCCGAGGCCATCGGTGGTGTCATCCAGATCTTCACCCGTCGCGGTGGCGGCGCGCTCACCCCGCGCTTCAGTGTCGGGATCGGTGAGTTCGGGACCGCTACCGTCTCCGGTGGGCTCTCCGGCGGTGGCGAGCGCGCCTGGTTCAACCTCGGCGCCAACTTCGAGCAGACCGACGGGATCAATGCCTGCGCCGGTCGCGCCGTCCCCTATGCCGGTTGCGGTGTCGATCAGCCCGATCGCGACGGCTACACCAGCCAAGGGGTTAGCGCCCGCGCCGGTTATGCCTTCAGCGAGCGCGCCGAGGTCGAGTTCCATCTGCTCAGCGCCGAGAGCGCCAACGATTTCGACGGCTCGGCCTTCTCCGGTAATCAGGCGCGCGCCTCGCAACAGGTGATCGGCGCGACAGCGACCCTGCGCCCGCTCACCGCCTGGACCCTGAGCCTCGCTGCCGGGCGTAGCTGGGACGACTACCGGGTGTTCTACGACGCTGCCGCTGCGGGTGCCTTCGATCGCTTCGTCGACCGCTTCCAGACCGAGCGCGACAGCCTCTCGCTGCAGAACGACGTGACCATTGCCCCGGGGCAACTGGTGAGCCTCGGGATCGACTACGCCGACGATCGTGTCGGCGGTACCGTCGACTATCTCGAGGAGGCGCGCGACAACCTCGGTGTGTTCGGCCAATACCAGGGCAGCTTCGGTGCCTTCGACCTCAAGCTCAGCGCGCGTCAGGACGACAACCAGCAGTTCGGCAGCCATACCACCGGCAGCGCCGCGCTCGGTTATCTGTTCGCCAACGACATCCAGGTCGCGCTCTCCTACGGCACTGGTTTCAAGGCGCCGACCTTCAACGAACTCTACTACCCAGGCTTCGGCAACACCGCGCTCGACCCCGAGCAGTCCGAGAGCGTCGAGCTGATGGCCAACGGTCGGCTGCCGCTGCCCGGGCGGATGATCGGCGACTGGCAGTTGAGCCTCTACCAGACCGAGGTCGACGACCTGATCGCCTATGACTCGGCCACCTTCGCCCCGGCCAACGTCGACTCGGCGCGGATCCGCGGCCTCGAGGCCGCCGCCGAGGTGCGCTGGGACGACTGGACGCTGGCCGGCAATCTCACCCTGCTCGATCCCGAGAACCGCTCCGAGGGTGCCAACGACGGCAACCTGCTGCCGCGCCGCGCCGAGCAGAGCCTGCAGCTCGACCTCGATCGCACGCTCGGACGCTGGCGCGCCGGCGCGACGCTGCAACTGGTCGGCGAGCGCTACGACGACCTCGCCAACGAGGTCGAACTCGACGCCTATGCGCTGCTCGATCTGCGCGCCGAGTACGCGTTCAACGATGCCCTACGGTTGCAGGGGCGGCTGGCCAATGTCCTCGACGAGACCTACGAGACGGCCTATCTGTACAATCAGCCCGGTCGTGCGTTCTATCTGACGCTGCGCTACCAGCCCTGATCCCGGTGGTCGCCCCGGCACGGGGCGGCCCGCCCCGTCGAGCAGATCCGCCATGTCCTCGATCCCTTTCCGCCGCCGCGAGCGGTATTCGACCCCGTCGCGCCGATGCGCTGCGACGGCCCTCGCTCCCATCCATGAGGTGCGCCCATGACCCCGACCCTCGACTGGCTCGCCGAGCCCTGTCCCCCGATCGACCAGACCGCCGTGCAGCATGCGCTCGCGCGCCAGGACCAGCTCACCAAGCCACCGGGCTCGCTCGGGCGACTCGAGGAGCTGGCCGTGCGCCTGGCCGGGCTGCAGCGCACCGCCACCCCGGAGGTCGATCCGGTGCGGGTGCTGCTGTTCGCCGCCGATCACGGGGTCGCCGCCGAGGGGGTGTCGCGCTATCCCCAGGCCGTCACCAAGCAGATGGTCCGCAACATCGCCACCGGTGGTGCCGCGGTTGCGGTGATGGCCGAGGCGATCGGGGCCGGGCTCGATATCATCGAGCTGGGGCTGGCGAGCGGTTCAGAGGTCGTCGAGGGGGTACGCTCCGACCCTCTCGGGCCGGGCAGCGGCAACATCGCCCGCGAGCCGGCGATGACCCCTGAGCAGCTCGCCCGGGCGCTCGATAGCGGGCGCGACGCGGTCGATCGCGCCGTCGAGGCGGGCGTTCGACTGATCATCGGTGGTGAACTCGGTATCGCCAACACCACCGCCGCCGCCGCGCTGGCCTGCGCGCTGCTCGATCGTGCCGCCTCCGAGGTGGTGGGGCCGGGCACCGGGCTGGACGCGGCCGGGGTCAATCGCAAGGCCGAGGTGGTGGCGCGCGCCCTGGCGCTGCACGCCAGCGAACCGCGCGAGCCGTTGGAGATGCTGCGCCGACTCGGGGGGTTCGAGATCGCTGCGCTCACCGGCGCCTATGTGCGCGCCGCCCAGCGTGGCGTGGCGATGCTGATCGATGGCTTCATCGTCTCCTCGGCGGCGCTCACCGCGGTGCGTCTCCAGCCCACAGCGCGCGACTGGATGCTGTTCTCGCACCACTCGGCCGAGCCCGGTCATCGGCTGATGATGGAGGCGCTGGAGGCCGATCCGCTGCTCGAACTCGGTCTCCGTCTCGGTGAGGCGACCGGCGCCTGTGCCGCGGTGCCGTTATTGCGTCTGGCCTGCGCGATACACCGCAACATGGCGACTTTTAGCGAGGCCGGAGTGAGCAACGCGTGCTGAGCCTGCGCGGCCGGCTGATCGACCTGCTGCGTCACGGCGATGTCGAGGGCGGGAGCCGCCTGCGCGGCAATTGCGATGATCCGCTGAGCGCTCGTGGCTGGTCGCAGCTGCGCGCGGCCACCGCCGGGCTCGACGAGCCGCAGCTGGTGGTCAGCTCGCCATTGCAACGCTGCGCGGCCTTTGCCCGTGAGCTGGCCGCCACGCGCGGGCTCGAGCTGGTGCTCGAGCCCGCGCTGGCAGAGCGTCACTTCGGCGATTGGGAGGGGTGCTCGGCCAGCGAGCTCCCCGCCGATGAATTATGGCGGCTGTGGGATGATCCGCTCGGTTTCACCCCGCCGGGGGGCGAGCCGATGCGCGACTTCCTCGCCCGCACCGGCGCGGCCTGGCGCTCGCTGTGCGAGCGTGGCGGGCCCGATACCCTGGTCGTCACCCATGGTGGCGTGATCCGCGCGATCCTCGCCGAGGTGTTGGAGATGCCGCCGCGGGCGATGATCCTGCTCGAGGTCGCCCACGCCGGGCGCAGCCGCATCCGTGTGCCACCCTCACCGGGCCGTCCCAGCCTGGTGACCCATCGAGGTCCTTGATGTTCTCTCTCTCCCCCTTCTATGCCGCCGGGCGGTTGTTGACCCGGCTGCCCTTTCCCGACCCCGGTGTGATCGATCCGGTCGACCAGGGACGCTCGGTGGCCTGGTATCCGGCCGTCGGGCTGGTGCTTGGCGTGCTGCTCGCGCTCGCCGCGCTCGCCGCGCAGCACACCGATCCGCTGCTCGGTGCGGCGCTGTTGCTCGCCTTCTGGACTTGGTCGACCGGCGGGCTGCACTGCGACGGCCTGGCCGATAGCGCCGACGCCTGGATCGGCGGGCTCGGTGATCGCGCCCGCACCCTGGAGATCATGAAGGACCCGCGCAGCGGGCCGATGGCGGTGGCGGTGCTGGTGCTGGCGCTGTTGCTCAAGTGGAGCGCGTTGCAACTGCTCCTCGATGCTGAGGCGGCCTGGTTGCTGCTCTGGGTGCCGCTGCTTGCGCGCGCGGTGCTGCCGCCGCTGCTGCTCACCACCGCCTATGCCCGCGAGCAGGGCATCGTCAGCGAGCAGGTGGCGCACCTGGCCCGTACCGGGGCCTGGGCGACGAGTGGCGCCGCCTTCCTCGGTTGTGTGCTGGTGCTCGGTGGGCTGGGATTGGGGTTGGTCGGCTGCGCCCTGGCGGTGTTGTGGCTGGCGCGGCGCGCCATGCGCGCCCGGCTCGGTGGCTTCACCGGGGATACCGCCGGTGCCCTGGTCGAGCTGACCGAGGTCGCACTGGTGTTGTTCGCAGCGCTGTTGCTGGTGCCCTGATCGCCGTTATGACGGCGATCAGGTGAGGTCCTCAGGGTTGCTGTCGAGGTGGTGGGTGAGCGGCGGCGCAGGCCTCACGACACTCGCGATGGCGGTTGGTGCAGTAACCATAGAGGTTCTCGGCGCAGGACCACCCGGGGTAGCCGCAGTCCAGGTCGCCGTCGATACCGCCGGCGTCGGTGAGGCACCAGCGGTAGTCGCGGTAGGCGCGGACATAACCGGCCTGACAGTCTCGATAATCGGCGCGTGCGTCCTCGCGGCAGCGATCACGTTCGGTGTCGCAGTGGCTGATACAGCCGGCGATGGCGAGCTGGCGGGGGAGGGGCTGGTCCTTCAGCAGCGGATCGCTGCAGGCACCGAGCAGACTCAGCGTCAGCGCCAGCACACCGCCGCGCGCCAGGCGACGGGGCAGGTGCGATGACGATAGGCTCTGTCTCATCGGGGATGGCTCCGGTGATTGGCGAACGCGCCTGGATCCTGGCGCGGATGGCCACACTGTAGCGGCAATCGCGCCCCAACGCATCCGCATGGCATACAATGTGCGCTCTGTGGGTGCCGTGCGCCACCGGCTGCGCGGGCTCGAGGATGGCGCGAGTCGCGCGCCGCTGTCGCCGAGGGAGATGCTTATGTCCAGGATCGTCGTACTCATGGTGTTGCTCAGTCTGCTGGCCGGGTGCGCGGCCCTGGTGCCGCCGACGCGCGTCGGCGGTATCGCCGTCGATGTGCCCGCCGAGGAGTACGGTCGGCGGCTGTGTCAGCATCTCGAGATCGAGGCCTACGCCTCCTGTGTCAGTCAGGTGCTCGATCATCTCGAACGACCGCGCCCGGAGCTGCCGGCACCAGGCCGCTCGACCTCCGGCCCGGTGGTGGCGGTGGTCGAGGGCGAGGTGTTTCACGGCGACTATCGCTCGACCCTGTTCTCCGGCTCGCTGCGTCTGGCCAGCCCGCAGACCCGTTGTCGCGGTGGCTATAGTGCCTTTGCCGGCGATGCCGATGCGATCTACGAGTTCCACTGCGAGGACGGGCGTAGCGGCTGGGCCGATCTGATGCGCGATCTCAGCGGTCGCAGTGGTATCGGTCGGCTCGCCTTCAGTGATGGTCGTGCCGGCGAGCTGGTGTTCGGTCACGCCCCGCTGGGTAGCGCCGAGCCCTATCCCTACCGGCCCTGATCGGTGTCGCGCAGCCGTTCGGTGAGGCGTAGCATCTCGCGCTCCATCTCCAGGTTCTCGAACGGGCGCAGCGCCGGGAGCTGGCGCTCCATCAGCGCCTCGAGCAGGCGCTGGCTGGCGCGCACCAGCCCCACCAACTCGCCCGAGAGGCTGACCGTCTGATAGGTGTTCCAGGCCGTGGCGATGTCGCCGGCGAGCTGCGCGCGCGCGGCACGGATCTGGCGCGCCTGGTCCTCGAGATAGCCCCGATAGACCGCCGCCGCCTCGCCGGTGACGCGCTGTGCTTCGAGGTTGGCCTCGAGCAGTGCGGCGCGCTCGGGGTTCTGCGCCTTGAGCGTGCGGGTCTCGGCGCCGAGCGTGCGGGCGCGCTCGGCGATGGCATCGATGCGCGGCAGGTAGTCGTCCTCGATCTGGCGCTCGATGCGGCGGTGGAGGTGCTCCAGGGTCTGCAGCAGCACCACGTAGAGCCCGTAGTAGCGCCGAGCGCTCTCCAGATCCTCGCCGCTCTCGGCGACCAGCGCCTCGAGCTGCTCGGTGAGGGTGCGGACGTTGTCGAAGAGGATGCCGAGCTCGACGACGTTGTCGCCGACCACGGTCGAGAGCAGAAAGCGCACCTGCTCGTCATCGATGTGCAGCCCCATGGCGCGCAGCTCGGCGGCGAAGCCGCGCTCGATGGCGGTGATCTCGGTCTCGATCGCAGCGATCTCGCGCTGGTCGCGTGCGATCGCCGCGGCGTGGTCGGCGCGGGTCTTGAGCAGGGTCGATTGCTCGGGGGCGGTGAGTTGCTGCTGTCTGGACTCGGCGATCTGGGCGCGCAGCTCGACGATACGCGAGTTGAGTTCGCGGATGTGCGCGCGCTGGGCGAGCGCCGGCGAGACCGAGAGCAGCGCGACGGCGCGCTCGAGCAGGGCGTCGATCTCGGCCTGGTTGGAGTCGCGGTCGGGGCCGAACCAGGCGCGCTCGGGCAGTGTCGCCTGGCGCTCGGTGAGGGTCAGCGCCTCCTCCAGCTCGGGGCGCGCCCGCTCCCAGGCACGACCGAGATCGTCGCCGTCGTCGCCGAGCAGTCGTCGGGCGTCGGCCGCCGCCTGATCGGCGAACTCGCGCGAGCGTTGCCACCACGCGGCGGCGGTGCTCTGGGCACGCTCCCAGGCATCGGTCTCCGCCTCCTGCGCCAGGCTCGGCGCGGGCAGGGCGAGTGCGAACAGCAGTGGGGTCAGCAAGATCGGGCGCATGGCGGTCGGGGTCGGGCGGTTGCGGAACTCGCCCCACTCTAGCAGCGCCGCGCGCGCTTGCCGAGGTGAGGGTGGGGAAGGTTGAACCACAAAGGCGCGAAGGGAAAAAGCCACTCGCCGTCAGCCTCCAGTGAAGAGGCGGCCGGCCGATGATGACGACGGTTGAAAGCAAGCGCCCACTGGCGGCTGATGACTGGAGGCTGACTGCCCTCACTCCTCTTTGCGGCCTTGGCGCCCTTGTGGTTCAACCCGTCGGCGTCAGCTGGGCGCTGGTATGCCGTTTGTCTTCCGTGGCGCACTTTGTTAATCTCTCGCGCTCTTGTCGTCATCGTCTGATGGTTGCAAGAGCGTTATGGTGACCCGTGTCGGTCCCCTCGCAACGTGAGATCGTGAACCCGGTCAGGCCCGGAAGGGAGCAGCCGCAGCGGTTGAAGCGTGTGCCGGGGTGTGGCTGGCACGGGTTGCCGCCCCAAATTCCGCGTCGATGCCGGTATCACCCGAGGTGTCAGACGCCATCCTTTAGGAAGCTCCTCGCGCTCGCCAGCGTGCGCGCCCTGCAACAGAGTTTCGGCCGATTCGAGTCGCGCATGTCCTACCAGGTGCTTGCCCGTAAGTGGCGCCCCAAGTCGTTCGACGATATGGTCGGCCAGCAGCATGTGGTGAGGGCGCTCACCAATGCGCTCGAGCGTGGCCAGCTGCATCACGCCTATCTGTTCACCGGGACCCGTGGGGTCGGCAAGACCACCCTGGCGCGTATCCTTGCCAAGTCGCTCAACTGCGAACAGGGCGTCGGTGCGCACCCCTGTGGCCAGTGTGCAGCCTGTCGCGAGGTCGATGCCGGGCGCTTCGTCGATCTGATCGAGGTCGACGCTGCCTCACGTACCAAGGTCGACCAGACCCGTGAGCTGCTCGATAACGTCCCCTATGCCCCGGCGCACGGTCGCTACAAGGTGTATCTCATCGACGAGGTGCACATGTTCTCGGCGCACAGCTTCAACGCCCTGTTGAAGACGCTCGAGGAGCCGCCACCGCACGTCAAGTTCCTGCTCGCCACCACCGACCCGCAGCGCCTGCCGGTAACCGTGCTCTCGCGCTGTCTGCAGTTCAACCTGCGCCGGCTGCTGCCCGATGAGATCGGCGCGCACCTGCGCCATGTGCTCGAGACCGAGGGGCTGGCGTTCGAGTCCCCGGCGCTGGCGCAGCTCGCGCGCGCCGCCGATGGCAGTATGCGCGATGCCTTGAGCCTGCTCGATCAGGCGATCGCCTTCGGTGGCGGTCAGTTGGTCGAGTCCGAGGTGCGTGCCATGCTCGGCACCCTCGATGGCGAGGTGGTGTTGGCGCTGGTCGAGGCGCTGGCCGATGGTGACGGCGCCGCGCTGCTCGCCGAGGTCGATCGCGTCGCCGCCCGGACCCCCGACTATGCCGAACTCCTGCGTGAGCTCATCGCGCTGCTCCACCGCTTGGCACTGATCCAGCAGGTGCCGCAGCTGCTCGCCGCCGACGACCCCGATCGTGACCGCCTCGGCGCCCTGGCCGGGCGACTCGGCGCCGAGGACGTGCAGCTCTACTACCAGGTCGCCCTGACCGGTCAGGGCGATCTCGCCCTCGCCCCGGATCCGCGCGCCGGGCTCGAGATGGTGTTGCTGCGCGCGCTCGCCTTCCGCCCCGCCTCGCCCGCCGGGCATCCCGGCGGTGCGCCCGCCGCGCGCCAGGCGCCCGATCCGCGCCCCGTCCCCTCGGGCGCACCCAAGCCTCCGTCCTCGCCGCGCCCGAGCGCGCCTGCGCCGAGCCGTGGTCCGGGGCCCTCTGGCGCCCCCCCCTGGGAGGTCGCCGACCCGGCGCCGCCCCCGGCTCCCGAGCCATCGGCGCCCGCGCCTGCCTCTGGTGTGCCGCCTTGGGAGGTCGCCGACCCGCATCCGGCCCCTGGTCCGTCTGCGGCTGTTCCCGTCGCGCCTGCGCCTGCCGCCGTCCGTCCCGACCTCGGCTCTCCGGCACAGTGGCAGCAGCTCGTCGCCGGGCTGCCGGTTCGCGGGATCGCTAGCGAGCTGGCGCACAACTGTGGTTTTCTCGACTGGGCCGATGGCCGGTTACTGCTGACGCTGGATCCCACAGTCGAGCACCTGCGTGTGGCCACGGCCGAGCAGCGGCTGCGCGAGGCGCTCGAGCACGCGCTCGGCGAGCCGGTACGGCTTGAGTTCCAGGTCGCGCGTCCCGAGCAGGAGACACTCGCTCAGCGTCGCGAGCGCGAGGCCGAGATGCGCCAGCGCACCGCCGAGGAGACGATGCGCGCCGATCCGGTGGCCGAGCGGATGCGTGAGCAGCTCGCCGCCGAGTGGGTCCCGGGCAGCATCGAGCCACAGGGCTGATCCATGCCGATGCTGGGTGCCGGTCGCTGTAACGCCTCCCCGCGTCCGCCCGAGCCATGTATCCTTGCGTCCGGTCGTGACGCGCACACCGCCCTCGGGTCAGTCGCCGTGTCATGCGGTGTGTCCCCCTCCCGGGGGGCGCAATGCCCCAATCATCCGTCAACGAGGTAGATCCAAGATGAAAGCTGGACTGGGTGGCCTGCTGAAGCAGGCGCAGAAGATGCAGGAAGAGATGCAACAGGCGCAGGCGCGCCTGGCCGAGGAAGAGGTGACCGGCGAGGCAGGTGGCGGTATGGTCAAGGTGACCATGAACGGCAAGTACCAGGCCAAGCGTGTCGAGATCGATCCCTCAATGCTCGGTGACGATAAGGAGATGCTCGAGGATCTGATCTCCGCAGCGATCAACGACGCCACCCAGCGCGTCGCCGAGAAGATGAAGGAGACCATGTCGTCGGTGACCGCCGGCATGCCGCTGCCTCCGGGCATGAAGTTCCCCTTCTGAGTCCGGCGGTGGAACGCGCATGAGCGAGCGGGCGCTGCTCGATCAATTGGTCGATGCGCTGCGCTGCCTGCCCGGGGTCGGGCCGAAGTCGGCGCAGCGCATCGCCTTCCACCTGCTCGAGCGTGATCGCGCGGGCGGGGAGCGGTTGGCGCGGGTGATGGCCGAGGCGATGACCCGTATCGGTCGCTGCGAGCGTTGTCGTACCCTGACCGAGCGCGCGCGCTGTGCGATCTGTGCCGATCCGAGCCGCGACACTGGGTTGCTGTGCGTGGTCGAGCAGCCCTCCGAGGTCGTCGCCATCGAACAGGCGACCGATTTTGGCGGGCGTTATTTTGTGCTCGGTGGACGGCTCTCGCCGCTCGACGGCATCGGTCCGGCCGAGCTTGGGCTCGACCGGCTCGAGGCCCTGCTCGCCGAGGGTGGGGTGCGTGAGCTGGTGCTTGCCATCAGCCCCACGGTCGAGGGCGGGGCGACGGCCCAGTATGTGGCCGAGTTGGCCGCGGCACAGGGGGTCGCGGTCACCCGGATCGCCCAGGGTGTACCCCTGGGGGGAGATCTGGATGCACTCGACAGCGGTACCCTGGCACTCGCGCTCGCCGGGCGACGCGCGTTCTAGAAGGGCACCGGCGGGCGCTTGCGTCGTGCCGGTCGTCTCGCCCCAGTGCGGGGCATCATCTCGATCTTGGGAGCGAATATCAGGATGACCGATACCATCTTCGGCAAGATCGCCCGCGGTGAGGTGGAGGCCGACATCGTCTACGAGGACGAGGATGTCGTCGCCTTCCGTGATCTCAACCCGCAGGCCCCCACCCACCTGCTGGTGATCCCGCGCAAGCCGATCCGTACCCTCAGCGAGGCCGGTCCGGAGGACGCCGAATTGCTTGGCAAGCTGTTGTTGGCCGCCGCCAAGGTGGCCGAGCAGGCCGGGATCACCAAGGGCGGTTATCGTACCGTGATCAACTGCAACGCCGGGGCCGGCCAGACGGTGTTCCACCTGCACCTGCACGTACTCGGTGGCCGTGCACTGCAGTGGCCTCCGGGCTGAGTCGCGCGGGCTGACGGGCCGGCTCGCCCGGCGTCGCCTCATCAATGGGGTGTGGGGTGGGTGACGGCTCGTCTGTATCATCTATGCCGGCGCGCGCCGAACGGTTAGCATTGCCGCTCGACAGGGTGGTCGTCCGCCCGTGCCGCAGCGACCGGTGAGATCACAGCATGGAGACCTGGGGGCGCGAGACGCTCGAGATCACACTATGGCAGCGAATCCACAATCGCTCGAGGGTGAGGCCACGGCGGCCTTCGAGCTCAAGGCGGCGGGCTTCACCCTGCCGATCTTCAGGTTGCTCGGGGGCGACATGGAGGCGGTGGCCAACCAGCTCAGTGCCAAGGTTGGTCAGGCCCCGGATTTTTTTCGTAACACCCCGATCGTCATCGATCTGAGTGATTTTGCCGATGGCGAGGTCGAGTTCCCGCTATTGGTGGGATTGTTGCGTGGTTACGGCATGATCCCCTTCGGTGTGCGCGGGGGCAGCAAGGCGCAGCATGCCGCCGCCGAGACCATGGAGCTGGCGGTGTTGGGGGAGAGTTACAGCACGCGTGGCCCGCGTCCGGCTGCACGTGAGCAGGCGGACGACCCCGAGGGGGCGACCGACGAGCCCCGTCCCTCGATGTTGGTGGCGCGTCCGGTGCGCTCCGGGCAGCGCCACTATGCCGCCTGTGGCGATCTCTCGGTGGTCGGGGCGGTCAGCTCCGGCGCCGAGCTGATGGCCGACGGCAACATCCATGTCTATGGCCCGCTGCGTGGTCGTGCGATGGCGGGCGTCAACGGCGATCTGGCGGCGCGGATCTTCTGCCAGGACCTGCAGGCCGAGTTGGTCGCCATCGCCGGGCATTACCGGGTGAGCGAGAACATCCCCGCCGAGCTGCAGGGGGTCCCGGTGCAGATCTTTCTCGATCAGAAGATCCTGCGCATCGAGAAACTATGAATCGACCCGGGGACCGGCGAACGGAACACTCCCCATTAGGAGGCTGCTACTTTGGCGAGAATCATCGTAATCACCTCGGGTAAGGGCGGGGTCGGCAAGACCACCACCGCCGCCGCGCTGGCCATGGGACTGGCCCAGCGTGGCAAGCGCACGGCGGTGGTCGATTTCGACGTGGGGCTACGCAACCTTGACTTGATCATGGGGTGCGAGCGACGCGTGGTCTACGACTTCGTCAATGTCATCAAGCAGGAGGCGACCCTCAATCAGGCGCTGATCCGCGACAAGCGTTGTGACCATCTCTATATCCTCCCGGCCTCGCAGACCCGCGACAAGGATGCCTTGGCCAAGGAGGAGGTCGGGCGGGTGCTCGAGGAACTCTCCGACGGCTTCGACTTCGTGGTCTGCGACTCCCCCGCCGGGATCGAGCACGGCGCGACCATGGCGATGTACTATGCCGATGATGCCATCGTGGTCACCAACCCCGAGGTCTCCTCGGTGCGTGACTCCGACCGCATGCTTGGTATCCTGTCGAGTAAGTCGCGTCGCGCCGAGAATGGTCAGGAGCCGATTCGCGAGCACCTGTTGCTGACGCGCTATGACCCGCGCCGGGTCGACAATGGCGACATGCTCAGTGTCGAGGACGTACAAGAGATCCTGTCGCTGACACTACTCGGGGTGATCCCCGAGTCCAAGGCGGTGCTGAGTGCCTCCAACGCCGGCATCCCGGTGATCCTCGATCGTGAAAGCGATGCCGGTCAGGCCTACTTCGACACCGTATCGCGTTATCTCGGGGAGGATATCCCACACCGCTTCCTGGAAGCGGAGAGGAAGGGCTTCCTGAGCCGGCTATTCAAGGGGTGACCCATGGGCCTACTCGACTACTTCCGCTCTTCGCAGCCGAAGGGTTCCGCCAACGTTGCCAAGGAGCGGCTGCAGATCCTGGTGGCGCACGACCGGGCCGCGCGCGATCGTCCCTCCTACCTGCCCAAGCTGCAGCAGGAGATCATCGACGTCATCCGCAAGTACGTCGATGTCGACATGAACGCTGTCTCGGTCAACTACGAGCAGGAAGACGCCCACGAGGTGCTGGAGCTCAACATCGTGTTGCCGGAGGCCGCGCAGCAGCGCTTCGCCCCCTGAGGGTGGCGGGCGCTGCCGGGCCCTGAGCCTCAGGCGTCGGTCCCGAGCAGGCGCTCGAGGATGCCGGCGTAGACGTCGCTGAGCTGGTCGAGTTCCGCCACGCCGACGCACTCGTTGACCTGGTGGATGGTGGCGTTGCGTGGACCGAGTTCGACCACCTGGGCGCCACTCGGGGCGATGAAGCGTCCGTCCGAGGTGCCGCCGGCGGTCGACAGCTCGGTGTCGATCCCGCAGTGTTCGGCGATCGCCGCGCGCGCGGCCTCGACTAGGGCGCCGCTGGGGGTGAGGAAGGGTTCGCCCGAGAGTCGCCAGTCGAGCGTGTAGTCGAAGCCGCCGGCGTCGAGGATGGCGCCGACCCGACGCTGGATGGTGGCGGCGTCGAGCTCGGTGGAGAAGCGCAGGTTGAACTGTGCGGCGAGTTCGCCCGGCACCACGTTCTCTGCTCCGGTCCCCATGTTCAAGTTGGCGAGCTGGAGGCTGGTCGGCGGGAAGTGATCGTTGCCCTGGTCCCAGGTCTCGGCGACCAGATCGGCCAGCGCCCGGGCGCTCTCGTGGAAGGGGTTGCGGGCCAGTGTCGGGTAGGCCACGTGTCCCTGCTTGCCGTGCACCTTGAGAAAACCGCTGATGCTCCCCCGTCGTCCGTTCTTGATGGTGTCGCCGAGCCGTGCGCTGCTCGAGGGCTCGCCGACCAGCGCATAGTCGATGCGCTCGCCGCGCGCCCCGAGTCGGCGCATCACCTCTACTGTACCCGCGGTCGCGGGTCCCTCCTCGTCACTGGTGATCAGCAGCGCGATCGAGCCGCGATGATCGGGGTGGCGCGCGACGAACGCCTCCAGGGCACAGACGAAGGCGGCGATCGAGCCCTTCATGTCCGCCGCGCCGCGTCCGTAGAGCAGGCCATCGCGGATGGTCGGCTCGAAGGGGGGCGAGTCCCACTGCCCGAGCGGTCCCGGTGGTACCACGTCGGTGTGCCCGGCGAAGCAGAATAGCGGCCCCTGGTCGCCGCGACGGGCCCAGAGGTTAGTGACGCCGTCGCAGGGCATCGCCTCGATCCGGAAACCGAGCGCCGCGAGCCGCTCGGCGAGCAGTTGCTGGCAGCCCTGGTCGTCGGGGGTGACCGAGGGGCGGGCGATCAGCTCGTGGGCGAGCTGTAGGGTGGGGGAGAGGGTCATTGCTGGAACCAGGTCTCGTAGTCCGTGGTGCTGAAACCGACCCGGATGGTCTCGTCGTGCTCGATCAGCGGACGGCGGATCAGGGTGGGATGAGCGAGGATCAGGGCGCAGGCGCGTGTGGTGTCGAGATCGGCGCGTTGCTCGGGTCGGAGCTGGCGCCAGGTCGCCGAGCGGCGGTTGATGAGCCGCTCCCAGCCGAGTGCGTCGAGCCAGCGCTCGACCCGTTCGGGGTCGAGGCCGTCGCGGCGCAGGTCGTGGAAGCGGTGGTCGATGCCGCGCGCCTGCAACCAGGCGCGCGCCTTGCGCACGGTATCGCAGTTGGCGATACCGTAGAGCACGATCGACATCGACTCAGATGTCGCGCAGCAGCTCGTTGATGCCGACCTTGCCGCGGGTGCGCTCGTCGACCTGCTTGATGATCACCGCGCAGTAGAGGCTGTGGCTGCCGTCCTTCGCGGGCAGGCTGCCGGGGACCACCACGGCGCCGGGCGGCACCCGGCCGAAGCTGATCTCGCCGGTCTCGCGGTTGTAGATCTTGGTGCTCTGGCCGATGTAGACGCCCATCGAGATCACTGCGCCCTCGCCGACGATCACGCCCTCGACGATCTCCGAGCGCGCACCGATGAAGCAGTTGTCCTCGATGATGGTGGGCGCGGCCTGCACCGGTTCGAGCACGCCGCCGATGCCGACGCCACCGGAGAGGTGCACGTTCTTGCCGATCTGCGCACAGGAGCCGACCGTGGCCCAGGTGTCGACCATGGTGCCGGAGTCGACATAGGCGCCGATGTTGACGTAGGAGGGCATCAACACGCAGCCGGAGGCGATGTAGGCGCCCTTGCGCGCGGTCGCCGGCGGCACCACTCGCACCCCGCCGGCGCGGAACTCGCGCGAGTTGGTATCGGCGTATTTCGAATCCACCTTGTCGTAATAGTTGGTGAAGCCGCCCTTCATGAACGTGTTGTCGGTGATGCGGAAGGATAGCAGCACCGCTTTCTTCACCCAGTCGTTGACCACCCAGTCGCCGTCACGCTTCTCGGCCACCCGCAGCTCGCCGCGGTCGAGTCGTTCGATGGTGTCCTGGATGGCATCGCGCACATGGGTCTCGACCGCGCGCGGGGTGATCTCGGCGCGGCGCTCGAAGGCCTCGACGATGATGGATTGTTGCTCGGTCATGGGCTCGGTTCTCTCGTTGCTGAAGGGTTGGAATAGATGCGGTTGGGCGCGCCGGCTCACAGCCGCTCGATGCAGCGGCGGATGCGACGGGCGGCGTCGACGCACTCGTCGAGTGGGGCCACCAGGGCGAGACGGATGTGGCGTTCACCCGGGTTGTGGCCATCGGCGGTGCGTGAGAGGAAGCTGCCCGGCAAGACGGTGACATGTTCCTCGGCATAGAGCCGGCGCGCCAACTCGGTGTCGCTGATCGGGGTCTCGGGCCAGAGATAGAAGCCCGCCTCGGGGAGGCGGAGCGGGAGCGCGCCGTCGAGCACCTCGGCGACGGCGGCGAACTTCTCGCGATAGCGCACGCGATTCTCGCGCACGTGCGTCTCGTCGCGCCAGGCGGCGATGCTCGCGTGCTGGTGGTGCAGCGGCATGGCGCAGCCGTGATAGGTGCGATAGAGGAAGAAGCGCTCGATCACCTCGGCGTCACCGGCGACGAAGCCCGAACGCAGCCCCGGTGCGTTGGAGCGCTTGGAGAGGCTGTGGAAGACCACGCAGCGCGAGAAATCGGGGTTGCCGATGGCCGCCGAGACCTCTAGTAGCCCCGGCGGCGGCGCCTGCTCATCGAGATAGAGCTCGGAGTAGCACTCGTCGGAGGCGATGACGAAGTCGTAGCGGTGCGCCAGGGCGATCAGCTCGGCGAGGGTCTCACGGTCGGCCACCGCGCCCGTGGGGTTGCCCGGCGAGCACAGATAGAGCAGCTGGCAGCGTTCCCAGGTCGCCGCATCGACCGCCGAGAAGTCGGGCAGGAACCCGGTCTCGGCGGTGCAGGGCAGATAGCGCGGCTCGGCCCCGGCGAGCAGCGCCGCGCCCTCGTAGATCTGATAGAAGGGGTTGGGCATCAGCACCAGCGGGACCGGCGTGGTGCGTGCCACGCAGGCCTGGGCGAAGGCGAACAGCGCCTCGCGGGTGCCGTTGACCGGCAGCACCTGGCGCTCCGGGTCGATCGTCGCGCCGAGGGCGAAGCGCTGGTCGAGCCAGTCGGCGATCGCCTCGCGCAACGCCGGCAGCCCGCGGGTGCTGGGATAGCCAGAGAGCTGGTGCAGGTGCGCGATCAGCGCCTCGCCGATCAGGCTCGGCGTGGGGTGCTTGGGCTCGCCGATCGAGAGCGCGATGTGGTCGCGATCGAGCGGCGGCTCCAACCCCTGCTTGAGGGCTGCGAGACGCTGGAAGGGATAGGATTGGAGACGGTCCAGATCCGGGTTCATAAGGGCAAAAGACCTGCTCGCCGACGGGTCGCGAGGACGCGCCGGGCGCTGGGAAAAAGCGTTTAGTATAGGCGAAGGGCGGGGGCGGCTCCATGGGGGCAGTCGTCGCCGTCAGCGGATTGAACCGCAAGGCCGCCAGGGATGCGAAGGGAAAAACGGCCAGCTATCAGCGGTCAGCCACCAGCCACCAGCCACCAGCCACCAGCCGACAGTGGCGAGCGGCGTCGGCGTCTTGCACACCCAACCCCCTTTGCGGTCTTCGTGTCTTGGCGGTTCAATCTTCTGGCCGCTGGCCGCTGGCCGCTGGCCGCTGGCCGCTGGCCGCTGGCCGCTGGCCGCTGGCCGCTGGCCGCTGGCCGCTGAACCCGCGATGGGCACGCTGCGCTTTGCGCCGCCTACGCCAGGGGCGTTTCGGGTGGTTGGGGAAGGAGTGGCCGAGCGGCGTCGATGTTACGCCGCTCGGTGGTGTCCTCGCCAGGTCGCCTGACCCTTCTTGCCTTTTTAGCCCTTGGTGTCCTTTGCGCCTTTGTGGTTCAAGCTCTCGCTGGCCGCTTGGGTCAGCGTTCGCCGCGGGTGTGTTGTTCGAGCCGGTCGCAGATCTCGCGGCGCAGGCAGGCGAGGGCGTTCTCGCAGGTGATCGGGGTGTCGTCGGTGTCGGTGATGAAGAAGACGTCGTCGACCTCGGCGCCGACGGTGGCGATCTTGGCGTTCTGCAACCGCACCCCGCAGTCACGGAACACCGCGCCGACCTCGGCGAGCAGGCCGGGGCAGTCGAGGGTGCTCAGGCGCATGATGGTGCGGCGGTTGGGCTCGTCGGTGGCGAAGCTCACCCGGGTGTCGACCGGGAAGCAACGGTGGCGGCGCGGTAGTCTGCGTGCCACTCGGATCTCGTTGTCCTCCTCATGACGCAGCTCCTCGGTCAGCGCGGTGCGGATCTCCTCCATGCGCAGGGCGCCGTCGACCGGGGTGCCGCCCTGATCAAGAACCTGGTAGCTGCTCACCGCCATGCCGTCGTCGGTGGTCATGACCCGCGCGTCCATGATGCTCAGGCCGAGCTGGTCGAGCATGGCGGTGGTGCGGCCGAACAGGTTAGTGCGGTCGGCGGTGTAGATGAAGATTTCGCTGGCGCCACGCGCTGTCACGGGGCGGATCACCGCCAGCGGTAGGGCATCGGGGTCGGCGCAGAGGATCTGTCGGCTCTGCCAGGCGATCTCGCCGGGCGAGTTGTGCAGGAAGAAGTCGAAGCTGAACTTGCGCCATAGTGCGCGACAGGCCTCGGGGTCGGCGCCGTAGCGAGCGACCAGGCGTAGTGCCTCGAGCTGTTTCTGCTGGATCAGTTCGTCCTGGGCCTGGGGGTTGTCGAGTCCGCGTAGCAGGGCGCGGCGGGTGGCGTGATAGAGCTCGCGCAGCAGTGCGTCCTTCCAGCCGTTCCAGCGCTCGGGGTTGGTGGCGCGGGTGTCGGCGACGGTGAGCAGATAGAGATAGTCGAGTCGGTTGGGGTCACCGATGCGCTCGGCGAAGGTCTGGATCACCTCGGGATCGCTGATGTCCTTGCGCTGGGCGGTCATCGACATCACCAGGTGGTTCTCCACCAGCCAGGAGACCAGACGACTGTCGAAGGCGCTGAGGCCGTGTTGTTGGCAGAAGTCCCAGGCGTCGTGGGCGCCGAGCTGGGAGTGGTCGCCGCCGCGCCCCTTGGCGATGTCGTGGAACAGCCCGGCGAGATAGAGCAGCTCGATCTTGGGGATACGCCGGGCAATGGCACTGCACAGCGGGAATTCGGCGTCGTGCTTGGGGATGGCAAAACGGCGCAGGTTGCGGATGACGGTGAGGGTGTGCTCGTCGACGGTATAGACATGGAGCAGGTCGTACTGCATCCGCCCGACGATGTTGGCAAAGGCCGGGATGTAGGCGGCGAGCACGCCGTAGCGGTTCATCCGGCGCATCGCGTGGGTCAGTCCGTTGGGTTCGCGCAGGATCTCCATGAACAGGCTGCGCGCGCGCAGGTCGGCGCGGAAGCGGGTGTCGATGCGGTGGTGGTTCTCGCGGATCAGGCGGATGGTGCTGGCGCGGATGCCCTCGAGTTCGGGGCGGGTCTGGAGCAGGTGGAAGACCTCGAGCAGCGCGAGGGGGTAGCGCTGGAAGACACGCGGATTGACGACCTCGAGATAGCCGCTGCGCGACTGGAAGCGGCGGTTGATCGCCACTGGCGGACCGAGGACGTCGCGTAGCAGGATCGCTTCACGAAACAGCTGCAACAGCATCTCGTTGAGCCGGTTGAGTTCCTGCACGGTGCGATAGTACTGCTGCATGAACTGCTCGACGGCGAGGTTGTTGGGGCCGTCGCAGAAGCCGAAGGCGTGCGCCAGGGCGCGCTGGTGATCGAACAGCAGTCGGTCCTCGCGGCGCCCCGCGAGCCGGTGCAGCGAGAAGCGGATGCGCCACAGCAGGGTCTGGCCCTCGATCAGGGTGTGGTACTCGGCCTCGGTGAGGAAGTCGTAGCGCACCAGGTCGTGGAGCGTCTTGGCGGCGAAGTGGCGCTTGGCCACCCAGGCGATCATCTGGATGTCGCGCAGTCCGCCGGGGTTCTCCTTGATGTTGGGCTCGAGGTTGTAGGCGGTGCCGCCGTACTTCTCCCAGCGTGCCTGCTGTTCGGCGGTCTTGGCGGCGAAGAAGCGGGCGCTGTCCCAGAGTCGCCCCGGCCCCGTGGCCTCGAGCATGCGGGCATAGAGTGCGGCGTCTCCGATGAGCAGACGCGCCTCGATCAGGTTGGTCATCACGGTGACGTCCTGATCGGCCTCGCGCACGCAGTCCTCGACGCTGCGCACACTGTGCCCGACCTCGAGCCCGATGTCCCAGAGCAGGGTGAGTAGGACCTCGAGCTGGCCGGAGAGGCGGGGTTCGGCGTCGGGGGCAACCAGGATCAGGATGTCGACGTCGGAGGCCGGCTGTAGCTCGCGCCGGCCATAGCCGCCGACCGCGACCAGGGTCGCGCCCTCGGCGTCGCCGAGGTGCTCGGCCCAGAGTTCGCGCAGCACGCCGTCGATGAGGTCGCTGTGCGCGAGGACCAGCTCGGCGACCGGGGCGCCTTGGTCGAAGCGCGCGTAGAGCGACTCGCGCCCGGCCTGGAGTCGACCCCGGTAGCTGTCGATGCGGGCGCGGTGCGGCAGTGGCTCGGGCGCTAGCGGGGCGGGGGGCGCGGTGTCGTTCATCGGCTCAGGCCTCGGCCTGCTCGCGTTCCTCGCGTCTCAGGGTGAGGATCTCCGAGCCCTCGGCGGTGACCAGCAGGGTGTGCTCCCACTGTGCCGAGAGGCTGCGGTCCTTGGTGACCACGGTCCAGCCGTCGGGGAGCTGTTTGATGTGGCGTTTGCCGGTGTTGACCATCGGTTCGATGGTGAAGATCATCCCCTCGCGCAGCTCCATACCGGTGCCGGGCGAGCCGTAGTGCAGTACCTGCGGGTCCTCGTGGAAGCCGCGGCCGATGCCGTGGCCGCAGTACTCGCGTACCACCGAGAAGCCCTTGCCCTCGACGAAGCGCTGGATGGCGTGGCCGATGTCGCCGAGGGTGGCGCCGGGGCGTACCTGGTCGATGCCGATGAACAGCGCCTCGCGGGTGACGTTGACCAAGCGCCGGGCGAGGATCGAGGGTTCGCCGACGAAGAACATCTTGCTGGTATCGCCGTGGAAACCGTCCTTGATGACGGTGACGTCGATATTGAGCACGTCACCCTTCTTGAGGCGCTTGTTACCGGGGATGCCGTGGCAGACCTGGTGGTTGACCGAGGTGCAGATCGACTTGGGGAAGCCGTGATAGTTGAGCGGGGCGGGGATCGCCTGCTGCACCTCGGTGATGTATTCGTGACAGATGCGGTCGAGTTCGCCGGTGGTCACGCCAGGCTGGATGTGGGGTTCGATCATGTCGAGCACATCGGCAGCGAGCCGGCAGGCGACACGCATCTTCTCGATTTCTTCTGGAGTCTTGATCGGCACACTCATCGGCTGGTCACAGGAGTTCAATGTTAAATGATAATCGGTTTCTGTTGGCAGGCCATTGGCTGGATACCGGGTGCGGGCTGATGTTTGCTGGAGGAGCCCGGGCTCGGACGAGCCGGAATGGCGAGACGCCGGGGATTGGCGTGCGTTCCCCGGGGGTGCCGCGGCGTCCCGAGAGCGCCGGATGGCTGTCGGGTAATTGCTCGCAGCAAGCCGCTTATGCTATAAAATGCAGCGCGTTGCCGCAAACCGCATGGGCCTTTTGCCCGTCCATGTGAGGATGCGAGGCAGGCTTGCCAAGCGGAAAACTGCGGTTTTTCGCTTTCGTTTTTCAGGTCAAACCTCCAAAATACGCGCCGGTCGCGCTGACCTCGCGCGCGGGCCCTTGCCCGCTCTACGGTCGCTCGCCAACCACTGCTCACACACGCGTCGACACATACGACTGGGTGCCTGCCTGGCAGGTTGTCGTGTGGGATGCGTGGAGGCCCAACCCGTTACAAATAGGAATCATACCTTGAGCAAGATCACGATGCGCCAGATGCTGGAAGCTGGTGTCCACTTCGGCCACCAGACCCGCTACTGGAACCCCAAGATGGCCCCGTTCATCTTCGGCCACCGCAACAAGATCCACATCATCAACCTGGAGAAGACCCTGCCCCTGTATCAGGAGGCGGTCAACTTCATGGGTTCGCTCACCGCCAACGGCGGCAAGATCCTCTTCGTCGGCACCAAGCGCGCGGCGCGCGACGTGCTCAAGGAAGAGGCTATCCGTTGCGGGATGCCCTACGTCAACCACCGTTGGCTCGGCGGCATGCTCACCAACTTCAAGACCATCCGCCAGTCGGTCAAGCGCCTGAAGGAGCTTGAGGCGATGTTCGAGGATGGCTCGATCGAGCGCTTCAACAAGAAAGAGGCCCTGGGGCTGTCGCGCGAGCGTGACAAGCTCGAGCTGAGCATCGGCGGTATCAAGGACATGGACGGGCTGCCCGATGCCATGTTCGTGATCGATGTCGGTCACGAGAAGAACGCGGTCAACGAGGCCAACAAGCTCGGTATCCCGGTCATCGGTGTGGTCGACACCAACAACGAGCCGAGCACCGTCGACTTCGTTATCCCGGGTAACGACGACGCCCTGCGCGCCGTGCGTCTCTACATCACCGGCGCAGCCGATGCCATCATCGACGGTCGCAACACCGCCGCAGCGATGGTCGGTCGCGACGAGGTCGAGCCGATGGCGGCCGAAGAGGGCGCGGCGGAGTAAGACCCGCGCGGTCGACCGACCGCGCGTCTGCGCATCCGCGCACCAGGCGTGTCGGCGTTGCGACGTCCGGCACGCCACAGATT
>NZ_JAAXKX010000019.1 GCF_012276755.1 Marichromatium bheemlicum | reverse complement strand
GGGTGAAGGTGAGCGTCGTCTGATCGACCCCCACCTGATCGTTGGTGGTGTCGAGGGTGACGGTGACGTCGGCGCTGGGCTGGGTGTCGAGGACCAGGGTATAGGTGGCGGTGGCACCGCCCTCGGTGACCTCGACCGAGGATTGGCTCAGGGTGACGCCGGGCGGGGTGCCGTTGCGGAACAGCAGCAGGTCACCGTCGGAGTTACCGACCAGGGCGTCGAGATCGCCGTCGGCGTCGAGATCGGCGAGGGCCGGTGAGCTATAGAGGCCGACGTAGGTCAACCCGTATGGGTTGCTGACTGCGCTGGCGAATGCCGGTTCGCTCGTGCTGCCGGTGTTCTCGAACAGCCAGATGTCGCCGCTGAAGCCGCCGACGAGCAGGTCGAGCCGACCATCATCGTCGATGTCGGCCAGGGTTGGTTTGACGTTGCGGTCGACCCGGCTCAGGCCGAACGGTGAAGCAGAGGGGGCGGCGAAGTCCGGCTGGGTGGCGCTGCCCGTGTTGTGGAAATAAAAGAGTCCATCCCTGTAGCTGCCGACGAAGGCATCGAGGCGCCCGTCGTCGTCGATGTCGGCGAAGGTGGGCGCGGCACCATGCCCGCTGTTCGTCAACTCGAATGGGTTGGTGGTGGGTGAGGCGAAGGCGGCCTCGGATGCCGTGCCGGTGTTCTCGAAGAACACGAGGTCGCCGCCCCAGTTCCCGACGACGAGATCGAGGTCATCATCGCCGTCGAGGTCGACCAGACTCGGGGTGGCAGCGCTGCCGACATCACTCAGACCGAAGGGATTGATGATTGCTGAACTGAAGGCCGGATTGCTGGCGTCGCCGGTGTTCGTGAAGAGCAGGAGTTCGCGGGAGTTATTGCCGACGAAGACGTCGAGGTCGCCGTCGGCATCGATGTCGGCGAAGGTCGGGGAGGCATAGGCGCCGACGTTGTCCAGTCCCAGCGGGTTGGTCTCTGGCGCGAGGAAGTTGGGGGTCGACATGTCAGCTCCTTGTGTCAGCAGTGGCGATTGATACGCGCGTGATCAGGAATCGGCCGGTCGTCCGGTCGCGTGGCGTCGCGCGCTGGTTGGTCGCTTGACGGCCCGTCTCCGGGCGTCGGGTCGGGGCATCGTCGCGCCGGTGACCTCGGTGCTCATGCCATGACAGCCCCATGACGTGATGACCGCGTGGTCCGGTGTCTCGATCGTCCGGGGGCACGGGTCGGGTCATCCGTCGCTCCCGGGTTCGCGCAGTGCTACCCCGAGCGTCCGGCGCAGATGGGCGAGCATTCGGGGGGCGACGCCGCGTCCGCGGTACTCGGGCAGCACGAACAGCGAGATCAGCTCGGCGTGATCGGACGGCGCTCGGCACTCGGCAACGGCCAGCCCGATCAGGGCGTCGTCGATCACCGCCGAGACCCCGACGATTTCGCCGTCCGGTGGCTGTGTGTGCCAGCGCTGATCGAGCCGCGGCCAAGTCAGCGCGGCATAGGGCGCGAGGTTGTCCGGGGTGAGGTGGTGGACCTGCTGGAAGCGGATCGCCGGGTCGTGCGCCGGTGCGCGAGGCAGGCCGGCGGTCGGTGGCGGGGCACCCTGTCCCGGCCGCTTGAGCGTCGGCTTGGTGGCGACCAGCCCGGCGCTCCCGGGGAAGCTGACCAGACGTTCGATGGTGTCGTCCTGCAGTCCGAGCGCCCGTGGTTGACGCGCCTCGGGGATGACCACCAGGTCGAAGAGTTCCTCGATCACGCTGTCGAAGCGCAACCATTCGAGCACCTGTCCGTGGACCAGGTCGATGACGGCCAGCCCGCACTGGGCGCGTCGACCGTCGGCGGCGAACCGCTGCTCGAGTGCCAGCCCGCCGAAGCTGCGCTCGCGTAGTCGCGAGAGCCCGACCAGGGCGAAGTCGCCGTGGAAGGCGAGCCCGCGTGCGAAGCCGGGGCAGTCGGCCACCGGCTCGAAGCGCCCCTCGTCGAGGTATCCCAGCGCACCGTTGCCGGAGTCGAGCAGCCACAGCCGGTCGCGATACCAGCGCGGCGAGTGCGGCATCGACAGCCCGGTGGCCGCGACCGTGTTGCTCGGCAGGTGCAGCACGCAGCCGCCGTCGTGGCGGTGGTGGCGCCAGCCAGCGGCGGTGTCGGTGCGGCTGCAGGCGGTCATCCAGGTCGGTGCGCCGTCCTGCAGGGCCAGGCCGTTGAGGTGGCAGCGGTCCTCGGCGGCCAGCCGGGTGATGAACGGCGGTTGCCACAGTGGGACGAAGCTGTGGTCCGGGTCGAGGGTGGCCAGACAGCTGAAGTCGGTGTTGACGAACAGCACCCGTCCCTCGCCGTCGATGACGAGGTCGTGGGCGTTGACGTCCCCGGTGATCCAGCACTGACGGGGGACGTAGAGCCGGTCGCCGCCCTCGTGACTCGCCCCCGGGGCGAGTCGGTTGTCGAGCTGCCAGATCTGGTAGCGACAGCCCATGGTCAGGGTGTCGTGCTGCCAGAACAGCCCCATCGGCTTGTCGAACAAGCGCTCGTGCAGCGCCAACCGCCCGGGCTCCGGTGTCCGCCCGACGAGGAACAGACGGTTGGTCTGATAGGTGGTGAAGGCAAGACTGACGCGCTGGCGCGCGAGCCAGTGCCAGAACCCGGGAGAGGCCTGGAGCCTGGGGCGTGGGTCGGTCATGGCGACGTCCGGGGGTCGGTGGCGGTGAGGCGGTAGTCGTGCCAGAGGGTGCGGTAGGTCTCTTCGAGCGCGGTGACGAACTCGGCCGGTCGGAACAGCGGCGCGGTGTCGCGGCCAGCGCTCAGGCGTCGTCCGAGCGCGGCGAGTCGCGCCGGGTCGCGCCCGAAGGCGACGGCGCGCTCGACATAGTCAGCGGGCGTGTCGCAGACCAGCTCCGGCAGTCCCACGGCATGACACAGGCTCGCGCCCATGCGCGCGGCATAGTGCGTCCCCGGACAGGTGAGCACCGGCAGCCCGGCGGACAGTGCGCCGACGGCGGTGGCCCCGGCGTTGTAGGCCGGGGTGTCGAGGAAGAGATCGGCCAGGCGGTAGCGGGCGAGGTACTCGGCGTGTGGCCGCTTGGGGGCGAAGACCAGCCGTCGTGGATCGATGCCGGCGGCCGCGGCGGTGGCGCGCAAGCGCGCGTTGCTGCCGGTGCGCTCGCCGTCGAGCAGCCACAGCACACTGTCGGGCACCTGCGCGAGGATGCGCATCCACAGCGCGAAGGTTTCGGGGTCGATCTTGTGGATGGCGTTGTGGCAGCAATAGACGATGCCGGGCTGCGGCAGCCCGCACTCGGCCCGTCCCTCACCCGGCTCCCCGACCTCCAGCGGCGCACAGGCCCAGGCGTTGGGCAGGCGGATCACCTGCTCGCTGTAGTGTGCGCTGTGTGCTGGCGGGATCAGGTGGCGGTCGGCGATGAGATAGGGGACGAAGTCTGCCCCGAGGGTGCCGGGGTAGCCGAGGTACTGGATCTGGATCGGGGCGGGACGCAGGGCCAGGACCAGGGGGCGTGCATGGGTGGTGTAGCCGGCCAGGTCGATCAGCAGATGGATGCCGTCGGCGTGGATGCGTTGCGCGATGGCGAGCGAGGAGGCGCGTGAGAGATCGGTGTAGTGGTCACAGCCGGCGCGGATGCGCTCGGTCCAGACGTCTCGTCCGGGGACCAGGGCATAGGCGTGGATCTCGAACTCGGGGCGGTGATGGTGCTCGAACAGCCCCGCCACCAGGGTGCCGACGGCATGACAGCGGAAGTCCGGCGAGAGATAACCGATGCGCAGTCGCGCCGGATCCGGCTCGCCCGGAGGGGCGAAGGTGGTGTTCAACGCCCTGGCCTGCCGTGCCAGCCGGCGCGCGGCGCGCTCGGCGAGCGCCCGATACCAGTCGGGCGGCAGATCGAGGGCGAGCGCGCTCAACAGCGGGGGGTCGTCGCCCGGCGTCTCGCCCGTCAGATAGCGCTCGGTGACCGCGCACAGCCGTTCTCGGCGTGCCGCGCCGTCCTCCCAGTCGGCCTGACGACGCCGGATGGTCTCGAGCTGGTAGCGCAGCCGGACGTTGTCCGGCGCGGCCTCCAGGGCGCGCTCGTAGTCGGTGCGGGCGGCTTGCAGGTCACCGAGGGCCTCGTGCAGTTGGGCCAGGTTGTGGCGAGGCTGCTCGAAGTTCGGGTCGAGGCGTAGGGCGCGCCGGTAGCTCGCGCGGGCGAGGCGCAGGTTGCCCCACTCCTGCAGCGCTGCCCCGAGGGCGTTGTAGCCCTGTGCCGAGGGCTTCAGTCGCAGTGACGCTCGATAGTGGTGCAGCGCGCGGGGCATGAACCCGTACCCGTGGTAGAGCTGACCGAGTTCGAGATGGGCCTCGGCGTGCTCGGGCGCGTGCCGCAATGTCTCGCGATAGGCCGCCTCGGCCGCCACGAACTCGCCCTGTGCGGCCAAGATCTTGGCGAGATTGTAGTGGCCGAGATGAAGCGCTGGCTGCAGTTCGATGGCTTGTCGATAGGCGGTGATGGCGCGTTCGGGGTCGCCCTGGAGCTGCCACAGTCCTCCGAGGTTGCAGTGCAGGATCGCCTGCTCGGGGGCCTGCTCGATGGCCTGGGTGTAGCACGCCCGTGCCGCCTCGAGGTCTCCCGCGGACTGCAGGGTGTTGCCGAGATTGTTCAGTGCCGAGACATGGCCTGGCTGCAGCTCGAGCACGGCGCGCAAGTGTGCGACGGCGGCGGTGGGTTCACCGTGTCGGCGGGCCTGGCGGGCTGCGTCGAGATGGGCCGATATCCGCTGGCGGTGTGTTGTCGACCGGGCGGATGGGACAGGGTAAGGAACTGGGTGCTGAGGGTCCATGTCAGCTCTTCCATCCCTTTGGAGTTCGATTGATTGTAGAAAGATTTTTCTGGATGTGGGATAGCGCTGTGATTGTGTTCCGTCGAACGCGATTCTTTAGTTCTGATCTCGGGAGTGCTTGAGTATTCGTGATTCACGAATCGTGTCGCGTGTGCAATAACCTAAGGCGCGGGGTTCTATCTTCGATGCGTCGCCTGTTTTTGCATGTTCAAGAACCGCTGTCTCGACCCGTCTTCGGTGGTTCCTGATGCCGGGGCGAGGGGGGGGGAGGGCGTATTCTGGGCGCTGGGCAGGCTGAAGCAGATGCCTGTTAGCAGGTTTTAGGCGTGGTAGGTCGCGTAGAAGATCACGCTCGCCCTTGGTGAGCGTGATCGCCGGGTCCTGTCTGGGGGTGGGGGGCTCAGCCGATCGCCTGACCGGCCTGGATCAGCTCGATCGGGTAGCCGTCGGGGTCCTCGACGAAGGCGATGATGGTGGTGCCGGCGTTCATCGGGCCGGCCTCGCGGAGGATCTTGCCGCCCTGCGCGCGGATGCGGGCGGTGGCGGCCTGGGCGTCCTCGACCTCGATGGCGATGTGGCCGTAGCCGTTGCCGAGATCGTAGTGCTCGACGCCCCAGTTGTAGGTCAGTTCGAGCACGGTGTGCTCGGACTCGTCGCCATAGCCGAGGAAGGCGAGGGTGAACTCGCCCTCGGGATAGTCCTTCTGGCGCAGCAGCCGCATGCCGAGGACCTGGGTGTAGAAGTCGATGGCGCGTTGCAGGTCGCCGGTGCGCAGCATGGTGTGCAGCAGTCGCATGGGGGGCTCCTCGGGGCCGCCCGGTGGCGGCCCGTCGATCGTTGGTGGTGGAAGGGGTCCCTGTCAGTGCTCGTCGATGCGCCCGAGGTCGAGCCCGTCGAGCCGTTCGAGCTCGGCGGCGCGGCGCTCGCCGTAGCCGAGTGCGCGGAAATCCATGATCCCGTCCGGGGCGTGACAGTCGGCGCAGCCGTGGGCCTCGCGCTGAATGCCGTGGTTGACCATCAGGGTGCCCATCTGGCGCATCCAGTGCGGTTCGACCTGGGGGCCGAGCCGGCCGGTCTCGTCGAGCGGGTAGTCCGCCGTCCAGCCATCGAGCACGCCGAAGTAGGCCATGAACTCGTCCATCATGTAGACCTTGAACGGGGTCTGGTACATGCGCTGGACGATGGGGTCGCGCAGCGCCTGCACAACCGCCGCGCGACTGTCGCCGGTGGCGTAGTAGGTGGCATAGTCGAAGGGCAGGATCATGGCGCCGAAGGGACCCTGGTTGGCGGTGTCCTCGTACATCATCGCGTTGAACAGCTTGAACGGATAGATGCGGCTCTTGCCGCGCTCCATCACCGGGCGCAGGTTGCGCTCGATCATCGCGCGGCGCTGCGCGAGCAGCTCGGGGGTGAGCTGGGAGAGCGGGTCGGTGGCGGCGCGGACATAGGCCTCGACGTCGATCTCGGGATAGTCGGCCTTGAGCGCCTCGGCCCTGGCGCGCACCGCAGCGATGACCTCGGGGTCGTCGATGCGGGTGATCTGCGCCATCAGCGGGTCGTAGCTGCCGTCGCCGTCGGGATTGCTACCGAGGGCGTTGGCGAGGAAGGTGCCGTTGCCGTTGAACCACAGATAGGTGAAGCCCTTGCCGGGCGCGCCCGAGCGGTAGATGTCGGTCGGCTCGTAGATGCCCTCCTCGGCGTTCCAGGTCGGGTGGACCCAGTCGCGCAGCACTACGTTGTTGTCCTCGAGCGCGGTGATGTGGCAGGTCTCGCAGGCGAGGCGGTCGATATGGCCGTTGAGCAGCGCCTTGTGCTCGGAGGCGTTGTGCGGCGCGCGGCTGTGACAGCCCTCGCAGGCGACCTCCTTGTCGGGCAGGTCGTTGGCGACCAGGTCGACGCCGAAGCGCCCGCGCGGGATCTTGTGGCCCTCGGGGACGTGGCAGTCGGTGCACTGGATGCCGGCGGCGGCGTGGACGTCGGCCTCGGGGCTGAACGGGTTGCCGCGCTTGGCGCCCTGGTGGAGCAGGCGCTGGTGACGCTCGCCGAGTGCCTGGGCGGCTTGGTTGGCGTGATAGGCGTCGCCGCCCATGTTGTGCTGGTGACAGCGCAGACAGTTGTCGCTGGTTACCGGGCCGACGGTGAGCGCGGCGCGCATGCTGCGGTCCTGGTTCCAGCGCAGGCCGTGCTCGTCCTCGATCACATAGCGCTGGTTCATGTCGTAGTCGGTGGCGTGACAGATCAAGCAGTCGATTCCGGCCTTGGCCTCGGTCGGGACGTCGCCGATCGGCATCATCTTCTCGGTGGCCGGCTGGTAGTTGCCGCCGATGTGACACTGACCGCAGCCCTCGCTGCGCAGCACCACCTCGCCCTCGGCGTGCTCCGGTCGGCTCTCGATCAACGCCGCCCAGCCGGTCCAGGAGAAGCTGCCGGGGATGCCGCAGGCGCGGTTGATCTTGCCCACCGGGATCGGTCGTTCGCCGGGGGCGTTGACCTCGCGCCCGTCGTAGCCGTAGGTCGAGAAGCCGGGCGAGTCGCTCTGGAACTTGAAGTGCACCGAGTTGACCAGGTCGTCGAGGGTGTCGACCACCGAGGTGGTGCCGTCGCCGTGGGTGACCTCGATGGTGGCGTGACACTGCAGGCAGGTCTTGGGGCCCTCGTAGCGGCGGATGCCGGCCTCGCGGAAATATTTGATGTGGCTCGGCTCGGTGGCGCGGACCACCGAGGGGGTGTTCATCAGCATCTCGATGCGCACCTCGCGCGCGAACGCCGACTCGGCCTCGGCCTCGACCCGCTCGGCGGCGCGCGCGCGCCGTGCCTCCTCGGTCAGGTCGCGTGCCATGCGCTCGAAGGCCTGGTCGGTGAGCGCACGCGAGCTGGCGTAGTCCAGCGGCGCGTTGATCTTGCCGACATAGGCGTCGAACAGCACCGGGTAGAGCAGCCGGTAGACGAGATAGAGCGCGAGCAACGCCAGCGCCCCGGCGAGCAGGAGGCGCCTGCGTCTGGTCTGGAGTAGGGGTGCGAGTACGTGCTTCATGACGCGTGCCGATCGGTCTCTTGGGTGTCGTCGGAGGTGCCGTGCTCACCGGTGAGCATGGCGCGCAGGTTGGCGGTGAGGCTGTCGCCGATGGTGATGATGTAGACGTGCACGAGCAGGAAGAGCACCAGCAGATAGCTGGTGAGCACATGGGTCATCGCTACCAGCCACAGGCTGCTGATGCCCAGCAGGGTCTCGGGCAGCTGCGGTGAGAACAGGAAGCCCAGACCGCTGAGGATCAAGAGCGGCATCAGCAGGTACATGGCGCCGAGATAGCTCAGTTGCTGGAGCACGTTGAACTTGGCCGCCGGCCCGGCGTGGAAGGGGTGGGGTTCGTCACGGAAGATGCCGTAGGCGTAGTAACGCGCCTGCACCCAGAGGTCCCGCACCAGCCCGCGCGGTCGGGGTAGGTAGTGACGGCCGTTGTCACTCTTGAGGTTGGCGAGGACGAAGGCGATCCAGCCGAGCGCGAGCAGTGACCCGGAGACGTTGTGGATCGCCACCGCCTGGTTGAAGCCAAGCAACCAGGCGGTGCCGGCGTAGTGCATGCTCACGCCGCTGACCACCAGCGCCAGGAACAGCGCCGCGTTATACCAGTGCCAGACCCTCAGCCACAGTGGGTAGAGTGGGGATGTGCTCATCGGTCGTTCTCCTTGCGGCGGCGGGCGAGGCGGTAACGGCCATAGCCGTGCAGTGCGATGACCAGTGCCACCAACGCGAGGATGGTGAGGCTCAGGGCGTCGAGCAGCGGGCTGCGGCTCATGCCGACGATATAGGCGTCGTTACGCACCAGGCTCGCCAGCCAGCCGTGCTCGGCCTGGTCCTGGGCGAGGCGGTAGCGATAGAGCCCCTCGCGCAGCCGTGAGTCGCGGCTGTGACAGGCCACGCAGCGCTTGCTGCTGTCGGCGGCGGCGAGGATCTGGTGACTGGCCTGGGGCGTGCTCGGGGTGTGGCAGTCGATACAGCGCACCGCCGCCCAGTGGGCGTCGCGCTGCGGCAGCCAGGCGTGCGAGCCGCGCAGCGGGTCGGTCACCCGGTGGTGGCAGTCGAGACAGGTCTGGTTGTCGCGACGCACGATGGCGCCGAGGTCGTCGCCGACCTGGGAGGCACGGAAGCCGTGCGGGTCGTGACAGCTGTGACAGTCGAACTGGCGCAGCTTGTGGTGATCGGAGGTGGCGTGGACGCTGGCGTCGAACTCCTCGGCGATGCGGTCGAGCCGGTAGGTGGCGTCGGCCGGGTCGTCGGCGTGACACTCGACGCAGCCGAGCTGCTCGTCGGTGAGCCGGGCGCGGTGCGGATAGCGGCCATAGCCACGGGCGTGACAGTCGCTGCAGGCGAGTTCGGCGTGTACCGAGTGATCGAGCTGCTGGGGGTCGAGCGCGAGGCTGCGGATCTCGCCGCTGTCGGGCTCGCGATAGGCGAGGGTCGACATGGCGTGACAGCGCAGGCAGTCGTGGTCGCGCGCGGTCTCGACGGCGCTCGCTGCGGGGGCGAGCAGGCTCGTCACGAGCGCGAGCAGGGCGCCCGCCAGCCAGCGGGTTGGACGGGGACGTGAGCAGTGATGGGTCATGATCTCTGTGTCGGTGGCGGACGGTACGGGCGTCGGTTCGACGCCCCGTCGTTGCTGCCGCGATCGCGACGAGGTCGCGCCCGCGTTACCCGGGCGGCGTGTCGGCGGTCCCGGTGACGAGGGATCGGGATACGCCGCCGAGACTCAGCATGCCCAAACCCTCGTCCCCTTAGAAGGCGGATTCGTCGATTGGTTGCGACAGATCATCCCGGTGTCGAGGTCGGGTCGGAGGTGTCGGCGTCGATGCGAAACCGTGCGACCGCCTGAGCCAGGCCCTCGGCCAGGGCCGAGAGATCACGGCTGATCTGGGCCGCATCGCGGGCCCCGTCGCGCATCTGCGAGGCGCTCTCGCTGATGCTGCGGGCCTGGCCGTCGAGTTGGGTGGTGGCCGCCGATTGCTCGGTGACCGCGGCGGCGATCTCACCGCTCTGGGCGCGGATGGTGTCGATCAGGTCGGCGATCTCGTCGAAGTGGGTGGCGGCGGTGAGGGTGCGCTCGACCGCGCCCTCGGCGCGGGCCTCGCTGTTGGTGACGTCCTCGGCGAGATGCTGGGCATCACCACGCAGACGCTCGAGGATGGTGCTGATCTCACTGGTCGATGCCTGAGTGCGGTTGGCCAGAGTGTGGACCTCGCTGGCCACCACCGCGAAGCCGCGTCCGGCATCGCCGGCGCGTGCCGCCTCGATGGCGGCATTGAGTGCGAGCAGGTTGGTCTGTTCGGCGATGGCGTGGATCACCGTCAGCACCTGATCGACGTTGCGGGTATCGGCATCGAGCTGGCGGAGTTGCTCGGCCATGCCTGCGACCTCGGCGGCCAGTTGTTCGACGGCCTGACGGGAGTCGCCGACGATCTCGCGCCCGGCAGTTGCCTTTTGCTGGACCTGTTCGGCGGCGCTGGCGGCGCGTTCACTGCCATTGGCGATCTGATCGGTGCTGCTCGAGAGCTGGCTCAACGCCTCGGCGACCTGATCGGCCTCGGCATGGTGGGTGTCGGCGTGGTCGCTGATACGGTGGGCGATGGTCGCCGCCTGCTGGGTGTGGGAGAGGGTCGAGCCACTGGCGGTGGCGACCTCGGCGATCAGGGCGCGCATCTTCTCGGCGAAGTGGTTGAAGGCGGCGGCGAGCTGATCGATCTCGCTGATCGGTGAGGGGGCGAGACGGCGGGTGAGATCACCCTCGCCCTCGCCGATGTCGCGCATCGCCGCGATTGCGCCATGCAGTGGGCGTAGCACCGAGCGCAGGATGGCCACGCCGATCCCGATGACCAGGACGATCGCAATCAGGTTGATTGCCAAGGTGGTTCCGGCGATCTGGCGCATATCCGCGTCGCTGCCGCTGAATACCGCCTGCTGAGCCTTGGTGGTGCTCTGTTCCAGCGCCAGCAGCGCCTCGTGCATGGTGGCGGTGGCCGCGCGTTGATCGGCGAGCGCCTGGGTCTGGTGGCGACGCGCCCGCAACAGCGCCGCCCGTTGTGTCAGCAGCGAGTCCTGCTCACCGTCGAGTCGATGGGTGAGGTCGGTGAGGTCCTGCGCCAGCTCGGCGCCAATGCGTTGGGTGTCGGTGTCGTCGAGCAGTGCACGTAACTCATCGAGACTGACCCCGAGCCGCGCGATGGCCGGGGCGAGACGGTTGTCGTGTAGGCTCATCAGGGTGTCGTGGTGCTCGGCGGTGGCGAGCAGCCCGGCGAGCGAGGCGAGCTGGGCGGTCTGGATCTGCAGCTCGTTGCCGAGTCGGGTGGCGTTGCGCACCTGCTCGTCGAGTAACTGTGCCGCGGCCTCGCGCAGCGCGGTGGTGTCGTCTGCCGTGGTGGTGCGCAGCGCGCGGGTGAGCGCGATCTGGGCGCTGGTGTTGCGGAAGGTCAGCTCCTCGGCCAGCTCGGCGATGTGCGATTGCAGCACGGTGAAGGCCTGGTCGAGATCGGTCCCGGTGGTGGCGAGTCGAGCGCGTAGCTGATGGATGCGGAGCATCTCGGCGGCGACCCGGTCATCGGTGGCTAGCAGGGTCGCTAGTGCCGTCTCCAGTGCCTGGAGATGACGGTCTGCGGTGTCGGCATCGGCCACCGCCTCGCGCAATGCGCTGATGCCGGCGTCGAGCTGGCGCTCGATCGGATTTCTTGGGGTCAGACTCTTGAGCTGTGCGGCATCCTCGCTGGCGAGGATGCTGGTCTGCCGACTGAGCAGCGCCTGCAGGGCACCGAGGATGGCGCCGTAATGCCCCTGGGTCTGGGACAGCTCGACGAGTTCGGCGCGGTTGTCGCGCATCGCGTTGTTGGCGAACAGGATGGTTCCGCCGAGGATGGCCAGGGCCCCGACACTGATGACGAGCAGTACGACCAATAGGGTCCTAATTGAAGTGCGGCGGCGCGGCTTGGGCATCTGGTGCTCCTGCGTGGATGTTGGCGGACCTATCGATTATAGGCAGTCCGTCCCCGATGGCGTGGTCATTCAGGCGCCATGGCCACGCTGATCATGGTGAGGTGTCGTGTCGTGGTTCAGCCTGCGGCCTGTAGTGGCGGGTGGTCGGGGTTGTCGTCCGGGGAAGACTGGGACTGTAGATAGGCGAGGATGTGGGCGCTGAGATCGATGCCGTGCTCGCGTAGCCCGGCATTGCCGAAACGGGTGTTGAGTTCGATCAGGTACCAGTGTCCGGCGACCTCGGCGAGATCGAAGCCGCCGTGGTCGATGCCGAGGTGTCGCGCCACTCGGGTGACCAGCTCGAGCGGTGCTGCGGGGACGCCGTCGAAGTCGATCCGACCGCCGCGCGCAACGTTGTGATGGAATCCGTCGCCATCGCGGCGCCAGTAGGCGCAGAGCACCTCGTCGCCGACCCAGACCACGCGCAGGTCGCGATCGATATCGAGATACTCCTGGGCATAGAGCAGCGGCAACGTCGGCAGTAGGGTGCTGAGCGCGCGGCGGTGCTCGATGCGGTGCACGCCCAACCCCATGGAGCTGCGCGGTAACTTGACCACCAGCGGGAAGGTGAGGGTGTCGAGGAGTTGCTGCATCGCCTCGGCGGTGGCCGGCAGGATCAGGGTCTCGGGCAGGTGCTCGGGACAGAGGGCCGAGAGGGTACGGGTAAAACGCACCTTGTCCTGGCCGAGCAGATAGCTCTGCGGGCTCGGGAAGACCCGGACCTTGAGCGCGTAGAGCAGGGCGTCGAGTTGCCACTGCTCGGGGAACAGTACCCAGTCGGCGGCGGCGACCTCGGCGCGCCGGCGCAGCATCTCCTCGGGTTTGAGGTGCGTCACCCCGGGGATCCCGAGGGTGCGGAAGGGGTCGAAGCTGATCAGACGCATCACGTCACCACTTGAAACGCAACACGCCGGGGGCAGGGCGGGATGCGCGGCCCGGGGCGGGGCGGCGGATCTTACCGCCAGGCCCCCGCCGTCGACAAGCCGTGCGTGATCAGCGCCGTCGTCGCGCCGCGCGCGGGCCGTGTAACGAGGTCACCCCGGCGATGATCACCGCCAGGGTGACGACGGCCACGATCAGGGTGGCGAGGGCGTTGATTTGCGGCGAGACGCCCATGCGTACGCTCGAGTAGACGACCATCGGCAGGGTGGTCGAGCCGGGGCCGGAGACGAAGCTGGCGATCACCAGGTCATCGAGCGAGAGGGTGAAGGCGAGCAGCCAGCCCGAGAGCAGCGCCGGGGCGATCAGCGGCAGGGTGATGCGCAGATAGACGGTGAGCGGGCGCGCGCCGAGGTCCATCGCCGCCTCCTCGAGCGAGGCGTCCATCTGCGCCAGACGGGTGCGCACCACCACCGCGACATAGGCGGTGGAGAAGGTGATGTGGGCGATGGCGATGGTGGTGAAACCGCGCCCGTCGGGCCAGCCGAGGCCGTGCTGCATGGCCACGAACAGCAGCAGCATCGACAGACCGATGATGACGTCGGGCATCACCAGCGGCGCGGTGAGCAGCAGCTCGAAGGCGTTGCGGCCGCGGAAGCGGCCGTGGCGCACCAGGGCGTTGGCCGCGAGGGTGCCGAGCACCACCGCCAGGGTGGCGTTGACCGCGGCGATGCGCACGCTCAACCAGGCCGCCTCGAGCAGCTGCTGGTTGTGCAGCAGCTCGCGATACCACTTGATCGAGAAGCCCGACCACACCGTCACCAGTCGCGACTCGTTGAAGGAGTAGACGATCAGCAACAGGATCGGCACGTAGAGAAAGGCGTAGCCGAAGGCGAGCAGGCTGAGCAGGGGCCAGCGACGGCGTCTCATGATGTCTCCTCCATGCGTCGCTCGAGGCGCTGCATCAACACGAAGGGCACCACCAACAGCCCTAGCAGCACGATCGCCAGGGCGGCGGCGAGCGGCCAGTCCTTGTTGCCGAAGAACTCGGTCCACAGCAGTTTGCCGACCATCAGCGTCTCCGGGCCGCCGAGCAGGTCGGGGATGACGAACTCGCCGACCACCGGGATGAACACCAGCATGCTGCCGGCGACGATGCCGGCGAGCGACAGCGGTAGGGTGACGCGCACGAAGGCGCGCAGTGGCCGGCAGCCGAGATCGGCGGCGGCCTCAAGCAGGGTCGGGTCGAGGCGCGAGAGGTTGGCGTAGAGCGGCAGGATCATGAACGGCAGATAGGAATAGACCACCCCGACATAGACCGCGGTCTGGGTGTGGAGGATGTTGAGCGGGGTGTCGATCACCCCGAGCGCGAGCAGCAGGTGGTTGAGCAGGCCGTTGGTCTTGAGGATGCCGATCCAGGCATAGACGCGGATCAGGAACGAGGTCCAGAACGGCAGGATCACCAGCATCAGCAGCGGGATGCGCCAGCGCTGCGGGGCGGTGGCGATGGCATAGGCCATCGGATAGCCGATCAACAGACAGAGCAGGGTGCAGACTAGCGCCACCCACAGCGAGTTGAGGAAGGCGATCAGATAGATGCTGTCTTCCCACACCAGCATGAAGTTCTGCAGGTTGACCTGGATCTGCAGCACGCCCGATTCGAGCCACTCCCACAACGGCGTGTAAGGCGGCTGGCCGAGCCGTGGCTCGGCGACGCTGATCTGCAGCACGATCAGCAGCGGCAGTAGGAAGAACACGCCGAGCCACAGATAGGGCAGGCCGATGTTGACGACGCGGCTGAGGCGCTGGCGGCGCACGGGTGGGTTGTCTTGAGGTGCGGGCATCGCGGTGTGTCGGGGTTACTGAGCGGGTTGGGCCAGGGGCGCTGGCGTTGCTGGGGCCTCGGGGCGGTGCGGCGCAACGCCTGCACCCGCCCGGGCTGGTGCGGCGCGGGCGGGTACGGGGCGTGGCGCGGGGCTCGCGTCGGGCTATTCGGTTAGCACCACCGCGCTGGTGGGCGACCACTCGATGGCGACCTCCTGGTCCCAGGTCAGCACCTGCTCGGTGCGCGGCTGGGTGTTGGTCAGGGTCATCTCGACGCGCTGGCCCTCGACGCGCAGCCGGTAGATGGAGACGTCGCCGAGATAGGCGATGTCCTCGACCACGCCGCGGAGCTGGTTGACGCCGTCCTCGCGATAGTCGAGACACAGTCGCATCTTCTCCGGGCGCACCGCCACCGTCACCGGGGTGCCGAGGGCGAGCGGGTGGAAGTTGCGCACCCGCATCGGCCGGCCCAGTCGGGTCTCGATCAGCAGCTGGTCGCCGTCGCTCTCGACCACCTTGCCCTCGAACTGGTTGATCGAGCCGATGAACTCGGCGACGAAGCGGCACGAGGGGTACTCGTAGATCGCCGTCGGGGTGTCGACCTGCATGATCTGACCGGCGTCCATCACCGCGATCCGGGTCGACATGGTCATCGCCTCCTCCTGATCGTGGGTGACGGTGATGAAGGTGATGCCGAGTCGCTCCTGGAGGTTGACCAGCTCGAACTGGGTGTTCTCGCGCAGGCGCTTGTCGAGTGCCCCAAGCGGCTCGTCGAGCAGCAGCAGCTTGGGGTGCTTGGCGAGGCTGCGCGCTAGCGCCACGCGCTGGCGCTGGCCGCCGGAGAGCTGCTCGGGCTTGCGTCGGCGCAGTTCGGCGATGCGCAACAGCTCGAGCATCTCGTCGACCCGCTCGGCGCGCTCGCCGCGCCCGAGTCGCTCCTGCTTGAGCCCGAACTCGATGTTCTGCGCCACCGTCATGTGCGGGAACAGCGCATAGGACTGGAACATCATGTTGACCGGGCGCGAGTAGGGCGGCACGTCGGTGACATCGACCCCGTCGATGTAGATCCGCCCGGTGGTCGGGTATTCGAGCCCGGCGAGCATCCGCAGCAGGGTCGACTTGCCGCACCCCGAGCTGCCGAGCAGCGAGAAGAACTCGCCCTTGAAGATGTCGAGGCTCAGGTCCTCGACGGCGTGGTGCTCGCCGAAGCGTTTGCTGACCCGTTCGATGCGCACATAGGGCGTGGCCTTGGGGTCTTGCCAAGTGTCGAGGTTACGACGGTCGAGGGCGATGGGCATGGACGAGTTGCGTTCGCTCACGTCAGTGGTTGGCCTTGAGTCGGGTCCAGCGGCGGTTGAGGTCGCGGATCTGGCGATCGCTGCGCTGGTTGGGGACGAACAGCCGCGCCTTGACCTCGGCCGGCGGGTAGATGCCCGGGTCGTCGCGCAGCGCGGCGTCGACCAGCGGCGTGGCCGCGAGGTTGGGGTTGGCATAGTAGACGTAATCGGAGACCGCGGCGATCACCGCCGGTTGCAGCAGGTGGGCGATGAAGGCGTGCGCGGCCTCGGGGTTGGGTGCATCGCGCGGGATCGCCATCACGTCGGTCCACATCGCCGCACCCTCGCGGGGGATGCGATAGATCACCTCGACGCCCTTGTCGGCCTCGGCGGCGCGTTCCTGGGCCTGCAGTACGTCACCCGAGTAGCCGTGGGCGAGGCACAGGTCGCCGTTGGCCAGATCGCTGATGTACTGCGAGGAGTGGAAGTAACGGATATAGGGATGGATCGCCTTGATCAGCTCGGCGGCGGCGTCGAGGTCGGCACGCTCGAGGCTGTTGGGATCCTTGCCGAGATAGGCCAGCGCGGCGGAGAAGACCTCGGTCGGGTCGTCGAGCAGGGCGATGCCACAGCCGGCGAGCTTGGCGGCGATCTGCGGGTCGAAGACCAACGCCCAGGTGTCGAGCGGGACCTGGTCGCCGAGGATCTCGCGGACCTTACCACGATTGATCCCGAGTCCCGAGGTCCCCCACATATAGGGGACGAGGTGGGCGTTGTCGGGGTCGATCTCGGCGAGACTGGCCATGATCGTCGGGTCGAGTCGTTCCAGCCCGGGCAGCTGCGACTTGTCGAGCGGCAGGTAGAGTTCGGCACGGATGTGACGCGCGGCGAAGGGGCGCGCGGTCGGGAAGATCAGGTCGTAGCCGCTGCTGCCGGCGAGCAGCTTGGCCTCGAGGATCTCGTTGGCGTCGTAGAGATCGAGCACCGGGCGGATGCCGGTGCCGGCCTCGAAGGTCTCGAGGGTGTCCTCGGCGAAGTAGTCGTTCCAATTGTAGAGATGGACCTGCTCCTCGGCGTGGCCGAGGGGCGCGACGGCCCAGAGCGACAGCGACAGGATGAGGTTGGCGAGCTTACGCACGTGCGCGGTCCCCATGAATGGTGAGAAGGTTGATGGATGCGGTGATGATGGCGGTCTTCGAGCGCGCAATCCTACTGCATTCGTGGGCCTGCCCGCATTACCCGAGTGGCGAAAGGTGGCGCGGCGGGTCAGGGCGGTGAGGCCGTATCATGCACCGCGATAGACGACATCAATGGAGGGGCGGTTGACAACGCACGATGAGCAGGTTGAAGAGCAGCGGTTTCGCATCGGCTCGGTCTCGCAGTTGACAGGGGTGCCGGCCGAGACGTTGCGGGTCTGGGAGCGGCGTTACGCGGTGGCCAATCCGGCACGTTCACGCTCTGGGGTGAGGCTCTACAGTACCGCCGATGTCGCCCGCTTGACGCTGATCAAGCGGTTGGTCGATCGTGGCGACGCCATCGGCAGTGTGGCGCATCTCGACCTCGGGCAGTTGCGCGAGCGCTTGCATCAGACCGGCTTGCTCGAACCGGTCCCGGTGGCTCATCCGCCCTGCCGGCTGATGGTCATCGGTGCGGCCCTCGGCGAGCGGCTGCGGCTCGAGGGTGGACTGCCCGAGGAGGTGGTGCTCGAGCGCGCCTTCGAGAGCACCATGGCCTTCCTCGCCGAGCCCTTGGCCGCCTGTCCGGACGTGTTGGTGGTCGAGCAGCCGACCCTGCACCTCGATCAGCTCGACGACCTGCAACGGCTGCGTGCCCACGCCGGTGGCGCGCGCACCCTGGTCGTCTACGTCTTCTCCAACGGCGCTACCCTCAACCGGCTCGAGGCGTTGGGGATGACGGCCAGGCGGGCGCCGGTGTCGACCGCGGAGCTGGCGCGCAGCTGTCTGTCGCTGCAGCTCGGCGCGGGGCTGCAGGCCAGCCTTGATCCCGAGCTCGAACGTGATCCGCCGCCGCGGCGCTATTCCGATGCCGAGCTGATCGAGATCGCCGCCGCCTCGCGCACCCGCTGCGAGTGTCCGCGCCACCTCGTCGACCTGATCCTGGCGCTGGCGGCCTTCGAGCGCTATGGTGCCGAGTGCGAGAGCCGCAGCAGCGAGAACGTGCTGCTGCACGCCTCGCTCTACCGCTCGACGGCGCGCGCGCGCGCGATCCTTGAGGACGCACTGGCACGCACGCTGTCGCTGCTCGCCAGGGGTGGCTGTGATTGCGATAAGGACTGATCTGCGGCGTCGTTGCGGTTAAACTGGATCGCTTGGGCGTTGCCTGGCCTGTGGCCTCGCGCCCTTGGCGGCGCATCTTTTTCGATCGTCGCGCTTGCGGGACGATGCCTCGTTCCCCGCCCGCGCCCGGCTCTCTCCGGGCGCCCGCTGTCAACCACTGGACCGTCTCGGACTCTAGCTATGATTTCGCTCCTGGACTATGGCGCCGGCAATGTCCGCAGCCTGCGCAATGCCATTCACGCCCTCGGCTTCTCGGTCACCGAGATCGAGCGCCCCGAGGATATCCTCAAGGCCGAACGCCTCATCTTCCCCGGTGTCGGCGCCTTCGGCGCGGCCATGGAGCGATTGCACCGACTCGGCTATGTCGAGCCGCTGCGCGAGTATCTGGCCGCCGGTCGCCCTTATCTGGGTATCTGTATCGGTTTGCAGACGCTGTTCGAGGGGAGTGAGGAGTCCCCTGGGGTTGCCGGTCTGGGGTTGATCCCGGGGCAGGTGCGCCGCTTCGATGACAGCGAGCTGGCGGTGCCGCACATGGGGTGGAACGACGTGCGTGTCGAGCGTGATTCGCCGCTGTTCGCCGACTATGCCGGCGAGAAGCTCTATTTCGTCCACTCCTACCGCGCCGAGCAGACCGCCGAGAATGCCGATTGGGTGCTGGCGAGCACCGATTACGGGTGCCCCTTCATCAGTGCGGTGCAGCGCGGTCAGGTCGGCGCGGTGCAGTTCCACCCTGAGAAGAGCGGGGCGGCCGGGCTGCGGCTGTTGCGCCGTTTCCTCGCCGGTGATGCCGTCTCCGCCACCCCGGCGCGGCGTGGTGCGGCGGCGGCGCCGACACATCTGGCGCGGCGCATCATCGCCTGTCTCGACGTGCGCGCCAACGACGCCGGTGACCTGGTGGTGACCAAGGGCGATCAGTACGATGTCCGTGAGTCGGGCGCGGTACGCAACCTCGGCAAGCCGGTGGAGCTGGCCGCGCGCTATTACGAGGAGGGGGCCGACGAGGTGACCTTCCTCAACATCACCGGCTTTCGTGACTTCCCGCTCGCCGATCAGCCGATGCTCGAGGTGCTCGAGCGGGCCTCGGAGCGGGTGTTCGTGCCGCTGACCATCGGCGGCGGCATCCGCGCCTTCACCGATGGCGAGGGGACCCACTACTCGGCGCTCGATGTCGCCGATCGTTATTTCCGCGCCGGGGCCGACAAGGTCTCGATCGGCTCCGAGGCGGTGCACATCGTCGAACAGGTCCTGGCGCGTGGTGGCGAGGGCGATGGCTCCAGCGCCATCGAGCAGATCGCCGAGGTCTACGGCAACCAGGCGGTGGTGGTCTCGATCGATCCGCGGCGGATCTATGTCGAACGCCCCGAGGACACCCGCCACCACACCGTCGAGACCGCCGAGCCCGGCCCTGACGGCGAGCGTTACTGCTGGTTCCAGTGCACCGTCAAGGGCGGGCGCGAGGGACGCGATATCGACGCCGTGGAGCTGGCGCGGGTGTGTGAGCGTCTCGGTGCCGGCGAGATCTTGCTCAACTCGATCGATCGTGATGGTACCGGTGCCGGATTCGACCTCGAGCTGGTCGGTGCGGTACGCTCGGCGGTTCGCATCCCCGTTATCGCCTCCAGCGGCGCCGGTTGTGTCGAGCACTTCGCCGAGGTGTTCGAGCGGACCGGGGTCGAGGCCGCGCTCGCCGCGGGTGTCTTCCATCGTCGCGAGGTCCCGATCGAGGCGGTTAAAGGCTATCTGCGTGAACGCGCGATCGAGACCCGATTGCGTTGATGTAATACACGGTGCGCGTGATATCGGCGTTGTCGCCAATGCGCGCGCATCGTGATGGGCCGTGCTCGATTAGCGGCTTTTACGGGAGTGAGAATCGATCCCTGAAAAAGATCGCTTGCTTTACCTAATACTTACGATTTATATAATTACGAAAGTCAATAGATCATAATTTCGTAAACTCCCACAGGTTTCTCTGGCCGTGGCAACGCTCCGCTCTCTGGCACGGCCCCTGGTCTGTTGGCCAGGCAGCGTGATCGTCGCGCACGTCGGCGCATCCCGGGCGCCGAGTTTTCCAGACCGCCTTTCGCCGGAATCTCAAGTAGTAATATGGCAACCATCCTGACCGCAGTAGGATTCATGGCCGCGCTCGGCCTCATGCTCGCCCTGATGTTGGTGGTGGCGAACAGAAGTCTCTACGTCTACGAAGATCCCCGTATCGATCAGGTCGAGGACCTGCTCCCCAAGGCCAATTGCGGTGCCTGTGGTGAAGCCGGCTGTCGCACCTTCGCCGAGTTGCTCGTCAAGGGCGAGGTCGACCCCGGTAAGTGCACGGTCAATGCCAAGGCCACCAATCAGCTCATCGCCGATTTCCTCGGCGTCTCGCTGGGCAATACCGAGAAGCGGGTCGCGCGCTTGGCCTGTGCTGGTGGTGCCCATGTGGCCTACATCCGTGCCTCCTACGGCGGCATCTCCTCGTGTCGCGCCGCCGCCCTGGTCAATGGCGGCGGCAAGGGCTGCTCCTGGGGGTGTCTGGGGATGGGGGACTGCGTGGAGGTGTGTCAATTCGGCGCGCTCTCGCTCGACGAGCACGGTCTGCCGGTGGTCGATGAGGACAAGTGCACCGCCTGTGGTGACTGCGTGACCGTCTGCCCCAAGGACCTGTTCAGCATCCAGCCGGTCAGCCACCGGCTGTGGGTCGCCTGCAAGAGCCTGGATGCCGGTGACGAGGTCGAGCACCACTGCGCGGTCGCCTGCACCGCCTGTGGGCGCTGCGTGCAGGACTCGCCCGAGGGGTTGATCGAGATCCGCGACAACCTCGCCGTGGTCGATTACACCAAGAACGCCCTCGCCTCCAAGGTGGCGATCGAGCGCTGTCCCACCGGCGCCATTGTCTGGCTCGAGTCCGATGGCAGCGTCACCAAGGGTCGCGATGCCCGCAAGGTCGTTCGCAAGGCGCCGCTACCGATGGCCTGACGAGGATCTCCCTGGCCCATACCGTATCGTCCGTGCCGGGCGATCGGTGCCTCGCCTCCAGATCAAGGCCGCTCGACTCGGAGCGCAAGAATTCTGATCCAAACCCGCTTTGCGCCTAGGCGTCTCGACGCCGGCGTCTCGGTGGTTCAACAATAGAGAAGGCCCATGTTCGGAAAGAAAGACGATAAGCAGTACAAGTATCCTGGCACCCGTATGGCGATGGACGGCAATGCTGCCGTAATCATGTGCGAGCGCGAGGCATCCGATGCCGCTGGTGCCTATCCGATCACCCCCTCGACCCAGATGGGCGAATTCTGGGCCGAAGAGGTCGCCAAGGGGCATCTCAATGTCTCCGGGCAGCCGCTGATCTTCGTCGAGCCCGAGTCCGAGCACGCCGCCGCTGCGGTCACCGCCGGCATGTCGATGAGCGGCCTGCGCGCGGTCAACTTCTCCTCGGCCCAGGGCGTGGCCTTCATGCATGAGTCGCTGTATGCGGCCGTCGGCAAGCGCCTGCCCTATGTGCTCAACATCGGTTCGCGCGCCATCACCAAGGCCAGTCTCAACGTGCACTGCGCGCACGATGACTATCACTGCATCGACGACACCGGCTTCTTCCAGGTCTTTGCCAAGAACGCCCAGGAGGCCGCCGACCTCAACCTGATCGCGCGCAAGGTCGCTGAGCTGAGCCTGACCCCGGCGGCCGTCGGTCAGGACGGCTTCCTCACCACCCACCTGATCGAGCCGCTGCAGGTCCCCGAGCGCGCCCTGGTCGAGGAGTTCTGTGGTCGCCCCGACGATATCATCGAGTCGCCGACCCCGGCCCAGCGCCTCGCCTACGGCCCCACCCGCCGGCGCGTGCCGCTGGTGTGGGACGTCGACAACCCGGTCGCCTCGGGCACGGTGCAGAACCAGGACGCCTACATGCAGGCAGTGGCGGCGCAGCGCCCCTACTTCTTCGATCACATCGCCGAGATCACCGACCAGTGCATGGATGAGTTCTTCGAACTCACCGGTCGGCGTTATCACCGCGCCATGGGTTACCGCCTCGAGGACGCCGATTACGTGCTCCTCGGTCAGGGCAGCATGGTCACCCAGGCTGCGGCCGTGGCCGACTATCTGCGCGAGACCCGCGGGGTCAAGGTCGGGGTGATCAACCTCACCATGTTCCGGCCCTTCCCGGGCGAGCTGATCGCGGCCATGGTCGCCGGCAAGAAGGGCGTGGCAGTGCTCGAGCGCACCGACCAGCCGCTCGCCGAGGACCTGCCGATCATGCGCGAGGTGCGCGCGGCGCTGGCCAAGTCCCTCGAGAACGGCATGGTCGAGAAGGGCGAGGCGGCGCCTTACCCGGATTATCCGAGCTACGGCCGTGGCGAGATGCCGCGTCTCTACTCCGGCTGCTACGGCCTCGGCTCGCGCGACCTGCAGCCCGAGGGGCTGATCGCCGCGGTCGAGAACATGGTGCCGGGTGGGGCCCAGCGCAAGTTCTTCTATCTCTCGGTCGACTTCGTGCGCGAGCCGGTCGATCCCAAGGACGAGATCCGCATCCAGGGCCTCAAGGACGCCTACCCGAACATCGGCGAGCTGGCGCTGCGCGGCAGCGAGAACCCCAACCTGCTGCCCAAGGGTGCGGTGACGGTGCGCATGCACTCGGTCGGTGGCTGGGGTGCGGTGACCACCGGCAAGAACCTCGCCATGACCCTCTACGAGCTGCTCGGCTACGACATCCGCGCCAACCCCAAGTACGGCTCGGAGAAGAAGGGTCAGCCGACCACCTACTTCCTCTCGGCCGCGCCCGAACCGATCCGGCTCAACTGTGAATACACCTACGTCGACGTGGTGCTCAGCCCCGACCCGAATGTGTTCACCCACTCCAACCCGCTCGCCGGTCTCGACCGCAAGGGCAGCTTCATCATCCAGTCGAGCCTGGAGGATCCCGAGCAGGTGTGGGCCAGCTTCCCGGCGGCGGCGCGCAAGTTCATCGTCGACAACGAGATCCGCGTCTTCTTCATCGACGGCTTCAAGATCGCCCGCGAGGAGGCCTCCAACCCCGAGCTGCAGTTCCGCATGCAGGGTAATGCCTTCCAAGGCGCCTTCTTCGCCGCCTCGCCGTTGATGGAGCGCTCCGGGCTCGACGAGGCCGGGTTGTTCGCGGCCATCGAGGAGCAGCTGCGCGCCAAGTTCGGCGCCAAGGGCGAGCGTGTGGTGCAGGACAACCTGCGCATCGTGCGGCGTGGTTTCGACGAGATCGTCGAGATCGTCGACAAGCCGCTGGTCGCCGGCCAGCTGATGCCGCGTCAGGAGCCGTCGCTGCCGGTGATGCTCAAGGTCATGCCCGAGGGCGAGGGCGGCATCAGCGATGTCCACCGCTTCTGGGAGCAGACCGGCGCCTTCTATGCCAGCGGTCATGGCGACGACAACCTCGCCGATCCGCAGATGGCGCTGTCGCTGATGCCGGCGGCCAGCGGCGTCTACCGCGACATGACCCAGATCCGCTTCGAGTACCCGAAATTCATCCCCGAGAACTGTACCGCCTGCGGCAACTGCATCACGGTGTGTCCCGACAGTGCGCTGCCGGGGCTGGTCAACAGCGTCTCCGACATCTTCTCGGCGGCGATCCTGCGCGTCGAGCGCAGCATGCCCACCCAGCACCTGCGCCGCGAGTGCCGTAACGTCGAGAAGCGCCTGCGCGCGCTGATCAACATCAACGGCGAGACGGCCGATCTGCGTCAGCTGATCGACCAGGCGATCCTCGAGGTGCTCGCTGAGTTCTCCGGCGAGGAGGCGCAGAAGGCCGCGCTGGAACAGGAGTTCGGGCTGCTGATGCAGGCGCTTGGTGACTACCAGTTCGCCGTCACCAAGCCCTACTGGAGCAACCGCGAGAAGCAGCAGAAGGGCAGCGGCGGGTTGTTCAGCATCACCGTCAACCCCTACACCTGTAAGGGCTGCATGGAGTGCATCGACGTCTGTAACGACGGCGCCCTGGTCGCCGAGCCGCAGACCGACGAGAGCATCCGGCAGATGCAGGCGCGCTGGGACATGTGGCTCGATCTGCCGACCACCGACCCGGACTTCATCCGCATCGATGACCTCGACGACAAGGTCGGCGCGCTCGAGACCCTGTTGCTCGATAAGACCAACTATCTGTCGATGGTCTCGGGCGACGGCTCGTGCATGGGCTGCGGCGAGAAGACCGCGCTGCACCTGTTCACCTCGACCGTCACCGCGCTGATGCAGCCGCGGGTCAAGCGTCATCTCGCCGAACTCGACGACCTCATCAACCGCCTCGAGACCCATGTCCGGCTCAAGCTCGCCGAGAGCATGGACCTCACCAACACCGCCGCCATCACCAAGGCGCTCGACGAGCACAAGGACAGCGACCTGACCCTCAGCGGCCTGACCTCCGAGCTCGATCAGGGCAACGGCGCGCGTCCGGTCGACCCGGAGTGGCTGAAGTGGGCCACCGGCCTGCTCGACAAGCTGCGTCATCTCAAGGGGCAGTACACCGGCAACCAGCCGCGTGCGAGCATGGGTATCGTCAACGCCACCGGCTGTAGCTCGGTGTGGGGCGCGACCTTCCCCTACAGCCCCTATCCCTTCCCCTGGGCCAATCACCTGTTCCAGGACTCGCCGTCGATGGCGCTGGGCCTGTTCGAGGGCCACATGCGCAAGATGGGCGAGGGCTTCAAGGCCATCCGCCAGGCACGCATGGAACTCGAGGGGCGCTACAACCCGGCCGACCCGGCCTGCGACCTGACCTACTTCGGCTGGAAGGACTTCAGCGACGAGGAATGGCTGCTGTGTCCGCCGGTGGTCGCCGTCGGCGGTGACGGGGCGATGTACGACATCGGCTTCCAGAACCTCTCACGCGCGCTGATGTCCGGCCACCCGGTCAAGATCATGGTGCTCGACACCCAGGTCTACTCCAACACCGGTGGTCAGGCCTGTACCTCGGGCTTCATCGGCCAGGTCGCGGACATGAGCCCCTACGGCAAGGCGTGGAAGGGCAAGACCGAGATCCGTAAGGAGATGGGCCTGATCGGCATGGCGCATCGCACCAGCTTCGTGCTCAACAGCTCGGCCTCGCACCTCACCCATCTGCTCGAGGGCTATATCGACGGTCTGAACTCGCGCCACCCGGCCCTGTTCAACGTCTACACCAGCTGTCAGCCCGAGCACGGCATCGGCGACGACATGTCCAACCGACAGGGGCGCATGGCCGTCGAGTCGCGCGCCTACCCGCTGTTCCGCTACGACCCGGATGCCGGCTCGACCTTCGAGGAATGCTGCTCGATTGAGGGTAACCCGCAGCTCGAGCGCGACTGGATCAGCTGGAGCATCGACTACACCAACGAGGACGGCGAGCCGGCCAGCCTCGAGGTGCCGCTGACCTTCGCCGACTTCGCGCTCACCGAGGGTCGCTTCCGCAAGCACTTCCGCAAGGCCCCGCCGGAGACCTGGAACGACTCCATGGTGCCGCTGGCCGAGTTCCTCGAACTCGACGAGGACGATCGCGAGGGCCGCTTCCCCTACATCTGGGGCGTCGACGGCAAGAACCGGCTGATGCGCGTGCTGGTCTCGCAGGAGCTGGTGCTCAGCTGTGAGGAACGTCAGCAGTTCTGGGCGCAGCTGCGCGGGCTCTGTGGCGAGCTCAACCGCATTGACCTCGATCGGGTGCGCAACGAGGCCAAGGCCGACATGGCGCAGAAGCTCACCGCCAACCTGCTGGCGATGGCCGGCGGCGAGGGCGGCGGCATCGGCGCGCTGATCGGCAACGGCAATGGCAACGGTGCCAACGGGCACGGCGTCAATGGCGCCAACGGTCATGGTGTCAACGGTGCCAATGGCGCCAACGGCAGCAGCGACTGGGAGCCGGTGTGGATCGAGACCCCGGAGTGCACCGGCTGTGACGAGTGCGTGAAGATCAATCCCGCGATCTTCCGCTACAACGCCGAGCACAAGGCCGAGATCGTCGACCCCAAGGCCGGCCCGTTCAAGGACATCGTCAAGGCCGCCGAGAAGTGCACCGCTGCGTGCATCCACCCCGGCACCCCCTGGAACCCGTCCGAGCCCGGCGTCGATAAGCTGGTCAAGCGCGCCGAGAAGTTCCAGTAACCCGGCCGCCCCTGGCCGCCCGGCGCCTCGGCGCCGGGTCATGCTAGAGGAGAGTGCGCGCGGCGCCGCGTCAGGCGGCGCGCGCCCCCGTTCGCCAGACACCCGTCGTGGTGTCGATCACACAGCAGTACTGACGCATGGCTCTATTCAGCATCTTTCCGCGCCGCAAGACCTTCGATCACGGGATCTATCCCGTCGAACACAAGGAACTGACGGCGGACAAGCCGATCCGGCGCCTGCCGTTCGCCCCAGAGCTGGTGATCCCGCTGGAGCAGCACAAGGGTAAGCCGGCCATCCCCACCGTGCGGGTTGGTCAGGAGGTGGTGCGTGGCGAGCCGATCGCCGAGGCCGATGGTCATGTCTCGGTGCCGATGCACGCGCCCGCTACCGGGGTGATCAGCGATATCGCCTTGGCCCCGACCGCCGCCGGCCCCAAGGCCCTGGCGATCTATCTCAAGGTCTATCAGGCCGCGAGTCAGCGGGTGTTGTTCGGCCTCGAACGTGATCTCGCGACCCTGTCGCGCGAGGCGCTCGTGGCCGCTGTCCAGCAGGCCGGCCTGGTCGGGCTCGGTGGCGCCGCCTTCCCCAGCCACGTCAAGCTCATGCCGCCCGCCGGGCGGACGATCGAGACGGTGTTGGTCAATGGTTGCGAGTGCGAGCCCTATCTCACCTGCGACCACCGCATCATGCTCGAGCAGACCGAGTCGTTGGTGCGTGGCATCGAGCTGGTGCTGCGCGCCACCGGCGCCGAGCGCGCCATCATCGGCGTCGAGGACAACAAGCTCGATGCCGTCGAGCATCTGCGTCGTCAGCTCCCGGCGCATCTGCCGATCACCGCCGAGGCGGTGCGGACCAAGTACCCGCAGGGGGCCGAGCGCATGCTCATCACCAGCCTGACCGGGCGCGAGGTGCCGATCGGTGGGCTGCCGGCCGATGTCGGCGTGGCCGTCTACAACGTCGGCACCCTGGCGCAGATGGGTGAGCTGTTGCCCAAGGGGCAGGGGTTGATCGAGCGGGTGGTCACGGTCAGCGGCCCTGGGGTCGAGCGTCCCGGTAACTTCATGGTGCCGGTCGGCACCCCGGTGCGCTTCCTGCTCGAGCAGGTCGGGCTCAAGGACAGCTACGGCGAGGTGATCCTCGGTGGGCCGATGATGGGCATGGCGGTGGCCTCGCTCGACGTGGCGGTGACCAAGGCCGTCTCCGGGGTGGTGGTGCTCGAACGCGAGGACCTCGACCTGGCCGAGCGCAAGGTCTACCCCTGCATCAAGTGTGGTGCCTGTGTCGAGGCCTGCCCGATCTCGCTCAACCCCTCGGTACTGGGCGAGCTGGCGCAGGTGCGCGAGTATGCGGCGATGGCCGAGCACTATCACCTCGATCAGTGCTTCGAGTGCGGTTGCTGTGCCTATGTGTGTCCGTCGAACATCCCGCTGACCCAGTACTTCCGCATCGCCAAGGCGATCAACCGAGAGGACAAGTAGCAGGGGCGGGCGTCATGACCGTCTCCCGGCCGGTGGCATGCGGGCCTGGGGACGGCGACTGGCGCCGCCCCGTGCCCCAGGACCTCCGTCGCCCCGGTCTCGGTCGGGTGTGCGCGGACCTCAGGATATTCCGGCGCTGCGGCGCCGTTGCGGTTTCGAGAATCTATGGCTAAAGGCATCGAAATAAGAACGTCGCCACACCTCAAGAAGGTGTTGACGGTCGACCAGATCATGCGCTCGGTGGTGCTCGCGCTGCTGCCGGTGAGCGCCTTCGCCGTCTATCAGTTCGGTCTCAGCGTACTGCTGTTGCTCATCACCACCACGGTGGTCGCGGTGGCCACCGAGTGGCTGTTTGCGCGCCTCTCGGGGCGGGGCAACACGGTTGCCGACTGGTCGGCAGTGATCACCGGGTTGCTGCTCGGCCTCACCCTGCCGCCGGGCTTCCCGCTGTGGATGGCCGCGGTCGCCGCCTTCGTCGGTATCGCCCTCGGTAAGGCGCTGTTCGGCGGGCTCGGCTACAACGTGATGAACCCGGCGCTGGTCGGGCGCGCCTTCGTGCAGGCCGCCTTCCCGGTGGCGATCACCACCTGGACCCCGGCCTTCGCCCCGGAGCGCTTCTCCGAGCTGATCCCCTCGACCCTGACCCTGCCGTTCATGCAACCGGTGCCGATCGACGACTGGGTCGCCGGGCTCGGGCTCGATGCCTGGAGCGGGGCGACGCCGCTGGCGCTGCAGAAGTTCCAGCAGATCGAGCTGCCGCTCGGCGAGGTGTTCTCCGGCACCATCGCCGGTTCCGCGGGTGAGACCTCGGCGATCCTGATCCTGGTCTGCGGGCTGTGGCTGGCGTGGCGGCGGATGCTCGACTGGCGCATCCCGGTGGCGGTGATGGCCGGCGCTGCGCTCACCGCGCTGCCGTTCTGGCTGCTCGACCCTGCGCTCTATCCCTCGCCCTGGTTCGTGCTCTGCTCGGGCGGGTTGATGCTCGGCGCCTGGTTCATGGCCAGCGACATGGTCGCCTCACCGGTGACCGCGCGCGGGGCCATCATCTACGGCCTGTTCATCGGCGTGCTGACGGTGATCATCCGGCTCTTCGGCGGTCTGGTCGAGGGGGTGATGTACGCCATCCTGCTGGCCAATGCCCTCGGTCCGCTGATCTCGGGCTGGACCCAGCCGCGCGTCTACGGCGCCGGCTCGCGGCCCAAGGCATGAAGCGCCGGTCCCAACCTCTATCGGGCATTGACTCATGACGATCGAACAACAGATCCAAACCCCGGCCCCGAGCACCCCGGCCTGGGCGATGCTGCGCACCCTCGGCGGCATCGCCATGCTCTCCGGGTTGCTGGTGGTGCTGGTCTATCAGCTCACCCTGCCGATCATCGCCGAGAACCAGCGGGTGATGACCGAGAAGGCGGTGTTCCACGTCCTCGACGGCGCGGTGGCCAAGCGCGACTTCGTGCTCACCGCCGAGGACGCGCTGGTGCCGGCCGGTGAGGGCGCCGAGGGCGTCCATCTCTATGCCGGCTACGATGATGACGGCGCGCTGGTGGGCGTGGCCTTCCCGGGCGCCGCGCGCGGCTATCAGGACGTCATCCAGTTCCTCTTCGGTTACGACCCCGCCTGTCAGTGCGTGATCGGCAGCAAGGTGCTGAAGTCGACCGAGACCCCGGGGCTCGGCGACAAGATCTCCACCGACGCCGAGTACCTGAAGAACTTCGAGGCACTCGATGCACGGCTCGACGCCACCGGGACGGCGCTCGCCAACCCCATCGTCCCGGTCAAGCACGGCACCAAGACCCAGCCCTGGCAGGTCGATGCCATCTCCGGCGCGACCATCTCCTCCAACGCCATGGCGCGTGCGGTCAACGACGCCGCCCAGCGGGTGGCGCCGGTGGTGCAGCGCGAGCTGGCGCTCCTCTCCGAACCGAACCGTAGCGAGGGCCGATGAATGGCTGAATTGCCCAACCAACAAGAGAGCCTGTCGCTCGACACCTTCGTGCGCGGGCTGTGGGAAGAGAACCCGGTGTTCGTGATGCTGCTGGGCATGTGTCCGGTGCTGGCGGTGACCAACACCACGGTCAACGCCATCGCTATGGGCCTGGCCACCACCTTCGTGCTGGTGTGCTCGAGCCTGCTGGTGTCGCTGCTGCGCAACTGGATCCCCAAACAGGTGCGCATCGCCAGCTATATCGTCATCATCGCCACCTTCGTCACCGTCGTCGACTACGCCATCCAGGCCATCAGCCTCGAGCTCTATGCCGCGCTCGGCGCCTTCATCCAGCTGATCGTGGCCAACTGCGTGATCCTCGGTCGCGCCGAGGCCTATGCCTCCAAGCAACGGCTGCACACCACCCTGGTCAACAGCCTCGGCATGGGCGCGGGCTTCACCCTGGCGCTGCTCAGCCTCGGCACGGTGCGCGAGGTCCTCGGTAATGGCACCATCCTCGGCATCCCGCTGTTCGGCGCCGACTTCCAGCCCTGGGTGGTGATGATCCTGCCCCCGGGCGGTTTCTTCGTGCTCGGTGCCTGGCTGTTGCTGTTCAACTGGCTGCGGTTGCGTAAGGAACGCCGACTGCAGGCCGCTGCCGCGGAGAGCGCATATGCACGCTGAACCCCTGTCGCTGATCTTCCTCAATGCCGCGGTCGTCAACAACTTCGTGCTGGCGCTGTTTCTCGGTATCTGTCCCTTCCTCGGCGTCTCGGCGAAGAAGGAGACGGCTTGGAACATGGGGCTGGCGACCATGTTCGTGATGCTGGTGAGCTCGGCTGCGGCCTATGGCATCAACTGGGTGCTCGGCGAGCTGCAGCTCGAGTTCCTGCGCCTGATCTGCTACATCGCGGTGATCGCCTCGGCGGTGCAGCTGGTGGAGATGTTCGTCAAGCGCTTCAGCCCGGCGCTGTTTCGCTCGCTCGGTATCTTCCTGCCGCTGATCACCACCAACTGTGCGATCCTCGGTCTGGCGCTGTTCCAGACCGCCAAGGAGTACGACTTCGTGCAGAGCCTGGTCTATGCCGTCGGCGCCGGGGTCGGCTTCACCCTGGCGCTGATGCTGATGGCCGGGCTGCGCGAGAAGCTCGCCCTGGCGCGAGTGCCCCGGGTCAGCGAGGGCGCGGCGATGAGCCTGATGCTCGCCGGGCTGCTCTCGCTCGCCTTCATGGGTTTCGCCGGGTTGGGTGGCAGTCATGGCTAGGCTGCTGCTGGTCCCGGTGATCATCTTCGTCGTGCTCGCCGGCTGGGTGGGGGTGCAGCAGTTGTACGCGCGCTTTGCGCGGCGTCATCCGCAACTCGGTCCCTTCCGTCCCGAGGGTGGTGGCTGCTCCTGTGGCAGCGGTCACTGCGAGGTCGAGGTGGCCGTGCCCGGTCCCGCGCACGGCGCATGCAACGCCGATCGTTCCTGATCGGCGTCCCTCTCGCGGCCCCGCGCGGGGCCGCAAGACAGCGTTTTAAGGAGCTGACATGAGTGAACCACAGGCCGCTGGCGGCCCGCAGACCGAGGCCCTGATCAAGGCCTCGCGGCGCATCACCCCGGAGGACACCGAGGAGGTCCGTCACCTCACCCTCGAGGTGCTCGATCCGGCCTTCCAGTTCGTCGAGGGGCAGAGTATCGGCGTGCTGGTGCCGGGGCCGCATCCCTTCGGCAACGCCGTGCACCTGCGGCGCTACTCGATCGCCAACGCCCGGCCGATGCCGCTCGACGAGGGGGTGGTGATCGAGCTGCTGGTGCGCCGCTGCTTCTATCTCGACGAGGTCAGCGGCGAGCGCTATCCGGGCATCGCCTCGAACTATCTGTGCGACGCCCAGCCCGGCGACAAGATCACCATCACCGGCCCTTATCCGAGCCCCTTCCGGATGCCGCTCGACAACCGGGCCAACCTGCTGATGATCGGTACCGGTACCGGGATTGCACCCTTCCGTGCCTTCGCCCAGCACATCTATGAGCGGCGCGGTGACTGGAACGGCCAGGTGCGGCTGTTCTACGGCGGTCGTACCGGGCTCGACCTGATGTATGCCAACGACGAGACCTCGGATCTCGCCAACTACTACGACGAGAAGACCTTCAAGGCCTTCCGTGCGCTCGGTACCCGACCGCTGATGCGCTCCTCCGAGGCGTTGGCCCAGGGGCTCGAGGCGCATGCCGAGGAGACCCTGCGGTTGATGCGAGAGCCCAGCACCCAGGTGTTCATCTCCGGTCTGCGCAAGACCGCCGAGGCGTTCAACCGGGTGATGGCCGAGCAGGCCGGCGGCGAGCAGGCGTGGGAGACGCTCAAGCAGTCGCTGATCGAGGATCAGCGCTGGTCCGAGTTGTTTTACGACTGAGGCCCGTCGTGGTCGGGGCGGGAGGCCCCGGCCGGCGACAGGCTTGAATCCGACCGCCGCGCTTGTCAGGCTGGCGGTCGGACCCTGCTGCTCCATGTCGTCACCCGGCCAAGGAGGCCGACGTCATGTCCCTTGCCCCGCCCCGTTCGTCTCCGTTCCAGCCCGGTGTGCTGTTGCGCCGTCTGCTGGCGCTGCTGTTGTTGGCCGCGCTGATCCCCCTGTTGCTGCGCTTCCCGGTGCTCGTGCCCTGGTTGGTGCTCGGCCTGGTGCTCTATCTGGTGCTGCTGCAGCGCGATCCCGACGCCTGGCTGGTGGTGGTGCCGGCGGCGCTGCCGCTGCTCCAACTCGCGCCCTGGAGCGGCTGGCTGTTCGTCGATGCCTTCGACGCCCTGCTGCTCTGCACCCTTGCCGCCGGGCTGTGGCATGGCGGCCATGCGGGCCAGCCACGTCCGACCCCGGGGGGCTGGCTGGTGTTGGCGTTGTTGGCGCTGCTCGCCGCGATCGGCTGTTGGCGCGGACTCGGTGGTGGCTGGCCGCAGCTCGATGCCAATGCCCTGGTCTCCTATTACAGCCCGCTCAACGCCCTGCGTCTGACCAAGGGGCTGGTCTGGGCGCTGTTGCTCTATCCGCTGTGGTTGGCGGCCCGCGGGCGCGATGCGGCGGGTGCCGAGCGGCGCTTCGTCGTCGGGGTGCTGATCGGGCTGCTCGGGGTCGCGTTGGTGGTGCTGTGGGAACGCGGGGTGTTGCATCAGCTGATCTTCTTTGAGGGCCCCTATGCACTGCTCGGGACCCTGCTCGATTTCTCCACCGCCTACCGTGTCACCGCGCTCTTTGCCGATATGCATGTCGGCGGTAGCGCCATCGACGGCTATCTCAGCCTCACCTGGCCCCTGGCGCTGCTGGCGCTGCTCGCGGCGCGTACCCGTTGGCAGGGCGCGCTGGCGGCCCTCGTCCTGCTCGGGACCTGTTATGCGATGGTGGTGACCTTCTCGCGCGGGGTCTATCTCGGTTTCCTGGTGGTGGTGGTCGCGGCCCTGCTGCTCGGCTATTGGCGTCAGCGTCGGGTGTTGCCGCATGGGGTGGCGCTGCGCACCCTGGTGGCGCTGGGTGGTGCGGCGGCGATGGCGCTGTGGTCGTTCCGCTCCGGGGGGATGCTGGCGATGACCTGCGCGCTCCTCGCCCTGGTGGTGGCCGCGCTGCCCGGTTGGCTGGCCGCGCTGGGGCGCGGGTCGCGATCGCTGCACGGGGTGGCGCTGGTCCTGGTCGCTGCGCTGGCCGGACTTGCGGCGCACGGGGCGGCGACCAGCAAGTGGACCAGTCTGCCGTTACCGCTGGCGATGACAATCGTCGCCAGCGGCGTGGTGTTGCTGGCGGCGATCGGTTGGCGACTCGAGCGCGACTGGGGCGGGCGGCTGGCGCTACGTCAGCGCGTCGTGGTGGTGATGCTGTGGTGCGTGATCCTCGGGGTCTTCATCCCCGCGCTCTTCGGTACGCGGATGGAGGCACGCTTCGCCGCCGCCGGCAGCGACCTGCAGGCGCGGCTGACGCACTGGCAGCAGGCGCTGGCGCTGGTGCCGTCGGACTGGTCGAACCGGTTGCTCGGGCTCGGCGCCGGGCGCTTCCCAGAACGCTATCTGTGGACGCGCAGCGAGCCCCAGGCGTTCGGCACCCTGGGCATTGCCACGGTCGCGGGCAATCGCTATCTGCGCCTCTCCGGGGCACGGGGGATGCGTCTCGGGCAGCGTGTGGCGCTACACCCGAACCGCGCCTACCGGTTGCGCCTGGCGGTACGCACCGCCGCCCCCGAGCTCAAACTGCAGCTGCGGCTGTGTCATCGTCAGCTGATCGCGCCGAGCGAGTGGAACCCACGTTGCGTCACCTTCTCCCCGGTGGTGACCGATACCGGCGGGGGCTGGCGGCCGCTGGAGTTCGTCTTCGACAGCGCCAACCTCGGCTCCTTCGAACAGGCGCTGCGCGCGCCGCTGTTGCTGACCCTTGCCAATCGCCGCGAGTACCGCCTGCTCGAGCAGCCGCAGACCCTGGTTGATATCGACAACGTCTCGTTGCAGCCACTCGAGGGGGGGCGCGAGCTGGTCCGTAACGGCGATTTCGGGCAAGGGATCGATCACTGGTTGAGCTATTCCGACTTCGACCACCAGCGTTGGCATACCGACAACCTCTGGGTCCATCTGCTGGTCGAGCGAGGCGTGTTCGGGCTGGGGGTGTTGCTGCTGCTCCTGCTCGTGGCCAGCCGTGGTCTGTTGAGCGCTCGTCTCACCTCGCCGGGGTTCGGTATCAGTGTCTGGCTGGCGTTGCTCGGCTTCCTCGCAGTGGGGACCTTCGGGACCCTGCTCGATGCGCCGCGGGTGGCATTGTTGTTCTACCTGCTGGCGTTGATGGGGCTGCCGGTGGCGACGCGGCGTCGACGTGACGTGCTCGAACGCGGTTGATCACGCTTGCCTTGGCAGGAGGCTAGCCTCTACCCTAATCGGCTGAGTCCCATTTCGATGAGTCGCACGGGTCATGTCGATCGCCACGGAATACTTCGCCTTCCATCGGCAATTGCAGGAGCACGGGGTGGTGTTCTCCTTCGCCGGCTATCTCTCCGAGGGCATCCTGTTCTCGCTCGGCGAGGCACTCAAGCAGAAGATGAGCCTCGAGGAGGCCGACTCGCGGGTGATCAAGCGCGTGTTCTCGGTCTTCGTCGAACAGGTGCAGAATATCATTCGCTACTCGGCCGATCGCGTCGAAGGCGATCTCGGTCGCCCGGTCGAGCTCAGCTCCGGGATGGTGGTCGTCGGCCGCGAACAGGGTCGTTTCTTCGTCGTCTGTGGCAACATGGTGCGACGTGACGAGGCCACCGAGTTGCAGCGTCGGCTCGAGCGGTTGGCGTCGATGGATAAGGACTCACTCAAGTCCTATTACCGCGAGCGGTTACGCGCGCCGGTGGAGGACGATAGTCGGGGGGGCAATATCGGTCTGATCGAGATCGCACGTCGTTCGACCGATCCCATCGAGTTCGGCTTCGTCGAGGTCGCCGGGGATCGCTCCTTCTTTTGCCTCAAGGCCTATATCTGAGTGAAGGATGGAGACGTTGGAGACGCTGTACCGCGCACCGACCGAACGCTCGCCACTGCTTGAGTTCGATTTCACCAATCGCCGCCTGCGCATCGAGGGCGAGTCCTACCCGGAGGATGCCGCGGCCTTCTACGGCCCGGTGATCCAGGCGCTCGAGACCTTTCTCGCCGCCGCCGTTGCCGCCCCTGACGCGACGGTGCGATTCGAGCTGCGGATGAGCTACTTCAACAGCAGTAGCGCCAAGGCCCTGATGAACATCTTCCAGCGTCTCGAGGCGGCTGCCGCCACCGGGGTCGGGGTGCACATCCGCTGGCACTACCATGTCGAGGACGACACCATGCAAGAGTTCGGCGAGGACTTCAGCGAGGACTTCGCGCACGCCGTCTTCGAACTCTGTGAGTTCGACGACGACTGAGCGGTGGCGACGATGAGCTCGGATGCCGACGAGGAATTCTCGCTCTACGCCCATGAGCAAGCGGTGATCCGCCGTGCCGAGGAGATGCTCGAACAGCTCGACGAGGTCGCCGCGGGGGTGCGTCAGCTCGCCCGCGCCTATCAGGACGGTTATCACGAGTCGCGGCGCATGGTGCGGATCAGCGATCGCATGCAGCTCGATCTGCACGATGCCAATCGCACCCTGTCGCTGCAGACACGTGAACTCAACGCCCTCAACGCCGCCCTGCTCAAGGAGATCGAGCGACGCGAGCAGCTCGAGCAGGAGCTGCGCCGGATCGCCTCGGTCGACGAGCTGACCGGGTTGCACACCCGTCGCCACCTCCTCGAACTCGGCGAGCACGAACTCAAGCGCATGGGTCGTCATGGGCGTGGGCTGTCGGTCCTGCTGCTCGATCTCGATCACTTCAAGCGCGTCAACGACGCCCATGGTCACGCCGCCGGTGACCGCGTGCTCGAACACTTCGGGACCCTGTTTCGCAGCGCGTTGCGCGAGGACGACATCCCCGGGCGTTTCGGTGGCGAGGAGTTCATGGCGGTGCTCCCCGAGACTGCTCTGGCGGCCGCCACCGAGATCGCCGAGCGATTGCGTGGGCGCGTGGCCGATGCCGAGACTGCGTGGAAGGGCGAGCCGTTACGCGTCACCATCAGCATCGGGGTCGCCGAGGCGGTGCCCGGCGAGGCCTTGGAGCGGGTGATCGCGCGGGCCGATCATGCCCTCTATGTGGCCAAGCGCAACGGCCGTAACCGTGTCGAGCAGGCGGCCACCGAGCCCCCCCCGGCGACCGGGCAGGAGTCGCCATGAGTCGCGCGTTGCGTCTTCGCTCGGCGGCACTGCTGCTGGGGCTCTGCATTGGTCTGGCTCAGGCCGCCGAGGAGCGCTATGTGATCGGTGTCGAGAACATCGACTATCTGCCGCACTATGCCGCGCACACCGGGCGCTTCGAGGGCTTTGCCCGCGAGCTGTTCGACGCCTTTGCCGCCGCGGCCGGGATCGAGTTCGAGTACAAGCCGTTGCCGGTGCCGCGGATGGTCGTCAGCCTGTTGCGTGGCGAGGTCGATTTCCTCTATCCCGACGACCCGAGTTGGCGCACCGAGGCACGCAACGGCCAATCGTTCCACTACAGCGCCCCGGTGGCCTCTTACATCGACGGTACCCTGGTACGGCCCGAGTCCCTGGGGCAGGGGATCGAGCGGGTGCGGCGACTCGGTATCGTCGTCGGCTTCACCCCCTATGCCTGGTGCGAGCGGCTGCAGACCGGGGCACCGCTGTTGCGTGAGAACGCCGGTTTCGCGGCACTGCTCGACCAACTCCACAGTGGCCGGATCGATGCCGCCTACGCCAACGTTGCCGTCGCCGCCGAGCGGGCGCGCCAGTCGTTCGGGCGTGCCGATGCACTGGTCTTCGATCCGGAGTTGCCGCAGGTGCGGGGTGATTACCGCCTCTCCACCCGCGCGCATCCCGCGTTGCTGGCGCGCTTCGATCGTTGGCTGGCGCGTGAGGTGGAGCAGGTGGCGGCGCTCAAGCGCCGTCATGGTGTCGATACGGTCACGGGCCACGGGGAGGGACGGTGAGCCAGGAGTCGTCATCCTCCTCGTCGTCCGGTATCGAGATCCCGTTCTGGCGTGGGCTGACCTTCCGTCAGGCGGGCATCACCCTGATGGTGGTGCTGTTGTTGGGGTTGGTGGTCGGGGCGCTCGAACTCTTTCTCGACTGGCGTGGGATGCGCGCCGATGTCGAGCGCGACTTGCGCGCGACCCTGACCCTGGTCGAGGGCTCGGCCTCCGAGGCGCTCTATCAGCTCCACCCCGAACTCGGGCGTCAGCTCGTCGACGGTCTCTTCGCCTCGACCTCGGTGCGTCGCGCCGAGCTGCGTGACAACTTCGGCCGGGTGCTGGCCGAACGGGTGCGCGAGCCAGCCGCCAGCGAGCTGGCCCTGGCCTGGTCGTGGTTGTTCGCCGATGTCACCCAGATACACCTGGTGCTCGACTACGGCTTCGCCGGGGCCAGGCCCGAGCCGGTCGGCACGCTCGAGATCGAGCTCTCGGCGGCGGTGTTGACGCAGCGCTTCCTCGACCAGGCGGTGCGCGATGCGTTGTTCGGTCTGGCGCGCGCGCTGGTGATCTCGGCGCTGGTCGCGTTGCTCTTCTATCTGATGATCACCCGCCCGCTGGTGCGCCTGGCCGGGGCCATCGCGGCGGTCGATCCGGCACGACCGGGAGGCTGGTCGCCGCCGCGTCTGCGTCACCATCGCGGGGACGAGTTCGGGCTGTTGCGCGCGCGCCTCGGGCACCTGTTCGCCGCCTCGCAGCGGGGGCTCGACCAGCGCGACCGGGCCCAGACCGAGTTGACCGCGCTCACCCATGAACTCGAGCAGCGCGTCCAGGCCCGTACCGCCGAACTCGAACGCCAACGCGACGCCCTTGAGCAGGCCTTCGGCGAACTCGATCGGGCCCACCGGGAACTGGCCAAGGCCAACCGTATGGTGGTCGAGAGCATCCAGTACGCGCGGCGCATCCAGACGGCGATGTTGCCCGACAAGGGCGCTCTCGGTGACGGGGTGCGCGAGATCCAGGTGTGCTGGGAGCCGCTGCACCTGGTCGGCGGCGACTGGTTCTGGCTGGAGCGGCTCGACGACGAGCGTTATCTGATCCTGATCGCCGACTGTACCGGGCACGGCGTGCCCGGCGCCTTCATCACCCTGGTACTGGCCTCGGCGATGACCGACATTCTGCGCGGTCACGCTGCCGCCGATCCGGCGAGCATCCTGCACGCGATCGATCGGGTGGTGCGGGCGCGGTTGCGTCAGGATCACCCCGAGGCCGAGTCCGACGACGGCCTGGACGCGGCGGTGGTGATCTGGGAGCCGGCACGTGCCGAGCTGAGCTTCGCCGGGGCCGGTATCCCGCTGTTGTGCATGGACCCTGCCGGGCAGGTCGAGACGGTGCGCGGGGCGCGGGCGCATCTCGGTTATCGCAGCCTGCCGTCGCCTGGCGAGATCCCGGTGCACCGTCTCGCCGTGGAGCCGGGGGCGCGCTTCTATCTGCTCACCGATGGGATCTCCGATCACATGGGCGGCCAGCCACGGCGTCTGCTCGGGCGTCGGCGTCTGGCGCAGTGGCTCGAGCGTCACGCCGAACTCGGTCTGGCCGAGCAGCTCGCCGCCGTCGAGCAGCTGCTCGAGGACTATCGTGGCGACGAGCCCAGGCGCGACGACATGACCCTGATCGGCTTCCAGCCGCGCTGAGTCGGCGCGCGCCGGTTCTCAGCGGATGATGTCGGTGATCCGCCACTCGCGCCCCTCGAGTTCGAGACGCACATGGGTCGGTGCCTTGCCGAGTTCGCCGATGCGTACCAGGAAACGGTCGTAGGACTCGAAGAAGGCGTAATCGATGGCGGCGAGCAGATAGGGTGGGTTCTGCGAGGTGGCACGCCCGACCGCCTCGCGCAGCGCCTGCCGTGCCCAGGGGAGGGTGATGGCCTGCTCGAGGGCGACGTCGCCGATCTCGCCGATGTTTTGGCGTAACCAGTGCGTTACCCCATCGGCGTCACCGGCCGGCAGTACGCCCTCGACGCCATCGGCGATGCGTGCCTTATAGTGGCCGCGGATTGCCGCCAGGTCGACCAAGGCCGCCAGCTCGGTGGTGTCCTCCTGGTTGATGGCGTCATCGAGCTGGTAGACGGCATAGTAGGGCCACAGCCCGTAGCCGAGCAGGGCGAGTAGGATCAGATAGCCGAGAAAACGCATCATCGCTCCTCAAATCACGTCAGGGCAGGGCGCAAACCGATGGGGCATTCTAACCGCAACCATCGCCCCGATATAATCACCCATCCCAGATCAGCCCGAGGTGCCCGTGGACGACCCGACTCCCAACCCAACCCTGCAATCCGATCCAGCCACCGCGGGGTTGCGCGTCTATCTGGTCGGTGGCGCGGTGCGCGACCGGCTGCTCGGGCGGGTGGTGCACGAGCACGACTACGTGGTGGTGGGCGCGCACGCTGCGACCCTGCGCGCGCGCGGTTTCCAGCAGGTCGGCAAGGATTTCCCGGTGTTCCTGCATCCGCTCACCAAGGACGAGTACGCGCTCGCCCGCACCGAGCGTAAGACCGCCCCTGGCTATCATGGCTTCGCCGTGCACGCCGACCCCGAGGTCACCCTGGAGCAGGATCTGTTGCGGCGTGATCTCACCATCAACGCCCTGGCCGAGGACGCCGAGGGCCGCATCGTCGACCCCTATGGCGGGCTCGCTGATCTCGAGGCGCGGGTGCTGCGTCACGTCTCCCCAGCCTTCGCCGAGGACCCGGTGCGCATCCTCCGTCTGGCGCGCTTCGCCGCGCGCTTTGCCGATCTCGGCTTCACCGTCGCCGCCGAGACCCAGGCGCTGATGCGCGAGATGGTCACCGCCGGTGAGGTCGATGCCCTGGTCCCCGAGCGGGTGTGGCAGGAACTCTCGCGCGCGCTCTGCGAGACCCGCCCCTCGCGCTTCTTCGAGGTGTTGCGCGAGTGCGGTGCGTTGGCGCGACTGCTGCCCGAGCTCGACCGACTGTGGGGGGTGGCGCAGCCGCTCAAGTGGCACCCCGAGGTCGATACCGGGGTGCACGTGATGCTGGTGCTCGACATGGCCGCGCGGCTCTCGCCGCTGCTCGAGGTGCGCTTCGCCGCGCTCTGTCACGACCTCGGCAAGGGCACCACGCCGGCGGAGATCCTGCCCAGCCACAAGGGCCACGAGGCGCGTAGCGTCGAGCTGCTCGAGGGGGTCTGCGACCGCTTCCGGGTGCCCAACCGCTGTCGTGAGCTGGCCCGGATCACCGCGGGTTATCACGGCCTGGTGCACAAGGTCGAGGAGCTGCGCGACACCACTGTGCTCGACCTGCTCGAGCGTACCGACGCGCTGCGTCGGCCCGAGCGTTTCGAGCAGATGCTGGTCGCCTGTGAGGCCGATTTCCGTGGCCGCACCGGCTATGCCGAGCGCGACTATCCGCAGGCGGCGCTGTTGCGGCGGCTGCAGGCGGCGGTGGCCGCGCTCGATGTCGGCGCCATCGCCCGCGCCGCGCCGGCGCCGCAGCTGATCGCCGGGCGCATCCGCGAGGCCCGGCTGGCGGCGCTGCGCGCGGCGCGCGGTGGGTGAGCGCCCTGGTTTGTCCTCACGGCCGCCTTGGCGCATCATGATGGGTTTCCCTGCGAGCCGACCTCCCACGAAGTATCGAGAACCATGAGCGAGACCATCAGCTATTCCGCCGAGGGCCTGGAGCAGCGCCCACTCAAGGCCTTTACCGAGAAGGCGTATCTGGATTATTCCATGTACGTCATCCTCGATCGCGCCTTGCCCCATGTCGGCGACGGTCTCAAGCCGGTGCAGCGGCGCATCCTCTATGCGATGTCGGAACTGGGGTTGTCGGCGACGGCGAAGTTCAAGAAGTCGGCGCGGACCGTCGGCGACGTGCTCGGCAAGTTCCATCCCCACGGTGACTCGGCCTGCTACGAGGCGATGGTGCTGATGGCGCAGTCCTTCACCTACCGCTACCCGCTGGTCGACGGTCAGGGCAACTGGGGCTCGCCCGATGATCCCAAGTCGTTCGCGGCGATGCGCTACACCGAGTCGCGTCTCGCCCCCTACGCCGAGGTGCTGCTCGACGAGGTCGGGGAGGGCACGGTCGACTGGCAACCGAACTTCGACGGCACCCTCGATGAGCCGCGGCTGTTGCCGGCACGCCTGCCCAACCTGCTGCTCAACGGCGCCACCGGTATCGCGGTAGGCATGGCCACCGATATCCCGCCACACAACCTGCGCGAGCTGGCGCACGCCTGTACCCATCTGCTCGAGCACCCCGAGGCCGATGTCGACGCGCTGATGCGCTTCGTCCCCGCGCCCGACTATCCCACCGAGGCCGAGATCGTCACCCCCGCTGCCGACCTGCGCAAGCTCTACCACAGCGGTGGCGGCAGCGTGCGGCTGCGTGCCCGTTACGAGATCGAGCGTGGCGACATCGTCATCACCGCGCTGCCGCACCTGGTCTCGGGCAGTCGCGTGCTCGAGCAGATCGCCCAGCAGTTCAACGCCAAGAAGCTGCCGATGGTCGAGGACTTCCGCGACGAGTCCGACCATGAGTTCCCGACGCGGCTGGTGATCGTGCCGCGCTCCAATCGGGTCGACGTCGCGCGGCTGATGTCGCACCTGTTCGCCACCACCGATCTCGAACGCAGCTATCGCGTCAACATGAACATGATCGCCCTCGACGGTCGCCCGCGGGTGATGAACCTGCGCGAGATCCTCGTCGAGTGGCTCGCTTTCCGCACCGAGACGGTGCGCCGTCGACTCGGCCACCGGCTCGAGAAGGTGCTCGAGCGTCTGCACCTGCTCGACGGGCTGCTGATCGCCTTCCTCAACCTCGACGAGGTGATCCACATCATCCGCACCGAGGACGAGCCCAAGGCGGTGCTGATGGCGCGCTTCGCGCTCACCGAGACCCAGGCCGACTACATCCTCAACACCCGGCTGCGCCAGCTCGCGCGACTCGAGGAGATGAAGATCCGCGCCGAGCAGGAGACGTTGAGCGCCGAGCGCGACCGGTTGCGCGCCACCCTCGACGATCCCGCCGCGCTGCGCCGGCTGCTCGCTGCGGAGTTTGCCGCCGATGCCGAGCGCTACGGCGATGCGCGCCGTTCGCCGCTGGTCGAGCGCGCTGCGGCGAGCGCCATCGACGAGACCGAGCTGGCGCCGAGCGAGCCGGTGACCGTGGTGCTCTCGGAGAAGGGCTGGGCGCGTGCGGCCAAGGGGCACGACGTCGACCCGGCCGGGTTCAACTATCGCTCGGGGGATCGCTTCCTCGCCGCGGCGCGTGCGCGCAGCAACCAGGCCGTCGCCTTTCTCGACTCGCGTGGGCGCAGCTACAGCCTGCAGGCCCATACCCTGCCCTCGGCACGTGGCCAGGGCGAGCCGCTCACCGGGCGTTTCGACCCGCCCACCGGGGCGCGTTTCGTCGCGGTGCTGGCCGCTGCCGAGGGGCGCTATCTGCTCGCCTCGGACGCCGGCTACGGCTTCCTCGTGCGTGCCGCCGACCTGGTGGCCAAGCCCAAGGGCGGTAAGGCGGTGCTGACCCTGCCCAAGGGCGCCGAGGTGCTCGACCCGGTGGCGGTCCCGGCGGTCGAGGGTGCGCTGGTGGCGGTGGCCAGCAGCAGCGGTCATCTGCTGCTCTTCCCCCTCGACGAGCTGCCGGAGATGACGCGTGGCAAGGGCAACAAGCTGATCGCCATCCCCACCGCCCGCGCCGCTGCGCGCGAGGAGCTGATGGTGGCGATGGCGGTGGTCGCGCCCGAGGGCGCATTGCGGGTGCGCGCCGGCAAGCGCGAGCTGACGCTCAAGGCGCGTGACCTTGAGGCCTATCGCGGTGATCGCGGGCGTCGTGGGCGGTTGCTGCCGCGCGGTTTCCAACGGGTCGAGGCCTTGAGCGCAGAGTCCTGAGGCCGGCGCCCGGGGCGTATCCAGACAGGCAAAGGGAGGTGGCCATGCTCGAAGGGGGACGTGCGACGATCCTACTCGTCGATGACTCGCCCGAGAACCTGGTGGTACTCAGCGAGTTGCTGCAGCCGGAGTTCCGGGTCCGGGTGGCCACCTCGGGCGAGAAGGCGTTGCGGGTGGTGAGCCGGGCGCCACACCCGGACCTGGTGTTGCTCGATGTGATGATGCCGGGGATGGATGGTTATGCGGTGTTCGAGCGGTTGCGCGCCGACCCGCTGACCGCCGACACCCCGGTGATCTTCGTCACTGCCATGGACACCGAGGAGGCCGAGTCACGCGGGCTCGATGTCGGGGCGGTCGACTACATCGCCAAGCCGGTCAATCCGCGGATCCTGCTCGCGCGGGTCCGCACCCAGCTCGAACTCAAGCATGCCCGGGATCTGCTGCGCGACCAGAACGCCCTGCTCGAACTCGAGGTCAAGCGGCGGCTGCGTGACAACCTGATGACCCAAGAGGTCAGCATCCTCGCCCTGGCACACCTGGCCGAGATCCGCGACCCCGAGACCGGCAACCATCTGCGCCGCACCCAGCGCTATGTCGAGACCCTTGCGCAGCAGCTGCGCACTCACCCGCGTTTCGAGACCTTTCTCGCCGGGCGCACGGTCGAGGAGCTGGCGCGCTCGGCGCCGCTGCACGACATCGGCAAGGTCGGTATCCCCGATCACATCCTGCTCAAGCCGGGCCGACTGTCGGCCGATGAATGGGAAATCATGAAGACCCATGCCAAGCTGGGTAGCCTCGCCATCGAGCAGGCCGAGCGCGAGGCCGAACGGCCGGTCGAGTTCCTCGCGCTCGCCAAGGACATCGCCCACTATCATCACGAGAAGTGGGATGGCAGCGGTTATCCCGAAGGGCTTGCCGGGGATGCCATCCCCATCGCCGCGCGTCTGATGGCGCTCGCCGATGTCTTCGACGCACTGATCTCGCGTCGGGTCTACAAGGCGCCGATGAGTCACGAGGAGGCGCGCGACATCATCCTCGGCGGACGGGGGGCGCATTTCGACCCGGACGTCACCGATGCCTTCCTGGCCAGGTTCACGACCTTCTGCGAGATCGCGGGGCGTTTTGGTGAGAGCGAGGGGTGAGACGGAGACCGAGGAGGGGCACGGCTGGTCACGCCAGGCCGCCGTTGGTGTCGCCCCGACCCCGGTCGGCATTCACTAGGAGGCGAGTGCGATGCTTGGGTCGGTACGTATCGAGTCGGTGCTGTCGGTCGACGGTGTGCTCGCTGAACGGCGCCAGTGCCGATGAGTGAGGACGATCAGCAAGGCGCCGCCGAGCGCGACGAGCCGCGCGCCGGGCGGCGGTGGCTGACCGGCTATGCCGTCGTCGCCGGTGGCTGGGTGGTGCTCTCCGATCTGCTACTGGTGGTGCTCGGTGGCGGCTCGTGGTGGTTGGCCGTGGCCACACTGCTCTGTGGCCTGGCGCTGGTGGCCGCGACCGGGGTCTGGCTCCATGCCTCCGGCGCGCACCCGGTGGCGGCCTCAGGGTCATCGCCGCCGGCCTCGCGGGCGCAGTGGTCGCCGGTGCTGTTGATGCTCGCCGCCATTGTCTCGCTGGCCTTCGCTGGGGGGCTGCTTTCGTTGGAGCACCAGCGCGCCAAGCTCGGCGAGACCCTCAAGACCATCGCCGAACTCAAGGTGCGCCAGGTCGAGCACTGGCTCGACGAGCGTCTTGGCGATGCGCGCATGATCCAGACCAGCCGTTTCTATGCCGAGCTCTATCGCAGCTGGCAGGGCGGCGACGAGCGTGCCGGCACGGCCTTGTGTGAGCGGATTACCGAGTACGCCGGGTTCAACAACTTCGGCATGGCACGGCTGGTCGGCGCCGATGGGCGGCAATTGTGTGGTCCTGACGGTGATGCGGCGGCGCTACCGGCGTCCTTGCGGACGGCGGTGGCCGAGGCCGCGAGCGGGTCACGACCCCTGGTCCAGGGGCCGGCTCGCGATGCCGAGGCGCAGCTGCATGTCGACTTCCTGGTGCCGCTCCCGATCGCTGGCAACGGGCCACCGCCGGTGGCGGTGCTACACAGCGACCCCAATAAGCACCTCTATCCCCTGCTGACCTTCTGGCCGTTGCCGGATTCCTCGGGCGAGAGTCTGCTGTTCCGGCGTGAGGGCGAGACGGTGGTCTCGCTCAACGAGTTTCGCTATCGCAGCGGTAGCGCGGCACGCAAACGCACGTCGCTGGCGGCCGAGCGGGTGATCGCGGTGCAGGTGCTACGTCATCCGGCGCTGCTCGGCACCCTGGTCGATGGGGTCGACTACCGTGGTGTGCCCTCGGTCGGGGTGGTGCTGCCGGTTGCCGGTACCGATTGGTTCCTGGTGGCCAAGGTCGATCGCCGCGAGCTGCTCGAGGAGGTGTTGCAGGATCTGCGCTGGATCGTGCTCGCGGCGCTGTTGGCGTTGTTGATGACCCTGGCCGGGGCGGTGTTGCTACGTCAGCGCCAGCGATTGCTCTATGCCGAGCGGCTGCAGCGTTCGCACGACGAACGCCTGCGGGCGTTGAGTCTGCTCGGGGCGATCGCCGATGCCTCGCCCGATGCCATCTTCGCCAAGGACCAGCGGGGGCGTTATCTGCTCTTCAATCAGGCCGCCGGGGCCTTGGTCGGGCACCGCCCCGAGGAGGTCATCGGTCATGATGATCGCTGGTTGTTCCCGGCCGAGCAGGCCGCCCAGATCATGGCCAAGGACCGCGATACCATCGAGCGGGCGGTGAACTCGACCTTCTTCGAGCACCTGACCAGTGTCGTCGGCGAGCGCATCGTGCAGACCATCAAGGGGCCGCTGCGCAATGGTGACGGGGAGATCATCGGGGTGTTCGGGGTGTCGCGCGACGTCACCGAGATCCGCCGTGCCGAGCAGGCCCAGGCCGACGAGGCGCTGATGCGCAAGATCCTGATCGAGCAGTCGCGCGATGCCATCGTCGTGCTCGATCAGGACGGGTGCGTGCTCGAGGCCAACGAGAGCTTTGCGAAGATGCTCGGGCGTCCACTCGAGGAGGCGTTGCGGCTACGTCTCTGGGACTGGGATCCGCACTGGTCGCGCGATCGTACCCTGGAGGTGTTGCGCGACTTCGAACTCAATTCGGGGCTGCTCGAGACCCAGTGGCGTCGTCACGATGGCACCCTGCTCGATGTCGAGGTCGCCTTCAACCAGGTCGAGCATCGTGAGATGCGGTTGGTCTTCTGTGTGTGTCGCGACATCACCGTGCGCAAGCGCGCCCAGGAGGAGGTGACGCGACTCTCGCGGGTGATCGAGCAGACCCAGGAGAGCATCGTCATCACCGACCTCGATGGGCGCATCGTCTTCGTCAACGAGGCCTTCCTGCGCACCTCCGGTTACAGCTCGGAGGAGGTGCTCGGCGAGACCCCGCGGCTACTGTCCTCGGGCAAGACCCCGCCCGAGACCTATGCGGCGCTGTGGGGGGCGATCGCCAGCGGTCGCGCCTGGAGTGGCGAGTTCATCAACCGGCGCAAGGACGGTGGTGAGTTCATCGAGTTTGCGATCATCACCCCGATCCGTCAGCCCGACGGCGCGATCAGTCACTATGCGGCGATCAAGACCGATGTCACCGACCGACGCCGGATCGAGCACGAGCTGGCCGCCCATCGCGACCATCTCGAGGAGCTGGTGGCCGAGCGCACCGTAGAGCTGGAGCGGGCACGTCAGGTGGCAGAGGCCGGCACCCGCGCCAAGAGCGCCTTCCTGGCCAATATGAGCCATGAGATCCGCACCCCGATGAATGCCATCCTCGGCCTGACCTATTTGCTCCAGCGCGACGAGCTAACCCTCGAGCAGAGCGAGCGACTGGACAAGATCAGCGGCGCGGCGCGTCACCTGCTGGCGATCATCGATGACATCCTCGATCTCTCCAAGATCGAGGCCGGGCGGATGGAGTTGCGCCGGGTCGACTTTCCGCTACTCTCGATCCTCGATCACGTGCGCTCGTTGATCGCCGACCAGGCGCGGCTCAAGGGGCTGGCCGTGGAGCTCGACTGCGACGACGTCCCGCACTGGCTGCATGGGGACCCGACACGGCTGCGTCAGGCGCTGCTCAACTATGCCGCCAACGCCGTCAAATTCACCGAGCGCGGTCGTATCGCGTTGCGCGCGCGCTTGCTCGAGCAGCAGGGGGACGAGGTGCTGGTGCGCTTTGAGGTCAGCGACACCGGCATCGGTCTCGCCCCGGAGCAGCGCCGGCGTCTGTTCACCGCCTTCGAGCAGGCCGACGTCTCGACCACCCGACGTCATGGCGGTACCGGGCTGGGGTTGGCGATCACCCGGCGCCTGGCCGAGTTGATGGACGGGGAGGTCGGGATCGAGAGTGAGCCCGGCTTTGGCAGTACCTTCTGGTTCACCGCGCGCTTGTCGCGCGGCCGCGGTAACGCCCCGGTGCTGCTCGATGAGATCGGTCAGGCGCAGGAGGACGAACTCAGCGAACGCTTCAGCGGGACCCGGGTACTGTTGGTCGAGGACAATATCGTCAACCGAGAGGTGGCGATCGAGTTGCTGCAATCGGTTGGGCTCAAGGTCGATGTCGCGCACAACGGTGTCGAGGCCCTGGCCAAGGTCGAGAGCGAACGCTATGCGCTGATCCTGATGGACGTGCAGATGCCGGAGATGGACGGCCTGGAGGCGACGCGCCGGATCCGCGCGCTGGAACTCGAGCGTCAGCCGGCGATCCTGGCGATGAGCGCCAATGTCTTCGACGAGGACCGCCAACAGTGCATCAGGGCGGGGATGAACGACTTTGTGGCCAAGCCGGTCGATCCCGAGGTGCTCTATGGGATCTTGCTGCGCTGGCTATCGAACACCGCACCGCTGAACGAGCCGCCATCACGTGCCCAGACGGTGGTGGCCGGTCCCGATGATGCAGAACTCGCCGCCCGTCTCGAGGGCCTCCCGGGGGTGGATGCCGGGCGTGGATTGGCGGCGGTGCGAGGACGGACCCAGTCCTACCTACGGTTGTTGCGGCTGTTTCTGCGCGATCATGGCGAGGATCCGGTGCGCATTGCCGCTGCCCTGGCGCAACGCGACCACGCGCGCGTCAAACAGCTGGTGCATGCCTGCAAAGGGGCGGCAGCGACCGTCGCCGCTGAGGCCGTGCTCAACCCGCTGGTGCGGCTCTCGCCACTGATCGAGCGTGACGGCGAGGAGGTGCAAGGTCAGCGTGCACGCCTGCTCGACGAACTCGCCCTGGTGTTGCAGCATCTCGGTCAAGGGGTGGAGCGCCTCGCTGCCGCCACCGGGCAGGTCGATGCCGCCGAGGGCCTGGTCGATCCGGTCGATTTTGTCGCGACCTTCGATGAACTCGAACGCCTGTTGCGTGAGGACGACGCCTATGCGCTGCGTCTGCTCGAGGATTCCGAGGCGCTGTTGCATGCGGCCCTGGGCGATGCCTTCCATGCCCTCGTCCATGAGATCGAGCGCTTCGACTTCGAGGCCGCATTGGTCACCCTGGGGGCGGCCCGGGCACGGATGCACGCTCCCGGATGAACGCCCCGGCGTCGCTACGGTGCGGTGGGGGAGGGGGTCGTCGATGGCCCGAAGGGGTGCGACCCGAGTGATCCGTGCGGCCCTCGGCGATGAATGCTTCAAATGGGCTTGACACGATCGGATCGATTGCTGTAGATTTGCAGTCCTCGCCAGGGAGCGACGGGCAAATGCCTGTAATCCCGACCCTCATGCCGAGGTGGCGGAATTGGTAGACGCGCATGGTTCAGGTCCATGTGGGCGAAAGCTCGTGGAGGTTCAAGTCCTCTCCTCGGCACCATCTCTCCAGATCGCATCTCGACGGATGTCGATCAGCAAGACCCGAACCGACCGACTGGTCGGTTTTTTTGTGCCTGGACAGACCGCCCCTCGAGTCCTGCTCGTGGTCCGTCGTGAGGCGCGGTGGTTGGTCTGCAGGTATGATGGGCGTCCGTTTGGCGCGCCCGAGGGTGCGCCGCAGCCTTGCCGTCATCCTCTCAGCGTGCTGGATTCATGACCCGTATCGATTTCTACACCCTCGCCCCGGACAGTGGTGGCGATCGCTTCATCTTCACCTGTCGCCTGCTCGAGCGCATTCGCGCCGAGGGGCTGCGCGCGCTGGTGTATTGTCCTGAGCACGAATGGGCGCGCCATCTCGATCGATTGCTGTGGACCTTTCGCGAGGACGGTTTCCTGCCGCACGGGTTGGTCGGCCAGGTCGATCCGTCGCTGACCCCGGTGCTGATCGGTGCCGATCCGCGTCCCCCGGTGCCGACCGAGGTGCTGGTCAATCTGGCGCTGGTGCCGCCGGAAGACCTCTCGCCCTTCGCGCGAGTCTGCGAGCCGATCGATCAGACGCCGTCGATCATCGAGGCCGGGCGCGCCCGTTATCGTCACTATCGCGGGCTCGGCCTTCCGCTCGAGCATCATCAGATCCGGCTTTGAGTCCGATGCGTCCGGGCGCGGGGTGCCCTCGATCCTGCGCGCGCGAGGGGCCGTCGGGTGTGATCGGTCAGACCGCTGGTCGGATGATCGGCCGTCGAGTGCAAGGTCTTTTGGGGCAACGCGATAGCGATCAGGACGCGCTTGTCGTGATCGACGCCAATGCTTGGGAGAGGGGGGTTCTAAGGGGAGATGGTGCCGAGGAGAGGACTTGAACCTCCACGAGCTTTCGCCCACATGGACCTGAACCATGCGCGTCTACCAATTCCGCCACCTCGGCATGAGGGTCGGGATTACAGGCACTTGCCCGTCGCTCCCTGGCGAGGCGGCAAATAATAGTGAGACAAGCCGACCCTGTCAACGCTAAACTGGATTTTTTTCCGACTGATTGGATTCACGTGCCAAAAAGAAGACCCTCATCGACCGCGCGACACGCGGACCCGCATCGCCAGCGCGAGGCGAAGAAGTACGCAAACCCCATCCCCAGCCGCGAGTTCATCCTCAAACGCATGGAGGAGGCGGGCGCGCCGCAGTCCTTCGAGGAGCTTGCCGGCGCGCTCGATCTCAGCGACGAGCAGGACCAGATCGCCCTCGAGCGCCGTCTCGGCGCCATGGTGCGCGACGGTCAGCTGGTGCGTAACCGCAACGACGCCTTCTGTCTGGTCAACAAACGCGATCTGATCGCCGGCCGGGTGATCGGTCATCCCGATGGCTTCGGCTTCCTGCGTCCCGATGCCGGTGGTGACGACCTCTATCTCTACAACAAGGAGATGCGCACGCTGTTCCACGGAGACCGCGCGGTGGTCCGGGTCAGCGGGCGCGACCGTCGTGGCCGTCTCGAGGGTGCGGTGGTCGAGATCCTCGAGCGCAACACCCGCTCGGTAGTGGGGCGTCTCTACAAGGAGAGCGGTGTCGGCTTCGTGATGCCCGACAACAAGCGCCTGGCCCATGACGTCATCATCCCCAGCGATCGCTGTGCCGGGGCCGAGCAAGGGCAGATCGTGGTCGCCGAGATCACCGACCAGCCAACCCGTCGCACCCAGCCGATCGGGCGGGTGGTCGAGGTGCTCGGCGACAACATGGCCGCCGGCATGGAGACCGACATCGCCATCCGCACCCACGACCTGCCGGTGGAGTGGCCGGCCGAGGTCGAGGCCGAGATCGCCGGGCTCAGCGAGCAGGTGCCAGAGGCGGCCAAGGCCGGTCGGGTCGACCTGCGCAAGCTGCCGCTGATGACCATCGACGGGGCCGATGCACGCGACTTCGACGATGCCGTCTACTGCCAGCGCACCCCCAAGGGCTGGAAGCTGCTGGTGAGCATCGCCGATGTCTCGAGCTATGTCCGTCCGGGCACCGCGCTCGACACCGAGGCCTATGCCCGCGGCAACTCGGTCTACTTCCCCGATCGGGTGATCCCGATGCTCCCGGAGGTGCTCTCCAACGGGCTGTGCTCGCTCAACCCCGATGTCGACCGGCTGTGCATGACCGCCGAGCTGTATTTCAACAGCGAGGGCAAGATGATCCGCAGCCGCTTCTACGAGGCGGTAATGCGCTCACACGCGCGCCTGACCTATGACGAGGTCTGGGCGATGCTCGATGCCGGCGACCCCACGCTCTGCGAGCGGTATGCCGAGGTGTTGCCCCACCTCCACGAGCTCTATCAGCTCTTCCGGGTGCTGCAGCAGGCGCGCAACGCCCGTGGTGCGATCGATTTCGATACCACCGAGAGTAAGTTCGAGTTCAACGACCAGGGGCGCATCGCCGGTGTGGTGCCGGTGGTCCGCAACGATGCCCATCGCATCATCGAGGAGTGCATGCTCGCGGCCAACGTCGCCGCCGCGCGCTTCTTCGAGCGTCGTCGCATTCCGGCACTCTTCCGTATCCACGACACCCCCAGCGAGGAGAAGCTCAGCGACCTGCGCGAGTTCCTCGGCCAGCTCGGGCTGCGTCTGCCCGGTGGCGCCAAGCCGACGGCCTCCGACTATGCCGAGCTGCTCGACTACGTCAAGGATCGCCCCGATCGTCGTCTGATCCAGACCGTGCTGCTGCGCTCGATGCAGCAGGCGATGTACAGCTCCGACAACGCCGGTCACTTCGGTCTGGCCTTCGACGCCTATACCCACTTCACCTCGCCGATCCGGCGTTATCCCGACCTCATCGTCCACCGCATCATCAAGCAGGTGCTCAGCGGCGCCACCGCCGCTGACTTGGATTACTCCAAGACCGAGCTGCAACAGGCCGGCGAGCACTGCTCGGGCACCGAGCGACGCGCCGACGAGGCCACCCGCGACGCCTCCGACTGGCTCAAGTGCGAGTTCATGCGCGACAAGCTCGGTCAGGAGTTCGACGGCACCATCACCAGCGTCAACTCCTTTGGCATCTTCGTCGAACTCGACGAGGTCCATATCGACGGTCTGGTGCACATCACCGCCCTCGACAACGACTTCTACCACTTCGACCCCATCGGGCACCGGCTCGACGGTGAGCGCACCGGCACCGTCTACCGGCTCGGCGATCGGTTGCGGGTGCAGCTCGCGGCGGTCAACCTCGACGATCGTAAGATCGACTTCGTGCTCGCCGAATCGGCGCGGCCGCAGCCTAGCGCCAAGCCCGCTGCCCGTAACGGTCGCAAGCGCAACAATCGCAGCCGTAAGCCGCGTACCGACAAGCCGTCGCAGCAATCGGTCGAGGCGCTCGAGCAGGCTGCGCCCGAGGTCGCGGCGCCCGATGCACCCGAGGTCGGCGCCACCGAGGAGACGCCGAAGCCGCGCAAGCCTCGCCGTAAGTCCAGGGGCGCGCGCAAGCCCGCGGTGTCCGAGCAGGCGCAGCAGCGACAGCCGGAGCCGGCCGCCGAACCCGCTCCCCAGGGTGAGTCGGGCGAGGACGCCCCCAAACCGGCGAAGAAACGCCCGCGCAAGCGCAAGCCGAAGAAGAGCGCCGAGGCCGCCGCACCCGTGCCGCAACCGACCGAGGCCGCCAAGGCCGAGCCGCCGCAGGCCGAGGCCAAGCAGGGTGAGGCCAAGGCGCGCAAGCCACGCTCGCGTAATCGACGCAAGCGCAAGAGCGGCAATGGTACGGGTAACAACGGGGCCCCGCAGGCATGAAGGACTGCGCCGCTGTCGCCGGGATCCACAGCGCCCGCGCGGCGCTGAAGTTCGGCGCCGATGGGGTCGGTGCCCTCTGGCTCGAACGCAGCCGGCGCGACCGTCGGCTCGGTGAACTCGCCGAGCTGGCGCGCGCCGCCGGTGTCGAGGTGCGCCAGGTCGATCGCGACACCCTGGAGCGCGCCGCCGAGGGCGCCAACCACCAGGGTGTCGTGGCCTGGGTGCGGGTGCCGGCGGCGCGCGCCGAGGCCGATCTCGATCGTCTGCTCGATGCCCTCGAGGCGCCGCCGCTGCTGCTGTTGCTCGACGGCGTGCAGGACCCGCACAACCTCGGCGCCTGTCTGCGCAGTGCCGACGCCGTCGGGGTGCACGCGGTGGTCGCGCCCAAGGACAACGCCGTCGGTCTCACCCCGGTGACCTGCAAGGTCGCCAGTGGTGCCGCCGAGACCGTACCCTATGTCCAGGTCACCAACCTCGCGCGCACCATGGATCGACTCAAGGAGCGTGGCATCTGGTTGATCGGCACCGCTGGCGAGACCACCACCGAGCTCTACGACACCGACCTGCGCGGTCCGCTGGGGCTGGTGATGGGCAGCGAGGGCAGCGGGCTGCGTCGTCTCACCCGGGAGCGTTGCGACGCCCTGGTGCGGCTGCCGATGCTCGGTCAGGTCGAGAGCCTCAACGTCTCGGTCGCCGCCGGCGTCTGCCTCTACGAGGCGCTGCGCCAACGGCGTCGCTGAACCCACCAATGCGCCGCACCCCGTCGTTGCCGTCATTCGGTGGCGATGGGGTGGTGGCGTGTCATCTTGTCCATGTCGATCCGCGATGAATCGCCTCGTACGAGCGATCAGCGCCCAGCGATCCGTCCGCCGCCACCAGCGCTTACCCGCCCACGACCCAGCAATCCACCTCCAGCGGCCAACCGCGAGCCATCAGTCGCCCGTGGGCAACGGGGGCCGAATCGTCGAGGCGCGAGGAGACGCCGGGGAGGGTGCGAGGTCGTGAGCAGAGGCGTTTCGCCGGGCATGCTGCGCCTCGTTGGGCCTGAGGCCGGATCGCGCTTCTCCGTTTTGGGGCTAGGCGATCTTGCGATTCAACCTTTGCGGCCGACGCTGATGATTGCTTCGATCCCGCGAACGCGTAAAATCCCACAGAGATTTTAGTGATTTGCGTCGCGGCCCGACTCGGTCAGACGCCCACCCCCCGATCGTGATGGAACGATGGGGATCGTATCGTTGAAGCCTGACGGAATCGACCGCTATGACCGCACTGGAATGGATGCTCATTCCGCTCCTCACGCTCACCCTGGTGGTGCTGACGTTCTTCTCATCCAACCTGGCGACCCTGAGTCTGGCGCGATTGCTGGCGCCGCGACGGCCACTCGCCAGCGCCGAACTCGATCCTGCACATTACCCCGAGGTGCTGGTGCAGTTGCCGCTCTACAACGAGGGGGAGCTGGTCGGCCCGTTGCTCGAACATATCGCCGCGCTCGACTGGCCGCGTGAGCGGCTGCGGGTACAGGTGCTCGACGACAGCACCGACGACTCGCTGGCGCTCAGCGAGCAGGCGGTGGCCCGCGCCTGCGCCGCCGGGCTGTCCATCGAGCTGATCCATCGGCGCGAGCGCACCGCCTTCAAGGCCGGCGCCCTGGCCGCCGGACTGGAGTGTTCGGACGCTCCGCTGGTGGCGATCTTCGATGCCGACTTCGCGCCGCCGCCGGACTTCCTGCGGCGCACCGTGGCGGTGCTCAAGGCCGATCCGGGACTGGCCTATGTGCAGACCCGGTGGGCGCATCGCAACCGCCACCACAGCCTGCTCACGCGGGTGCAAGCGCGGCTGCTCGACAGCCATTTCCGCGTCGAACAGGAGGCGCGCTGGCGACTCGGGTTGCCGGTGCCCTTCAACGGCACCGGGGGGCTGTGGCGGCGCGAGGCGATCCGGTCCGCCGGTGGCTGGCAGGGCGATACCCTCACCGAGGACCTCGACCTGAGCCTGCGCGCGCACCTGCGCGGCTGGCGTTCGGCCTTCCTCGGCGGGTTGGAGGTGCCGGCGGTGCTGCCGACCTCGACGCGCGCCTGGCGTGCCCAGCAGTTTCGCTGGAGCAAGGGCTTTGCCCAGTGCTTCCTCAAGCTCGCCCCGATGATCTGGTCGAGCCCACGGCTGGCACCGTGGCAGAAGCTGATGATCAGCCTCGAGCTGGCCCAACCCCTGGCCTTCCTGCTCGGCTCGCTGTGTCTGCTGATGGGGCTGCCGTTCATTGCCGGGGCGGCCGTCGGTGGACCGGTGCTGGGCACGGTGGCGATCCTCGCCTCGGTGCTCGGATTGCTCGCGCCGGTCGGTTTCCTGGTGCTTGCCGGTCATGGCGGCGGTGTGCGCGAGACCACGCGCGAGGTCGCCGGCGCCCTGGTGTTGACCAGTGGATTGCTGCTCTCCAATGCCCGTGCCGGGGCCGAGGCGCTGCTCGGTCACCGTAGTGAATTCGTCCGCACCCCCAAGCGGCAAGGACCGGCGAGCGCGCGTCGCCGTCAGTGGCGCGGCGGTCTGCCGGAGCTCGTCGCGGGACTCGCGCTGCTCGGCTTCGTGTTGCAGCAGCAACCCGTGGCGGTGATCTATCTGCTGGTGGTGATCGGTGGCCTGCTCGGGGTCGGCGTGCTGCAGGTGCGCGATGCGCTGATGCTCGGCCGGCCCAGCGAACCGCACGCCTGATCAGCGCCGAGCACGTCACCCCGGGGTGAAAATCACGCCGGGGTGGCGATTTTTGGGGTGATGGTCAAGTATCATGTTCGGTCTTCGCTTGAAACCCGAACCATGAGCACATTGCCAATGCTGGTCCTCCGTGGCGCGCCCGCCTTCTCCGATCTCCGTCTACGCAAGCTCGCCGAGCGGCTGAGCGAGCATACCGCCCGCCCGCTGCGGGTCTATGCCGAATACGTCCACTTCGCCCAGCTCTCGCGCCCGCTGGACTGGTCCGAGCAGCAGGTGCTCGAACGCCTGCTGAGCTATGGGCCGAGCCTGCCCCAGCACGAGCCCGAGGGCGCGCTGGCGCTGGCGGTGCCGCGCCCCGGCACCATCTCGCCGTGGTCGACCAAGGCCACCGACATCGCCCACAACAGCGGGCTGGTGGCGGTCGAGCGCATCGAGCGCGGCATCGCCTACTACGTCACCCTGGAGGACGGCACGGCCCCCGAGGCGGCGCTGCTGGCGCGCGCCGCCGAGCTGCTCCACGACCGCATGACCCAGGTGGTGCTGGGCGCGCTGGAGGAGGCCGAGCAGTTGTTCGTACGCGCCGAGGCGCGTGCGCTGCGCCGCGTCGACCTGCTCGGCGGCGGGCGCGCGGCGCTGGTCGCGGCCAACACCGAGCTGGGGCTGGCGCTCTCGGAGGACGAGATCGACTATCTCGCCGAGAGCTTCGGCGCGCTCGGGCGCAACCCCAGCGACGTCGAGCTGATGATGTTCGCCCAGGCCAACTCCGAGCACTGTCGCCACAAGATCTTCAACGCCGACTGGACCATCGACGGCGAGGCGCAGCCGCGCTCGCTGTTTGCGATGATCCGCAACACTACCCAGTGCGCGCCCGAGGGCGTGCTCTCGGCCTACAGCGACAACGCGGCGGTGATCGAGGGCAGCATGGGAGAGCGCTTCCTCCCCGACCCCGATAGCGGCGTCTACGGCACGCACGCCGAGCCGATCCACGTGCTGATGAAGGTCGAGACCCACAACCACCCGACGGCCATCGCCCCCGATCCCGGCGCGGCCACCGGCTCCGGCGGCGAGATCCGCGACGAGGGCGCCACCGGCCAGGGCTCCAAGCCCAAGGCCGGGCTGTGCGGCTTCTCGGTCTCCAACCTGCGCATCCCCGGCTTCGAGCAGCCCTGGGAGGTCGACCACGGCAAGCCCGGGCGCATCGTCTCGGCACTCGACATCATGCTCGAGGGGCCGATCGGCGCGGCGGCCTTCAACAACGAGTTCGGCCGCCCCAATCTCGCCGGCTACTTCCGCACCTACGAGCAGACCGTCCCCGGTCTTGCTGAGGGTGAGGACGAGCTGCGCGGCTATCACAAGCCGATCATGATCGCCGGCGGGCTCGGCAACATCCGCGCCGAGCACGTCAACAAGCAGTCCTTCCCCGCCGGCACCCCGCTGATCGTGCTCGGTGGCCCGGCGATGCTGATCGGGCTCGGCGGCGGCGCGGCCTCGAGCATGGCCACCGGCGCCTCGGCCGAGGACCTGGACTTCGCCTCGGTGCAGCGCGCCAACCCCGAGATGCAGCGCCGCTGTCAGGAGGTCATCGACCGCTGCTGGGCGCTCGGCGAGGACAACCCGATCCTCTTCATCCACGATGTTGGCGCCGGCGGGCTGTCCAACGCGCTGCCCGAGCTGGTGCACGACGGCGAGCGCGGCGGGCGCTTCGAGCTGCGCGAGGTGCCCAACGCCGATCCCGGCATGTCGCCGATGGAGATCTGGTGCAATGAGGCCCAGGAGCGCTACGTGCTGGCGGTCGACGCCGCGCGGCTCGAGCGCTTCCGCGCCATCTGCGAGCGTGAGCGCTGCCCCTACGCGGTGGTCGGCGAGGCGACCGAGTCCGAGGCACTCAAGCTCGGCGATCGTCAGCTCGAGGACACCCCGATCGACATGCCGATGTCGCTGCTCTTCGGCAAGCCGCCGAAGATGCACCGCGAGGTCAGCCACGTCAGCCCGCGCCGCGCGCCGCTCGACACCGCCGCGATCACCCTCGACGAGGCCGTCGAGCGGGTGCTCGGCCTGCCCACGGTGGCCGACAAGAGCTTCCTCATCACCATCGGTGACCGCAGCATCACCGGTCAGGTGGCGCGCGACCAGATGGTCGGCCCCTGGCAGGTGCCGGTGGCCGACTGTGCGGTGACCCTGAGCGACTACCAGGGCTACACCGGCGAGGCGATGGCGATGGGCGAGCGCACCCCGCTGGCGCTGCTCGACGCCCCGGCCTCGGGGCGGATGGCCGTCGGCGAGGCGCTGACCAACATCGCCGCGGCCGATATCGCCCGTATCGGCGACATCAAGCTCTCGGCCAACTGGATGGCCGCCGCCGGTCACCCGGGCGAGGACGCACGGCTCTACGACACGGTGCGCGCCGTGGGCCTGGAGCTGTGTCCGGCGCTCGGCATCGCCATCCCGGTCGGCAAGGACTCGATGAGCATGAAGACGGTGTGGCAGGGCCCCGAGGGCGAGCGTCGCGAGATGACCGCGCCGCTGTCGCTGATCGTCTCGGCCTTCGCCCCGGTGCGTGACGCGCGCACCACCCTGACCCCGCAGCTGCGCACCGACCTCGGCGACACCGAGCTGCTGCTCGTCGATCTCGGGCGGGGCGCCAACCGGCTCGGCGGCTCCTGTCTGGCGCAGGTCTACGGCCAGCTCGGCGAGGTCGGGCCCGATCTCGACGACCCGGCGCTGCTCAGCGGCTTCTTCGCCGCGATCCAGACACTGCGCGCCCAGGGCCACCTGATCGCCTATCACGACCGCTCCGACGGCGGTCTCCTTGCCACCCTCGCCGAGATGGCCTTCGCCGGGCGTTGCGGGCTCGATATCGATCTCGCGCCGCTCGCCGGCGACGACCTGGCGGCGCTGTTCAACGAGGAGCTGGGCGCGGTGGTGCAGGTGCCGAGCGCGGCGCGCGCCGCGGTGCTGGCCGAGTTCGAGGCGGCCGGTCTGGGCGACTGCGTGACCCGTCTCGGCGCGCCCTCGGTCGATGGTCGGGTGCGCATCCGGCGCGGTGAGCAGACCCTGTTCGCCGCCACCCGTGCCGAGCTGCAGCGCACCTGGTCGGCGACCAGCCATCGCATGCAGACGCTGCGCGACGACCCGGAGTGCGCCGACGAGGCCTATGCGCGCATCGCCGATGCCGCCGATCCCGGTCTCAACGCCAGCCTCGGCTTCGACCCGGCCGAGGACCTCAGCGCGCCCTATATCGCCCGTGGCGCGCGCCCGCCGATGGCGATCCTGCGCGAGCAGGGCGTCAACGGTCAGGTGGAGATGGCCGCGGCCTTCCATGCCGCCGGGTTCGAGTGCGTCGATGTCCATCTCTCCGACGTCGTTGCCGGGCGCGCCGAGCTGAGCCGCTTCCGCGGTCTGGTCGCCTGCGGCGGCTTCTCCTACGGCGACGTGCTCGGCGCCGGCGAGGGCTGGGCCAAGACCATCCTCTTCAACGCCCGCGCCCGCGATCAGTTCCAGGCCTTCTTCGAGCGCGCCGACACCTTCGCCCTGGGGGTGTGCAACGGCTGTCAGATGCTCTCCAACCTTCACGAGCTGATCCCCGGCGCCGGTCACTGGCCGCGTTTCGTGCGCAACCGTTCCGAGCAGTTCGAGGCCCGCACCCTGATGCTCGAGGTCGCCGCCGACACCCGCTCGGTGCTGCTCGCCGGCATGGCCGGCTCGCGGATGCCGGTGGCGGTGGCCCACGGCGAGGGACGCGCCGAGTTCCGCGACGAGGCCCATCTCGCCGCGGCGCGTGCGGCGGTGGCGGTGCGCTACGTCGAGAACGACGGTCATGTCGCCGAGCAGTACCCGGCCAACCCCAACGGCTCGCCCGAGGGCATCGCCGGCCTGACCACCGACGATGGTCGGGTGACCATCATGATGCCGCACCCCGAGCGGGTCTTCCGCACCGTGCAGCACAGCTGGCACCCGGATGGCTGGGGCGCGGATGCGCCCTGGATGCGGCTGTTCCGTAACGCGCGGGTCTGGGTTGACTAGTCCGGTCTAGTCGCATCTCGGTCGCGCCTGCAACGGGCGCGATCGGTCTTTGGCAGCATGGACGTTGCCCTTCGCATCGAGTGTTCGGTGATGGCGTATCGTGCGTCGGTGTCGTCTCGGCACTGGTGCCGGGCGCGATACGCCGTCTCCGGCCAGGGACCCCGTCGCCTCCTGAGGGCGGGGTAACGGGCGGCGAGGGCGCGAGCGGTCGTTCGAGTCGCCTTGGGATCGCGATCACATTGAGGTGATGTCCATGGATGCTCGCAAATCGTTGTGTTGTTCCTTGCTCGCCGTTACCACGAGCCTCGCGGCGCATGTCGCGCTCGCCGATGACTGGCAGCGGATCGAGGCCGCCGCCCCCTTCATCGACACCGAGGGGGTCTTCCGTACCCCCGCCTGTTCCGGTTCGCCACGGCTGGAGGGGGGGGAGGTGGTGGCCACCGATACCGACTACGCCTTCTTCATCCGCGATGGTGATCCGCGGCGGCTGTTGCTGTTCTTCGATGGCGGCGGCGCCTGTTGGGATGCCGGGACCTGTATCGATGCCGCGCTCGCCGGCTCCAAACTCTACTATCCCGTCGTCGACGAGACCCCGGACGAGCTGGCCGGTTTCGGCGGCATACTCGACATCCACCGCCCCGATAATGCATTGCGAGGCCATCTCCAGGTCTATCTGCCGTACTGCACCGGGGACCTGCACCTGGGCGCGCGTGATACCACCTATCCGCTACCCGATGGTCGTGACTGGACCATCTATCACCGCGGACACGACAACGTCATCGCCGTGCTCGAATACCTTGCCGATTACTATGCCGAAGAGCTCGGCGAGCCGCCCCAGGAGATCATCTTGGTCGGTGCCAGTGCCGGCGGCTACGGTGTGCTCTACAACTATCCAGCGGTGGCGCAGCGCTTTCCCGGGGTCGAGCGGGTGCGGGTGCTGGTCGACTCCTCCAACGGCGTGATCTCCGAGGACCTGTTCGAGCGCGCGCTCGCCCCGGATGGGGTGTGGGGGGCGCGCGAGAACCTCGCCCCCGAGATCGCCGCCGCCTTCGACGGCACTGCCGGGGGGCTGGTGCCAGGACTGTTCAACGCCCTCGGCTGGCGGTATCCGGGCGCTCGCTTCGGCCAGTACACCCGCGCCTATGACGCCGTGCAGGTGCTCTTCTTCAACGTCTCGAGCAATATCGGTAACCCCGAGCGCTGGTTCGATCCGATGCAATTACTGCTCTCTGGGCTGGAGTGGACCGCCCGCGCCCGCGCCTCGATGTGGGGCACCGCCTTCACCACCTGGAACTACCGCTTCTACCTCGCCCAGGGGCAGACCCACATGGTCTCTTTCTATGACGACTTCTATAACGAGGACAGCGCCGGTGGCGTCGAGCTGAGCGACTGGTTCAACGACATGATCGAACGCCGTTGGTTGTTCGGGAGTGCTTGGCGCAATGCGAGCTGTGTGCCCGCCTGTCTGCCGCCCGAGGGCTTGGATCTGACGCTCTGACCCTGTTGCAGCTGCTGCTGGGGCGGCTCAACGTCGCGCCAGCCGTCGGTCCTGGTGGTAATCGAGCCCGAGGCGCAGTGCGGTCTCGGCCTTGGCCAGTTCGGCGCCGAGATAGCCGGCGTGGTCGAGCTGGGTGACGAGTTCGGCGCGCAGCAGGCCGAGCAGGACGCGCTCGGCGGAGTGGGAGCGGATCTCGTGCCCGGGGTTGTGGTCTGGCCAATAGTGACGGCAGAGGATCTCGCCGGCGGCGGGGTCGACACTGATGATGAAGAATCCCTTGGGGTCATAGCCAACCGGCCGGCGTTGTCCTCCGGCGGGCAACGGGGTGAAGTGGGGTGTCTCGACCGTCTCCGCCTCGATCGCCGTCAGCGGGTCGAGCTGGGCGGCGCGGCGTGCCGCCTCGGCGATCTCGCGGGCGATCCGGCTGCGCTCATCGATGCCTACCAGGTCGATGAGCTGGATCTGGCGGCGAAAGCGCGCGATGCGCTCGGCGGTGACGTTGGCGAGGACCGGGAAGTGGCCCTGGGCGTCGATGATGCGCTGCTCCGGCGTGACCCCATTGGCGATGAGGGCGCCGAGCCCCTGCGCGGTGTGGAAGACCGGTGAGTCGCGTCCGCATAACAACAGGAAGCGGATATTGGGGTTGGCGGTGGTGTTCGTCAGCAAGCGCTCGATGCCCAGGTTCACCGTGACCAGCCGTCCCGCGATCGCCACCCCGGGCAGCGCCGCGAGCGGTTCGAGTGGGGTTCGGTCCGAGAGCGTGCACACCGCCACCGGCGCCGTGGCGTCGCCGACCACGTAGTCGCCCGGTAGCGGTGGCCAGCCGGGGATGCTCGATGCCGCTCGCTGTCGCCGTGCTGCGCCGCCGAGTCGGTCGCGAACCCACTGGAGGCGTTGGAAGGCGGCGACGGCCAGGCGGTTCTCGCCATCGGCATCCCGAGGCAGGAGTTGCGCCATTGCGCGCATGAGAATCAATAACGTTTTTGGGCGTTTCCGGGCAGGTCCAATGAGGCTGTGTCGATCCGACATGGTGGGTCTTGGTACGCGGGATGGGTAATCAGGGGCTCGGCGGCGCCAATGTGCCGGCGAGTATCTCGACCTCAGTCTATCGTGCCAGCGTCTCGGGGGCGATAGTCGACCGGACAGGGGCGTGTATCCTGGCTGTACTCGTGAGAGGTGCGGAGAGCATGCATTGTGGAGCGGCTTTCGGCGAGCCATCAGCGAGCCGTATCGGCATTGAGGTCTTGAGAGCCAAGCCCATTTGCGCGCTTTGCGGTTCAATCTCCCCGGTCGCGGGCACGGGTCTAGCGTCGGTTGGGCTGGCGCGCAGCGACCCGTCAGCCGCCGCATCGACGAGCCGGGAACGTCCGTGGACGGTTCACCCAGCATCGGCACGCCATCATCGGGCAACGGCGT
>NZ_JAAXKX010000018.1 GCF_012276755.1 Marichromatium bheemlicum | reverse complement strand
TGTGCGGCTGCGCCGGGGGACGCGTGGTGTATTAGCCGGCGTTCGGTTCTTGTCCCGGCGCGCCGTTCCTCAGCAGACGTATTGGGCTGCCACAAAACCTTAACCCTACCGACGGTACCGCACGAGGTAAACCGACTTCGTTAAGGGTATCAATGCCGTCTGACTGACGGCTGATCGCTGGCGACTGAAGTTTGTTAGACCGGCATCCACACTCACAATCCTTTGTGTGCTTGGCGTCTTTGCGGTTCACAATCTGGCTGGAGGCTGGTTCGCCCCGCCGCGCCGGATGGCGACGGCGGGGTGAATACGGGTGGGATCAGCGTTTGAGCTGGTTGAGGTCACGCACGGCGCCGTGGGCGGCGCTGGTGGTCAGGGCGGCGTAGGCCTGCAAGGCCTTGGAGACTTGACGTTTGCGCTCGACTGGCTGCCAAGCAGCCTCGCCGCGGGCCGTCATTGCCTGACGACGTGCGGCCAGGGTTTGTTCGTCGACAGCAAGGTTGATCTTGCGGTTGGGGATGTCGATCTCGATTCGATCCCCCTCCTCGACCAGTCCGATCAGACCGCCCTCGGCCGCCTCGGGTGAGACATGACCGATCGAGAGTCCGGAGGTGCCGCCGGAGAAACGCCCGTCGGTGATCAACGCGCACTGCTTGCCGAGCCCCTTGGACTTGAGATAGCTGGTGGGGTAGAGCATCTCTTGCATCCCCGGTCCCCCCTTGGGGCCCTCATAGCGGATCAGCACGACGTCGCCGGCCTGGATCTGGTCACCGAGGATGGCCGCGACCGCGGCATCCTGGCTCTCGAAGATCCGTGCCGGACCGGAGAAGCTGAGGATCGAGGCGTCGACACCGGCGGTCTTGACGATACAGCCGGCCTCGGCGAGGTTGCCGAAGAGTACGGCCAGCCCACCGTCCTGGCTGTAGGCGTGCTCGCGGTCGCGGATGCAGCCGGTAGCGCGATCGAGATCGAGCGTGGGCCACTGTTGCTCCTGACTGAAGGCCTGCTGGCTCGGCACACCCCCAGGGGCGGCGCGATACAGGGTCTCGGCCTCGGCGGCGGCATTGCGCTTGAGGTCCCAGTGCTCCAAGGCCGCGCCCAGGCTGGGGCTGTGCACGGTGGCGACCTCGCGATGGATCAGACCGGCACGGTCGAGTTCGCCGAGAATGCCCATGATGCCGCCGGCGCGATGCACGTTCTCCATGTGATAGCGCTGGGTCGCCGGCGCGACCTTGCACAGGTTTGGCACCTTGCGGCTGAGGCGGTCGATGTCGGCCATGGTGAAGTCGACCTCGCCCTCGTGTGCGGTTGCCAGCAGGTGCAGCACGGTGTTGGTCGAGCCGCCCATGGCGATGTCGAGGCTCATCGCGTTCTCGAAGGCGCGACGGTCGGCGATCGCGCGCGGCAGCACGCTGGCGTCGTCCTGTTCGTAGTGGCGCCGGGCCAGCTCGACGATCAAACGCCCGGCCTCCAGGAACAAGCCCTTGCGCGCGGCATGGGTGGCCACCAGCGAGCCGTTGCCCGGCAGGCTCAGACCCAGTGCCTCGGTGAGACAGTTCATCGAGTTGGCGGTGAACATCCCCGAGCAGGAGCCGCAGGTGGGACAGGCCGAGCGCTCGATCTCGGCGACCGATTCATCGCTCTCCTCGGGGTTGGCTGCGGCGACCATCGCGTCGACTAGGTCGAGACGCAGCTCGTCGCCATCGCGCAGTACCTTGCCGGCCTCCATCGGTCCACCCGAGACGAACACCGTGGGGATGTTGAGGCGCATCGCCGCCATCAGCATCCCGGGGGTGATCTTGTCGCAGTTGGAGATGCACACCATGGCATCGGCACAGTGGGCGTTGACCATGTACTCGACGGAGTCGGCGATGATGTCACGCGAGGGCAGCGAATAGAGCATGCCATCGTGACCCATGGCGATGCCGTCGTCGATGGCGATGGTGTTGAATTCCTTGGCGACGCCGCCGTTGGCCTCGATCTCACGGGCGACCAATTGGCCGAGATCTTTCAGGTGTACGTGCCCGGGGACGAATTGGGTGAAGGAGTTGACGACCGCGATGATCGGCTTCTCGAAGTCACCATCCTTCATGCCGGTGGCACGCCACAGTGCACGGGCGCCGGCCATGTTGCGGCCCTGGGTCGAGGTTCTGGAACGGTATTGGGGCATAGTGGGACAGACCTGAAGGGTTGAACTTGACACGCTTCGATTATACGCCCCTCATCACCACGGTCTGGGGCACGGGCGCATCAGCCACGGCGAGTACGAGTGGGGACGGCCTGGGTGGCCGTACGGATGGGGACGAGTGCCTGGGCGCACAACGGCGACCTGGCCAAGAGGGGAGGTACGCACGCCCTGAGAGTGTGGGGCGTGCGTGTCGTCTTACAGCGAGGCCCAGGAACTCCGACGCCGCCGCCAACGCAGGTGCGGCAGCAGCAGCCCGAGGAAGACGCCGCCGGTGACCACGCCGGCGCCGATCAGGAACCAGCGCTGATGGGTCTGATTCTTGAGGTCACGATTCTCCTGCTGCAGGTCGGCGCGCTCGCGGGTGAGCTCACTGACCTGGATGCGCAACCGGTCGCGGTCCTCGGTGATCTCGAGGATATTGGACGAGGCATGACGCACGGTTGCCAGCTCCTGTTCGAGGCGCTGCTTCTCTTGGCGCAGTGCGGCATTGTCGGCGCTCACCTGCTCGTGCTCGGCCTGCAGCTTGCTCAACTGCGCGGCCAGGGCATCGGGCTTTTGTTGCAGCTCGGCGAGCTTGGCCTCGAGTGCCGCGACACGCTCGCGCGCCGCTGGTTCGTCCTGGAGTTCGTGTGCCAGGACGTAGCCGGTGGTGCCGTCCTCGGTGCGTACCCGGGCATAGTTGGTGGCGCGGTTGACGCTCAGGACCTCGAGCGGGGTTCCGCTCGGCAGCATGCGGATGATGCGATAGCGAGTGCTCTCACCGGTGCGCAAGGTGATCTCGAGCTCGTCGGTCACGTAGCGGGTATCGGCCTGGGCGATGGCTGCCTGACCGAACAGCGCGGCCAGGAGCGTAAGGGATAGGAGCGCGATGCGTATCACGAGGCGTCCTCAACTCGGCTGGGTTGGACTCTGGTACGCGCCGGGCAGGGCCCCGGCGTTTCCGGTTGCTGGCGGTGACGACGGACGACCGACAGCGTGGACATGGGGTCAGGCCGCGGGCTTGAGCAGGAACTCGAGCAGCGCCTTCTGGGCGTGAAGCCGGTTCTCGGCCTCGTCCCAGACCACCGACTGCGGGCCGTCGATGACCGAGGCCGAGACCTCCTCGCCACGGTGCGCCGGGAGGCAGTGCATGAAGAGCGCATCCTTGGCCGCGCGCGCCATGACCGCGTCATCGACCTGGAAGGGGGCGAACAGCGCCTGGCGGTGTGCCTGTTCCTCTTCCTGACCCATGCTCGCCCAGACGTCGGTGGCGATCAGATCGGCGTCCTCAGCGGCAGCGGCGGGGTCGTGGACGATGGTGCAACGGTCGCTCGCGGCGGCATAGATGGCGCCGTCCGGGGCATAGCCCTCGGGGCAGGCGATGCGCAGTTCGAAGTCGAACAGTCGTGCGGCATTGATGAACGAATGGCACATGTTGTTGCCATCACCGATCCAGGCCACGCGCTTGCCGCGGATGTCGCCGCGATGCTCGGTGAAGGTCTGCAGGTCGGCGAGCAATTGGCAGGGGTGGAAGCGATCGGTGAGGGCGTTGATCACCGGTACCGAGGAGTAGGCGGCAAAGCGTTCTACCGTCTCCTGGTCGAAGGTGCGGATCATGATGCCGTCGACCATGCGCGAGAGCACTCGCGCGCTGTCCTCGATCGGCTCGCCGCGTCCGAGTTGGGTGTCGCGTGGAGAGAGAAAGAGGGCGTGACCGCCGAGCTGGAACATCCCGGTCTCGAACGAGACCCGGGTGCGGGTCGAGGACTTCTCGAAGATCATCCCCAGCGCCTTGCCGGCGAGGGTCCGGTGGTCCTCGCCCGCTCGCTGCATGCGTTTGAGCTCGATGGCGCGGTTAATCAGCGCCCGGGCCTCCTCGCTGCTCAGGTCGAGTAGCGAGCGGAGATGTCTGCAGTGCGGGGTGTGACCGGCATCCATGGTTTCAACTCTCCAGCGCCGTGGCGCTTCAATCGGTTTCCAGGAAACGCTTGACGAGTCGCGTCAGCGTCTCAAGCAATTGTTCGGCCTCGTCCTGCTGCAGGATCAGCGGTGGCAGCAGGCGAATGACGCGTTCGGCGGTGACATTGATCAGCAGCCCGGCCTCGAGCGCCTGGGCAACCAAGGCGCCACAGGGACGATCGAGTTCGATGCCGATCATCAGGCCACGTCCGCGGACCTCGACGACCCCGGGGACCTCGGCGAAGGCGTCGCGGAAGGCCGAGATCAGCCAGCTGCCGATCTCCTCGGCGTGCGTGCAGAGATCTTGGTCGCGGAGTGTCTCGAGCACCGCGCGCCCGGCGCGTGCTGCCAGTGGGTTACCGCCGAAGGTCGAGCCGTGACTGCCTGGGCCGAAGACCGTCGCGGCCTCGCCACGGGCCAGACAGGCGCCGATCGGCACGCCGTTGGCCAGTCCCTTGGCAAGGGTGACGACATCGGGCTGGACGCCGTCGCGCTGGTGCGCGAGCAGGTGTCCGGTGCGGCCCATGCCGGTCTGGATCTCGTCGTGGATCAGCAGCCAGCCCTCGCGGTCACAGATGGCACGCAGCCGGGCGTTGTAATCGTCGGCCGGGACGTTGATACCGCCCTCGCCCTGGATCGGTTCGACCAGGATGGCGACGATATTGGAGCGGTTGGCCGCCGCCGTCTCGATCGCCTCGATATCGTTGTAGGGGACGCGTACGAAGCCCTGGACGAGTGGCTCGAAGCCAGCCTGCACCTTACGGTTGCCGGTGGCCGAGAGGGTGGCCAGGGTGCGACCGTGGAAGCTGCCCTCGGTGACCAGGATCGCCGGGTTGTCGATGCCCTTGCGGTGAGCGTACAGCCGGGCGAGCTTGATCGCCGCCTCATTGGCCTCGGCCCCGGAGTTGCCGAAGAACACCCGCTCCATCCCGGTCTGTTCGGTGAGCAGGTCGCCGAGGCGTTGCTGTTCGAGGACGTTGTAGATGTTGGAGGTGTGGATCAGGGCCCCGGCCTGCTCGCAGATCGCGTCGCGTACCGCCGGGTGGGCATGGCCGAGCCCGCAGACGGCGATCCCGGCGAGTGCATCCAGATAGCGTCTGCCCTCGGTATCCCACAGCCAGACCCCTTCGCCTCGGGCAAAGGTGACGGGCAGACGGTTGTAGGTGGCCATCAAGGAATCGCTCATTGCGGTAGGGCCCCGCTCGGTCTCCGGTAGAAAAATGAAAAGAGGCGGTTCCTCGGTGCGGAAACCGCCTCCAAACTAAGGCGAAGTCAGTGAATATAACGCGAATGTGGTGATGGTTACAAGGAAACCACTCTGCGCGTGCGGGTGCCGCGCGCGCTTTATAACTTGTTGATGTGAATGTCGAAAATGATCGGAATGGCGGTCGGGTGCGCCCGGCGACGCCGGGCGCGGGGTGATCAGGCCGAATGGTTGGCGGCAACGAAGTCCCAGTTGACCTTCTCCCACAGGGCCGCGAGGTACTTCGGGCGGGCATTGCGGTAGTCGATGTAGTAGGCGTGCTCCCAGACGTCAACGGTCAGCAGCGGCGTCTTGCCCTCGGTCATCGGATTGGCGGCGTTGGAGGTGTTGACGATCTCCAGCGCGCCCTCGGCGTTCTTCACCAGCCAGGTCCAGCCGGAGCCGAAGTTGCCTGCGGCCGATTGCTCGAACTGCTGCTTGAAGTCATCGAAGGAACCGAAGGCCGAGGCGATCGCGTTGGCCAGTGCTCCAGTCGGCTCGCCCCCGCCGTTGGGCGAGAGGCAGTGCCAGTAGAAGGTGTGGTTCCACACCTGGGCGGCGTTGTTGAAGATGCCTCCCTCGGCGCGGGCGATAATCTCCTCGAGTGTGGCGGACTCGAACTCGGTGCCGGCGATCAGGTCGTTGAGCTTGGTGACGTAGGTCTGGTGATGCTTGCCATAGTGGTAGTCGATGGTCTCGGCCGAGATCACCGGCTCGAGCGCGTCCTTGGCATAGGGCAAGGGTGGGAGTTCGTGTGCCATCTGGGTTCTCCTCCTGGATATGCGGCTTGTCGGTGGATACGTGGCTTGCGACGGGGTACGTGCCCCGTGGTCGAGTCCTGTTTGCCCGGGGTGCGGTTGGCGGACCTGACCGCGGGCTTGGTTGTGCCTTGCGCCCCAAACTGAGGCCGTGTGGGCACTTTTGCAACGGTCGACGGCGCCATGTGACCATCGAGCCCGCGTCGGGCGGGGTGTTGCAAGGGCCAGGCTCCGGCGCCTAACTTGTGAACGATCAAGATTATGATGGAGTGAGCACGGATGTGCGGAATCTGTGGTGAGCTGCGCCTCGACGGCGCCCCGGCCGATCTCGGCGCGATCGAGACGATGATGGCATGCCTGGCTCGGCGCGGCCCCGACCATGGGGGCAGTTATAGCGACGGCGCCCTGGCCCTCGGGCACCGCCGTCTCTCCATCATCGACCTGTCGGTACGTGCCAATCAACCCATGGTCGATGCCGAGCTGGGGCTCGCGCTGGTGTTCAACGGCACTATCTACAACCACCGCGAGCTGCGTGCCGAGCTTGTCGGTCGGGGGTATCGCTTCTTCTCCGAGGGCGATGGCGAGGTCATCCTCAAGGCCTGGCATGCGTGGGGGACGGGGTGCTTCGAACGACTCCACGGCATGTTTGCCTTCGGATTGTGGGATGCGCGTGAGCAGGCGCTGGTGCTGGCGCGCGACCGCTTCGGCGTCAAGCCACTGTACTGGTCGGAGCAGGGTGGGCGGGTGCGCTTCGCCTCCAACTCGCAGGCGTTGCTCGCCGCCGGCGGGGTCGATACCACGATCGATGCGGTGGCGCTCCATCATCTCTTCACCCTGCATGCGGTGGTGCCGGCACCACGTACCATCCTGCGTGGGGTGCGCAAGGTCGAGCCGGGGCACTGGTTGCGTCTCGAGGCTGACGGCCGGCGCAGCGGTGGGGTCTATTGGCAGCTCGAGGCGACACGCCCGGCGCAGCCTCGCCGCGAGGGCGAGTGGCTGGAAGCGATCCAGGGCGAGCTGCGTCGCGCGGTGCGGGTACGCAGCGAGATCGCCGACGTGCCGGTCGGGGTGCTGCTCTCCGGCGGGCTCGACTCCAGCCTGTTGGTGGCGCTGCTCGCCGAGACCGGGGTGAGCGATCTGCGCACCTTCTCGGTCGGTTTCGAGGACACCCCGGAGGAGTCGGGCAGCGAGTTCTTCTACTCCGACCAGGTCGCGGCCCATTACGCCACCCGCCACCAGCGCTTCCAGGTGCCCAACGACCAGGTGCTCGAGCGCCTGCCCGAAGCGATCGACGCCATGGCCGAGCCGATGTTCGGCCAGGACGCAGTGGCCTTCTATCTGCTCGCCGAGCAGGTCTCGCGCGAAATCAAGGTGGTGCAGTCGGGGCAGGGCGCCGACGAGGTCTTCGGCGGCTACTTCTGGTATCCGCGGATGCAGGCCGAGGGCGCGGGCAGCCGGCTCGAGCGCTTCGCCAAGCACTATTTCGACCGCGATCACGCGGAGTACCTGCGGATGGTCGCGGCCGCCCACGGCGGCGCCGATCACACCGCCGAGCTGATCGGCCCGGCGCTCACCGCGCCCGGTGCCGATACCTTCATGGATGCGGTGCTGCGTCTCGATGTCACCACCCTGATCGTCGACGACCCGGTCAAGCGGGTCGACAACATGACCATGGCCTGGGGGCTGGAGGCGCGGGTGCCCTTCCTCGATCATCGGCTCGTCGAGCTGGCCGCGCGCTGCCCGCCCGAGCTGAAGCTGCGCGAGGGTGGCAAGTACCCGCTCAAGGCGCTGGCGCGCGGACTGCTGCCGGCATCGGTGATCGATCGCCCCAAGGGCTATTTCCCGATGCCCGCGCTCAAGTACGTGCGCGGGCCCTTCCTCGCCTTCATGCGCGAGCTGCTCGAGTCACGCGCCTGTCGCGAGCGCGGGCTCTACCGGCGCGACTACATCGAGCAGCTGCTCGCCGCCCCCGATATGCACCACACCCGCATCCAGGGCAACAAGCTGTGGCACCTCGCGGCACTCGAGCTGTGGCTGCAGCGCAATGTCGATGGCGTCGGCGCCGGTTGAAATCGGCCCGGTCGGCCCGATCCTCGTGCCAGCGACGACAGGATCAAACCCGGTACGAGGTGAGCGATGGATGTGTTGGAGCGCATCGACGAGCAGGTCAAGGGCAATGCGGTGGTGATCTACATGAAGGGGACGCCGCAGTTCCCGCAGTGTGGGTTCTCGATGCGGGCGGTACAGGCGCTCCAGGAGTGCGGGGTGCCCTTCGCCTATGTCAACGTGTTGCAGGACCCGGAGATCTTCGAGCACCTGCCGCGCTATGCCGACTGGCCGACCTTCCCGCAGCTCTACATCGACGGCGAGCTGGTCGGCGGTTGCGACATCACCCTCGAACTCCACGCCAGCGGTGAGCTCAGACCGATGGTGGAACAGGCGGCGGCGCGCGCCGAGGGCGGCGCGGCGGCGCGGTGATGCGATCAGTCGGTGGCGGGTAGGCGCTCGCCACTCTCCCAGAAACGCAGTGGATCGAACTCGCCCCAGCGGTTGACGATGGTGCAGAACAGTCGCGCCGTCTGTTTGGCGTCGTAGAGCGCCGAGTGCGCCTCGCTGTTGCTCCAGCCGAGCCCGGCGGCACGCGCGGCGTTGGCAAGCACGGTCTGGCCGAACATCAGCCCGCTGAGACTGACGGTGTCGAAGACGCTGAAGGCGTGGAAGGGGTTGCGCTTGAACTCGGTGCGGTCGACTGCGGCCTTGATGAAACCGAGGTCGAAGTGGGCGTTGTGTCCGACGAGGATGGCGCGGGTGCAACCACTGTTCTTGACCGCCTTGCGGATCGGTGCGAGGACGCGCCCGAGCGCCTCGTGCTCGGGGACGGCATCGCGCAACGGGTGGTCCGGATCGATGCCGTTGAAGGCCAATGCCCTTGGGTCGAGCTCGGCGCCGACGAAGGGCAACACATTGCAATGGATCGCGGGGGCGGGTTCGAGCCGGCCGTCGGGTGCCATGCGAATGACCACCGCGGCGATCTCGAGCAGGGCGTGGCGCTGGGCGTCGAAGCCCGCGGTCTCGACGTCGACGACCACCGGGAGGAAGCCGCGAAAGCGTTGGGCGATGCCGTCTGGGATCTGTTCTTCACCGTTCATCGCGACAGCATAAGTGGTTTGCGTGGTAACGCCAATGGTGCCGAGGTGTCTGCCGCCGGTGGTGCGAGGCTGTGGTAGGATCGCGACTCTTGCGTTGATCAGGTGAAGGACGTCGAGATGGACACACGCGGGTTGAAATGGCTTGGGATGTTCGGTGCGGCGCTGCTGCTGGCCGGCTGCGCCTCCGGCGCGGCGCGCGTGAGCGATCCCCGTGACCCGCTCGAGCCTTACAACCGAGCCGTCTATCGCTTCAACACCGACTTCGACAAGGCCTTCGTGCAGCCCGTCTCTCGGGCCTACCGCAAGGTCACCCCGGAGCCGGTCGATCGAGGGGTCAGCAACTTCTTCGCCAATATCAACGACATGACCTCGGCAGTCAACAACGTACTGCAGTTCAAGATGTCGCGCGCCGGCAGCGATGTCGGGCGGGTGTTCATCAACTCCACCGTCGGTGTCCTCGGGGTGTTCGACGTCGCCACCAACGTCGGGTTGCCGAGCTACAAGGAGGACTTCGGCCAGACGCTCGGCTACTGGGGGCTCGAACCCGGCGCCTACTTCATGCTGCCATTCGTGGGGCCGAGCAGTATCCGCGATACCTTCGGGTTCGCCGGCGATGTCGTCCTCGATCCCTTCTTCAGCATCCAGAAGAGCCACATCTACTGGGGGGCCGTGGTGGTCCGCGCAGTCGACCAGCGTGCCGATCTCCTCGATGCCAGCGACCTACTCGAAGAGGCTGCACTCGACCCCTACAGCTTCCTGCGCGAGACCTATCTGCAGCGGCGCGAGAGCCTGGTCCACGATGGCAATCCGCCGCGTGGGGATGGCGACGATTTCTGGGACGAGATCGACTTCGACGACCCCGCCGAGATCTGAGCCCATTGCCCGGCGCCCTCGGTCGGGGCGCCGGGACCTTCCCCGGACGGTCGGCTCAGGCCGTCTCGAGCCGCCAGCCCAGGGTCTCGCCGGCGCGCAGCGGTACCACGCAATCCTCACCAAAGGCGTAGTGCGCCGGGACCTGCCAGGGCGTGCGGGTCAGCCGGATCCGTTCCTGGTTGCGCGGCAGCCCGTAGAAGTCGGCGCCGTGATGGCTGGCGAAGCCCTCGAGTCGATCCAGCGCGCCGACCTCGTCGAACACCTCTGCATAAAGTTCCAGTGCCGCGTGGGCGCTGTAGGCGCCGGCACAACCGCAGTCGCTGAGCTTGGCCGCGCGCGGGTGCGGGGCGCTGTCGGTGCCGAGGAAGAAGCGGGGATGACCGCTGGTGGCCGCCTCGACCAGTGCCTGACGATGGCGCTCGTGCTTGAGTACCGGCAGGCAGTAGAGGTGCGGGCGGATGCCGCCGGCGAGCAGGGCGTTGCGGTTGTAGCGCAGGTGGTGCGGGGTGATGGTGGCTCCCAGGGTCGCCGGCCCCTCGCGCACGAAGGCCACGCCATCGGCAGTGGTGACGTGTTCGAAGACGATCTTGAGACCGGGGAAGTCCTCCACCAGCCGGGTCAGTCGGGTCTCGATGAAGCGCTGCTCGCGCTCGAAGATGTCGACCTCGGGGTCGGTGACCTCACAGTGCACCAGCAGCGGCATGGCGTGGCGCTGCATCGCCTCGAGCACCGGGGCGATGGCGGCGATGTCGGTGACGCCGCTGTCGGAGTTGGTGGTGGCGCCGGCCGGATAGAGCTTGCAGGCGGCCACCGCGCCGCTAGCGCGTGCCTTGTCGATCTCCTCGGGCCGGGTGCGGTCGGTGAGATAGAGCGTCATCAGCGGCTCGAAGCGGCTCCCCGGGGGCAGCGCGGCACGGATGCGCTCACGGTAGGCGAGCGCCAGGGCGGTGTCGGTCACCGGCGGCTTGAGGTTGGGCATGATGATGGCGCGCGCGAACCGGTGCGCGCTGTGCCCCACCACGTCGGCCATCGCCGCGCCGTCGCGCAGGTGCAGGTGCCAGTCGTCGGGCCGGGTGATCTCGATGGTCTCGGTCATAGTGCTCAGCCCACCTGTGGGCCGGCGGCGAGGATCGCGGCATCGACCTCGTCGGCGAACTTGGTGAAGTTGTCGTGGAACATCCCGGCGAGCTTGCGTGCCTGGGCGTCGTAGGCGGCCGGGTCGGACCAGGTGGCGCGCGGATCGAGGATCTCGTCCGGCACCCCGGGGCAGGTCTCGGGGATGTTGAGCCCGAAGATCGGGTCGGGGCGGGTGGCTACGCCCTCGAGCTTGCGATCGAGCACCGCGTGCACCATGGCGCGGGTGTGGGGGATGGCGACGCGCTTGCCGACGCCATAGGCGCCGCCGCTCCAGCCGGTGTTGATCAGCCAGACCTGGGTGCCGTGCTCGGCCAGGCGCTTGCCGAGCAGGTCGGCGTAGCGCTGCGGGTGCTGCGGCATGAAAGGCGCGCCATAGCAGGCGCTGAACACGGGCGAGGGTTCGGTGACCCCGGTCTCGGTGCCGGCTACGCGCGCGGTGTAACCGGAGATGAAGTGATACATCGCCTGTTCCGGGGTCAGCCGCGAGATCGGGGGCAGCACGCCGAAGGCGTCGCAGGTGAGAAACAGGATGGCGTCGGGGTGCCCGCCCATGCCGGTCTCGCTGGCGTTGGGGATGGCGCTGATGTGATAGGCGCCGCGGGTGTTCTCGGTCAGCGAGTCGTCGTCGAGGTCGAGACGGCGCGTCTCCATGTCCATGGTGACGTTCTCGAGCACGGTGCCGAAGCGGCGCGTGGTGGCATGGATCTCGGGCTCGGCCTCGGCCGAGAGATGGATCATCTTGGCGTAGCAGCCACCCTCGAAATTGAATACCCCGTTATCGCTCCAGCCGTGTTCGTCGTCGCCGATCAGGGTGCGTGAGGCGTCGGCCGAGAGGGTGGTCTTACCGGTGCCGCTGAGCCCGAAGAAGAGCGCGGTGCGACCGTCCTCGCCGATGTTGGCCGAGCAGTGCATCGGTAGCACACCACGACCGGGCATCAGGTGATTCATCACCGTGAACAGCGACTTCTTGATCTCGCCGGCGTAGCTGGTGCCGCCGATCAGCACCAGTCGCTTGTCGAAGTTGACCAGGATGCAGGTCTCGCTACGAGTCTTGTCGAGGCCGGGGATGGCGTGGAAGTGCGGTGCGGCGATGACGGTGAACTCGGGTGCGAAGTGCTCGAGTTCATCGGCTTGGGGCTGGATGAAGAGGTTGCGCGCGAACAGGCTGTGCCAGGCCTTCTCGGTGATGATGCGCGCCGGCAGGCGGTATTTGGGGTCGGCGCCGACGAAGCAGTCCTGGACATAGACGTCCTTCATCTGCAGGTAGGAGGCGAGACGATGATGGACCAGGTCGAAGTGCGCCGCATCGATCGGGCGATTGACCTCACCCCACCAGATCGCCTCGCGGTTGTTCGGCTCGTCGACGATGAACTTGTCGTCGGCCGAGCGGCCGGTGTGGTGCCCGGTGCGCACCACCAGCGGTCCCATGTGGGCGACCTGACCCTCGTAGCGCGCCAGCGCCTGCTCGTAGAGCTCCGCGGTGGGGAGGTTCCAGTGGACGGCGTTGAGGTTGTAGAGGCCGTGTTGTTCGAGCGGGTGGTCGCTGTTGGGACGTCCGGAAACGCGCATTGCTGGCTCCAATCTGGGGTTGTCGAGACGAGGGCAGGCTGGACAAGTGCACGGAGCTTGTCGCAGCGGGAATCGATAGCGTGGAGCCTACACCAAATCGACCCCGCTGCGGACGCTCGGGCGGCGTCGCGACGCCTTCGGTTGCGGCGGATCAGCCCGTGCGCCGGGGACTCAGGAGCCGTTAGCACGGGGGGCCGTGCCCGTGCTGGTGGCGCTGCCGCCTTGTCTCTTGCCGCTGCTGCGACAGTGCCCGGAGACCTTGACCCCGTCCTTGCGGGTATAGGGGTCGACCCAGTGACAGTCGGATTTGCGCTCGCAGGCGCCTTTGTCGAGCCCCTTGCAGGCCGAGGCGGCGGTGGCGATCGGGGTGGTACCCAGCATGAGTGCAGCGGTGGCGATGGACAGCGCGAGACGCGGGTTGATGCGCATGCTTCCCTCCGGTGGTGTCGGTTCGAGAGATGTCCCGTATTACACGTAGCGTGAAGAAAGCTAGGCAGCGCTCAGCCGCTTTGCAAGTCGTCGGCGCCGGCCAGCGCCAGGTAGCGTCGATGGAGCCGGTCGACCTGGGCAGCGAGCGCGGCCTGATCGCCGCTGTTGTCGATCAGATCGTCGGCGCGGGCACGACGCTCGGCGCGAGGGATCTGCGCGGCAATGATGCGCCCGATCTCGGCCGTGCTCAGACCACTGCGTACCCGCACCCGCTCGATCTGCGCCGTCTCCGGGACATCGACCACCAGCACCCGGTCGGCGAGGCGTTGCTGCCCGGTCTCGAACAGGAGCGGGATGACTAGTACCGCATAGGGTGTGCACAACGCGGCGCGCTCGGCGCACATCCGTGCCTCGATCCGGGGGTGAAGGATGGCCTCGAGACGCTGGCGGGCGGCGGTGTCGGCGAAGACCCGGGCACGCATCGTGGCGCGATCGAGCGAGCCGTCGTCGGCGATTACCTCAGGACCGAAGGCCGCGGCGATCTCCGACAGGGTCTCGGCGTCGTGACGGGTGAGGGCGTGGGAGATGCAGTCGGCATCGACCACGCCGGCGCCGAGGTGTTCGAGCTGCTTGGCCACGGTGCTCTTGCCGCTGCCGATGCCGCCGGTGAGGGCAATGGTCAGCATGGCGCTCACCCCAGTCCGCTGAGGCGCAGATAGGCGCCGGTGATCTGCTCGCCCCACAGCAGCGCGATCCAGCCGGCGATGGCGAGGAAGGGGCCGAAGGGGAGCGGGGTGTCGCGCCCCTGACGACGTAGTGCGATCAGCGCACCACCGACCAGGCTGCCGGAGAGCGCCGAGAGCAGTATCACCAGCGGCAGCGCCTGCCAGCCGAGCCAGGCCCCGAACAGGGCTAGCAGCTTGAAGTCGCCATAGCCCATGCCCTCCTTGCCGGTGAGTAGCCGAAAGGCGTGATAAAGGCCCCACAGCAGCAGATAGCCGGCGGCCGCACCGATGATCGCCGCGTGGGCGTCGGTGAATAGCCCGAACAGGCTGAGGATCAGCCCCAGCCACAGCAGTGGCAGGGTGATGCGGTCGGGGAGCAGTTGAGTGTCGAGGTCGATCACCGCCAGGGCGATCAGCCCCCAGGTCAGCGCCAGCGCGGCGAGCAGCTGGGCGCTGGCGCCGAAGTGCAGCGCCACGACGAGACTGAGCAGCGCGGTGAGCAGCTCGACGGCCGGATAGCGCCAGCCGATCGGTGTCTGGCAGGCGCTACAGCGACCGCGGAGCAGCAAGAAGCTCAGTACCGGGATGTTCTCGTGGGCACGGATGCGGTGACCGCAGTGTGGGCAGGTTGAGGGTGGGTGCGCCAGCCCCGGCGGTGGCGCCTCGTCACCGGCCTTGCCGGCGAGTTCAGCGCACTGTGCGTGCCACTCGTATTCGAGGATGCGCGGTAGACGCAGGATGACGACGTTGAGAAAGCTGCCGAGGATCAATCCGAGCAGCGTGACGGTGATATAGAGCAGCAGCGGATAGTGCTGGAATGGCTCGAGCCAGGGCATGGGCGAGTCCTTGCTGGGGCGGGTCGGGGAGGGTGGCGGCGCCTGGGCGCCGCCGCGGCGTCAGACGACGGAGGCGAGCTTGAAGATCGGCAGGTACATGGCGACCACCAGGCTGCCGACCAGGCCGCCGATGATCACCATGATCATCGGTTCGAGCAGGCTGCTGAGGCTGTCGACGGCGTTGTCGACCTGCTCCTCGTAGAAGTCGGCGACCTTGGCGAGCATGCTGTCGAGTGCGCCCGACTCCTCGCCGATCGAGGTCATCTGAATCACCATGTGGGGGAAGAGGTCGCGCTGGCGCATCGCCAGTTGCAACGACTGACCGGTGGCGACCTCCTCGCGCATCTTCAGTACCGCGTCCTGGTAGACGATGTTGCCGGTGGCCCCCGAGACCGATTCGAGTGCGTCGACCAGCGGTACACCGGCGGCGAACATGGTCGAGAGGGTGCGGGCGAAGCGGGCCAACGCCGCCTTGTTGAGGATCGAGCCGATCACCGGGATGCGCAGCACCATCCGGTCGAGCGCCTCGCGCAGTCCGCGGCTGCGCTTGTAGGTGGCGACGAAGCCGTAACCGGCGCCGCCGAGGGCGAGGAACACCGCCCACCACCACTGGCGCAGCAGGTCGGAGAGGTTGATCACCATCAGGGTGAAGGCCGGCAGGTCGGCACCGAAGCTCGAGAACAGGTCCTTGAACTGGGGGATGACGAACAGCAGGATCACCACGGTGACGACGATCGCCACCAGGATCACCGCCGCAGGGTAGAACATCGCCTTCTTGATCTTGCCCTTGATCGACTCGGTCTTCTCCTTGTAGGTGGCGATCTTGTCGAGCAGCACGTCGAGTACACCGGCCTGCTCGCCGGCTGAGACCAGGTTGCACACCAGGTCGTCGAAATAGAGCGGGTGTTTGCCGAGCGCCAGGGCCATGGTGGTGCCGCTCTCGATGTCCTGCTTGATGGTCAGGATCAGGTCCTGCATCGAGGGGTTGTCATGGCCTCGACCGACGATGTCGAAGGCCTGCACCAGGGGCACGCCTGCGGCCATCATGGTGGCGAGCTGGCGGGTGAAGACGGCGATGTCGGCGCTGCTGATCTTCTTCTTGCGGGTGCCGAACAGGGGTTGCGGCTTCTTGCGGACCTTGGTCGGACTGACCCCTTGGCGGCGCAATTCGGCACGCACCAGGTTCATCGTGGCGGCGCGACTCTCGCCCTTGAGGCGTGCGCCCTTGCGGTCGACCCCTTCCCACAGGAAGACGGTGGCCTTTTCCTGCTGGGTCTTCGGTTTCTGTTTCGCTGCCAGCGCCATGGGTGCTTACTCTTTGGTGACCCGGTTGAGTTCTTCGAGGCTGGTGAGCCCGTTTTTGACCTTGCGCAGCCCCGATTGGCGCAGGTCGGCGATGCCCTCGCGTCGGGCCTGTTCGGCGAGTTGCATCGAGTTGCCGCCCTCGAGGATCAGCCGGCTGATCTCCTCGGAGATGGGCATCACCTGGAAGATACCAACGCGGCCCTTGTAGCCCTTGGTGCAGCGCTCACAGCCGACCGGCTTGTAGATGGTCAGCCCCTCCTCGATCTCGGCCTCGCTGAAGCCCTCGGCGCGTAGCGCCTCGGGCGGCAGCTCGTGCGGTTGGCGACAGTGCAGACAGAGTCGTCGCGCCAGTCGCTGGGCCATGATCAGTAGCACCGAGGAGGCGATGTTGAACGGCGCCACGCCCATGTTGGCCAGACGGGTGAGGGTCTGGGGGGCGTCGTTGGTGTGCAGGGTCGAGAGCACCAGGTGACCGGTCTGGGCGGCCTTGACGGCGATCTCGGCGGTCTCGAGGTCGCGGATCTCGCCGACCATGACGATGTCCGGGTCCTGACGCAGGAAGGCACGCAACGCTGCGGCGAAGGTCAACCCGGTCTTGGGGTTCATGTTGACCTGGTTGATGCCTGGTACCTGGATCTCGACCGGGTCCTCGACGGTGGAGATATTGATGTCGGGTTCGTTGAGGATGTTGAGCGCGGTGTAGAGCGAGACGGTCTTGCCCGAGCCGGTCGGACCGGTGACCAGGATCATCCCGTAGGGCTTGCTAATCGCCTTGAGAAAGGTGTCGCGCTGCTCGGGCTCGAAGCCCAGCGCGTCGATGCCGACCTGCGCCGAGGAGGAGTCGAGGATGCGCAGCACCACCTTCTCGCCGTAGAGGGTGGGCAGGGTGTTGACGCGGAAGTCGATGTCGCGCGAGCGGCTGAGCTTGAGCTTGATGCGTCCGTCCTGGGGAATGCGCCGCTCGGCGATGTTCATGCGCGACATCACCTTGAGTCGGGCGACGAGTCGATTGGCGATGCTCTGCGGGGGATTGGCCACCTCCTGGAGCAGACCGTCCTGGCGGAAGCGCACCCGGAAGAACTTCTCGTAGGGCTCGAAATGGATGTCCGAGGCCCCGGCGGTGATGGCGTCGACCAGGATCTTGTTGACGTAGCGCACGATCGGCGCCTCGTCGATATTGGCCTCGCTGCCGTCGTCGCGCTCCTCGTCTTCGTCGGGGGCGATCTCGAGCTTCTCCAGGTCCGCGTCCATGATCTCGCTCATGGTCGTGTCCTGGGCCTCGATCGCCGCTTCGATAGCGGCTTGGAGCTTGTCCTCCTCGACCAGCACCGCGTCGGTGGTCAACCCGGTGTTGAAGCGGATCTCCTCGAGTGCCTGATCGTTGGTGGGGTCGGAGACGGCAAGGAATAGGCGATTACCGCGGCGAAACAGCGGCAGCGCGTGATGCTTGCGGATCAGCCGCTCGTCGACCAGGTTGATCGGCAGGTCGGAGAGTTCGCGGGCCTCGAGATCGATCACCGGGACCCCGAACTCCTCGGCCGCCGCGACCGCGATCGCCCGGCTCGAGAGCAACCCCTGGCCGACTAGGTGGCCGACGAAGGTGTTGCGTTGACGGGTTGCCGCCTCCTGGGCCTCGATCGCCTGCTGTTCGCTGAGTAGCTTGTCCCTGACCAGGCGCCAGGCCAGTCCCGAGAGCTTGACGTTGGCGAGATCTAGCGACATGACGGCGAGACTCCGGTGACATCAGAGGGTGAGTATCGGCCTTGGCCGCAGGGGCGAGGCGGGCGAATGGGCGGATAGGGGACGAGGCGGCGCGGGTTCACTTGCTGTTGATCAGGTAGGCATCTCTGACGTTGGTGGCGATCAGGCCTTCCTTCTGCTCACTGCGCTGGAGATAGAACTCGAAGATGAAGTCGCGATTGTTCAGCTGTCTGTCATCGATCCCTTCGGCCAGTTCGCTCTTGTGGCAGAACACCGAGATATAGGGTGACTGTGGATTGCGTGTGTCGGTGATCCACAGGTCCGATGAGATCCGATCGAGTACCCGCATGAAGCCGTATCCCTTGTCCTTCAGCCAGTTGACGCAGACGCCGCGCACGCACGAACCGACCTCGCCCCACTGATTATCCTTCTCGTAGTGGATCGGCAGCAGGTCGGGAATAGTGAAACCGGAGTAGAAGGCGTCGACCTGTCCCTGCAATTCTTCCGAGACGTGCTTGAAGCCGATCAGCTCGACCCGACAGCCCCGGCTTTGCAGTGCGCGCACCAGCGGCAGGAAATCGCCATCACCGGTGACCAGCAGGATATGGTCGAGGCGTTCGGCCTGCAGCATGGCGTCCATCGCCAGATCGAGATCGGCGTCGGCCTTGCTGTTGGTGATGTTGCCGTCTTCGTCGCGATAGTGACGCACGTGCTTGAGGTTGACCTTGTAGCCGAACTCGCGGATCAGCTGGTGGTACTCACGGCACTTGCGCCTGTAGTCCTCGTCGCCGTCCTTCTCGGCGCGCTCGATATCATAGGCGATATAGGTGTTGAGGCGCTGCAGTCTCCCTCCTTCGCGCGCGGCGAACCGTCTCAGCACATCGTAGCGCATCTGATAGCCGCCGTTGTAGCGGATGTTTTCCGCGTCGACGAAGACGCCGACCCTGGGTTGTGAACTCATTGATGAATGCTTTGATTACTGTGGCGACCATGTCGATCATGGTCTCTGGTCTGTATTTATGAGTCCGTTCGCGGACGCCTGGCGTGGCGAGCGGGCGCATCCATGACCTCGCAATCTGACGCTGCTGTGGCATATGGCCACCGCTGTCGCCGGGCCGCGGGTGGTGCGGTCCGAGGAAACGGCTTGGGGCGCGCTGGTGATGATCGATACGCGTCTTGCGCTCGCCTGCCTGGGATGTGCCCGTGCTGCTTGACGCCCATGCCTGGCAGTGCGGATCCGGGGGCAGGGGCCGTGTCCCGAGGGGGGAGGCGGTCATCTGCCGGGGCAGAGAAACCGATGTTGTGGTGTTCTTGCGCGTGAATCAAGACGGCGCCCGGGGGAGGCAGCCCCGGGCGCCGTCTCGGGACGTACCCGGCTAGGCCGGGTATGCCGTCGGCGCCTCCTTGCGCCTCGGAGTGCATCCTTAGCGGTTGAGTCGGCCGTCGATCAGCTCGTTGACCACGGTCGGATCGGCGAGTGTCGAGGTGTCGCCGAGCGAGTCGATCTCGTTGGCCGCGATCTTGCGCAGGATGCGGCGCATGATCTTGCCCGAACGGGTCTTCGGCAGGCTCGGTGACCACTGGATCAGGTCGACGATGGCGATCGGACCGATCTCGCCGCGGACCAGCGACACCAGCTCCTTCTTCAACGCGTCGGTCGGCTCGACCCCGGCCATCGGGGTGACATAGGCATAGATGCCCTGACCCTTGACGTCGTGCGGGTAGCCGACCACCGCGGCCTCGGCCACGTGTGGGTGCAGCACCAGCGCCGACTCGATCTCGGCGGTGCCGAGGCGGTGGCCGGAGACGTTGAGTACGTCGTCGATGCGTCCGGTGATCCAGTAGTCGCCGTCGGCGTCACGTCGAGCCCCGTCACCCGAGAAGTAGTACCCCGGGTACTGCTTGAAGTAGGTGTCGATGAAGCGTTGGTGATCACCGTAGACGGTACGCATCTGTCCCGGCCAGGGTCGGGTGATGACCAGTGCGCCCTCGCCCGCGCCCTCGATCGGGGTGCCGTCGGCCGGGTCGACCAGCGCCGGTACCACGCCGAAGAAGGGACGGGTGGCCGACCCCGGCTTGAGCGCGGTGGCCCCGGGCAGCGGGGTGATCAGGTGGCCACCGGTCTCGGTCTGCCACCAGGTGTCGACGATCGGGCAGCGCTCCTCGCCGACGACATGATAGTACCACTCCCAGGCCTCGGGGTTGATCGGTTCGCCGACCGAACCGAGGATGCGCAGCGACTTGCGCGAGGTCTGCTTTACCGGCTCCTCGCCGGCGCGCATCAGAGAACGGATCGCCGTCGGTGCGGTATAGAAGATATTGACCTGGTGCTTGTCGACGACCTGCCAGAAGCGCGACATGTCGGGGTAGTTGGGGATGCCCTCGAACATTAGCGAGGTGGCGCCATTGGCCAGCGGGCCATAGACGATGTAGGTGTGCCCGGTGACCCAACCGACGTCGGCGGTGCACCAGTAGACCTCACCGTCCTGATAGTCGAAGGTGTACTTGTGGGTCATCGCGGCATAGAGCAGATAGCCACCGGTGGTGTGCAGCACGCCCTTGGGCTTGCCGGTCGAACCCGAGGTATAGAGGATGAACAGCGGGTCCTCGGCGTCCATCTCGACCGGCTCGCAGGTCGCATCCGCCGCGGCGATGGCCTCGTGATACCAGATGTCGCGCCCCTCGACCCACTCCACCGCGCCGCCGGTGCGGCTTACCACCACCACGGTGTCGACATTGGGGCACTCCTGCAATGCGGTGTCGGCGTTGCGCTTGAGCGGGATGTGGCGCCCGCCACGTACGCTCTCGTCGGAGGTGATCACCACCTTGCACTCGGAGTCGAGCACGCGGTCGCGCAGCGAGTCCGAGGAGAAACCGCCGAAGACGATCGAGTGCACTGCGCCGATGCGCGCGCAGGCGAGCATCGCCACCGCCGCCTCGGGGACCATCGGCAGATAGATGCACACCCGGTCGCCCTTCTCGACGCCGCGAGCCTTGAGCGCGTTGGCCAGACGGCAGACCTCGTCGTGGAGCGCGCGGTAGGTGATGCTGCGGTCCTCGTTGGGGTCGTCCCCCTCCCAGATGATGGCGACCTGATCGCCACGGGTCTCGAGATGGCGGTCGAGGCAGTTGTAGGTGACGTTGAGCGTGGCGCCCTTGAACCACTCGATGTGCAGGTCGTCGGCCTGGTAGCTGTAGTTGAGGACGCTGTCCCAGGGCTTGAACCAGCTGACGAACTGCTCGGCATACTCGCCCCAAAAACCCTCGGGGTCATCGACGGAACGTCGATACATCGCCTCGTAGGTTGCCGCATCGACATGGGCGTTGGCGGCAATGTTCGCCGGCACTGGATAGACCTTTTGTTCTGACATTGGTCTCGTCTCCTCTTTATCGTGGTCTCTTCATTTGGGTAATGCGGTGCCGGCGAACTGCTTGAAGCAGCGTCGATACCGTGAGGCCGGCGTATTGTCGTGGGTACATGGTAAACGCTCTCACCTGAGGCATCTAGCCGTTGCTCGGCGCGCCGGGGCGCGAGGCGGTGCGGCCTGGGGCGGTCATAGGCAGTTGCGCGATGTCATGTTCCTTTCGTGTGCGACTCCCAGGTCGCCACCCCCTGCGATTCAGCACAGGAAGGTGGCGAGCGTGACCCCGTTGCCGGCGTCGCGATAGGCCGCCTGGGCGAGAAACAGCTCGGCGGCGGCGAGTGCGTCGCCGAGGGCGTCATGGGCGGCGTGGCGAGGCAGGTTGTAGCGATCGCAAAGCGCATAGAGGCGCAGGTCGGAGCCGCGAAACGGGATCTGCCGGCGCTCGAAGGTGCGGTGTGCCAGTACCTGCGTGTCAATCAAAGGGGTTAGCAACCCTTGGTTCCACAGTCGTCTGCAGGCGTTCGAGAGGAAACCGAGTTCGATGCTGGCGTGGTGGGCGATCAGCACCCGTCCGGCGAGCGCCGCGAGCAACTCGGCGAGAACCGGTTCGAGATCGCCGCCGCTGGCGGCCTGATCATCGGTGATCTGGTGGATCACGGCGCTGGCCTCGGGGATCGCTCCGCCGACGCGCACCAGGTGCCGGCGCGCGCTGGCCAGGTCGATGCTCGCGCCACGGAGCACGACATACCCGACGCTGAGGATCTGGTCGTTGCGAGGGTCGAGTCCGGTGGTCTCGAGATCCACCGCGAGGTACTCGATGGCGCGCCAGTCGGCACCGGGACGGGCACTCGGGTGGGCGAGGAACTCGCGCAGCGGTCCTGGTGGCGCGCGGCGCAGTCGCCAGCGCCGGCGCCATTCGATCAGTCTTGGCATCCGGCCTCCTCAGGTGAAGCGGCCCGCCTGGTGGCGCTGTCCGAGAGACTCCTGCATGGTGTTGATCAGCAGAAAGGCGTCCTTGAGATGGCCGCGTTCGAGCGGCGAGAGTTCATCGGGTGAGAGGAAGTTGTCGGCCTTCTCGCCGTTGCGCAGTTGATGGGCCTGGTGGCGCATGCGCAGGGTGGCGATGAACTCCGAGGCATCGACCAGGTTGGCCGCGCCGTCGCGGCTCAGTGCGCCACACTCGGCCGCGGCGCGTAGCCGCTCGCGGGTGTTGGTCTCGGCGAGTCCGGCCGAGAGCGCGTAGACCCGCGCCAGATCGATGATCGGCACGGTGCCGCGGTGCTTGATGTCGAAGGTGTGGTCGTGGTCACCGCCGTGGATCAACACGATGTTGCGGAAGAAGCCGAGCGGTGGGCGGTACTTGAGCGCATTGGCGGCCATGTAGGCGATGAAGATGCGGTTGGCGCGGGTGCGTTCGAGCATGCGCTGCTGGAGTGGTTCGAACAGCCCGGCCGGATCGTGCAACGGGCGCAGGTCGAAGAACACGCTGGCGAGCATCAGTGCCAGTGGCTCGGGCTTGACGATCCAGGTGGCGAAATAGTCGTGCCAGACCCGCAGGGGCTGGCGCCACTTGGGGTTGGAGGCCATGACATCGCCCGGGCAGTAGATGAAGCCGCAGGCGTGCAGGCCGTCGTTAACGCGGCGGGCCAGTGTGGTGAAGTACTCGGCATGCTCGGGGCCGGCCTCGTCGGCGAGCAGTAGGGCGTTGTCCTGGTCGGAGTGCGAGGATTGCTCGCGCCTGGCCTGGGAGCCACCGACCATCCAGCAATAGGGCACCGGGGGCGCGCCCAGTTCAGCCTCGGCCAGCTCCAAGAGACGACGGGTGATGGCGTCGGTGATGGTGGTGATCGCCTGGCCGACTTGGTGGGCGGTGGCCCCAGCGGTGATCAGGTGGACCTGGAGCTCGGCGATGCGGGTGCTGATCTGGACCAGGGTCTCGAGGGTCGTGGCGCGATGGATGTCGCCGACCAGATAGACGGCGTTGGCGCTCTGGACGCGGGTCAGGTCGGTGCTCGAGACCAGCCCGACCACGCGCCCGCGCTCGATCACCGGTAGATGATGGACGTTGAGCCGGGTCATGGTCAGCAGCGCCTCGAAGCCGAGGGTCTCGGGGGCGATGCTGTGTAGCCGTTCGGTCATGATCTCGCGCACCGGGCGCTCGCTCGAGAGTCCGACGGCGAGACAGCGACTGCGTAGGTCGCGATCGGTGATCATCCCCGCCAGCTGGTCATCGGCCATGATCAGCAGCGAGGAGACATGGTGCTCGGACATGATCCGCGCCGCCTCGCGGATGCTGGTCTCCGGTCCGGTGCTGATTGGCGCGCGATTGATCATGCTGCGCACCCGCACCGTCATCAACCCAGTGCCTGTCGATGGGGTGTCGCGAACGACATCGAGCGCCTTGCGCAGACGGCTGGAGATCGACTGTTCGAAGTGGGCGGCGAACTCGGCATGCTGGGCGCGTAGCTCCTGTAGCTCGCTGCAGGGCAGGGCATAGACCAGGGTGTCCTCGACGGCCGTGGCGCGGTAGGGCGGCGTGGTGTCGTCGCGACAGCGTAGGTCGCAGAGATCGCCCTCGGCCAGCTTGCCGATCAGCTCGTCCTCGGCATCACGCAGCTCGATCGCACCACGGCGCAGGATGTAGAACTGTGGTAGCCCCTCGTCGGCTGGCGGAAAGACGCCGTCCCGGCGGATATAACGCACCTGGAGGCGGCGGGGCAGTGCTGCCAGCGCGTGCTCCGGTAGCTGGTCGAAGGGTGGTCGGTCGGCGAGGAATTCCTGGATCTCGATCAGTTCGATGTCCATGGTCGATGTCCCGTACCCAATTGTCTGGGCGCGCAGTCTGGCGGCGCGGCGCGTGAAAAAAGCCCCGCCGCAGCGGGGCTCGGGTCGATGCTCAGTGTTTGAGCCGGGGTTGCATCAGTGGCCGGTGGCCTCACCCGCGCCACGCGGGATGCGTACGTCCTCGACCAGGTGCTGGATGTGCTCCGGCGGTGGTGCCGTCAGCTTGGCGACGATGATGGCCACGGTGAAATTGACCACCGCGCCGACCGCGCCGAAGGCGTTGGGCGAGATGCCGAAGAACCAGTCCTCGCCCATGCCCATCTCGGGCATCAGGAAGGCGGTTCCGGGGATGAAGAAGATGCCCTTGTGCTGGAACACGTAGAGCAGGGTCACGGTGATACCGGCGATCATGCCCGCGACCGCACCGGCCTTGTTCATCCGGGTGGCGAAGATCCCCATCATCAGTGCTGGGAACAGTGAGGCGGCGGCGAGCCCGAAGGCGATGGCCACGGTGCCGGCGGCGAAGCCCGGTGGATTGAGACCGAGATAGCCGGCGACCAGGATCGCCACCAACATCGACACGCGTCCGGCCATCAGCTCGTTCTTCTCCGAGATCTGCGGCATCATCACGCCCTTGAGCAGGTCGTGCGAGATCGCCGAGGAGATCGCCAGCAGCAGTCCCGCCGCAGTCGAGAGCGCCGCGGCCAGACCACCGGCGACCACCAACGCGATCACCCAGGCCGGCAGGTTGGCGATCTCGGGGTTGGCGAGCACCATGATGTCGCGGTCGACCTTGACCATCTCGTTGCCGGCCCAACCGTAGGACTCGGCCATCTCGGTGAACGTGGGATCGGCGTCGTTGTAGTACTGGATGCGCCCGTCGCCGTTCTTGTCCTCGAACTGCAGCAGGCCGGTCTCCTCCCACTTCTTGAACCAGTCGGGACGCTCGTCGTAGAGCAGGTTGCCCTCGGTGCTGCCGATCGGACCGATCTGGATGGTGTCCATCAGGTTGAGTCGTGCCATGGCGCCGACGGCCGGGGCGGTGGTGTAGAGCAGGGCGATGAAGACCAGTGCCCAGCCGGCCGAGTAGCGCGCGTCACGCACCTTGGGCACGGTGAAGAAGCGGATGATGACGTGCGGCAGACCGGCGGTGCCGATCATCAGCGACAGGGTGTAGGCGAACATGTTCAGGGAGTTGCCCATGGTCTGGGTGGTGTACTCCTTGAAACCGAGGTCGGTGACCACCTGATCGAGCTTGTCGAGTAGCGACATGCCGGTGGCAACACCGTTCTGGATGTATTCGCTGCCGAGCCCCAGCTGGGGCAGCGGATTACCGGTGAGGTTGAGTGAGATGAACACCGCCGGCACGGTGTAGGCGAAGATCATGACCACATACTGGGCGATCTGGGTATAGGTAATGCCCTTCATGCCGCCGAGTACGGCGTAGATGGCGACGATCCCCATGCCGATATAGAGGCCGGTGTCGTAGGGCACCTCGAGAAAACGCGAGAAGGCCACGCCGATGCCCTTCATCTGACCGATGACATAGGTGATCGAGGCGAGGATCAGACAGATCACCGCGACGATGCGCGCCGACTGCGAGTAGTACCGATCACCGATGAATTCGGGCACGGTGAACTTGCCGAACTTGCGCAGATAGGGCGCCAACAGCAGCGCCAACAATACGTAGCCCCCGGTCCAGCCCATCAGGAACACGGATCCACCATAACCGTTGAAGGCGATGATGCCGGCCATGGAGAGGAAGGACGCGGCCGACATCCAGTCGGCGCCGGTGGCCATGCCGTTGGCGACCGGATGGACGCCGCCGCCGGCGACGTAGAACTCGCCGGTGCTGCCGGCGCGGGCCCAGATGGCGATGCCGATGTACAACGCGAAGGTCGCACCGACGACGCCGTAGGTCCACATATCAAGGGAAGTCATGACCTGTGCTCCTTACTCTTCGCCGACGTCGAACTTCTTGTCGAGCCTGTTCATGTTCGCCGCATAGACGAAGATCAGTACCACGAAGGTATAGATCGAGCCCTGCTGGGCGAACCAGAAGCCGAGCTTATAGCCCCCAAGGGAAATGGCATTCAGGGGTTCAACGAGGATGATGCCGAACCCGTACGAGACCACGAACCAGATGGTCAGCAACACTACCAGCAGGCGCAGGTTCGCCCGCCAGTAGGCCGCCCGTTTTTCAGGTGTCATTTCGATGTCACTCCGTATCGACAAGTGGATTGTGTGATTGCTCGGGGTGACGGGGCGTTTGACCGGCAGCCGTGCGTGAGCACGGGCCCGATGGTCAGACCGCGACAGATGCCCCCTCATTCTCTTTCTTGTAGTGTGCGTGCGCCATATCTGTCAGTTAAGGCGCACGGTTTGCATTGTCTGGTTGCCTTTACCGGGATGTCAACGACCCAGAGTGATATTCGATTCAATAGTGACGATGATGACGCGGGTGCAGCATTCGGTGATCATGATTGATGAGGGTGGGGTGATCACGCCGCGGTTGCCAAGCCAGCGCAGGTTTTTTACTCTCAACCATTTCTCCGGCGTCTGCTCGGGGTGAGCGCCGGTGCAAGATGTGGCCCCGGCGTGGTCCTCGTGCGCGCACCGGGCATGCCCCGCTCTCGCCCTGGGGTATCGCGGCCTGTCTCGTCCATCGTCTCCCGACGCCTGCACGGAACGCACGTCCGAGGCCGCGCGCAGTCGCCGTCGTCCGCCCGGTATCAGCAACCATTCAACACAGAGAACGAGATGCACTATTTGAGTACCCGCGGGGGAGTCACCGGCATTGGTTTCGCCGACGCGGTCACCATGGGGTTGGCCACCGACGGTGGTCTGCTGGTCCCGGCCGAGCTGCCTCGCATCGATGCCGCGACCCTGCGTACCTGGTCGCAGTTGAGCTTCCAGGAACTCGCCCTCGAGGTGTTCACCCCCTTCGTCGGTGACGAGATCCCGCGCGAGGACCTGCGCGCGCTGATCGATCGTTCCTACGCCGGCTTCTCCCACCCCGAGGTCACCCCCGTAGTCGAGGGGGGCGGGGCGCGCATCCTCGAGCTCTTCCACGGTCCCACCGCGGCGTTCAAGGACGTGGCGCTGCAGTTCCTTGGCAACCTCTTCGAATACCTGCTCGCGCGTGATGGCGGTGAACTCAACATCGTCGGCGCCACCTCGGGCGATACCGGCTCGGCGGCGATCTACGGGGTGCGCGGCAAGGCGCGCATCCGGGTCTTCATTCTCCACCCCAAGGGGCGGGTGTCGCCGATCCAGGCGCGGCAGATGACCACGGTGCTCGACGACAACGTCCACAACATTGCCGTCGAGGGGACCTTCGACGACGCCCAGCGCATCGTCAAGACGCTGTTCGGCGACCTGCCGTTCAAGCGCAGCCACCACCTCGGCGCGGTCAACTCGATCAACTGGGCGCGGATCCTCGCCCAGATGGTCTACTACTTCTACGCCTGGGGCCGGGTCAGCGGCGGCGACCCCGAACGCGCGGTCAGTTTCTCCGTGCCCACCGGCAACTTCGGTGATGTCTTCGCCGGCTATCTCGCCCGCCGCATGGGCCTGCCGGTGCGCCGGCTGGTGATCGCCACCAACCGCAACGACATCCTCACCCGCTTCGTCGACAGCGGGGTCTACGCCGCCGAGTCGCAGGTCCACCGCACCCTCAGTCCGGCGATGGACATCCAGCTCGCCTCCAACTTCGAGCGCTATCTCTACTTCCTCCACGACGGCGACTGCGCGCGGGTGCGGATGTTGCTCGAGGGGCTGCGCGACGGGGGACGACTCGAGGTCGATGCCGAGCACCATGCCCGGGTGCGCGCCGACTTCGACGCCCGTGCCGCGAGCGACGCCGAGACCTTGGAGCAGATCCGTGCCAGCTACGAGCACGACGGCTACATCCTTTGTCCGCACACCGCCGTCGGTGTCCATGCCGCGCGTGGCATGGACGACGCCATCTGCCTGGCCACCGCGCATCCGGCCAAGTTCAACGAGGCCGTCGAGCAGGCGATTGGCCAGGGCGCGCCGCTGCCGCCACCGCTGCAGGGGCTGATGGAGCGTGAGCAGCGTTGTGTCGAGCTGCCGGCCACGGTCGAGGCGGTCAAGTCCGAGATCGAACGCACCCTCGCCGCCTCGGGGGCGAGCGCATGAGCGAGTCGGCCAAACGCTATGTGCAGATCATGGACACCACCCTGCGCGACGGGGAACAGACCCAGGGGGTGTCCTTCTCGCCGGCCGAGAAGCTCAATCTTGCCAAGACCCTGCTCGAACAGGTGCGCGTCGACCGCATCGAGGTCGCCTCGGCGCGGGTCTCCAGCGGCGAGGCCGACGCGGTGCGTCAGATCATCGACTGGGCCGAGGGGCGGGGGCTCGCCGAGCGGGTCGAGGTGCTCGGTTTCGTCGACCAGGGGCGCAGCATCGAGTGGATTCGCAGTGCCGGCGGGCGGGTGCTCAACCTGCTGACCAAGGGTAGCGAGCGTCACTGCCGGGGGCAGCTCGGCAAGAGCCTGGAGCAGCACGTCGCCGATGTGCGCGCTTGTGTCGGTCGTGCGTGCGATGCCGGGCTCACCGTCAACCTCTATCTCGAGGACTGGTCGAACGGCTATCGCGACACCCCGGACTATGTCTATCGCTTCGTCGAGCAGCTCGCCGACACCGGGGTGGGGCACTTCATGCTGCCCGACACCCTCGGGGTGATGACCCCGGAGCAGGTCGAGGCGGCGATCGCCGACATGGTCGCGCGCTTCCCCGGGCTGTGCTTCGACTTCCACCCCCACAACGACTACGGTCTGGCCACCGCCAACGTGCTCGCCGCCGCACGTGCCGGGGTGAGCGCGCTGCACTGCACCGTCAACTGTCTCGGCGAGCGTGCCGGTAACGCCTCGCTGGCCGAGGTCGCGGTCAACCTGCGCGATCAGCTCGACTATCGCACCGGTATCGACGAGACCCATCTCGCCCGTACCAGCGAGCTGGTCGAGTACTTCTCGGGCAAGCGTATCGCCGACAACGCGCCGATCGTCGGCGCCGACGTCTTCACCCAGACCGCCGGCATCCATGCCGACGGCGATCGTAAGGGCAGCCTCTATCACTCGCGGCTCTCGCCCGAGCGTTTCGCCCGCCGTCGCAAGTACGCGCTCGGCAAGCTCGCCGGCAAGGCCTCGTTGGCGAAGAACCTCGAACGCCTCGATATCCAGCTCTCTGAGGAACAACAGCAGGCGGTGCTGCGTCGCATCATCGCGCTCGGCGACTCGAAGAAGACCATTACCACCGAGGACCTGCCCTTCATCATCGCCGAGGTGCTGGAGAGCAAGGACTACGACCACGCCGAGCTGCTCGCCTGCTCGGTGGCCTCGACCATGGACCTGGAGTCGACCGCGAGCATCAAGGTCCGCATCGAGGGCGATATCTATACCGCCGTGGGCAGCGGTAACGGTGGCTTCGACGCCTTCATGAGCGCACTCGCGCGGGTGGTGAAGAAACGCGGCCTGACCCTGCCGAGGTTGACCGACTACGAGGTGCGCATCCCCAAGGGCGGGCGCACCGATGCCCTTACCGAGTGCAGCATCGTCTGGCAGACCGAACAGGGAGAGCTGCGTACCCGCGGGGTGCATGCCAACCAGGTGTTCGCCTCGATCGCGGCGACGCTACGCATGCTCAACATCGTCATCCATCGCGCGCTCAAGCGGGCCGCCGCCGAGGCCGAGGCGGTGAGCGACTGACCTCACTTGCGTCGTCTGTCGTCGCGCGTGGCGGCAGCGGCGTGAGCCAGCCGATCCCCATCATCAAGCCGCCGATGGCGAGGAAGGAGACGATGCGCTCCACCCCGCCGCGCGCGGCCAGATCGATCGCGAACAGCTTCACCACCGCCAGCGCCAGCACCGCTGCGGCGCCGAACCACAGCATGCGCGAGCCCCAGCGCCGCGCGCCCAGCAACAGCGCCACCGCGCACAGCCCCCAGCTCACCGAGAGCACCATCTGTGTCGGTGCCGAGTCGAGCAGCGTCGTCACCCGATAGTCCACCCCCCAGGCATGGTGCAGCGCGCGCAGCACCACCAGGTTGAGCCAACCGAAGCCGAGTCCCCCGAACAGCGCCATGACCGCCCGCCGGCCGCGGGTGCTGACGTCGATCAGGCCGTTTGCCTCGAGCGTGCGCCACCACCGCCACAGCGCGACGAGCACCAGCGCGGTGACGAGATCGAGCGGGTTGATGAGCGGCAGCCGTGGCCAGGGCGCGCTGTCGCCGGCGATCCCGATCGACCAGACCGACCAGATCATCAGCCCGAGCGCGAGCAGCGTGCCGAGCGCGCCGGCATGGACCCGGGTCCAGGTCAACGGCCAGGGCCGCGCCCGCGTGGCCAGCAGCAGCGCCACGGCCGGGAGCAGCGCCAACGCCGCGGCGTGCCAGCCGGGGGCGGGCTGGTGCGCGACCAGGGCCCACCACAGCCAACCCCAGTCGAGTACCAGCAGCGTTGTCAGTCCCTGGGCGAACAGCCCCCAGCCGATGCCCGGGGCGAGTGCGCGGCGCTCGACCCGCCACAGCAGCAGATAGCCGAGGCCGACGAAGGCCGGCCAGGCGAGCGCGCCGCCAGCGCCGAACGGTTGCTCCAGCCGCTCGGCGCTGGCCGCCAGCGCGACCAGCCCAAGTGCCGGCAGTCCGCCGAGCAGGGCGTCGAGTCGTGCCCAGCGCAGCCGGGTGGCGGCCAGCTCGGCGAGCAGCGCGCCGAGCAAGGCGTAGCCGATGAGTCGTGCCGGCAGCACTGCGCCGGGGTCGAGGCGCCACAGCTCGGCGCTCCCGGCGCCGAGCCACCACAGCGTCCCCCAGCCGAGTAGCCAGGGCGCCAGGGTGCGGCACCAGGGGCGGGCGCGGTCGAACCAGTAGGCGCTCACCAGCCCGGCGAGGGCGATCGCCAGCGCGCCGAGCACCTCGGCGCCGAGGAAGGGGCGCGGGTCGACGGCGGTCTCGGCGAAGGGCAGCGCCAGCGCCGCGCCGAGCTGGAGCAGCAGCGCGAAGACCAGCACCCGCTCCTGCTCCTGACGGGCGCCGATCCAGGCCATGGCCGCGCCCTCGAGCGCCCAGAAGCCAGCGGTGAGTTCGGCATCGAGGGCGAAGGCCGGGGTCAGCGACAGCAGGATCACCGCGAGCGCGAGGAAGGTCTGGGCGAGCAACGCCGTGGCAGGATGCCCGTCGCGTCGCAGCCAGCCGGCGAGGGCGAGATAGAACAGCCCCATCGCCAGGGTCGAGTAGGCCTCGCCCCAGGGCAGGTGGGCGACCAGCGCGAGCTGGCAGGCGAGGGTCAGCAGCGGGGTGCCGAACACCAGGGTGGCGTCGACCGGGGTGGCGGCGCCCGCCGGGCGGTGCCGGGCGTGGAGCAGCGCCACGGCGACATAGACGAGGAAGAAGTAGATCAGGAAGGGTTCGACCCGGCTGAACAGCGCCGGCTCGTAGCGCAGCACGCCCCAGGCGATGCCGATGACGAAGGTGAAGGCGAAGCCGAGCAGGTTGAGTGCGCGCCAGCCGCGTGCCCAGGCCAGCGCCAGCACCAGGGTGTCGAGCAGGGCGTAATAGCCGAACAGCACCACCGGGTCGCCGCCGCCGTCGGCGCTGATCAGTGGCGCGAGGAAGCCGCCGATCAGGCCGAACCAGGCGAGGCTGCGCGCCTCCTGGGTGAGCGCCAGGGCGAGACAGACGAGCGCGATCAATGCCAGCAACGCGAAGGCTGCGACGGGTCCGAGCAGCCCGGCGAGCACATGGGCGCCGTGGACGTCGAGATAGAGGATGCCGATGGCCGCGCCCTGGAGCAGCAACCCGTAGTCGCGATTGCGCGCGCGCGCCCGCCAGCCGAGCCCGAGCAGCCCCAGCGCGGCCAGGGCGATGGCGCCGAGGCGCAGCTCCAGCGACAACCGCAGCCACTGCTGGTCGACCGCGTACTTGATCAGGAAGCCGGTGCCGACGAACACCAGCAGGATGCCGATCCGCACCAGCGGGTTGGCACCGAGCAGGCGCTCGCGCAGCCGCCAGGGGGCGCGTGGGGCGGGCGTCGGGCGGGGTGGGGTCGGTGGCGGTGTAGGCAGGTCGAGCGACAGCGGCTCGGAGTCGGGTGCCGGTGAGGGCAAGGGCTCGGCGGACGGCGGGGTCGCGCGCCCCAGCTGCTCGCGCAGCATCCGCTCGAGCAGCTGCTGGCGGGCGAGCACGAAACCGAACAGGGCGCCGATCAGCGGTGCGGCGAGCCCGTCGAGCCCGGCCTCGGCCAGCCACAGCCCGCCGGCGAGACCGATCAGGGTCAGCATCAGGGTCAGGGCCATGCCGGGGTCCTCGTACCGCCGTGTATGCCGACACGTTAGCCCGGCGGGCGGGGCGGGGGCAATCGGGGGCGGTTGGAGGTTGCTCCCGTAGGGGTTGAACCGCGAAGACGCCAAGGACGCGAAGAGGGAATAAGCCTCCAGTCTCGTAGGTTGGGTTAACCGTCTGTCCACTAGGCCATCGACGAATCTGCGGCGCTCGTCGACGGTTAACCCAACATCGGGCGTGATCGCAGAGCTTCGACGCATGAACCGCGAAGACGCAATCGAGCTACCTCAATCTCGCGTGGTGGGAGCTAACCACCACGGGGCCGCAAGATACAAGACGCCAAGGACGCGAAGAGGGAATAAGCCGTCAGCCGCCAGCGATCACCCGACGGCGGCGTGGCCCCGCGCCGGCCGTGGCCTCAGGCCGTCATCACACCTCATCCCCTTTGCGTGCTTCGCGGCGTTGCGGTTCAGTCTTCATTTACGGTTGAGTCTGCTGCCCACCGGCAAACTGCTATGATGCGCCGGCGGTCTGGCCGCCATCGTGTTCGCGCCCGCTCGGGCCCCTTGTTGCGGAGAGACGGATGAACCCGGAAAAGGTCGTCTTCGGCTTCTTCATCGTGCTCGCCCTGACGCTGAACTTCGGGTTCTTCGTCGGTGAGATCGACAATCCCGACCACCATCACGCCTGGGAGCTGTTCGCGGTGATCGTGGTCAACCTCGTCGCCACCGTGCTCAAGTTCGGCGACCGCACCCAGCTCGGCGCGGTGCTGCTCGCCACCAGTCTGGTGGCGATCCTGCAGCTCGTCGCCGCGGCGCTGGTGTGGACGGCGGTGGTGCACGTCGGTGAGGGCGGCATGACCCCCTCGGCGATGGCCAGCATCGTCTCGCTCGCCGGTGGTGCGATGATCGCCAACGTGGTCTCGGTGGTGCTGCTGCTGATCGAGACGGTGATGCTGCGCCGCTGAGCGGTGCGGCGCCGCGAGCGGGGGGCCGTCGCATGGATACCATCGTCTTTCTCGTCTTCCGGCGGATGCGCGCGCCGCTGCTGTCGCTGATCCTGGTCTATGCGGTAGCGATGGCCGGGCTGGCGTTGATCCCGGCCCAGGACGCCGCTGGCGCCCCGGCGACGATGAGCCTGTTCCATGCCTTCTATTTCGTCAGCTACATGTCGACCACCATCGGTTTCGGTGAGCTGCCCAACACCTTCACTGATGCCCAGCGATTGTGGGTCTCGGGCTGTGTGTTCGCCACCGTGGCGGTGTGGATCTATGCCATCGGTACCCTGATCGCGCTGCTGCAGGATCCGACCTTTCAGCGCGCCATCCGCGAGCACCGTTTCCGCGCTCGGGTGCGTGGGCTGTGCACGCCCTTCTATCTGGTCTGCGGCTATGGCCAGACCGGCAGCGCCCTGGTGCGGGGGCTGACCGATCGTCATCTGCGTGCGGTGGTGGTCGATATCGACCCCGAGCGTATCAATCTGCTCCAGCTCGAGAACCAGCGCGAATACGTCCCCGCGCTCTGCGCCGACGCGCGCAGTCCGGCGCACCTCGAGGCGGCCGGGCTCAGGCACCCGCTGTGTCAGGGGGTGGTGGCGCTGACCAATGTCAATGAGACCAACCTCAAGATCGCCATCGCCGCCAAGCTGATGCACCCCGAGGTGACGGTGATCTGTCGCGCCGACTCGCATGCGGTCGAGGCCAACATGGCCTCCTTCGGCACCGACCATATCTACGACCCCTTCGATACCTTCGCGCTCTACATGGCCACCGCCATCCAGGCGCCTTGCCTGACCCTGCTGTTCGACTGGCTCTCGGGCTTCGGCGGCGAGCGCCTCAAGGAGCCGCTGTTCCCGCCGAGCGAGGGGCGCTGGGTGGTCTGTGGCTATGGCCGCTTCGGTAAGGCGATGTACAAGCACCTCAAGGAGCAGGGGCTGGAGGTGCAGGTGATCGAGGCGCTGCCGCACAAGACCGGCATCCCCGAGGAGGGCGTGGTGCAGGGGCGCGGCACCGAGGCGGTGACCCTGGAGCAGGCCGGGATCCGCCGCGCCGTGGGGTTGGTGGCGGGTACCGATCACGACGCCGACAACCTCTCGATCGTGATGACCGCGCGGATGCTCAACCGCGGGTTGTTCGTGATCGCGCGTGAGAACCAGCACCACAATCATGCGCTCTTCGATCGGGTCGGCGCCCACGCGATCATGCACCCGAGTCTGATCGTCGCCAATCGCATCGGTATCCGGCTGGTCAATCCGCTGCTCTCCGATTTCGCTACCCTGGCGCGGCTCGAGGACGAGCCCTGGGCCTGCGAGTTGGTGAGCCGGGTGTTGGCGCTGGTCGAGGAGCGCGCGCCGCACGTCTGGGAGGTCGCGCTCGAACCGGGGCGCGCCTTTGCCGTGTGTGATGCGATCGCGCGTGGTGAGTCGCCGACCCTGGAGGTCCTGCTGCGCGATCCGCAGGCGCGTGACGAGCGCCTGCCGGTGATCCCGCTGCTGCTGGCACGCGACGGTGCCCGGTGGTTGCTACCGGGGCTCGACACCGAGCTCGAGGTGGGGGACCGGCTGCTCTGCTGTGGTCGTGAGTGGGTGAGCCGGCGCATGGGGTGGACCCTGCAGAACCTGCATGCGTTCGACTACGTGTGTGGCCGCGAGGGGTGGCGCGAGGGGCCGGTATGGCGAATGCTGGCCCCATTGCTGCGGCGTGCTCGTGGATGCTAGGGGCGGGAACCGTGGCCGGCGGTGCTCGTCTGATATCGAGCAAGACGTTGTAGCCAGACGGTTGCGTCTGGGGCTGCGTGTCGCCATCCCGATGGGACGCACGTCGTGCGTGTCTTGTGGGCACGACCGGGGATGATGGCATACTGGATCGATTGAGACGATTGCCCACCGACCTAGGAGAAAGGCCTATGCACCCGGTGATGACCCGACTGGGCCAGGACCATGCCCGTCTCGTCAAGCTACTCGACTTGTTCGAGACCCTGCTCGACCGCTTCCATGAGGGCGAAGAGCCCGACTACGATCTGATGAGCGAGATGCTCGAATACATGGACAGCTACGCCGACACCGTCCATCACCCGACCGAGGACATCATCTTCCAGCGCGTGCTCGACAAGGGCGCCGGCCAGCGTGAGGTGTTCGATGTGCTGATGCGCCAGCACGCCGCACTCGGCCAGGTCAATAAGCGCTTCCGGCAGTCGCTCGACGGTATCCTCAACGAGGAGGTGTTGTTGCGCGAGGATGTCGAGGCCAATGGTCGTGAGCTGGTCGCGACCATGCGCGCGCACCTCTCGCTCGAGGAACGCGAGGCCTTCCCCATCGCCCTTGAGATACTCGATGCGGCTGACTGGGAGGCGGTGGCGGCCACGGCGCCCTCCGCCGAGGATCCGTTGTTCGGCGCCCCCGATCTCGAGCGTTTCCGCGCGCTCTACCGACTCCTTTCCGAACAGGCCCAGTCCGAGACCCCTTGATGAAGTTCGTCGATACCCCCGCTTACCGCCATGACATCCCCGAGTCGCTCGGGGTGCTGCTGATCAACCTGGGCACGCCCGACAGCACCAGCGTGCCGGACGTGCGCCGCTATCTCGCCGAGTTCCTCTCCGACCCGCGGGTGGTGGAGATGTCGCGCGCGCTGTGGTTGCCGCTGCTCCACGGCATCATCCTGCGTACCCGACCGGCGCGCTCGGCGCGTGCCTATGAGTCGGTATGGACCGAGGACGGTTCGCCGCTGTTGGCGATCTCGCGACGGCAGCGCGACGGCATCGCCGAGCGCCTGGGCGAGCGCCTCGGGGGACCGGTCAAGGTCGCGCTGGGGATGCGCTATGGCAATCCCTCGGTGGCCTCGGCGCTGGCCGAGCTGCGCGCGGCCAATGCCCGACGCATCCTGGTGTTCCCGCTCTATCCGCAGTACTCGGCCACCACCACTGGTTCGGCCTTCGACGCCGTCACCGCCGAGCTGCGGCGCTGGCGCTGGCTGCCGGAGCTGCGCTTCATCAACCAGTACCACGACGATCCGGCCTATATCGATGCCCTGGTTGCCAGCATCCGTGCCCACTGGGCCGAGCACGGCCAGCCCGAGCGGCTGTTGTTCTCCTTCCACGGCATCCCCAAGGACTACTTCGATAAGGGCGATCCCTACCACTGTCTGTGTCGCAAGACCGCGCGGTTGGTGATCGAGTCGCTGGGGCTGGCGGAGGACCGTTGGGGGATGTCGTTCCAGTCGCGCCTCGGCTCGAGCGAGTGGCTCCAGCCTTATACCGAGGCCACCCTCAAGCAATGGGGTGCGGACGGGGTGAAGTCGGTCCACGTGCTCTCGCCCGGGTTCTCCGCCGACTGTTTGGAGACCATCGAGGAGATCGACGAGGAGAACCGCGAGTACTTCCTCGAGGCCGGCGGCGAGCACTACGGCTATATCCCCTGTCTCAACGATGCGCCGGCGCATCTCGACCTGCTCACCGAGCTGATCCTGCGTCACTGTGCCGGCTGGCCCGGGCTCGATGCCCCGACCGAGGATGCCGAGGCGCTCGCCGAGCGCCAGGCCCGCGCCCGTGCGCTCGGTGCCGAGTACTGATCGCGGAGGTCTCCATGGACGACACCCACCCACTGCCTACCGAGATCCGGCTGCACCAGCGCTCGCGGGTGCTGGAGCTGGCCTTCGACGACGGGTCGCGCTTTCGGCTGCCGTGCGAGTACCTGCGGGTCTACTCGCCCTCGGCTGAGGTGCGCGGCCATTCGCCGGCGAGCGCCAAGCTGCAGCTCGGCAAGGAACAGGTGAACATCACCGCCATCGAGCAGATCGGTGCCTATGCGCTCAAGATCCGCTATGACGACGGCCACGACTCCGGGCTCTACGACTGGGGCTATCTCCACCGGCTCGGTCGCGCCTGGCAGCCGCTGTGGCAGAACTATCTCAAGCAGCTGGAGGAGGTCGGCGCGCACCGTGACGGTCCCGACCCCTTCGAGCAATTGCAGGCGCGCGGCGAGGTGCCGGCCGAGGCGCTGACCCCGGCGCGCGACTGACACCCGGGAGCGGGTGCGACCCGCAGGAGTGGAGGCACATGGATGGAGGCCTGATGCACCGCTGGACAGTGGCGCTGTGCGCGCTGCTCGGCGCCCTCGCGGTCGAGGCCGCGCCACCCGAGGCCCAGGGCTGGCGCGCCGAGGTGGTGACGCGCGGGCTCGAACACCCCTGGGCGATCGCCTGGCTGCCCGATGGCTCGGCGCTAATCAGCGAACGCCCGGGCCGGCTGCGTCGGCTCGCGGCCGACGGTCGGCTCGATCCGACGCCGATCGAGGGCGTGCCCGAGGTGCTCGCCGAGGGGCAGGGCGGTCTGCTCGACGTCGCCCTACACCCTGACTTTGCCCGCAACCGGCTGGTCTATCTCAGCTATGCCGAGGGCACGACCGACGCCAACCGCACCGCGCTGGCACGGGCGCGGCTGGTCGACGGCGCGTTGCACGATCTCGAACGTCTCTATGCCAACCCCGACACCAAGCGCGACACCCAGCACTTCGGCTCGCGTATCCTCTGGCTCGACGACGACAGCCTGCTGCTCAGCATCGGTGACGGCGGTAATCCGCCGATCCGCTTCGCCGGCGGGCTGATCCGCGAGCAGGCGCAGCGTCTCGACAGCCACTTCGGTAAGATCCTGCGGCTGCGCGTCGACGGCAGCCCCCATCCCGACAACCCCTGGTACGCCGCCGGTGGCGCGCGTGCGGCCATCCACAGCCTCGGCCATCGCAACATTCAGGGCCTCGCGCGCGATCTGGTGAGCGGACGGGTGTGGGCCAACGAGCACGGCGCGCGCGGTGGTGACGAACTCAATCGCATCACCCCCGGTGCCAACTACGGCTGGCCCGCGGTCACCACCAGCCACGAGTACTGGGGACCGGCGATCTCCAACGTCCACCAGCGCGCCGACGTCACCGCGCCGCTGCTCGAATGGACCCCCTCCAAGGCCCCGAGCGGCCTCGCCTACTACAGCGGACGGCACTTCCCGGCCTGGCGCGGCGACCTGTTCAGCGGCGCGCTCAAATTCGGCGAGGTGCGGCGTATCGACTTGGAGGACGGCGTGGTGGTGGGCGAGGAACGGTTGACCATCGGCACTCGGGTACGCGACGTGCGCGAGGGCCCCGACGGCCATCTCTACGTCCTCACCGATGCGCCCGACGGCGCGTTGTTGCGGATCGTCCCGGATGGATAGCGCGCGGGGCTAGCGTCCAGCGATCAGCCGCCAGCCGCCAGCCGCCAGCCGCCAGGGGATTGAACCGCAAAGCCGCAAAGAACGCGAAGAGGTTCAAGTTGCTCGCGACCAGCTGACAGCGAGAGGAGCAGGCTTGTCTCGTGCCTTCAAGGCTGACAGCAAACCGCAACTGGAGGCTGTTTGCCGAAGGCTGGTCGCTTTCTTTGCGTCCTTCGCGTCTTGGCGGTTCAATCTTCTGATCAGCTGATCGCGCCTTTCGCTGGGCACGCGACGCTTTGCTCAGCCTATGCACTGAGCGGCGTCAACCGTAGGGGGTCGAACCGCAAAGCCGCAAAGAACGCGAAGAGGTTCAAGTTGCTAGTGACCAGCTGACAGCGAGAGGAGCAGGCTTGTCTCGTACCTTCAAGGCTGACTGCAAACCGCAACTGGAGGCTGTTTGCCGAAGGCTGGTCGCTTTCTTTGCGTCCTTCGTGTCTTGGCGGTTCAATCTTCTGATCAGCTGATCGCGCCTTTCGCTGGGCACGCGACGCTTTGCTCAGCCTATGCACTGAGCGGCGTCAACCGTAGGGGATCGAACCGCAAAGCCGCAAAGAACGCGAAGAGGTTCAAGTTGCCAGCGACTAGCTGACAGCCGGCAGCCTTCAGTCTCCGCTTGCAATCAACTGGAGTGTGACGAGGCAGGCACCGCTCCTCACTGGAGGTTTTTCTGTTCTTCGCGCTCTTCGCGTCTTGGCGGTTCAAGTCTCTGGAGACCGTCGCCGCAGGACGCGGCGACGGTGGCCCGGCCCGAGGGGCCGGGTGGGGGGATCAGCCGCGCTTGCGACCGGCCACGCGCAGGCGCAGCGAGTTGAGGCGGATGAAGCCGGTGGCGTCGGTCTGGTCGTAGGCGCCGGCATCCTCCTCGAAGGTCGCGATCGACTCATCGAACAGGCTGTTGGTCTCGGAGCGACGGCCGAGCACGCTGACGTTGCCCTTGTAGAGCTTGAGACGGACCACGCCGTTGACCACCTGCTGGCTCTCGTCGATCGCCGCCTGCAGCATGCGCCGCTCGGGGGCGAACCAGTAGCCGTTGTAGATCAGGCTGGCGTAGCGCGGCATCAACTCGTCCTTGAGGTGCGCGGCCTCGCGGTCGAGGGTGAGCGACTCGATGGCGCGGTGTGCCTTGAGCATGATGGTGCCGCCGGGGGTCTCGTAGCAGCCGCGCGACTTCATGCCGACATAGCGGTTCTCGACGATGTCGGCGCGCCCGATGCCGTTGGCCCCGCCGATGCGGTTGAGCTCGGCGAGCACCTCGGCCGGGGTCATCGCCTTGCCGTCGATGGCGGTGATGTCGCCGCGCTCGAAGGTCAGCTCGATCTCGGTGGCCTGGTCCGGGGCCTGCTCGGGCGAGACGCTCCAGCGCCACATGGCGTCGCCGGGCTGGGTCCACGGATCCTCGAGGTCGTAGCCCTCGTAGGAGATGTGCAGCAGGTTGGCGTCCATCGAGTAGGGCGACTTGTTGCCCTCGCGCTTCTGCTCGACGCCGATGCCGTGCTTGGCGGCGTAGGCCATCAGCTTCTCGCGCGAGAGCAGGTCCCACTCGCGCCAGGGGGCGATAATCTTGATCTCGGGGTTGAGCGCATAGGCGCCGAGCTCGAAGCGGACCTGGTCGTTGCCCTTGCCGGTGGCGCCGTGGGCGATGGCATCGGCGCCGGTCTCGGCGGCGATCTCGATCAGGCGCTTGGCGATCAGCGGTCGCGCGATCGAGGTGCCGAGCAGGTACTCGCCCTCGTAGATGGCGTTGGCGCGGAACATCGGGTAGACGAAGTCGCGGACGAACTCTTCGCGCAGGTCGTCGATATAGATCTCCTTCACGCCCGCGGCCTCGGCCTTGGCGCGCGCCGGCTCGAGCTCCTCGCCCTGACCGATGTCGGCGGTGAAGGTCACGACCTCGCAGCCGTACTCCTCCTGCAGCCACTTGAGGATCACCGAGGTGTCGAGTCCGCCCGAATAGGCCAGAACGACTTTCTTGACTGCGCTTTGCGCCATCGTCTTGCTCCAGAATCGTGAAGGGGTGTTTGCAGGGACCGGGCGAGCGCCTCGCCCTCCCCGGTGGCGGATACCAGTGGCGCGCGGTGCCATGATCGGCCCGACGGCCGCGTCCCGGGTAATCCACCAGTATAGAACGTCGAATGGCATTAAGGGGAGGGGCGGAGGGCGGCTTAGGTTCAGTCGTCAGTCGTCAGGGGGGATTGAACCGCAAAGGCCCAAAGGGCGCGAAGGGGATATTTGGTTGGCAAGGTGTTTGCGGCTAGCTTCCAGCTTCTAGCCTCCAGTCGTCAGTCGTCAGTCGTCAGTCGTCAGTCGTCAGTCGTCAGGGGGGATTGAACCGCAAAGGCTCAAAGGGCGCGAAGGGGATATTTGGTTGGCAAGGTGTTTGCGGCTAGCTTCTAGCCTCCAGTCGTCAGTCGTCAGTCGTCAGTCGTCAGTCGTCAGTCGTCAGTCGTCAGGGGGGATTGAACCGCAAAGGCCCAAAGGGCGCGAAGGGGATATTTGGTTGGCAAGGTGTTTGCGGTTAGCCGCCGGCCTCCAGCTACCAGCCGTCAGCCTCCAGTGGGGAAGGCTTGGCGCCGTTGGCTGGAGACGGCAGGCTGGTAGCTGGTAGCTGATGGCTTGAGGCTGGAAGCTCCCTCTAGGGCCGCACCGCCAGCACCGAGCAGGGTGGCTGGTCGAGGATGGCCTCGACGGTGTTGCCAATCAGCAAGCCGGTGAGGCCGCGTCGTGCGGCGGTGCCCATCACCACCAAGTCGGCATCGAGCTGATCGGCGAGGAGGCGGATCTGTTCGGTGGCCAGGCCGCGGGGCAGGTGTAGGCGGGGGGCGAGATAGTCGTGGGCCTTGGCGCCCAGGGTCTCGCGCAGCACCATATTGAGCGCCTCGAGCCCGCGACGGTGACGGATACGTTCGCTCTCGATGTAGTCGCGGGTGGAGTGGTCCGGGGCGTCGGACCAGACGCGGAACAGCAGCTCGGCCGGAGCGTCCCAGACGTGCACCAGGTGCAGCGTGGCGAAGTCCGACAACGCCAGTGAGCTGGCGAGGGTGAGCAGGCGTCGATTGAGCGGGGTGTCGATCGTCTCCGGGCGGGCTGGATCGTAGTCGAGCGCGAGCAGGAGGGTGTCGTAGTTGTCGCGTTCGCAGGGCTGCATCAGCCATACCGGGCAGGGGCTATTGCGCAGCAGCTGGCGGTCGTCGCCACCGAGGAAGCGTTCGAGTCGCTCCGGCGGCTGGGCGGGATTGATCACCAGGTCGTGACCGCACTGCTCGATTTGGCGCAGTGCCTCGCGGGCGAGGGCGCCGACACGTACCTCGATGTGGAGCGCGCAGCACTCATGATGGGCCGCTAGGCGCACCTTCAGGGTGCGCTCGAGTCGCGCCACGGCCTCGCGTTGCGATTCCCCCGCCGGTGGCGTGGTCAGCACCGCGAGCACGGTGAGGCTGGCCTGGTTGTTGTGCGCGAGTGTCAGCGCCCGCGCCAGTGCGTGCTCCGGGCCGATGCCATCGGCAATGACATAAAGGATATTCTTGAAACGTTTCATCACATGCCCTCGGCAGCTCTGGCCGGTGGTTCCGGCACGCAATCCTCACACAACCGTTGTGCCGCGCTACGTGCGGCATCGGTATAGGGGATGAATACCAGATCCGCCCCCTGTTGCGCGAACCATTGGGCGTCGGCCTCGCTGGCGGTGGAGAGCGCGACCCGTCCGCGATAGCCCTGTTGGCGCAGGCCGTGGAGCAGCAAGCGGTTGATCGCGCGCTCGCGCACCGTGCTCACCACCCAGCGCGCCTGGCTCAGTGGCAGGGTGGCGATCAGCTCCGGATCCTCGATGTCGCCGTAGTGCACCCGATAACCGGCGCGTGTCTGACGGCGCACCACGTCGGGGTCGAAGTCGACGGCGAGTACCTGCCGGCCGCGCTCGCGCAGCCCGTCGGCCATGGCCGCACCGAAGCGCCCGAGGCCGAACAGCAGGATCTCGGGGGCCTCGTTGTCGGTCAGCTCCTGGTCGATCTCGCGGTGGGGGACGCGTCGCTCGAAGCAAACGAGGTAGGGTGCGAGGCGCTCGTAGAGCGGGTGCGAGTAGAGGATCAGGTAGGTCGAGACGCTGATGGTGACCAGCCCGACCAGGGTGATCAGCCCCAGGGTCTCGGCACCGAGATGACCGAGGCTTAGCCCGAGTGCGGCGAGGATCAGCGAGAACTCACTGATCTGCGCCACCGTCAGCCCGGCGAGGAAGCCGGTGCGCTTGCGGTAGCCCATGTAGCCCATGATCACCATCACGATCAGCGGGTTGCCGATCAACACGAACAGCGATAGCAGCGCGGCGGCGCCGAGCTGATCGCCGATCAGCCCGAGTTCGAGCGTCGCGCCCAGCTCGATGAAGAAGAACAACAGCAGGAAGTCGCGCAGGGTCACCAGCCGCGCGGCGATCTGCTCGCGGTAGCGGGTCGAGGCGATCGATACCCCGGCGAGGAAGGCGCCGACCTCGCGGCTGAAGCCGAGGGCATCGCCGGCGAGTGCGCCGAGTACCGCCCAGGCGATGGCGAACAGCATCAGTAGCTCGGTCGAGCGCGCCAGCCGGTGTAGTAGCCAGGGCAGGACATAGCGCATCAGCACCGCGACCGTGGCGAGCATCGCCGCGCCCTTGAGCAGGATGGTGAGCGCCTCGCGCCCGGGGTGGATGTCGGCGCCGGCCTGGCCGACGGCGGTCAACGCGATCATCACCAGCACCACCACGATGTCCTGGACGATGAGAAAGCCGACGGCGATGCGCCCGTGCAGCGCGTCGACCTCGCGTTTGTCCGAGAGCAGCTTGACGATGATGATGGTGCTCGAGAAGGTCAGTGCCACCGCCACATAGAGCGCGGCCACCGGTTCCAGCCCCAGCAGCCGGGCGATGACATAGCCCACCGCCGAGGTGAACAGCACCTGGCCGAGCCCGGAGGCCAGCGCCACCGGGCCGACGGTGCGGATGATGTGCAGGTCGAGCTTGAGTCCGACGACGAATAGCAGCAGCGCGATGCCGAGGCGGGCGAACAGCTCGATCTCGCTGCTGTGCGCGACCAGCCCGAAACCGGTCGGTCCGAGGAGGATGCCGACGGCAATGAAGGCGACGATCAGCGGTTGGCGCAGGCCGCGCGCGAGCGCGCCGGCGATGGCGGCGACGCCAAGGATTAGGCCCATCTGCAGGAACAGGTCGTCGTTCATTGAAGGACCTGCCGGCGGTTGGGGCGACGGGGGTTACGGGTGCCTCGCGAGCGGGGCGGGCGGGATCGATCCATGGTCCACCTCGGGCGGTCGGTCTCCCTCCCTCGGACCGGGCGCGGACGTGGCGGTTCCCGGCGTGGTCATCCCGGGGTCACCGCATCTTCACCGGGCATCAACGCCGTGGCAACAGTGATCGAGGAGCATGGGCGCCACGCTCATCCAGGCAGGCGACGCGATGACCGAGATCACCCGCATGTCCCCGCTGAAATATCGCAGCATCTTCATCTCCGACGTCCATCTGGGCTTCAAGGGGTGTCAGGCCGAGTTCTTGCTCGACTTCCTCGTCGCGACCGAGTGTCGACGGCTCTATCTGGTCGGCGACATCGTCGACTTGTGGGCGCTGCGCGGCGGACTCTACTGGCCCGAGGCCCACAACCGAGTGGTTGCCGCGATCCTCGACAAGGCGCGCGCCGGCACCGAGGTGATCTATGTGCCGGGCAACCACGACGAGGTGTTGCGCGCCCATCTCGGGCTCGACTTCGGTCGGGTGGCGGTGCGCGACGAGGTGGTCCACACCACCGCCGACGGGCGTCGTTTCCTGGTGCTGCACGGTGACCGTTTCGATGGCGTGATCGAGCACGCGCGCTGGCTCTCGCGCCTGGGCTCGCATGCCTACGACCGACTGCTCGCGCTCAACGCCCAGCTCAGTCGGTTGCAGCGGTTGCTGGGGCTGCGCTACTGGTCGCTGGCCGGCTACCTCAAGCGCAAGGTCAAGAACGCGGTCAACTATATCGGCGACTTCGAGTGCGTGGTTGCCGACGAGGCGGCGCGCCGTGCGCTCGACGGCATGATCTGCGGTCATATCCACCACGCTGAGATGCGCGACATCGCCGGCGTGGCCTATTGCAACTGTGGCGACTGGGTGGAGAGTTGTACCGCGCTGGTCGAGCACCACGACGGTCGGCTGGAACTGTTGCGTTGGACCGACGCCTGCCCCGAGTCGCTCGGTGACGAGGAGGCACGCCCGGGGGTAGCCTTGGCGCGGGCCGGTTGATCGGCGGGCGTTGTCCTATCATCGGACGAGGTCCACCCCAGGGAGACGTGCCATGCCCACGTTACAACTGCATACCAATGTCACCGTCCCCGACGCGCAGCGCGCCGAGCTGCTCGGTAGGCTCTCGACTGCGGTCGCCGAGCTGCTCGGCAAGCCTGAGTCCTATGTGATGGTCCTGCTCGATGACCGCTGCGCGCTGAGCCTTGGCGGCAGCACCGAGCCGACGGCGCTGCTCGAACTGCTCAGCCTCGGGTTGCCCGAGGCCGAGACCCCGCGCTATGCGCGTGTCCTCTGTGCCCTCTGCGAGGCGTTGCTCGGCGTCCCCGAGCGACGGGTCTACATTGACTTCCGTACGCCGCCGCGCCACCTCTTCGGTTGGAACGGCGGGACCTTCCAGGACCCGCGTCGCGACTAGCCGGTGCCGCCGTGGCCGGCGGCCATTGAACCTCTGTCCCCTGATCAGCATCTAAACCGAGATGTGTGGCATCGCGCCCGATCGAGCGGCGCGGGCCACGCCCCGTCCCCGTCTCGCCAGACCCGCCGCGATGTCCGGGGTCCCATGCCGTCCGCCCCGGACGGTCCTTGTCGGTCCATGCGATGGGAGGTGTGGAGTCATGGAGGCCCGCGTACTGTCCGATCGGGGCCCGAGCCCCCACCTAGTGCGGCTGCAAGATGGTAGCCGCTGTCTGCTGCGCACGCTCGGTCCGGGTGATCGCGACTTCCTGCTCGCCTGTTTCGCCGGGCTCTCACCGGGCTCGCGGCGGTTGCGTTTCTGCGGGGTCAAGCGGGAACTCAATGAGCGCGATCTCGCGGTGCTCGCCGCCATCGATGGTCACGACCATCTCGCCATCGGGGCCATCCGGCTCGATGCGCGCGGCATGCCGTGCGAGCCGCTGGGGGTGGCGCGCTGCATCCGGACCGCACCCGGCGCCGACAGCGGCGAGCTGGCCGTCGAGGTGATCGACGTGGCGCAGCGTCGTGGCGTCGGGACCGCGCTGTTGCGGGTGCTCGCCGAGCACGCCCGTGCCGCAGGCATCTGCCGACTGCGCTGCGAGGTGCTGGCGGCCAACGCCGGCATGCGCGCCCTGGCCGCGCGGCTCGGCGCGCGGCCACGTTGGCGTGGTGGCGCGGTACTCGAATACGAGCACCTGCTCGGTGGGGACGAGTCGCCGGCGGTGCGAGGTGGCTGGCGCGCGGCCGTCGCCCGTTATCGTACCTGGATGCATCCGCGACCGCGTTCGTTCGGCGCGCGGCGCTCGCGCGTGCTGGCGCGGCGTGCGGCTCAGAGCGCCCGGCGCAGCCGCGCCCAGTCGAAGGCCGGGCCGGGGTCGGTCTTACGCCCCGGGGCGATGTCGGCGTGCCCGACGACGCGTTCGGGGGTGATCCCGGGGTAGCGCCGACGCAGCGCGCGGGCGCAGCGCCCGAGCTGGTGGTACTGGGCATCGGTGAAAGGTCGGGTGTCGGTGCCCTCGAGTTCGATCCCGATGGCGAAGTCGTTGCACGCCTCGCGCGCGCCGAAGCGTGAGCGCCCGGCATGCCAGGCGCGGCGCTCGCAGGGCACGTACTGCAGCAGGGTGCCGTCGCGCCGGATCAGCAGGTGGGCGGAGACGCGTAGTCCGGCGATCCCCGCGAAGTAGGGGTGGGCATCGGGGTCGAGCTGGTTGTGGAACAGGGCGTCGATCCACTCGCCACCGAACTCACCCGGCGGCAGGCTGATGTTGTGGATCACCAGCAGGTCGATGGTGGTCCCCGGCGGGCGCTCGTCGCAGTTGGGCGAGGGCCGGGCGAGGGCGGCATCGAGCCAGCCGGCGGCGTCGATCTCGGGGTCGGGGTGCGTGGACATGATGATTCCTTGCTCTGGACTACAGCGGCGCGCGCGACGTACCGCCGCGTTGGCCGTGTCGATTGTGGCGCGAATCGTCGATAATCGACAGCTTTTCCCCGAGCGATGCGGTAAGCACAGGATCCCATGAGCAGCATGTCTTCCCCTCAATCCCTCCCGGCTGGTCTCGATGCGGCATTGATCCGCGAGCAGGCGCGCGCAGCGCTCGCCGAGGACCTCGGCGGCGGTGACGTCACCGCCGCGCTGCTGCCTGCCGATCAGCAGGCGCGCGCCGAGCTGATCACCCGCGAGTCGGCGGTGCTCTGCGGCCGGGACTGGTTCGAGGCGGTGTTCCACGCCCTCGACCCGGCGATCGTTATCGACTGGGAGGCGGCCGACGGCGAGCGCGTCGCGCCGGGGCAGCGGCTGTGCGTGATCACCGGCCCGGTGCGGGCGCTGCTCACCGGCGAGCGCACGGCGATGAACCTGCTGCAGACCCTCTCGGGCACCGCCACCCGCACCCGCCGCTTCGCCGACGCCGTCGCCGGGCTGCCGGTGGCGGTGCTCGACACCCGCAAGACCCTGCCGGGGCTGCGGTTGCAGCAGAAGTACGCGGTGCGCTGCGGTGGCGGCACCAACCACCGCATGGGGCTGCACGACGCCATCCTCATCAAGGAGAACCACATCCTCGCCGCCGGTTCGATCGCCGCGGCGGTGGCCGCGGCGCGGGCGCTGGAGACCGGGCTGGAGATCATCGTCGAGGTCGAGTCGCTCGCCGAACTCGAGCAGGCGCTGGCCGCCGGTGCGCCGACGGTGCTGCTCGACAACTTCGACAACGACCAGTTGCGCGAGGCGGTGGCGCTGAGCGCCGGGCGGGCGCGCCTGGAGGCCTCCGGTGGGGTGAACCTCGAGACCATCCGCGCGATCGCCGAGACCGGGGTCGACCGCATCTCGGTCGGCGCACTCACCAAGGATGTGACCGCGGTCGATCTGTCGATGCGCCTGGAGGTCGGCTGAGCCTCGCTCAGCGCGGCGTGCCGGGCTGAGCGAGGTGCTGTTCGAGCACCTGCAGCCGCTCGCGCAGGCGCTCGTTCTCCTCGAGCAGGTCGAGCGCCAGCGCGGTGCCGGCGAGGTTGAGGTCGAGGTCGTGGCGCAGCCGCACGGCGCGGCGCGCACGGCGCACCGCGACCCCATCGAAGCGCCACTCGGCGGGGAGGTTGCCGCACGGGTTGAGCAGCCCCTCGGCGACCATGCACTCGATCAGGTGGTGCTCGGCGTCGCAGAGCATGCACAGCTCGACCAGCGACAGGCTCAGGCCCTCGTCGAGCACGATACCCTCGAAGATCCGCTCCAGCTGCTGCATCGGCGATGCCCTCCCTGTTGGTTCCGCGCGCTACACCCCGAGGTCGGCGCGCGGGTTGAAGTCTAGCTGCTCGGCTAGTTCGCGATAGGCGCGGCGCGCCGCCTCGGTGGTCGCCGGCGGGGCCTGGATCTCGAGCGTCACCAGGGTGTCGCCGGGGGGATCGCCGGGCAGCCCGCGTCCCTTGAGCCGCAGCCGCTGCCCGGACTGCGAGCCCGGCGGGATCTTCAGGCTGACGGTGCCGCCGAGGGTGGGCACGCTCACCGCAGCGCCGAGCGCCGCCTCCCAGGGTGCCAGTGGCAGGCGCAGGTGGATGTCGCGCCCGTCCGGGGTGAAGTGCGGGTGGGGCTTCAGCTCGACCTCGAGATAGAGGTCGCCGGCCGGGCCGCCGCCGAGCCCGGCGCCGCCCTGGCCGGCGAGACGGATCTGTCGGCCCTGGGTGACCCCGGCGGGGATGCGCACCTTGAGGGTGCGGGCGTTGCCCGAGGACTCGACCCGTACCTGGCGGGTGACGCCGCGATAGGCCTCGTCGAGATCGAGGGCGATGCGCACCGTCTGGTCCTGGCCGCGGCGTCGCGGTGGCTCGGCGCCGCCGAAGGCGCGCCCGAAGATGCTGGAGAAGAAGTCGCTGAAGTCGCCGACGTCATCGGCGTCGAAGCGGTAGTGGCCGCGGCGCCCGCCGCCGGGCGGTGGGCGGAAGTCCTGACCGGCGCGCCAGCCGCTGCCGAGGGCGTCGTAGGCGGCGCGCTTCTCGGGGTCGTGCAGCACCTCGTTGGCCTCGTTGATCTCCTTGAAGCGGGCCTCGGCGTCGGACTCCTTGCTGACGTCCGGGTGGTACTTGCGCGCGAGCTTGCGGTAGGCGCGCTTGATCTCGTCTTGGGTGGCGTCGCGCGCCACCCCGAGGGTCTTGTAGTAATCCTTGTATTGCATCGTCTGCTCTCGCGGGATGGACGGATCCGATCATGCTCCGTGGTGCCCGGGTGTGGCCTGGTGCCACAGCCAGCGGTGCCGGGTCCGATCGTCGTCTGTTCGTTGGATAGTCGTTGCGCCGGGGCGCTGTCAACCGTGGCGACGGCGGCGCGTGGTTCAGTCCGTGGCGGTGGCACCGTGGGCCGGCACGGTGCGCTCGCGGGCCCAGTGGCGCAGTGCCGCGATCCGCTCCTCCATCACCACCGCCAGCGGCTGGGTGGCGGCCAGCTCGGCGAGCAGCGCCTCGGTGTCGGGGCGGCGTTCGCCGCCGTCCTCGGCATAGCTGGCGGCGACCACCGCCTGCTCGATCCCGGCGCCGGTGAAGCCCTCGCTGGCGGCAGCGAGGGTGTCGAGATCAAGGGTTGCCGGGTCGATGCCGCGGCGGGCGAGATGGATGGCGAAGACCTCGCGGCGCACCCCGGTATCGGGTAGATCGACGAAGAACAGTTCGTCGATGCGACCCTTGCGCAACAGCTCGGGCGGCAGGCGCGAGACGTCGTTGGCGGTGGCCACCAGGAAGACCCGGGCGCGGCGCTCGGCCATCCAGGTAAGCAGGGTGCCGAGCACGCGTCGGCCGACGCCGTCGTCGGCCGAGCCGGTGGCCAGTCCCTTCTCGATCTCGTCGATCCACAGCACGCAGGGGGCCATCACCTCGGCGGTGCGCAGCGCCCGGCGCAGGTTCTTCTCGGTCTCGCCGATGTATTTGTCGTAGAGGGTGGCGAAGTCGAGACGCAGCAGTGCCACCCCGAAACGCCCGGCGACGGCCTTGGCCGCGAGGCTCTTGCCGCCACCCTGGACCCCGAGCAGGAGGATGCCGCGCGGGCGGTCGCGGCGCTCGTCGGCGTCGAGGAAGGGGCCGCGTCGCCGGTCGAGCCAGGCCTTGAGGTTGTCGAGCCCGGCGATGTCGGCGAAGCTGCGGGTGTCGTACTCGAAGGAGACCACGCCATCGGGGCTGAGCAGGGCGTACTTGGCGCGGCGTAGGGTGGCGACGTCGTCGCGAGTGATGGCGCCGTCGTCGCGCACCGCGTTGCGGATCAGCCGCCGGGCGTCGGATTCGGTGAGCCCGAGCAGGTTGTTGGCCAGCTGCTCGACCGCCTCGCGGCTGGCGCGCAGCGCGCGTCCGGGCGCGGCCTCCTGCCAGGCGCGCGCCTCCTCGCGGATCAGTCCCATGATGCGGTTGCGATCGGGCAGGCGCAGTTGGAAGCGCACGCTCAGGTGACGCAGCTCGGCGGGCAGTTCGAGCCCGTGGCTGACCAGCACCAGGGTGCGGGCGCAGGTGGCGTGGGTCTGGGCGATCTCCTTAATCAAGCGGATGTGGATGGGATCGTCGAGATAGGGGTGGAAGTCGAGCAGCAGATAGAGCCCGGGCTGATCGAGCGCGTGGATATGACGCAGCGCCTGGCGCGGTTCGGCGAGGTTGCGTTGTGGCTCGGCGTCGAACTCGAGCCGGCGCAGTCCCTCGGTCACCGTCCAGCGGAAGGCGGGCTGGCCGAGACGGATCGCCAGCCCGGCGAACAGCTCGACCACGCGCGGCTCCTCGACCGACTCGATGATCAGGATCGGGGTGTCGGCGCGCAGCAGCAACTCGAGGTCGTGCAGGTCCGGCATCGGGGTGTGGGCGGGGGGCGTGATGGCCATGCTCGGGGACCGGGTGGCGGCGTCGCGTGGACCTTGCCGGTAAATTTACCAGTATCACCGGCGACAACCCAGTGACAGCGTCGGGTCAGACTGCGAAGATGCGGTGACACGCCGCGCCGACCTGTTCCCTCGATCCTGTCCCAGGTCCGCTGCCCGCCGTGCCCGACGGGTGGGCTGGGGCGCGCGGCCCCAACGATAGCCATTCAGTATCGGCCTGGTCGGGCCTCCAGGCGTAGCAAGAGAAGAGCCATGAGCGAAAAAGACCATTTGATCATCTTCGACACCACCTTGCGCGACGGTGAACAGAGCCCCGGGGCCTCGATGACCCGTGACGAGAAGCTGCGCATCGCCAGGGCGCTGGAGCGGCTGCGGGTGGATGTGATCGAGGCCGGTTTCCCGATCGCCAGCCCGGGTGATTTCGAGGCGGTCGCGGCGGTCGCCGAGCAGATCAAGGACAGCCGTGTCTGCGGTCTGGCGCGCGCGCTCGACAAGGACATCGACCGTGCCGGCGAGGCGCTGGCCAAGGCCAACGCCGGGCGTATCCATACCTTCATCGCCACCTCGCCGATCCACATGGAGAAGAAGCTGCGGATGCAGCCCGAGCAGGTGATCGAGCAGGCGGTGGCGGCGGTGCGACGGGCGCGGCGCTATACCGACGACGTCGAGTTCTCCGCCGAGGATGCCGGACGCTCGGAGATCGATTTCCTCTGTCGCATCACCGAGGCGGTGATCGCCGCGGGCGCGACCACGGTCAACATCCCTGATACCGTCGGCTACAACATCCCCGATCAGTTCGGCGCGGTGATCGCGGCGCTGCGCGAGCGTGTCCCCAACATCGACCAGACGATCCTCTCGGTGCACTGTCACAACGACCTCGGCCTGGCGGTGGCCAACTCGCTGGCGGCGGTGCGCAACGGCGCGCGCCAGGTCGAGTGCACCATCAACGGGCTCGGCGAGCGTGCCGGTAACGCCGCGCTTGAGGAGTTGGTGATGGCGGTACGCACCCGTCAGGACCTGTTCGATTGCGACACCCGGCTCGACACCACCCAGATCGTCACCTGCTCGCGGCTGGTCTCGGGGATCACCGGTTTCGCGGTTCAGCCCAACAAGGCGGTGGTCGGTGCCAATGCCTTCGCCCACGAGTCGGGCATCCATCAGGACGGCGTGCTCAAGAATCGCGAGACCTACGAGATCATGCGTGCCGAGGACGTCGGCTGGACCGAGAACCGCATGGTGCTGGGCAAGCACTCGGGTCGCAACGCCTTCCGCAGCCGGCTCCACGACCTCGGCATCGACTTCGCCTCCGAGGAGGAACTCAACGCCGCCTTCGCCCGCTTCAAGGACCTCGCCGACAAGAAGCACGAGATCTTCGACGAGGATCTGCAGACCCTGGTCACCGACACCAACCTCGGTGCCGCCAACGAGCGCGTCAAGCTGGTCTCGCTGCGGGTGTGCTCGGAGACCGGCGAGACCCCGAACGCCGCGTTGGTGCTCGCCGTCGACGGTGCCGAACGCAGCGCGTCGGCCACCGGTAGTGGCCCGGTGGACGCGGCCTTCCGGGCCATCGAGTCGGTGCTCGAGAGCGGCGCCGAACTCAAGCTCTACTCGGTCAACGCCATCACCAGCGGTACCGACGCCCAGGGTGAGGTGACGGTGCGTCTGGAGAAGGGGGGGCGCGTGGTCAACGGCCAGGGCGCCGATATCGACATCGTCATCGCCTCGGCTAAGGCCTACGTCAACGCCTGCAACAAGGTGCTGCACGGTACGCATCGTGCGCACCCGCAGGGCGCGGACGTCTGAGCCGGGATGGACGAGCAACGTCGTCTGACCTATTTGGCGCGGATGGGGATACACGCCTGGCAGCCGCGTGAGGACGGGGCCGAGGCTCTGGCACCGCCGCTGGCCATGCCACCGGCGGTGCCGCCGGCCCCCGAGCCGGTCGTCGCCGAGCCGCCACGCCCGCGCCCGACGCCGCGTGCCCCCGAGCCGCCGCCGTTGCCGATGCCGCCGCCTTGCGCCCCGCCACCGGCCGAGGTGGTGGCGCGCGCCACGCCGGCGCCGGTCGCCGCGCGTGTGGCCGAGCCGCCGGACGATGACCTGTTTGCGCCGGCTGTGGCCACTGCGCCGGGGAGCGCTGCGGCGGTTGCGGCGATGGACTGGGGGCAACTGGCCGGCGCAGTGCGCGAGTGTCGTGGCTGCGCGTTGCACGAGACCCGCCAGCACAGCGTCTTTGGCAGCGGTGCGCACGACGCCCGACTGATGCTGATCGGCGAGGCGCCGGGGGCCGACGAGGACCGCCAGGGCGAGCCCTTCGTCGGCCGTGCCGGGCAGTTGCTCACGCGCATGCTCGAGGCGATCGGGCTGACACGCGAGACGGTCTTCATCGCCAACGTGCTCAAGTGTCGCCCGCCCGGCAACCGCGATCCACGACCCGAGGAGATGGCTCGCTGCGAGGGTTATCTACAGCGCCAGATCGCGCTCATCGAGCCGACGCTGATCCTCTCGCTGGGGCGGATCTCGGCCCAACACCTGCTCAATACCGATGTCAGCGTGGGTCGGCTGCGGGGGCGCTGGTTCGAGATCGGCGAGGCGCGCATCCCGCTGCGGGTGACCTATCATCCGGCCTATCTGCTGCGCTCGCCGGCACAGAAGGCGAAGGCCTGGGAGGATCTCAGCGCGGTCGCGCAGCGGTTGCGTGAAGGGGGCGGAAAATAAGTTTCATATTTAATTAACTTCTAATACAATGCGTCCCGTCGTCGCCGATTGCGGCGACCGGGTTTGCTATCAGATCGAGATCCAACGACCGGAGAGATCAATGAAAAAGCTTGCTACCGCCGCCGCAGTCGCCGCCCTCCTGGGTGCATCCGCTTCCGCTTCCGCCTGGTGGGGACCGGGCTGGGGTGGTTATGGTCCGGGTTATGGCTCCGGCGTCGGTGACATGTTCAGCGACATGTTTGGAGACGGTTGGGGCGACTTCAATATGAACATGAGCGGCGGTGGTCGCGGCTATGGTCGTGGTTACGGCCGCGGCAACGGCTATGGCTACGGCTACGGCAATCCCTATTACGGCGGTTATGGCGCGCCTTACTACGGTGGCATGCCCTACTACGGTGGTGCGCCCTACTACGGCGGTGGCTACCCCTATGCCTACCCCTATGGTGCACCGGGTGTGCCGGGTGCCCCGGCCCAGCCTGCGCAGCCGGCTCAGCCCGCCTCCAAGTAAGCCGGGTGGCGTGAACGTGTCCGCCACTCGGGCGGATGCGTGACGACAGGGCGCTGATCCCCTCGGGGCAGCGCCCTGTTTGCGTTGTGCTCAGCCCAACAGCGCCAGGCTGGTGTCGGCGAGGAGCAGGCCGATGGCGGTGGCCACCAGCACGTCGCTGGGGTAGTGCAGGCCGAGGATCACCCGCGAGCCGGCCACCAGCAGGGTGAAGGGCACCAGGATCCAGGCGAGCTGCGGGAAGTAGTGGATCGCCACCATGGTGAAGACCACCGCGTGCAGGGTATGGCCCGAGGGGAAGCTGTAGCGATCGAGTGGTGGCACCAGGGCGACGATGTCGGTGGCGTGGTTGCAAGGGCGCTCGCGGCGGGTAACGCCCTTGAGCGACTTGTAGAGTGCCAGTGCCACCCCGCCGGTGAGCAGCATGTGCAGGCTGGTCTGCAGGCCGTAGAGGCCGTGGGTCAGGGGTAACAGCGCGATCAGGCTGTACCAGAACAGGCCATCGCCGAGCCGACTGATCAAGGCGAAGCTGCGCTGGATCCACTGTCGCCGACTGGGGCGGCTGCAGGCCCGGCAGAGGATGGTCTCGAGGTCGTTCAGGTGTTGTAGCCACATCTGCATGACAAGCCTCCGCTGCGGCACTGTCGATGGATGACTTCTCTCAGTTGCTCCTCGAGTCCTTCGAGGACGCGTTCCCAACTCATGCCCTCGGCGTCATGACGCGCCGCCTCGCCCATCCGGCGCAGCCGCGCGTGGTCGCGCGCCGCCTCACGCGCGGCCCGGAGATAGTCGTCGCGCTCGCCTAACGGCACTGTAACGCCGTTTCGCCAGGGGTCAATGTGCGTGTGGGCGGCGGCATCGTCGTAGGCGATCACCGGCAGGCCGCTGGCCATCGCCTCGGTGACCACGTTACCGAAGGTCTCGGTCTCGCTGGGGAACAGGAACAGGTCGCCCGAGGCGTAGTGGGCCGAGAGCGCCTGGCCGGTCTTGGCCCCGGTGCAGACATAGTCGGGGGCGGTGCGGCGCAGCCGTGCCAGTTCTGGGCCGTCGCCGACGAGCACGAAGCGCGCACCCGGGCGCTCGGTGCGGATGGCCTCGAAGGCGGCGCAGGCCAGCGCCAGGTTCTTCTCCGCAGCGATCCGTCCGACGTAGAGTACCGCCAGGTCATCTGCGGCACAGCCCCAGGCGCGGCGCAACTCGGGGTCGCGCCAGCGTGGCGAGAAGCGCTCGATGTCGACCCCGCGTCCGAAGATCGCGACATTGTCGAAACCGGCCGCGCCGAGCCTCTCGCACAGCGTCGCGGTCGGTACCAGCGTGGCCTGGGAGCGATTGTGGAAGCGGCGCAGCGCGGCCACGATCGGGCCGGTGAGCAGCCCCAACCCGTAGTGGCGGCTGTATTGATGGAACTGGGTATGGAAGCCGGTGACCACCGCCACCCCGAGGTCGCGTGCCGCGGCGAGTGCGGCATGCCCGAGCGGCCCCTGGGTGGCGATATAGACGAGGTCGGGGCGCTCGTGTCGCCACTGTCGGCGCAACCGCCAGTAGACCGGCAGCCCGAAGCGCAACCCGTGATAGCCGGGGATCGGCAGCCCCGGCACCAGGGTCGGCGCGGTCTGGTCCCGGGCGGCGCGCTCGCCGCGCTGGCGTGGCCGTACCAGCCGTACCCGGTGACCGCGTGCGGCCAGTCCCTCGACGAGATGGCGCATGGTGTGCGCCACGCCGTTGATCTCCGGGGGGTAGGTCTCGGTGACGACGGCAAGGTGCAGTGCGGTCGGCCGGGGGGCGATGGTGTTCATGGTTCAGGCGGGCTCGGGGTGCAGATCCAATGATTGCGTGATCGCGGTGCGGGTCTGCTCGGCCAGCTCATGGCGCCGGGTCGTGGGCGTCGGGGTGAGCGGGGGCAGACACTCGATCCGGACATGTAGCGCCGGGTGGCGCACGATGCGCAGCAGGCTGAGGGCGAGGTTGTCGTTGCCGGTGTAGGCGGCGGCCCGCTCCGGGGCCGGGTGCTCGGCATGCTGATAGCGGATGGCCACCGGCTGGAGCCGGGTGCCGGGGATCTGGGCGAGGGCGAACAGGCGCGGGTGGAAGCGGCGCACGTCCTGACCGTCGCTGGTGGTGCCCTCGGGGAAGATCACCACCGCGCGTCCGCTGCGCAGGTCATCGGCGATGCCCTGCATCACCTGCTCGGTCTGGTTGGCGCCGCGGACGATGAAGTGGGTGCCGGCGAGGTGCGCGAACCAGCCGATCAGCGGCCAGCGTCGCACCTCGGACTTGGACAGGAAGCCCATCTCGCCCTGGGCGCCGAGTACCGGGACATCGAGCCAGGAGACATGGTTGGCGACCACCAGCGCGCCCGGTGCCACCCGGCCGCTGACTTCCAGGGTCAGGCCGAGCACCCGGCACAGCCGCTGGTTCCACCAGCGCACCGCGCGGGCGGTCCAGGCCGGCGGGCGGCCGAGGCGTTCGAGTAGATAGATCCACAGACCGATCATGGTTCCGGTGAGCAGGTGCTCGACCAGTCGCAACAGGCGCCAACTGGTCCTCAGCACCCCGGCTCGTGCAGCGTGTTCAAGGGTGCGTGGCGCGTTCGAGGAAGTGTCTGGAGTAGCTTGGGTTGAGTTCATCGACATTGAGCAGCATCAGTACATCCGCGACGCCGAAGTCGGGGTCGCGGCAGGGTTCGCCGCAGGCCTTGGCGCCGAGCCTGACATAGGCCCGTAGCAGCGGTGGCAGCGGTGCATCGAGGTTGTCGTCCGAGGCGTGTTCGGTGTGCAGCGGCGCGCGCGGGATGACCCGCAGCGGCTCTGCGGCCAGCGCCTGGCGGCGCAGCCGGTTCATGATCGCCGCCGCCTGCAGGTCGTGCTCGCCGAGCGGCACGCTGGCGCAGCCGAACAGATAGTCGACCCCATGGAGATGGATGAAGCCGGCCAGCCCGGACCACAACACCGCGATCGCCGGTCCCTGACGATACTCCGGGGCGATGCAAGTGCGCCCGATCTCGAGCTTGCGCCCAGGCAGCGCCAGTACCGCATCGAGCCGGAACTCGCCCTCGGAGTAGAAGCGTCCGAGCCGCGCCGCCGCGGTGTCGATGAGCAGCCGGGTGCAACCGATGACCCGACCGCTACCGCCCTCACGCACCAGCAGGTGCTGACAGTGCGCGTCGAAGGCATCCTCGTCGAGCCCCGGGGTCGGGCTGTCGAGTCGCGCCCCCATCTCGCCGGCGAACACCCGGTGTCGCAGGGCCTGGGCCTCGCGCACCTCGGTGGGGGAGGAGGCCAGTTCGACGTAGAGACGTTCGGAGCGCTTGACGACCGGCGCAGACGCGGATGCGACCATGACGGACCCTCTGCTGTGTTGCTGATGACTGAGAGGGCGATGGTAGGTCGCGACTGTTGCGGCGCGGTGTGGGCGAGATGACGCCAGCATGAAGGTCGCCGGGCGTGGCCGGGGTCAGTCGCGCAGCGAGATCACCGGCCAGCCACGGGCCTCGGCGGTGGCGCGCAGCTGCGGGTCGGGGTCGACCGCGACCGGGTGCTCGACCCGCTCGAGCAGCGGCAGGTCATTGTGCGAATCGCTGTAGAAGTGGCTGCCGGTGAGGTCGTGCTCGCGCTCGGCGAGCCAGGACTCGAGCCGCTGCACCTTGCCCTCGCGGAAGGAGGGGATGCCCTCGACCTCGCCGGTATAGCCTCCGTCGCGTTCGGCCGGCTGGGTGGCGATGAGGTGGGGGATGCCGAAGCGCGCGGCGATCGGCGCGGTGACGAAGGCGTTGGTGGCGGTGATGATCATCAGGGTGTCGCCGGCCTCGCGGTGGTGTGCGATCAGCGCCTGCGCCTGCTCGAGCATGATCGGGGCGATGCACTCCTCGACAAAGCGTGCCCGCAGCGCCTCGAGCCGCTCACGCGGGTGCTCGCTCAGCGGGCGCAGCGAGAAGCGCAGGAAGGCGTCGATGTCGAGCGTGCCGTCGCGGTATTCATGGTAGAAGCGGGTGTTCTCGCGGGCGTAGTGCTCGCCGTCGACGAGGCCGTGGGTGACCAGGAACTCGCCCCAGAGGTGGTCAGAGTCCCCGGCGAGCAGGGTGTTGTCGAGATCGAAGATCGCTAATGACATCGGGCGATGGGTCCTGATGGCTGATAAGGTGGATGGATCGGCGCTGGCCGGGTGCAGGGAGGGCCGGCACGGGGCCCGCCACTCGATGGTCGGGGATTCCCCTGGTGCTTGCAAGCATAGGTCGCGCCAGTTTTGTGTCGTGATATCCTGGGCGATGGAAAGCCGTTGCTTGGCAGTCGCTTAGTCGATCCCTCGCTTGCCGCTATCAACGGGGTATGGAAGAATGCTAAGGCGCGATCCAGTGGGACAGAGTGACGTGATCGATCACGACGGCTTCAGACCGAACGTAGGCATCATCCTGAGCAATCGGGAGCGCCGTCTATTCTGGGGCCGGCGTATCGGACAGAACGCCTGGCAGTTCCCGCAGGGCGGCATCCGCTCCGACGAGACCCCGGAGCAGGCGATGTTCCGCGAACTCCAGGAGGAGGTCGGTCTCGACCACCACCAGGTCACCATCCTCGGCAGCACCCGGGGCTGGCTGCGCTACCACCTTCCCAAGCGCTATATCCGCCGTCACTGCGGCCCGACCTGCATCGGTCAGAAGCAGGTGTGGTTCATGCTCCGCGTCGACTGCGACGAGGACGCCTTCCAGCTCGATCTCTCCGACAAGCCCGAGTTCGACGCCTGGCGCTGGGTCCGCTACTGGCAACCGCTCACCGAGGTCGTCTACTTCAAGCGCCACGTCTATCTGCAGGCCCTCGAAGAGCTGGCGCCGTCGCTCTACCCCGAGGGCGCCCCGGCGCGCGAGCTGCGTCAGCAGCCCCGCCAGTCGGCCGGCAACGCGCTGCTGCGCCAGCGGCGAGGCTGAGCGCGTCCCGGGCAGGCAGGCAAGCGGCGGTCACGCCCTCGTCCCCGGGCGCGCCGCGTCCATCCATCCCAACCATCTCTCACAGTCCCTCTGCCCCTATGCTCGAAGCGCTGCGCCGTATCGTCCAGGAAGTCAATAACGCCCGTGATCTCGAACAGGCGTTGGCGATCATCGTACAGCGGGTGAAGCTGGCCGTCGGCGCCGATGTCTGCTCGGTCTATCTCAACGACTTCGACAAGCGCCACCACGTGCTCCAGGCCAGCGATGGGCTGCGTGCCGCGGCGGTCGGCCGGGTGCGTCTGGAGATGGGCCGTGGGCTGATCGGCCTGGTCAGCGAGCGCGCCGAGCCGATCAACCTCGACGACGCCTTCACCCACCCGCGCTACCAGTGCATCACCGATACCGGCGAGACCAGCTATCACGGCTTCCTCGGCGCCCCGATCATCCAGAATCGCAAGGTGCTCGGGGTGTTGGTGCTGCGCCAGCGCGACAAGCGTCATTTCGACGACGATGAGGTCACCTTCGTCGTCACCCTGGCCTCGCAGCTCGCCGGCGCCATCACCTTCGCCCGTACCAGCGGCGAGTTGGCGCGGCTGCAGGACGACGGCATCCCGCAGCGCTTCCTGCCCGGGCTGGCCGCCTCGCCGGGGGTCGGGTTGGGGCAGGCGGTGGTGGTCTATCCGCCCGCCGATCTCGACGCCGTGCCCGATCGCGTCCCCGAGGACATCGCCGCCGAGGTCGGTCATTTCCGTGAGTCGCTGGCCCAGGTCGCGGCCGATCTCGACCGCTTTGCCAGTCACAGCCACAGCCATCTCGGCGCCGAGGACATGGCGCTGTTCGATGCCTGGCGACTGATGCTCGAGAGCGACACCCTGGTCGACGGTACCCTCGGGCGCATCCGCGCCGGCAATTGGGCGCCGGGGGCGCTGCGCGAGACCATCGCCGACCACACCCGGGTGTTCGACGCCATGGACGACGCCTATCTGCGCGAGCGCGCCTCGGACGTGCGCGACCTCGGGCGCTGCATCCTCATGCACCTGCAGAACCGCACCGTCGATCCGCTGCGCTATGCCGAGCAGACCATCCTCGTCGGCGACGAGATCAGCGCGCTGCAAATCGCCGAGGTGCCGCGCGAGCGCCTCGCCGGCATCGTCTCGACCCGGGGCTCGGGCTCGTCGCACGTCGGCATCCTCGCCCGTAGCATGGGTATTCCGGCGGCGATGGGGGTCTCCGACCTGCCGGTGAGTCGGGTCGAAGGTCGCGAGATGATCGTCGACGGCTATCGTGGTCGCGTCTATGTCTCGCCGACACCGGCGGTGCGCACCGAGTACCTGCGCCTGGCCGAGGACGACGTCGCCCTCACCAAGGAACTCAAGGCGTTGCGCCACCTCCCGGCCGAGACCACCGACGGCTACCAGGTGCCGCTCTATCTCAACACCGGTCTGGTCTCCGAGAGCCGCCCGCTGGGCATCGAGGAGTCGGCGGGGGTTGGGCTCTACCGCACCGAGCTGCCCTTCCTGGTGCGCGACAGCTTTCCCGGCGAGGCGGCACAGATGGCCAATTACCGTCAGGTGCTGGAGCTGTTCGCGCCGCGCCCGGTGACCATCCGCACCCTCGACATCGGTGGTGACAAGCCGCTGCCCTACTTCCCGATGAAGGAGGGCAACCCCTTCCTCGGCTGGCGCGGGGTGCGCATCACCCTCGATCACCCGGAGATCTTCCTCGCCCAGGTGCGCGCCATCCTGCGTGCCGCCGTGGGGCTCGACAACCTGCAGCTGCTGCTGCCGATGATCAGCACCATCACCGAGCTGGAGGATGCGCTGCAGCTCATCCATCGCGCCCACGACGAGCTGCGCGAGGAGGGCTATCAGGTGTGGATGCCGCCGGTGGGGGTGATGATCGAGGTGCCGGCGGCGGTCTATCTGATCGACTCGCTGGCGCGCCGGGTCGACTTCCTCTCGGTCGGCACCAACGATCTCACCCAGTACCTGCTCGCGGTCGATCGCAACAACCCGCACGTGGCCGAGCTGTATGACGAGTTCCATCCGGCGGTGCTGCGCGCGCTGATGCAGATCGTCTCCGGGGCGCGGGTGCACGGGCGCGAGGTCAGCGTCTGTGGCGAGATGGCCGGCGACCCGCTGGCGATCTTCCTGCTGCTCGGCATGGGGGTGCACAGCCTGAGCATGGGCGCGGGCAGCCTGCTGCGGGTCAAGCGGGTGATCCGCAGTATCAGCCGCACGCGGGCGCGCGAGATGCTGCAGACTGCGCTGCAGTGCGAGGACGGCGCCTCGGTGCGCCGGTTGCTGCTCGGCGAACTCGAATCCATGGGGCTGGGCGCGCTGGTGCGCCCGGGCCGCTAATCCTACGCAGCCAAGGGGAGGTCAGATCATGGGGCTGTTGAGTGCCATCACCGGCAATGCCGCCAGTCGCGATGCCGAGGTCGTCGGCGAGGAGCTGGCGCCGATCCTCGGTGCCGAGGAGCGCGTCGAGCTGGCCTTCCAGCTGGTGCGCGACCAGTTCGTCTTCACCAACGCGCGGCTGATCCTGATCGACAAGCAGGGGCTGACCGGGCGCAAGGTCGAGTATCAGTCGATCCCCTATCGCTCGATCACCCGCTTCGCGGTCGAGACCGCCGGCCACTTCGACCTCGACGCCGAACTCAAGCTGTGGATCGGCAGCGACCCCACGCCGCTGGTGCGCGAGATCCGCGGCGGCGAGAACGTCGCCGCCATTCAGCGCGCGCTGGCGACCATGGTGCTCGGCGGGTGAACGGCGCGGGCAACCTGCTCGACGACCTGCAGGTCCCTGCCGAGGGCGAGCGTTTCGAGACCCTGTTCGCCCGTCCCGGCGCGCGCATCGAGCGCATCGTCAGCAGCGCCACCCCGGAGTCGGTCGACTATGATCAGCCGCATGACGAGTGGGTCTGTCTGCTCCAGGGTGAGGCCGTGCTGTGGATCGACGGCGAACGGGTGCGGCTGCGCGCCGGTGACTATCGGCTGATCCCCGCCCACACCCCGCACCGGGTTGAGTCCACCTCGACCGAGCCGGCCTGTGTGTGGTTGGCGGTGCATGTCGGGGAGACAGAGGAGGCCGAGGACTGAGGCCGCTCCAGCGGTTTTTGGCGGTCTCGTGCCCCAGCGCGCGGTTTCGTCATGCTACAGCAGCGGTGCTGCGCGCTGGGGACGTTTTGTCAAAGGGGAGGGTGATGCTTAGTCTGGGTCGGCTGGATCCGCTGGATCCGCTGGGTCGGCTGGATCCGTGTTGCCGTCTGTTGCACTACAGCCTCTGGGCCTGAACTTGTTGCCGGTATCTTTGGCATTAGTATATTCGCAGGCCCATTCCCCATCTGCAGACCTGTTCCATGCGATCGTGGCATCCTTGATCTTGGGCGTGCCTTTTAGTTTGCAAGTAATGCTGGCTGCACCTGAGTCCGCTGTAAGCGTTGCTTCATTTGCGCACGAGGTTGTCGTTTTCTTTAGACCAATACTAGTGACGTCGTCTGATTTAAAGTCGTCTGTGCGTCCCTCGTTAATGATCATCTCCATCTCGGTCTTCCCGGGCGTGATCTCCGCCAGGCCCGCTGCGACCTGTGACTTGGCGACATAGTTCTGATAGGCCGGGATCGAGATCGAGGCGAGGACGCCAATGATCGCTACGACGATCATCAGCTCGATGAGGGTGAAGCCGGACTGCTGAGGTTTCATCCATGTTCTCCGTTGCATGGGTTGAGAGCGATGTCGGGGCGGGGGGGGGGCGCCCGCCCCGGCCCCCCCCCCCCC